>CAWISI010000004.1:0-555694 GCA_963838785.1 uncultured Acidobacteriota bacterium
GATTCGTAATCGGCAGGTCAGCGGTTCAAGTCCGCTCGTCGGCTCCATATCTTAATTTTTTGTTCTTGCTGTCACCACGGCTTGAATTCTACTGATCGCTTGCGGCGTCCTAATAACTCCGACGCGCAGACCCCTAGAATCACCATTGAGATCAGATGATTTCTGGCGACGGGGTTGTCGATTGCCAGACTTAATGTCGGCTGAAAAAGAAATATTTCAAACACCAGAGCGGCGCAAATCGTTCCGACTATACCCGCTACATGTCCAAATCGCAGGGCCACATAAAGAATGACCAACAAAAACAGCAGAGGAGCGACTGTGCTGAGAGAAGTTCTTGAGAAGACAGGAATCAGACAACCGGCGACCGCAGTGCAGGACGCCGCGCCCAGGGATGAACGCCACCAACCCATTACGTGAAAATGATAAGTCCAGTTGGTCTCCGAGACAATTCTCGCGTCAGATTGAGCTTGTTTTTTGCGGATCCATGAAATCAGCAAATCATCCCATAAACAGCCACGCAAAAAACAACGCCCCACAAAATCCGCAAAAGGGACGTGTATCGGTCAACAGAGTTCGTGAAAGTTCTGGACTGATGCGGTCAAATATCTTGCAGGGACAGGACCATCAGTATTCGGTGGAGCGGGAATCGAGAATCAACGCCGGATCAGGTTCTTTAGAGCCCTCGACGGACATACTGAAATCGCCCCCCACGGGACTGCAGGATTCACGAAACAGATGCTTGGATGCGCAGTTCCCAAATAGAGAGATGCTGGGCAGCGTTCGTGCTCACAAATTACGATCAAAATGTGAGCTGACTCAGCCAACAATGTCATGGGAATAAGGTATTCACTCTAGAAGAAGATGCACTACTGACTGTAAGTTCCTAAGGTTTTCTCTTTATCGTGAGTTGATGCTTTCGTAGCATCGACACAACTCGCGAACTAATCAAGCGGCATAAATAAAACAAGCTGGAGATATTTAATGAGATTTGGGAAATTCCTAGCGATCGTGTGCCTCTGCCTGTCGCTTTCGCTTCCATCGTTTGCTGCCTCGAAAACTTTTTCCGATTTGCAATCCAAGAAGGGTTGGTCGGGATATGCCCTGCTGCCACCGAGCTGGGGCATTTGTTCCAGCTGCAGTTCCACAGGTTCCCGGCTGAAATGGTCATGGACTCCCAAGGTGAGTTCTCCGTCGATGGATGGCATCTCAACCAAGTCCTATTACGGTGCTGGATCGACGCAATGGGGTGACGTGCTCTGGAATAACCATCTGGTCGGATCTTTTTCATCCGTTGGCTTGCCCGATACCAACCACACCTTAAGTGCTTCGATGCACACGTTTACATACGACGTCTATTTCTGGATTGCAAAGGCAAGTGTTGCGCAGGCGCTGGAGTTCGACATCAACCAGTTCACCGGCGGAAAGTCTTTCATATGGGGACACGAATGCCGGGTAGCGGGTGGCCATGAATGGGACATCTACGACAACGTGAACCACAAATGGTCGCCGACCGGCGTGGCTTGCAACCCGATTAGCGGCGCGTGGAACCATTTGATCATTCAGGTCAGCGCACATCGGGTAACCACTTTCTGTTCAAATCCATCACGCTGAACGGAAAGACCGCGACCCTGAATCGCATGTATTCTCCGACTTCAACTTCCTGGCACGGAATCACCATCAATTATCAGCTCGATGGCAACCGTTACAAAACGCCGTACGCGGTTTACCTCGACAAACTCAAGTTCACCATGCAATAGTCGGCGCAGAATTGCATTGGAAACAACAAAAGGCCATCCGAAATCGGATGGCCTTTTTTTTGCTTCCCTTTGGCCCGCGCGGAAGTTAGTCTAGCTGCTTGGCCGGCGGAACATTAAACCGAGCAGCACTGCTGGACCGCATCTTGGTCGCGCGCCGGTTGGCGATCACGGCGGTAAGCAAAAGAGCGGAGAAGCTGATCACCACCACCACCGCTGCTGCCCAGCCCGTCATCATGGCCTTATTGCCCATAATGGTAAGCGCAAAAAACACGCATAGAAGATGAACACAGAAGACCGGAAGCGAAGCCTGCCCTAACATGACCAGCGGACGAATCGCTAATGGCTTTAAGATCGATCGAAAGTGGATTGAGATGGCCGCGACTGCCGAAAAATCTACCATTCGCGCAACTCCGAAATCCCACTTATCGAAGAGCGGCGCATATTTACCGAAATCCAGGTCGGTCGCAATCTGCACGTAACGCAGGGTCAGGAAACAAAATGCGATCACCATCGCAGGAACCAGTACCTGCGATTTCTTTGCCAAGCGATCTAGATCTAAATCACTTTCCGCCCAGTGCACCCCCAGCCATAGGCCCATCAGCCACCACAGTTGCCATGCCCATAGATCAAATGCGCCCATCTCATTCAATGGCACCCGCAATCCGAAAGCATGAGTCAGCCAGTTGTAAACCATTGCCTTCAGACCAAACTGCGCGAAAAGCCAGAGCATGAAACCAGCCGGCCACCGCATATTTCCAGCCGAAGCGTACGCCCAGCAAAACGGCAAACGGGGTGAGCGCCAGAAAGATGATGTAGATGGGAAGAATGTCGAGTAGAGGCGGCCGGTAAAACATTAATGCCGCATCAATGAAAGCTCGCGGGCGTCCCACGGTAAAAAAATAATTAAGCAGATTGTGTACTGCCGGCCGATTGCCTCGCGCTGCTATGGGAGCTTCGATGACGAAAGCGCAGGCCAGCAGTAGAAGCTGGTAAATATACAAACGTCCAGCCCGTACCCAAAGATTGCGGCACATTCCACGCTTGCCTTCGCGCTGGAGGACCCGAAAGCAGATGCGGCCGGTGAACAGAGCCGAAAGAAAAATGAAACCTTCGGTGGCGGCGAAATAGCCGACCGGCTGGTTCAAATATGTGCTCAGGATAGTAGGAAGATGGGTGCAGGTCATCCAGACCAACATCACGCCGCGCAGGGCATCCAGCTCTTCAATTCGGTTCTTCATTGCCCTTCGCTTACTGCGTTCGGCGTGGCCTCGCGCCTTCACGCTTGGTCGTCACATAAGTTCGTCCAACGACCAGGTTCCACCACCTACCAGCAGCAAGAATACCAACCCCAACATCATGCTCACGTCGGTGCGGGCTTCGTGCAAAGTACTCCAAAGTCCGTTTTTCGCAAATATAACGATCTTGGTGGAATACAAGGCCACACAAATGTCGATGAGCAGCGGAACGCTGGCGAGCCGCGTGAATAGACCAACTATCAGCAAAATGCCGCAAACAATTTCGACCACGCCCACAAACGGGGCCATGACCTGCGGCTCAGGAATGCCAATTTTCGCAAATCGCCCCGCACCAAGCGCGGCCGGAAAAAGAAATTTCTGAATCCCTTCAGAAAGGAATACCCAACCCACGAGGATGCGGATCAGTAAGATCGCTTTGGCTGTTCGGCCAGTCCAGGCGGCATCAGTGTTCGACAACATTTAGACAGTGGACCATCTCTCAATGGCGTCCCATCACAGCGGAATAAAATCGATCGCTCACTTGCTCTCTAAAGAAAGTCTACACCGGATTTTTGGACGAAACACCGGGATGGAGGGTGAAACACAAATCTTTACAGACGTCCGAATTTCTTTACTGCTTCTTCGATCGATTTTAGTTTTTCGATATAGGCATACATCGAATGCTCTTTAAAGTCCATATCCTCAGCGGTGGCGAGTACCTCGGCGGCTCTGGCGCGGGGAACGATCGTGACCCCGTCAGAATCGGCGACCACGATATCGCCCGGATTCACGAGCACTCCGTCGCAGGTCACGGGAATATTCGCGCCATCAAAACGATAATGCCCGACCGATGTGGAAGGCACAGTGCCGGTAGCGAAAACCGGAAAGCCAATTTTTTTTAGATAAGCGGTATCGCGCACACCGCCATCGATTACCGCGCCGGAAAAATCCCGGGCCTGCATCGCCGTCCCCATCAGTCCGCCCATTCCGGCAATGTCAGCGCCGTCTTCGATCACCATCAGGTACACGGAATTCGGGCCGCCCTGATCGATTGCGGCAAGCATTCCATCGAGCGCATGCGGGTCATGATTCTCTTCCTTTTTCAGTTTCACGGTGAGAGCGAAGCCGGCAAACTTGGAGGTGAAAATCGGACGCATGCGGTGTGAAAGATACATTCGCTGGCCGGTGATCTTTTCCATCGCATCAGAAACTGACGCGACTTCAACATGGCGGTAACCATCCAGCAGGCTGGCGTCTGAACTCGCTTCTGCCGGGCGCGAAAAAGCAGGTGTAATCGCGATGAATGTGATCGCGGCCAGCGTAAGTGTCGACAGGATCGCAGTGACGGCAACCAGCCTGGATCGTCGCATAGCATGCATCAATTTTTTCATCGTGTCTCCCTTCACTCGCCACTCGATCCTTAGCAAAGTTTACGGTTGCGTCGGGTGGTGCGGCAGCGCGTTGGATAGATCGATCACCCATTGCGGAAAGACCGGAGTGTTTTGCGGAGGATGGCCGCGGGTGATGGCCCAGTGATCGATCCAACTGGTGCCTTCTTCGCCCACATAGTCATCGGGCAGACTGTAAGCGGAATCGCTGAGCGCATCCTGCAGGGTAATAAATTTGTAGCCGCGTTTTCGAAGCAGGTCCAACAATTCCGCGACGTGGTCCGCCTCCAGCCAGTTCCCATGCAGCAGCAGGATTTGCTTGGGTTCGTATCCGATTAAATCCTTGGAGAATTTCTCGTAATAATCAAATACCTGGTTGGTGTATTCGTGATACGAATCGACCAGTTTCTGCTCGAGCGCGGTATCTCCGCGCCGCCGAGCGTCTTCGTAAACTCCGGCATACATCCAGTCCCATGCATCCATGGTTACGGGCGCAATGCGATATCCGCGCGCCACCAAAAAAGCCTCCGCCTGGCGGCGGGTTTCGAGATCGCGCCCGGTATCGAGATAAGGATGACGGAAGTAGCGCAATTGCATATTGTGTTGCGCCAGCAGCATTCGGGTGACGGTTTCGCCGCGAACAATTTCCTCTTCCCATTCTTTTAGTCCGACGCGATTCAGAGAGGCATGACTGAAAGTGTGATTGCCCAGTTCAAATCCGTATTCCGGCCACATGCTGAGCGCCTTGATGCGGTCATCGACTTCGCCAAACTTGTACAGCTTGCGCTCATTTACAAAGCCAACCGCCGGAACTTTTTGATCGCGCAAGGTTCCCAGCAGCTTGGTCGTCATCTCAACAATTTCAGCGCCGGTCATGTTATTAGCGCCGGCAGCCGGAAGATCATCAAAGGTCAGGGCAATTTCGCGCTGCGGGGCGTTTTGCGCATAGAGGGGAATGCCAAACGCGATTAACAGTGACGCCAGAATTGAATAAGCTCTTATGACTTTGTTCATCAACGCTGCTCCCTTGAATCACCAAACATGTTAGTTGAGCGCGGGCACTTTTCCCCGCAGCACCGTTACCGAAGCTTTAGGCAATATGAATGTGCTTTGTGAATTCGCACTGACTGTGTGCGGCCACGATTGGCCCATCGGGGTCAGCATGGCTGTTCGGGCCATCATTGATCCAGACATACTGCTCGCTGCCGAAAGTCGCCACTCTCACCTCGCCATCGAATGATAGCCCTCGTTCGCCTTCGCCGAATCGACTCGAATAGTGTGCGGATTATTCTGGTCGCGATTGACCAACATCAACGACCAGTTGCCGTCGGGGCGACGCACCGCATAGGACGTCACCAGCGCATTGCCGTCACTATCTTTGATATCGGCTGACGAAGGAAACATGCGATGTATGCCGGAGCGGTGCTGCACCCATTCCCGGTTGATCATGTGGGCGGCGAAGTATGGGGATGTGTAACCGCGAATATGGTAATTTTCGTCGGCAACAAAGTTCGACCATGATGCCCAGCCTTCGCAGGTATTGTGAATGTCCTGGGGCTGAATGGGGGAGTGGTAAAAAGCCGCGCCGCCACCTTCGAAAAACGATCCGACATTATCAGCCAGCCATAACGCCGCGAAAATTGTCGTCATGGGTCCGGTCAGCTGCGCGGCGAGATGGTTTTCCGTCACCATTAACGGCACATTTTTCGGCACGCCGTCATCACGCCAAACCTGAAGAATATGTTTCATCAGCTGCGGCTCGGTGTACAACGTCTTCCAGGTAATTTCGCACGGCTCGAATGGATAGTGCTCGAAGGAAACGAATGCCAGGTCAGAAAGCCTGCCGTGCGACTTGAGATAATCGACGAAGCGCCCCATCCATGAGATTCTTCCGGCCGCATCCGGCCAAAGAGTAATGTCTTCGTTGACTCCCTCGAATACCGGTCCGCCAAGCTTAAGCTTCGGATCGACTTTATGAATCGCCGCCGCCCATTGGATATAAAGGGCGCCATAATCCTCGGGCATGGCGTGCTTGCCATCGGGTTCTTCGCCCATCTCGACGTAGCCGAGGTTGTAACCGCGCTTTTCGATATATGCAATCTCGGCGGCCGCATCTTCCGGCGTGCCATAAAGCATAGTGACCGGAAGCATCGCGGGCAAATTATTAGTCAGTCCGCTGGAGAAAAGAAGATCGAATCCGACGTGCTGGTAAGCCGCCGCTGTCGTTCACATCCTCGGCAGAATGCCAGGGATCAATGGATGAAACGCAATAGGTGGTCAGTTTCTCAGCCGGAGCTTTTGACACCTCGACGAACCGCCCGCCGCCATCGACAGTTCCGGCGTGGATTTCCTGAATCGCATAGCCCACACAGTTGCGAATATCTTCCGGCCCGTGCTCGTCGCAAGTATTGGAAGATTCCGTCATCAGCACGCGCAGATATCGCGTGGAAACCGGAGCATTGTTCAACTTCAGCGTGACCGTGCCGCCCTTCGCGTTGTTAAAGGTCCCGGCTGAGAAAACTTTCCACTCACCTTTTGGCCCGGCATCGAAATTGAGCGCCTCGGTGCCTGCCCAGTATTCAACCTGGTATTTGGTGGCGTAAGGATTCGCCCACTGAATGCGCACCGCGCTCACCGGCTTCTCCGCTTGCAGATCGACTACCACCCACTGCGGGTGCAGTCGCATCGCTCTCGCCGGTGAACTTGCTGGTGAGATACGGATTGCTCTTCCAATAACTCAGATCCGGCCCTTCCATCGGCCGATCGCCGCTGCTTGCAAAACCTCGATGGGGCAAGGCATAAGCCAGAATGGATCGGATGGGCTCTTTCAATTCAGTGCTGCCGGTGAAATATCCGCTGCGGTGCGCGGCGTCGCTCCAGGCGCCGTTCGGGTTCCAGTGCCACGCCGCCATGCGCAGCTCAGTGTTATTGCGATAAGTGAGCGGCCCCCAGCCGGCGGAGAGCGATTCCTGAATGATGTGCGGAGTGAAAACTTTATTGATGTCGTAACGAGACAACACATCGATCGAACTGCCAAGCGCGCTGTCGGGATCGAAAGAATTGATTACGTGGTCAGGATTGGCGTCGACGCGGACGGTTCCGATTTGCGGCGCGGATGAGTCATTTGCGGACTGCGCGAAGACATTATTGCACCGCGGCATAAAGCTGCAAATCAGGAACATGCAATCATTAAGAGTTTTATTCATCATTCCGATCCTCCCGTTCGGGCTGAATTTCCGTGACTGGCTGGCGACGATAATTCGTGTTCGCCAAGTTCTCGCAAATCGGCGGGGAGCATCGACGCAGAATTTTTGTCCAGATACACTGTCGCGTTCGGATGCGTCCGCAAGATTGAAGCTGGAGCCATGGGGCTGATCTCGCCGGCAAAGCATGCCTTGATTGCCTGCGCCTTTCGCTGGTCAGGCACGACTGCGAGGATTTCTTTGGCCTTCAAGACTTGCCGTACGGACATCGAAAGCGCTCGCTTCGGCACTTGCGAGATGTTCGCAAACCAGGCTTCGCCAACCTGCTGCTGACGGCAAGCTTCATCGAGGTCAACAATAATGTAAGGATCTTCGACTTCAAAATCCGCGGGCGGATCGTTGAACGCAACGTGACCGTTCTCGCCGATACCGAGAAATGCAATATCCACCGGCGCCGAAGCCAGTTCTTTACCCACGCGCCGCGCAACCGACGGCGGGGTCGCTTGGCGTCGCCATCGAGCAGGTGATAGTTGGAAATTCCGGTCTTCTGGATCAACTGCTCCAGCAACATCTTCCGAAAACTTCCTGGATGCGTGACCGGCAAGCCGATGTATTCATCGAGATGGAAGGCTTCGACTTTGGACCAATCGATTCCGGCGCTTTGGTCAGCGCATCGAGAAATTCGATCTGCGATGCCGCGGTGGCGGCGACGATACGAGCGATGCCACTGCTTGGCGATGGCGGTTCGAATTGCGGTTGCTGCTTGTTCCGCTGCGGCGTGGCTCAGTGAACTTTTATCAGGAAAAACTTTTAGCAGCATGCAGAACGATTCTCGGTCGGCTAAAAACTTTCACTGCATCAGAGGCGCTCATTATACAGAAGCCAAAACCATCTCGGCAGATAAAAATAAAGATGGATTTCGCCGATATAAAACGATTTAATTGGCCGATGGCAAATGCGAAAGCTTCTTCCGCGCTTGGTTAGCGGCTTGCTGCTGTTCTGTGTGCTGTGTCGGCGTTCGCGCAAACCGTTCAGGTGGATATCACTCCGTCGCACGTAGTGAATACTTTCCGCCCGCTCTACGCGCTGGGTTCGACGGTCGACCGCATTCCCAGCAACGCCACTGACGTTTTCTTTCGCCCCGATCAGATCGCGCAAATTCAAAAAGCCGGATGGGGAGTGATCAGCTACCGCCAGAATACGGATTTGTTCGTGCAGGCGTGGCACTGGAATCCGAAAGGCAAATGGAGCGACCCTGCCGGCAAAGGCTACTTCGTCGGCGACGCAACGCCCACGCGCGAGATGATCCGCCATTCCTACGGCTATTCCCTGCCCCATCGTGGATTCACCCGCAATGGCGGTAGCGAATTCGACGGCTTCTCGCGACTGGACGATGGCGATGTCAATACGCTATTGGAAGAGCAATCCGTATCTCACCAGCAAGTTTACCGGCGAAGATGATTCTCTTCATCCGCAGTGGGTGGTGATCAACCTTGAAAAGCCCGAACCAGTTAACGCAATTCGCATCGCCTGGGCCGAACCTTATGCACGCGTTTATCAGGTGCAGTACTGGGTTGGCGACGGCGACGCCATGGACGAACAGGATAAAGGCGCCTGGAAAACTTTCGCGTCAGGAGAAAAATCCGACGGCAAGGGCGGAACGGAAACGTTGCATCTCGATCCCGCCGGCGTCAGCAGCGAAATATCGTTACGCGTTCTCATGACCCAATCGTCCAATACTTGCGACACTCACGGTTCCGGCGATCCTCGAAATTGCGTTGGCTATGCTATCCGCGAATTGTATCTGGGCACCTTGTCGAATGATGGCCAGTTTTCAGATATGCTGCACCACTCTGCCAGATCAGAAACAGACGCTGACCTATTGCTCGTCGGTCGATCCCGTGGCACGCGCCTTCGGATCTCTACGTTGCGCCTGATCGCATGGAATCCGGCGACCAGCCCGGCTTTGACCTTTTCTTTCGCAGCGGAATCACGCGCGGTCTGCCGGCGATCATTCCCATCGCGATGCTCTACAGCACGCCGGAAGACGGCGCCGCGCAAATGTCTTACATCAAAAAACGCGGCTATCCGGTTTCAAAAATTGAGATGGGCGAAGAGCCGGACGGTCAGTACATGCAGCCCGAAGACTACGCCGCGCTTTATTTGCAATTTGCCACCGCGCTGCATCGCGTCGATCCCAGCTTCAAACTTGGCGGCCCGGTTTTCGAAGGCGTGACCGAAGACATTAAAGTCATGGCCGGATGCGCAAGGCCGAACTTCGTGGCTGGGCCGATTTCTCGATTATTTGAAGGCGCACAATCGAATTCAGGATCTCGCGTTCATGTCATTCGAGCATTATCCCTATGACGGATGCGAGACGCCCTGGAAAAATCTGTACCAGGAACCGGAACTGATCACGCACATCATGAAGGTCTGGCGCGACGACGGTTTGCCGGCGGGGATTCCGTTGCTCGATACCGAGACCAACGATCATGGCGGCGAGGCAGCGGTCGATATTTTCGGCGCGTTATGGCTGGCTGATTCCTTCGGCGGTTTTCTCAGCGCGGGTGGCGAATCCACGCACTACTATCACGACCTGCCTTATTCGCCACCGCATCCGGCTTGCGCCAACAGTTGGGGAACTTATCACATGTTTATGGTGGACGATCATTACCAGATCAAGCAGCGCACTTCGCAATTTTTTGCGGCGCAGATGCTCACCCAGGAGTGGGTGCAGCCAGGCGAAGCCGAGCACCGGCAATTCCTGGCCGCCAGCGATATAAAAGATTCAGAGGGAAATGTTCTGGTCACAGCTTACGCGCTGCAGCGCCCGGACGGTCAGTGGTCGCTCATGCTTATAAACAAAGACCACGACAACGCGCATGTGGTAAGCATTTCGTTCCACGATGGCGAATCTAATCCGCAATCTTTCGCCGGCGCGGTAAGCGTAATCACGTTCGGCAAGGCGCAATACCAATGGCATCCGGACAGAAAGCGCGGCCACGCCGATCCCGACAACCCACCCGCGCGTTCCACGATCTCTGCGGACAAGAAAACGCGATACAATTTGCCGGCCGCGTCCCTGACGCGTCGTGCGCGGGAAAATCTCGCCTGACTAGCTCTGTTATGCCGGGTGCGAGCGCAGCACTTTGACCAATTGCTCGGCAATGATCTGGTCTTCGCCGGGCTGCAACATGAACGAATTCATAACCATCCCCGGCCGTTCTTCGCCTCCGCCTATAACGACCGATGGTTGTCCACTGCGCAACAATCTGCGAAACCTGTTTGGGTGTCAGCGGGATTCGCTGGTCCCACGTAATCTGCATATGCGGAACGTGATTGGCGATGTCGGGTACAAAAAACGAAGTACTGACACCGGGAATTTTCGTGATTTGGGCAGAGATATTTTCCAAGCGCTGCTGCCACTCGCGGGCCAGTGCGTCGTGATCTTCGCTTAAATAAATCTCCAGCGCTTTCACCATGCCGACGATTTCTTCTTTGCCGACCTTCTGCCCGCGACCCAGCGTATCCTCATTCGGGCTGTTATTGAGCAGCGCATAATGCACCAGCTCTTCGCGCCCGATCAGCATTCCGGCGCATTGCGGACCGCGCATAGCCTTACCGCCGCTGAAAGTGATCAGGTCAAAACCCATGTTTGCGTAATCCCACAGATGCGAAACCGGCGGGGTGTCAGCCGCGGCATCATTCATGCAGGGAACGTTGAACTGCTTAGCCAGCTTCGGCCATTCGTCGACTTTGATTTGTCCAGCGGCATTGGCAAAGTTGGTAAAGTGCATCATGGCCGTGCGATCACTGACCGCCCGGCGCAGCTGCTCGTGGGTTTCCACTTCGATGAGTTTGATTCCGGTTGCCCGCAATTGATGATCGAACGGATTGCGGTGGGCTTTCTGAATGATTACTTCAGACTTCATTCCGGTCAGATCGGGCAATTGCTTGATGAGACTCTCGTTGTCGCCGGTGAGAATGCCGGCGAGTCCCGACTGTATCGCGCCAGCGGCGCCGGAAGTGACCAGAGCGCTGTAGCCTTGCGGCAACTTGAGCATTTGTGAGATGCGCTTGCCGGCAGCGACTTCCAATTCAGTAATGCTCACGAAGTGTCGCGCGGCCTGCGCCATCACGGCTTCGACCTCCGGGCGAATCAGCGAGCCGCCGAGCGTAGTCATCGTGCCTTCGCCATTAATGACAGTGGTGACGCCCAACTCCTGGTAAGGATTTCCAGACTGACCGAGGCCGGTGATGGCAGGGGCGGTTTGTGCGGCGGACGGTTTAGCGGCAAAAAGCTTCCGTGGCGCGGCAAGCGCTGCCGCCACGGCCCCCAGAGTTCCCAGAAAGCCGCGACGGCTCGAATTCAGATTCATTTTGATCTCCCGAATTTATTTTTTCGTTACAGCAGCAATGCAATTAATCTCCACCAGCGAGTTTCCCGGAAGCGCTGCGACTGCGACCGTGGTGCGCGCCGGACCGCCATGCGGGAAGTAAGTTTTGAAAACTTTATTCATGCCATCGTAGTGATCGATTTTCGTGAGAAACACGCTGAGTTGAAGCACGTCGTCCATGGTTGAGCCCGCGGCTTCGACCAGTTTTTTGATGTTGTCCATCACTTTGGTCGTGTGGGCTCCGATCTCCCATGATTCCGCCGGGCCGCTGTCATGTGCGCCAACTCCCGCAATGTAGGCCGTCTCCGTGGTGGATAACGATTGGCATGATGAAGGAGTTGCTCTCGTTGGGCTTCCCTTCCTCATTCAATTTCTTGACACCCATGTCTTCGTGTTTCGACGCTTTGGCGGCTGAGTCCTTGGGAAGCATTGCGGCTAACCCGAGTGCTGAAAATACCGGGGCCAAACGGATAGCGAAATTTCTGCGGGTGAAAGTATCTGAAATCATAAAACTCCTTCCTCACTTGAGATGAATTGCCTTTAATTCTTACTGCGGTAATGCAAAAGAAAAAATGTCGCTGCCGACGGCGATCGCCACGTACTGCTTTCCGCCAACTGCGTAACTCATGGGCGAGGCGCTCATGTCCTGGCCGGTATTGAAATGCCACAACGGCTTGCCGTCGCGGGCATCAACCGCCTCCAACGATTGCGCGTCATCACCGAAGAAAAGCAATCCGCCGGCGGTGGTCATGGTTCCACCCGTCGAGTGCGCGCCGCCAACTTGAGGATACTTCCAGGCGAACGTCCCGTTGCCAAGATCGAACGCCAGCAATATTTTTTGCGAATTCTCGCCGGGAATATGTTTTACGCCGGTGGAGTAAAACTCTTTTCCCGGCGTGAATTTCTGTGGCTCTGGCGCGGAAAAATAATTTTGGCAGTTCTCAAGCGCCATGAAATAAAGCATGTGAGTTGATTCGTTATAGGAAGGCGCGAACCAGTTCGTGGCTCCGGCATATCCGGGACATACTTTCGTCCCTTCAGGCGTCGGCTTAACTTCTGTGCGAATGGGCCGGCCTTTGTCGTCAATTCCCGGTCGCCCAATTCAGTTTGTCGACAAACGGGTCGCAGACAGAAATTCGCCGGTGCTCCGATCAAGCGTGTAAATAAAACCATTGCGATTGGCTTCGAGCAACAGTCTTCGCGATTGGCCTTTGTAAGTTGCATCGATCAGCACCGGCGTTTCGGTGGCGTCGTAATCGAAAAGATCATGCGGCGTAAATTGGAAATACCATTTCAGCTTGCCCGTGTCCGGATCGAGCGCCAGCACGCAATCGGTGTACAAATCATCTCCCGGACGCACGCTGCCTTCGAAATCCGGCGCAGGATTGCTGGTTCCCCAATACAAAGTATTCAGCTCGGGATCATAAGTTCCCGGCATCCAGGTGGTGCCGCCGCCATGCAAATACAGATCGCCGGGCCAGCTCTCGGAACCACGCTCGCCGGGAGCCGGAATCGTCCAGAATCGCCACGCCAGCTTGCCGCTCTCGGCGTCATACGCCGCGACGAACCCGCGCACTCCGTCATCGCCTCCTGAAGTCCCGACGATGATTTTGTCTTTCACCACCAAGGGAGCGCTGGTCGCTCCGTAGTTGCTGTTCCAGTCCGCATACGCAACATCCCAGATCAAATTTCCCGAACGCGCATCCAGGCAAAGCAAGTGCGCGTTGTCGGTCATGCGATATACGCGGTCGTGCCAAATACCTACGCCGCGACTTATGTGTCTCGAAGCATCATCGATCAGCCCCTCGGAGTTCGGGCGCGTGTTGTGCCAAAACGTGCGGCCAGTCTGCGCGTCGAGTGCAAATGTATCGTTGGCTGAAGTCACGAACATAATCCCATTCACCACCACTGGCGTGACTTCCAGATGATCGGAATTGCGTGCATGAAACACCCACTCAGCCTGCAATTGGTTGGCGTTTTTCACATTGATCTGCGACAAAGGACTATAGCGCCGGCCGGAGTAGTCGCCGTTGTACGAGAGCCAATTGTCAGACATCGGCGCCAGCATCTGCCGAGTCCGGGCATTAATATCGCTCTGCACTGAGCGGTTCTCCTGTGACTGCGCACAACATGCAAACAGGAGAGCACAAGCACCGCATGAGACGTCGATCGTCTCACGTATTTGGACCAAGCCTCCGAATGCGACACCAGCCTGCGCGTTTCCCTTGCGCGAACCCAGGTAGACCTGCGTGCAACTTGAAAAGCGAATTTCATACTTGACAGTAGATTCTGCTCTCATCCAGTATTAACACGTTTTAATGCAGGCTTCCATCGTAGTACGCTTGGGTGTTTTGTCAAATCAATGGCGGCAAATTTTTTCGGTTGCCGAAAGCTTATTGATGAGGGATCATGCAGGGCTAAGATTTTTTCTCCATGCTTTTAGCGCTAATCTAGTTGGTTCGATGTGCTTGTGCGCCAGCATTAACAGAAGCATTTCCGGCGTGGTGACTGATTCCAGCGGAGCCGTAGTCAGCGGCGCAACTGTGACCGCGACCAACAGCCAGACCGCGTGAATAGACTTCAACCCAGATTCCAAGGGTTTCTATAATTTCCCCGCTCTGCAGGTCGGCACTTACACGGTGGACGTGCAGCAATCCGGGTTCAAGACTGAGAGCCGCACCGCACTGGCGATCGACGCGAACTCGGCTTTGCGCGCCGATTTTACTTTGCAGGTCGGGCAGATCATCGACAAGGTGACAGTCGAAAGCGAAGCCGAGCACGTTGAGACCGAAAGCACGCAGATGGGGCAGGTCATCACCGCCAAGACGATCACCGCCGTGCCGTTGAATGGCCGCGCTTATACCGACTTGCTGGCGCTGCAGCCGGGAGTGTCACCCTATACCTCGACTGACACCGGCAGTCCAGGCATCAGCGACCGCGCGGTCGACCGGGGACTTAATTCCGGCAACCAGTCGGTTAACGGCCAGCGCGAGACCGCCAACGGCTTCATGGTGAATGGTTCGAATGTTGAGGAAGGAAAGAACAACGGCGCAGCCATCATTCCAAATCTGGACTCGATTCAGGAGTTCCGTATTATCACCAATAACTTTGACGCCGAATATGGAAACTATAGCGGCGGCCAGGTGAATGTGGTAACCAAGTCGGGCACCAACGGCTTGCATGGAAGCGGTTTCGAATTCCTTCGTAACACCTCGCTCGACGCCAAGAACTATTACGCCGCTCCCACTGATAAGACGCCCGTGTTTCGCCAAAACCAGTTCGGTGGAACCTTTGGCGGTCCGATAGTCAAAGACAAAACATTTTTCTTTGCGGATTATCAGGCCACGCGTCAGACCCAGGCGCCGACCGTGAACACACAGATGCCGTCATTGCCGAATTTCAGCGGTGACTTCTCGCAAGAAGCATCGTCGGATGCATTCTCGACTACGCAAAGTCTGAACGGCCAAAATGTTCAGGTTGCGAGCGCAGTAAACGGACCAGGTTTCGCCGCTGTTCTTACACAGCGCACCGGCAACGCTAACATAACAGATGGATTCCCTTATTATTTCCAAGCAGGCGATTACAATCCCGGCAGCTTCAATACGAACCCGCAGCAGTACGCTACGAATTGCACAAGTTCCACGCAGTGTGTTTTCCCCAATGGCATTATCAGCAAGACTGCCTGGTCGCCAGTCGCGACAGCGGTGTTGAACCTCGACCTCATTCCCCATCCCAATGCGGCAAATAATTTCTTCGAGACTTCCGCCTATGCGCAGAAGCTACGTGACGACAAAGGCGGCATTCGGGTTGATCAAAACACCCGCTTCGGAAATTTCTTTGCCTATTATTTTGCCGATGACTATTCACTCGATTCTCCGTTTCCCAACGGCGGCGCCAGCGTGCCGGCAGCTCAATTCGCATATAGCGGTTTGACCACCGGCCGCGCGCAACTCATCAATCTCGGGAATACAAAAAACTTTGGCTATTACTCAGTCAACGAAGTCCGCCTGAGCTACGTGAGAAACACTCTTGACCTGGGGCAGCCGGGAGCCGGGGTCGGCCCGGATTACAGTTTGTCGAAGCTGGGTTTTGTGACCCCGTGGTCGGCTCCGGGAGGAATCAGTCCGATAGTTCCTCAACTCGAGGGTGTTCCATACTTCGGATTCAACAATTTTTCTATTGGCGTTCCTACAGTTACCACTCGACAGATCAACAATTCTTTCCAGGTGCTGGATAATTTCACCCGCGTCTACGGAACCCACACCATAAAATTCGGCGGCCAGTTCCATTACGATCAGATCGATGAACGGAACCTGGCTGCCGAGAACGGTCAGTACGGATTCAGCGGCAGCGAAACCGGAATCGACTTCGCCGACTTCCTGATCGGCGCTCCCGACAGTCTCACCCAGGCCAGTCCGCAACTGCTTGACTCCCGGAGCAAATACTATGCTCTCTTTGGACAGGACAGCTGGCGGGTGACTCCGAGCCTGGTATTTAATTACGGCCTGCGCTGGGAAGCCAGCATGCCCTGGTATGACACTCAGAACAAGACGGAAACTATTATTCCCGGAATGCAATCGGCGAAGTTCCCCGGCGCACCCCTCGGCTACGTGGTCGCAGGCGATCCTGGAGTTCCGCGGACACTGGGCCCGACTCAATGGCATAACTTCTCTCCCCGTCTTGGGCTGGCGTATTCACCAAGCGCTTCTTCGGGAGTCATGGGTAAGTTATTTGGCGGCCCGGGCCATACCAGCATTCGCATTGGCGCCGGACTTTACTACACGTCGGTTGAGGATCTCTCACAATTTCTTGAAGTCGGTGATCCGCCTTATGGTCTCTACTACGGAAGCTCCGCCCCACCTCTGCTCGAAGCGCCTTATATCGCGCGCAGCAGCGGAACTCCGGTAGGGCAGCGATTCCCGATCCCTTTCCCATCGACTAACGTCTCCGCCTCGAATCCAGACACCACATTTCCGTGGGGACAAGTCGAGCCTCTATCTTATGACTGGTCGTTCGACAGCCGTAACAAGCTGCCTTATTCCGAGCACTATGAGCTTTCCATTCAGCGGCAGATCGGTTCCAAGACAGTTGCAAGCATCAGCTATGTTGGCAACCAGGGTCACCGCTTGGTTAGTGGGGTTGAGTCCAATCCCGCGAACCAGGCTCTATGCCTGATGTTGAGCGTTCAAGCTAATCTCGCACCCAACAGCGCTCCGCCGTGCGGGCAATTCAGCGAGACACCTCAATTTACCTATACTCCATCGCAAATAATCCCGATGCCCTGGATCACGTCCGCGAGCGCACCGGTTCCAAATCACACCTATAACTCGGTTCGCCCGCTCGGGCCGTTCTTCGACACCAACCCATACGTTTCAACGGTGTCGAATTCGCGCTATAACTCGCTGCAGGGAGCGCTGACTCATCAGGCTGGGTCCTTGACTCTAAGCGCCGGCTACACCTTCAGCAAGTGCATGGACAATGCGTCCGCCTTGCAGGAATCGATTGACCCGTTTGACCCCAGTCGCAGTGTTGGGCTTTGCAACTTCGACGTCACTCACAGCCTTGTGCTCAGCTACGACTGGGTGCTGCCGTTCGACAAGTTGGCCACGTCGGGTCGGATGAAAACACTTGCCAGCGGCTGGACGCTTTCCGGTATCACGCGTTTTGCCACCGGCCTGCCGATCAGCCTGAGCGAGGACGACGATGCCTCGTTAATAGGCGCTAACGCAGCTGGTCTTGATGTACCGAATTTTTCGGGCGGAGGAAAAATTTTAGCTGACACCAATCCGCGAGATGGACAGCCGTATTTCAACGTGGCGCTTTTCACTCCCGAGCAACTTGGCGTTCTAGGCGATTCGCGCCGCCGATTTTTTCACGGACCAGGTCTCAACAACTGGGACATGACATTGGCCAAAGTCACTAAAATTAGTGAGAGCAAACAGCTCGAGTTGCGGGTTGAAGCCTTCAATCTGTTTAATCACGCCCAGTTCGAAAATCCGGGCGGCGACATTAACTCCAGCTCTTTTGGCATAATTTCAAGCGTTCGCGATCCCCGTATTATGCAACTTGGCGCAAGATTCACATTCTGAACGATCTAGATGAGAATTGAAATTTGCAGGACGGGTCTGAAATGAAGTCTGTGCGGGGTGCGAGCAAACTTGCCTTGTCGATCGCTGGCTTGCTCATCTTTGCTTCGATTCTCGGGCAGTCGCAACAGCACGCGACGACTCACGCGGGCCGCAGTTCCGCGAATCGCCAGAATGCGCAGCAAATTTTCTCGACCACCTGCGCTGCTTGCCACGGTCTCGACGGCATGGGTAGCGAGCGGGCGCCAAACATCATAACTAATCCACAGGTGCAGAAACTCACCGCAACCGAAATGTTTGGCGTGATCTCCGGAGGCGTGCCTGGGACCGGGATGCCGGCGTTTCAACGCCTGGGAAAACCTGCAATCACTTCTTTGGTGGCTTACGTAAAAAGCTTTGCAAGGCAAGAATCAGACGGCGCCCTTGCCCGGGGATCCTAAGAAGGGAGAGACGCTTTTTTCCGGCAGTGCGCAGTGTTCGACGTGTCACATGGCTGGCGGGCATGGAGGATTTATCGGTCCCGACCTGAGCGCTTACGGGCAAATCCATTCTGCTGATGAAATCAGGTCCGCCATCACCAACCCTGCGGCAGGAACTCCACCAAAACTATGGTGACAGCGATTGCCTCCAACGGTGACCGTTATCAGGGCATTATCCGCAACGAGGATAATTTTTCGCTGCAATTGCAATCGACGGATGGTGCTTTTCATTTCTTGAACAAGGCGGACTTGAAAACCATCGATCCAGGGCAAACCCCCATCATGCCTTCCGATTACTCGTCTCGATTAAATGAAACTGAGCTGAACGATATAGTCAGTTACTTGCTCAATCTGGGGAGCAATTCCTCCGCTGGCCCGCCCTGCGAATCGCGCGCACGTTGATGATGAGGAATAGATTCTTTGCAGCCCAATTTTAGATTGAAAAGGCAGTTATCGAAGATGATCAAATTAAATCGAATCTCGTTAGCCGTGATTTTGCTTGTGTATCACCACTTTCACAGCAGTGCCCAGCAAGCGCCCCGCAAATTCGAACTTCAGCCGATCTCCGCCGAAATTCTCGACACTGATTCCGCTGATGCCCAGCTCGAAACTGTCGCCACCGGCTTCGGATTCACCGAAGGCCCAGTGTGGGATGCGTCCGGATTTTTGTACGTGAGCGATGAGGAGCAGAACAAGATTTTCCGCGTCTATCTCAGCGACGGACGCAAGGAAGAACTGATTGCGTTAGGCGACCCCGACGGCAACGTTTATGACGAACAGCATCGTCTGATCGATTGCGCCAGCGTATTGCGCGCCATCATCGCGATTTCGAAAGATGGAAAGTACAAAATTCTCGCCGATCATTTCGAAGGTAAGAAATTCAACAGCCCTAATGACGTGATCGTCGGCCCGGATGGAGCGTTCTACTTTACTGATCCCACCTTAGACTTGCCTAAAGGCCAGCAGCAGGAGATTCAGTTTCAAGGTGTATACCGCCTCGACAAAAACGGCAAAGTGAAATTGCTAACCAAAGATCTTTCCCAGCCTAACGGCCTGGCGTTTTCTCCCGACGGAAAAAAGTTTTACATTGACGACAGCGAGCAGCGAAATATTCGAGTTTATGACTTTGCGTCGGACGCGACCCTCACTAACGGCCGCATCTTCGGCGAAGAACCCGGCGGTAAAGGCGAAGGCGTTCCTGACGGAATGAAGGTTGACCGCGAAGGCAATTTATTTGTGACCGGACCGAAAGGAATTTGGGTCTGGGGCCCAGACGGCACTCACCTTGGAACCATCGCAATGCCCGAGCAGCCTGCGAATCTAACCTGGGGCGGCAAAGACTTAAGCATCTTGTATATCACCGCAACAACTTCGGTTTACCGTCTGCAAACCGCCGCCCACGGGTTTTTGCGGCCCTGAACCATTACTCTATCGGTACTGCCCCTTAACTTTCCAGAATCCGGCTCAATTCGCTCCGTTACCATTGTTCAATAGCGGGATTGCGATCTCGATACGGAGTTTCCCATGCGTGCTCTTATTTGTTGGATTGTGATCATCCTTATGCCGTCCGCGATCTTTGCCGAAGATGCGACCTCAGGTGTGCTCTCGGGAACGGGATCGGTATATCTGGATGGATCGAAGGTCGCTAATTCTTCGCCGGTAATGTCAGGCGACATCATCGAAACCAAGGAAGCTGGAATCGCACATTTGGAGATGGGCGGGTCCACGGCGCTGATTCAATCCAATGCCATCGTTAGATTTAAGCCATCTTCGCTTTCGCTCGATCGCGGCAGCGTTTCTATGGCAACCGGAAAGGCGCTGAGTGTCTCAGCAAGAGATTTTGAGATCACACCAACATCTCAGGACTGGACGCAATTCGAGGTGACCCGTTCCGGCGGATTAATCCATATCGTGGCCCGCAAGGGTGATGTTTATATACGTTGCGGCGTCGGGCATACCACTACTATTAAGGAAGGACACGAGCTCACCCGCGCGGATGCGCAAGATTGTGGACTCGCGGATACGGCCAAATCGGGTGCTCCAATCGCCGCTCACGGCCCTATTCTTGCGTCCCCTTGGGCGGAGCGTGCGGGGCTCGGCGTCGCGGCTGGAGTTTTAATTTGGACCTTTACCCACGACGACGATCCGATGAGCCCGTCCAAACCGTAAACCCTGGTGTTTCTTCACAGACCACTCCGAAGACCTTACCCCTGCTTTGGCCGCAGGTGACTCTGGTAACTTTCAACTGGCCGCCGGACGGCGAATAATGGCGCATGCAAGAACGCCGTATCAATCCCCGCCGGAAAATGGTTCTGCCGGTAAAAATCTCTGACGGGGGCGCCTCCGGCCTGGCTTATACCATGGACATCGCTTCCGGCGGAGCGAAGCTGGGTGGGGTGCGATCGAGCCTGGAAACCGGCCAGACCGTCAGCTTGACCCGAAATGGCCGCAAGGCGAACTTCAAAGTCGTGTGGGTGCGGCAACTCAGCCCAACTGAAATACAAGCCGGCATCGAAGCCCAGCAAGGCGTAGAAAATTTTTGGGGCGTAGATCTCTCCGACCGGCAGCAAGAAGGCAAGAAAGACATGGATGCGCTCATGACCTTGCTGAACACGGCGAAAACGCCCTGATCGTTCGAACCTACAAACGGTTCTGATTCGGCCCACCAAAGCGGCACAATCCTCATCGAATGCGTGTGAAAAAACAACCCTCATTTTTCCGAAAACACTCGCTGAGCATCGTGTCATCGATCATTTTGCTTTGCTGGATTGTGCTATATATTCTCTCCGACCCCAACACCCATTGGGGCTCATTTTTTGGCAATGCCATCGCCGACTGGAGTGGAGTAGTGGTGACGGTCCTCGCAACAAAATATATGTATGAAAAAGGGTCAGCCGAAAGCCGCAAGCCACCGCACCGCTTATTGGCCCCCATCTGGGAAATACTGCAGGAGCACTCGCTCACTATTTTCCTGGTGATAACCGGCGCTGCATGGGTGTGGGCGTTCGCCAGGTCCGAGCCTAATTCAAAGTGGGGACAGGTCGTAGGCAATATCGTTTCAGAATGGACACAGATTTTTGGTTTGGTAATTCTGACCAAGAAATTGATTGAGACTCACTCGAAGGAAAGCCGATGAGTAAGTTACCAGATGACCTTGACCTTTTTATAGCGCCGAAAAGAGCTGCCCGGAGTAATGACCGGAATCTGCTCGACTAACGCCTGCGCAACAATCTGCCGGTCAAAAGGATCGTCATGATGGAAGGGAAGAGCAAAAAGCTGGAACGCGTGTCAGCGGTAAAAGGCAGAACGCGAATCCCCAAAGTCTCGATCGCTTCTCGAGTTACATCTTCCGGCATTTTTAATTTGCCGATCGCGGTCTTTGTTGCGATTTCGACCAGCGAAATAGAACTCAACTCCAGGATGTTCTCTATATCGGCCAACGAACTCGCGACACGCTTGTTCAGTTTCGCTGGAGACTCCACGGCATAAATCAGAACTGCGGTATCCAGCAGCAGCCACATTTCACACGCGTCCTGCGAGAAAGTCGTCGGCCTGTTGGTCGGTCATCGGCTTCCACCAATCCGCATCGACAACTTCGATTTTGCCCCGCAGTGTTCCGCGCTTTCGTTGCGTTACCCATGGATTCTTTCGTACGCACAATATCCACCACCGGTATACCTCGACGGCAGATGGTGATGGGTTCGCCGTTCTCCACGGCCTTGATTAGTTCCGGAAGCTTGTTTTTGGCGACCGCCACGATGACCTGCATAGCTTGTAACTACAGCCATCTGAGATAGCCATCGCAAAGTGTCGGGAGAAGCCGGGCTGCCGCCGGCTACGAGGTAAGGTGACTATCGATCTAAAGCAGTCCTTCGACCACCGCGTAAGCCTCGCCCAGTGCGGCATCCAGCGCGGACGAATCTTTGCCGCCGGCCTCGGCCAGGTCAGGTCGCCCGCCGCCTTTGCCGCCAACTTTCTGGGCGACCGGCGCGATGACTTTACCAGCCTGAATTCGCGATGTCAGATCCTTGGTGACCCCGACAATCAGCGCAACGTTCCCATTCGTCGCCGACCCCAGAACCACCACGCCTGAGCCAATCTTGTCGCGCAGCTGATCGACCAGAGTGCGCAACTGAGAGCGCTCCAGATTGTCTACCCGATGAGTGAGAACTTTCACGCCCGCGAACATCTTTAATTTTCTCGCCGATATTCGCAGTGGAAGATGATGCCGACTTCATCCGTGCCTGATCGAGTTCGCGTGCCAACCGTTTGATCTCTGCATCTTTCTTCTCGAGCTCAGCTTTCAGCGCTTCCGCCGGAGAAGCACTCTGCTCCTCAGGCGAGGGTGCCCCATCCTTGCGCGTTTTTTGCGCAAGGGTGGGAACCACGAACCTGGACACCACGTTTTCCAACTCGTGATCTTTACGGAAATGTCGGAGCGAGCCTTCGCCCGTGACCGCCTCCACGCGCCGAACTCCTGACGAAACACTTCCCTCTTTCAAAATCTTGATCAGCCCAATCTCGCCGGTCGCTCCGGTGTGTGTGCCCCCACACAACTCAGTCGAAAAGTCGCCGATCTTGATCACTCGCACGCGGTCGCCATACTTCTCGCCGAACAGCGCCATCGCGTGATATTCGTTCACCGCGACATCGATGGGCACGTTCTCGATAACTTCGACTCGTTGGTTGCGCAGCACTTCTTTATTAATGAGATCTTCGATGTCCTGCAGCTCTTCGTCTGCTACGGCAGTGAAATGCGAGAAATCGAATCGCAGATGGTTAGGCGCAACCAGCGATCCCGCCTGCTTTACATGCTTGCCTAGAACTTCGCGCAGCCCGGCCTGCAACAGGTGGGTCGCGGTGTGATTGCGCATGGTGGCTTCACGAATTCCCGTGTCCACCACGGCATCCACTTTGTCGCCGACACGAAGAGGCTGCTTTCGCGATCACCTTGATGCGCACGTACGCCCTGCACCGGGATAATAGGTCCCCTTGACTTCTGCGACGACGGCATTCAGCTCATCGCTGTAAAGCGTTCCGCGATCACCAACCTGGCCGCCGGCCTCCGCATAAAAAGGCGTGTGATCAAGAATGACCTCGCCTTCTTCGCCGGGCTTGAGTTCCTGCACGCCCTGACCATCCTTGATGATGGCCAGCACTTCACAATCTTCCGAGCGCGTCTGCAGATAGCCTTCAAACACCGACTTCGGAAGTTGCTGATAGGCCGGGTTCGCAGTTTGTTTGGCAGCGCCTTTCCACGATGCGCGAGCCCGATCGCGCTGCTCGGTCATAGCATGGTCGAAACCCGGATTGATCGAACTCGATGCCTCTGTCGCGCGCCGCGTCCTGCATGAAGTCAAGCGGCATGCCAAATGTGTCATAAAGCCTGAACGCATCCTGCCCGCTCAATCTGCCTTCAGCGAGCAGGTCTTCGAGTTTCTCTAGGCCAATGTCGAGCGTATGCGCAAACCGAGCTTCTTCCACTTGCACCGTCTTTGAAACCCGGCGCGCCGCTTC
Source organism: uncultured Acidobacteriota bacterium (assembly GCA_963838785.1). GTDB lineage: Bacteria > Acidobacteriota > Terriglobia > Terriglobales > Acidobacteriaceae > Gp1-AA145. The sequence goes on from CAWISI010000004.1 coordinate 24,063, forward strand.
CTTCAACTCCGGGTATGCGTCTTGCATTAAGTCGCGGACCGCGAACACCATCTCATACAGAAATGGCTTCGTCTGTCCCACGCAATCGACCATGGGTGATTGCGCGCCGAATAATTTTTCGCAGCACATAACCCCGGCCTTCATTCGAAGGCAGCACTCCATCTGAAATAAGAAAAGTTGCAGCCCGGGAGTGGTCAGCAATGACGCGTAGCGAAGCCGCAGATTTGTGGCCGCCAGTGTCTGTGGAAGAACCACTGCCACGTGGGAACGGCCGCCCTCGGCCGTTCGGCGGAGCGAAGCTCCGCTGGTTTTCGCCGAGCCTTGCTCGGTTGGACGGGCGGGGGCGCCCGTCCCCACATGGCCTGTGCCTTTGGTCAACTCCGCCGCTCTCTCGATCAGCGGCACGAACAAATCGGTATCGTAATTCGAGATCACGCCCTGCAGCACCGCGGTCACCCGCTCCAGTCCCATGCCTGTGTCGATCGATGGCTTGGGCAGCGGATTGAGCTTTCCTGACGAATCGCGGTCAAACTGCATGAAAACCAGGTTCCAAATCTCAACGTAGCGGCCGCAGTCGCAACCAAAGGCGCAATCGCTGTGTCCCTGATCGGAAGCCGCCGGCCCCATATCGTAATGGATCTCGCTGCACGGTCCGCACGGGCCGGTGTCGCCCATCTGCCAGAAATTGTCTTTCAGGCCAAACTCGAAAATGCGGTCTTTCGATACGCCTTGAGCGACCCACAAGTCATAAGCTTCAGCATCGCGCGGCACCCCGCCTTCGCCGTTGAAAATGGTCGCAAACAATTTTTCGTTGCGGAATTCCAAACCATGCAGGCGAAGTGATCAGCTCCCACGCATAGGCAATGGCTTCTTTCTTGAAATAATCGCCAAAAGAAAAATTCCCCAGCATTTCAAAAAATGTGTGATGCCGGTTGGTGAAGCCGACATTCTCCAGATCGTTATGCTTGCCGCCTGCCCGCACACACTTCTGCGACGAAGTCGCGCGGTTGTAATCGCGCTTTTCAAGCCCAAGAAAAACATCTTTGAACTGGTTCATCCCCGCATTGGTGAACAGCAGCGTGGGATCGTTATGGGGAACGAGCGACGACGAATGCACCTCGCGGTGCCCCTTCTGGACGAAGAAGTCCAGAAACTTGCGCCGAATTTGAGAACCAGTCAGCATGACGAATATTCAATTCTAAATGAACCCAACATATTGAATCATTGAATCCGGCGATCGCTGCGTCATGCAGTGAATTCTCAGTCAGGAAGGCCACTGGCTTCCAACCGGGTTCAATGATTCAATGATCCGATGATTCAATGAATGCAATTCCGGAGGAATCATGGCCTGCAATCCCACTGTCCTGCGACAAGTTCCGCTATTTGCCTTGCTTGACGACGAAGAAACCGCCGTTTTAGCCAGCCAGGTCGAACTGAAAGCTTTCGCGCCGCGACAGCGCATTTATAAAATCGGCGATCCCGGAGACCGCGCATACGTCCTGGTATCAGGATCGGTGCAGGTGACCACGGTTGATCAAGACCATCAGGAAGTGATCGTCGACCAGCCTGCGGCCGGCGAGTTCTTCGGCTTCGCTTCCATGCTGGAGCAGACGCCGCATCAGACCACCGCCATCGCCCAGGAAGAATCGGTCTGCGTTGAGGTTGACCGCCACGACATTTCCATTCTTCTGGAGCGCAAACCCATGGCCGGCATGGACATGCTCACCGTACTGGGACGCCAGTTTCACGCGTCGCAGCAGTTGGTGCGGCTGCGGGCCAGCCGAAATGCCAATCAAATTATTGAAGAGGAAGAAACTCGCGGTGAGCGGATTGCCGATTCTGTCGCCAGCTTCGGCGGATCATGGACCTTTATCATTATCTTCCTCGCGGTGTTGGTCGTTTATTCATCGACCAACGTTCTGTTGGGCCACAAGGCCTGGGACCCTTATCCTTTCATCCTTCTCAATCTGTTTCTCTCTATGCTGGCTGCGATTCAGGCTCCGGTTATCATGATGAGCCAGAACCGGCAGGACAAAAAAGACCGCCTGCGCAGCGAACTGGATTACGACGTAAACCGGCGGGCGGAGGTTGAAATTCAAGGCCTGGCGAAGAAAATGAATGTGCTGGCTGACAAGATCGGCGACGTCGAAGATCTATTGCGCAAACAACTTCCCGCGTGAATGCGCTATGACTCTGCGGATTCGTTCTCGAAGTTTTCCAGAATATCTTCTTCGACGTCCCATTTGCGCAGGATTGTGAAGATGGTCTTCGCTCCGAAACCGGCGCGCATTAACTGCCGAAAGATTCGCGCCGCTTGTTTTTTGATCGGCGGGTTTTTTCAGACGCTTGCGGCGCAAATATTCGCGCGCCTGCTTTTCTTCGTTGACTTCGGCAAAAGCTGAATCCACAGCCTTTTCCAAAACTTCACCATGAACTCCTTTCACCTTCAGATCGGTAGCGACTCGCCTGCGCCCGTACTTTTCATTGTCGCGTCGAAACGCGGAATAGGTCGCCGCATATTTCGCGTCATTCAAATATCCTTGATCCTTCAACTTTCGAATCACCAGTTCGATCAAGGTCTGGCCAATCTCGGTTTCCGCTTCAACTCGTTGACGCAATAATCGTTTCAGCTCTGCCACCGAGCGCATTCTGCGCCCCAGTGCGCCCACCGCATACTCGTACAACTCAGTCTCGGTTTCCAGCTTACGTCGTGCAAAGCTCATAAACACCACAAGTACAAGTACTTCCGATTGCGGATATTAACAGAATCTTCACGAAACTTTTGATGACAATGGGAACATTAAGGCGTCTATATACGTAATAGGTGAATAGGAGTTAGTCATGCTTACCGTAAGAAGTGACCGCGCCGGAGATGTAGCCGTTATCAAATGCCTGGGAAGAATTGTGCGCGGCCAGGAAAACATTTTGCGCGATGCCGTGCTGCAGCAGAAGTCCGCGCGCATTATCGTGGTTGATCTGTCTGAAGTCGAGTCAATCGACGCGGGTGGTCTCACCGTGCTCGTAGATCTGCATCGCTGGACTGAGAATAACCGCTCTCATCTTAAGCTGGTGAATCCGCGCCCGTTTGTTCATGAGATGCTGACTCGTACACATCTCAGCTGCGTGTTTGACATTTCATCGTTCAACGACGCATTGGCTGCTCTGGGATGTGAACGTGGGCACGAACGTGAATGTGGCCGCAGGACAGTAGCGGTTGCTGCAATCTGAGGCTCGTTTGCGCGCTGTTGAGTGTGGGCCGGAGTCTTACTCCGGCCCTTTATTTATTTCTGGAATGCGCGTCGAGACGTGCTGCGGACTCTGCACTGAGTTGCCTGCACTCTGTGGATTTTGCTCTGTGCGACTCCGTGACCTCTGTGGTGAAGGTTTCGAACTACCGCGCCCCGAATCCCGAGGCCTGCATTGCATTCTTCGACATGTCGCTGGTTGACGAGATGCCTTGCATGCGCAGTTTGAAGTCGTCGGCATTCGACGCATTTTCAAGCGCAGTTTCGTAGCCTACCAATCCCGCCTGGAACAAATCCCACAAAGATTGATCGAAGGTCTGCATGCCATATTGAGAAGTGCCGGCGGAAATCGCGTCGCGCACCGCCCGCGTTTTTTCCGGCACCAGGATACATTCGCGGATGTACGCGGTGTTGATCATGACTTCGACCGCTGGAACTCGCCCTTCGGCATCGCTGCGCCGCACCAGCCGTTGGCTGACTACGGCTCGCAACACTGCCGCCAGCTGCAATCGAATCTGCTTCTGCTCCGGCGGCGGGAATACGGCGATGATACGGTTGATGGTTTCAACCGCATCGAGAGTGTGCAGCGTCGAAAAAACCATGTGGCCGGTTTCGGCGGCGTGGAGCGCGGTGCCAATGGTTTCCATGTCTCGCATTTCGCCCACCAGAATCACGTCGGGATCCTGACGCAAGGAAGCTCGCAGCGCCGCCGAAAAACTCGGCGTATCCACTTCCACTTCGCGCTGGTTCACATAACCCTTTTTATCGCGATGCAGAAATTCGATCGGATCTTCAATCGTAATAATGTGTTCCGCGCGGGTTGAGTTCACGCGGTCGATCATCGCCGCCAGCGTTGTCGATTTACCAGATCCGGTCACGCCCGTCACCAGCACCAGCCCGCGCGGCATTTCGCAAATCTGTTCAATTACCTTGGGCAAATACAGTTCATCTAGCGCGCGAATCTTGGTGGGAATTACGCGAAGCACCAGTCCGACGTTTCCGCGCTGCTGGAACACGTTTACACGGAAGCGCCCCAGGCCGGCCACGCCGTAGGCCATATCAATTTCGCTGGTCTCTTTGAATTTTTGCTTCTGCCGCGCAGACATCATGCTGAACGCCATGGTCAGCATATCTTCCGCGGTCACGCGCGGCTGGTCGGTCAGCGGTACGAGTTCGCCGTCAATGCGCAGGTGAGGATAGTTCCCGACTTTCAAGTGCAAGTCGGAGGAGCGACGCTCCATCGCAATCTTCAGCAGATCATCTATTTGCATGCGGACGGTTTTCCCAGGGCCATCAGTATCATCGCCCGAATCCGTACCCGCTCAAAGATGACCTAAGTAATGGGCCTTCTTCTACTCCCATCCAATTAGAAGTTGAACTTGAACCCCAGTTGTACCTCGCGCGGTCCAACTGACGTAGACGTGATTGTTCCGAAAGTGTCATCGCCGACCGCGGTGTCCGGCGTTCCGAACACCGGATGATTCAATGCGTTCTTCGCCTCGACGCGGAACTCGAAGTTCATCTCCTCGCGTATCTGGAATTGCTTTCCCACCGACAGATCGGTCGGTGAAGTGCGACGGGCTGCGGACGCTGCCCACTGCGCGTCGGAGCATCGCCCAGAGGTGAAAGGAGCAGGACGCTGGAAACACATTGGGATCCACAAAGTAGTTGTCCACCCAATCCGAGCCGTGGTTACGCTGCGGGTGTTCCCACGATATTAGGTCGCTGTGACCCGTATGTTGGTAATGGCTGTCCGCCGTCGCTCAGCGTGAAGGTCAGCGGACGACCATCCGGACATGCGCCAGATGCCGTTCGTCTTCCATCCACCGAGAATCAAATCCGCCCAGCGCGGCATGTTCCCCAGAAATGCCCGCCCATGCCCAAACGGCAGATCGTAGCTGTAGCTGAATTGAAACACATAGGGAATGTCGAAGGTTGACAAGCTCCGTTCCAGCCACGGCTTGTTGGGGTCCTGCAGGCTGTCGATACTGCCTAGCCAGGACACATTGTCGTCGGCTTGGGATGAATCGTCGATCGACTTCGACCAGACGAACGTTGCCAGAAGTTGCAAGCCATTGGAGTACTTCTTCTCGGCGGTCAATTGCAGACCGTGGTAAATGGAATCGGCGATCATGCGCGGTTCTGTCGCAACGCTGGTGAATTGCGGATAAGGAAGCAGCAACTGGTAATACGGAATCTGCGAGAAGCTGCTGCCTATGGTGCTGTTGGGGTCGCTGATGAGCCCCTGCGAATGGGTTGGTCACCAGGTTGTTAAGGCACGCTATAGTCAGCGCCTGGCATGGGTTCGCTGCGTTCGGATCTCCGACTGGCAGACTCTCCACCCAGGGTCCCAGATGGTCACGCTCCACCGAGTTGTCGAAAGGCAGGTGGGTGCCCTTCTTGCCGATATACTCTGCGTTGATCAAAATATGGCTGGGCAGTTCGCGCTCGATCCCGAAGCTCCAGCTTTGCTCGTAAGGCGTCTGGTTTGCACCCGGGGTGCGCAGCGGACCATTCGCGCCGAAACCTACATCGTTCAACAAGCCCAGCGAATTTCCGGCGGGCTGAATCAAGCCGTTGGGAAACGGATTACTCAGGTTCACGAAAGGAGTCGCGTGGTTGGCCGGATTGACTGTGATCACATTTGTGTACTGATTGAAACCTGCGCTGCCGTATGGAACGACACCCGTGACTCCAGATCGCGATTGCCCGTAGTAGATGCCGTAGCCTCCGCGTACCACCATCTTCGGAGCAAACTGATACGCGAAGCCGAAGCGCGGCTGAATGTCGTGCCAGTCGGTAACGTAATTCGTGCGCTCATTCGAAGAGGCGAAAACCTCGCCGCCTTTTAAAGCAATGTTCACCGGCTGCCCGGTTAATGGGGTTCGTGTAGGTCAGGCTTCCACCATTCAATGGGCTGGTGGCATTGGGATCAAACCAATCCTGATGGTTAAAGCGGTCGGTGCGCGGCAAGGTAAAGTCATAGCGCAAGCCCAGATTTAATGTAAGTTTGGGGGTGACCTTCCAGTCGTCTTGCGCAAAGAATCCGTATTGATAGTTCGTAGTGGCTGGCCGGAACTGGATTTCTTCATTCGAACCGCAGCCATTGCTGGCGCAGCCCTGCGTCATCTGACCCATCAGGAAGCTCGCCATGGAATCGCCGCCGCAGGCGTCGAAGCCCGCCTGGGCAGGATCGGTAGCGTCGGTGTTGAAGCTGAAGAACCCGACCGGCGCATTGGTTTGAATGTAGTTGATCTGGTGAATCCGGCCGTCAAATCCAAACTTGATGTCGTGCAGGCCGTGCACTTTGTCGAGCGTGGCGGACAGTTGCCCTGTGTCTTGCCCAGGCGGTAATTGCCGTAGGGATCGGTCCCGGCATTGGGGCCGCCGCTGCTATTGGCAGGGGTGTACTGGTCGATATAGATGGCGGGCACGCCCGTGAACCCGTTGGCCTGCAAGATAGGAGGGAAATCCCAGCGTTCCAAGAGGATCATTCACGCCATGCGGGTTATAGGAGTCGATGTGCCAGACTCCGCGCGTGAATCCCAAAGTCGTGGTCAGCAACAAAGTCGGGCTGAAAGTATGGGTCTCGTTGATGGCAAACGCGTGGGCATTAGTCCAACCCGGACCAGCCTGGCAGGGATCCGTAAAGTTTTTGAAACAATCGAGGCCCGTGCCTGATGGGGCTGTATTGATACGAGAACTTCCCGGTGATCAGGTCGTTCTGTGTGAAGCGATGATCGATTCTGATATCGAACTGCTTATTGGAACTGTGGCTTGCGCCAGAGCCGACCCAGTTCGGCAGATAACCTCCGCTGGCAAAGTTGGGCTGCTGGAAAGTAGCTCATCATTTTTTGCGCCACCGGATCGATCAGATTGCCGGGAGCCTGGATTGGCCGGGCCCGGGCTGGTATACGTGGCAAGGTTGTTGAAAGGAATGAACGTGCTGCGCACGACGCCGCCAGCGTTCGAGTTGAAAACTCCGGAGTATGGGTCCCAGATTTGGCCGGCAGGCACGCTGCATTGCCCATTGTTATCGAAAGTCCCGCCTTGTATGCGGCACAACTCGCCAAAATCGCCGGCCCGCATGGCATTGCTGGGAACACCTGCAGTAGCTGTGCTCAAGCCAGTTGTGACGCGTGTAGTCATAATCGAAGAAGAAGAACGTTTTGTTCTTGATGATGGGGCCGCCAATGGTGAATCCGAAATTGTTGCGGCGCAACGGCGGAATGGGATCTCCAGCCCGATTGGCGAACCAATCGTTCGCATCGAGGCTGCCGTCGCGAAAGAACTCGTATCCGCTTCCGTGAAATTTGTTGGTGCCCGAGCGCCCGATCACATTGACCACCGAGGCACCCGAAAACCCGTATTCCGCGCTGAAATTCGTCTGCTCAACTTTGAATTCTTCTACCGCCTCCGGTGAAGGCAGATATGTGACCGAGGTGATTCCCCCGTTGGGCTCAGAGTTGGTGACGGATGCGCCATCCAGCAGAATGTCAGCCTGAGCGCCGCGGCTGCCGTTGGAAACAAAGTTGGTGCCAAGGCAGGGCTCCGGGCATTGATCGTCCATCTCGGTGACGCCCGGCGCCAAAGAGGTCAGCGATTCGATATTGCGGTCAATCAAAGGCAGATCATTGATGAACCGTCGATTGACCACTTGCCCGGTTTCGGCGTCTTCAGTCTGGATGGTCTGGGCCGCCGCCTCCACTTGGACGGTTTCAGTGGCAGCCGCCAGCTTCAACCTTAGATTGGCGGTCGCATTCTCGTTTACGTCCACCTTGAACCTGGCGCTTTCCGTCTTGCCAAAACCCGAGGCTTGCACGGACCACGATATAAACTCCGGGAGGAATCGAGCGGAACAGATATCGCCCGCTACTGTCGGAGATCGTCTCGAAGTGGAACCCCTTCTGCTGGTCGGTGAGGACGACCTTCGCTCCTGTCACCACAGCGCCCGTGGCGTCCTTAAGTTCGCCACTCACGGTTCCGAAGTAAGCTTGGCCGAACAGAGCCGGGGCCAGCGTCAGCGCTAATGCGATGACCACTAGCACCATTAAAAGAGGACCGAAAGTAGGTTTGCGAAGAAATCTGACGGATGCTTGCATGTTACCCTCCCTGGAACGCGGTGAACGGAGTAACGAGAGCACAGCTGGCCGTCTACTTTCAAGGAAAAAACGCAATTGAATCGATTTAATTCATGGCGCCCGTGAACTTTCTGGTTCCTGGAAACCGCAAAAAGGAGACAGCCGCCCGGAAGGCTGGCCCAACCTTTCGGTGCTGGCACCACCACAACTGAGGCCGCCCCCGACGTACCGTTATGCCTTGCCCTCACCGTCAGCGCAAACATGCTGACGATGACAAGCCAGATAGATTGTCGGGTAGGGTTGGGTAGAGGCCGAGAAAAAGCAATAGGACATCCAGCGTATCGCCAACACCATGAGCCACAATCGAAACGCTGAGGCTCCGTCTGCATGCAAGATAAATAGCGCCCAGAAGAAGGCCGTTAATCGTATTTTCCAGCTGGCCCGTGATTCCCTGACCGATATGGCTGGCTCCAAACGCGCAACTGACAACGATCAAACTGACGGTCCACGCTGTTCGGGTCGGTCTCAAGAGATCAACGACGCGATTCATGAGATAGCCCCGATAGACCATCTCTTCCCCAAACGCGGCAAGTGTCCATGCGCCAGCCAGAGCTACAAGAGTCCAAATGATATTTCCGTGCAATGCGCGGAAGAGTTCCAGGTCGGGTTTTTTACCGGTCCACCTCATCAGCAGAGGCTGGGAGATAAACAACTCGAACGCTTCCATGGCAACACCGCAAAGAACTCCCCACAAAACTGTTTTGCGCCAATTCTGGAACCGCAGCAGACCAACATCAGTCCACCGCAGGCCGCGCAACCGAAGTGAGAACCAAGCGAGTGGAAAGAGATAGAGAGTTTTGCTCAGGTAGATGTGACCGTGAATGTCTGCCCAGAAAATTAGAGCGACTGCGCCAAACTCGCAGAACGCCAGGAGGGGATTCTGGGTCCAGTTTCGCTGGCACGATTCGCGGTTTTCCTGCACTGCGATCGATTCGTTCATATCGATTCCGTCCTGATTAAACAGTCATCCTTCGGGGCCGTGATTTCCTGTATAGCCGAACAGACCAGATCGCGAGGCGCGTGGTCAGGATCACCAGTCCGAAACCGGCGAGCAGCCCGATCGGCATGATCCACCACCCGAGCACGTCGTGACCAGAGCCCGGCATGTTCCCAGATCCAAGTCTTAACGACAGTTCCAGATCGCCGCCGCTGTTGTGCGAGCTCCATAGTCCTGCGCTTTGTGGATGTATGGGTTTCAACACTGCGCACAGAATGAACGCAGCTCCGAGGAAATATCCGACTAGCGAACCGATGAGCACAAAGAATCCAGCCACGCTGAGACTTGCCCACCGGAACAAGCTCGCGAGGATTTGAATCGGCGAACGGCTCTCTTCCGCCCGCGCCAGTGCGGCATCCGTCATGTACTCGCTTGCTAAGTCTTCAGGGTTTCCCAGCCCTCCGAGCGTGGCATCGACGCCTCCAGCGCTGAGTTCTCCATTCACCGTTGATTTTTCGAGAATATGGCTACGCAACTCCTCAATGATGTCGTTGACTTCCTCGGTGCCTACGCCGCGGAGACGTGCGCGCAGCTTACCCAGGTAGCCTTCGATCTTCTCTAGCTCTAATGCCATCTACTTTCCCTTCGTGAGGGGCCTCAGCAACCGCCCCATGCTTGACGAGAACCGGCCCCAAATCCCAACCATTTCCTGGGCCCGTCGCTTCCCGGCAGGCGTGAGGCGGTAATATTTTCGGGGATGCCCACCGTCAGATTCCACCCACTCACTCTCTAGGAATCCAAAAGACTTTAGCCGGCTAAGCAACGGATAGACCGTCCCCTCGGAGATCACCAGATCGGAATCGCTTTCCAAGCGGCGCAAAATTTCGAGCCCGTAAAGTCTCCCGTCCCATAGGGCGGCAAGAATCGCCAGCTCCAGGCAGCCTTTTCGGAGCTGGACTTCCCATTTGTCCTTAGTCTCCTGATCATGCGCAGTGGCGTTCATTGCCCTATATTATGCAGTACACAGTATGATGCAGTCAATAGAACGTGAAAGAAACTGCCGGTAGCTGTTGTGGTGGGAACACGCTTAAAGATGCAAGGAAAACATCTTGAGAAATGGATTGGGAGAGGGGATCTGAACCTCCACTCAACTGGCTCCCCAACCATCTGCTCGTCGTTTAATCGAACTCTGAGGATTCGACCGCCTGCAAAATTATCTACAGCGATTTTCGCGCCCTTCGAAAATCGCCTGCATGTCTTTGGAAAAGTTGGTGAGCGCGGTAGGAATCGAACCTACAACCTACTGATTAAGAGTCAGTTGCTCTGCCAATTGAGCTACGCGCCCGGAAGGACTCATCGAGGAAGGACGACACTGGATTATAACATCGCATCGCGAGCGGCTTCGCGCCGGGAAAATCCAGGTCGCGGGCTCCGTTTGAATCATGCACTCTAGCCCAATCTCAAAAATCACGTTCTCTCTTTTTAAAAAATTGGCGTGTTCTAAAACTCGCGCGCAATAGCCAGCCAACAGAATTATGGTCGAGTGGCGCAAGCCTTTATTCGCTGGTGAAGTAATCCACCGTCACCGGATTTTCGAATAGCGAATAGTCGCGCGTGACTACGGTGATGCCACTGTCAGTCACGAAATATTTCTGCCGATCCGATTCCGGATCGAAACCGATGGTGGTGCCTTCGGGAATGTGGACGTCGCGATCGATGATAGCGCGCCGGATGTGGCAGTGGCGTCCCACATTCACATGGGAAAAAAGAATGCTGGAATCGACTTCGGTATAAGAGTTCACGCGCACGTCGGGCGAGAGCACGCTATAGCGAACTGTGCCGCCGGAAACAATGCAGCCCGCAGAAACGATTGAATCCAAAGCCTGCCCGGTGCGGCCCTGTTCCTCAAAGACGAATTTTGCCGGAGGGTATTGTCGTTGATGGGTGCGAATCGGCCACGCCGCGTCGTACAAATTGAAAACCGGCGAAACCGAAACCACGTCCATGTTGGCTTCGTAATACGCCTCGAGCGTGCCCACATCACGCCAGTACAGCGCTTCTTTTTTGTTTTCGTCGACGAAGTCAAAGCCGTAAACCCGGTAATCGTCGACCATCTTGGGCAAAATATCTTTGCCGAAATCATGGCTGGAGTGCTCATCTTCGGCGTCCTTCAGCAGAACCGGAATCAGCACATCGGTATTAAAAAGGTAAACTCCCATCGAGGCCGGGACCCGGTCGGGATTTCCGGGGACGCGAATTTTGTGTTGGTCGGCTTCTCCTCAAATCCAGTCACCCGGTTGTCGGAATCGACCGACATCACTCCAAAACGGTATGTCTCTTCGGGTTCAATCTGAATGGTAGCGATGGTTACGTCGGCAGCCGAATCGCTATGCTGCCGCAGCATCAGGTCGTAATTCATCTTATAGATATGATCGCCGGAGAGGATCAGCACATGCCGCGGCTGCTCCGAGCCAATGGAATAAATATTCTGGTAGACCGCATCGGCCGTTCCCTGATACCACTGATCGCTGACCCGCTTCATCGGCGGCAGAACTTCAATAAACTCTCCCAATTCGCTGCCCACAATGTTCCAGCCTTCGCGAATGTGGCGGTTCAGTGAAAGGGCTTTGTATTGGGTGAGAATGTAGACGCGGCGCAGATCAGAATTAATGCAGTTTGAAAGCGTGACATCGATGATGCGGTAGATACCGCCGAATGTGACTGCCGGCTTTGCGCGGTCGCGAGTGAGGGGAAAAAGCCGCTCCCCAGCACCTCCCGCCAGCAGGACTCCCAAAGTGTCTTTCATCGCGCTCCACTAGGATGAGTAAGCTGCGTCCCGGGAATATAAAATTTTTCTTGTAACCTGTTCGGCGCGGTAATACTAGCACACAGAATTAAAGATAGGCCAAACGCAGGTTATATCGAGGAATCGCCGCGACGCGCACCCGCCGTCCCGGAGAAATACTTGGATACCGGCAGTTTCACCTCAACCAGAGTACCGGGGTCGGTCCTCCGAATGCGGATCGATCCGCCCAGCTGCCGCGCCCTTTCCCGCATTCCACCTATTCCCACTCCTACATTGGCTCCGCCATCATCCATGCTCTTCAAAATATCCGAAGAGATACCGCAACCCTCGTCGCGAACCAACAGCGCGGCCTCGCCGGAACTCGATCGCAGCGAGATGAACGCGGTACGGCTTCCTGAATGACGATGAATATTCACCAGGGACTCTTGCACGATGCGAAAAATGGCGGTCTCGACGTCGGTGGGAAAACGCGGGAGCTCCGGATCGATTTCCAATTCCACATTAATCTTGCTGCGCTCGCTGAAGCCGCGCGCATACCAATTCACCGCACTGCCCAAACCAGTTTCGTCGAGCATTGGCGGATGTAATAAGTAGGATAGAGTCCTGATTTCAGAAATGACCTGATCGGCAAGGGCGGCACTATCGGCTACTCTGGCGGACAAGTTGGCATCCGCCTGCGTCCTTTGCGCGATGACCCCGAGATTGATATGCAGAGCAGCCAGCAACTGGCCTGCGCTGTCGTGCAGCTCACGACCCAGGCGGCGGCGCTCTTCATCTTGCAACGTCAATATCCGGGCAGACAGCTTGCGCAGCATTTCTTCGGTCTGAACGCGCTTTTGAATTTCATTGTGGAGCAACTGATTGGCACGCGTAAGCTCGGACGTCCGCTCCTGAATTCTCAAGTCGAGTTGCTCATTGGCGGCACGCAACTGCTGCTCTACTTTCATCCGCTCGCGTTCGATGGCTGCGCTTTGATGGATGGCGTCGGCCAGCTCTTTACTCCTGGCCGCCAGCTCGAAGGCCATTTGCTTAGAACTTTTATGCTCTTTCTGATCGGGATAGGGCGATAGGCGAGACAAGTTTGGCAGCGGCTCCCGAGGCAAAGACATTACAGCCATACTCGGGCAGAAACTGGCTTTTTGCCATACAGGGATATCCTGATTACTATCTAGTACATGACCTCTGCGAGAAAATCGAAACCGTCCAATGTGTCGCGCACAATTCGAAATCGCGCTTGGCTCCTATTGTTAGCCGGGCTAACTTGCACTGCCGCCCACGGGGCTACCGCAAGCCGCGGTAATGTGCAGTGGCAGCCTCATGTCCTGGCCAACGGTTCGCCTGTCCTGTTTCAAATCAATGCGCCGGCAAAGGTGCACGCGGTTTCGGCCCTCTGGATGGGACACAGCGTGAGTTTTTTTCGGTCAGCCGAAAGCCGGCGATGGATTGGTCTCGCAGCCATTCCGCTGACGGAAAAGAAAGGAACCTACGAGCTCCAGATCACGGAAACTCTCGCCGACGGTCGAACTGCTGAGTTGGTCCGAAAAATCCGGGTGGCTGAGGCGCCTTATCCTACCATTCCGGTAACCGTCGCAAAAAAGTTCACTGAACCCAGCCCGGAAGAACTTACCTCGATTTCCGCCGATAAGGAATTGAAGCGCAAAATACTCAACCTGGTCACCACCGAGCGCCTTTGGTCGGGGGATTTCGTGGCGCCAGTTTCGGAACCGGTCTCAGACATATTTGGAACCGCCCGTGTTTTCAACAACGAGGTTCAGAGCAGGCACGAGGGGTTGGACTTTGCCGCTCCGGGAGGAACCGACGTGCATGCCATCAACAGCGGAGTGGTCATACTCGCACGTCCAATGTTTTTCGAGGGCAATTTTGTGGTCATCGATCACGGGCAGGGGCTACTGAGTTTGTACCTTCATCTGTCCGCTTTTAAAGTCAAAGAAGGCGATCACGTGCATACCGGCCAGACCGTCGCCCTGAGCGGTGGAACAGGAAGGGCAACCGGACCGCATCTTCACCTCGCGGTACGCTGGCAAGGCATCTATTTGAGTCCCGCTATCTTATTGAAACTACAGATACCTGCGCGATGACGTCCGGTTTTTCCTGAAAATCTTGTTCCGAATTCGTAACAAATAGGCCTGCGAGAAAACAAGATTCCAAGTTTTATGCGAAGCTGCTTGCGCTGGTCGTCAGGTATAGCGTGGGGAAGCGCTATTTTTTGCCCGACGGATAGCTATCGGGAACTTGGAGGGCCCCCTCGACAGGTTCCCGGTATCTTTTTGCTGAGGGGAATCACTGCGCGGCAACGCTTAACGTTGGCAGAGATGTTATCTTCGGCCGCGACCCCATCGCGATAGGTAACCGATCTCCCGGAAATTGCCGGCACTCTTTCGCCGGGAACGATCACGCCCACCAGATTAAGAGGATCGGCGGCGGAAAGAGTAACGGTCTCACCAGTTGCAGCCATTTTGCGGTTTGCGCGCAATGATTCGACTGCGACTGGCAAAGCAAACTGCTCGCCGAGGAATCCGTCAACGAACTTGCCGCCGCGAATTTCACCCCGCGCTTCCAGCCGACGGAATGCCAGCTGCAACTCTCGCCACTTCGGCAGATTGCTTTCGCGGACTAGAAGATCACGGAAAACCACACCGTATCGCTTTAACAACATCCAGCAAACTGCCTCTGCACGACGTTCGGGCTCAACCGCGGAATCGGCATGCAGGATTGCCCAACGGCCGGAGCTGTGGCGTGGGCGTGCCGATTTTCCGTTGCCTTGGCCGGCTCGGCGCTTGGGATCGATTAACGCTCGAAGATTATCGAACCCATCGGCGGTAACCAGGCCGGCGGCAACCAGCTCCCATAGCCCGGTTTCAATCTCAGCTTTCAGTTTTCCGGTGGCGCGCACGATGTCCGCGAAAAACGAGGCTCCTCGGTGGCGGAGGAGCTCGAATACCTGGTTCGCGACCGGGCTGAGCCCCTGTGCATCCTTCAACGAGGCATGTGGCGCCATCCAGTCGGATTCTTCGCGGATGAAAAACGTAATTGGAGCTACGCTGGTGGGAACCACTCGACGGCGGTTGGGTTGATCTCCATTAGCAGCTTCAAGTGTGGCTGGATGCGGCGATAGCCTTCCCCAACCCACGGCGCCGGTGAGGCAAAGCTGGTCCAGCCATTTGGGATCGTAGTCGGCAATTCTTCTTGCCAGCACCTGCCGTTCCCATGCATTCGCCGGAACTTCAAATCCCGCAAGCTGACGCAAAACTTCCAGGGTTGCGCGCTCACCCTGAACCTGGGATTCTGGCGCCACATGCTGCCAGCGCAATAACCAGCGCATGAACTGCGCCGCGGTGACCGGCTGGATCTGCTTGCGAAGGGTAGCGACGGTGAGCCGGTGAATGCGTGCTAACAGACGGCGGTCGCACCATTCGGTTTCCGGCATACTGGGATCGGTGAACTTTCCGCGAAGGATGGCGCCGCTGGCTTCCATTCGCAGCAGCGCCTTCTCGATCTCGGCTGCCGGAACGCCTAACGAGTTCGCCAACGCTTGCGCCGTAACCGGACCGATGTGGCCCATCCAGCCCGTAACCATGGCGAGCATGGCATCGTCGGATGAAAGAACGGATTGCGGAATGTCCGCCGGAGCGGGTTCGAAAACTGCGTCGGGGAAAATTGCTGAGAAGGCTTTGGCTCGTTCGGTGGCAATCCAGTATGCGTCGTTGCGCGGGCATAGGCACCGCACGGCGCGCCCGCTATCTCCAGCTGTTCAAACCAACTCTGTCCAGTTCGAGATTCAGATCGTCCATGTAGGCCCGGACGCCCTCGGTCCGGGCGGGCGAGCTCGAAGCTCCCTTGCTATTGACGGAGCTGTTGCTCCTGCCGGACGGCCGAGGGCGCCCGTCCCCACATGGTCATTTCTTAACTCCGATATCGGCAACGCAACCAAAGTGTGCAGCACGTCGTGCAACTCATCGGCGTCGCGCACATCGGGCCAAGCTTCGGCTCGCACTTGCTCGATCGCGCCGGGGTCGAGCTTGCCGACTTCCTCCAGAACTGATTCCGGAAGAATGCGCCGCATCTCGACCGCCCGGGCTCGCCGCTCTTCTAGCGGAGCATCGTCGAGATACGCATACGGATTGGCATTCAAGATTTCGTGCGAAAACTGCGACGGCACCGGGGTGTCTACGGCGACACAACGAATGCTTCCATCTTCCATGCGGCGCAGCAGATCGCGCACCCCATCGATGTCCATGGCTTCGGTGAGGACATCTTTCATCACTTCCTTCACCAAAGGATGGTCGGGAATCTTGATGTCGCCCTCGATGTTTTCCTGGCACGCAGCCACGTCAGGAAAAACCGAAGCCAGCAAATCGTCGGAGCGAATGCGCTGAATTTGCGGCGGAACTTTTTTGCCGCCTTGAAAGCGAAGCAGCGCCAGGGAACGGTTCGCATCCCAGCGCCAGCGGGTTCCGAAAACCGGCGCGGCCAGAGCAGCCTGCTCGAGCACGGACTGAACGGTCTCGGCATTCAGGAAATGAAAGACATCGGCCAGAGGAAAACTGTGCTGCTCGGCAAGAGCGATGTTGAGTCCGTTGTCGGTTGCCGCGGCCTGCAATTCGAAGTTGAAGCTGCGGCAGAAACGCTTGCGCAGCGCCAGTCCCCAGGCTTTGTTGATGCGTGCGCCAAACGGGGCATGGATGACCAGCTGCATGCCGCCGCCTTCGTCGAAGAAGCGCTCGGCGATAATTGTGCTTTGCGTGGGAACAGTCGCCGAGAACGGCGCGGCCTTCAAGGATGTATTGAATGCCTGCGACGCGCCGGATTCATCGAGGCCGCATTCGTCGGTTCAGCCAAGCAGACGGTTCTCGTGCGATTGCTCCGTGTGACCGCATTCTCTGTGGTGACGCTTTTTCAAATCCTCACCACAGTGGACACAGGGTTACACGGAGAAATTCCACGGCAGGCGATCGCTGATTTCACGCCGCAGTTCGGCGACGTGCAACGAAAGCTCTTGCGTGCGCGCCGGCGCTTCTCCCAGCCAGAACGGAACGGTCGGCGGCGCACCGTGCGCATCTTCGACCAACACGCGGCCCGACTTGCCCTCAACCCGGCGAATGCGCCACGAAGTATTGCCCAGCAGCACGATGTCGCCGGCGTTGCTCTCGACCGCGAAATCTTCGTCGAGAGTTCCGACGACGCCGCCCTTCGGGCTCGGCGACCACGGTGAACAGAGCAGTATCGGGAATCGCGCCGCCGCTGGTGATCGCCGCCAGTCGGGCTCCGCGGCGGGCGCGCAGTTTGCGATTCACACGATCGTGATGAAGATAAGCGCCGTAGCGTCCGCGGCGTGCGGCAATGCCTTCAGAGAGCATTTCGACGATCGAATCGAACAGCTCGCGTGGAAGATCGCGATAGGGATAGGCGCGCTTGACGAGCGCGAAGAGTTCGTCTTCATCCCAACCTGAATCGTCGTAGCGCGGGCGCCTCGACCTCGCGGAGTAATTGGCTGCAGATCGTCGAAGCCATGCAATCGACCAGAGCCCGTCGACTCTCTCGCGACGCTGGTCGCTCAGGGCTGGCTTAACGAGGGCCGGGCGCCCACTGACGTGGTTGCTGTGGTTGCACAGGTCGCCACAATCTGCTGCGCCATCACATCCAGCGGGGAATCGGGAATGATCAGGCGATCGAGATCACCCTGGCGAATGGCACGAACCAGCGACGCGCACTCCAGCAAATCGTCTCGAGTAGTAACGAACAGGCGGCCCTTGGGAACCGCGCCACGCCAGTGACCAGAGCGTCCAACCCGTTGCAGCGCGACTGCGATCGCGCGCGGCGAGCTGATCTGAATACCAGATCGACGGTGCCAATATCGATTCCCAGTTCGAGCGAAGCGGTCGCGATCAGGACCTTGATCTTGCCTTCTTTCAACTTTCTTTCTGCTTCGAGACGCAACCTGCGCGAGAGGCTGCCGTGATGCGCGCCGACGTTCTCTTCCCCGATGCGCTCCGCCAGGTTGTGCGCAACCCGCTCGACCAGCCGTCGAGTGTTAACGAAAACTAGAGTCGAACGGTGCTCTTCTGAAAGCTGCACGATGCGGTCGTAAATCTCGTCCCACATCTCATTGCTGGCAACCGGGCCGAGCAAAGTGGCCGGAATTTCAACCGCGAGATCGAGCTTGCGCTTGTGGCCGATGTTGACGATCTCCGGTTCAGGGCGGCCATTGCCGGAGAGAAATGCGCCACTTCTTCGATCGGTTTCTGCGTGGCCGATAGTCCAATGCGCACCGGAGAGCGATAGGTCAGCGCTTCAAGCCGTTCGAGTGAAAGCGTCAGATGCGCGCCGCGCTTGTCGTCGGCGACGGCATGAATTTCGTCGACGATGACGGTCTCGACATCGCGCAGAATTGCCCGGCTCTTTTCCGCCGTGAGCAGGATGTACAGCGACTCGGGCGTGGTGACCAGAATGTGCGGCGGGCGTTTCAGCATGGCGCGGCGCTCGTGCATGAGCGTGTCGCCGGTGCGGACGGCGGTGCGAATCTGCGGCATCAGCAACCCGCGCTCACCCGCCATCTGCAGAATTTCGCCGAGCGGGCACTTCGAGGTTCTTCTGAATGTCGTTGCCGAGCGCCTTCAGCGGAGAGATGTAGAGAACTTCGGTGCGGTCATGCAGATCGCCGGCAAGCGCCTTGCGCACCAGGCGATCAATGCAGGCAAGAAACGCAGCCAGAGTTTTGCCGGAGCCGGTGGGCGCGGAGATCAGCGTGGTGCGGCCGGCGAGAATATGCGGCCAGCCTTGCTCCTGCGGCTCGGTGGGCGTGCCGAATTTAGCGATGAACCACTCGGCAACTAAAGGGATGGGCCCAGGCAAGAGCAGACATCAGAACTATTTTAATTTTTTGCGATGGTTTCGCAAATTATTCGCCTTCTAAGTGCGAGCCACAAGCCCTACATTCTTACTACTTAAAGATGTCTTACTTGGGTTATAATGTAAGACATGATCGACACTTTCACCACAGCGAGTTCCAAAGGGCAGGTTGTGATCCCCGCTGAACTGCGGGAAAAGCTGGGAATTAAAGCTGGCACGCGCATTGCCGTTCGGGTCGAAAAAAACTACCTTATTCCTCGAACCTATTAATGAAGCCTACATTCGGCGCCATTCGAGGGTCGCTGAAAGGGTCCAGACTCAATGGTTGAGGCGCGGGAACGTGAACACCGGCTGGAAAAATGAGCCGCGATTATGTTCTCGATGCGAGCGCGATTTTCGATCTCACAGAAAACGGCCCCGGCAGCGATCGCGTGCATCAATTGATGAGCTCGGCTCTACGCGATGAGCAATCCGCTGCTAATGTCCGTCATGAATTGGGGAGAAGTTTTCTACATCTCCTGGCAGCGACATGGCGAGGAAGCCGCGCGAAGAACCATAGCCGCACTCTCGCGATTACCTATTCAGACAATGGCCGTAGAAATTGCGCAGGCATCGAAGGCCGCCGAGATCAAGGCATTGCACAAAATTCCCTATGTCGACTGCCTCGCGGCTAGCTTGGCAGAGATACAGCACGCAACCCTAGTCACCTCCGATCTGGATTTTCAGAAACTGGGCAGACGAATCCCGATCCTTTGGCTACCACGACGATAGAGCGTGGCGCGCAGCGGCGGGGGCGGAGTTATGCATGGGTTTTCTGCTTGGCTTTCGGTGAAAGATATGGGGAGAGTATCTTGTAGGCCTTAATTTGGCGAAGATGCTCGAGCATGCACGTAGAAACCGCGTTCTCCAATTCGTCATCCACAGCTACCGCTTCATTGATCAAACCGCCGAGCGCTTGGAGCTGCCTTTCTGACGCGGCACCTCCCTCCGCGCCGAAATATTCCGCGAAACAACGCATTACCGAATGCAGACCATGATCCGATGTCTCTACTTCGTGCAGTAAATCCTCCGAGGCGAATTCCGGAAATATTGCTTCTAAGGAAGCACTAAATTCCTTATGCGTCGGGCCGCACGGCGAAGTGGGTTGGTGTAGATCCGTTAGCGGGACACTTCATGTTCAAGACCGTAGCACACTCAGCGATCATTCAGCAGCGTGGTTGGCTGCCAGCCGGCGGACTGCCGGCAACAGGTCTAACGGTGCTTTGCCTTCGCTGCGCTTCTCTGCCAAACTGAACTAACTCCATGGGCCGCATTCACGTTCTTCCCGAGCACGTTGCCAATAAGATCGCCGCTGGCGAGGTTGTCGAGCGGCCGGCTTCGGTGGTGAAGGAACTGCTCGAGAACTCGCTCGACGCCGGCGCGACGCGGAGTGAAAATTCAGATCGAAGCGGGCGGCAAAAAGCTGATCCAGATCACCGACGACGGCTGCGGCATGGTGCGCGATGATGCATTGCTGGCCTTCGAGCGGCACGCAACTTCGAAGATCAAGAATGCTGAGGACCTGCTGAACATTGCCACCCTCGGCTTTCGCGGCGAGGCCTTGCCGTCGATTGGTTCGGTTTCGCGTTTGCGGCTTGAAACTCGCGCTGCCGATCAGGACTCGGGCACGATCGTCGAAATTGCCGGCGGCAAAATCTTTCGCGTCGACGAAGCCGGGCTGCCGGCGGGAACATCGATTACCATTCGCGATCTTTTCTTTAATACTCCGGCGCGAAAGAAATTCTTGAAGGCCGAATCGACGGAGTTGTCGCATATCGCCTCGCTGGTTACGCACTACGCGCTGGCGCATCCTGAAAAGCACTTCGAGTTGCATTCGGCTACCAATGCCATGCTGGTAGCGCCGCCGGTCGCAAGTTACAGCGACCGGGTATACCAGGTCTTCGGCAAGGAAGTGCTTGACCAATTGATTTCGGTTGCGGCCGAGCTGCCGCTTAGCGCACGTGGGATTGCCGCAACCGCCGCCGTGGTTGAGAAAGAAAGAAGACGACGCGGAAGGGCGGGACGCCCGTCCCCCCATCGATCCCGGAGCCTTGCGCTTGCATGGCTTTGTTTCGAAGCCCGAGATCCAGAAGCTGAACCGCAATTCGATTTACACCTTCGTCAACGGCCGGCTGATTCGTGACCGCCTGATCCAGCACGCGCTTACCGACGCCTACCGCAACATTATTCCGCCGACGGTTTTTCCGGTGGTGCTGTTGTTTTTGGAAATGCCGAACGCCGAAGTCGATGTGAATGTGCATCCATCGAAGACCGAGGTGCGCTTCCGGCAGCAGACGGTCATTCATGATTTTCTGCGCGATTCAGTGCGCGCTGCGCTGATGAAGGCGCGCCCGGTGCCGCAGTTCGTGACCGAAATTCGCG
This sequence comes from uncultured Acidobacteriota bacterium, assembly GCA_963838785.1. Classification (GTDB taxonomy): domain Bacteria; phylum Acidobacteriota; class Terriglobia; order Terriglobales; family Acidobacteriaceae; genus Gp1-AA145. Next base: position 45,483 of record CAWISI010000004.1, read on the forward strand.
CCCATCCTACCGCCAGCCCTTCGCTCACGCCGGGCGCGCGATTCGCAGGCGCAGAGGCAGCTTCGGCATTCCCGTCGATTCCCGGAGCGGCCGCGCCCGACATTTTCTCTTTGCAGGCGCCGCCTGAGCCGGTGGTTGCCGAGCGCCTGCATTTTTCTGAAGGCATCGAGATCGAAGCCAACGCTGCCATTCCGGTGGCGCGATTTCCGCGACAGACATTCGGGGGAGAGCAATCGGTCGGCGCGGATCGTTGTGCTCCGGCAATTGCGGAAGAAGAATTTATCGAGACCGACGCGCCGCTGCTTTCCTCATTGAAGCCTTTGGGACAGTTGCGCGAGTCATTCATTCTGGCGGTGAATCCTGAAGGGCTCTGGATCATCGACCAGCACGTGGCGCACGAGCGCGTGCTGTTTGAAAAAGTGTTGCGCCAGCGGGCGCAGCAGCAGGTCGAGAGCCAGCGCCTGCTGATGCCAATCGTGATCGAACTCAATCCGGCGCAGCAGGCGGTGTTCGCGGAAATTTCGGATGAGTTGCAGAAGAACGGTTTTGAAGCTGAGCCTTTCGGGACACGAAGCATTGCCATCAAAATCGCTCCCGCCGGACTTGAGGCCAGCGATGTCGAGCAAATGCTGCACGAGTTGCTCGAGCAGTTCGCGCGCGAAGATCAGGCGCTGAATCTCGATCAGATTCGCGGGCGCATCGCGGCTTCAATCGCCTGCCACGCCGCCATCAAAGTCAACATGCCGCTCGAACAAAATAAAATGGAATGGCTGCTGCGCGAGCTGGCGAAGACCGATTGCCCCATGTCCTGCCCGCACGGCCGCCCGGTAGTTCTGCGATACTCGATGAAGGACATTCAGCGGGCATTTAAAAGAATCTAGCCGTCAGCCATCAGCCATCAGGAAATCCGCTGGGCTTAAACGTACTACCGCGTCCTTGGATTCACCATTGCTGACGGTAATAAGGCTTTGCCTGACGGCTGACGGCTGATGGCTGATGGCTTGTTTTTATGACTGACACCGAACTCATCCAGCTTCGCCGCGAGAAGTGGCGCGTCAACGGCAACGCGGTGCGCTCGCTTGACGACGCGCGCAGCTTTATCGAGTCGGTTGGGTTTTGCCTGATGCTGCCACTGCCTGTGCCCAAAACTTTGATGGTCCCGACTTTTGTTGGGGCGAGTCTGGGTTCTGATGAAAAGCTTCCTACGCCGCGGCAAGCATTGACCGATTCGCGTGCCCGCGAGGCAACCGAACGCATGGTGCGCCTGCTGCGCGATAAGTCTGCCTACGAAGCCAATCTCGGCGACGAGAACAATGCGCTGCTGCTTTCGTCTTCGGTGTTTCCTTATTTCTACACGCTGGCCGGCGAACGCAACCCAAAGCAGGCGCCGAAACCCGGGCCGCGTTCGGCTTATTCTGAGTTGGCGTGCGACACCTACAACATCATTCAGCGCAAAGGCCCGATTTCGAAGTCGAAATTGTTGCAGGAGATCGGCAAGGGAATTTCGGTTCCTGCGCTCGACAAATCTTTGAACGAGTTATGGTCGAAGCTGCGGATTACGCGCGTCGATTATGACCAGCGTGAGGGCGCGTCGTGGGACGTGCTGCAGCGCTGGTCGCCGGAAGCGGTTGCCGAAGGCATCAATTGCTCGGTGAATACAGCGCTGTCGGCACTGCTGTCGAAGTACTTGGATTGCGTGATCGCAGCCGACCTGCCGGAACTCGAAACCTTCTTCGGAAGTTTCGTGGCCAGGTCGAAAGTGCGCGAGGCAGTGAACGCATTGTTGGCGGCGCGCGAGTTCAGCTTCAGTTCGATAGGCCACAAATCCATGATTCAAGTCACCCAGCCTCAAACCGCGCGAGCTGATCGGCAACCAATGAGATGACCTCGCTCCGAGAACAAGGGTTCGAAATTATTGCGGACGTCGCTTCTCAAAAAACAGAGGCCGCACTTTGTGAATCGCTCGCAAAAACTTCTATGTCTCGAGGCCGAGCGGGAATGCGAAATGCACTTTGAGTTCCTGCGGTTCAGGCTCTCGCGAAGCATGAGAAGTTCGTCAATCTGGCTCGCAATATTCTTGGAAAAGATGCAATTCCATTTCGCGCGACTCTATTCGATAAATCGCGCAGCTCGAACTGGCTAATAGTGTGGCATCAAGACACAGCCTTGCCACTACGCGAGCGTCGAGACGTGGAGGGTTGGGGACCGTGGTCGCTCAAGGAGGGCGTCCTCTGCGCCCACGCTCCCGCCTATGCTCTGGAACAAGTGCTCGCGCTCCGAGTTCACCTGGATGATTCCGACGAGCGAAATGGATCGCTAAAGGTTTTGCCCCAGACTCACACGCTCGGCGTACTTTCGGACGATGAGATCCACGATCTGTCAGAGAAAATCTCTCCGGTTGACTGTTTCGTGGGCGTCGGCGGAGTTCTCGCCATGAAACCGCTTTTGGTTCATTCGTCCTCGAAGGTCAAGTCAGAAAACGCCCACCGCAGAGTCCTTCACATCGAATATGCGGCGCGTCTGTCCTTTCCGGACGGTATCGAACTCTGCGTCGATGGAACTGCGTGAGGTCTTCGAAGCTAGCAAACCGCGTTGTACAATCGCACTGGAAAGATGACCGACTACCTACTTCCCGCAAACTCATCATTGCCATTGACGGCCCGGCCGGAGCGGGCAAGAGCACCATCGCTTCCCGCTTAGCACGCAAACTCGGCTACGCCAATCTGGAGAGTGGCGCCATGTACCGGGCGCTGGCGTTGAAGGCGATTGAGAATGACATATCCTTCGACGACGAGGCCGCGCTTTCCGAATTGGCACAAAAATCGCGAATCAAAATTGAGCCGACGCTGGGCGGGAACCGGGTGATGCTCGACGGGCGCGATGTCACGCAGCGGGTGCGCGAGGCGGATGTTTCGCAAGCCGCTTCACGGGTTTCGGTGCATCCGCAAGTTCGGGAGTGGATGGTGGCGCGGCAGCGTGAGCTGGGCGTCAACGGCGGCGTGGTGATGGAAGGGCGGGATATTGGAACCGAAGTTTTCCCTGACGCCGAGATTAAGATTTTTCTCGATGCCGACCCGGTCATCCGTGAACAGCGCCGCATTCATCAGCAGCCAGCGCATGGAACTTCGAGCGAATCGATGGCGGCTGAGTTGCGCGAGCGCGATCGCCGTGACCGAACCCGGGCTAATTCCCCGCTGGTTCCGGCGCACGACGCGACCGTGATTGACTCCACTTCCTTGAGCGAAGACCAGGTTTTGCAAGCTATTGAAGCGCTGGTGGATAAAAAACTGCAAGCTAGCCCGGCAGCCGGAACGAAACGCGGGTTGAAGGCCGCAACCCTGCACCGCATGATATAATTTTCAATCCCACGTCATTAGAGAGTGAACGGAGGTTTGTATCGATAAACGTTTTATCCGCACAAACGAGCGCATTCGCGCGAGAGAAATTCGCGTGATTGGCGATGAAGGCCAACAGATCGGCATTTTGCCTCCCTTTGAAGCGCTCAAGATGGCCCGCGAAAAGAACCTCGACTTGGTAGAAATTTCTCCCACCGCGCAACCTCCGGTTTGCCGCATCATGGATTACGGGAAATTTCTTTATCAGCAGGAAAAGAAAGAACGCGAAGCCAAGAAGCACCAGAAGACGATCACGGTCAAGGAAGTGAAGTTCCGCATCAACGTGGACGATCACGACTACGAGACCAAGAAGAACCACGTGCTGCGTTTTCTGGATGAAGGCGACAAGGTAAAAGCCACGATCTTTTTCCGCGGACGCGAGATGACCCGCACCGGGCTCGGACGACAGATTCTGGAGCGGCTGATTAAAGATATCGGCGAGCGCGGAATCGTAGAGTTCCGTCCGCGGCAGGAAGGCAACACGCTGCACGCCATCCTGGCGCCGAGCGCGAAGAAGCCGGGCGAAAAGCAGGCTCGCGCCGCAGCACAGCCGAGAGCGAGCCAAGCGTAAAAAATCAGCAGTCGCATTTGGTAACAGCACTTGGTCAGCAACGGCCGGTGCCGGCTAAGTGCTAATTGCTAAATGCTGGAGTTCAGAAAATGCCAAAATTAAAAACCCACAAAGGCGCGGCCAAGCGCTTCAAGAAAACTGCGACTGGAAAAGTAAAGCGTTCGCACGCATTTTTGCGCCACATCCTGACGTCGAAAGACAAGAAGCGCAAACGCGGCCTTCGCGGCAGCGTCATAGTGAGTGAAGCGGATACACCCAAAGTAAAGAGAATGATTCCGTACTAGGAATCTGCCTCGTGAGACCTTCTCAGCTGCAAGCACGGTGTTCGCTGTGGTTGAGATGTTTGAAATCTACACAGAGGGCACTGGGTTTCAGCCGAGCAATGCCACTGAGATGAGCGAGTGAAGAGGCACATCCTGCCTCCAGCCGCTAATTAGAAAGCAAAAAGGAGCAAGACCATGCCTCGTGTAAAACGCGGAACTAAACGCCGCGCCAAACGGAAAAAGATATTAGACCGCGCCAGCGGTTATTTCCTCACAAAATCAAAACTCTACCGTTCGGCGAAAGAAGCCGTCGAACGCGGCCTGAAGTTCGCCTATTCCGGACGCAAGCAGAAGAAGCGCCAATACCGCTCGCTGTGGATCGTCCGCATCGGCGCCGCCGCCAAGCTGAACGGCATGAGCTACAGCCAGTTCATCCATGGATTGAAGACGGCCGGCGTCGAACTCGACCGCAAGATCCTGGCTGACCTGGCGGTCAAAGATGCCGCCGCCTTTAAGAGCCTCGCCGAGCAGGCGAAGGGCGCGATCAAAGGGGCGGCGTAGACAGCCGTCAGCTTTCAGCCTTCAGCCGTCAGAAAAACCGTGACGAACATGCGCCGTGCATAGCTTCCGCCTGCGCGGCGCTTCCTTATACTTTCCTCGAACCTTAGCAACTCCGCAGCCGCGAAGCGGTGCAGATGCAGTCTGGCGAGCCCTGGGTAGTACGAACGTAACGACCAAGCCCCGCGAGGGGCGAAAGCACCGTGGCCTACACCGTCCCACAACTGAAAGATTTTTCGCCGACGGCACTCGACAAGGCGCGTTGAGAAACTCCTTCCAGCGCTAGACAAAGAATCGTCTCGGTGAAGGCGAAGAACGACAAGAAAGTTTTTCGCGATCGCTGGCTGGCGCGCAAAGAACGGCATACTGACGCAGGTCAACGAACTCTGGCTGAAAGCCGCGCCGAAGGAGGCCAAACGCGAAGTCGGACAGCGGGTCAACAAACTGAAAGCTGAAGTGGAAGCCAACGATCGAGGCGGCGCTGCAATAAAGCGCCGGCGAAAAAACCTGAGTCCGCCATCGACATTTCCCTTCCCGGCATTCGCCGGCCGATCGGCGCCGAGCACCCGATCATCCGCACGCAAAACGAGATCGTCTGCGTCTTTCGCAATCTGGGATACTCCGTAGCCGAAGGTCCGGTGATCGAAACCGATTACTACAATTTTGAAGCACTGAATTTTCCGCCGAACCATCCGGCGCGCGACACTCAGGACACATTATTCATCGCCGGCCAGGAATCGAAGCCGCGGCGCGAGCAGTTGCTGCTGCGCACGCACACTTCTCCGGTGCAGATTCGCACCATGGAAAAGCTGAAGCCGCCGCTGCGAATTCTGATTCCCGGAAAAGTGCATCGCAACGATCCGCCCGACGCCAGCCACTCGCCGATGTTTCATCAGGTCGAAGGCCTGGCGGTCGACACCAACATTACCTTCGGCGATTTGAAGGGCACGCTCGATCACGCCATGAAGGCGCTGTTCGGATCGGACGTGAAGACCAGCTTCCGGCCGTCGTTCTTCCCTTTCACCGAGCCGAGCGCGGAGATGTTCGTCTCCTGCTTCGTCTGCGGAGGCAGCGGCAAGCGCGGTTCGGACAATGCACCGTGCCGTCCCTGCAAGCAGACGGGATGGATTGAGATTCTGGGCTGCGGCATGGTCGATCCCAATGTTTTTGAGTTCGTGAAGCACAACGGATATGACCCGGAAAAAATTTCCGGCTTCGCCTTCGGCATGGGCGTGGACCGCATCGCCATGCTGAAGTACGGCCTGGATGATCTGCAGTTGTTCTTTCAGGGGGATGTGAGGTTTTTGCAGCAGTTTGGATAAGCCGTCGGCGTCGGCAACAACGACCAGTTGTCGGTCCGCGCTGACTCAGCTCACGGCAGAATGCTGCATGCCCTGATGACTAGCAAATGAAACTCTCTTCACCAATGGATTCGCGAATTTGTTGATGTGCCGGTCGATGACCGGCAGCTTGCCGAAGATCTGACTTCGATTGGCATTGCGGTCGAAGGAATCTCGGGTGAAGGCGCGAATACGGTTTTCGAGATGGAGATTGGGACCAACCGGCCCGACGCGATGAATCATTACGGGGTCGCGCGCGAGGCGGCTGCGCTCTACGGAGCTTGAGCTCGAGAACCGCATTCGGAAACCTCGGCAGGCTAAAGCCGCGCCCTCCCGGAAATCCGACGAGGGAGTTCATCGTTCGCAATCGAAATCGAAGATCGCGAAGGTTGCGCACGCTACACCGCGCAAATCATTCGCGGGGTCAAAATCAAATCGTCGCCGGAGAAAATTGCCAGCCGGCTGGCCCTGGTCGATCAGCGCGCGATCAACAACGCCGCCGACGCTTCGAACTACACCTTGTGGGAGATGGGCCATCCCACGCACGCGTTCGATCTTGACCTGCTCGAAGGCGGCAAGATCATCGTACGCCGCGCGCGACAAGGTGAAACGTTAAAGACACTCGACGGAATTGATCGCAAGCTTTCGCCCGAAGACCTGATCATTGCTGACGCAAACAAGCCGGTTGCTCTCGCCGGAGTCATGGGCGGCTTCGACACGATGATCACCGAGCAAGACAAAAAATATTCTGGTCGAGTCTGCCTGGTTCGATCCGGTCGCGGTTCGCAAAACTGCAAAGCGCCACGGATTGCATACCGACGCTTCGCATCGCTTCGAACGCGGCGCGGATTACGCGGCGACTTCTTTGGCGTGCGCTCTGGTTGCGCAACGCATTATTGAATCCGGCGGCGGCGAAATCATCGGCGATCAGATCGATGCGGTGGCGCGGGAGATGGAGCAAGCGCCGGTCGAGATGCGAATTGCGCAAGTGCAGCGAATGCTCGGCAGCGAACTACCGATGCAGGAGATTGTGGCCATTCTCAAGCGCCTCGGATTCGAACTGGTTCCGGAGCCAGGTTCGCCGCCGGAATTTTTCGTTCGAATTCCCAGCTGGCGGCTCGACATCGAACGAGAGATTGATCTAATCGAAGAAATTGCACGCCTGCACGGATACAACAATTTCCCGAATACCCTGCCTGCATTTGCCGGCGCGGTCGCGGAAAATCCGAATGCCGCCAAGGAAGCCAAGCTGCGATCTTCCTTGCTGGCCCTCGGCTATGACGAAGCCGTGTCGCTGAGTTTTATTTCGCACGAAGACGCGGAGACATTTTCGGATTCGCCGCTGATTGAACTCGCCAATCCGCTGAGCGAAGAAGCTTCGCTGATGCGGAGCTCACTGGTTCCGGGAATGCTCGACATGCTCGCCTACAATCTGAATCGCGGAACAGAGAATGTACGTTTGTTCGAGATTGGCGACGTTTATCAGGCAACGGGCCAGGGCGCCACGGAGCATCGCCGCATTTGCCTGGGTGCGACGCGCGCGTCTTTGCTACAGGGCATTCCGCAAGGCAGCTTGCTGGACAAAAGCAAAGGCAATTCAGCCCTGGATGTCTTCCGTTCGTTTAAAGGAGATGTGGCAACCCTGCTGGGAAACTTTCAACGAAAAGCTTTGACCTTCGATTCAGAAACCGCGGATTATTATCAGCCGGGAAACTCGGCACGAGCGCTGCTGGACGGTGAAACGGTGGCTCAATTCGGGCAACTTGCATCTGAAGTTGCTGCGGCGCGGAAGTTGAAGCATGATGTTTTCATCGCAGAGATATTTGCTGACCGGCTTTATGCGCGGCCTGCGCGTGAAATGCTTTACCGTCCACTGGCGAAATTTCCTGCCGTGGAGCGCGATTTTTCGTTCGTATTTAAAGACGAGATCACTTTCAACAGAATCAAGGCGGCGATTCGCGAGCTTCACCTGAAAGAATTGCGCAGCTTTGCGCCGATTGAAATTTTTCGCGGCGGATCGGTCGCCGGCGGGAAGTTATTCGATCTTGTTGCGCGCAAAATTTCAATCTTTCGCGCGCACCCTCCGCGAGGATGAAGTCAGCGATTGGTCGGCAAAGATCGTTGCCGCGCTGCAGCACCTCGGCGGCGTCCAAAGAGCATAGCGCCTTCATCATCCTCCCAACGCTCGAGCAGGTCGGGCCCGCGCGAATGACGCGCAGTCGACCTGCTGTGCGCAGGCGGCGCCGCAGCTGCCGACAAACAGCAGGTCCCTCGACTTCGCTCGGGATGACAGTTTCTGATATGCTTGAGATGACTATAGTTGGGGTATTTTTGTTGAAGATTTAGAATGACCGCAAGCATGTCTGATCCGGTCAAAATCATCGAGTGCCCGCGCGATGCCTGGCAAGGGCTGCAGGAGCGGTTCCAACCGACCTGAAAGTGTCTTACCTCAATGCCTTGATCAGTGCGGGATTCAAGCACATTGACGCAGTGTCATTCGTCTCGTCCAAAGCCGTCCCGCAGATGGCGGATTCGGAAGAACGTGCTCAAAGAACTTGACCCGCCGGATGATGTCGAAATCATTGGCATCGTGGTAAATGAAAAAGGCGCGCAGCGGGCAATCAATACTCAAGCCGTGAGCACGCTGGGGTTTCCCTATTCGATTTCGCCTACCTTTCTGCAGAAAAATCAGCGTCAGACTCCGGAAGAGTCGCTTGATGCGTTAGAGCAAGTCCAAAAAAAAGCCGACGACGCGGGTCTCGATATCGTCGTTTACATTTCAATGGCCTTCGGTAATCCGTACGGCGACCCGTGGAGCATCGAAGAAGTTGTCAGCGCGGTCGACGTGCTCGAATCCAGCGGAATAAAAATGATCTCGCTCGCCGACACGGTGGGCGTCGCATCCGCGGACCAGGTTCGGGAACTTGTCTCGGCAGTGATGGACAAGTATTCGTACCTCGAAATTGGCGCGCATCTCCACAGCCGGCCAGAACTGGCGGAACAAAAAATTCTGGCTGCGTATGACGCAGGCTGCCGCCGCTTCGACTCTGCCATCGGCGGACTGGGGGGATGCCCGTTCGCGCAAGATGCGCTGGTCGGAAATATTCCCACCGAACGGGTGCTGGAAGCGTTGAAGCAGCGCAATGCCGAATTGCCGAAGCTCAGATCGCTCGACACTCTGTTGCGAGCGTCGGCGGAAATTGCGGCGAGGTATACGCAATCGCATGCCGCCGATTAGACGTGTCGGTCGTAACCGTAATCACGAAGAGCATGAAGTACCACGAAGGAAATCCACAGGTGCACAGACGTATTAACTCGCCTTGTATGGCTTAAATCCCGCCAGCTGCATGCCGCGTTGCGCTTCCGGATTTTCCATAAAAACTTTCCAGATGTATCCGGTGCGGGCATTCTCCGCCATGACCATGGTGACTCCCGCATCGATCCCCACCACATCGGTGTCATACCAATTCTTTAACGGATTCAGCGCGTCTACAAATCCATAACAACTCCAGGTCTGCGGATATCGATTGCGTATCGTGCGCAGAACCTGCATGGTCTCTTGCGGAAGGAATGGCAACGAGCCGCCAGCCGCGTGAGGCGCTACCGTGCCATCGATGGGCCCGGTCGCCGGCGGCCCGCCCCAAACTACGTACCCATTGGGCGAATCCGAAGCTGTGATGCCCCAGAGATCCGCGCTATAGTCGGGAAATTGCCGGTGCAATTCCATGCAGAAACGGCGATGCACTCTGGTCGCGATCACGGAATTCTGAAAATAATCCGCATACTTGTCGCGCTTTCCGCGAAAATCGAACCAGGCCTGCGAGTATTGATGCACAAACAAGGGTGCGAATGATCCTATGTAACGCATTCCTTCATAATCGAACTGAATCCGCTTCCAGGCGTCCCATGCGTCGGCACGCAACGGATAGGTCGGCGATCCCATGCCCAGCAAATACATCATCATCATCTCGTTGTAGTAATCCCAGCGGTATGGCAGAAATCCAACTTCCGGCAGCCAGCCATGAGAGAGCAGTGAGGTGTCCTCTGAAAGCCACGTCCACTCCACGCGATTGGTGATGGAGTGCGCCAGCAAAGTGATATCGGTATCGCGGAAATGGGTTCGGCAGGTGAGGATGCCGCAAAGCAAAATTGCGGTATCAATCGATGAGATTTCCGAATCCCATACGCGCTCGCCGGTGTTGATGTTGGCGAAGTGATAAAAGAAGCCGCGATGGTTGGGCAGCTTATCGTGAAGAAATCTGAGCGTGGTGAGAACGCGGGCCCGGGCTTCGGAGCGAGAAATATATCCGCGCATGTCGCCAATGCAGAGCGCAGTCAAACCGAAACCGGTGGCCGCGATGCTGGCAACGATAGAATCGTCGGTGCTGGCTTTGCGGGCGTTGCAGCGGTCCTTTACCAATCCGGTGTCTGGGACTGGCTTGTTCGAAAAAATAGCAGCAGTTCAGGCGCTCGAGTTCGTCGAGAAGCTGGTCGTCTTCCGGGGAGAAAGGTGCCGGGCGCTGTTACCTTTCCGGCGGTTGATTGACCGAACACCGAAAATGCCCGGCTGAGCGGCGCCACTGCAGCGACTTTGGCGAGACTCTCAAGAAGCTGCCGCCGTGAAAAACGAGGACTCGTGCCCACCCAACGATGTTAAACGATCTCAACTCGTGCAACTATGCTCAGGATTGACTGAGATGGGACTATCCCTGAACCCTTGGGTCGCGGCATGATATTGGTAGGGAAGGATGAGCAGGAAATCCAAAGCCGGGGGGGTCTTGATTGTGCTGCTTGCGGGCGCAGCCGGAGCGGTATGGGCATTTCACTTTGCCCGCACCCGTACCACCACATTACGCGGCGCGGTGATTACGGCAAATACCGATCCGCGAAAGCAACTCCCGGTCGGAGGAGTTGAGATCACGGCTTCCGACGGCATTTCGGTAGTCAGAACCACATCCGATTCTTCCGGGATGTTCGCCATCGCACTGCGCAAGCGCATCTTCCGCAATCATCTCGTGACTTTGCGTTTTCGCCACATGGATTACGCGCCGCTCAATATGCAAGTGTTCGCGTCCGGCAAAATATACATCGCCGAAATGATTCCCATCCAACCAGAAAAGCCCATTGAACGCAGCCTGGCAACCCAAACTATCTCCAGCAATGTCGTGGTCAGATATTCAATCAAAACCGCCACGGTGATGAATGTCGCCAGCGCGGCGCAGGCCGTTTGAGGTGGAGAACAAGGGTGACCAGCCCTGCAGCGAGCGTCCGCCGTGCTCACCCGATGGAAAGTGGAAAGCCGCGTGGGCTCGGTGACGCTGGATGCAGGCGTAGGGAATCAGTTTCGTAATGTGCGCGCATCCTGCATCGCCGGTCCTTGCCCGTTCACCCGCATCGATCCTCCTGAACTGAGCCAGGATGGCCGCATGATGACCATTCGCGCCATGGTTTGGTCGGACACCTCTACTTTTCTTGTGGAAGCCGAGATCGTCCATCCAACGATAAGTGACCTGGTCCGCAACTCTTACCCGGTGATTTTTGGCGACGCTTTGAACTTTACATTGCCGCCGGCGGCGGAAGGCGTGAGCCTACAGGCCGAGTTGAATGGCGAGAGTATCGTCTTTCCCTTGGGTCCAGATTTAATTTTGAGCTGGGCTGATTGTAGTGTGCGCTCCAACCCCGATCAGACTCGCGTTTACCGCTGCACCCTCAAGCCAGAGTATCGCTGGACTCACGCCAAAACATAGATTTTCAGGGTACCGCCACAACCCGCCAGCGAAGAAGGGCGAACGCCTTCAACGTATTCAATATCACCAATCTCTCGCCCTTCAATTTCGGAGACACGAACACCGTCATCAACAATCCGCTATTTGGGCAAGCTTTAACCGCAACCGCGGGTCGTGTAATGGAATTGGAAGCGCGGGTACGTTTCTAAAGTTTCTTTCAAAAGAAATGGCCGGAGAGCAATTCTCCGGCCATTTCCTTATCTACCTCTCAGCTGCGCCCTCCCAATCTCTACTGCCCGAATGCCACGTTCAACCCAGTGGTCAGGATCACGTCGTTCTGCTTCTTTCCGAGCGGCGGATTGGTCACGTAAACATCCGCGAAAGAATTTTGCCAGCCGAAGCGTTTGCTGATTTTGGTCACCGAGGCAAAATTAAAGGTTCCGCGATAATCGCCTAGGCTGTTGAGATCCGGGAAGAAATAAAGATTCTGGTTCAGGACGGTGCTCTTTCCCAGCTTGTGCATCAGTTCTTCGCCCAGGGTAAGAGCGATGAGGTTACGCTGCAGGGTGACGTATGACTCACGTGTGTAGTTGACGCCGCCAAGAAAATCGAGAGTAGTGGTGTCGTTCTTGATGGCGTGATAGCCAAGTCCGCCGCCAAACACCGAGCGTAAATTCAAGCTCTGCAGGGCGTCGGCAAAAAAGTCGGCCGCTGCAAAAGCAAAAGTCTTGGGATTCAGGTCGTGGTCGTAGCGAATTCCGCCAGCTTCCGTATTGGCGGTTGTCGAAGTGACGTTGGCGGTGCTCGCCGGAGTAGCGGTAACGACCGTGGTTGTACTCGTCGCATACACCGTATTGGCGTACGCGCTCAGCTTAGACTTCAGGCTCTGGCGCGCTGCAAGAAAGCCGATCGCCAGGTTTGTGGTCTCGCTATTGCCGCCGGTGAACGAGAACCCTGCATTCACCCCGCCCTTCCATCCTTGCAGCAACGAGGCGTTCTCCATTTTTTCGTAGGCGGCTTGTTGCGACAAAGACTTGACGCTCCCCACCGGAGCGGTGACTTCGCCCGACGAGGTCGCCACTTTGACCGTGTCGTCTGAAGTTGAGACTGGCCCAACCACAGTCTTGCCATTGGGAAGCTGCGACCCGTAGCGGCTCGTTGCTTTCGAGGGCTTTGATCGCGTCCCACTTCACCGTCAGGTCTCCCGCGTATTCGGTATGCAGAACCAGGGTCTTGCCATCCGATTGGACGATTGTTCCGGTCAGCCGGTCTCCATTTTTGAGCGAAACCTGGTCGGCAAGAGCAGGGACTGCGACAACTAGAACCATCAATGCGAAGAAGCTTTTCATGTGGCGCACAAATTCCTCCATTCAGGGCTGCGCAATTAGTAGCTACTTAGTTGAAAGAGGTTGTACCAAGTCGAGAAGACAGCGACCATACGACCGGGAGACTATCATTTGGTATTGATCAACAGATCGCTTCCTTGGCCGTCATCGGGAATGGTCACGCTGACCATGTGATGCTCAGCGTCAAACATCGTCTGCGATGCTCTGCCTTGCCGCCAAGTGCGTAAGTCGCGCCGGAGTTCTGACCATAAACCTCCACGCGCAGCTCACTCCACCAGGGATGATAGCTGCCTTCATGCGGACCGATATGCAGTTTTACCGAGCCGGCAGCATCTTCGCAGCTGAATTGCATTCGCAAGAATTCGCCGTGCTTATACGCCATGGTCTTTCCGTCATCCTGATAGAGCGAACCTTTGCAATCGCGGCCGGGATAGACGCGCAGCGTCAGCGGTCCGTTGGGGAGCTTCATTCGTGCTTTGGGTTAGCGGTTGCATCGGCACAATAGATCCCTCGCGCACAAATACCGGCAAAACCTCCAGCGTCGGATGCACCAAGCGCCTGCATGGGAGCGCTGCCGAAACACGGTCGAGATTCCTGCTGGAGACGGAGGCTGATGCAGCCGCTGTCCGCTCCAGTATTCGTACCAATCCCCTGGAGGAAATTTCACCGCATAGGCATCGGGTTTTTCGGGAAAAGGCGCCGGCGCCACCAGCAGGTCGCGCCCAAAGAGAAATTCGTTTCCGCTATCGATATCGAGCGGGTGTTTGTCGGGAGCCGCATCCGGGAATTCAAGAAATAGTGGCCGCAATACCGGCAGTCCGGTGCGCGACATCTCTTCGACAGCCGTGTAGAGATAAGGCATTAATTTGTAACGCTCTTCAATATAGCGACGGCGAATATCTTCCTGCTCGGGTCCGTTCACCCATGGCTCACGATGCGGGGTTCCCTTCTCGCTGTGATTGCGGTCGATGGGCTGAAATGTCGCTAATTCGGTCCACTTGGTGAGCAGTTCGGGAGTTGGCGTTCCGATGAAGCCGCCACCATCTGCCCCGCTCATGCCAAAACCGCTGAGGCCGAGATTCTCCAGCATGGGAGTCGTCAGCCGCAGATGGTTCCAGGTGGCGCTGTTGTCGCCTGTCCATGTGGCAGCGTATCGTTGGCCTCCGGCGTAGGTGGCGCGGGTGAGCACAAACGGCCGCTCGTCAGGAGAAATCTTCAGCAGTCCTTCGTACGTGGCGCGCGAGTTTTCCATTCCGTATACGTCGTGGATTTCAAGATGCGTGGTCGTGCGGCGCTTAAACCCTGGCTCCTCGATGCGATGGCGAACATCGCCAGGAATGGTTTTAGTTCGGGGTGTTGAAAACCGATGGCTCGTTCATATCATTCCAGAAGCCCGGCGACACCGTCGGCGACAAACGGCTTGTAAAGGCTGCCCCACCACTCGCGCGTTTTCTGCCGGGTGAAGTCGGGGAATACCGATGGCCCCGGCCACACCATGCCCACAAAAATCGAACCGTCAGGATTTTTTACGAAGTGGTCGCCGGCGACACCGGTGTCAAATGGAGCGTAATTCGCGTTTGGCAAGAAGGCGATGTGCAAGTCGGTGATGGTGACAACATGAAAATTTTCTTTTTTCAGATCGGCCAGCATCTGCACGAAATCAGGAAACTTTCGCCGGATCGACGGTAAACGGCCGGTTGTTGTATCTGAAAATCAATGTCCAGATAAAGTCCGTCCGCCGGAATTCGCTCCGATCGTAATTTGCCGGCGACCTCGCGCAGTTCGGCTTCCGTTCCGTAACTGTAGCGCGACTGCTGATAACCCAGCGACCACAGCGGCGGCAACGGCGGAGGGCCGGTGAGCCAGGCATAGGTTTGCAAGACTTGCTTGGGACCCAGGACCATAAAGCAAGGTAATAATCAATCGGCCCGGCCTCGGCTCCGAACGAATAAACCCCATCAGTCTGCTTGCCGAAATCGAAGCTGGTGCGCCAGGTATTGTCCATGAGCACGCCCAGCGTACGGCCTGCGCGCATGGTCAGAAAAAACGGAATGCTTTTGTAAATTGGATCGGTCGATTCCTGAAAGTTGTAGGCGTCGGTGTTCCACATGCTGAACGCCTGGTTGCGGCGATCAAGCGGCCCCACCTTATCGCCCAAGCCGAAGTAGTGCTCATCCAAGCGGCATCTGCTTGTAAATGCGAAAAGCCTCTATCGTGAAACTGGAGCGGCCAGCCCGGCGGCGTCTTCCTGCAGAATATTTCCGTTGAGATCACTCACGATAAGCCGCAGCGTCGCGCGCTCGATTTGGACCTGCAGATTTTTGGTTCGAAAGCCTACCGCGGCATTGCTGTTATCTGGCGTCGTCGCCACCCGCTGCTGCGCGGGCGGCAGGCAAAACTGCCCAGGACGCATCTTCCGGCAAGGTTCCGTCGCGACCAACGCGCACGCGAATGACATCATCGCGCAGAGCGGTGATCTGAATGATGGCTTTTCCGCTGGAAACCTCAATCCCATTGGCAAGAGGCTTCGCTCCCGAAAACTCGTTTAACTCCAACTGGCCGGCGTCGCTGGGATTTCTGCGGCGCCGCGGCGAAAGAGTTAGTTCCAATGAAAAGAGACGAGAAAAACGAGAGGGCGCACAATCGTAGTTAAATGCATGTAGAGCTCGATTTTACAAGAAG
Organism: uncultured Acidobacteriota bacterium; assembly: GCA_963838785.1. Taxonomy (GTDB): domain Bacteria; phylum Acidobacteriota; class Terriglobia; order Terriglobales; family Acidobacteriaceae; genus Gp1-AA145. The sequence goes on from CAWISI010000004.1 coordinate 61,364, forward strand.
TCAAGAGTAGACCTTAATCTCCACAACTCTTAAAGAAACTTGTCATCCCGAACCTGCACTCCAAAGGAGCGCAGAAGAGGGACCTTACGAGGCCTATGAATCTGATCCGGAAGTAGTTAGGAAATTCGCAGATTAAGCGCGATACAAAGCAGTCCTCCCAGTTCATGACGACAATCGTCGGAGAGCGGAGGGCGTGTAACTTTTTCTCCATGCGCGAATCCAATCTGCTGCGAGGTGATGCAATGAATGCTGGCAAACAAAGCTCTGCCCTTTCCAAAATTATGATGGCGATTGCGACGCTCGCAATCGCGGCTCTGGTATTTACGGCGATCGCAAGCAAGGCCAATGCCGGTGGCGGCGGGGTTGCTCTGCCTGCTCCGTCAGTCGATGCGCCGCTGGCCTCGACACCCGGCAAGCAAACTGCTGTCCTCGCTGGGGGTTGTTTTTGGGGAATCCAGGACGTCTTTCAACACGTGAAAGGAGTAAAAGAAGCCACCTCGGGATATTCGGGAGGATCGGTGGCGTCGCCAATTATGAAGAAGTAAGCAGCGGGAATACCGGGCACGCCGAGTCGGTGAAAATTATCTTCGACCCATCGCAGGTTTCATACGGTCAGCTATTGCAGGTTTTCTTTTCGGTGGCTCACGATCCGACCGAACTTGATCGTCAGGGGCCAGACACCGGGACCCAGTATCGTTCGGTTATTTTCTACAGCAGCCAGGAACAGCAGCATATTGCCCAGGCGTACATATCACAACTGCAGCAGGCAAAATTGTTTTCCGCTCCCATCGTAACCCAGGTAGTTCCGCTGAAAGCCTTTTACACGCCGAGGGTTACCACCAGAACTTTGCAACTCTTCATCCTGATAACCCCTACATCGCAATCAATGACGCACCCAAGGTTGAACACCTGCGGCTGCAATTTCCAGCCCTTTACAAAGATCGGTAGAAAGACAGGGATGCAAGTGTCGTGCGGGTCAAACCTGCGTGAATATCAACTTGGAATGGTGGGCAGTGCAGGACTCGAACCTGCGGCCTTCTCGGTGTAAGCGAGACGCTCTAACCAACTGAGCTAACCGCCCTCAGCAAAGCCGGCAATAAATGTCAGCTATCGCAAAGCCAGATCACATGACCGCACCCAGGTCGAAGATCATGATCAGCAAGAAATTAAGGGCTCTTGCAGTATAGGGTTCACAGAAACCGCGGGTCAAACCCTGCGACTTAGCAGGCTGTGGTTCGCCGTCTGCGAGGTCGCAATGGCTACTTGACTGCCATAACGCTGTAGTTGGGAGTGAACTGATCATTGCTGGTAATTCGCAACGCTTCGAGCCCGAGGCCGATCAGGTTGATGCACGGGACAGCAGTTTCGTGGATGACTGCCTTGGCAATTCTCGACCCCGCAAAGCTCTCGAGCGCCAGATTATACAGACGCAGCATGCCCCCGACACTCGACAGCTCAGGAACCACATTTAATTCAGCGAAAACAGAAAAGATCGACCGCACGCCGGTCGAGGTGAAGCGCCAGCGTTCGGAATCACTGAACCTTGGGGCCATCGCAGGGATGCTGGCCAGCAAGACGCCTTCGGGCTTGAGCACTCGGTGGATTTGCCGAGCGGCCTCCTGCGGATCAGTGAAACAGTCGAAGACCTGGGTTGCGATGACAACGTCAAAGCTTTGGTGGGCGAACGGTAAGAATTCTCCGTCGCCGACTACATTGACTAAATCGGTGCGCGATATATCGCAGGCAACGTATTTCGCGGCCTTCGCTTGGATCAGCGGACGGTAAGGTTGGTATCTGCCGCCAACGTCCAGAATTTTCAACTCAGTGCCAGAAAGCTCAGCGATCCAATTCTGAAAAATAATTCTGCGCGCGCGCAGCACCAGGAAATTTGGGTCGGTCAATCCAGGATGCAGCCGCTGCCGGGCAATCTTCAACAAATCGTCATTCGCTGGATCAGCAAATTTATCCAGCGGCAGAGCAACGTCAGCCATGGTGGAATCTTACAAGTTTTTCAGCGCCGCGGAGAATTACTGTGTCGCTTCAATGGTCCAGCATCTTGCCGCGAGTTCGGTGCTTCCTCCTCCACATGCTATGCATTCGCGGCCCTGCTAAACTCGCAGCTTGCGGCGGCTCATCATCAATGCGGACGACTTCGGCCTGACTTCCGGCGTCAACCGCGCCATAGTCGAGGCGCACGAGCTTGGCATCGTCACTTCCGCCACGCTGATGGCGGATGGCGCGAAGTTTCAGGAGGCGGTGGAGATGGCATCGCGGACGACCCGGACTCAGCGTGGGGTGCCATGTGCTGTTGGTCGAGGCGTCGCCGGTGCTTGAGCCCATCAGATTTCGACGCTGGTAACCGACAACTCCGGTGCGCCGAAGTTCCGCGACAGCCTGTTAAATTTCGCTGCGCTTGCCAGTCTCCGGCCGGCTCGATGAAAACCAGATCGAAGCCGAGATCACGGCACAGGTCCGCAAGCTGCAAATGGCAGGAATCCACGTGTCTCATCTCGACTCCCATAAACACACGCATATGTTTCCGGTCGTGTTCCGGCCGATGCTGCGAGCGGCAAAGCAGTGCGGAATCCGAGCCATCCGAAATCCTTTCGAGACTCTGCTCTTTGCCGGAACTCGGAATTGGAAGCGGCGGTTTCAGCTGGGATTATTGCGCTCGTTACGGGGCAAGTTTCCGCAACGCGCTGGAGGAATCCGGCGTATCGACTCCCGACGGTTGCGTCGGAATCGCGGTCACAGGCGGTCTGACGCTGGCTACATTCCGGCAGCTTATCGAGAGCCTTCCTGAGGGGACATGGGAATTCGTGACCCACCCGGGGTATAACGACGCCGAACTCGACGGCGTTAAAACGCGTTTGCGGGACTCGCGCGAAAAGGAGCTGGCAATCTTGACTTCGCCGGAAATCAAAGAGCTTCTGCAGCGTGAGCAGGTTGAATGTATTTCCTATCGCGACTTTGCGGATTCGAGCACAGCGGTAACCGAAAGTACCATCACTTTCGGGTCGGAGTAGTGACTGACGGTTACTTCCGGGACTATTCGGTGGCAGATATGATGCCAATGTTATGGAGAAACGTCCAGAATCTCGAGTTACAGCCGACATTCCGGTTCGCGTCTGGGGAATGGACGCGGAAGGCAAACCTTTTTTTCAGAGCGGTCTGGCGGCGAGTCTAAGTAGTGAAGGCGCTCAGCTGACCCATCTGCATCATTGCCTGAAAATCGGAGAAATCATTGGGATTCAGTACGGCGACAAAAAGGCGCGTTTCAGAGTCATCTGGTCTACGCCTTCGATGGCGCCGCGAAATAATAAGGCGGGAGTACAGATTCTTCCCGAACAGACCGCGCCGTGGACGGAATTAGCCTCGGAAACTCGGCGCAAGCCCAATCAAGAGGGATCGGATAAACGCAGGTTTAACCGTCATAAAGTCAGCTTCCCGATGGAAATCGGTTTTGAAGATGTACGCCGGGTCCACATGCAGTGCAGTGCCACGGACATTGGGGGGCGCGGCTGCTACGTGGAGACATTTTCTCCCCTGCCGCTGGAGTCGGAGGTCATTATTACTTTCTGGCTTGATTCGGAAAAAATCCGTGCCTCGGCGGTAGTTCGCACCAGCGACCCTGGCGTGGGTATGGGAATCGAGTTCACCGCGCTCGAAACTCACATCCAGGAGCGCCTGCAGGAATATCTGGAAAAAATGGATAAAGGATTTTCGCGCGCTGCCACTGAAGGCGCCTGAACCTGCTTCAGCAGCGCAAAAGCAGAATCTTTATCCCGCTTTCCCCATCGAATGTACATGCGGGACAGCCTGAAAATTGGTATCACCTGTTATCCCACGTATGGTGGTAGCGGCGTGGTTGCTACTGAACTTGGCCTGGAACTGGCGCAACGCGGCCATGACATCCACTTCATCTCTTACGCCCAGCCCATTCGCCTTGATCGCCCGACAGCAAACATTCACTATCACGAAGTAGAAGTCTCCCGATATCCGTTGTTCGACTATCCTCCCTACGATCTCGCATTGGCCACGCGGATGGCCGAAGTTTCAGAGCTTTACGATCTTGATTTGCTGCATGTGCATTACGCAATTCCACATTCGGTGAGCGCATTGCTGGCGCGGCAAATGCTTGCGGCAGGCCCTAAAAAGCGCAAACTGCCGTTCGTGACCACGCTCCATGGCACCGACATTACGCTCGTAGGACAAGACCGCTCTTATCTTCCCATTACCCGCTATTCGATCGAAGAAAGCGACGGAGTCACGGCGATTTCGCAATACCTGCGCGAGCGGACGGTGCGCGAGTTCGAAGTAAAGAATCGATATCGAGGTGATCTACAACTTCGTGAACTGCGATGTGTATTGCCGCGACAAAAATTTCAGCGAGCGACGAAAGCAATACGCACCCGACGGCGAACGCATTCTTATTCACGTATCTAATTTCCGGCCGGTGAAGCGAGTCACGGATGTGATTGAGGTGTTTGACCGCGTTCGCAAACAGATTCCGGCTAAATTACTGCTGATGGGCGACGGCCCTGACCGGTCGCCTGCGGAATGGCTGGCGGTACAAAAGGGAATTCACAATGACGTGATTTTTCTCGGCAAGCGCGAGCAGGTTTACGAAACCCTGGCGCATTTCAGACGTCCTGGTGATGCCGAGCGAGTTGGAATCGTTCGGTCTTGCCGCGCTTGAAGCCATGGCGTCGGAAGTTGTTCCCATTGCGACCAAAGTCGGGGGAGTGCCAGAAGTAATCGAGCATGGCAAAAGCGGATTTCTAGCTGAAGTGGGGGACGTGGAATCCATGGCGCGCTTTGCTATCGATATTCTCAAGGATGAGACCCGCCTGCGGGCGATGGGAAAGCAATGCCGCGAAGCGGCACGGGCGCGTTTCTGCACCACAAAAATCATTCCGCAATACGAGGCATTTTATCGCCGGGTGCTGGAACGTTCTTCGTAAAGACGTCGCCGGCAGCTTGGCATCGCCCGGCAAGATGGGAAGCCGCAGACGCACCAGGGTTCCAGTTCCGTTGCGGCTGTCGATGGTCATGCGGGCAGTTTCTCCGTACAGGACTTTCAGTCGCTCGGCTACGTTCGCCATTCCAATTCCGCCCTCGCCGAATCCGGAAGGTGGCTCCAGCAACTGGGCTGAACCCATGCCGACGCCGTCGTCCTCCACTTCTATGGTCACATGCAGATCTGAAATTTTGCTGCGCAGGTAAATACTTCCGCCTTCGATCTTCGATGAGAGCCCATGTTTGATCGAATTTTCCACCAGCGGCTGCAGCAGCATGCTGGGCACCATCACATCGAGCGATTCAGGATCCAGTTCTTTGATGACTCTGAGTTTGTCGGGCCCAAAGCGCACCACTTCAATGTCCAGATAATTGTCGATGAAATCGATCTCTTCCTGCAGAGCGACGAAAGCGTCGCTGCTGTGAAGCAGCCGGCGCAGGATGGTCGCCAGCTTAATGATCAACTCGCGCGCCGTGTCCGGGTTCAGGCGCACCAGCGAAGAAATCGAATTCAGGGTATTAAAAAGAAAATGCGGATTGATCTGGTTCTGCAGCGCCGCCATGCGCGCGCTGAGCAGCAACTGCGCCTGCTCTTCCAGTTTGATCTGCAGGCGAACGCCGTTCCATATTTTCAGCTCGATCACGATCACCGTGACGGAAGTGGCATAGATCAGCAAATCCACCCAAATGGGATGAGCGGCATAGGTGTACCCCGGCAGCCATCGCAGCACTACCGTCTGCAAAAAACGCATGGCCACGATGCTGAATAGAAACAGCATTTGCCAATCGGAGAAACTCGGCCGGGTATCGTCGCGACGCATCCAGCGCAAAACACTCAGATAATTAAACGGAGAAAATCGCCAGACCTCCTCCTGGTTGGGCGCGAACATGCGCAACTGGCCGAACACCAGACCTACCGCGGCATTCACCGGCAACATCAGCCAGGCGCCATTGAAAAGAGCCAATAGGAGTCCGCCGGTCACCCCTGCGAAGCGACCTGCAATTACGCCCAGCAGCACCGTGGCTTCGAAAGATAAATCTCCGGCGAAGGTGCTCTCCGCGCCGAACCTGACCCATATTCCCAAAGCGAGATGGAATCCCAGCCAGGCCGAAACTGCCAGCCATAAAGCGAGGTAGGTTTTGTCTTTAAGCGAGCGGTTCTCACGAAATAGCAGCGACTTGAATTCAACCGAGCGCACCAGGCCGGCAGCAATGGCTGCAGCCACGCCCAGTTTGACCAGCAGATTAATCAGGATCAGCCGATATTCCATGGATCGCGATGCCTATGGAGAATGTAGCACCGATCGGCGGTCGCGACAGGATGGAGCAGTTCCACCGTGTCATCCCGAACTCGTTCGCCGAAGGCGGACGAGAGAGAGACCCTATGAGGCGATTGACACCATCACAAACGCAGGAAGAAAATCAGTGGCGCAAGCCCTCCTGCAGAGGCCAGTTTCGGGATGACACGAAGTTCCATTCACTGCAAAACCAAGTGCGATTATCAGAATGGCCCGATGATCCCGCCGATCTGGCGCGATGGAGGGGCCTTTGGCGCGTCCTTTTGGAGGGGTTCGTCCACTTGGTCGGTCTCTACAATGCGGATATGAACCTCGTCTTCAACCTTGAGAGGCCTGGAAGGTACCCAGCTGAGATGCTGATGTGTTGGCGTGACCAGACCCCCGACCTCCAAACCAAAATCACCATCTCCGCCCTTGCCTACCCAGTTCACAAGTGCTGTCAGGACTCCGGCGTCGCCAACTCCGGCGACACAAACTTTCTTTCCATTTAAGCTGACTTCAAACGCGCGCATAGGTGAGCATTTTAGCCTTTCTCGTAAGTTCGCTCAGGCTAGCGAACAGCAATCCCTATGATGCCGGCAGCTGCTTCAGCAAGCCTTTCGCTTTCCGAAACCATGGGCGTTCGCGGCGTCGCAAATAGCCTGGAAGAGTTGGTTTTTTGGCAAGAATGCGCTGCGTCCAAACTCGGGCTTCGGCGTTTCGCCCTTGAGAAGCCAGAAAGCTTGCATAATTCAGATAAGTTTCTGACAGCGTCGAGATTTGCGTCGCCTGACGAAAGAGCGCGTCTGCTTTTTCCGTCTGGCCGGTCTTAGCATAGGCATGCGCCAGCAAGCCAACAGCGCGGTGAAAATCATATTGCGGATCTTTTGTGACTACTCGCTCCAGGTCAGGCAGGGCGGCGGCAAAATCCCCGAGCTCAGTTTCGGCAATACCGCGGCGGTAAAACGGATCAGGCGAGTCGGTGCGCGAAGAAATCGATTTGTCGTAACACTCGCGCGCCCTGGCAAACTGTTTCTCGTCCAGATACAGATCCGCCAGCTCTTCATAGTTTCCCGCGGAAGGATTATCGAGCATAATGGCCTGCAGCTCGCGAATTCTGCGCCGGCGCGGAAAGGTCTTAAACGATTGCTTGAGCAGTCCGGCGTCAGGCAGCATTTCGGCGAAGATATAAACCAGCGCGCCGATCCATCCCCCGATGAGGATGATCCACAGCCAATAACTGTCCGGACGGCGGCGAATGAAATGAACAATAGCAATCGCCTGCAAAATCAAATTCCACGGAAACAGGAATGAATAAAAAAACCCCATGGATTTGCGAAATATAACAGAAGCTTAGGGGAGTTATAAGTGGCGAGTGGTCAGCGCTGGCGAGACAGCATCAACCAATCAGTCTCCGACTGACAGCCGACCACTACTGCTAAAATCTTCTCAGTGACTTCTCCGATTCGCCTGATCGCCGTCGACATCGACGGCACCCTGCTGAATTCTCAATTCCGCATATCCGAAAAGGACCTTGATGCCTTGCGCATGGCCAACCGCGACGGAATTGAGGTCATTCTCGTGACCGGGCGGCGCCATACCTTCGCTCTGCCCATCGCCCAGCAGCTTGGCTTCGACTTGTGGTTGATCAGCTCCAACGGCGCCGTCACGCGATCATTGCAGGGCGAGGCTTTTCATCGCGACCTGCTTCCCGCCGCCACCTGCCGCGAACTGTGCCGCGCAATGCAGGAATTTCGCGGCAACACAGTCGTCACCTTCGATAAAGAATCGAAGGGCGCGCTGGTTCTCGAACGCATGGACGAACTGAGCGGCAGCATCCGACATTGGCTGGAAAAAAATATGCAGTACATCGAGTTTGTGGTGCCCATTGAAGATGCGCTGGTCAGCGATCCGGTCCAGGCGATGTTCTGCGGGTCTATCCCGCGAATGCAGGCAGCTCTGCGGTGCCTGGAATCCGGTGGGTTGAAAGATAAAATTACGGTTGTCCGCACCGAATACCCAGCCCGCGATCTGTGCATAGTGGACGTCTTGAATCGTGACTGTTCTAAGGGCCACGCCCTCAAAAGATGGGCCGATTATCGCGGAATCCCCCGCGAACAGGTCATGGCCATTGGCGACAATTTTAATGACCTGGAGATGCTTGCCTTTGCCGGGCAGCCGTTTATCATGGGGAATGCTTGTGAGGAGCTGAAATCGCGGGGATGGCCGGTGACGCTTGGCAACGATGAAAACGGCGTCGCGGCGGCGATTGAGCAGGCGTTGGCAAAGGTGTTCTGAATTCCTTCTCGCAGAAAATTGAACTCGTGAAGTCATTATTCAATTTCGGCGCGATGACCGTACTGCTGGCGAGCTGCGTTTTTTCTAGCGCAACCGAACTGGCTATCCTGCGCAATGGAAACGAAATCCGTCATGAACGGCACCAGGTTGTCGGCCCGGTCACGCGCTTGTATTTAACTGACTCCGCCAGCGGATATATCGAGATCCCCACCGACCAGATTGAACGGTTTGAATTAGATAAGACGGTCATGGCTCCAACGCCGAAAACGCCGTCCGCGCCATCAAATTCAAATCAAATCGTGGCAGCTACCAATCCGCGACCACTGGATCCCAAAACGCAGCGAGTTATCGATCGCCACATCCTGGACGCAATGGTGAATGGCGCGGGCCAGCGGCACCAGATCGATCCTGACTTTATTAACAGTGTTATCCGGGCGGAAAGCGGGTTCAACAGCCGTGCCGTCTCGAAAAAGGGCGCGCAGGGACTAATGCAGCTCATGCCGCAGACGGCCTCACATCTCGGCGTGGCGAATTCGTTCGATCCAAATTCGAATGTTGAGGGCGGAACCAAATATTTACGCGAGCTTCTGGAGAAATATAACTACGACGTGCCGAAAGCCCTGGCGGCTTACAATGCCGGGCCGCACCGGGTCGATCAGTATCACGGCGTGCCGCCTTATTTCGAAACTCAGGCTTACGTGGCGAGGATCATTCGCGACTTCAATCGTAAGAAGCTGGCCGAAAATCCATCCTTGGCGCATCCACCTAAGACCACCGCGCGGCACTCCCAAATCGCGAAATTTTCGCCGTCAAAAGCAAGCGCCGGCAAGGCGGTCGCCGCAAAAAATCCTCTCGGGGACGCAAACTGCCTCCCGCTGATGAACCCGGCTTTCAATTGACCCCGTCTGCAGTCCCATATAACGTGGCACAGGAGTCGAGGTTGAGCCGTCCCACGCGCGAATGAGCAAAAAACAAATACTGACCACCACAATCGTGCTCGCCATTCTGGGGGTGCTGATTTATTTTCAGGTGCAGCACTGGCGCCGTTTTGATTGGGCGCGCTTTTTTACCGTCAGTCATGTTAATCCTCTGCATATTGCACTCGCTGTCGGTCTTATCTATCTAACCTATGTGTTGCGGGCGCTTCGCTGGAAAGTCTTTCTGGAGCCAGTCTGCAAAGCTTCCACATGGAAGCTGGTACCCCCTACCTTCATTGGATTCACCGGTCTCGCACTGCTAGGCCGGCCGGGCGAATTCATCCGCCCTTATTTAATCGCGCGCTCAGAAGAGTTACCCTTCGCCTCACAAGTGGGCGTCTGGACGATCGAGCGCATCTTCGACATGGGCGCCTTCACGGTGCTGATGACCATCGACGTCTTCTTTTCTTCCGCGATCCGGGTCAATCCCTATTTGCCGAGGTTTCGCGCCGCTGCAATTGTTCTGTGTGCGGCGGTGGCGTTCGCGGGCTTTCTTGCATTTCTGGTTCGGGTGCGCGGCCATCAGGTTGCCGAGTTACTGCACCGGCTCACCGCAAAATTTTCAACTCGTCTGGCTCACGCCGTTGACCAGAAAGTTCGCGCCTTCGGCGAAGGACTCAACACAATTTCAGGCGCCAGATCTTTGGCGAAACTGGTGGCGATTTCGCTGCTGATGTGGTTCATGGTCGCACTGGCTTATCGCGAAGTCGCTCATTCGTATCCGCGGAGAAACTTTGGAGCAAGGTCCGGCCGCCGTCGATGTGGAAACCGCCGATTTGGCGGGCCTGTCGGAAACCGCCGGACAACCGCTCACCGATGACACCGTGACGACACTCAATGCGGCACTTCAAAGCAAAGGCTATTCAATCAGGCCACTCCATGGTGAACTCTGGTTATTCCGAGAGCGTAAACGCATCAAGAAAGTCGGCGACCATCCTCATTTGGCAAACATGGATGTTCCCCACGTTCTGCTGTTGATGGGCTTCAGCATGATCGGATCGGTGGTGCAATTGCCTGCGGTCGGGGGCGGAAGCCAGTTGGCGGTGATCAGCGCCCTGCAGGTGATTTACGGCATTCCGCCGGAGCTCGCGGTCAGCTGCGGCATGCTCCTGTGGCTGGTAACCTTCATGTCCTGTGTTCCTGTGGGCCTCGGGTTTGCGCACCAGGGACATTTGTCTTTGCGCAAGCTCTCGAAGGCCAGTCACGAGAAACAGGAATCAGAGTAGCGTGATCGCGCAAAAACCTTAACCACAGAGAACACGGTGGAACACAGAGAAATTCCACCGAGGGCTTCTTCAAGATCCACTGCGTACCTCTGTGGTTTTTCCTCTGTGAAACTCAGTGCCCTCTGTGGTAAGGCCTTCCCGCGCCAATCCGCTGATACAATGAGAATTCACCTTTAACTTATGAAGTGCCCTTTTTGCGGCTTTGCCAATGACAAGGTCGTGGATTCGCGCGAAAGCAAGGAAGCCGATTCCATTCGCCGCCGGCGGGAGTGTCTGAAGTGCCAGAAGCGCTTTACCACCTACGAGCGCATCGACGAAATTCCCTACATGGTGGTGAAAAAAGACGGCCGCCGCGAGAAATTTGACCGTCAAAAAGTTTTGAATGGATTGTTGCGGGCATGCGAAAAGCGTCCCGTGCCGATCAGCAAACTGGAGCAGATCGTGAATGACGCTGAGTCGTTCGTGATCGAATCCGCCGAGCGCGAGCGCAAGACCAGCGAAGTCGGCGAGTTGATCATGAGCCGCCTGCGGCGCTACGACAAAGTGGCGTACGTAAGATTTGCGTCGGTGTATTTAGATTTCAAAGACGTACAAGAGTTCATGACCGAGCTGAAGGACTTGTTAAAGACGAAAGAAGCAGGAGAGCCACAAACCAAAATTTCAAAGCCTATGTAGGCAAGCTCACGTCTATCTGGTTTAGCTAAGGTTTTACGACACTGACTGAAACGTCGTGTCCTGATACAAATTTTTCATGTCTCACAAAATTACCCTGATCCCGGGCGATGGCATCGGCACTGAAGTCACAAAGGCGGTGGTGCGCATCCTCGAAGCCACCGGCCTCAAGTTCGAATGGGAGACTGTTCAAGCCGGCGCCGAAGCCTTCGAAAAATACAAGGAATACATTCCCAAGACTCTCACCGAATCTATCGAGCGCACTCATGTTGCATTGAAGGGTCCGATCACCACGCCCATCGGTGGTGGCTTTGCCAGCATCAACGTGCAATTGCGCAAGCAGTTCGAGCTATACGCGAACTTCCGGCCGGTGCGGAATCTGCCGCACATTCCAACCCGCTATCCGGACGTGGATTTAGTGATCGTTCGCGAGAATACCGAAAGCCTCTATTCCGGACTGGAGCACGAAGTCGTCCCTGGCGTGGTCGAAAGCCTGAAGATCATTACCGAAAAAGCGTCGACGCGCATTGCGCGATTTGCTTTTGAATACGCCCGCAAGAATAAGCGCAAGAAAGTCCACTCCATTCACAAAGCCAACATCATGAAGCTTTCGGATGGTCTGTTTCTGCGCTGTTCCCGCAACAGTTGCCAAAGAATATCCTGAGATCACTTACGGCGAGCACATCGTGGACAACACTTGCATGCAACTGGTCATGAATCCCTACCAGTACGATGTCATGGTGATGGAGAACCTTTACGGCGACATCATTTCCGATCTGTGCGCAGGATTGGTTGGCGGATTGGGACTGGTGCCCAGCGCCAATCTCGGCGAGCATTGTGCCATCTTCGAAGCCGTTCACGGCTCGGCGCCGGACATCGCCGGCAAAAATCTCGCTAACCCGACTGCCCTGCTGCGGTCTGCCCTTCTCATGCTGCGGCACATCGGTGAGCCCGACGCCGCACTCAAAATCCGCAATGCTCTCGAAAAGGTCTATCGCGATCGCGACAAGTTGACCAAAGATGTCGGCGGCAAAGCCGGGACCTCGGAGTTCGCCGATTCTGTGATCGAGGCAATATCGGCGGCTTAAGGCCTCGCGCATTTAACTGGCAGCGTAACGAATTGTCAAAAGATTTCAGATCGCCGACGGTCATCTCGGAATCGACTATCGTAGTTGCATTGGAAAGAGAGGGCTATGAAGATCATTTTTTCGCTACTCGCAGTGATGTTTCTGGTTATTGGTATTTTCGCGGCTGATCAGGTCCAACCTCCGTCTGCCGGAACAATCGCACCGAAGTTCAGCCTGCCTAATCAGGAAGGGCAACAAGTCTCGCTTGAACAATTCAAGGGAAAATGGGTAGTGCTCTATTTCTATCCCAAGGACTTCACTTCAGGTTGCACGATTGAAGCGCACAACTTCCAGCGCGACATCGACAAGTACACGCAAATGAACGCTGTCATCGTCGGAGTCAGCGTGGATGACGTAAATTCCCACAAGGGCTTTTGCGCCAAAGAAGGTCTGAACTTTAAACTGCTGGCCGATCCCAACCATGAAGTCGTGCAGAAATATGGATCCGTCATGGAATACAACGGAAACGTTCTTGCGGCGCGTAATACTTTTCTGATTGATCCATCGGGTGTGATCAGAAAGGTTTATGTGAAAGTGAATCCGCAAAGCCACAGCCAGGAAGTGCTGGCGGATTTGGGTATGCTCGAGGCGGCAAAGTAGCCTCGTTGAGAGAAATCAGAAACTATTTTTGCGGGCTCGGCTTCTACCAAAAGCCGGGCTTTTTTACGTTTTAGAACTTATATCCAAATCCGACCGAAATAACCGGATAGGCCTTGAACACCGACAAACTTTTGTTGATCTTGACCTGCTCGGCGACGACGTTACTCTGCACGGTTGAGGTCGAAGTGCTCATGCACCCACTCCCGGGTGCTGTGCAAACATTTCCGGCGAGGTTCAAGGTGGTTTTCGGAGACCCCTGGAACGCCGCCCCAATCTCGACCGGAATGCTGAAACGCTTATTGCGCCGGACCAGATTGCCCCAACCGAGAGTGGCAGTCGGCGAAACCTGATTGAAGTTCATTTTGCCGTTGGCCGTCATCGGAGCGGAAGGATCGCTGTAATAGGTCTGGCCGACCAGAGAGAAGCTCTGATTTCCCGGCACAATCGCATTTGCAGTGACCGGAGTTCCCATGTAGGCCAGCACGCCCGGGCTCACATGGAAATTCCCAGCCCAGGGATAAATATCGTAATGTGCTTCGACCGTGCGGAAGCTTAAGTGACCGCCGTAGTTGACGCCGTCCTTGCTGAAGCTGCGGCTGTAGCCAAGGATGTTGAAGCCGGCGCGAGCATTGGTGTGGTGAGTAACCCGGGTTGCGACCTCAGCCCCCACTCCGAGAAATGACGTCTTAACTCCAACTCCAAACCATCCTGAATTTCCGCTCGACCTTTCTTTCGCCGAACCTGAACCAAATGCCGATTGATGGCTGGAGGCCGGTGAATCGTCACCAAATGCGCTCGTAAGCATTAATCCGGAGCAACTTAGAGCAATCAGAAAAGTGCGAATGAATTTATTCATATATCTCCTCCTCTTGCGCTGCAGAAAAGTACGTTCAACCAGAGTGGGCGTTGAACAAAGCATGGAATATCTGCTGACAGTGGGTCAACGAAGAAGTGAGTAAATATCGAACTGCGAGATTACTTTGGGGAATTTGCCCAAAACTGCACAATGGCGCGATGTGCACGCCCATCCGTATCGTGCAATTTGCCGGACCGGGGCGAGCAACTGGCATTTCAACTCTGTTAGAATTGCGCGTTCGGAGGAGTTACTTGAAGTCCGATCCAACCCCTTTCAATCCAGGGTTTCACCGCTTTGCTGTGTTCACTGCCTGCGCCACTTTTATCCTGATCATCGCCGGCGCACTGGTTACCAGTAACGACGCGGGACTGTCGGTTCCCGATTGGCCAACTTCTTATGGACACGTTTTTCGCCTTCCGCCATGGATTGGCGGGATTCGCTACGAACACAGTCATCGCATGATCGCGGGTTTTACGATTTTGCTCACCCTGTCAATCGCAGTCTGGACCTGGATTGCCGACCGGCGCCGGTGGATGAAAGTTCTGGCATTTTGCGCTTTGGGGACGATTATTGTGCAGGCGATTTTAGGCGGGATGACGGTCTTGCATTTTCTTCCGCCGGCGATTTCAGCGGCTCATGCAACAGTGGCGCAAACTTTTTTTTGTATCGCAGTTTTGATCGCGGTATTCACCGGACGCAAGTGGGTGGAACATTCCCCGGCCGCGATGGTCGATGAGCGCCGCCCCACGTTGCTGACGCTCGGTCTGCTTTCGATCTTTATTCTTTACGTGCAACTCGTTCTCGGAGCCTTGTTCCGGCACCACGGTTTGCCATGGTGGCCGCACGTGCTGAACGCTGTGACCGTGGCACTCATCCTTACTTGGACGGGCATCCGCGCCATCACGCAATTTTCCTCAGTCGATGCTGTCCGTCGCCCTGCGGTGCTGCTGCTATTCATCCTGGTGCTCCAGCTGTGTCTTGGCTTCGCTGCCTTTCTGACTCGCCTGGTCTGGAGTGTAGGAGCGCCTCAGCCTGAGTTCCCCATGATCATTGCCACCGTCACTCACGTTGCGGTCGGGGCCTTCCTGCTGGCCACGGCGGCAGTGTTGACGCTGCAAGTCTGGCGGCAAACCTACGTTGCGAAAGATAGCGTCGCTCATGCGAGAGCGATACGCGCTTCTCGGGCCGATTTCTCACCGCAGACCCGCTCGTCGTAAAATAACCTTTGACCTCTCACATGTCTGCCTCCGTTTTAGTGGGATCCACTCCCCGGGATGAACGCCTCACTTCTTCAGTCATATCGGTACGCGGGACTGGTGCATCGCTATAACGATCGCGCCGCGCTGAACGGCGTCTCATTCGACGTGCGCCCGGCGGAGTTGTTTGGGCTCCTCGGGCCCAACGGCAGCGGCAAGACCACGATGTTCCGGATTCTTTCTACGCTGATGGTTCCGGTCGCCGGTCAAGCCATCATTCTTGGTCACGACGCCGCCAAGGATCCCAGCCAGTTGCGTCGTGAAATCGGCGTGGTCTTTCAGGCCCAGAGCATTGATCTGAAGCTGACCGCCGCGGAAAACCTGCAGCATCAGGGACATCTTTACGGCCTGCACGGTCCGGCACTGCGGGCGCGCATAAAAGAAATTCTGGAGCGAGTGCGGCTGGCTGATCGCGCGAAGGACAGAGCAGAAACATTCTCAGGAGGAATGCAGCGGCGACTGGAACTCGCCAAGGGCCTGCTGCACGGACCGCGCGTGCTCCTCCTGGATGAGCCCACTACCGGCCTCGATCCGGGAGCGCGGCGCGACCTCTGGCAGTACCTGAGCATTCTTCGCGATGAAGAGCAGGTGACCGTCCTCGTCACTACGCATTTGATGGAAGAGGCGGAACGCTGCGATCGGCTGGCAATTCTTAATGAAGGCAAGCTGGTGGCGCTCGGCACGCCCACCGAACTGAAGCGTGAAATCGGCGGCGATGTCATCGTGCTGGAGGCGAAAGATGCGGAAGCGCTGGCCGTGCGAATACGTACCCGATTCAATGTTGCCGTGCAGGTAGTGGGCAGCCAGGTTCGTATCGAAAAAGACCAGGCACACCGCTTCGTCACCAGCGTGGTAGAAGCTTTTCCCGGCGAGATCGAGGGTTTATCGATTGCCAAACCCAGCCTGGAAGATGTCTTCATCAAGCGCACCGGACATCGCTTCTGGACCGAGGGCGCGCAGACCACTGAAGATTCAGCGAAACCGAAAACCCGCAAGCATTAAGCGAAGGAAAGATCCGAATGGCTACACAAAGCGCGACACTACCGATTGCGGTTCCCCGAACTCGGGATGAAATTTTGTTGCCCGCCTATACCCTGTGGCTGCGGGAAATAGTCCGCTTTTATCGCCAGCGTTCGCGGGTTGTGGGCGTAATCGCCTCGCCGGTTTTGTTTTGGATTGCGATCGGATCAGGCTTCGGCACATCGTTTCGCTCGGGTGCAAACGGCAGCCAGAACTACCTGGAATACTTCTATCCGGGCGCACTGATCATGATCGTGCTCTTCACTTCGATCTTTACCATGATGTCGGTGATCGAAGACCGCAAAGAGGGATTCTTACTGTCAGTGCTGGTCGCCCCGGTTTCACGTTCGGCGATTGTGCTGGGAAAAGTTCTGGGCGGGACCACGCTGTCCACCATTCAAGGATTAATTTTTCTGGTGTTCGCGCCGCTAGTCGGGGTCCATATCGGCCTCGCCGATTTCGCGCTGATCGTCTTGACCATTTTTCTTGTATCTTTCGCTTTAACTGCGCTAGGTTTCGCCATCGCGTGGCCCATGGATTCGACCCAAGCGTTCCACGCGATCATCAATTTATTTCTGATTCCGCTGTGGCTGCTGTCCGGCGCGCTGTTCCCCATTTCCGGCGCCTCGATGTGGCTGCAAGTGTTGATGCGCATCAATCCGCTCACTTATGGAGTAGAAGCCTTGCGCCAGTTGCTGTATCCAGTGGCCGGAAATTCGCTGGCCGCGTCGCTGGCAACGTTGATTTTGTTTTCGCTGTTCATGTTCGGCCTGGGTTTTGTGATGGTCAATCGTCGGACCACTAAGCCCGCGGCGTAAGCGCATCAGTTCCCAGAGAGCGCCTCACTTGCCTAGAGCTTCGTTAATCAGCCCAGCCAGCCTGAGCCCGGCAAGCGCCAGGCGACGGTCTACCACTCCGATTTCGTTTTCGTAATAAGTTTCATCGACCGCGCCGCCATCATTCAGCCACGCCTTCTTCGCCAGACCAAAAGATTCATTAGCCCACTCCTCCGGCGTTCCGTCCGCTTGTACTGTCAGCTTGCGACTGGCAATCAGCTCATCGAGACGCGCCACGTACCGCCTTTCGGAAAGTCCGGCGTGTTCGATCAGGCCCACGTCCCAGGCGAAATGCAGGTTGCAAGGATATTTTCCGCATTGCGCTGAGCCAAACTCGGTCACGTGAATGTCGTTCCCGCCGCGTGCCTCGGCTATAGCGTGCATCGGTTGATGAACATCTCCGACAAAATGCACCAGGAATTCAAGCGCTTCGATCACGCTTCTCCCGGGCCGCATTTCGGTCAGCGAGCACCCGCTCGAATATGGTGATCCGGTCAACCACGCAATTGTGGTGATCCTCGAACGTGTACGCATGTTTTTCATCCGGACGATAACAATCGCGGCTCTCGGAAAAACCGCTGGCATCGTTCGGAATATCGACAAAGTGCCAGGCATACGTCTCCGGGCGATCGTGCTTGATCTCATCCGCCCACACTGCGATCGAAGCCAGATCATCATTGCCAAGCAATTCCTTCACATGCAGGCGCGCAGTTGGCGTCAATCGTTCCTGCGCGATGTCAGCCACGATGCGGTGCCCCTCCGGTCCCCACGCGAAAGAAGCAGCGGAGAACAAAGTTAAAAATGCGAAAATTGCTGCGCAATTTTTCATGCCGCTCATGTTAACAAGCGCCCGCTGCTGCACCAAACTAACCAACAACTCCCGCCGCTGCAATAACTTCGCTGCATGGTACTCTCAAATTGTTCTGGTGTCGATTGCTCTAAGAAAGATTGGCGACGCCCAACGAAAATTTCCGGCGCCTGTTGCGCACGGTTGCAATGCTCTCCGATCTCGGTCCCGAGATGACGGCGGAGCGGGACTTCGCTCAAACTGCCGACGTCATGCTCTCCGCGCTCATGCATTCGAGCGGCGCGCGTGAAGGCAGTGCTTTTCGTCTTCATCGAAAAGCCGGCAATGCTCAATTCCATCACCGCCAAGGGATTCGCGCTGATTCCAGACCCTTCGGTGATTCCGCTTCTGCCGCGACACGTGCATGCTCTGTCGACCACCCAGGGCGCGGTTCTGCTGGCGCAGTCTTCTTACGACAATTTTCTCAGCGCTAACGGCAATGTCGCGCCTGAACTTTTTCGCTGTCTGGCGCCGTTAAGAGTGGCCGGTAAATTGGTGGGCGCGGTCGCTTTAGGGCGACGCGAAGGCGACGCGCTTTACGATGAAGAGAGCCTGCAGTATCTGGATTTGTTGTGTCATTACGTGGCGCTCTCAGTGCATAATCACGCACTCACGCAAACCCTCACCCAGCGGGTTGCGGACAATTTGCGGCTGATGGCTTCCCTGCACGGCTTTTACGACAACACTCTCGAAGCCTTCGCCAATGCCATTGATGTGAAGCACGTGAACATTCACGGGCACTCCTTGCGCGTAGGACGATATGCTGCGGCGATTGCCGAGGCGCTGGGACTCGAGTCCAACGACGTCGCAGCAGTTCGATCCGCAGGCTATCTGCACGATATCGGCAAAGTTGCAGTCGACAAACGTCTCTTTGGAAAACCGACCGTGCTCGACGCAGAGGAATTCCGCGAGATGGCCGACCACACCACCGTCGGGCATCAGATCGTTACCGGGGTGCAATTTCCATGGCCGTTTGTCCCTGAAGTTGTGCGCTGGCACCATGAGCGGGCTGATGGATCTGGTTATCCTGACGGCCTGCTGAACGAAGAAATCCCCATGCAGGCGCGGATCGTGGGCCTGGCAGATACATTCGATGCCATGACCAGCCCGCGCCCTTATCGCGAGCGCATCTCACTGGGCGCAACTCTCAGTGAAATCGTCAGGAGTGCGCCGCAGCGATTCGATCCGGTGGCGGTGCAGGCATTGCTGGTGCAACTGCGGCGAGATGCGGTTGGCTCCAACCGCGCTCCGTTCCTGGAAGGCGCCGCCGGCCACGTAGCACCCAGCGATATCGACCAGTTGGCCGCCAATCTTCAGCACAAAACTTCCAACGGGCGTCTATACCTGACCTAAAAGATCGATCAACAGGGCTTCAAAACCTGTGGCTTATTACGCCTGCCGAGTTGGCCTAACCCAGCAACTTTCCCTGGGCCGGCGGGTTCATAATGTGAGTATCTGGATCACCCGATGTCTGTGCCTCGCCGACATCTCGCTTTTCTGGCGGCACTGGGACTGGTTTGCCTGCCCACCGCCATCGCTCACAAAAAGGACGCGCTGCCCGCTGCGAACGAACGCGCGCGTGCTGTTCAGGTCCTGAATCGCTTGACCTTCGGGCCTCGGCCAGGAGATGTCGATCGCGTGCTGGCACTCGGAGTAGACAAGTGGATCGATGAACAGCTCCATCCCCAGTCGATCGACGATCGCGCTCTCGACCTTCGCCTGGCAAATCTACGCACATTGCACATGAGTACGGCTGAGCTTGCTGCGAACTTTCCGCCGCCGGCCCTGATTCGGCAAGTGGCTGACGGGAAAGAGAACCTGCCACGGGATCCTGAAAAACGTGCTATCTACGAATCACAACTGCTTCGCTATCGTGAAAAACAAGAGAAAAAAGATGTCTCATCCGAGCAGACTGAAACCATCGGAAATGATGGAACAGATCAGCTGCCGCAAATGTTGAAGCTGCCGCCTAATCAGCGCATGCAGGCTCTCCTTACCCTGAGACCGGAAGAACGAAGCGACCTTTTGAATCTGCTGAAAGGCAACGCGCGCGATGAATTCCTTGCTGGCATGTCGCCGCAACAGAGTGAAGTGGTTATGGCGATGAATAATCCGCAACAAGTGGTTTCCGGAGAATTGCTGCAATCCAAAATCCTGCGCGCCACCTACAGCGAGCGCCAGCTTGAAGAAGTCATGACTGACTTCTGGATGAACCACTTTAATGTTTTCATTGGTAAAGGCGCCGACCGCTACGAGCTGATCAGCTACGAACGCGACGTGATCCGCCCGCGCGCGCTGGGCAAATTTGAAGACCTGCTGGTCGCAACCGCGCAAAGCCCGGCGATGTTGTTTTACCTGGACAATTGGTTGAGCGTCGGCCCGTCTTCCGACTTTGCTTTGGGAATCCGGCGCGGCGCGCACCGCTTTCCATCGCAGGCCCGTCCGCGAAAAGCGCAGAACGGCCTCAACGAAAATTATGGGCGCGAGCTCATGGAACTGCATACCCTGGGCGTCAACGGAGGCTACACCCAGAAAGATGTCACTGAGGCGGCCAAAGTCTTCACCGGCTGGTCGGTCAAAGAGCCCCGCTTGGGCGGCAGCTTCGTTTTTGACGAGCGCAAACATGAGCCCGGAACCAAGCTGGTGCTCGGCCACAAGATCAAAGCCAACGGAGAACAGGAAGGGCGTGAACTGCTGCACATTCTCGCGCACCATCCCGCGACGGCGAAATTTATTTGCACCAAGCTCGCCGTCCGTTTTGTTTCGGATAACCCACCGCCGGAACTTGTTGACCGGATGACACAAACGTTTCTAAAGAAAAAAGGCGATATTGGCGAAGTGCTCAAGACCATGCTTCGATCGCCGGAATTCTGGACGCCCGCTACCTATCGTGCAAAAGTCAAGACCCCGCTGGAATTCGTGGTCTCAGCTTTACGCGCCACCCAGGCAGAGGTCACTGATGCGACGCCGCTTGCCCGGCAGCTTCAGAACCTGGGAATGCCGCTCTACGGCGCCCAGCCGCCCACCGGATACTCGATGAAGGCGGAGGCATGGGTGAGCTCATCGGCGTTGCTCGGGCGCCTAAACTTTGCCGTTCGTCTGGCCTCGGGAAGAATCAAGGGTGTCGAGATCCCCACTTCTCCGTCGCTTCAGAATGTCGGGATGTCCGATCCTGAACGGATTCTGGGGTCATTGGAGGATGCCCTGCTCGGCGGCGAGGTTTCAAAGCAAACCCATGCAACTATTGCCGCGCAGTTGAATGATCCTTCCATCAGCCATCGCAGGCTCGATGATCCAACGCGTCCGCCAGACATTTCGGTAATGGAAGGTTTGTTATTGGGATCGCCGGAATTTCAGAGACGATAGCCGCAAGTCGCGGTTTTGTTTTGTATTGATTTTGATTTGCTTTGATTTCAAGAAGTTAATACAGGAGCTCCATCATGATTACGCGCCGAATTTTTCTTCGCGATAGCGGATTAGCGGTCGTGGGCACAGCCGCTGTGCCCGCATTTCTGCGCCGCGCTGCCGCGGGAGCAATGGAGCCTGGCATACGCGCGAAGCGTCTCGTTGTCATCTTTCAACGTGGCGCGGCCGACGGTCTCAACATTGTGGTTCCGCATGCAGAGCCGTCGTATTACGCGATGCGCCCCTCAATCAACATCCCACGAAATTCGGTCCTCGATCTCGACGGCTTTTTCGGCCTGCATCCCTCTCTGTCGGCGCTACAGCCCATTTGGAAGCAAAAACATTTAGCTATCGTGCACGCCGCCGGCTCGCCCGATCCGACACGTTCGCACTTTGACGCGCAGGATTTTATGGAATCCGGCACGCCCGGCCTCAAGGCCACCGAAGACGGATGGCTAAACCGTACACTTCACTCCTTGCCCGCTTCCGACGCGGCTTTTCGCGCCGTGGCCATGGGCCCAACATTGCCTCGAATTCTTTCCGGCCCGGAAGCAGCAGTTGCAATTAATAACCTTAATGATTTCGGCATCGTTGGCGGAAACGCAAAGTCACCCGTACAAAACGACTTTGAAGCCATGTATGCAGGTTCAGTTGACGCCGTCTTGCACGGTAGCGCTCAGCAGACTTTTGAGGCGGTAAAGATATTGAAGTCAGCGAATCCTGCGCAATACACGCCCTCGGCGTCTGCGAACTATCCTCGGGGCCGCTTCGGCGACAGCCTTAAACAACTCGCGCAACTCATTAAGGCAAACCTGGGAGTTCAAGTTGCCTTTGCAGATATCGGCGGCTGGGACCATCACGTGAATGAAGGTAGCACCGAAGGCCAAATCGCGAATGTGTTGCTCGACTTCTCGCAATCCCTGGCTGCTTTATGGAACGACCTGGGTGATCTCGCCGAAGAGACGGTCATCGTTACGATGTCAGAGTTCGGGCGCACCGTTCGGGAAAACGGAAATCGCGGCACCGATCATGGTCACGCCAATGTAATGTTCGTGCTGGGAGGTCCGGTGCGCGGAGGCCGCGTCTATGGCCGCTGGCCCGGACTCGATCAATCCCAGCTATACGAAGGCCGCGACCTGGCTCTTACCACTGATTTTCGCAACGTGGTCGGGGAAGCGGTGTACCGGCATTTGGGCAATCGCGAATTAAACGGCGTGTTCCCGGGATTTGAAGGCCGCACTGAGAATTTCCTGAATTTGCTGGGATAGCTCCACCGGGCGGCACAATTCAGAAGTTCTGGTTGCCAAGCTCCATTCGTTGCAGCGACAATTTCTTTGTGTCCTCGACCACGCATCCGACCAAAACAATGTCGATAAAAAGGCGCGTCGGATTTTCGCAAATTCTCACCGCCCCCAACCAGCTCACGCTGGTACGCATGGCATTTTTGCCATTCGTGGTCATCAAGCTGGTCGAAGGACATTACCGCGGGGCTCTCATATTATTTCTGTTCGCGGGGTTGAGCGACGGCTTAGACGGATTGCTGGCGCGCATTCTTCACCAGCAGACTTTGCTGGGACAATATCTCGATCCCATTGCCGACAAGATGCTGCTCAGCACGGTCTTTCTCGTGCTCTCCATCGTGCATCAGATTCCCTGGAAATTTACCGTGGTGGTTTTCAGCCGCGACATTTGCATTCTCGCGGTGAGCGCGGTGCTCTACACTATTGCCGGATTGCGCGATTTTCGGCCCAGCATTTTTGGCAAAGCCAATACCTTGGCCCAGGTCGCAGCTGTTATTTTCGTGATGCTGTGGCAATTCGATCACGTGCGCTGGGTAGCGGCAGCCCGCATCGGCTTTCTCCGCGCAACTTTCTTTCTGACCATTATTTCGGCGCTGCATTACGTGTATCTGGTGGGGAAAAGAATGCGTGCGCTCGACCAGAGAAGCATCGTGACGGAGTTCGACCTCGATCTCGACTGTGGCGAAGAGCAACCCCGAGCACTCTATCGAATTTCGCCGGCTCCCGCATCAGGCTTGAACGTTTATTCAACTCCCTGAATCTCTGAATTAACGGCGTTGATATCCGCACCTAAATCTTTTCCGTCTGTACCGGCATTGTGGTAAGGGCTGGTACTGAGCAAGGTATAGTTTCCAACGTTCGCGTTGTTGTAACTGGTAAAGCGCACTGCTGTCGCGGTTGCCGGAAGATAATTTCCTGCCGGCCAGGTTCCGGTCCCACCTATCAGCGCATTGTGGGTCATGGAAAATGGGCTGAAGCAGGCGGCAATTTTTGCGGCGTTACCGATTTTGTTATCGGTGCATCCTGTCGATCCGCCATTCGTAATCGCTATCCCCGGATTAACGCTCACGATGTTGTTGGTATAGGTCCAGTTCGGAATGGGCCCGTTCACCGCGCCCACGACGGCAAACCACTTGCTCGTCCGCGTGATCAACTCGGTGTTGTGATTGACCAGAATGTTTCCGGTAGCGCAGGTGCTCGATGTGCAATACGAATACCCGGCTCCGATCGCGCCGGTCGTGTCCCCATTCTGATACTTCGCGCTGACATCGTCGAAGATATTGTCATGGATTGAGATTCTGCCGATCGGTAAATAGTTAGGCCCCTGGTCCGCCAGAGAAAAGACAGAGGCGGTGTGAGAAGTGCGGTTGTAACGGACCGTAACGTCCATTACCGAGATGTAGGAGAGGGTTCTGTTTGCCGGGTTCATCCCGCTTACCAGGATGGCCGAGCCGTGCTGCGTGAATCCTGACCAGCATTGCTCCAGGATGTTACCTTCCAACAGCACTCGTTGCGCATTCTTGAGCTCGAGCAAACTCTTCACCACAAACGGACAGTATCCGGGAGTGGTGACGCACTTGGTAATAGCGCTGTTAGGGTGACCGACAAAGCCGGCTTGTCCAGGCATCCAGGCCAGCGGCTTGAACATATGATTGTTGGAGATCTCAATATCAGCCGGGGTGACCGAGTTCGTGTCGACGCCCCCAAACAATATGTTTTCGGCCGCGCCTTCCAGGAAGTTGTCGTGGATCTTCCAGATACCTTGCTGGATGCTGCCGGTGCCGCCGGTGATCGCTTGCGCATCTTCACATCCGCTGATTTGTGCAGCGCAGTGAAAGTCGTTTATGTAAGAGTCAACGATGGCAGCATAGGTGATTCCACTCAGCATGACGCCCCGCACCGTGTCATATTGCGGAACCCCATGGATCCAATCGCGGTCTATCACAATTTGACTGGCAGCTCCGCTGGGAGAGACCAGCCCCACATACATGGTTGAGTTTAATGGCCGGGTGATCTCTAAGCCGGGGCCAAGACGATAATGGTTCGCGCCGCTGACCAGCGTTACCGGGCCGGCAGCACTTGCCACCAGTTTAGCCATCACGTTTTTGGGTGCGGCGCATGAGAAACTGGGTCGTCCGGGGAGCGATGCTACGCCGGCGTAGCAAGGCGTAATTCGCTTTCCTTCAGCCGGCAGGGCCGAGTCGGGAGCGCTCGTCCTGATGACGATCCAGTGTTGATCGTCACATGCCTTCACCGGCAAATTGTAGATTCCGGTAAATGTTGCTCCCGCCTGGAGCAGCAGGGTGTCACCGCAATGGGCATTGTTTAACGCTACCTGTAAGTTGGCTCCGGCCGGCACCACCGTTTTTGCCCCGGGTGCGGGCGTGCTCGCCAGCGATGAATTTACGTAGACACGTGGTAATTCGGCTGGACCATCGGTGGTGGCAGATGCGGCGCCGGTCAAGCTGATCGTTAGAGTTACAGCCGAGCCAATGAAAATCGCTATATGACGAATCAGTGCGCTGGAGATTGCGAATGATGCCTGGGGTTTCACGATCTACTCCTTCTCGGTCTTTCTTGGGGAATGTAGTAAGCGAAGAATGCGGCGCGACTATTTCGCAAATTGTCGTTTAGCGAGAAGCTGGTGTCAAAATCGTAAGGGCAGAGCGCAACATCGTAATCTTGAGCGGTTTGACCCTTCTTCTTTCCCGCCCCTAGAATTGAAGTTCTTTTCGCCATGTCATTTCGTCTGTTCAATACCCTTTCCGGCAAAGTCGAGGAGTTTCAGCCGCTCCAGGACAAGTTGGTTCGCATGTACGCTTGCGGGCCGACGGTGTATGACTACGGGCACATCGGAAATTTCCGCACGTTCGTCGCGGTGGATATTCTGCGCCGCTTCCTGCGCCAGAGCGGATACCAGGTTCGACACGTGATGAACATCACTGACGTGGATGACAAAATTATTCGCAACGCTGCGCAGGCCGGTATCCCACTGAAGCAGTTCACCTCGAAATACGAGAAAGCTTTTCTCGAAGACGCGGGCGCCCTGAACATCGAGCAGCCAGAACTGGTGCATGCCACCGACCATATTCCCAAGATGGCGCAGTTCATCGCCAAGCTGGTTGAAAAGGGATTCGCCTACCGAACCGATGATGGTTCTTACTATTTCCGCATCGCGAAATTTCCCGAGTACGGCAAGCTTTCCAAAAAAGACTTCGCCGGAATGGAAGATGGCGCGCGGGTCGATGTTGATGAATACGAAAAAGACAGCGCGAGTGACTTCGCGCTTTGGAAGGCTCCGAAGCCGGGTGAAACTTCGTGGGACAGCGAAATCGGTCCCGGCCGGCCCGGGCTGGCACATCGAGTGCTCGGTTATGTCGATGGAGCAGTTGGGCGAAAGCTTTCGACCTGCATGCGGGCGGTGAAGACCTGATCTTCCCGCACCACGAAAACGAAATTGCTCAGTCAGAAGCGGCCACCGGCAAGCCTTTTGTGAAGTATTGGTTCCATGCGCGCTTTCTGCTGGTTGAAGGCGAGAAGATGTCAAAAAGCCTGGGGAATTTTTTTACCCTGCGCGATCTGGTGCTGAAAGGGCATAAGCCTTCGTCGATTCGATACCTGCTCGCGTCGGTTCCCTATCGCCATCAGCTCAACTTCACCTTCGGGGGATTGCAGCAGGCGGCGGCATCGGTCGAACGTTTGAGGAATTTTCGCCAGCGCCTGGTCACCGGGAAATTCGCTGCCGGCTCGGATTTGAACCTGACCACACTCGCCAAGGACAGTTCCATGCGCGTGCGTGAAGCCTTGAACGAAGACCTGAACACCGCGCAGGCGCAAGCAGCGATTTTCGATATGGTGCGCGTCGCTAATGCCGCCATCGATTCCGGAGGAATGAAGCAGGATGACGTGAAGCCACTGGTCTCGACGCTTGACCAGTTCGACGAAATTTTCGCCGTCCTGAAAGACGATGACGCTGCCAAAATGCAGCAGATCGCGAATTGGGCCAAGGCTGAGGGCCGAGAAAAAGACATCAGTCCGGAATTGCTCGACGCTTTGCGCTCGAACGCGCTGCCTGACCAGCAGGTCAATCAGAAGATCGAAGAAATGAAGGCGGCGCGTGCGGCCAAAAATTTCGCGGCGTCGGATGCGATTCGCGCCGAACTTACCGCCAATGGCATTGTGATCGAGCAAACTAAAGAGGGAGTGCGCTGGCGCCGGAAATGATGGGTAGCGGCGTTTCCGAGGCGACCTGTGGAAAATTCTTGTCAAGCCCCCTAAAACGGCAAATTCTTCGTAAGCTGCACAAAGCAATCCAAAAATAAACGGAATTATCACCTTCACAAACCTGCCACTGAAAACAAAGGAGATAGCGTAATGCCAATAAAACTGGATTGCGACGTGGAAAAAGTCCTCACGTTCATGGAAAGCAACGTGGAAGCAGACAAGCTGGTGCGAACAGCGGCGCTCGTAGCAGCACTAGCGCCGCTCCTCTGGGGCGAGCCCTCGTCATTAATAAGCGAGCGACCGCTAACCCTTATGTCCGAATCGTTCCGTGAGCAACTATCAACTGCCAGACAATTGGCTGGGAAGGGTTGTGCTGGTGATGATTCTGTGGAGGTAATGAGTATCCAGCAACCGATGTAATTTCGTGACCACATTTCGTGCAGCGGTAAATACCAGAGTATGGAGTGTTCGTCGCTGGATGGAGCAGTTGGTCGTATGCTGCGTTGTTGGATTGCGTCAAAAATCGAGGGTATTTGTATTCAGCGAAGAGAGCACCTCATCACAGAGATTACTGATCGTCAGAGGTGGGAAAGCGAGAGAATTATACGCCTCCCAGTGACGAGCCAGAGCAGGCTATTTTCGCGCTTTTGACTCTTCAATTTCGAGTCGCTCCTTTAGCCACTTAGCTACCAATAGTTCTGCGTCCATCCCTTTGTGGATCGCCTGAATCTTCACGCGCACACGAATGTCTTCTGGGATTCTCCATCCTACCTGTTTGCCACGCTTGATATTGTTGGCCCCAACCATAGCGGGGAAGCCGTCCAGAGCACCAACATGATACACCTAATGCATGTTATTTGACTTGTATGCACAATATGGCTAATGCATATAATACGACTCACACACACCAACTCTTCGATTCTGGTAGCGTATACGGTTGGTTTTGGAGCTTATGCCATGACGAAGAAGAAAGAGCCACAGATGGCACACGCAAATCCCGCACTGGACGAATTAACGAAGGAATTCAATTCGCTTGTCGACGATGCTGCGGAGAACGCTAGCGAAGAGGAATTGGCTGAGCGCGAACGAAAGGCCGATGAATTTATCGAGAACTTGCGTGATAGAGCTTCGCGTCGTGAAAGAGCTTAGCGATACGTTTTTGCTGCTCCTCGGACACATTGGGGTTGATTAGCTTAGCCCATGCAATGGCGTCATCTGCGGTTCCGAATTCTAAAATGAACGGTAACTTGCGTTTGACCTGATACCACGTGGGTCGCGGCGGTTTTTTAGGTTCATCTTGAGTCGTCATTAAAGTCATTCCCTCTTAGAATCTCTCGATCAGTGGCCTCTGCGCCAGTCCCTAAAGAGATGCGTCTGTACCTTGTGTTTGCCAGAATCTACGCCGAAGCGCTTTTTGGTTCCCGTAGTGTGAGCCGCTTTCCCTCGGTCGCTTTCAGCATAAGCATCGTTCGCTCCGAATCGTTCACCTTGCGATTGTTGTAGCGGAAATCGAATTCATTCATATACTGCTGCAAATAGCCGCGTCCCCAATGGTGATACGTTCCAAACACGCCCCGGCGGATGAGGCCAAAGTAGCCTTCCACCGTGTTCGTTGTTATGTGGCGTCCGTCATCCGTGCGATACGAGTATTGCTTCTTTTTGTGGGTCACGATGTCATGATTCGGGAAGTCATCGTGAATCCAGTGATAGACCACGGCTTCGTCGGTCTGGATGTTTGTGCCGACTTCTACGTGCTCTCGCATAATCGGCTTTATGTTATCCAGCGTGACGCGTTCAACAGGAAAAGAGCGGACGCGGCTACCGTTTGCAGTGCGCTCCATCAGTGCGACAACGGGCCGCTTCTTGCTTTCGACGCTACCAACTCCGCGCAAACCAGTCCCTTTTTCTTTCGGGCCAATCCATACCTCATCAATTTCGACAACGCCCTTTAGTTTGTCGATCATTCCATGCTGACTCATTGCGAAGCGTAGACGATGGCACATAAACCAAACCGTCTTGTAGCTGATTCCGAGCATCCGGTGTATCTGGTGAGCGGACATTCCCTTCTTGCTCGCATTCATCAAATACGCTGTCAGAAGCCAGCGATGTAGCGGGATGTGTGAATCTTCCATTACGGTGCCCACAGTGACGCTGAATTGCTCCTTGCATCCGTAGCACTTCCAAACGCCATCGCGGACGGGCTTCTTGGAATCCTGGCGCGGCTTCAATTGCTTCGCGTTCCCGATCTCGCCGCACTTCGGGCAAACAGTACCTTCGGGCCAGCGAATGGATTCGAGCAATTGACGGGCATCACATTCCGTGAGGTCCGAAAATTTAGCGAGTCGTAGAGGCTGTTTATCGTTGTATAATCCGGCTGAGGTCGGCATCGCGGGTCGCTCCGTGGTGCTGATTAGCCCCGCCTACGGCTGCAACCGGAAGCGGGGCGCTGGTTATAGGTTAGGGTTTGTTCGGCAACTTACAGTTATGGTGGAGGAGGCATAAGCCTTTTTCCCCGTTTCTGAGAACGCTCTGCGCTCCACGCAGGGCGTTTCGTATTTGACCCAAAACTATTCATCTTCATCCACCTCTTCGCCATCGACCGCCAGCGGATGGGCGTTTTCGTATTCCTGAATTTTGTCTATCAACGAAAACACAAATGTGCGATCTTCTGTCGGCATCTTGAAAGGGTTGAATGAAACAGATACGGTTACGGTACCGCCGCTCACCAAGCGTATCGAATGAGTCTCCGAACCTGGGGTGCTAGGCGTAACTGGATTAATTGTTGAACCACTAGTTTCCCCGAGAGCGAGAGGAGCGAGCTTGCCTTTTCCGTTGCGCCTTTTTCGAGGGCCAGCATTCCTCATTTGGCTTAGTAGATAGGGCGAAAGGGGCAGATCAGCGAACTTCGCAGCCTTCAAGAAAAAGCCGATTGCCTTTTGTTTCGTCGCTCCCGAAACAGCGAACGATTCTTCGAAAATGGTATCCAGCATCTTCATCGTCATGCTCGAGATGTCATGATCGTGGCTGGCAAGAATATCGCGATAATTTGATTCCAAAAGGAAGCGTAAAACCTGGGGACGCTGGTCAGAGTGCTTTGCCATCTTCACCAGATATTCGGTTGCGGTGTCTCCGTGCTCCTCGTCCACCAAGCCAAAGAAGCGATATGCATGCATAATGAGGCCCTGCGTCACCCCTGACTGGCTGCGCCATAGTGAACGGTCAATTTTCGGCGGCACACCTTGCGAGAGAGTGTCTAGCGAACTTTGGAAGGTTTTGAATGGCAGGTACGGGGGCACCACCTTGCTGAATGTTCCTTCCGGCATAGCTCAGTCCTCCAATGCGATACCGTTGCATGGTACATCTTTCATGCGGCAAGCGCAAGAGAATTTTTGATTATGCTAATCGATTTTTGTAGCATGGACTACGAGGAGGTCATGTATATGCAAGCAGGAGACTTAGTAGATGCTGAACTATTCGGCGGTAATTCAGAAAAGAGGATAATCGTTGAAATCTGTGGAAAAACGGTCTATGTTGCTACCCAGGAAGAGATAGAGAGGGCCAATAAAGAAGGCCGAGAGGCTGAGTGCGTAGGCTTCAACCGAGAATTCATCCACTCTGTTTCCGGCCTAGGTTTGTGAAGGTGATAATTCCAAAAATAAACTTTGAAAACATGGCACAATCACCCATGCGAAATTGCTATTCTGAAAATAGGCGTACACGAAGCGGCGTCCTGAGCGGGCGCCATTGTTTTTTGCACCAGAGAACGGTCTGCCTGCAATGCTAAAATCACAACTTCCCATGGAATCTCTTGCCGGAACTCTTGAGAAAGTTGTTGCGGGAAGTTTGCGGCGCTCGCCTGACGGCCCGATTCTCGCGTGGCCTTTGGCCTGCGGATCGGCCGTGGCTGCGCGCACCCGAGCAGTAAGTTTTCGCGCAGGAATTTTGTGGGTCGAAGTGCCGGACGCGGGATGGCGCTCGGAGTTGCGGCACTTGGGCAACCGGTATCTGTTCGCGGTGAACCGTTATTCGCCGGCCGAGATCAGCCGGATTGAGTTTGTGTTGCCCGGGCAAGAATGCAAGGAGAATGCAGAAGTCAGAAGTAAGAATGCAGAAGTAAAGACGTAGACTTTCAAGGGCCCTGTGTTTCAACTTCTGAATTCTTACTTCTGCATTCTCTTCTAATTCTGACTTTGTTTGCATGAAAGTTACCGAAAAAGACGTTGCTTACGTTGCCGATCTCGCGAATCTCGAGTTGAGTGCGGAGGAGCGCATTCGCATGGTCCGCGACTTGAACTCGATTCTCGGGCATGTGGATTCGCTGAACGCACTCGACACCAAAGACATTCCGCCGATGGCGCAAGTCTCCGATCGCTACGGCGTCGACGAGTCGAAACAAGGCAGCGAGCGCTTTGCCTATGCCAGCCGTGAGGATGTGAAAGAAGGCTTGCGCAAATCGTTTCCGACTGAGGTGGCGCTCGCGAATGCTCCCGATGCCGACGGAACGTTTTTCAAAGTTCCGAAAGTGATTGAGAAGTGAGCTTCGCCGTCCTCAAGATCACCGTCGTTGCATTTTGCGCTCTGTGGACTGAAATGTCCTACGCGCAATCTGCGACTCCAAGGCTTCTTCGCTTTGATCTGTCCAAAATTGGCATGGTAGTTGACGGTCAACAAATTTGTGAGGACAAAGGACGGTTGCAAGACGTCCGTCGAAGTGATGGACCAAATATTTCGACGGGACCGAAGGCGGTACCAGTTTTGATTGGAATGATCACCGATGCGCGCATTGCAAAGACAAAAGAACCAATCATATGCTTCTGGCCGGGTATGGCCGTCGGCGATATTGCCTTTTGCTTGCTGAGCGACTTATTCCTGAATGCTGACTGGACAAAGTCGACCATGCCCGGAACCGGATGGGATGAAATGTTAGGCCGATCGGGCGACCTACCGGCATGGGAGCAACTGCATGGATTCGTCAGCAAGCACGGTAGAGTCGCTCTTCGAGATAAGTGGCAACTACTTTGGAACAAGTACGGGGACCAAGTATTTTGGGATCCCCACGAGAGATGTTTCAAACTTAAGAATAAGTAATGGATCTTACCGGCCTCACCATCGACTCCGCCCGCTCTGCCATTGCCGAGCGCAAGACCAGCGCACTCGCGCTGGCGGAAGCGTTTTACGCCAAAATCGAAACTGACGACCAGAAGATCGGCGCTTATTTGATTCTTTCGCACGAGCGCGGCCTGGAGAAGGCTGCAGCAATTGATCGCCTGGCGGAAAAAGGCGACAAGCTGCCGCCGCTCGCCGGCGTGCCGGTCGGAATCAAAGATGTGCTGGTCACGAAAGGAATTCGCACCACCGCGGGATCGAAGATTCTGGGCAATTATGTTCCACCTTACGATTGCACCGCCGTCGCCCGTCTCGAAGCAGCCGGCGCGGTGGTGCTCGGCAAACTGAATTGTGACGAGTTTGCCATGGGATCGTCGAACGAGAATTCCGCGTTCAAGCCCGTGCATAATCCGCGAGATCTCAGCCGCGTTCCCGGCGGATCGTCTGGAGGATCAGCGGCCGCGGTTGCGGCGGACATGGCGGTTGCGACTCTGGGATCGGACACCGGCGGCTCGATTCGGCAGCCGGCATCGTTCTGCGGAGTGGTGGGACTGAAGCCGACCTATGGCCGGGTTTCGCGCTATGGACTGATCGCATTCGCGTCATCGCTCGATCACATCGGGCCGCTGACAAAAACGGTGAAAGATGCGGCGATCAGTGCTGCGAACCATCGCCGGGCGCGATCCGATGGATTCGACTTCCGCTGACGTTCCGGTTCCGGATTATGTCGCTGAACTCGACAAGCCGGTCAAGGGGATGAAGATCGGAGTCGCCAAAGAATATCTTAGGCGAAGGCCTGGATGCCGAAGTTCGCAGTGCGATCGAGGCGGCGATTCAGAAACTGGCCAAGCTGGGATGCGAGATCGTCGAGGTTTCTCTGCCGCACACCAAATACGCGATTCCGGCTTATTACCTGGTCGCGACCGCGGAGGCTTCGTCGAACCTGGCGCGCTTTGACGGCGTGCGTTATGGATTTCGCGCGAAAGATGCGCGATCGCTGTCCGACATGTATCGTCGCACGCGCGATCATGGATTCGGCGCCGAGGTGAAACGCCGAATCATGCTGGGAACGTATGCGTTGAGCGCCGGATATTACGATGCTTATTATCTGAAAGCGCAACGCGTGCGCACATTGCTGACGCGCGACTTTGACGATGCGTTCAAAAAAGTGGACGCGATCGTGGCGCCGACTTGTCCGACGGCGGCGTTCAAGCTGGGCGAAAAAGTTGATGATCCGCTGGCAATGTATCTGGCGGACATTTACACCGTGACCGCAAATCTGGCCGGCATTCCGGGGATTTCGATTCCGGTCGGCGATGACAAAAGACAAGCTTCCGATCGGAATGCAGATTTTCGGCAAGCACTTCGCCGAGAGCACGATTCTGCGCGTGGCGAACGCGTACGAAAAAGCGGCGTAGTTCGGAATTATGACGGGCGAGGGCGCCCGTAGCTCCACGAAGGCAATATCGGTGGACGCGGCGCGTCCTACGCTTGCAAGCGTTCGTGCTCTCTCATCAATGAGATTGTGGAGGCCGGGCGCCTCGCCCATGCGGCTTAGACCTCATAGTACGAATCCACCCGCGCAGCTTCGGCATAACGTTTTGCCGTCGCGGCGAACTTCGCGGCGGAAATTAATTCCTTCGCCGCATACATCACAGACAATTCGTTCGCCTTTGTATCCGGGAAATTCTTCTGCGGGCAGATCGACCTTCACCCATTGCGTGGTGAACAGGTCGTCGTCTGGCGATTTCGCGATAGGCCAGCATCTGTTGCTGGTTTTTGTTTTCGATCTCTGGATGCATCTGGCGGGCGAGCGCCTTTGACGATTCTTTCGCAGCGACGCGGATGGCGTGGCCGCTATTCACGTCAACAAAAGTAGCCGCCATTTTTCCCCAGTCGCGAAACTTCAGCGCCCGCTTGCCGAGGCGGCAGCCGGTGACGACCGCAACCGCATCGGTTGCGCAACGGTCAATCTCAACAAACGTAACCAGACGCTTGCGATCTGCGCCTTGAGGATCATCGATCCCCAATTTCTGCAGACCAAGCATCGCCATCCGCACGCCGAGCACTTGGCCGGCGCACAGGTGCCCGTGTGCTTGCTCGGCATCGCGAAGGTAGTCGTCGAAGGATTTCATGGAAACCGTCGTTGGTCGTCGGTCATTGGTCGTTGGCCAGAATCCCTGGGTGATCGAAGCCAACGACCAGCGACGAATGTCGAACGACCGAAATTCACCAACTTTCGAATGGAGAAAACTATGAAAATCAATTCTAAATCGAAAACCCTTCTTGCTCTGGTGCTGGCGATTGCACTCGCCGCCACCGGATGCAGCGCGCAATGGATCAACACAGCTTTGCAAGACCTGCCGGTGCTTACGCAGATG
Source organism: uncultured Acidobacteriota bacterium (assembly GCA_963838785.1). Taxonomy (GTDB): domain Bacteria; phylum Acidobacteriota; class Terriglobia; order Terriglobales; family Acidobacteriaceae; genus Gp1-AA145. The sequence continues at coordinate 95,792 of CAWISI010000004.1, forward strand.
GCGCTGAATATCGCCACTCTCGTGAGCACGTTGGCTGCGGGGCAACAGGCGAGCGCAGCCGACACTGCGGTCATTCAGAATATTTCGGCGCAGGCCAGTCGCGACCTGAACTTACTGCAAACTTTGTACAACGAATATAAAGCCAGCCCCAGCGCTACCACGTTGCAAAAAATCCAGGGCGCTATTGCCGATCTAAATCAGAATCTGCCGACGATGCTTCAGTCAGCGCACATATCGAATGCAACCGTTTCAGCTCGCATCGCGGCCGCGGTGAACTTGATTTTGACCACCGTGAACAGCTTCGCCGCATTGATGCCGCAGTCTTCTCCCGCGACGACGCGCAAGGCCCCTGCACCCGCGCTTCTCCACGCCAAGGATTTGAAGAAGCAGTGGAACCAGCAGGTCTGCGCGCCTACCGGCAATCCCGCGCTGGATGCGGCATTTGCGGCGAGTGCTTTGCGGTAGACATCGGTATCGGTCCTCGGTCGCCGGTCGTCGGTCGTCAGCTACATGCAATTGGCAGAATTCTTCGCGTAAGGCATTTGCCGACGACTGATGACCGAAGGCCGAAGGCCGAACACTGTCAGCACATTTTTCGTCTGGAGTTCCCATGTCTCTGCCAGTCATTGCTGTTACCAATGCCTCTACTTGCCTCTCAGATGCGCAAGTTGAGGGTGTTCTTCCTGCGCTGCAAAAGCAGGTGAGCAACGACTTCCAGGCTTACTGGGAGCTGGATTGCACACTGCGCTTTCTTTCGCACGATCAGCCACTCACACATGGATGGTGGCAGATTGCAGTGGTCGATAATCCCGATCAGGCGGGCGCTCTCGGTTATCACGAACTCACCGCGCAGGGCGTTGCCGCTGGGAAAAATCTTCGCCAAGCTCGATCTCGACAGCGGTTCATCGTGGACCGCGACTTTGAGCCACGAACTGCTCGAAATGCTCGCCGATCCCTGGATCAACTGGTGCGCCGTCGGAAGCGACAGCAAGATTTATGCGCTCGAAGTTTGCGATGCGGTCGAAGCCGACAACCTGGGATATTTCATCGACAATGTGCTGGTCTCGGATTTCGTCACCCCGGCGTGGTTCGAGCCCACATGCGCCGACCGCATGGATTTCAAACAACATTTCACGAAGGAACTGGAAGTCGCGCGTGGAGGTTACATTTCGATATTCAATGCAGCCGACGGGATGGACGCAGATCACGGCAAAGGGCGACGCAGGCGGGCCGCGCATTCTGCCCGGGAGCCGCAGGCAGAGAAGAAAACTGATTCGGCCATCATGGAGAAGAAGCTCTCTGTAGAGACGCTGCTCGGCTGCGTCTCAGACGTTGCAAGCAACGTCTCTACTACCGTCAACCGGAAACATTCGCGTTCAGCGGGAATTCGCGGCGGACCAACTGCATTGCTTCTTCTTTGGATTGCAATTCCGTCGAGTTGTGCGTCTTCGACTTGCGTAAGAATTTCTTTGAAATGCGGGCCGGGCGAATAGCCTGCGGCGATCAGATCTTCCCCCGTGACCAACGGCTTTGGGCGCACCTCTGTCGGGGGGAAGAGCTTGCATTTTTTCGCGGGTGAAGTTGTACAGGCGCAGATTGCGATGGCTGGATTCGCAATCCAGGCGATGCAGTTCAAGATGCTGCTCGAAATCGCGGCAGGCGAATGAACTTCTTGAATGTCGAAGGATTCATGCGCTCCGCGTCGCCAAAGCGCATGTGATTTTCGACCAGCGCGACGATCTGCTTTGTTTCGTCATTCGAGAAGCGCAGCCGACGGCAGATCGCTTCCGCCATTCTGCGTTCCCACACGAGCGTGCTCGTCGAAGCGAATGCGGTCCGGAGCGCGGCGGAATGTGGGCGGCTTGCCGACGTCGTGCAGAAGCACTCCCCAGGCCAGCGTCGCCGGACAGGGCTGCGGCAATTTTTCCAGCATCAGCAAGCGTGTGCACAAATACATCGCCTTCGGGATGAAACTCCGGCGGCTGCTCTACCCCTTTCATCGCCTCGATTTCCGGCAGCACCTCGCGCAGCAGACCAGTTTCATCGAGCAATTCGAATGCGCGCTGGGCGTGGCCTTCGGTCAGCATGCGCGTGAGTTCGTCGCGTACCCGTTCGCGCGAAACCTGGTCAATTTGAGGGGCAAGTTTCTGAATCGACGTGAATGTCGCGGGTTCAATCGTGTATTCAAACCGCGCGGCGAAGCGCACAGCCCGCAGCATGCGCAGCTTGTCTTCCGCAAAGCGAATATCGGGATTTCCGATGGCCCGAATGATTCTCGCCTTTGAGATCGTCCTGCCCGCCGACAAAATCGAGAACTTTATTTTTGCTCTGGATCGAGCAGCAGGCCGTTGATGGTGAAATCGCGGCGCTGCACATCCTCGCGAGGATCGCGGCTGAACCGCACTTCATCGGGATGACGACCGTCGGAATAACCTACATCGCAGCGAAAAGTCGCAACCTCGACGTATGACTTCGCGGCACTCTGCCCCATAAGCAGCAGGTTCCTCGACTCCAGCGTAACCGCGCTTTGCGCAAGTTCCGCTTCCGCTCGGAATGACAGATTTATCTTTTGCGTCTGGAACGGGCACCAGCACCACCCCGAATTGCGCGCCCACCGCATAGGTTTCAGGGAAGATGCGCATGACCTCGTCCGGTGTTGGCATCGGTTGCCACGTCGTAATCGGCAGGTTCGCGTCCGAGGAGCAGATCGCGCACACAGCCTCCTACCAGATAGGCCTGATGGCCACGCTCCCGCAGTGTCGCAACGATCGAGTTGGCGAATTCGCGCACGTCTCAATGATACAGATCACGCGGACGGGACGGCTTTAGGTCCAACGTCATTAGAACCGGCGACTCAGTGCGCACGTGCGTCAAGGAGGTCCCGTCATTTTTCCGTGCTAAGCCAATCGCATCGTAAGGTCCCTCTCTCGTCCGCCGATGGCGAACGAGTTCGGGATGACACATCTCCATAGGCTGTGCGAGGGCGGGCTTCAGATGCGCCACTCGGTCCTCACACCTGCCGTACATGTCCGCTTGCCATCTGTTGTGCTCACCTGCGCACTTCTAGACTGAACCCACTGTCTTTGCAGTAGTTATCCCTTCCAGCGGTAGGCGTCTTTTTGCGGCAGGCCGATGTGGGCGAGGACGCGGCAGGCGAACTCGTGTGCCATCTGGTCGAGCGTGGCGGGACGGAAGTAGTAGGCCGGGATGAGCGGAAAGATGGTCGCTCCGGCGTCGGCGGCGCGGTACATGTTGCGGATGTGAATTTTGTTGAGCGGAGTCTCGCGGACGCATAGCACCAGCGGCCGTTTTTCTTTCAGGCTGACGTCGGCGGCGCGCTCGATCAGTTGTGACGCGATGCCATTGGCAATGCGGGCAAGCGTTCCGACGCTGCAGGGCAGCACGATCATGGCATCCGCGGGATAAGAACCGCTGGCGACGTTGGCGCCGATATCAGCGTTGGCTTGCTGATGAATTTTGCGGGAAGCGTGACCGAGCAATTGAGTGATCAGATTATTGCGGCCGCGCAGTCCAAGCTCTTCGGCCATGACGCGCAGGGCGCTGTCGGAGGCGATGAAATTCGCGTTCTGAACGCGGGTATCGCGATCGACGGCCAGCAACAGATGGCGCAGGAATATTGATCCGCTGGCGCCGGTTGTGGCGATGGTCAGGTTTTGAGGTGAGTTCGGCAACCGAAGTTTGAGCATAGGCAAGCGGCGGGCACAGAGTCAAGGCGGGGATGGCCAAGCGATCAGCTCAGCAGTTGCGGCGAACAGCAGCGCAAATGCACGCGCTGGCGGCGGTGCGCGATGACATCGGCTCGCAGGACTCGCTCACAGGGCGCGAGGATATCTCAGGGAATTCACCCAGCATTTTCGCGAATACGATTCTGTTCTCTCGCCTGAACAACTGCATCAGCGCGTCGCAGTCCGCCAGCACCATCCTGATCGGCGACTATCATGCACTGCCGGCGTGCCAGCGGTTCGCGGCGGAACTGCTTGAAACCTCGGCGCGTGATCGGCGAGTGGCTCTTGGGCGTCGAAGCAATACTGGCCAGAGACCAAAAAATTCTTGATGCCTGGTGGCGGCGAGAAATTGCTGAAGACGAGCTCAGGCGTCGTCTGCGTTTCGACCGCGAATGGGGATATCAGTGGCCGCCGTTCTATGAGCTTCTGTCTGCTGCCCGCGATCACGCCGAAGGCCTGTATGGCTCTGGATTGCATGCCGCGAGAAGACCTGCGCCGAATCCGATCGCGTGATCGCCATGCCGGCAGAAAAGATTTCTGAAATCCGCCACCGTCATCCGGACGCTGCGATATTTGTCTTGTTCGGCGAGTCGCACCTGGCGCCGCAGCATTTGCCGAGCACGATTCAGGAACTGCTGCCCGAGGAGAAAATTCTTACGGTTGTTGCAGAACGTTGACGCTTTGTACTGGCGCGCAGTGGCGCAACAAGCGACCGCAGTAAGCGTTGGAAAAGATGCGGTGTGCGTTTTCAACTCCAGCCCCCTCGAAAAATACGAGAGCTATCGACTTGTGCCTGGACGGATGGAATGCGGCTGCCGACGACCTGCCGGATTTCGCTCCCGCAATTTACAATCTGATTTTTTCGCTCGCCAGATCTTTAGGCTTCCGGCTCGATTCGCCGCGCAACGGCACGCAGCCCAAGTATTTGACCGATTTGTTGCCCGAAGTTGTGACCCTCGACGAGTATGCGCGTAATCTGGACTCCAAACTGGAAGACAAGTCTTGCGCTTATCTGCCAGAGGCAAATCTGTTTGTGATCAAAGAATTTCAGATGACCGGAAGCCGCCGAGGAGTGCGCGCGATTTCTGTATTCCGCCTGCCGCGGCGATGGTGAAACTTCCAACCTCAGCTCAACCCATTGAAGATGCGCTGGCGCGTTTTGGCTCGCGGTTATTATGCCCCGAGGCTGAGCCAAAGAGCAAATTCCGACACTTGGAGATTCGCTTTACCAGGCCTACCTGAGCGGAAAGATTCCGCTGCCCGCACTGCGGCGAGTCTTTCTGACCAAACAGGAGACTCGCGAGCAATCCCGGCAGACACTCGCGAAGCTTGAGAAGTTAGCGCGAGGCATAGACTCGCGATTTCGTCCGGTGCCAGAAATCCAGCGTCCCGCAATGCTAATCTGATTGCAGGACGATCGCGTGAACTCTGAATCCATTCGCAAACTTTTCGAACAGGTACGAGCCGGCAAACTCGCGGCCCGATGAAGCCGTAGAACGGCTGCGGCATTTGCCGTTTGAGGATCTTGGATTTCGCAAAAGTCGACCATCATCGCGCGTTGCGGGTGGGCGCGCCGGAAGTGATTTTGGCGCAAGGGAAAACCGCCGCTCAGGTGGCAACTATTTTCAAGAAGCTTGCGCTACACGGAAAAAATGTGTTGGCGACTCGCGCCAGCAAACAACAATTTGCCGCGGTAAAGAAAGTTGTGCGCGGTGTGAAATACGAAGAAGCTGCGCGTGCCATCGTCCTGCGCCGGGATCACAAGATTTACGGCAAAGGGTTGATCACTGTCATCTCTGCCGGGACCAGCGACATTCCAGTGGCCGAAGAAGCTGTGATCACAGCCTCGATCATGGGGAACGAGGTTGATCGGTTGTATGACGTAGGCGTGGCGGGCATTCACCGACTGCTGGCGCACCGCCGCGCGATCATGCGATCGCGAGTGGTGGTGGTATGTGCCGGCATGGAGGGCGCATTGCCCAGCGTTGTGGGAGGACTGGTTGGCGTGCCCGTCATCGCCGTGCCCACCAGCGTGGGTTACGGTGCATCATTTGACGGAATGGCGGCCCTGCTCGGGATGATGAATTCCTGCGCATCGAACGTCTCGGTGGTGAACATCGACAACGGATTTGGCGGCGGCTATGTTGCTTCTTTAATAAACCGATTATAGTCGTTTAACATTAGATAAATTTCCGCAAAAAATTGTACTTCATCGCTTGCTTTTCCACTGGCGGGTCGGACTAGAATAAAAGTAATGGAGGCGCGATATGTTATCCAAATGCGCCAACCCCGATTGCTCTGCTTCCTTCCGGTACTTCCATACGGGAAAACTTTTCCGCGCTGAAATTTCTGTCGGACTAGACCGCCGCCGCACCCTGGGTGAGGACGAGAATTCGGAAAAAGTGCTGCGCCGCCTGGAATTTTTTTGGTTGTGCGAGGGTTGCGCTCGCCGGAATGACAATTGATTTTCGACAAAGAAGCGGGCGTCGTCGTGCGTCACTAAAGACTACGCGCGCTCCGCGGCAACAGCTTAGGATTTTCGTCGCGAGTATTTCCCGTGATGGCGTTCCAACGAATCGCCAATACTTCGGCCATCATGTGCAAGTCCGTCGCGCAGCGGGTGTATGCGGGTACCTTCGGCATCCGACCAGACGACCGGCACTTCCTTTACTTCTCAGGCCGGAGCGCTGGGCGAGAAAGAGCAATTCCGCGTCAAATCCCCAGCCTTCAATCGTCTGCTTAGAAAACAGCTTTTGGGCGGAACTGCGGCTGAAGGCCTTAAAACCACACTGCGTATCTTTGAACCTCAATCCCAGCAGGAGCCGAAGAACCAGATTGAACGTCGTGCCATAGAATTGGCGTAGCAACGATTGCCTTTGCGCCTGGGTGTCGGGCTGCAGCCAGCGCGATCCGATGGCTATATCCGCACCCTCCTGAATTGCCGCAAACAGCTTGTCCGCTTCTTCGATCGGCGATGACAAGTCAGCGTCAGTAAAAAGGCGCACCTCGCCGGTGGCTTTCAACATGCCATTCCGCACGCTGTAGCCTTTTCCGCGATTGCCCGGATTTTCGATCAGTCGCAATGCTGGGATTCGCTTTGGCCCGCGCGCGCACCATTTCCGCAGTGTCGTCTCGCGAACCGTCGTCGACCACGATAATTTCAGCGTCCCAATGCTGCGTCGGCGACATGGTCGAGCACGCGGTCAAGCGTGGCGCCCAGGCGGGCGCTTTCGTTATATGCGGGAATGATGATGCTGTACTGGGGCATCGTAGGTCAGCTCAGCCGTAAGTGACGGCCGAGCGACCATAAAAGGTATCATGCGAAAGGAAATTTTTTGCTAACAGGGTGGAACTATGCCACGCGTCTTTGCTTATCCAGCATGAGAAAGAATTCATTGACCAGTTTGGGGTCCCAGAAGCCGGCGCGCGCTTCGTCCTGCATGGTGACAGCGGCATGGTCATGAGTGAGGGCTGGCTTGTAGGGGCGTGTTGTGGTGAGAGCATCGTAAACGTCAACCACCTGCAGGATTCGCGCCAGCAATGGAATATTCTCGCCTTCCAGCCTGTCCGGATATCCGGTGCCGTCAAAGTGCTCATGATGGCTGCGGATGATCGGCAAAACCAGCCGCAATGATTTCAGAGGACGGCAGATGTTTTCCCCGGTAATCGGATGCCGGCGCATGATCGCCCATTCTTCGGAATTCAGGTTGGCGCCCTTTTTTAAAATCTCATCGGGAACCGCGATCTTGCCCAGGTCGTGCAGATAGCCGCCGCGGCGCAGGGCGGTGACTTCTTCGTCGTCCAGGCGTAAATGGCGGCCAAGGTTACTGGCATTTTCTGCCAGGCGTTCGCAATGGCCTTCGGTATAAGGATCGCGGCTTTCGACGCTCAGGCCGAGGGTGCAGAGAACGCTTTCAGCGGTCTCCAGTTCGTCAGTAAATTCCTTGAGTTTCAGCAACGACTTCACTCGTGCGAAGAGTTCTTCGGGAAATATTGGCTTGCTCAGAAAGTCGTCGGCGCCGGCTTCGATTCCGCGCACCCGGTCTTCGCGATCGGCCAGACCGGTGATGAGCACGAATGGGATGAGCCGGGTAGCAGGATTTTCCTTCAACTCACGGCAGAGCTCATATCCGGACTTCCCGGGCATAATGACATCTGAAAGGACCAGGTCAGGAGGGCGCTGGAAAATCTCCGCTTCGGCCTGCGCAGCATCCGGAACTGCCGCCACATCGTATCCGCGAGCCGACAGCAGATCTTGCATCAGATTCATGGTATTGGGGTTATCATCCACCACCAGAATTCGAGGCAAACGCCGCCGCAGCGAGAGGTCGCTTAAACCCGGGCTTTCCGGGCCACGCGCGTAAAGCAGAGATAATTTCCTGGAAGGGTCCATAGGCGAACGACCGACAAAACTGATTCTAATCCCAAGGAAACGTTTTAATAGGTTTAATTTTGCGAGTAGCGTGGAAAAGCGAGAACCATTGGACGTGCCTGGATTTGCTGAGCGAGAATCAGAGTGTGTAACTCTCTGCATCCAGACGCATTTTATTTATGCGCCTGCGGAGACCCTGTGAGCGTTCTTTGCGCGCGCGATGCCGTACTGGCGGATCTTGTACAGCAGAGCTTTGTAGCTGATCTGCAGCAACGCCGCCGCCTGCTTGCGATTCCAGTTGGTCTCATCGAGAGCTTTGGCGATGGCTTCGGCTTCGGCCCCATCTTTTGCGTTACGCGCCAGAGACTTCAGACCGCCCCCGGCTTCCGATCCGTTGCGGGCTGCCGCGGCTCGAATTCTGCCCCGGTTCCATCGGTTCGCGGTTTTAATTCATTGATCGCCAGTTTTTCATCGCCCAACACAAGATAGCGTTTTACAAAATTGCCCAACTCGCGCAGATTTCCCGGCCAGGAATAATTGGCGCAGGCTTGCAGCATTTCCGGAGAGTAGGGCAGTGGCGCTCGCGCGTATTGTTCCGACAACTGGGTCATGAAATGTTTCAGCAGGATCGGAATTTCTTCTTTGCGTTCGCGCAACGGCGGAATCTGCAGGGTGAACGCGTTCAGCCGGTAATACAGATCTTCGCGCAAGACGTTTGTGAGGCCAGGGCTTCTGGGATATTGATGTTGGTGGCGGCGAGAATTCGCACATCGACTTTAATCACCGAGCGGCTGCCGAGACGCGAGAACTGCTGGTCCTGCAGAACATGCAATAGCTTGGCCTGCAGCGACGGCGGCATCTCGCCGATTTCGTCGAGCAGGATCGTGCCCTTATTGCTGAGCTCGAATTTGCCGGGCTTGGCGTGAGTGGCGCCGGTGAACGCGCCGGCCTCATATCCGAACAATTCACTTTCCAGCAGGTCGGCAGGGACGGCGGCGCAATTGACTTTCAGGAACATGCGGTGCGCGCGCGGTGAAAGCTTGTGAATCAGCCGCGCCATCACTTCTTTGCCGGTGCCGCTTTCACCCAGCATGAGCACCGGAATATCTACGTTGGCCACCAGCGCAGCCTGCGACCGCAACTTGCGCATGTTGGCGCAAGCCGCCACGAAAAATGTCTCGTCGCCCAGATCTTCAACTTCACCGGAATAGTTCTGCTGGTTGGTGCCCAGGCATTGATCGATAACCGCGTCCAGTTCGGCTTTCTGGAACGGCTTGGTAATGTAATCGACGGCGCCCAGGCGAATGGCGTGCACGACCTTTTTGGTGTCGTTGACGCATGAAAGCATCACAACTTTGACGTTGGGTTGAAGCTTGCGCAGTTTTTCGAGCGTTTCCAGGCCATCAATGCCGGGCATCAGCAGATCGAGCAGCACCAGGTTCGGCTCCATGCCATTCTGCAACAACTCGACGGCTTGCTCGCCGGTGGAAGCGGTCTCGACCTGATGGTCATCAATTTCGAGCAGCGTCTTGATGTAGCGCTGCATTCCGGGTTCATCGTCCACCAACAGAATTTTGGATTTCTCACGCATTATTTTTCCCCTCGGAATCCATGGCCAACGGATTTAATGGCACGATGAAAGAAAACTTGCACCCAGCGCCAGGCTCGCTTTCTACCCAGATTTTGCCGCCCATGCCCAGCACCAAACGTCGAGCGATAGCTAACCCCAATCCCATGCCCTCGGTTTTTTGGTTCGTGGGCAGGCGAAAGAAATCGTCGAAAATCTCCAGATGATATTCGGGGGGAATGCCGGGACCGGTATCGGAAACACTTATCTTCACTGAGTTCGGCGCCGTCAATGGACGACGACGACGCTCCTGAGTGATGGCGGGTTTCGCAATCGAACGCCGTTCCCACATATATGGTTCGGCATGCAGCCAAACCGTGCCTCCGGCGGGCGTGAACTTGGATGCATTCTCCAATAAGTTCGATACCACGCGCTCCACTTTCGGACCGTCGAAAGCAAAGTCGGGCACTTTTTCATTGGCCAGGAAATAAAGCGCCAGGCCCTTTTCCTGAAATCGCGGAGACCAGAGACGACATACCTCGGAGAGCGAAGCGTTGATGTTCCCCGCCTCAAACTTCATCTTCAGCTCGCCGGTTTCAAGCACGCTGAAGCTGAGAAAATCCTGGATGTAGCGCTGCAACCGAATGCCGTTCGATCGCATGTCGCTGCAGAACTTCCCGCTGGCGCTCATTCAGGCTCCCCAATTTCTCGCTTTGCAGCATTTCGACATAGCCGTTCAAAATCGCGAGCGGAGTCTTCAGGTCATGCGCAGCCGACGCTAAAGCATTGGTGGTCTTGAGATAGCGTTCTTGAAGAAGGGCGAATTCCTGCGAAGGCTCGATCGGCGCCTGTAGCCTCCGGACTAGAGCTTTTCCGTTTCCGGCGGAGAAGATACCTGGGGGCTTGAAGACAAATGGGGCATATGAGCAATTACAAAGTGGGGAGGGGCGCGGCGACCATCGTGACCAGACTGACCTGCCGTTTCAAATGCTAGGGTAGACTCCGGCGGGTGTCAACGAAAAATGCAAAACATTTGCCAACTTCGGTAAAGTCTTTCCAAACAGCTATCCAGAAAAATCGGTAGTTTCCGGCGTTAAATTCAATAATTAGCCCACAACAGCAGGTAACGAACCGCCGCTGCCTGTATGAAACCACTGAGTGAATGGTCTTGAAACAACAACTACGGCGGCAGAAAGGGGTATGTTGTTTGGCACCTAAGGTGCGACATGTATGAAGACTCGGTTAAAAAGGGGGCAGAACCTTTGGATCGCTCACGAGACGAAGTCGGAACGCCGCGCTTGGTCTCGGCTACCGCTGCCTATACCACTTTTTGTCCGAAGTCGTGATTTAAAAGGAAAAGATCTGCTTGAGTTCGCTACCGCACTTAACGTTTCGGCTGGCGGCGTATTAGTGGCAATGCATGGTGCTTTGCGGCCAACGGCGCAGGTTTCGCTGGAAATCCCCAGCGCCCCTCTGCCCACCTCGGCCCCGCTTCGCAAGAATTCGCGCAACCTGAAGGCTAAAGTGGTTCGGGTGATCCACGCTGACGGCTACAACCTGGTCGGGCTCAAGTTTGTCCAGCCCTTGCTGCCAGATGGAAGAACCGCGGCGGCTGCCCAGCCGAAGGAAAGTTGCTTCTTCGGTGTGAAAAGATTTTCCTACCCTGCCACGGTAAATCTGATAGGTTTTGGCTTGGCCGTTGGATCTCGCCGCCGGTCGTTATGCACCGCGTAAGCTCCACAACCAAAGCTGGTTAGGTGCCAGATACCGCCCGTAATCAGACTGCGCTCAAAGTTTGGTTGATGGGGTGCACACCTTCGGGTGGATAACAGAGGTGGCCTCGCAATATGTCGAGCACAATGACAAATTCTGTCAGTTCACTGGCGCAATCTTTGGGTGAAATTCCGCCCGAGGCGGTGGTTTTTGGGCAATCTGAGGTAATGCAGGCCCTGCGCTCGCGACTCGATAAAGTGGCCTCGGCCAATGTCCCAGTGCTCATCCATGGCGAAAGCGGCACCGGAAAAGACATCATTGCCCGCCTGGTCCATGCCCGTTCTCCGTGGAGATCTGGGCCGTTCGTGAAAGTAAACTGCCCGGCGATTCCCGGCACCCTGCTGGAGAGCGAGCTGTTCGGATACGAGCGGGGAGCTTTCACCGGCGCTTACGGTTCAAAGCCCGGACGCGTAGAAATGGCGCATCGCGGCACGCTTTTCCTGGACGAAATTTCTGAGCTCGATATGTCTCTGCAGTCGAAGCTACTGCAGCTTTTGCAGGATGGCCAGTTCTGCCGCATTGGCGCGCAGGCCGACAAGAAAGTTGAAGTGCGGGTAGTTTGCGCCACTAATCGCAAACTGGAAGAGGAAATCGAAAACGGTAACTTCCGCCAGGACCTTTACTATCGCATTAACGTCGTCAATTTATACATGCCCCCATTGCGGGAGCGGCGCAGCGATATCGATGGCTTGGTGCATTACTTCCTCGAGTATTACAACCGTAAGTACAACTGCAAGGCGCGGCCGCTGTCTTCCGAATTGATGGAAGTACTTCAGAAGTATCACTGGCCGGGCAACATTCGTGAACTCGAAAACCTGGTCAAGCGCTACGTTATCCTGGGCAGCGAAGAGGTCATCAGCAGCGACCTGCAACCGCGCGAGAACGACTTCATCACCTCGGACATCAATCTCGATGGCCCAATCTCTCTTAAGAAACTGACTCGCCAGGCCACGCGCGCGCTGGAGCGCAAGATCATCCTCAAGGTGCTGCATAACCATCACTGGAACCGTAAGCAGGCCGCCAAGACCCTCAACATCAGCTACCGCGCATTGCTCTATAAGATACGCGACGCTGGACTGCCGCCCAACCGGGCTCGCCGCCCACCAGAGGAAGTCAAGACCCAGGTGGCCGCAGACTAAGTTGCGACTGCTCGAATTCTCTGCCAAGGTTGCCGACCATGGCTAACATCAGGGCAGGTAACTCTTTTCCCTGATGCCCATGGTGCTCAGGTCGCCACCCGATAAGTCTACGTTCCTATTGACGACCGGGCGACTCCGTACTATCTTCGTCTCCTCCCCACGTAAGTAGCTGGATGTGTGTCCAGAGATGGACCTCTACTTTTCGTCTAGACGGAGAAGTTAATGAGAGTGACGCGTTGGTTGTTCCTTCTGCCCTTGGTTCCCTTTTTTCTCTGCTTAGGATCACTCGCTGCCGATTGGCCGCCCATCAGTCCGGAAGAGCTCAAAATGACGGACATAAAGGAGCAACCGGGTGCGCCGGCGGTCTTCTTAGATCGCGAAGAAATCGACGACGACATGAACAATGTGCAGACGGTGACCGCACGCATAAAAATTTTGACCGATGCGGGGCGGGAATACGCGAATGTGGAACTTCCCTATAGTCGCCGGGGATTCAGCATTACGGGAATCAGCGGCCGGACTGTGCACGCGGACGGGTCGGTCGTGGTATTCGAAGGTAAGACCTTCGATAAAACAGTAGAGCGGGGTAACGGATTCCGAATTAACGTGAAGTCTTTCACCCTGCCCGACGTGCAGGTTGGAAGCATCATCGATTACAAATTCAGCCTGCGCTATGAAGACCACATACTACTTCCGCCCGAACTGGGACGTGCAGACGAAATTATTTCAACGCAAGGCATACTTCAAATACATCCCTTTCCAGAACCACGGAAACATGTACATAGAGCTTGCTCATGGCCAAATCGCCAACGGTTTGTCATGGACTCCGTTCTTGCCGCCGGGCGTACAGCTGCAGCGGCATGAGCTGCCGGCTGCAACTTTCGCAACCACCCACGACGTTGGATTTTGGGTCGACCTCAGCATGACTAACATTCCTGGCTTTGTGGAAGAACCCTTCATGCCGCCGCCCAATATGTTAAAGATGCGCGTGTATTTCTATTACCAGGAAAACACGAAGATGGACGACTACTGGAAGGCAGAAGGAAAATTCTGGAACAAAGACGTCGAAGAATTTGTCGGCAAGAACCACGGAGTGGGCGAGGCGGTGGGTAAGATCGTCGCTCCCACAGATACACCAGAGCAGAAAGTCCGCAAGATTTATGCATTCGTAAGTTCGCTAGAGAATCAGAGTTATATTCCCGAACGATCTAAACAGGAACAAAAAGTACTCGACTTAAAAGTTATAAAGGGCGCAGATACGGTTCTTGAAAATCACAGCGGGACTCACGATGAACTGAACCGGTTATTCGTCTCAATGGTAAGGGCAGCAGGTATTCCGGCGTCGATGATCTGGGTGCCTGATCGCAGTCACGATATCTTCATCAAGGAATATCTCAGCACTGCGCCAACTGGACGCGGAGATTGCCGTGGTTCAGCTGAATGGAAAGGATGTTTTTCTTGATCCCGGCAGTAAGTATTGTCCCTTACGGAAATATAGATTGGCGCTATACCGGGGTGCAAGGCTTGCGTCAAAGTCCAAAGGGAGCGGAGGTCGGCCAAACCCCAGCACCGAATTACACCCAATCCATCACCACGCGGCTGGCGAGGGTTTCGCTTGACGAGCATGGCATGGCTACAGGCACGGTAAGCCTGATGTTCAAGGGAACCTCGGCAATGCTTCGCCGGCAAGAAGGCGGCATGACCGATGCCGAAGGCCGAAAGAAACTATTGGAGGACGAGTTGAGGGAGGGTCTTCCCGGAAATAGTGAGATTTCGCTGATCAATTCGCCCGACTGGGACAACGCAGAGGCTCCCTTGATCGCGCAATTCCACGTGAACTGTCCTTTCGCAGTCGCAGCCGGGAAACGGTTGATGCTGCAACAGCAATTTTTTGAGATCAACGAAAAGCCGCGCTTTTCTTCGCCGGAGCGTAAGACCTCGGTCTATTTCCACGTTCCCTGGCAGGAAGCTGACGAGGTTCACATCACCATCCCCAGCGGAATGGAAGTCGAGAGTCTTGCCCCGGATGACACCATCAAGTTGGAGTACGCGTTGTATAAGGTGCAGCACAAACAGGAGGCTCCGGACAAAATTTTTTCGCGGCGCGACATGATCATGGCGCAAGGAATTTTCACTGCCTACCGAATATAAGGACGTCAAAGGATTTTTTGACAAAGTTAAGGCCGACGATGACCAACCCGCACTGGTGAGGCTCTCGCAAAATGTCGCTGTGGCGAAATAATCAGCAGGCTTGATCTGATCGACAGGGCCCGGGCAGCCGCGCGCAACACCGGGATAATTTTCTTAGGAACGTTGCTGTTCGGCATGGCAACAGCATTTGCAGGCGTCAACGTTCCCGATTGGGTCCGGCAAGCCGCTAGCCAGCCGCTGGCAAACTACCCGCCAGACACCCAGGCGGTAGTACTACTCGATCAGACCGACTACACAATACTCAACTCGGGCGACTACATTGAACACTCTCGAAACGTTATCCGAATTCTAAGGCCGACTGGACGGGACGAAAGATACCTAGGGGTTGGTTTAGAGCGAAACGATAAGCTCCAGTCGATTCATGGATGGACGATCGACAATGTCGGCAGGAACTATGAACTAAAAGAAAAGGATTTCAACGAGATAAGTCAATTTCCAACCTGGATCTTGTATGAGGACACTCGCTCCCTGGTTGCCAAGCCGCCGGCTATCTTGCCCGGATCCGTGATCGCTTTTGAATATGAAGTTCACAGGCATGAATGGATCAACGAACTGGGATGGATATTTCAGGATGAGATTCCAGTAGTGCAAACCAGCATGAGTGTGCAGTTACCGCCCGGGTGGGAGTTTCGAACTGCATGGACACACGGATCCGCCGTTGATCCGGTGCAAGTCGGCGCCAACAAGTGGCAGTGGACGTTGAGAAATCTTGGCCGGAATCGAAGAAGACCGGGAACCGATGATGCCTTCTTTCCTGGCTCTCGCGGGCCGCATGAGCCTGTCATATTTTGGACCCAGCGATAGAGTTGGAACCGCGGCATCCTGGCAGCAGGTCGGGCAGTGGTATGGCGGTTTAACTCAGGGAAGATTTAGTGCAACTCCGGAAATCTCATCCAAAGTAGCCCAATTAATCGCCGGCAAACCCGATTTCGGATCAAGGTTGCATGGCCTTACTTCCTTCCTGCAGTCGGAAATTCGATACGTCGAGATTTCCATCGGCATTGGAGGCAATCAACCACATGTAGCCTCAGATGTTTTCAGATACCGATATGGCGATTGCAAAGACAAGGTCACACTTCTCAAGTCCATGTTGCAAGAAGTGGGGATTCACTCGGACTATGTTCTCATCGATACTCGCCGCGGCTTCGTTAATCCCAGTGTGCCTTCCTCGTGGGCCGATCATGCAATCATCGCCATCGAATTACCCGCGGACATTCCTGTAGATAACTATCGATCGGTGATAGCCGCCAAATCCGGGAAAACATTACATCATCTTCGATCCCACCGACGAATACACGCCCGTGGGCTCTTTGCGCGCGGAATTGCAGAACAGCTATGCGCTTCTGGTGACCGATTCGGGGGGCGAGTTGATTCGCACTCCTCTCCTTGATCCCCAAACCAATACCATCGAGCGCACCGGTCACTTTGTTCTGAGCTCGGACGGAGGACTATCCGGTGAAGTCTCCGAAGACCGAGGCGGCGATTTTGCCGCCCGCGAGCGCGGCCGCCTGCGGAACTGGGACGAGCACAAGCGGACAGAATATTTCGAACACTATCTGGGCGGGTCGCTGCACGGATTCACTCATTGAGAGCATGGCCGTTCAACAGGCTGACCAACTTCAAAAAGATGTGCTGATCAACTTTAAGTTTTCCACCCCGCAGTACGGACAGGCTCGCGGACCGCTTATGCTGGTGCGGCCTCGCGTTCTCGGTGAAAATGGCGCGTATGTCGAGCGTAAGCCGCGCCATTATTCAATCGAGTTGGGACAGACCGAAACAGAAATCGACAGCTATGAGATCGAAATACCCAAAGGCTATGCCGTCGATGACATTCCGGATCCGTCAAAGATCGACGTGGGATTCGCCAGCTACCAAAGCAAGTTTGAAGTGGAAGGTAGCAAGCTGCACTACTGGCGTGAGTACGTAGTTCGGGATCTCAGCGTGCCGCCAGAAAAATTCAATGACTGGGTACGGCTTCAAGGGGTCATCGGAGCAGACGAAACCGCGGCTGCGGTTCTCAAGCGCATTCCTTGATATCGCATGTACCTCCGAGCCAACCCTACTGCACCGTGAATTGCACCGTGGTCGTTCTGGTTGCGGTCCCTGAAGTGGCGTTTACCGTCACCGTATAGGTTCCTGCTGGAGTGCCGGTAGTGGTTTGGGTGGTCGAGCTGGAGCTGCAGCCAGCCTGCAGCAAGGCCATTCCCAGCACCATAGCAAAGAACGACTCCCAGCAGCATGCGCCGCCTGCGGCTAATGCCGGCGCCCATTAATCCCACTCCAAGAATCGGCAGCCACAGTGCGTAACCGGTTCCGTGCCGCAGCAATCCCGCCGTGGTGGTGACCCTGGCGGTTGTTGAGATTGCCAGGGTGCGGCTTTGTGGGCCGCTGCTCATGCTGGAAATTGTGGATCCGGTTGGTAAGGGAAACGAGCAGGATGCGCCCGCAGGCAGCCCGGCTCCGCATGCAATGGACACAGATTCCGGGAAGCCGGAGCCGGTTGGCGTCACCAGCACGGAGTAGTCGACTGCAGCTCCTGAAGGAATCGTGCTGCTGGTGCTGGGGCTTGTCAGCGTGGCGCTGATTGAATAATCGTTGACCGTGGCCGATCCGCCGACGGTCGCCAGACTGCCTCCGGGGAAGCTGAGAGTGGCGGAGTTGCCGACCGAGCCAGATCCCTGAAGCACGGTGGTGGGGGCATCAACCGTGACGGTCACTCGGGCTGCATAGTTCACGCTTTGTGAGGAGCCGCAGGAATTGGCCGTGCCGAGCGTGGTCAGGGTAGAACTGTTGAC
The DNA here is from genome assembly GCA_963838785.1 of uncultured Acidobacteriota bacterium. GTDB lineage: Bacteria > Acidobacteriota > Terriglobia > Terriglobales > Acidobacteriaceae > Gp1-AA145. The sequence continues at coordinate 113,395 of CAWISI010000004.1, forward strand.
CGTGCCGAGGCTGCAAGTTAACGTGCCGGTGGTGACCGCGCTGCTGCACGTGCCCTGACTTGTGCTGGCGCTGGTCGACCCCGAATTGACGCCCAAAGTGTCGGTGAAAACGACTCCGGACACCGGGTCCCCCGTGTTGTAGATGTAATAAGTGAACGTAACCGGGCTTCCAACTCCGGCTGGCGTTGGACTTACCGTCGGATTCGCTGCGCCACACGCCGGAAGCGCCCCTGCCGCGGTAGTGGCGGGCATGCTAAGAGCGCTGGTATTGGGCCCCAGCTGCGCCACGAAAGCATCCGATGCTCCGGAAAGGCGGCGCCGCCCGCCAACGGGATTTTTGGTTGGAAAGCTTCCCGCGGTCTCGCCGGTGACAAAGGTATTCAGCGAGGAGTCGAGCGCGATGCTGGTTCCGATGTCCTTGCCTGATCCTCCGAGATAACTCACCGTGCTGGTATTCGTGGTAGTGCTCGTGCCAGTGGTGTTCAGCCGCGCCAGGAAGGCATCGTCAGATCCTCCACCATAACCGATTGGAATGCATTTGAGGTGACAGGAAAATTGCCGGCAGTAAGGCCGGTCACGTACGCATTGCCAAGGGTATCGGCGGCAATCCCCAGACCGACATCCGCTGCGGACCCGCCTAGATAACTGAAATAATCGAGCGGAACTATTCCTTGAGTGGTGCCGGAGATCGCGGGCACTCCAAACTTCGCCACGAAAGCATCGCCACCCCCGCCGTTTGCTCCCTGAAAAGTCAGCGTGGTATTCGGCACAGTGATGTTGGTCGAGGTGGTAGAGCCGGTGATGTAAGTGTCGGTACCGTCTGTGGCGACGCCGTATGCAACATCATCGCCGCTACCGCCAAGATAAGTCCCGTAATCCAGCGTGTACTGCTGGGTGTTGGCAGGTGGCGCGTTGAGTTTGGCTGCCCAGACATCGAGACCACCCTGCGCCCCGGATGTGATATGCGTTCACGATCCACGGCTGAGGAGTTCCCATGTCGGTGAAGTTCGTTCCACCGGCCAGATAAACATTGAAGCTGGCATCCACCGCGACAGCGCCACCGACTACAACGCCATTGGCGGGAGTGCGTCCCGCCGATATAGGTCGAATAAACCAAGCTACTAGCGCCGTTCAGCGTCGGAATCAATTTGCTGAAGAAAAACTGGTTGGCAGCCCCGGCGGTCGCTTGCAGCGCGCCAATCGTGGTCGGGAAATTTGACGAAGTTGTAGTTCCAATGACATACACCCGGCCTTGGCTATCCAGCGTCATATCGGACGCAGTGTCGACGCCGTTGCCGGAGAGGTAGGTCGAGTAGTCGTTTAACGATCCATTCGAATCGATCTTGGAAACGAAAACGTGATTTCCCGCCGATGCCGGCGCCGTCTGGAAGGCTGAGGACGTCGTCGGATAGGTCGCCGAGTTTGTTGTTCCGGCTACGTAGACGTTGAATCCGCTGTCCACACCGACTCCGGTTGGATATTGAATGCCGGTCGCGCCGCCGATGTAGGTCACATAATCCAGCTGGCGGTGGTCACGCCTCCCGTGCTGCCGAGACTGATGCGGGAAACGAAAACGTCTGAGGTGCCCATGGTACCGATCACAGCCGGGGTGACCCCACTGAACGTGCCGGTCGAGGTGGTTGCGCCAGCCACATAAATTCTGCCGCCGGAGTCCACTGCAATCGCAGGACAATGTGGAACAAAGCCCGGCGCTCGCGCCGGTAATGGCAGCTGCAGCTCTCTTCACCGGTTCCACCTAAATAACTGGAAAACGCCAGCACCGGGTCGATGATCAAAGTCCGGCTGCGGTCGTAGGGGCCAAGTTCAAAACCGGCAGTGTTTTTGCCACGCATCACGAACGAACCAGCCACAGTCTGGACGCCGGCTTCGGATTTCTGATAAACCTGGGGAGCCTCGAAGCGCAGTTCACGGCCATCGATTCCCAGCACCAGGTCGCCGTTCGCGGCAACTGAGACATTCGTCGCACCCTTGAAATTCAGCGCGATCTGATGAGCATCGCTTCCCGGAGAGACTTCAAAGTCATATTCGAGCTGGTTCTGATTTCCGTAAAACGCAAGATCAATACCGGGATAAACTTCGCGATACTGAACCCGTCCGAACTGGGGAATGTTCCGCAGCCATCGCGATGAATCGTTTCCGATGAAGTAATTGCTATGGCCGGCGAGCCGGTCGGCGGCGGCGATCTCAGGCTGCTGGTTGGCGCCTGCAAGCTGCATTTCGATCTCAGCCTGTTGCAAGTGATTTTCCGATGCGAGGCACGGTCAGAACGGCTTCGGAGGGGTGAGATAGAGGCCATATCCGCGGCCATGGGCCAGGAACTTTGCCCGGACTGTCACTCTGGCCCTGGTTGGGCTCGAAGCTGATGGGAAGCTGAGCCAGCGAAGCCCGCAGTTGGGAGGAAGTAGCGGACGGTAATTTAGAGTGGGGCGCCGCTATGTCGCGAGTGAGCAGCCAACCTGCGCCTAGGACCAGAACTGCCAGAAAAACCAGGCCGCGCACCCGCGCAAAAGCTGGCCCCACCCCGCTGCGATTAACCATCAGAACCCTCCGAAATTCCCGTTTCCTGGAGAAAATAAAAATATGGGAGAAATACCACCGGCGCGCGATTGCCCCTATCCCTGAGATGCAAGCCTGGTTGGGGTTTGATTTGGCCTATCCGGCAGACCTGCGCACCCGCGACCTATATGGCTGAAAGTAAGTAAATACTTAAACATCTGACGGATACGCTGTCAAGTTTGCTCCCAGGGAGAATCAGCTGTAAGGAAAGCGCTTCTTCCTGTCTGATGCGGGGAAATTCATCCAGAGATGCCGGGGGAAAAGAAAGTGGTTGGTGACAAGGGTCAGGGGTGGTTCAAACAAAGTGACTACTGTGTCATCCCGAGCCTGCACTCCGAAGGAGAGCAGGGGAGGGACCTTACGAAACCTCTGAAGCTGCTCGGAAGCTGTCGGGAAACTTCAGTTGCGCGAGCACTTCCGGCCCCGTCTACGTCCCAGGCCGTCCAATCGCATCGAACGGTCCCTCTCTCGTTCGCTTTCAGCGAACCAGGTCGGGATGACACCTTTCAATGCCTAATGTTTTTATGTTGGTTAGCTTTGACGTTGCGGCAATCGAAGTCATCACGAATACAGAGAATATTTTCTTCTCGCTGCGTCATCCCGAGCCTGCACTCCGAAGGAGAGCAGGGGAGGGACCTTACGAAACCTCTGAAGCTGCTCGGAAGCTGTCAGGATATTCCTGTTCAATGCTCACAGCACTTCCGGCCCCGTCTACGTCCGAGGCAATCCAATCGCATCGTACGGTCCCTCTCTCGTTCGCTTTCAGCGAACCAGGTCGGGATGACACGCCCGCAGCTTAACAATTTTTGTGTTGGTTAAGTTTCAAGCCTGGGCTTACGTGCCATTTCTTTTCGCAGCCGGGAATACTTCCGGAACAGAATAGTCACATACGTCCCATGAATGACCCAGGTCGCAATATATGCGGCGTAAAGATAGTGCATGGAGTTCATCGCGGACCTTCCATCAGCGAATCCAGCGCCTGCGCTTCCTCTACTTTACGGCTGGCAACTTCGAGTTCGTAGCGGGTCCAACAAAGCAGCCATGCCAGGCACAGGAATGCCGCCCAGTTGATCAGCAGAACGTGCGCCATTCGCGGATCAAGCGCTCCGCCGTCGCCAATCACCGGCGAGGGATGCTGCGTCCGGAAAAACCAGATGGAGAAATAAACCAGCGGAACGTCCAGAGCGCCGAAGATCGCCACTACCGCCGCAATCACAGGAGTTTTCCCGCCTGTCGAAAGCCGCCTCACCATCAGATAGCTGATGTAAATCAGCCAGAGCACCAATGTCGTCGTCAGGCGAATGTCCCCCGGCGCCCACCAGATTCCCCACACCGGTCGCGCCCAGATGGGCCCGGTCACAATAACGACTGTGCAAAAAACCACTCCGACCTCGGCCGCTACATATGCGAGAACGTCCGCCTTCGGATTGCGGCGGATGAGGTAAACCACAGAAGCAACAAAATTGATGAGAAAAAGCAGGAATGCGGTCCAGGCCGAGGGCACGTGGTAATAAAAAATCCGTTGCACGTTGCCCATGGTCTGCTCGGTGGGCGCGGCAATCAAGGCCTCATAAAGCGCGAAGCTGAGCATCGCGGCAGTGACGACGGCGAGAATGGGAAATCCGCGTTTCATTCGGCTTCGAGCACCAGCTCAAAAAAAAGCAGACAGGCGGTGGTGAACACGACATCATACGCCAGCAACAGAGCGATCCAAAACTTTGCCGATTCTTCTCCGGTCAAGAACGGCGGTGGTCGCGTTGACCATCCCTAAAAGCGCCGGGATAGAAAATGGAAACAGCAGCAGCGGAAGCATGATTTCGCGACTGCGGGTGCGCAAAGAGATGGCCGCGAAAAAAGTTCCGTTGACCACCAGCGCCCAGGTTCCGAGTAATGCGATCGGCGCGATCTCCCACGCCGGACCAAGCGCGCGCAGTTTGTAGAAGGCGATGAACAGCGGCGTCATCAAGGCCTCCAGCACGCTGACGAAAATAAAATTTCCGAAGGCCTTGGCGAGAAATAGTGGATTGGCCGGCGCCGGCGAAACTCGATACGCATCGAGCACCTGATTGCGCAGTTCGCGCGCCCAGGTCTGGTTCAGAGCCACAACCGCGGCAAACAGAAATGCCACCCAGATCAGCCCGCCGGCAATTCGGCGCGACTCTTCGGCCGTAGGATCGAAGGCGAAGCTGAAGATCACCACCACCAGCAACGCGAAAAACAGCATGGCGTTGATGGCATCTTTCGAACGCCACTCCAGGCGAATGTCTTTCGCAAGGGTCGCGCGGGTGATGGCCAAAAAACTCATTGCGCCACCTGCAGGTGCGGCGTGCGCCGAACAATTTTTCCGGCTTCCATCCAGACAAATTCATCCGCAATGGCTTCGAGCAGGGCCGCCTGGTGCGTGACCACGAAGATGGTCTTCCCTTGATCGCGCATGCGGGCCAGCAGGGCGGTCATCTCTCGCGCGGAATTCACATCCACGTTGGAGAAAGGTTCATCGAGCAGAAGCAATTTGGGGTCGTTCAGGATCGCGCGCGCCAGCGACATCCTCTGCCGCATGCCCTGGGAGTACTGGCCGACCGGGCGTTCGAGATCGGGGTCGAGATTGACCGCGGCAATCACTTCGCGGCATCTCGCCTGCGGCAATCCGTAAAGTCCCGCGAAGTAAGCGAGGTTTTCCATCCCGCTCATTTCGTCGTAAAGCAGCGAAGGGTGCGCCATGTAGCCGATTTGCGCCCGCACACTTTTAATTTCCCCGCTGCCCAGAACTGAAATGGTTCCTCGCGTCGGCTGCGCCAGGCCGGCGATGGCTTCGCAGAAATGTGGTTTTGCCGGCGCCGTTATCGCCAACGATGACGTAGAGCTTGGCCGGATGCGAATTGCGCTGTGACTCCGCGCAGCGCGGCGAAGCGTCCAAACTGCTTGATCAACCCATTTGCTACAACGATGTCGGAGCTGGATTGTGCTTCGGGCATGATTGAGAAGCATTCTTTATAGCATTTCGCAAAATCTGCGGAGCGCGCGTCTCGAATACCATTGGACTATGCCGTCAGAAACCTCTTCGCAGCAGTGGAACGCTTCACGTTACGCCAAGAATGCACGTTTCGTTTCTGATCTCGGCGAGCCGGTGCTCGATCTGCTCAATCCGCAGCCGGGCGAACGCATTCTTGACCTGGGCTGCGGCGATGGCGCGTTGACAGAAAAAATCATTGCCAGAGGCGCTGAAGTTGTTGGCGTGGATGCTTCTGCGGATATGGTTGCCGCCGCCGCGCGCAAGGGTATTAATGCACGCGTGGTCGACGCATTTCAATTGGGCTTTAATTCTGAATTCGACGCGGTATTTTCAAACGCCGCGCTGCACTGGATGAAACGCGATCCGGAGGCGGTTATCCAGGGCGTGCGTCGCTCGCTGAAACCCGGAGGCAGATTCGTCGGGGAGATGGGCGGTCACGGCAATGTCGCCGCGATCACCGTGGCCCTCTGCTGTGAATTAGAAAGTTATGGGGTGAAGATACTCGCGGCGATAATTCCCTGGTACTTCCCTTCCGTCGACGAATACCAGGGTCATCTTGAAAAGGCCGGCTTTCGAGTCGAATACATTGAACTGATTCCGCGTCCGACGCCGCTGCCCACCGGAATGCGCGGGTGGCTGGAGACTTTTGCCATCCCATTCACCAACAGCATACCGAAGGAATCGCGCGCGAACTTTTTGGACGAGGTCGCCGAGCGACTTCGCCCGGTGCTCTGCGATTCATCAGGGCAATGGACGGCCGATTATGTTCGCTGCGGTTCCTGGCTAAACTATCCAGCGATTAATTGCTGGAAGGACTGGCAGCAGGGGAAAGAGCGCTCATCTTTGAGCCTGCTGCCGCAGGAGTGGTTTGTTGTTGCGGGGCGTATTTGGAGGCGCACTTGGCCTGTATCTGTTTGGCGTGGAAGACGCCATCACGTCCGAAACTGCCCACCGCCAGCGCCTGGGCATTATCTTTAAAAGTGTCCGGCGGAGGCTCGGTGCCGTTATAAACCACGTTAAGCACCTGGTCGTTTTCGGTCAGGGCAAAGTCAACATTGATGCCGCTGCGCTTAATCGAGCCTGGCAGAACATTTCCCGCCACGCGAAGCCGCTTAGCTGTATGCGCCGTCGCCCATGCCCGCGCAGTTCCTTGATGGTGACGTAGTAGCTCTTGCTCTCCTGCACTCCGGTGTAGGCAAGGTACCCAAGCGCCAGGACGATGACCACAATGGCGCTGCCGAACTTCAGGAATTTGTTGGCTTTGAGCGGACATCACTATCAAACTCTACTCGCGCCAGAAAAGCGGGTCAAGCGAGCAAGTGTGCGAATGGACGTCGTCCTTTCGCACGTCCCTGCCCGCTCTGCTTCCCGTAGAATAAAGCGCATGATCCACTCCTGGCACGACGTAACTCCCGGCAGCAAACTGCCGCAGGAGTTCAACAGTATTATTGAGATCCCTTTGGATCGAGCGTCAAGTACGAACTCGACAAGGCCAGCGGATTGATCAAGCTCGACCGCGTACTTTACTCGGCGGTTTATTATCCGGCGAACTACGGATTCATTCCGCAGACGCTCGCCGAGGATGACGATCCGCTGGATGTGCTGGTGCTGTGCCAGGAAGCGGTGGTTCCCTTGACGATTATTTATGCGCGCGCGATTGGGTTGATGACCATGATCGATTCCGGGAAAAAAGACCACAAAATCATCGCAGTTGCCACCAAAGATCCGGAATTCAATAGTTACACCGAAGCCGCCCAGATGCCTGCCCATCGTTCGTTGATGCTGCGGCGCTTTTTTCAGGATTACAAGCAACTTGAAGGCAAAGCGGTTGAGGTAGATGAACTGCAGCCGGCAGCAGAAAGCCTATCCCATCATCAGCGATGCCTTGCACCGATACAGCGAGCAACGCAGGAAGGGCTTCGCCAGCCATTTTTAATGTGGGGTGCCGTCCCTTCGGGGACTGGACTCTCGACAAACTTACTCGTCGCCGCGAACATGCCACCAGTCGGCTTGCTGGAACTGGGCGAGTCTTTTCGCACCGTGCTGCGTCGTACCAGTTATGCCAGGCGGATGCGTCGTTCGCGACATTCGCATCCGTGATTTCGTGCAGAGCGAGGAAAGCCCAGTTGCGGGTTTGCGCCGGAGTGGAGCTCTCAGCGGCGAGAGATATCAATTTGGGCACCATGCGCCATGCGCTGTGCGCGCTTGAAATTGCCGCAGTCGGAGACATTGCAGCCGGCGCGGTTGCGGACCATCTCAGACTTATCATTCACAAACGAGTCGAAGAGTTGATCGAGCGCTTCGTCAGTCCCCAGATAGCGCATGCCTTCGACCGCCCACACCCGCACGGTCGCATCGGGATCGTGTTTCGCATAATCCAGCAAAACGGGATAGATGCGGTCGTAGGCAATGCCGCGGCCAGCCATCATTCCCATCAAATATACGGCGTTGGCGCGATACTGGGCGTCATCGCGGGCACGAGCGATCAATTGCTCGGCGGCTTCATCATTTTTTTGCCATCCATCCATGGACAGGTTCAAATCGGCATTGGCATAGCGAACGCGCAGATCGGATGGAGAATTCGGACCGTCGCTCCAGGTCTTTCATGCGATCGGTCAGCTTGATTTTGCCGCGCCAATCGTCTGACTCAATGTTCTGTTCAAAAAGATCAAGGGCCCGGGAATCATGCTGGATTGCGCGTTCCAGCAATTCTTCGGCCTGGTCCTGCATCGGGAGTTGCTGCAGGCGTTGCACGTCATCATCAGTCAGCGCGGCATAATGCACGCGGGCGGGAATTTTGTGCGCGGCGGCTCGGGCCGCGGCTGAACTTCGGGCGCGATTAGTACCACCCTGAATGCGAACAAAGTTGAGCACAATGAATCCGATCCATACGAAAAAAAATACCAATCCTAAATATCCGACCGGCATTTTGCGGAGAGGAGATCCGGGAGTCGGCATTCCACCCGGAAACGCGCCGCCATTTGCACGTTGCGGCGGAGGCGAGTAGAGATGGCCAAAGGAATCCTGCAATGCGACGTGGGTGTCGATTTTCAATCCAACCAGCTTTTCAATCTGCGAAACCACCCAGCGCGCTTCCTGGCGATCGGAGATGTTGTCGACCAGAGAAAAACTTTTCCCGCTCTTGGTTTGCAGACTTATGCGATAGGAGCCACGTGGTTGCATTCGTGCTCTGAATGCCCATGCCCGCGCCGATCGACTGAATGTCGCTGAATGGAATTTCGCGAGGAGCGCCGCCCCCGAACATCTTGCGCTGAGAAATTATCTTGCCATTGCCAACCAGAATCTTCGTGCTTCCAAATGCGCTTTGGAAAAATCCGTAAATGAGAACCAGATCAAAGAAACCAAATACCGCGGCGAAAAACCACGGCGCCTTCGAGTGCGCAAGAAAATAAACAATGCCTGTCCAGACTGCGGTGAATAGCAGCAAGCTGAGCGTCTGGCCGCGGTTGCGAAACGCGGGAAAAAGGAATTGCGTCGATCCGTCGTTGGTGGTGCTTACAACCACTTTCGGATTGCGTGGCGCAGAAACATCGGATGGATCTGATTCGAAGGCCGGCGCGGTTGCGGTTGCGGCAGGACTGAAGTTGCTCGCGAACCCGGAAGCCAAAGCCATCAGGAGCGGCCGACGCCGCGCTTCCCGCCCGAAATACCGGCACTTCAAATTTGTCGGAATAATCGACGCCGGGAACGTCAGCCTTGGCAGTCAACACCCAGAGCAACTGGTCTCGAGTATTTTCGTGGTTGCTCTCGTAAGCGTCTTGAGGGACACCAAAATCCACCGGAATAGCATTGCCCAAGGGCCCACTTGATACCGCCGCCTGCGGCACATTTTTTTGTTCCTGCCACAGGGTGATTTCATTGGTGGTTTGTTGCTTGCCGGTCCCGGTCACGATCCGGCGAATGCAGGCAAGCTGCAGATCGACACCATGCGGCGCTGAGGTCAGCATGCGAAGCTGAATTTGCCCGCTGACCCTCTTGCCGGGCGAAAAAGGCAACGTAGTGAACTCGAAGTAAGTCTTCCCGTAACGTTCGCGCCGGATGGTTGCTCGCAGTGCACCCGCCAGCAGGAGTAACGGAGCCAGGCACAAGCCGATCAGGATCAGCGCCTTGGGATCGGAGTTGCGCAACAGCGGTGGCAAAGCCGTAGTCAGGATTGGTACGACAATCATGCTCGCCAGGATTGTGCCGATCCACCAGCCGATCGCGGAATTGCGCGTCAGGCTGAGAGATCTGTTGGTCGCCCAGTCGGCGCGCCATAGCCAGGGAGAATTCGGATTGGCTTGCTTGATCGCCTCGGCCTTTCTTTAGTTGCTGGTAACCGTATAGCGCACCAAACATCAGTCCCGCGCCGATCAGGAGAAAAACTGAGGCGAACATCGCTCCAGCTACCGGATTCGTATTGTTGTGGACAGCCGGCGACGAGGTGAGAAACGCGACTACTGCGAATGAAGCAAATCCGAAGAAAAACAGGCCGAACACAAACAAAAACACTGCTCCGGCTTTGGATGGTTGGGCCACGCTCCGAGATTATAGGATTGCTGCGGATCGATCGCTCCATTCCATCCTTGTCAATGAGTTACCGGAGTCATACGCCCGTACAACGTTTTCCGCAGATTAATCTGTTGGTGTTCCGGCTTGTTAGTTACGCTGTTTCGGGCCAGTCTTTCTAGTACCATATTCTTCATCCATGAAGCGTATTGCGATTTTGGGATCGACCGGGAGCATCGGCCGCAGCACTCTCAGTGTGGTCGAATCGTTTCCCGAACGCTTTCAGGTCGTCACCCTGGCTGCCGGACGCAACGTCGAACTCGCATTCGAGCAGGCTAAACGGTGGCGTCCACGTGTGCTTTCCGTGGCGGCGGAATCCCATGCCGGCAATCTCAAGGCGCGCCTGAAATCTGCCGGCATTACAGACATCGAAGTCACGCACGGCGCGCCGGGAAATCTGCAAGTCGCTACGCATCCCGATGTTGATTTTGTGGTGAGCGCAATTGTCGGCGTAGCCGGACTCGAAGCTACTTACGAAGCGGTTCGCGCGGGAAAATCCGTCGGTCTGGCCAACAAAGAGTGCCTGGTTGCTGCCGGAGAGCTCATCACCGCCGAAGCCCGTCGCCAGGGTAAACCATTGCTTCCGATTGATAGCGAACACAATGCCGTGCACCAGTGCCTGCGCGGCGGACGCATGGAGGAGGTCCGGCGCATCTGGCTTACGGCCTCCGGCGGACCCTTCCTGCATACTCCGAAATCCAAATTTGCCGATATCACGGTGGAAGCAGGCGCTCAATCATCCGACCTGGAAGATGGGCAACCGCATCACCATTGACTCGGCGACTCTGATGAACAAAGGATTTGAAGTGATCGAGGCCTGCCGCTTGTTCAATATGCCGCCGGAGCAGGTTTCGGTAATCGTTCATCCTCAATCTACAATTCACTCGCTTGGTCGAATTCGTCGATGGCAGCATTCTTGCTCAACTTTCGGTCACCGACATGCGCCTGCCGATCCTGTATGCGTTAACTTATCCAGAGCGTATAGCTTCCGAGCTGAACTTTAGTCTGAGTGACTTACGACACCTCGATTTCTGCCCTCCCGACATGGAAAAATTTCCTTGCCTGCGCCTGGCGTATGAAGCCGCGCGCGCGGGAGGCGGTAAAACGGTTGCTCTGAATGCGGCGGATGAGGTGGCGGTTTCGGCGTTTCTGGAGGGAAGCATCCGGTTTCAGGAAATCCCCGTACTGATTGAAGAAGTGGTTTCTGAAACGCCGGTGGGCAAATTGGAATCTATAAGACAGGTGCTGGACGTAGACCAGAAGGCCCGCGCTCGGGCTCGCGACAAGGTAGCAGCGATGACCGGGCAAAGGCCGCAAATCACCAGTCGTTGTGGGGACGCAAGAAAACTAACCACCATCTATGAATCAATTTTTTATTTCGCTTTTTTATTTTGTCATTGTGATTGGCTTCATGGTTTTGATCCATGAATTTGGCCACTATGCGGTCGCCAAGCTGTTAGGCGTGCGGGTCGAGCAGTTTGCCATCGGCTTTGGCAAGCGCCTGTTCGGCTTCCGCAAGGGCGAAACCGATTACCGCATCAATGCCCTGCCTTTTGGCGGCTACGTCAAAATGAGCGGCGAAAACCCGATGGACGAGCGCAGCGGCGATCCGCGCGAGTTCATGTCGCATTCGCGCTGGCACCGTTTCCTGATCGCCATTGCCGGTCCGGTGATGAACATTCTGCTGGCGATTGTTCTGCTCACCGGCGTGTACATGGTGCACTACGAACATCCGGCTTATCTCGATCAACCCGCAGTCGTCGGCTGGGTAGAGCATGGCTCTCCGGCTGAAAAGCAGGGAGTGAAACCCGGCGACCGCATTATTCAGATCGATGGTGTTCAGAACCCAACCTGGGAGCAGGTCGAAGTTAAACAGCTGTTAAGCGCCAACCAGCCGCTCGGCTTCACGGTGCAGCGTGGCGATGAGGACATTAAAGGCACGGTAGTTCCGGTTTCCATCTCTAGTTCAGGGGCTGGCGCCGCAGGATGGACTCCTTACGAGCCGGTCGTAATTGGGGACGTCGAAGCCGGAATGCCCGCCGAGAAAGCAGGTTTGAAAGCCGGGTGACAAAATCGTCTCTATGGATGGGAAGCCGGTGCCGTCGATCCAGGCAATGATCGACAGCCTGCAACAGGCGAAAGGTCATCCCGAGCAGATTCAGGTTGAACGCAACGGACAAACGCTCAGCTTCAATGTCACACCGGTTTTGGCAGATACGCCTGGCGTCAGCGAAAAACATTACCGTCTGGGATTCGCAAACTCGTATCAGACCAAAGTTACGAAATTACCGCTTCCGGAAGCCTTCAGCCATTCGCTGGAAGATAACAAGCGCTATTCACTCATCTTGCTTGAGCTGGTCGGCAAACTGATTCAGCACAAGGCGTCTTTGAAGACCATGTCCGGCCCCATCGGCATCGCTCAACAAGCCGGCGAGGCTGCACAGCAAAAAGGCTGGACTCCGCTTCTCGGATTGTGCGCGGCGATCAGCCTGAACCTGGGTATCTTCAATCTCCTGCCGATTCCGATCATGGACGGCGGGGTGATTCTGCTGTTATTTATCGAGAGCCCTGATGCGGCGTGATATCAGCCTGCGCATTAAAGAACGGATCTATCAGGCAGCGTTCGTATTCCTGATTCTGTTCGCCGCGATGGTGATTTACAACGACATCGCCAAGACCATCGCGCAGAGACTGCCGTAGCTGATAGCGGCTTCAGCGGCCACCGATAAACGGATTCACTACCTGCAAACCCGCATATCTGGCACCATGAGAAAGGTCTTCAGAATAGACAATTTTTGCACCCGCCTGTTCGGCTGCCTGCAGTATCAATGCGTCCCAAAAGGAAATCTTGTAACGGGTTTCAATATCGATGGCGCGGAAAATGGACTCGCGATTGTTAACCACAACCTGCCACTCAGAGTAGTCGCGCAAGATCTCCGCCGCTTCTACCGCCGACATCGGCGACTTCAGCCTGCGCCGCAGTGCGATATAGAGTTCCTGGAGCACTTGTGTGCTGATTACTCCGTTTCGACCTTCCCAAAGCGCATTCATCAAGACTTGAGCGCGCGAACACTTATCCCCGGCGGCAAGATCCTGGGTATAAACAAGAATATTGGTATCCACAAAACACTTATCGCTCATGAAGTTCGTCGCGAGAAGCTGGAGGTGTGTACCCCAGGTTTGAAGCTCGTTTCATCCTGGTCAGCGCCCGGCGTTTGGCCTCTTCGTAGCCGTCGTGTTCCTGCACTGCTTTTTCGAGTTGTTCGACCATCAGCGCGCTGATCGAGGTGTCCCGCTCCGCAGCCAAGACCCGCACTTTTCGTAACAGATTGCGGTCAAGCTTTAACGTGAGGTTGGTTTTCATCGAGCACACATTTTACGTGCAGCACGATTTTACGTGCTCACCCCATTCCCAGTCAACGGACCTGCGCCGTTAGCGGGACGTGAGCTCTGCAGCTATCTGGGCCGGCGTCCGTCTTCTGCTAAACTGAACTTTCCCATGGCCACAATCGTTCGCCGTAAATCCGTTACCTGCACCATCGGGAAGGTTCGCGTCGGATCCGATGCGCCGGTTGTGGTGCAGTCCATGACCAATACCGATACTGCCGACGTTGCTTCGACGGTCGAGCAGGTTGCGTCACTGGCACGCGCCGGGTCAGAACTGGTCCGAGTTACCGTAAACAATGAAGATGCTGCGGCTGCGGTGCCGCACATCGTGGAGCAGCTCGACAAGCGCGGAATCGACGTCCCGATCATCGGCGACTTCCATTACAACGGCCATATCCTTCTGAAGAAGTATCCCGGTTGCGCGCAGGGCGCTGGCGAAGTACCGTATTAATCCCGGCAATGTCGGCATCGGCCGTAAGGACGACTCGAACTTTCGCACCATGGTCGAAGTTGCAGTGGAGAACCAGAAGCCAGTGCGCATTGGCGTGAACTGGGGATCACTCGACCAGTCGCTACTTACCCGGATGATGGACGAGAACTCGCGTTCATCGGAACCTAAAGACGCTCGCGAAGTCACCATGGAAGCGATGGTGGTAAGCGCGCTGAATTCCGCCGCCGCGGCGGAAAAATATGGATTGCGTCCGGATCAGATCATCCTGAGCGCCAAGGTGAGCGGAGTTCAGGATCTGGTTGATGTCTATCGTTCGTTGGCCGGGCGTTGCAGCTATCCGCTGCATTTAGGGTCTTACCGAAGCTGGGATGGGAGCGAAGGGCATTGTGGCGTCGAGCGCAGGCTTATCGATTCTTTTGCAGGAAGGCATCGGCGATACGATTCGGGTTTCACTTACCCCGGCGCCGGGCGGCGACCGCGCCGAAGAAGTTCGTGTGGCCCAGCAGATTCTGCAGTCACTCGGAATCCGCAGCTTCACGCCTCAGGTTACGGCCTGCCCAGGCTGCGGCCGAACCACCAGCACTTTCTTCCAGGAGATGGCCGAACAGATTCAGAGTTACCTGCGCGAACAAATGCCGGTATGGAAGCAGCGCTACTCTGGCGTAGAAGAAATGAAGGTCGCAGTTATGGGATGCGTGGTCAATGGTCCGGGTGAATCTAAACACGCCAGTCTCGGAATCTCACTTCCCGGTACTTTCGAAGAGCCTAAGGCGCCGGTCTACGTGGACGGACGCTTAATGACCACTCTGCGGGGCGAAAAAATCGTCGAGGAATTTATCGGTATCCTCGACGAGTATGTGGACTCTCATTACGCGGCTAAACAAGAAAGCGTTAGCGTTTAGGCCGCGCCAATCTTCCTTCCAACTAAGCGCTACCCTATTAAGCCGCTGCTTTTTGCTGGGAACGGAATTTTGCCCAACGAGCTTTTTGTGCGGCGGCAATTTTGCGACTTGCCGCTGCTGACAAAGGCTTACGGCTTGGAACCACACGCGGACCGGCGTTCGAGGCACTGCCGGCTGGCTTCTTGCGTTGTGCCCATCGCGCGCGCTGGGCGTCGGAGATGCGCTTGCGGGCGGCCGCCGAAAGCCTTCGGCCGGTACGCGGGCCGTTATTACTGCTCGTGTTAGTGCGGCCGGATAATCCTTCGATCACTGAAATAGCTTGATCTAACTTCTCTACTTGCGATTGCGCCTGCTTCCGCTCGTCTCGCAGTTGCTGGAGCGCGGAGTTCAGATTCGACATTAGCTTTCCCCCTCATTAGTAACAGCCCAGAGATTGTAGATGTAATGAAGCTATCTTGGCTACTGCATTATCTTACAAAATCTATCAATCGCCTGCCTAAATGGTCTAACTCCTAACTTAGGAATTTCTCAAGCGACTTTGGATTAGTAAGCAGGTATTCAGCTTGCAGTCGGATTTGAAATATGCTTTGCAACGGCGTCCTATCGGCTATGATCCAGCGATGAGGTCTACGATTCGGCGAGGAATTCGTATTCGTCGATAACCGCGGCGACCGGAACTTTTGCGTCCACCAGTCCATCGTCGACGCGAACCACCTTACCTCTTGCAACGTACTCGAATGCTTTCGGTAAGAGTAATTTCCGGCGGAAGGGTGAGGGTGAATTCTATGGCAGAGCCGGCGGACATGGGCGCGTCCAGATAAAAACAAATGCCCCGTGCACTGACGTCACGCGTCTGCGCGGTAAGCGGGACCATACTCTCGCCAGCATAATTTACCGAGACTGGCAAGCGTAGCGCGAAGCGCCGAGTAGCACGTTTTTCGGACTGCTGGACTTCCACGTCCATCGGGGAGACCCTTAAACCCCTGTAAGCATGTAGCTTCGCGAGCTACCTGTCAAGCGGAAGTTCAGATGATGTGTCGGCGCAGGCTCGCTGCCCGGCTCTGGGAAAATCAAAGTGGCGCCTGATGTAATCTGATGAGCTATGGTTTTTGTCCTCGACAATTACGATTCCTTTACCTACAACCTGGTGCAGTATCTGGGGGAGTTGGGGGCTGAAGTAGTGGTGCGCCGGAACGATCAGGTCACGGTAAAAGAAGTAGCAGCGCTTCGGCCCGGAACGCATCGTCATCTCGCCCGGGCCATGCACGCCCCAGGAAGCCGGGATCAGTATTGAATTATTTCGCGAACTCGGCGACGAAGTTCCCTATTCTCGGAGTATGTCTCGGCCATCAGGCGCTGGGCGCGGCATTCGGAGGAAAAATAATTCGTGCCCCTCACCTCATGCACGGGAAGACCAGCCCGGTGAAACATGATGGACGCAGCGTTTTCAAAAACCTTCAATCTCCGTTCACCGCAACCCGCTACCACTCTTTGATTGTGGAAGAAGAAAGTTTGCCGCCGCAGTTAGAAATCAGTGCATGGACTACCGAGAACGATGGCTCTCGCACGATTATGGGTTTAAGGCACAAGAAATTGCCGGTCGAGGGCGTGCAGTTTCATCCCGAAAGCGTCTTGACGGATGAGGGTAAAAAAGCTGATCGCAAATTTTTTGAATATGTAGGGACGGCTACACTGCTCGTTTTTCTTTTACTGCCATTCCTTGCCGCTGCCCTTTCCGCCAGGGCCACGGTCACGATGCGAAGCATGTCTTCTCTGGGAGCCGGCTTTCCGGTCCAGATTTCAAATTGGCGCGCCGCCTGGTGGACGAACATCACACTGCCAGGAATGACTTCAGCGCCGCGCTCTTTTGCGAGTTTCAGCAGCCGGGTCTCGGCGGGATCGTAAACCATGTCGAAGACTAATTTGGCTCTGATCTCCTCGGGGTTCAGGGGAGAATCGCGAGTGTTGCCCATGCCAACCGGCGTGGCATTGATGATGACGTCGAAATCCAATTTCTTCAGATCGGTGCGCTTCACGGTCCGGGCCTTGGCCTGACGCGCGAGTTTCTGCGCGGCGGCCAGGTTGCGGTTCAAGATGAAGATTTCCGCGCCGCGCTCCTTTAAGACCAAACACCGCCGCGCGGGCAGCGCCGCCTGCTCCCAATACCAGAATGCGCGCGCCTTCCAGCGGAATCCGCTGTTCAAGTGGCCGAACCACCCCCGAAGTATCAGTGTTGAATCCGTAAAGCTTTCCATCCTGCGATCGGATCACGGTATTGCAGGCACCAATCTTCGATGTGTGGGGATCGGTATTGTCGAGGTACTTAAGGATGGCCTCTTTATGCGGCATGGTTATCGCGAGGCCCTGGATCGGTATCTCTCTGACGCAGGCAAGCAGATCCTTCAAAGATTTGGTGTTCAGCGCGAGAAAAACTCCATTCACATTTTCGCTGCGCAAGGCGGCGTTCATAATCGCGGGCGACAACGAATGCGAAACCGGATCTCCAGCGACGCCGTACACTTTGGTGGCTGCATCAACCTGATCGATACGATAAATGCTTCGAAGTTCCTGGGCGGTGACCTGGCCGGGTGCGGTCTTTTCGTCCGCGGTCAGCGCGGCAAACGTAAACACGCTGCCGGCCCTGACACCCAGTACACGGCTGATGATTCCCTGCTCGCCCATGCAGAGCCCAACCAGGCTGTGCGCGTCCTGGTGTTGCTCCAGAAATTTCATCATGGTGACGTTGTCATACAAAGTGGTGGCCGTGCTCGACGATCTTGTAGAAATCGGCGGGGTACGCCGACATCTTCTTCAGCGTCTCATCCAGCTTCTGCGTCGCCCGGAAATCATGAAAGGAAAGGACGACCGCTGCTTTGCCCCGAAGCTTCGCCAACTGCGAAGGTTTCAGGCGGACGGCAGTCTGAAGTTCAACATCTACCAACTGACAGCCAGCCTCAGCCGCTTTTCCCAAAATCTCTAGATGGGAGCTGATCGGGCCTTTGAATTTTCCCCCGCTCGCCGCCCGGCGGCAGGTAGCGATCACCGTCACATGGGGATGGGTCTCGCTGAATTCCTTGATCCTGGAAAGCGCCAGAGCCAGGGCGGGGAATGTAGTCTAACCTTAATTCAACAAAAGGGTTATCGCGAGATACAGCCTCTGCCTTTTCAAGCATCTCGCCCGGAGTCGCTGCCGCAATGGCAACGCAGACCCGCGACAACCGCAGGTGCAACAGCCGGGAATAGTGACTATTTTCCGCGTCCATTTAATCGCGCGATATTACAGGTACACAGCACCGGAGCGCAACAACTTAGCCCTATTTTAGGGCAGTAAACTTTTTATCAACTCCCATAGTAGACCTGCGTAACCTTGACCCCTCCTGGTTACCTTGCTACTTTCCACATTGGAAGTTTCTTTGTTTTAAGCAACTTAGGGAAACAGAGAGTCAGGCATGGGCCTGGGAGGAATCATGAAGAGAGCAGTATTTTTTCTGTTGCCGTTGATGGCGGGACTTTCCTGGGCGCAGCAGGCGCCGTCCGATGCACCGACTCCTAATGGAACCATCGCGACCGTCATTAACTTTCCGGTCGAAAAGGTCCTGACGCCAAGTGTCGCCGATCTGTATTGCGCCGGGTTCGTCCGCAAGCCGGAGCCGCGATCAAACTTCGTGACCGGCGGGACTGAATCTCCGTTTAACACCAACTTCGTCGAATGGCGAAGCCATTTATCTGCATGGCAAAGGTTACGAAGTCGGCCAGCAGTACACCATCATTCGCGAACTGCAGGATCCTAACCGTTACGAGCTATACCCAGGGCAGTTTGCAGCCATGAAAGCGGCGGGCCGGCCCTATGAAGAATTGGCGCGAGTGCGGATTATCGACACCCGCCCGCACATGGCAATCGCTCGCATCGAGTTCAGCTGCGACTCAGTGGCCCCCGGCGATTTGGTTATTCCCTTCGAAGAAAAGCAAATCGTCAACTTCCACCCGCCACTCCGCTTCGACCGTTTTGCACTGGCTAACGGCCAGGCCAGTGGCCGCATTCTGCTCGCCAAGGACTTCGACTCGGAATTGGGAGCCGGCGGGACCGTTTACGTGAATATCGGATCGAACCAGGGATTGAAAAGTCGGCGACTTCCTTCGTGCAGAACGGCTGGCCGAAGCGGTTACCCGCGATGCGGTTGATTCCCTCTCGTTCAAGGCGGACGCTTACGAGATGACACAAAATGAACCACCGCTCGTCAACCCAAGCCTCCTCGATCGCGGTCACGGCCCGGTGATTCACACCGACCAAATGCCGCGGCGAGGTGTTGGCGAAATCGTGATCCTCGGAACCACCCCAACTACGGCAACCGGAATGATCGTGTTCTCGCTGGAGCCAGTGCACGTCGGCGACACCGTCGAACTCGACCAGCAATAGCCAACTCAAGATAACTAGCGGATCGGGAAGGAGAAATCCTTCCCGATTTTTTTTGAACAAAACCGATTGGTTAATGTCCGTCTGCGAGAGCGGAATCAGCAAATACTTCAGCCGTGAACGCCTCCATGTGCGCTCCGCTTCGCCATGCATCCGGAGCCAGGCCAGCCTTAACGCAGGTTTGCTCTAAGAAAACTTCTCTGCTCCATGCATGCTCCACCGGCACCTGGGGCAGCAGAAGCCCGCGCCGTGTCCCCTGTGAGATTACCAACCCATGAGTCCCGATCTCGATTTGCTGCGGCGACACAGGACGCAGGGGTGAAAGTACGCTGATCGATATCTGCAGCTGGCGGGCCTCAGGCAAGCTCACAGCCGGAAAGCGAGGGTCGTCGTTGGCGGCAGCCCGGGCAGTTTCGGCTACGGCGCGGTACAGCGGAAGCATCGCAGTCGGGTATCCTACACAGCCGCGCAATTTTTGATCTGAATATAAAGTGGTGAAAACGCCTCGAGGTTCGGCTAGATGTGGCGAAGGCGCCGAAAAGGATATTTGCCGGCCTTCGCCGAATGAAAGAATTGACTCATGCGCGATTTGCAGCAGCATCTTTCTTTCGTCAGAGTCATATTCCGGCGCGGCCGCGCGGGAGGCAGATATCAACAGAGGATGATCAGATGGCTGCGACATTGCGCTTTTTGCGCCGACTTAGGATAAAGGCACGCTTTTGCCGCTTGGCCGCGTGACGCTCGATTCTCCGCCAGAAAGCCGCAAAGTAATCTGCCGCCGAAATCAGGGACAACGCGACCATGAACCAGATGGCTATCAAGGCGATCCAGTGAACCGAAAGTATGTACGGGCCGATTGCCCACTCCTGCCAGCGATGATCCAGGATGACGGCCACGACCGAAACGATCTGCACGAACATCTTGAATTTACCCAGGTCACTGGCTTCGATGGTGAAGCCTTCTGAGACTGCGATGGCCCGTAAACCGCTAACCAGAAACTCTCTGCCTATGATCACGACTGCAATCCAGGCCGCCACCAGCCGCGGGTTAAATTGAACCAGAGTGATGAAAGCCGCGGCGATAAGCAGCTTATCGGCCAGAGGGGTCAAGCAGAATACCCATCGTGGTGATCTGACCACGCCGGCGCGCGATGTAGCCATCAATACCGTCAGTGATAGAAGCTGCAATGAATAAGGCAGAAGCCAGAATTTCCTTCTCGCCATTCGCGCTGCTCAGGTGGCTGGTCAAAAGCACCCACATCAGCAGCGGGATCATGCAGATGCGAGCCAGCGTAATGGAATTAGGAAGGTTCACAAGCAACCGCATCGTGCGGGAAATATCCCCGAGCCGATACTTGATTATCCTCCACGGGGAATCGCGAACGCAACGCGCAAAGGTGGGTGTATCTGCGTTCTAAAAGGCGTCCCCGCAGTCAGCCACAAGCACTCACGGCGAACTGATTCCATTAGTGCGCTGTGGCTGTGCTGTGATGCGCAATAATCTGGTCTTTGATCTTTTCGTAAAGCGATGGTGAAATGATCTTTTTGGTTACCAGATCGCGCTTGGTGCGGTATGGGCGACCAGCGATAATTTTGTCGGCGTAGACGGGACCGATACCCGGCAAGGCATCCAGCTGATCTTTAGTGGCGGAGTTGATGTCAAGCTTGTCCGCCATTGCCGCGGCGGCCTTCGAAGCCTTGGCACTCATCGAAGAATCAGCGCTTGATTGCGCGCCAGCCGTTACCGTTATGCCGCCGAGCAGCGAAAGAGCCAGGAGTGCCGTAAACATCAGGTTAGAAATGGAACGCATAATATTTTCTCCACAATGAATTAGTGTCTGGCCTCAAGCGTAAATTCCGCGTTGTTTGATGGTGTAAGCAACGCGATCGATGGCCAGCATGTACGCAGCAATGCGATTATTGACGTTATGCAGCTGCGCATAACGCACAACATCCTCGAAAGCGTTCACCATAATGTCTTCCAGCTGTTCGTTCACCACCGACTCTTTCCAGAAATAGCCCTGCCGGTCCTGTACCCATTCAAAGTATGAGGTGGTCACTCCGCCGGCATTGCAGAGAATGTCAGGGATGACGAAGACCTTCTTTTCCGCCAGAATCTCGTCAGCGGTGGCAGTGGTGGGCCCGTTGGCGCCTTCGGCCAGAATGCGGCACTTGACGCGGTCGGCGTTGCGACTGGTGATCTGATTTTCAGTGGCGGCCGGCACCAGTATTTCACACTCGGTCAGCATGAGTTCCGCCGGATCGGCGCTTTCAGCTTCCCGGAAACCAGTGATGCTGCGGGTGCTGGCGCGATGCTTTTCCAGCGCCACCACATCAATACCATGCTTGTTGTAAATCGCTCCGTCGAATTCAATAACTCCGATAATCAGATAACCCGCCTCCGCCATCAAGCGCGCCGCGTTTGATCCGACATTGCCGAAGCCTTGCACAATGACCCGCGTGCTTTCAGGCTGGAACCCGAGCTGTTTCAGCGCCTGATCGCAAACGATTTTGATTCCACGCCCGGTGGCTTCGCGGCGGCCGCGCGATCCGCCGATATTGATGGGTTTGCCGGTAACTACAGCGGTGACGGTCTGCCGCATGTGCATGGAATACGTATCCATGATCCAGGCCATGGTTTGTTCATTGGTGTTCACGTCGGGCGCGGGAACGTCTTTTTCGGGACCGATGAACTCCATCAATTCCGCCGTATAGCGGCGGGTCATTCGCTCCAGTTCACCCATCGACATTTTCTTGGGGTCACAAATCACGCCGCCCTTGGCGCCGCCAAACGGGATATTCACGATGGCGCACTTCCACGTCATCCAGCTCGCTAGGGCGCGCACTTCGTCAAGAGTGACGTCGGGGCTATAACGGATTCCGCCTTTTGCGGGGCCACGCGCAATCGAGTGCTGCACCCGAAATCCGGTAAAGACTTCCAGTTTGCCGTTGTCCATGGAGACCGGAATGTGGACGATCAGCTCGCGGTTAGGGTACTGGAGGACTTTCCAAAGGCCCTCATCCAGGTTGAGTTTTTGCGCGGCAAAATTGAAGCGCGCAGATTGCGCCTCCCAGGGGTTAATCTCCTGCTCAAGAGAAACAGTCTTCATAAGATCTCCGAATAAGGGCAAACGTTTTCGCCGGCGGAGACACCGATCGTGCCAGCGCGCAAACTCTCAGATTTTAGACAGGGGCAGTCGAGGAAGCAAGCAACGCACGCGTTTGGTAAACCATGAAGTATCTGAATGGAACTACTTCTTTTCTGATTTCTTGGACGCAGAGTCCGATTTGGGCTTCTTGTCTTTTGTGTCTTTCGTATCTTTGGCGGCTTTGCTTTCCTTATTTTCTCCGCTTTCGGTTGAATCCTTACCCGAATCAGATTTGCTGCCGGAATCGGAACTTGAGGCTGGCCCGGAACGCTTCGCGTAATCAGTGACGTACCAGCCGGATCCTTTGAACTGCACGGCCGGCGCGGAGATCATTTGCTCGACTTTGCCGCCGCATTCCGGGCACTTTTTGACCATCGGATCGGAAAACTTTTGAATGCGCTCAAAACGGTGGCCGCATTTCTTGCATTCATATTCGTAAAGAGGCATAGGCGGGAACGAAGAAGTCTGATTCTAGCAGGGCGATTGAAAAAGGTTCAAAGGCAGGGTTTCAGAGTTTCAAAGTTTCGGAGGTTCAAGGCGGAAGCTTCAGCGAGTAACTTGCGGTTCTGAGCCGACCTGCAACCCTGAACAGGAACCTGTAACTGGTATTTTGAAACCTTCAACCTTTGAAACCTTAATCTCTAATCCTGAGCTCATCCACCACCTCCAATGCTACACTCCCGCTGATGTCCGCAACTGAAAGCCTCGCGCCCGGGTTGTACCTGGTTGGCACGCCGATCGGCAATCTTGAAGACATCACGCTACGAACGATTCGCGTGCTCAAGCAATCCGACTTGATCGCATGCGAAGACACCCGTCAGACACAAAAACTGCTAAATCATTTTGGAATTACAACTCCTACTATCAGTTACCACGAACATAATGAGGCTGCTCGCGCGGCAGAACTGATCGAAAAACTGGTACAGGGAACCCGAATCGCGGTAGTCAGCGACGCCGGAATGCCAGGAATTTCCGATCCGGGATTTCGTCTGGTCTCGCTGGCGATCGAGCGCGGGGTACCAGTGGTGCCAATTCCGGGGCCTGCGGCTTTCGTCACCGCAGTGATAGCCAGCGGATTGCCGGCCGAGTCATTTTCCTTCCGAGGCTTCCTCTCGCCTAAAAGCGCTGCGCGGCGAAGAGAGGTGGAACAAGTTCGGAATTCCACGCAGACGGAAATTTTTTACGAAGCTCCGCATCGCATTCTGGCTGCCATGGAAGATCTGATTGCCGCACTGGGACCACGGCGCCAAGTCGTCGTTGCCCGCGAGTTGACGAAAATCCACGAGGAATTTTTGCGCGGGACGGCGGCGCAAGTTCTAGAGATCGTGAAAAGTCGCGGAGACATGAAGGGTGAGATCGTGCTGATGATTGGACCGGCGGAGGAGGAGCAGAGCCAGGCGCCAACATTATCGATAGGTAAACGCGTCGAACAGCTCATGCGCGAAGAAAATTTGGACGAGAAGGCGGCATTGAAGAAAGTCGCCAAAGAACGCGGCATCTCGAAAAGCGCAGCCTACCGGGGAACTTCAAACGCTGGCGATCAGCAATGCATTCGCTGCGGAAGCGAGGTTGTCCCCACATGATTTACTTTCCGGCTAATTCTTTTTTTACCGCTTCACTGACCACTTTTCCGTCAACCCGCATGCCCTGGGTGGCGAATTTTGCCATGACATTTTTCATGACGGTTCCCATGTCTTTCATGGTCGGCGCGCCCATTTCGGCAATCACTGCCTTTACCCCGGCGGTGATATCGGCTTCGCTGGCCGCTTTCGGCATGTAAGCTTCGATCACCGTGATCTCAGCGGCTTCTTTGTCGGCCATTTCCTGGCGGCCGCCTTTGGTGAATTGCTCGATTGAATCTTTGCGCTGCTTGATCAGCGTGCCCAGCACCTGTTGTGCTTCTTTGTCGTCGAGTGGCGCCATTTTTTCAATGGCGCGATTCTGCAGCGCAGATTTCACCATTCGCAATGTCGAGAGCTTGGCTTCTTCGCGAGACTTCATCGCGGAGGTGATGTCTTTCTGAATCTGATCTACAAGGGGCATGGGAGGATTATAACTACGTTGTGCGTCGCGGGTCTTCGGTCTTCGGTCTTCGGTCCTCCGTCGTTGGTCGTTGGTCATTCGTCGTTGGCAAAACAACTCACTGCAGAGATTGCCGGGCACGCTGGTAAACTAGGGCGAAATATATATTTATTTTTTCGAATTCGTTTTGGGCGGGAATTTGATTTGGCCAACGACCAATGGCCAACGACCAACGACCCTCCACCAACAACGCTCAACTCTCCCGACGAACCTTCATTTTTCCGATACACTAATAAGTAATCGTTTCGCCTCTGACTTCATCTCAAAAAAGGACTCTATGCCATGCTGCTGAAGAACCGTCTTTTCACTCCAGGCCCTACTCCTCTGCTGCCGGCGGCGCAAAACGCCATGGCGGCATTCACGGCGCACCATCGCACCGCTGACTTTAAAGCTCTTTACACGCGGGTGCTCGCCGACATGAAGGATTTCATCGGCACCGCGAATGATGTTCTGGTGGTGGCTTCTTCGGGTACGGGAGTAATGGAAGGATCGATTTCGAATCTGACTTCGCCGGGCGACCGGGTTCTGGTGCTCACCGCTGGAAAGTTCGGTGAACGCTGGCGCGATCTGGCGAAGGCCTATGGCTGCAATGTCGATCTGGTTGAAAAGCCTTACGGCGAAACGTTCACCCTGGAAGAGATTCGCGCCAAGCTGACGCCGGAAACGCGAGCGGTTTACGTGCAGGCCAATGAAAGCTCCACCGGCGTGCGGCATGACGTGAAAGGCAATCGCAAAGCTGGTGCGCGCCAACGGGGAGGACACCCTGTTGATCGTTGACGCCATCACCGGCCTGGGAACCACGCATCTCGACGTCGATGGCTGGGGAATCGACGTGATCATCGGCGGATCGCAGAAAGCCCTGATGATTCCTCCCGGCCTCGCGTATTGCGCGATCAGTGAGCGGGCTTGGAAGCGCATGGAGACGGCAAAAAATCCTCGTTTCTATTTCGATTTCCGCAAAGAACGAAAAGCTGCAGCCAAAGGCGAATCGGCATTCACCCCGGCGACATCGTTGTTCGCCGCTCTAGGAGCGGCGCTGGACTTCATTCGTCAGATGGGCAACGGTGACCTGGCTGCCGGACGCAAAGCGCTGGTCGATAATGCTGAGCTTGCGGCCGAGATGACTCGCGCGGGCGTGAAAGCTCTTGGGCTAAAGCTGTATGCATCGTCCCCCGGCGCAGCTCTTACGGCGGTGACCGCGCCCGCCGGAATTGATTCGGGGAAGATCGTGAAGGAATTTCGTGAGAGCTTCTCCGCAGTTGTGGCCAATGGTCAGGGCGACATGAAAGGCAAACTGTTCCGCATCGCGCATATTGGCTACTACGATTTCCTGGACACCATCGGCATTCTGGCGGCGCTCGAGCATGTCCTGGCGACGGTGACGGGAAAGCCAGTCGAGTACGGAGTCGCGGTTCGGGCAGCACAAGAAGTATTCGCGCGCGCCCGCCGAGGAGAAATCGCCGAAGTTGCAGGCGCCAAGAATTGATAAACGCGCCGACCGTCCTGACAGTCAGGTTGACCCGATTGATGGTTTCTGTGCGAGGCGTCGCAGTAGATATTCTGCGCTGATTCAATTCATCGACCTCTATCAAAGAGACGTGTTCGTGGTTTCTCCAGCTTGGCTCACGCATTGGAAATGTCAGGAAGCGCAAAGTTTCGGATGTTCACTGTAATTTTCTTTTAAAGGAATCATTGAAATGAAAATCGTGATAGCGGAAAAAATGTCCTCCTCGGCCATGAACCTGTTGCGGGAGCCTGACTGGACAGTCATCACGCCGGACCAACTCAACGGGAATCTGGCCAAAGAATTGGAAACCGCCGACGCACTGCTGGTGCGCTCGGCCGTGCAAGTCGATGCGGCGCTGCTGGCCAATGCTTCGAAGCTGCGGGTGATCGGCCGCGCCGGCGTTGGAGTGGACAACATCGAACTCGAACCCGCTACCCGTCAGGGAATCGCTGTGATGAATACCCCGGGCGCTAATGCGGTCGCCGTCGCTGAGATCACGATTGGCCTGATGTTGAGCATGGGGCGATTTATTCCTCGCGCCAATCGAGCTCATGCACGCCGGAAAATGGGAGAAGAAATCGCTTCAAGGCACGGAGCTTCGCGGCAAGACCCTTGGCATTGTCGGGCTGGGAAAGATTGGACTCGAAGTCGCTAAGCGAGCCCGGGCATTCGGCATGGAAATTGTGGGGCACGATCCGTTCGTTTCCCCGGGAATCGCAAAAGATGGCGGCATTCGCCTGGTATCACTCGATGAGCTGTATGGCGCATCAGACTATGTAAGTCTTCACGTGGGACTGACTCCCCAAACCGAAAACATGATCAACGCCGAGTCTCTGAAGAAGATGAAAAAAGGCGTGCGGCTGGTCAATTGCGCGCGCGGCGAGCTGGTCGATGAAGCGGCCCTGATCGGCGCGCTTGAAAGATGGCCAAGTTGGCGCAGCCGCTCTGGATGTTTTCGTCAAAGAGCCTTTGAAAGAATCGCCCCTGCAAAAAATGGACAATGTGATCCTGACTCCGCACATCGCCGGCTCGACCAATGAGGCGCAGGAAGCGGTCGGGCAGCAGATCGCTATGCAGGTCAAGGAATATCTGAAACACGGCGTGATACAGAATGCGGTGAACGTACCCTCGGTCTCGCACGACGAATACGTTCAGATGAAGCCGTACATCACGCTGGCCGAAAGGTTGGGATCTTTTCTGGCGCAGATCAGCGGCAGCGGAGTCGAAGAGATTTTGATCGCCTACACCGGTCATATTACCGAGTGGAAAACCGAACTCATTCGCAACGCCGCTATCAAGGGCATTCTGAATGTGGCCGTCGATGAGACTGCGAACCTGGTCAATGCCGCGAGCCTGGCCTCATCGCGCGGACTTCGCGTGCCATGAGGAGCGCAAGCCTAAAGCTTCCACCGGCGGCGCAGGCAGCGTGCTCACAATCGAGATTCGCACACAAAAAGAGACTCACCTCGCAAAGGGCGCGGTGTTGAGAGAGAATGCGCTGCGGCTCTTGCACGTGGATGAAATCGATGCCGAGGCGCCGCTGGGAAAGAATTTAATTTATCTGCGCAACCAGGACGTTCCCGGAGTAATTGGGAAAGTGGGCACCATTCTCGGCAAACATGGAATCAACATTGCGAATTTTTCGCTGGGCCGCAGAAGTGGCGAACCGCAACCCGGCCAGCCGCTCGAAGCCATCGCCGTCGTACAGGTGGATGGCAATGTTCCGGAAGCAGTGGTTTCTGAGTTGCGTGGCATACCCGCCATTCACCAGGCTAAAGCAATTCGTCTTGAGTAAGTCACTACGCGACGCGAAAGGAAATGAATGCTGAAGATCAGCGCTATCGGCGGTGGTCCTGGTTCTTTTGTGCGTGCAATTTGCGGCGGCACAGGACGATGTCGGTCATTTTGATGCCAGCTTCTCGTGGGGCGCAGTGTTCAACAAAAGTTCGAGCAGCGGCATCAACGGAGTCACGGTGTCGCCGACGAACTCAGGGATGATTCTGGGCACCTTCCGTTTTCGGTTCAATCGCATGAGCGGCATTGAAGTAAACGGCGCCCGTACCGATAATTCGCAGGTTTATATCTGTAGGCCCCGATGGTTACCGGGTGCAGAGCAGCGTCACCGAGATCTCGGGCGCTTACGTTTTCAGTCCCTTTCACTTTCAGAAAATCGAACCCTTTCTGCTTGCCGGTGGCGGAGCGTTGCGCTTCACCCCCGGCAATCAGTTCATCGACGGCAATCCCTCTTCTTTTGGCGCGGCCCGCCAGACCTCGATGGCCTTTCTGTATGGCGGCGGGTTGGATTATCGCCTGTGGAAACGACTCAGCTTGCGGCTGCAATATCGCGGGTTGATTTATAAGGAGCCCACGCTTCCACCTGACGCAATTTCTTACTGGAGTCAAGGCCACATGGCTGAGCCCTCGGCGGGAATCGTTTTAAATTTCTGATCGCTTGATACCGATCAGGATTCGAGCGCTGCTTTGCGCAGCTTACGGGTCTCAGCCAGCAGGGACATGGAATGCATCAGGTTTTGCAGGGTGACAATTCCAACCAATTGCTGGTTCTCAACAATAGGGATGATGCTCAGGTTGCGGGCGCTGAGTTTGCGAAAAGCTGACGAAAGCGACTCGGTTTTCTGTGCCACGTCGAAGAGGCGGTTCATCACCGCCTGCACATAGCCGTTCCCTTCCCGCCGCAAGGTTTGCAGAATCTTCTGCTTCGAAACTACGCCCACCATATCGGCTCCGCGAATGACCGGAAAATCATCCTGTAATGAGTGCACCGCTTTCTCCAGCGCATCTTCCAGTGTGTCCGCCGGGGAGAGAGTGGCAAAGTCGGTCAGCATGATGTCTTCCAGCCGCACTGTTTCAAGCACCGACCGAAATACCGCTGAGCGGTCCTCGATCTGCGCCGCGATGAAGAGAAAAATGCCGATGATGGAGAACCAGTAATTCCACCAGCCCGCAAACATGAAGGCGATCGCAAAACCCCTGCCAATACTGACCGCGCGGCGGGTTGCGCTGACCGGATCCATGGACCGGCTAAACACGGCCCGCAGCACCCGTCCCCCGTCCATTGGGTACGCGGGCAAAAGGTTGAAGATTCCCAGCCATAGATTCGCCCAAACCAGACTGTGCGGCAGATTCAAAGATGTGACGTAGGGGGCAGTCCACAAATGATCTTGCGGCAGTGCTACGCCAAGAACCGCGGCCGAAATACCGGCAATCAGAAAATTTACAATCGGGCCGGCAGCCGCGATGCGCACGTCGCGCTTCCAATTTGCCGGCAGTTCGGGTTGGGCTTCGTCGAAAATGGTGACGCCGCCAATCGGCAACAGCACGATGCCTTTGGGGGGCACGCCGGAGTGTCTTCCCACCAGGGCATGGCCTAGTTCATGCAAGACTACGGATCCGAAAACAATCGCCAGCAGCGCAGTTCCCCGCCACGGGCTGATTGTGTTGCGAGCCACTTGTTCATTTCCCCAGACAAACAACAGCAGCAGGAGGAACGACAGGTGAATTCGGATTTCGACTCCGAAAATCCGTCCCGCGTGAATAGACCAGGTCCGCATCTGTATTCTTTAATCTTATACGGTTAGACGGCACATCGGGTTGCGGCGTTGTGAAGTGTAGACACCTGAGTGCATTCCAAACGAAGGCGCGCGTTTACATAAACATTATGCGAATCATTTCGGGACAATTTCGCAGCCGCCGGCTGGCGTCGCTCAAGGGAGAGGACATCCGGCCTACGTCAGACCGCCTGCGTGAAACTCTGTTCGATGTGCTAACCGCCGGCAATCCGTCTGCGCTCGAAGGTTCAGCTTGGTTGGACTTGTTTGCCGGAACCGGCGCGGTGGGAATCGAAGCCCTCAGCCGCGGCGCGGCCATGGTTTATTTTGTCGACTCATCGAAAGCGGCCGCGGAACTAGTTCGCCGCAATCTGCATTCGCTGCAGTTAGAAAGCAAGTTTCAAGTACTTCTGCAGAAGGCGGAAGCAGCAATTTCGACGCTCGATCGGCAGCAGATATGCGCGGATTTTATTTTTCTGGACCCACCGTATGGGCTGGGAGACGCGTATCGAACAACGTTGGAAACTTTGGGAAAGATCAGCGCTGACAGAAAAAGCTCTCGTCATTGCAGAACATGAAAGGAAGAAGGAGCTTGCCGAAGAGTACGAGGGGCTTCGAAGGATCCGCACACTGGAGCAAGGCGATGCGGCATTGAGCTTTTATCGGCGGAGTTAGCTTGAAATCCCAAGCCCCATCCTCCTTCGGGGAAGCATGGGGCACCCCATGTCAAAAGATACCCCGCCCTCTACATCGACAGTTCGTTGGTGCGGCGCACGATCGGATGCTGCATTTCCTGCAACTCGTTCTTCACACAATTCAGCCCATATACGCACTGCTCGAAGTGATCCGACAGCCGCTCGAATAAGGGAGCCACTTTGGTGTATTCAAAGCAGTCGAATTTCGAGACGATGTAGTAGCTCTCCTTGCCGGCTTTCACCCAGTCGATAAGGCTTTCCAGGCGATTTTTGCGTAGCCGGAAATGATTGATGCTCTCGGGGAACATGCCGGTAAAAAAGAGCGTGTAGTCTCCGATATGCTTGCGGACCTGGCGTTCACGGTCGAATGACGGGGCTGGCCCGAATACCGGGTTCGACTCCACCAGCATCTCGCCCACGTCAGTCAGCGGTTGTCCGGCTTCGTTGCGGACTTTGAATAACTGCTCGGCATCGCAGAATTCCGCCAACAGATGGGCGACATAACCCACCACCTCAGAGTCGCGAATTCCGATCTCATGGGCGTAATGACGGCCCACCATTTCAAGGAAAAGCTTCTGCAGCGGATGATCGTCCGAAAGCATGTGAGCACCTCAATCAACATCAACTTGGATGCGCTACAATTCCGCGTTCTCGGTTGAATACCGCATTAAACAATCGAAAGCAAGTAACTTCCGCATAGGAACTACTGCGCGTTCCTTAGTAGTTACAAACCCTTGAGCTGGCGGGGCTTTTCGAGGCCTTAGATTGTTGTCACTCGTGAGTAGCGGCTGCTAATTGCTGTTTTGAATGAACGCCGCAATAACCATTTTGCATGGCTATTGGCTCTCTTCGTTTACAATTCCGCCTACCAAGGCGATATCGAGCATTTGCACCTCCCTTGTTTTCGCCGGCGTGCTGGCGAAAACAGTTCAACTGGAGATCTGAATGACATCCCGGTTTGCGGTCGTGAGATTGTTGCTTCCTTTTCTAGCCTTGCTTTCTGCTGCGCAGCAGCCGTCCGCTCCTGAACAAGAGGTTCCGGTCACTACCTTGCGCGCAAATACCCGACTCGTAGTGCTCGACGTAGTGGTAACCGATAAGCATGGGACGCCTGTCC
The DNA here is from genome assembly GCA_963838785.1 of uncultured Acidobacteriota bacterium. Classification (GTDB taxonomy): domain Bacteria; phylum Acidobacteriota; class Terriglobia; order Terriglobales; family Acidobacteriaceae; genus Gp1-AA145. The sequence continues at coordinate 144,826 of CAWISI010000004.1, forward strand.
GAAATCTGTCGAAATCGGATTTTACGATCCTCGAAGATGGGCAGGAACAACCCGTGGCTTCTTTCGAGCCTCCAGCCCAGCACGCGCCTCCACCCGTAGGGGAAAACGCGCAGGCCGCGGATGACAGGGACCAGACGGACCGGTCGAATATTACGGCAATGACGTCGTCAGCTCTCACCATCCTCGTACTGGATGAATTAGACACAATGCCGTTGGACCAGGCTTTCGCTCGCAACCAAATTCATAAATTTTTGCAGAACCATGGCCCGCGACTTCCGGAACCCACGGCCCTAATGGCGCTTGAAGAGAGGCGTCTAGAACTACTGCATGACTACACCAGCGATGCGCACGCTTTGGAGGCAACGCTGGAACATCACCCTGCGCGACTGCCATTTCGGTTAATGACTGGTGAAGGCCCAATTGGAGCCTCTATGCGCCTGGCCGACGCGCTTGAAGCTTTACGCGAGATAGGCGCCGCGAACAGCCAATTTGCCGGACGCAAGAACGTAATCTGGATTGGGCCGGGATTCGCGAGCTTGGATTACATGTCAGCCCAACCCTCAGAGAAAGCGAAGTTGCTCGGCTTTGTGCGCGAAACATCCGATCTGATGTGGCGTGGACGACTGGCGGTTTACACTTTGGATCCAAGAGGCTTGGAGGTAGTTCACGAAAATATCGGCACCAATACTCCGACCGGATTTCTTTCGCCCCCGGACACTCCAACGGGTCAACTGGTTTTTGAGCAACTGGCGCCGCAAACCGGAGGACGGATTTTTCGCGGCAGGAATGACCTGGATGCGAAAATCGCGAGCAGCGTGGAGGACGGTGATTCGTTCTATGCCTTGTCTTATTATCCTTCGAACCGCGACTGGGACGGAAAATATCGCAAGATTCGGATCGCCATGCGTAATCCACAACTGATTGCGCGCACCCGTAACGGCTACTATGCCGCACCAGACCTGCCGCTTACTACGCAGGAGATGGACAGGATGCTCTCGCGCGCCGTGATCAATCCTCTCTCCTACCACTCGCTTGAGCTCCAAGCCCGCGCCCACCTGTCTGGCAAAGAGCCGCGTACCGCGAATGTCACCGTTGACATTGACGCCAACCAGTTGCACTGGGAAACTCCGGAAAGTGGAAAACGGCGCTGCGAAATCACCGTGGTTACTGCGGGCTTCTCCTCCAAAGGCCTGGTCGTGGCCCATGCTGTGAAGGAGTTGGAAGTGGTGGTGAACGAACAAAAATACGCGGAGCTGACGAAAAGAGGGATGGTGATGAATCTAGCCATGGCGCTTCCCCCGACTGCAGTGCGCATGCGAGTGGTGGCGCGGGACTCGAGCAATGGCAATATGGGCACCGCCGACCTCACGCCCAGCGGCGAACAGTTTCATTGAGCACCCTATGAAAAGAAAAAATATTTCCAGCGGAACACCATGGGAACCGGTGGTAGGCTACTCGCGCGCAGTCCGCGTAGGCAAAAGGGTTTACGTTTCAGGGACGACCGCTACCGGACGAGACGGAAAAATCATTTCCGGAGACGCTTATGCGCAAGCGGTGCAGACTCTCAAAAATATCGAGTCGGCGCTTGAGAAAGCTGGCGCAAACCTTGCCGATGTGGTCCGCACCAGAATGTATGTGACCAACATCGCGGACTGGGAAAAAGTCGGAAAGGCGCATGGCGAATTCTTCGGCAAGATACGTCCCGCGACCGCGATGTTAGGAATAGCTGCGCTGGTCTCGCCGGAGATGCTGGTGGAAATTGAAGCAGAAGCAGTAATTTCCGAGAAGCCGTCACGGAAAAGTCCATCCAAAAAATCACGCACAAAAAGGAAACGATGAAAACCCTCAAGCCGTTGCCGGGAAAATCCTGGCTGTTAATTGTTTTTCTCCTTGCGCTGGCTGCTTCGGCGCTGGCGCAGACTGCGGCCAAACGGACGGTAATCCATGCGGGACATGTGCTCGACGTGAGAACCGGGAAAATCGAATCCAACCAGGCCATCGTGATTCAGGGGGACAAGATTGTGAGTGTCGGCCCGGCGTCAGCAGCTCAGTCCTCGGCGGGTGAGACAGTCATTGAACTGCCCAATGCGACGGTGCTGCCCGGCCTTATCGACGCGCACACTCACCTTACCTTCAATCCGAGTTTCGGATACCAGACTCTGGCGATCTCAGTGCCGCGCGAGGCCCTTATCGGTGCGCACAATGCTCGAATCACCCTTGAAGCCGGTTTCACCACCGTGCGTAACGTGGCTGCCAACGGTTACGCCGACGTTGCCCTGCGCGACGCCATCAATGCCGGCGACGTGCCCGGCCCGCGAATGTTGGTCAGTGGGCCTCCACTCAGCATCACCGGCGGCCACTGCGATAACGACTTGCTTCCCTACGAATATCATGCGACCAATGACGGAGTTGCGGACGGCGTAGAACAGGTGCAGCACAAGGTGCGCGAGGTCATCAAGTATGGGGCTGATCTCATCAAGGTGTGCGCCACCGGGGGCGTGCTGTCGAAGGGCGACGATCCGAATGCATCGCAATACACGCTCGAAGAGATGAGAGCAATTGTCGCGGACGCGCATCGTCTCGGCAGAAAAGTTGCCGCCCACGCGCACGGCGCACAAGGCGTGATCTGGGCTTCCGAAGCCGGGGTCGACTCGGTCGAGCATGGCCACCTGATGAACGATGAGGCGATTGCCACGCTGAAGAAGAATGGCACTTATCTGGTGCCGACCCTATACCTGGTCGACTGGCAGCGAGAACACGCTGCGGAAGCTAACCTGCCAGACTATGCGAAGAAAAAAATGGAAATGGTCTCGCAAATGGGAAAAGCGAATGCCAAGAAGGCATTGGAAGCCGGCGTGAAAATCGGAATGGGCACGGATGCCGCCGTCTATCCGCACGGATTGAACGCACATGAGCTGGCAGTTTATGTGAGCCTCGGCATGACCCCATTACAGGCGATCCAAACCGCGACCATCAATGACGCCGATCTGCTGGGCTGGTCGGACAAGGTCGGAACCCTGCAGCCCGGCAAGTGGGCCGACATCATCGCCGTCGATGGCGATCCATTGCAGGACGTCACTAGCCTGCAGCACGTGAAGTTCGTGATGAAAGGCGGCGACGTAGTCAAGAACGAATACGTCAAATAGGAACATCCAGACAAAAATAAAAAGCCGGCGCTGAGCCGGCTTTTTTGCTGATTTAAAAAATCTATTTCTTGGGTGCGATGGCGTCTTTCGCGGCTTTGGCAACGCGGAATTTAACCACGGTCTTTGCCTTGATCTGAATCGGCTCACCGGTCTGCGGGTTGCGTCCCATGCGGGCTTTGCGGTGCGCCTTCACCAGGCGGCCTAAGCCGGGAACTACAAACACGCCGCTCTTCTTGGTCTCTTTGATCGCGGTATCGGCCAAATGCTCCAGGAATGCGGCCGCGGTCTTGTTATTCAACTCTGTCTTTTCCGCCAGATGACGGATAAGCTGCGTCTTGGTCAGTCCTGCTGCCATGAATCCTCCTCTAATTTGCGAAATGATTTCCTGTCGGAATGCGTGTTAATCTTAATACTCGAAGCTGTGGAAAAATAGCAAATTCACCGCATTTTATGCGGCTTTTTATTCTGAGGTACCAAAAAAGGCCACAAAAATAGCCTCCCGCAGCCAGATCGCATAAAAAATGGGCCATAAAACGCGGCCATCCAACCCACGGATGGTTCAGAGTCGTGCTCTTCTTTCGAATGCCTGATATTTTTCTCCCGCTATCTTTTGAGGTTGAGGCAATCGAAGTCATCACCAATGAATATTTTCTTCTCTGTGTCATCCCGAACCTGCAACCGAAGGAGGTACGAAGCTCCTGCAGGTGCCCGGAAGCTGGCGGGAAGTTCCGGTTCAATGCGCACTGCACTTCCGGCCTCGTCTACGCCGGAGGCAATCCAATCGCATCGTACGGTCCCTCCCTCATTCGCCTTCAGCGAACGAGGTCGGGATGACAACTTTACGCTTGGCTCGATGCCGGTCGGCCTATAATTTCTCGATGCCTGCTAAGTTGGCGAAAAGTTTGCTCCTCTGGTCGGTGCTGGCTCCGGTTTTTCTGCTGGGGCAACCAACTCCAAATCCGGACGCGCTTGTAATTTCCACTAAGCCGCTTCCCAAAGCCAATCTTTGGGACCCATACATGGCGCGACTGCAAGCTTCCGGCGGCGTCGAGCCCTATCACTGGCGAGTGGTTGACAGTTCCCTGCCGCGTACGCTTCGGCTGAGCGACGAGGGAATGATTAGCGGCGATCTGAATCAGCCAGGCGAACTCCAATTCATGGTTCTGGTTCGAGACAACAGCAGTCCCGCAAAGCAGGCTAAACAGAAAGTGGTGCTCAGAACTGAAACTCCGCTCACTGCCGATTGGCAACGGAAAGCGCAGGTCAACGGTCAGCGCATCGATGGATCAATCAGGGTATCCAACCACAGCGGGCGGGACTTTGATCTGACCTTCATAGTACTGGCGGTGAATGATATCGGACGAGCAACCGCGATCGGATATCAACATTTTCCGTTGAAGAAAAACACAATAGACATGGAAATTCCCTTTGGCGAAACGCTCGCTCCGGGAAATTATGCCGTCAATGTTGATGTGGTGGGCGAGGAACCAGTTTCAAAGCGAATATTTCGCGCCCGCCTGGTGACCGAGAAAGAATCCATCACGCAAGGCCCTTAACCTGAACAGTTACCGACCGCAGCGCCACCGCGGGAACCTGAAATGGCCGTTCTTGTATGGGGGAGGAGCTCAGACCGGCCGCTCCAAGAACGCAGGAGACGCTGCCTGCGCGCGCGAGCGCAGGCTCGCGGCGCTAAAAATAAGAGTCCCGAGGTGATGCTGATCTCATTCATCTCGGCCAGTAGCTCACTTTAGACCCTTGCCGACCTGCATTGATTACTATCCTTGCGGACTGTAACCGGCGATCGTGCTCGGGCTCCGGGCTTACCGCCAACCGGACAAATCAGTTCAACGCCTTCGGGACTCTATCCTGCCTCTGACTGGGTTTCTTGTTCTCCTCGACCAGCGCTTTGCTATAGAGCCTTACTGGCCCTCCCTCGGTCATTCTGCATGAACTGTACGCCAGTTTGCTGGTTGCCCAGCATTCTTACGTTAGCTCTTGCTTCCTGCCGAAGGTGACCTCGCTTGACCCCCGGACGCTGCACCAACCGGAAAAACTTCAGAAACTGTCAAAGAACGATTATGGTTTTACACCCTCTAAAATTTCGGTCAATAGAAAAATTTAAATTGCATGTGCTTTGGTTTCAATCGAGTGCAGCTCATTCACAGGCGGGTGCAGCGCAATGTGTGCAGCCACTCACCCCGCATTCTGAAAACCGCGAGAAGAATGGGTATTTTGTCGAGCATTCTTGCCGAAGCAGTAATTCGTCAGCCTGCTCAGAATTGATTGTGATGTGTGAAAATCCCGCAAAATCCGCGCCAGTATTGTGAACTGCGGAAATGGTTCGCAATGCGATATAACTGAGTGTGTCAGCAAACATTGCGTGAATGATTTAAATTCTTCCTTTGAATCTCCGACTTTTGAATATCCCGCACTGGAAAAGCTCGGTAGTCGCCTGCGTATTCGCGTTCCTGCTCATATTCAGTTGTGGATGCGACGTTCAACGCCGCAAGAGCGATGCCGAACTTGGACTGACGCCGCGACAGGCGGCAGGGCGGCACATTTACGACGAATATTGTGATCGCTGCCACTCGCCCTATTCCTCGCGCAAACGCCAAGGGCCCAGCCTGAGAGGGTTGTTTAAGCGAGACTATCTTCCGGCCAGTGGTATGCCTGCCAATGACGACCGAGTCAAAGACATCGTTCGCATGGGCCGCGACAAGATGGAGGGATTCAGCAACGTGCTCAGTGATGAGCAGATCAATGATCTGCTGGCTTATCTGCATACGCTGTGATCTCTCCGACTATCCGCAAGATTTATCCCGCTCCCGAGTGTTTACGATTTAAGCCAAGAACCGCAAGCGTACACAGCGTCTGAATGAAATAAAATGGCCACAACCTGCTCTCCAAGATTAAGATTCGATCTCTTCTCTGCTCCGAGGTCATTTATGGCTGATGTTGCCTTGAAATCTTCGCCGACAAACGGCAGCAACCCACACACGGATCCCCCAGGCACCGAAGTGTATGCGATCTTCGGCGCAGAGCCGGAAGTGCAAGCCTATGCTATGGCTAAGTATTCGCGATCGTCGCTCTCGATGAGAGAGTCGCTGAAGGAAATCGGCACCCAGAAAGCGGAAAAATTTCTAAATACTTTTTACTTCCAGTACGGCCACCGGTCGATTGCTGATCTGGCGCACATAGCCTTGGCAATCGAAAAACTCTCGATATTGGCTGCGATAGTTATCGCCGACGAACAGCGCTGGGACGGTCAGGAGCGGTCGACCCGTTACCAGGACTTCCGCAAAAGCGGCTACTACATTCCCGACTTCGGCTCCGATGACGCGGCGCGGCAGCTCTATGGCCAGACCATCGACGGCCTGTTTTCAGAATACGAATCGCTTTCCGAGAGCATGTTCCGCTATCTGGCAGATACCACACCCAAACCTGCAGAGATGAAGCAGGAAGCCTACGATCGTACTCTGAAAGCCCGGGCTTTCGATATTTCGCGGTACCTTTTGCCGCTGGCCACCAACACTTCTCTCGGCGAAATCGTCAACGCGCGAACTTTGGAGACTCAGGTTTCGCACCTGCTCTCGCATTCTCACGCCGAGGTTCGGCGTTTGGGTGGATTGCTCAAGCAGGCAGCGGCTTCTGCGGCCTACAACGTTAATCACGAGACGTATCGCGAATTGGTGGATGAGATCCGCGAGCTTTCTCCGGAACTCGCCGAACGCGCCGAAAAAGAGTTGCTGAAGGAAGTGCGGGTCTCGCCGACGCTGGTCAAGTACGCGGATCCGAATTCCTATGAGATGGAAACCCGTCGCGAACTACGCCAGATCGCCGGTGATCTGATGAAGGACGTCCCGATCGAACCGGCTCGTCCGGTTGACCTGCTCGATGACGAACCGTTGGAAATCGAGCTGGCCTGCACTTTGTTATACGAACACTGCAATTATTCCTACCGCCAGATTCGGCGAACGATTGAGGAGATTGGCGAGGCCAGGCGTCGGTGAAATCATCGCACACCGGATTGCGCCATCGCGGACGACATGACGAAATGCTGCGCGCCTTTCGCGCCGGCCAGCAGTTCCGATTCGACATTCTGATGGATATCGGGGGCTTCCGCGACATGCACCGTCACCGGCGCTGCATTCAGATCGAGCAGGGATTCACGACCCAACACGGGTACGACATTCCCGATCAGCTTGAGCCCGCAGGCGCGCTGGAAAAATACAAATCCGCAATGGACAATGCATCGAGCAGCCGTAACCACGTCTTGAAAACAGCTCCGCTCCCGAAGCTCGCGAAAGCGCGCAATACGCAATTCCGCTTGGGTTCCGCAAGCGCACACTTTTCAAGATGGATTTTGCCGAAGCGGTTTACATTTCCGAACTGCGCACCGGCCCGGCGGGACATTTTTCTTACCGCAATGCCGCTTACGCAATGTTTGAGGAAGTCCGAAAGAAATATCCGGCGTTGGCCGGATATTTCCGCGTCCACGATGTGCGCAACCAGTTGATTTGCTGCAGAGATAAAAGGCCACTGCGAGAAATCGGTTCGGCGAGGGGTCCACTAGCGCGGACGTCCATGTCTTGCCAGTTAGTTCGTGAAATCCTCAGCGGTCCTAGAAAATTTTCAGACCGTATCGTCAAATACTTCTTCGGATTCTGCCTGACCGCTTTGATCAGCTCCTGCGTGTCCGTAAGCAGCTTGTTGGTATTGTCATAAAGCGACGGATCATGCAGGAATCGGCCGGCGCTGCCCTCGCCTTTATCGAGGCGATCGGTGATATCCGAGATCCGGCTCATGGTGTTCTGCAGCTTGGCGGCAAACTGCTGGTCTTTGGTTAGCGTCCCTAAAGCGCCTTTGCCGGAATTAATGTCGTCAGTCAGCTGCTTAAAGTTGGCGATGGTCTGATTCGCGGTGTCGTACAGGGATGGATCTTTGAGAAGCTTGCCGGCAGTGCCCTTGCCTGCAGTTCAAATCATCGATAAGGACATTGATTTTGTCGAGGGACGCGTTCGCTTTGTTATATAGATCATCGCTGTTCACCAGTTTTCCGAGGCTGCCCTGACCTTGGGAGATTTCTCCCACCAGCTTCTGAAAATCGTTGACCGTAGAGTTGACCCGGTTGTAAAGCGCGGGATCGTAGATCAGCTTGCCGACCGACCCCTGCCCGCTTTCCACGAATGCGATGATGCGGTCCATGCGCGCCAGCAACGCCTGCATGTTCTGCAGCGCATTTTGGGTGGAGCGCATGACATCCTGATAGCCCGGTTCTTCGCTTGTGGGCAGCACATCCCCGTCATGCACCTGAGCTCCTACGGCTTTCGAGCTGTCTATGTTGATATAGGTTTCGCCCAGTACCCCTGCGGTCGAGAGCAGCGTCTTCGAATCCGTTTTCAGGTTGAAGCGGTACTTGGTGTTGACCTTCATCGTGACTTCGACAGGGGCCAGCGGGCGGTTCGGTACCACGCGAATTTGGCTGACGTTGCCGATGTCAACACCGCTGAGGCGAACGGGCGCGCCCACGCGAAGGCCCTGGGCGTCAAAAAAATACGATCGCAGGATGAGTTTGTGAGTAAAGAGACCGCCGGTGCCGCTCATCAGGATGATGAGCACTGCCAGAACCACAGGCGGCAACCACAACCGTTAAGCCAACCTTCAGTTCAGACCATTTCAACTGCTTCTGACTAGGCAACTATCCTCCCAAGCAGAATAGTGGCGTCAAGATGATCAACGCCGCTCACGACCGGACCCGCTCGCCGGATTTTTCTGATCATAGCAGAAGGTCAAAAGCTTTAAGCCGCGGAAGCCGCCCCAGAAGCTTTCCACGCAACAGAAGCGCCATGACATATGCCATCGCCCCGCAGAGCAGGGTGACGTTCAATCCGAACTGTATGGCGATAACGATCGCGAGGACTGAACCGAGCACGCTGGAGGCGGCGTTCATGGCCCATGCCCACTCAATGGAATCGCCGTTCTTTCCGCGATTGGCTGCCAGCGCCCGCAGCCCTGCGGGAAAGGGCATTCCCATCACGAAGCCCACGGGCATCAGCATAACGGCGCTGATCATCAATTTAGCGGAGAACGGCGCACCGACCATGCGGTTCAAGATCGCCGGCACGATCCATACATAAACCAGCAATGTGGCCGCAACCATCAGCAGCGGGCGCCACACTCGTTGCGGTTCCGCGATCCATTTCCTGGAAACCACGCTGCCCGCTCCACTCGACAGCAGCATGAGAAATACAACCACGGTCAGCGCGTAAGTGGGATGACCGAGAAAAAGAACGAAGCGCTGGATAAAAGTGATCTCCACCAGAATGTAGCCCAGTCCGATTGCGACAAAATAAAGTAGCGACGTCGGATCTCCGGCCCTTTCTCTTTGTATGATCAGGGGCACGATCAGAAACGCCAGCACCGCCAGCAATGAGATCAGCAGCAACATCGCCAGTACCGCAACTCCAAGGTTCACTTTCCAGTCCATCGCGCCGGGCTCGCGGATCGATCGCCACAGTTGCTCCGGCTTGAGCGTGAAGAAAAAGAACGGAGCGTTGTCAGTCACCGGGGAAACATTGAACGCATAGTGTTTCGAGAAAGAAACCGGATCATTGCTGTCGATGAGTTGCGTGAAGGCATTAGACCCGCGCTGCGAAGGCGAATATAAGAGTTTTAATTCCGGATATTCTTGCAGATGCTGTTGAACTGCAGCGTCTTCAGCCGCGGTAAATCCGCTCTTTTTCGCCAGAACTGCAACCGGAATCCCATCTTCATTCAAGTTCCCTTCGGAAATGACTATGAAGTTCCGCGAATGTGTCACCGTTCCCAAGCTCGTGCAGGGCCTGCATGGCGACGGAAACCACGCGCAGAGCTTCTCGAGGATCTTTAAATTCCCAGCGGGTCACGGCGATCATGCCGTCCGGCTTTAGGTGTGCAAAATATTCGCGGAATGCTTCGGTCGTATAAAGACTGTTTTCGCTGAGTGCAAAAGCTCCGGCAGCGGTGGAGGCCCATGTATCCACCAGCGTCATCTGGACGACGTCATAACTGGCCGGCGCATTGCGGATGAACGAGCGCCCATCGGCCACGTGCATGTGGACGTCGGGCCGCTGGTAAAGGTGATAAGCGAAATCCGCATAACGGTCGCGCATGATGGTATCGGCGATGATGGGATTAATTTCGACGCCGGTAACGCTGCGGCTCCCGTTGGCAATTGCCCGCAGCACATCAACTCCGCCGCCCGGGACCGATGATGGCGTAATCTCCGTGCGGTCGAAGCGCATTGACCACCCCCGGCGCCGCCCCGAGAACACTTTGTCCCCAATCCGATTTGGACAGGCGAGTGGGATCGGCGTTCATGATGAAAGTGTTCGCGTCGGCGTCGATGACGATCACACGCGAACCGTCATGCGTTGCGATCGACTTCAACCCGCGAAATCGCATTCCAGCGCGCGAACTCCACATTCTTGCGGCGAATGCCCTTCGCCCAAACCACGTCGATTAATCGGCTGGACGAATTCAAAGCGATCAACATTGCCAAGGCTACGCTGATCCAAATCGCGCGACTCCGTAAATGAACTCGAGCCGCTCCAAAGAACCGCCGCCACAGCGGAAGTCAGCGCTGCGAAAAGAATCGCATTCGGCGCGCCCAGCCAATTCAGCAGCGGCACGACTGCCAGACAAGCCAGTGCTCCGCCGGAAAGATCGGCGCCATAAAGATTCGTAACCCGAGACGACTCGCGCGAAAAAATAATCGAGAATTGCAAGCCGGTCAGGAAAAAAGGCACCGCCGAGCACACATAAATCACACTCAAACGAAAAAAGTTCGTCAGGCTCAGATCGAGCGACACCGGTACATGCAGCACGATTTCAAGCACCACGGGAATGAGGATGGCATTCAGCAGGCTACAGCGCGCGGCGAGGCGGCGTGTGCTTTGAGTCCTCAGACGCTGCTTCCAGATATGTGCGTACACTCCGCCTGCGCCCAGCCCCAGAAGCGCGATAGAGATGGCGAGAAATGCGAAGTGATAGAACAGCACCACTGAGAACAGGCGCGTCAGAGCTAATTCCAGCAGCAAAGCGCAAAAACTGCCCAGCGCGATGCCGGCAACAAGGATCGATTCGCGAATTTGGTATGTAGCTGAGAGTTGGGAGCGGTGTCGAAAGCATTTTGAACTGTCGCGGGCATGAAAGGCGTCAGTGTAACAGACGTGGTTAGTCGTGCGGTCGTGCGTCGTCCGTCGCAAATCATGGGCACGGATATGGCCGAGGCCATTCGTGCACATTGAACTTTGAATCGAATACTGCCGCTTGCAGTGAGTGGCCAACACGCACGCGAGCAGGACCAACTAGTAACTTTCCAGAATCACACTAGCCATGGCCTGCTCGGCGGTATGAGTGATGGATAAAGAAATATTTTTGGCATTCAGGCGCGCGGCAACTTCCGCGGCTTGAGCGTGAAATTTAATCGTTGGCCGCCGTCCCGGCTCACGCACTACCTCGACATCCCGCCAGCGCACGCCGTTGTTCCATCCGGTGCCCAGAGCCTTCATGGCCGCTTCTTTGGCCGCGAAACGAGCGGCGTATCTTTCGAAGCGGTTGGCTTTGGAATCGCAGTAGCGAATTTCACCTTCGGTAAAAACCCTATTGATGAATCGCTCACCAAAGCGCTTGATCGACTCAGCAATCCGCGGAACTTCGGCGATATCAATGCCGGTACCGACAATCATGGAGTTACGTTAGCACACAGCTAAAGCAGCCGGTCGCCGCGATAAATGAGCCTACCCTCTTCCATGCGGGCTTCCGGCATTAGCTTGTGCGGCTTCGCCGGCTTCTCATTGTCAATGTGCATCACCTCATGCCCGTGCGCCACCAGCCAGTCTGAAACCAGCATGCGATGGCACTTGAAATACACCCGCTCGGCACACATGTAAGCAGTGCGCGAGTGCTCTGCAAGAGCAACCAATTCTGCCATCGCCCGTTCGAACTCAGGCGAAAGCATGTAATCGGCATAATTGCGAAAGCTGGCATTTCGCAACGCGATGTTAGGAGAATCATCGAGCGACTTCTTCCTCATTCCTCCAAGTTCTTTCATCCACACATAGCGGATGCCGGCCTCCGCCAGGCTTTTCTCAAGATTTTCGCGATTGAAGTGCGGCAGCCTTCGCGACATGGGAAATGCACGAATATCCACCAGAGTCTTGATCGAATGGGCCTGTAACGCTTCAATCAGTTCTTCTATCTCGCGCGTGGAGTGGCCGATGGTGTAGAGAGTGGCCATTGGTCTTTCATTCCATTTCTGGCCGCCACGGATCTGCTTGATATTCAGGAGTCTCTTCGGCCTTTGTACTAAGGCGGCCGACAGCATCATTTGGAATCGCGAACTCGAGCGGATAATCGCGCCGCCAGTGTCGTAAATAGGTCCGGCTGATCAACTGGGATATTTTTGACTTGTCCACCTTTTCAGGCAAAACACTTTGGGATTCAGCCAGTTTTAGCTCTGCGAACAAGCGGTTTGCCAAGTCGAGGACCTTCTCGAGCGAACCGTAGTTCCCGGTTCGAATGGTGACGAGCAAGTCTTTTTCCGGAAGTGGCAGAGTAATAACACCCGAACGCATAAGTTCGATGCCTTCATTCAGCAGGCGAATTACGTGCATCGCGCCCTTAATGTCATACCCGTGCTCGCCGATCAGTTCGTTCCTCTGTCCCTTCTTGCCGGCACCGATTCCTTGTAATCGTCGAATCTGGGCATCTGCGAACCCTCGGAATTGAGCGGCAGCTTGACGTGACAGAAATACGCGCCTATCGCTCAGGATGGATTCCCAGGGATGCGACCTTGGCGCATAGTTCGGGGCGAAGAGGAAGTGCAGCGCAGTAGGATTCCCTTTCGCCGCTAACGCAGCCCACTTACGCAGGGAGTACAAACAAATATCAATGTCGTCGGGTCCATTGCGCCGTTCATTTCCAGCCGTGCTCCACACAAAAAATTCGCTACTCTCTAATCCCAGTGCGAGTTCCGCCGGTTCCAGATAGACCCCATAAATGTCTAGATCATCGCTATCCGCAACCTTGGCGCCGTGTAGTTCGCTGCCACCAACGAAAGCGTGGATCAGGCTCTCAAGGTGCGGAAACTTTGCCTTCTTAATGACGGAGAGCAATTGCTCGGCGCGAGACATAGCTAAAGTCTAGCCTAGATCGTCTAGGAATCGAGATGCGGCGGCTGGCTACCCCCTGAAGTACAAATAGGCGCCGAGAATGCAGACCAGCACCAGCGCCGACCCTGCCACTTCACGCCAACTCCAGCTGGCGCGGGTATTAGCGCGGTCTTCGCCGGTGGTGGTTTCGAAGGTCAGGTTGCGAATTCTTTCGTAGTCGGGCTCCGCCGTCATGTGGCTTACCACAACCATGACGATGGCTGAGACAATCGTGATCAGGACGCTGAAATATTGAAAGTAAATGTTATTCACGATCCACAAAAACGATCCATGCGGATAGCCGTTCTGCAGACCTCGAAGACCCAAGCTCACCGGAGTATCCACCAGCATGCGGAAGGTTCCCAGCGCAAAGCCCACGATCATCGCCCAGAGGGCCCCCTTGGCATTCATGCGCTTAAAAAATACGCCGAAGAAGAACACCACGAAGATTGGCGGCGCCAGATAGCCCTGCACGGCCTGCAGGTAGATATAAAGCCCCTGCGCTCCTTTGATCACTGGAATCCAGGCCAGGGCGACCAGCACCATGGCCGCCGTTGCCAGCCTTCCCATGCGGACGAGTTGATGCTGCGACGCTCCCGGTTTCCACTTCTCGTACAGATCAACCGTGAACAACGTGGAGCAGGCATTGAACACGCCTGCCAGCGATCCCATCAGCGCGGAGAGCAGTCCGGCCACCACCAGCCCACGCAATCCCGGAGGCAAAAGGTATTGCACCAGCATGGGAAACGCGCCCTGCGCGACCGAGTCGATCGCTTTGCCATCGGGTCCGATCATCGCTCCCAGCGCCGGAATCTTGCCGCTTTTCGCCAGCGCGAAGCAGATCAGGCCGGGAATGATGAAGAGATAGACCGGAAAGAGCTTAAGAAACGCGGCGAAGATCGCACCGCGTCGCGCGACCCTTTCGTTCGGCGCACCCAGCGCGCGTTGCACAATGTATTGGTCGGTGCACCAGTACCAGAGCCCGATGATGGGCGCGCAAATCAGCATCCCCACCCAGGGGAAATAACCATTGAAGTACCAGGCTTCTTTCACTATTTTGCCCGCCGCGTCGGTCTGAAGCACGGGCGCCCATGTGCCTTGCACCCCGGGCGGTATCATCGGCTTCCAAAGGTTGAACATCTCCGATCCGCACCAGTAGCGGAGTTCGTGCCAGCCACCTAACTTGTGCAGGCCGTAGAAGGTCAGCGACGCCGATCCTAAGATCAGCACGAACGTCTGCACCGCGTCGTTATAGGCAACGGCCCGCATGCCGCCGAGCGCGGTGTAAAGGCCGGTCAAGGCGATCACCAGCACCGAACCGATCCAGAAGCTATCGATATAGGTGTGGCCGATGGTGATGTGCAGTTCCGGCAGCAAAGTGCCGAAGACCACGCCGCCGGCGAAAATTCCCACCGCGATTTTCGAAACGATAAAAGTGATGATGGAAACAATGGAGAGCACGTAGCGCGAGCTGGAGCTGAAGCGGCGTTCCAGAAATTCGGGCATGGTGAAAACCATGGACCGCATATAGAACGGCACGAACACCCAGGCCAGGACCAGCAGGCACCAGGCATGCAGTTCGTAATGGGCAAGCGCAACGCCGCTGGTGGCGCCAGCTCCCGCCAATCCTACGATGTGTTCGGAGCCGATATTCGACGCAAAGATGGACGCGCCGATGACCCACCAGCCGAGGTTGCGTCCGGCCAGGAAATAATCGGCCGCCGAATCTTTGCCTTTCCTTACCACCCACCAGGCCACTGCCAGCAAGAATCGCAAAATAGATTGCGATCACGATCCAATCAATCTCAGTGAGCTGCGTAGTGGCAGTGGTTGCCAGAAGTGCCAGCGCGGGATGGATGCTCATATTTGGCGAATCATCCTCCGAGGATGACGTATGGCAAATAAGGCTGTTGTTAGTGTCTACGACTGCACCAGTTCGGGCAAGTATCTGCGGCAAGACCTCATCCTGGGCGGGGAATACGGTGCGCAGGTCAAGTAGAACCCGCCCGTCTTCGACTCTCGCAATGATTGGCGGTATCGCCCGCCGTAGCCGCGTAGCCAATTCGTTCGCACTTACATTTTTTGCGGTAATCGCGATCAGGCGTGTTGGCAGAACTGACGAGGGCGCCGAACCTCCGCCGATCAGCGATTCGCCATCGAGCTAATTCGGCTTCTAGCATGCTTCGAGTTAATTTTTGCGATCAGATTTTTCCGCGCGCTCGGCTGATCTCCACTTTCGAAAGCTGCATCATCCTCAGTGCCGGGACCGCGTCATGGTCCGTTTGACATAGGCCAGCAGCGTGGCTTCCAGTGCGGCATAGGTCAGCTTGTCCACGCGCAAAGCGCGAAATAGCGAATTGTGACGCATTTTTTGCACGAGATCTTCGCGTCCGCTGATCAGGCCCGCTTGCGGGCCGCCAAGCAGCTTGTCGCCGCTGTAGGTCACCACGTGCACCCCGGCCCGCAGACTATCCAGCACGCTGGGCTCGTTATTAATTCCGAATTGTGCGCAGATCGAAAAGCGCGCCGCTGCCCAAGATCCTCCAGCAGCGGCAGACTTATGTTTCGCGGCCAACTCCACCAGCTCGCGGAGATCCGGCTGTTCGGTAAAGCCAGTGATCTCAAAATTTGAACGATGCACCCGCAGCAGCAGTTTGGTTCGCTCGTTAATTGCGCGTTCGTAATCTGCAACTCGCGTGCGGTTCGTAGTACCGACCTCGCGCAGGACGGCGCCGGATTTCGTCATTACATCCGGAATGCGGAATGATCCGCCGATCTCAACCAGCTCTCCGCGCGAGACGATGACTTCGCCGTTTTCAGCCAGGGTATTGAGTGCGAGCAGCACCGCCGCGGCGTTGTTGTTGACCACGATGGTGGAGATCGCTGAGCTGCAGGGCCGGGGCGCCTGCGTCCCACTCGCAAAGATTGTGGGCAGCAGGCGCGTCGCCCGCCCGGAGCCAGGTTCGGCCCCATGAGAGCAGTTTGCGGAACAACCGATCCACATGCACATCGCGCTTTGCCGCGTTCGCCGGACTCGAGATCAAATTCGAGATTGGAATAAGTCGTCGCGGTTTCGCAAATGTGCTCGATCGCAGACGTGCCGCAAGCGGCGCCCGGCCCAGATTGGTGTGAAGTATTACTCCCGTCGCATTGATCACCGCCCGCAGCGAGTAGCTCAGCGAGGATTCAGTTCGGTTCTGATGGCCGCAGGAAGGCCGCTGAGCGCCAACCGCAGCTTGCCATTCATCCAGATGTCCGGCGGCAATCTCAGCTCGCAGTCGCGCAAGCACAAGCCGACAGGCGTCGCTGGTCGCCGATTGACCCTCTTCCTCGATTAAGCCCGCGATCTTCGGGACTGCGAAGCAACTCATCGATTGCCGGCAGCTCACGATATAGGTCAGCCGTTTTCATGAGCGATGATTATCCACTTAAGATTTATGCGATGGCAACCGCGATAACGTGGGGACAGCCGCCCTCGGCTGTCCTCCGGGCCATCGGCCCGGTTTGTAGAGCTCGTCAGAAAAATGTCGAGCTGCTCGACCGGACAGCCGAGGGCGGCTGTCCCCACGTAAACCAGGTTCATCCCACCTCTACTAGCCCATATGTTTTCTGCCAGCGCGTGCGCATGTGCCGCAGAGCGCGATCGATTTCGGCTTGCGAAATTTCGGAGTTCGGCCCGGCAAGAACTGCTGCTGCTTCTTTTTTCGCAAGCTCCAGCAGATCGCGGTCACGAATTATATTTGCGACCTGAAAGCTGGGCATGCCTGCCTGCCGTGTCCCAAAGAATTCTCCCGGGCCGCGCATTTCGAGATCGAGTTCGGCAATCTGGAAACCGTCGAGCGTGCGGACCATAGCGTCCAGGCGGCGATCAGCTTCTTCGGAAACTTTGCCGCTGGTCATCAGAATGCAATACGACTTTGCCGCACCGCGACCGATTCGTCCGCGCAATTGATGAAGCTGCGCCAAACCGAAGCGCTCGGCGTGTTCGATGACCATGATCGCGGCGTTCGGAACATCTACTCCCACTTCGATCACCGTGGTCGAAACCAGAATTTGAATTTTCCCTTGCTGAAACAAACGCATGACTTGCTCTTTCAAATCCGCATCCATGCGGCCGTGCAGCACGGCCACGTTCAGATCAGGAAATATTTTCTTGCTGAGCTCGCCGTACATCTTCATCGCGGCTTTGAGTTCCGTCTCTTCGTTTTCTTCAATCACGGGATAGACGACATAAGCCTGATGCCCTGCCGTTACCTGCTTGCGCACAAATTGCCAAACTTCGCTCGCGCGTTCATCGCCGACTCGGCGAGTGACGATTGGGGTGCGTCCGGGGGGCATTTCATCGAGAACGCTGATGTCGAGATCGCCGTAGAGAGTGAGTGCGAGAGTACGCGGAATCGGCGTTGCAGTCATGACCAGCACATCCGGCTCGGCTGGCAGCCGACTGTCGATCGGCAGGACTGGTCTTCGGGGGACGGGCATCCTCGCCCGTCCGATCGCGCGCAGCTCGACGATTGGCAGCCTCCACGCCGTCTCCCCGCTCTTCTTCATCAGCTTGAAGCGTTGCAGCACACCGAAGCGGTGCTGTTCATCCACGATCACCAGGCCCAGCTTTTCAAATTCAACTTTCTGCTCGATCAACGCATGAGTGCCAATCACCAGCTGCGCATTTCCCTGCGCGATGTGCCGCCGGATTTCGCGCTTGCGATCGTCCTCAAGAGAACCGGTCAGCAGAACAATGCGATATCCCGAAGGCTCAAGGATGCGGCGCGCGGAAAAATAATGTTGTTGCGCCAATATCTCAGTTGGCGCCATCAGCGCCACCTGATATCCGTTTTCGATGGCGATGATCGCCGCTTCGAATGCCACCAGCGTCTTGCCCGATCCCACATCGCCCTGCAGCAGACGGCGCATGGGGTAAGGCTTTTCCATGTCTTCGGCAATTTCTTTCGAGCGTCCGTTTCTGCGCTCCGGTGGGATGGAAGGGCAGAATTTTCTTGATTGCCTCACGGACTTGATCGTTCAGCTTAAAGGCGATACCGGTCTGCGCCTTTTGCTCGCGCCGCTTGAGTTCGAGCCCCAGCTCGATAAAAAACAACTCTTCGAAAATCAGCCGAATATGCGCCGGGGTTCGCGAAGATTGCAAGTCGTTCAGACTCTCGCCGGCATCCGGCCAGTGAACTTTCCACAATGCTTCGCGCGACGCCACCAGATTCAGGCGTTTGCGAACAGCAGCCGGAATCGATTCCGGCAGCTCGGGCGTGAGGTTCTCCAAAGCCGAGTGAATAATGCGGCGAAACCACCGCGCCGTCAGCTTGCCCTGACCTGCCGATTCGTAGATGGGAACAATGCGGCCGATCTCCAGCGACTCCGCGGCTTTTTGCTCGGCATCGCCGTCGGCCTCGGCAAGAATTTCAAATTGCGGCTGCACCAGTTGCAGTTCGCCGCGGCTTTCTTCCACTCGACCGTAAAGTGCTAACATCTGGCCGGGCTGAAATTTATCCTTGAGATAGGCGCCATTGAACCAGATGCATTTCAGCCGGGCGCGGCCCTGGCCGGCGGTCATTTGGAAGATCGGCATGCGGCGGGTGCGGAACAGGCCTGAGGTGCGGACCTCGGCGATCACGGTGGCCATTTCGCCCGCCCGCAACTCGGCGATGCCGCGCGGATTTAGCCGGTCTTCATAGCGAAACGGCAGATAATGCAGCAGATCATCAGCGGTGGCGATCCCCTTGGCAGCCAGAATTTCGGCGATGCGCGGTCCAATCCCTTTCACGAACTGAACAGGAGTGGTGGGTTCCAGCATCTCAAGGGATGGTAACAAAAGCGGCACTCGGCATTCGCACTTAGTCCTGAATCACCGCGATCTCAAGGCTGATTGCCCAATGCCAGGTTCCAACGGCAGGTTCTCCGGTGTCAAAACCTACGATGAATTTCGTTCAGTCCCTGATCGCCGTGCTGGCGGGGAACATTGTCTACTTCTTGGTCATGCCTCATCTTCCGCCGCCCGCGCGACATACCATCGGAAAGATGGATTTGGGGGTGCTCGTAGATTTCTGGTTCTGTCTGGTGTTCCTCGGCGTGATCAAAACGCTCGCAAAGTGGCGACGGGGCTCGCACCAGCAACAACGCTGAGCAGCAAGTATATGAGTGGTCCCACGAAACCGTTGATGGACTGGGGCCTGCCTATTTTTTAATCATTGTAAGCAATGGCAGGAGTGGCAGGGTGCGTCCTGAGTGCTATGGCTTGGTTTCAATACTTGCATCTGCACCAAGGAGTTTTCCTGCTATCTAAATTCAACTGAATGCCCTGATAACCATCGTAGAACGTGCAGACTCGATCTCCCTTGAATGTGGAAAATCTGAACCAAACAGATTCTTCCGGTTTGCCCCGTGAATCGAGGATGACTAGAAGATGACGATCACTCAGGTCTAACCCTCAATCTTTAAGCTCACCCGCTGTGGCCACGGTACAGCTGGTTGCTTGTCTATTTTGAGCCGCAGCCCACCGGAACTTACTTCTCCAGTAGGCCGAATTATCTGTCCCCGGAATGGAGTTGCGGCTCTCGAAGCCACACAGAGCGTTCCAGTTTGCACTTCAGCCACGGTGTACGCGCAGAAAGCTCCAAACACTAAGACCCAATGGAGAAGCCTTCATAACAAAATTAGATACCAACCGGGGTGATTGGGGCGGTTACGCCAGTCGGGTTAGATCAAGTCTGTCGATTTAGTGATCGCGATGGTGAGAAATCATTACCCTCGCCGTCCAGTCTCGCCGTCACCAAACCCGGCACATATTCTCATGCACCATCGCCTGACCCTTGTGGCAGCCAAACGCGTGCGCGAACTCCGGCATATTGGAAACGACGTTATCCACCCGGAACCGATCCAACGGATGCGGATTGCTCAGGACCAATCGTCCGCATCATCTCCGGACGAACGTTGCTGCACCATATGTTGGCGTAGCTAAGGAAAAAGCGCTGTAAGGTTGGTAATGCCGTCCGGACCCTTGGAATCGAGATCCAGGCCTTTATCTTTCAAGTCAGCTTTCAGCGCAGACAGCGCCAGTCGCACGCCGCCATTGTCGGCCGTATTTTCGCCCAGCGTTAGTCGGCCGTTTTGCTTGGCGCCGATTTCCGGAATGTCTTCGGTGTATTCATCGGCGATGCAATCGGCCCGCTTGTCATAGGCCTGGGCGTCGGCCGCAGTCCACCAGTCGCGCAGGTTGCCTTCCTTGTCGAACTTTCGGCCCTGATCGTCAAAGCCGTGAGTGGTTTCATGGCCGATCACCGCACCCGCGGCGCCATAATTCACCGCATCATCCTGGGTGGGATCGAAAAATGGAGGTTGCAGAATTCCTGCGGGAAAATTAATGGTATTGGTCTGCGGATCTTCGTACGCATTCACCGTGGGCGGCGTCATCTGCCATTCGGTGCGATCGAGCGGTTTTCCGATTTTCTCGATCTGGCGATGCATCTCAAATGCGGTCGCGTGTTGCACATTGGCAAGATGGTTGTCGGCAGTAATCTGCAAAGAAGAATAGTCGCGCCAATGATCGGGATAGCCCATCTTGTCGATGACCGCCGACAAGTTTCTCATGCGCCTGCGCTTTGGTTTGCGGGCTCATCCAATCAACTGAATCGATGTCTCTGCCCAGCGCCGCCTCGATATTTTTCACCATCGCTTGCACGCGCTCTTTGCTTTCGGGCGGGAAATAACGAGCGGCATAAGCCTGACCCAGGGCTTCGCCGATTTCGCGATCTTCCGATTCAACGCATCTGCGCCATATCGGCTCAATTTCTTTTGCGCCGAACAATGTTTTCCCGTAGAAATCAAAATGTGCGTTCACAAAGTCGTTGCTCAGAGCACTGGCTTCGCCGCTCAGCCAGGAAGTTTTCAGATAGACCTTCCAATGATCGAGCGGTTCAGTCTGGATCAATTGCTCCATGCCGCGGAAGAAATCAGGCGAGGTAACAATAAACTTGCCATCGCGCGGGGCGTGCACTAATTCGAGATAGCGATCGAAATCGAACGACGGAGCAAGTTTCTTGACGTCCGCCAGATCCATCTCATTGTCCAGATTCTTGGGGTCGCGCCGTTTCACGATTTCCATGGCAGACTTCGCCATCGAAGTTTCCATTTGCAATACAACTGCGGCATCGGCGTCTGCCTCCGCCTGCGGAGTGCCCGCAAGCACTAACAGTTGGGACAGATAGGCGACATATTTTTTCCGTATTTCGACCGACTTGGCATCATCGTTCAGATAGAACTCGCGCCCGGGTAAGCCCATGCCGCCCTGGTCGAATTGCGCGATGACATGAGTGGTGTCATGAAAATCGGGCTGTGAGCCGAAACCGAACATCGCGGCAAAAGTCTCAGGATCGGCCGGATTCCATGCGCCCGGAACCGAGGTATGGATCAATGCGACGATCTCGGCAATCTGGTCCTTGCTCTTGATGGCATCGATGCGCGCCAGTTGCGGCCGCACCGAAGCCAGGGCGTTCTCGTCCCTTTGCGACTGGTTGGTGCATGCCGCCCAGTAATCGCCCACTTTCTGTTCCACCGGCGTGCGCTGAGCCGGGGCTTTGTCAGCAGTATCGAGAATAGTCTGATGGACCGCAGCGGTGTTCCACAACGCCAATTTTCCGAAGCTGCCCCAGTAAACCTCGTCCGCGGGAACGGGGTTCTTTTCGACCCACCGATCGCACGAGTATTTATAAAAATCGGTGCAGGGATCGATTGAGGAGTCGACGCTCTTTACATCGAAGTGGTCGAGATCGGGGGCGGAATGTGCGCGGTGCTGTCGTCTGAGAAAATGCAATCAAGGGAAAGAAACAAAAAGCCAGAATGCAAATTGCGCACAAGCGCATGAAGTTCACCTCTATGTATCCAGGAATATAGCGCCAAAAGGTTAACACAAGCGATCAATCTTTTTCGCGGCTCATAAAGCTTAAATATCGCTTTGCTTCACGCACTTTTCGATTTGCTTCTGCAATTCCTGCTGGCGGTCGCGCAGGTCTTCTTTCATTAGTTCCATATCTTTCTCGAACTCCACTTGATGTTTCTGTACTTCCTCCACCATCTGCTTCTTTATGCGCTCCATCTGCGGATGAAGCTTGATCTCGGCGGTCGAGATTTCAGGTATGGCTTGCGCCACCTCAGATCCTTCATCGACAAATTGCGCACAGGTTGCCGCTTCCACATAATCGCAATTCTGGATGCGATCCAGTGCGCCGCGGTTCTGGAAGCGTCAGAGTTAAAGTTTGCTCTTTGCGATCGCGCATCACCGTGACTGAAGCTTTACCCTGTTTGCGATCACGCAAGAGGCGGGTGAAGTCGCTGCAGTCTTCGACCTCGGCGCCATTGACCTTCACAATCACGTCACCTGCGCGTAAGCCCGCTTGCTCAGCGCGGCTGCCGCGATCCACCGAACGGATCAGCACACCGTTGCCGCTTTTCACGCCAAAAAAGTCGCCGAGTTGAGGAGTCAGGTTTTCGACCATCATGCCGCTGCTTCGCGGTGAATGCATGACCACGACCGTGGGCACGTCGATCTCCCGGCATATTGATAGGCGGAATGTGGATCGCCGGAATGTTGATCGGCGGCATCGTAAAGTTGAAGTCTACGCTGCGTTCTGCCAAGCTGCGGCCTTCAAGGTCATCGGCTGTCCGGCGCGACTGATGCCGATGGTCACCGTCCGGCCTGCGGGAATCTCATGCACCACGCGCCGCAACTGTTCGACGCTTTCAATTTTCTGATCGTTGATACTGAGAATTACGTCGTGTTCTTTAAGTCCGGCTTTGCCTGCGGGCGCATCCTGGTCAACCATCGTGACCTCGACCCCGTTTTCATCCTTTACGTGCAGATCGCCAATGCGATCGGGGGTGATATCACGAGTATCGACTCCCAGATAGGATCCGCCACCAGACTCTTCGCTATAGAAAACATACGGATGGCCTTCCGGCTGCGCTCCAAGCTTTGGCAGGCATGCCAGCGACGCCGACAAACAGCGCGGCTATCGCCAAAAGCAGCGATTTTGTTTTCATGCTCCCCTCCCTACTGCGCACGGCGTATGTAGATATTGCCCATGGTGGTGCGAATCTTAAGCACCGGCCCGCCGCCATTCAAACTTCCTTCCGCTGAAATCAGCTTCGGCTCCCACTGGCCGCCTTCCGAGGATACCCGTATCTCAGGAAAATCGGTCATGATGCGGTGCCCACTTGCCGCTTCTATGCTGGCGTGCAGAGTAACGTGCATGCTCGGCGCCAGAAATACCGTAATATCGCCGGCCCCGGTTTCAAGTTGCGAGTCGCTCGCCCCCGACGACGCAATGAACTTGGCCGTAATCGTTCCCGCGCCAGTCTCGACATTGGCCGCCGGCACACCAAAGAGTTCAATGCTTCCGCCTCCGGTCTGCGCTTTCACCAGACCCGGTGGCTGAACTCAGCTTCAGGCTGCCGCCGCCGGTTTCCATCGTTGCACCACCGCCCACCTCGCCCAGATCGATGCTGCCGCCGCCGGTTTCCGCTTTCACCTGCCCGGTGCATTTATCGACGTGAATACTGCCGCCGCCGGTTTGCAGCGAAGCTCCCTCAGCGCCCGAAACCAGCACCACATTGCCCCCGCCGCTTTCGGCCACAACCTTGCCTTTGGCTGAGCCGATGTGAATGGATCCGCCGCCGGTGTGGACTTTCAGTTCACCCCCGACATTGCCCACGTCGATTGCACCGCCGCCGGTTTCTGCGCTGATCGAGCCGCCAATGTCATCCAGATGAATCCCGCCCCCACCGCTTTCGGCTTCCAGACGGCCCGAAATGCCGGTGGTTACAATCTCTCCGCCTTCGGTTTCGACTTTTACCAGATCCATGTCGCGCGGAACCGTGACCGTGACATCGGAGGAAAATTTGTGCGGCCGCCCGTTCTCCCATTCACCGGTGATCCATGCCGTGTCTCCGCGAACATAGGCATTGATTTTGTAAGACTCGAACTGCCGCCGCGCCCGATCTTCCGAGCCCTCGTAAGACTTGTCCCGAATGACATACGAAATTCCCGATCCGCCCCCCTGCACTCGCACTGCGCCAATCTCCACCTTAATGTGGAGATTCCGCACGCCCGAAAGCGAGCCATTCACTACGTTGGTCCAGTAATTCCCTTCCTTCTGGACCGAAGTTTGCTGGGCCGACGCAAACTGTGGCAAGCAGCGCGACCAGCATTCCGATTTTGGTTAGAGTTTTTCGCATGGTTTGTGTTTGGTTTCCTCAATTCATTTCCGGCAACTGCGCGATCAGCGTCCTCGCTTGCGACCGGATATATCGGTTTTCATCTTTCGCCGCCAGGCGCTGCAATACGATGCGCACGCTACTATCGGCACGCACCGGAACCAACAGCCGCAAAGCCTCGACTCTAACTCCCGGATTTGCGTCGGACATCAGGGATTCGAGCACCGCATCGCGAACCTGCGGGTCTTCCTTGACGTATGGACCCAGGCTGTCCAGAGCTTTCAGCCGCACGCCGGTATTCGTGTCGTAGCGCAGGGCATATAGCAGGGCCTCGCGCACATGGAGATTGTTTGGCTGCTGCGTCAGCAGGTCAACTGAGTCCATTCGGACACCGGCATTAAAATTATTTCTAGCCGCATACAAAAGCAGCTGCTGGATATTGGGATCGTTCAGCGAACCGCGGGCTTCCTGCGGAGAAACCGTTTCGTACTTAATCGTGACTTGTTTCGATCCCGGCTGCTGGGCGATCGAACTGATGCCGCTGATGGATGCGAGGGAGGCCGGCGTAGTTGGCCGGAGCGGGGAGTTACCTCGATCGGCGCCTTAACCATTTGGTAAGTGGCGCCAATACCTCCCGCGAATCCTACGATCAAAATCGCCGCAGCCAGCGCTGGCGCGAACCGAACCTGATTCAGCCAGTGCATGGGATCGAAGACTAGTCGCGACCACCATCCTCCCTGCTCCGCCGATTCCAGCGCTTCCTGCAGCCGCATGCGCGATGCCGCGATAAAGCTCGGATTCGGCTCCTGCACGGGAAACTGCGCGAAATCAGCATCGGAACTTCCTTACGGATTCGAACTCGGCGGCGCAATCCTTGCAGCGCACCACGTGCTGCTCCAGTTCATGACGAGCATCGTCCGGCAACTCGTCGTAAACATAGAGCAGAACGTTCTGTTGTACCCATTCGCATTTCATAATTTCATCCGCCTCTCGATTGCGAGAGATCTCATCATTCAGGTTTCAATGTTTCAGGGTTCCATGCTTTCGCATGCGCGACGGCCTGGTCTCTGAAACCTTGAAACGTTCGAAACCTTGAAACCGATCTCTCATCGCATATCCGCCAGCGTCGCCCGCAACTTCTGCGTCGCACGAAACAGCGTGTTCTTCGCCGTCTCTTCCGTCGTGTTCAACATTTCGCCGACAGTCCGCAATTTCAGGCCCTGATAATGTTTCAGCTCAAAAACCACGCGTTCCCGCGGCGTCAACTTTTCCAGCGCGCGCGAAATCCTGCCGCCCAACTCTCGCCGCATCGAGATCGCGCTCAGGGTTCGCCCCGCTGCGCCCATCGGCACCTGCGCCAGCAGGTCGTACTGCTCACCGTCCGAGTCCGTCACCACCGGCGCATCTTCTTTTCGCACCTGCTTCTTGCGGATGTTGTCCAAACATAAATTCGTTACGATCCGGTAAATCCAGGTGTAAAACGAACACTCGAAACGGAAGCGTCCGATGTTTTTGTACGCCTTTAAAAATGCTTCCTGATAAACGTCCTGGGCCTCGTGCTCGGTTCCGGTCAAGTGCAGCGCCAGCCGCAGCACCGCCTGGTCGTAGTGACGCACCAGTTCCTCGAACGCAGAGCGGTTGCCGCGCTGCGCTTCGCGCACCAGGAGCGTGTCGTCGATACGGCTCTGACTCAACATGTGGACTCGGGTTAGGGGCTGCCGTGTTCCACTGCTTCGTTCCACCCTTGCGACAAGCTCAGGGCGTGCCTGGCCTCGAACTCGGTCCGGATGAGAACACTTGCCAACCGGAAATTGTACTGCCCACGCATCGGCCGGCATCTCTTTATCCTTGGTCGCCGGACGCGTACCCTCCCCGGCTACAAGAAGATAGACGGGCAGCGGCGCGATTGGTAAGCAGCGAAATTCGCAGCACTGGAAGTCGGGCCCGACAATTCCAGTTTTGAGTACTTCCGATTGGGATCTGCCCGGTAGTGACTACGGCTGGCAGTCACGGGCAGCACGGCCGTATCCACGGTCGAGGGATCATCTCTCAATTTGATGTACATGGTCTTGCCTTTGGGGGCTGGAATGGCCAACGCGGCTTCCACGAAGCCATCAGGCACCGTGACTGGGCGGCGAAATCGGGGTCTGCGCTCACTGCGTCGATCAGGAAAAGCTTATCGCCACTGAGAGTGCACTCGTTGCGGCACTCTGATCTTCGTCTGCATCGGACCGCCCTTTCGGTCCGCGTGCTTTTCGGCTGGAGGTGTTGTCCGAAGGCGCCGCTTCGGCGGGCTATTTGCCGAACTATGCTTTTTTCCTCGGTGTTCTTCGTCTGATGCGCTCGTTCAGCGTTTTCTTCAGCGGACCGTTTTTCCGATGGCGATTTTGCTTCGCCTTCGGTGGCAGTCGGCATGCATCGTACTTCTTTCAATTCAGGCATGCGTACCAGGCTTGCCAGCGGTTGCCAGTCGCCTTCCACTCCGTCGGCGCTCACCGGGCGAAACTTCAGCGGACCAAACGCCGATGGCCCCAGCAATTTCATGGGATCGAGTGTGGCAAATACGGTCTTCGAATCCTGCAGAGTCAGATTGCCGTCCTTTTCACTTAACAGAACGTGGAATGACTCGTCTCCGGTGGCGACTTCGACTTTCTCCGCCGGAGGGAAAGTTTCGGGTACCTGAGTTTTCAGAAAGAAGCTCAAGCGACCGTCCTGCGGCAATTCATTCGAATTTCCCAGTTGGATCACGGCTCGGGGCATCATCGCTGTCCACTTGAACGTTCTTACTCAGCAGATTTAACTGCGGACGCGGGCCGGCAATGGCGGTGCTTAGATCAAGCGTGCGTCCGTCCTTCAGAGCCACGTGGGCCGCCGCGGCGTCACCCGCCTTTAGTTTGGCGGCAGCAGCCGCGTCATGCGTGACTAGCTTAAGCTCGTCATGCTGGTTGTCGCGGGAAAGAGTTTCGGGCACAAACGTAACTCCACTCACCTCAAGCTTCGAGACTTCATCCAGACGGGTGCCTCGCAATAATCCATTGAGGTCCCCGGCGTGGAGAGTAAACGTGTCCAGCCGCGCGGCTTCCGCATAAGTATGCAGCGAAACCTCATCGGCCTCGCGGAGTCCGAATTTCTTCACCAGCATCTGCAGCGATCCGGCGGTCGCCTTCTGCAGGGGAACTTTAATCTCCAGTTCATCTGCCTTCTGCGCCTTCCACTCCACTGGAACAGTCTTGCCGTCGCCGTTCTCCACCATGACTGAGCTTACGCAACAGGCATCGGGTGATTGAACATGCAGGGTGTCTTCCCGGCCGACAATCAAGGCACTTGCATCTTTCGAAGCCACTACCCATTGTGACGGGTGTGACGTTCGCAACTTGAATCTCGGGCCTTCGAAAGAATGGAATCCCCAGGTTCCGCGCAAAACTCCGGTGGCTTCATCGTCCAGAGATTTCGCTTGCATGGCATGGGTTTCAATCACGAAACCACCCTGGGCAGGATCCGGGTGCGCCGGCAGATCGATGGCTTGATCCCGGCTTGGTTTCCACATGAAGCACAAAATTGTGCGCCAGTTCAGTCGCGAACACCAGCGGCGCTCCCTCCGCGGGTAATACCAGATCAGGTTTATTGGCGCAAAAAACTTGCGTCGCATCGACGGCCCGCAACGGAGGAGGAACCGCGGCATGCACCGGCGGCAATGCGATCACCAATACCGATTTCGGATTGCGAAACGACGGCGGATTATTCAGTCGCAGATTCAGATCATCTTTGCGCGGTAGCGCCAGCGCGGGAATGTATTGAAATTGCGCGGTATGGGTTGTGCTCAGAATACGAACCACATCCACCACCGCGCCCACATAGGGACTGTAGTAGCCTCCGCGGGCGGTGGGCGTAGCGCTGAGTTGGGTCAGCAAATCCGTCGGTGCTCCGGTGGTCAAACTCGCGACCATGCTTTGGCTGTGCTGATCATCCAGAACCAACTGATCGGTGTTCTGCGTGAGGCAGGGAACCTGCTGGGCACTCGGTTTATCAAAGCACTGCTGATCGAGTTTGATATTCAGGCTTCTTGCCAGCAACGTAGTTCGCGCCTTCAGTTGCTCCGGATCAGAACTCGAAGTTTCGTGGACCGCCTCCAGGTATGCTTCCAGCCGCGAGCGGTCGAGGCTGAGCTGCTCCAGATCCTGCGCGGCCCGTACAAAGGCACCGGGCTTGCCGCGGACTGCGGTTCGTAAAGTTGAGAACCCTCCGCCGGTGTCGGGCGCGAGCAGAACGATCGCCTGCTCGGCATCGGCGGGCACAGTGACAAAAATTCCCTCTTCGTGCACCGCTTTATTCCAGGTTTCGGCGCGGGTAAACCAACCCTCGGGCGGAGGGTTGGTCGCCCCACGCAAAAACACCACAACCATCAAGTAATGAACGGATTGGTTGTCGGGAAGATCAGGATGCACCCAAAGCCGGTCGCCTGGCTGCAAGTTTGGCACTTCGGCAATGGGAATAGTCACTCCCGCACGCTGAACATGCACCTGGAATTTCGGGCCAATAAGATCAAAAGCGGCGTTGTCGGCACGAGCCGCGGCCGCGATAAGCATTAAAGCTGACAGACACAAACCGCTGCCGATTCGCTGCAAATGGGTCCCTGAGAATGACAAACGCACTACTCCCTCTTTGTAAGATGCTGGGTTTCTGCCCTCTATGCTAATGACTAGGGTTCCTGCCAGCAACACTCGTTCGTACCGGTGTTCAGGTGAGACTTATCAATTCGATACGGTTGCCGAAAGGATCATGAAAATGGCAGCGCCTCACCCCAGGAATATCTTCCGCCTCGGTTACTTCCACTCCGGAAGCCTGCAACTTTTCGATCAGACCATCGTAGTCCGCGCATCTGAACGCAGGATGTGCTTTCTTTGCCGGGCGAAAATCCTTTTCCACTCCCAGATGAACTTGAACGGCTCCGCTTTCAAACCAGCAGCCTCCGCGCTTTAACAACTCAGCCGGTTTCGGAATCTCCCGCATTCCTAATAAGTCCGCATAAAACTTTCGCGCTTTTTCCTCCTGCCCAGCCGGCATAGCAAGTTGGACGTGATCAATTGCAACAAAAGGTAAGCTCACGAATAACTATTTTAACGAACACAGGAGCGCAAGAGGCCCGCCGCGCGTTCAGGCTGGTCTCGCTGGTAACATCGGAGGGTGCTGCTTGAGATCAAAAACCTGAGCGTCGAATTTCCTGCTGAACCCAGGCCACTGCCCGCGGTGCGTGATGTCAGCTTCGGATTAGCTCGCGGCGAAGTGCTCGGCCTGGTGGGAGAATCGGGGTCGGGCAAATCCGTTACTTCTCTGGCAGTCATGCGCCTGCTTCCTTCGCAAGCGGCGATCAACGGTGAAATTCGGTTTACCGCGAATGGCAGCGATGGTTTGAATCTGCTTTCGTTGACTGCCGAGCAAATGCGGTCGCTCCGGGGATCCGGCATTTCGATGATCTTCCAGGAGCCTATGACCGCGCTCAACCCCGTGATGCGAGTCGGCGATCAGGTCGCAGAAGCGGTTCATGCACATAATCGGGCAACTAAAAAAGATACCTGGAACAGGGCCGTCCAGGCGTTGCGCGAAGTTGCCATCCCCGACCCCGAAGTTCGCGCTCGCGATTATCCTCACCAGCTTTCCGGAGGAATGCGGCAGCGGGTAATGATCGCCATGGCCATCGTCAACCGGCCGCAACTTTTAATCGCCGACGAACCGACTACCGCGCTCGACGTCACCATTCAGGCGCAGATTCTCGACCTGCTCGCCAGCTTGCGAGAAAAGTTCGGGCTCACCATGCTTTTCATATCCCACGATCTGGCGGTAATTTCAAAAGTTGCCGATCGGGTTGCAGTCATGTATGCAGGAAACCTGGTCGAACTAGGTCCGCGGGATGAGATTTTCCGCAATCCCGCGCATCCTTACACTCGCGGCCTTCTCGAAGCCGTTCCGACACTGAAAACCGACCGGACCCACTCTTTGACGACAATTGACGGCACCGTTCCGTCACTGCGCGACATCCCGCCTGGATGTCCGTTCGAGCCGCGATGCGGCTATCCGCATTCCTCAATGTGCTCGCGCTCTGCCGCCCTTGGTACAGGTCAGTCCAGGACATTGGGCGAGATGTCCCGGTCGCGAATCCTCCGCGCGCTTTATAATCCGTTTCTCGACTCAGATGTCGAAGGACACGAATCCGGTGACGATTGCGCATACTGCTGCTCAGCGACATTCACAGCAACGCCGAAGCGATGGAAGCCTGCTTGGCTGCGGCCCCGCCTAGAGATGAAGTTGTCAATCTGGGCGACGTTGTGGGTTACGGCGCAAGTCCAAATGAAGTCATTTCCCGATCGCGTGGCTTGGAAGGAATGATTGTTCGCGGCAATCATGATAAGGTGGTCGCCGGAATCGATAGCGTCGAAGGCTTCAATCCCATCGCAGGCGTGGCCGCCCTGTGGAACCGCGGGCAACTGAATAGTGACGCCATCGGCTGGCTCAAAGGCCTGACTAAAGGGCCGGTTGTAATCAGCAGTCTGCCTGGAATTGAATGCGTGCACGGCGCCCCGGACGACGAAGATCGTTACGTCGTGTCTCCTGAAGATGCCGCTGAGCAACTCGTTAAGGCGCCGGCAAGAATAACTTTTTTTGGCCACACTCACATTCAGGGTGCGTTTCAGCTTCGCGGCAAATTTGTCCGCGCCTTGCATCCGGCTTATGAAACGGTGGCAAAAGCGGAGAGTTGGGATTTGCCTTTGGAGGAAGAATCCAATTACATGATTAATCCCGGCTCTATTGGGCAGCCGCGCGACGGCGACTGGCGGGCGGCGTTTGCGGTATTTGATTCAGATCAGCGTATCAGTTTCATTCTGGCGAGTGCCTTACGAAGTACGCGCAGCGCAGGAAAAAATTTTGGCGGCAGGCCTTCCGGCACGACTCGCGACCCGGCTTGCCGCAGGACGTTGATCGATGAAACTTCCTCCCCAAAACTATTTGATAGCGCATACCGACGGCGGTGCGCGCGGCAACCCCGGACCCGCCGGCTATGGCGTTGTAATTCACGACGCGCAGCGGCGGCAAGGTCGCGGCCTTGAGCCAATATCTGGGAAAGCAGACCAACAATTTCGCCGAATATCAGGCGCTGATAGGCGCTTTGGAATATGCGGCCAAGCATGGTCCTAAAGCGCTGAAAGTGATCAGCGATTCCGAGTTGCTGGTGCGGCAGATCAAAGGAATTTACAAGGTGAAGGAGCCGACGCTGCGCGACCTGCATGGGCGGGCAAAACAATTGATTAACCAGCTGGAGTGGTTTGATATTGAACACGTTCTGCGAGGACACAACCGTGAAGCCGATGAACTGGCTAATGCCGCCATGGATAAGGGATCTGGGCGGACTCCGTTCCGTCCACCAGCCCTGTCCCCGAGCCACGAATACGCCGCGCGAATTCAATGGAGTCGTTCGCAACGGAAAAATCGAACTGCTCAATGGCGAACTTCCGGAAGGAAGCGCGGTAGAAGTGCGGATCAAACCCGGCAAATAACTGGACATATGCAATGGGTGGCTAATCGCTGACAAAATTCTGCAGTGTTCCAACTCCCTGCACTCTAACTTCTACTTTATCTCCAGCCGCTAGCGGCCCGACTCCACTGGGAGTTCCGGTCGCGATCAGGTCTCCGGGCAAAAGCGTCATCACCTGCGCGATGTAGCGAATCACCACGTCCAGGGCGAAAATGAAATCGCGCGTGGTGCCCCGCTGCTTCACTTCTCCGTTCACCGCGTCTCGACATCGACGCCGGCCCACGGATCAAGTTCGCTCACCACGATCGGTCCGACCGGGCAAAACGTATCGAAGCCTTTGCCGCGGGTCCACTGTCCATCTTTTTTTTGCAGATCACGCGCGGTCACGTCATTCACGCAGGTGTATCCCAAAATGTATGGACGAACGTCTTCGTCGGATTTCAAGATTTCTGCAGCGCTTGCCGATGATCACGCCCAAGCTCACCCTCGTGGTCGACTCGAGCGGAAATTTTCGGCCGCACGATGGTTTCGCCCGGCCCGATCACCGCAGATGGCGGCTTGAAAAAAATCAGCGGCTCGGCCGGAACCTCGTTTCCGAGTTCAGCGGCATGCTCGCGATAGTTTCGTCCGACACAGACAATTTTCGATGGCGAGACGGGAGACAGCAATCTCACCTGTTCTAAATGCAATCGGCGATACGCGAGTCGTTCCAGCGTCCGGGGAAGTTTTATCCGGCGCAAATTGAGACATGCGGGTGATATGTTTCACGGCCACCAATATTTTCGATCAAACCAAAATGCGGTGCCCGATCATATTCAAAACGGCAATATTTCATTGTTTTCGCGCGAAGAACGATCGTTCGTCTAATTTATGACTGTCAGGGAATATCCCAGAGCCCATTCCACGAAACCCAGTGTACTCAATTCAGAACTGCTCAACACAAACCCAAGTACAAAGTGAGCATCTCACAGTATTGATTCGGCGAGAACCGGGGATTTTGCCGGTACCTTCGGACTCGTAGAAGTGGGCGCGCGCTTAATACGAAACCTCAAAGCCTGCTTCTCATTACAGAATTAGGAATAAAAAGAGCTTGGCGATTGGACCTTCTGTTCGGCGCGATGAATTAAGACCGCCGCCACATGGCCCGGTTGCGGTTGAACGCCGGAAACATGATCCCGCATCGGAGGAGCGCTATCAGGCGCACGCGCCTAAGCCGGTGCCAAAAGGCGTCTTTCGGTCGATCGGGCTCGGCCTGATTACCGGGGCGGCCGACGATGATCCCTCAGCCATCGGCACCTACGCCACCGCCGGCGCGAAGTTCGGGCCAGCCCTGCTTTGGCTTGCGCCGGTCGCGCTGCCCATGATGTTCGCGGTCGTGTACCTGTCCTCAAAGCTCGGCCAGGTTACCGGGCAGGGACTCTTCGCCATCATTCGCCAGCACTATCCCACGATGGCTCTTATTAATAATATTAGGCGCGGTCGTGGTCGGAAATACCATCGAGGCCGGCGCCGATATTGGCGGAATGGCTGCGGCGCTCAGGCTGGTGTTGCCGATCCCGGCGGCAATAATCGTTGTGATGATCACAGCCGCGGTGCTCGCTCTCCAAATCTGGGGATCGTACACCATGATCCGAAATATATTTCGCTGGCTGGCGATGGCCTTGCTGGCTTATCTCGGGTCCGCCTTTCTGGCACATCCCGATCTGGTCGCGACCTTGAAAGGAACGCTGATTCCAACTATCCAGTGGAATCGTCAGTTTGCCGAGATCGTTGTGGCGGTGATCGGCAGTTCGCTCTCGGCGTATCTTTACACCTGGCAATCGAACCAGGAGGTTGAGGAAGATATTTCCATGGGCCGTCGTCGATTGGTCGACCGCATGGGTACAACTAAAGAGGAGCTGAGTCACTCCGCCCACGACATCGGCTTCGGAATGTTCTTCTCCAGCCTGGTGATGTACTTCATTATTCTTTCCACCGGTGCAACGTTATTTCGCGCGGGAAAAATCGACATCAATACAGCGGCCGACGCTGCGCAAGCCTTGCGGCCGTTAGCGGGAAAGTTCGCAGAGTTATTGTTCGCACTTGGGGTGATCGGAGTTGGCTTTATTGCCGTGCCGGTGATGACCGCCGGGGCGGCTTACGATTTTTGCCAAACCTTCCGCTTGAGGCATGGGCTTCATACTCCGGCAAGGCTGTCTCGCGCCTTCTACGCCGCCATAGTCATCATCACCGTCATTGCGATGGGCATGAATTTTCTCGGGCTGAACCCCATCAAAACCCTGGTTTGGGCGGGGATCGTGCAAGGACTTTCGACTCCCTTCCTGATGTTATTGCTCATGCGAATGACCAATAACCGGAGAATCATGGGCCGCTGGGTAAATACCCCCGGGCTGAATATCCTTGGATGGCTCACAACCGCGGCGATCTTTGCTGCCGCGATATCACTGATCTTTTTCTGGCTGAAATAATTCATCACTGCGCGTTAGGAACAGTTTCGGCAGCTTCTTCAGACCTTGGGCTTTCGTTGCCGCGGCGCATCTACCGCGGTAATCGAATAAAGATATTCATGGCCTGGAAGTACGTCAGCATCGCGGTAAGCCGGCGCCTTCACCAACTCAGTATTGATTTTCGACGGTTCGCCTGATGGCTCCTGCCGGTAGACGTTGTATCCCGCTAGATCACTCTCATTATTCGCTGCCCAGATAAGGTCAACGAATGGCTTTTGACCAGGGCCGGAGAACACCGCCTGAAGTCCCGTCGGAGCGGCCGGTGCGAATACGTCACGCGCCACCATGTG
The DNA here is from genome assembly GCA_963838785.1 of uncultured Acidobacteriota bacterium. Lineage (GTDB taxonomy): Bacteria > Acidobacteriota > Terriglobia > Terriglobales > Acidobacteriaceae > Gp1-AA145. Next base: position 179,710 of record CAWISI010000004.1, read on the forward strand.
AACAGGCGGGCTGTCATCGCCTTCCACCTGCTCCGGACTTTCAGCGCGCTCGACCACGGTAACCACCGTCACCCGGTAATCATAAGTTTTCTGCCACTCGAAACCGGTGTCGAGGAAACTTGGGCTGGCGTCGGCCGACATGGGAATTTCGCCGGCTACCGAGTCGTGATTGGTTCGCTACATCGCGTCGATAAATCCGATACTCATACTTGATGCCGGCAATATCTTTTGAAGGAGGCACGGCACTCCAGGTGAGCTCAACCCCTTTGGCCGAAAGATGCGCGCTCAAATTCGCCGGTGCCGGTAAAGTTGGTGCAGAGGGGACTTGCACCTGGTTTGATAGTCCGGCGCTTTTACCATATGAATTCAATACGCTGACAGCGTAAGTCAGATTCGAAGTCGGCGCTTGCATCTCAATGCTCGGCGACAGCTGGTCGGTATAGGTTTCCTGCGGCGGCGTTGGTAGCTGCGATTTGGTCAGTCTTCGCCTCGAAGAGATGTGCTGGGTGGAAGCTGTTTGCGGAGGCAACTCGACAACTGGGGTTCCGCACACGCGCAACGGCGATCCAATGCTGCGGCAAACTCGCGTTGGCCCAGCATGACGAAAAGTTCGATGGTCCTCTGTTAGTTCAGGGATTGACCAGGACAGATGAACTTCATTCCCTTTGCGCATTGCCCGGAGATCAGTCGACTGGGCGCGCCAGTTCAAGCGACGGCGGCTCCGGAATTCCGGGGGTGCCGCAACTAGAAAGCAATCCAACAGAAGCGATGCCCAGCGCGAACGTCAACTTCGTGAGTTTCATCTGCCGGGAAAGATTAACACTTGAAGACAAGGAGATGGTCGGCGCGCCCGCGCCCACAGTGGCAAAAAACCGTCTGTCCATGGACTAGAGAATATACCGGCTCAGATCCTGATCCTTCACGATGTCAGTCAGGGCTTTGCTGACGTATTCCGCATCCACCGTGATCTGCTCGCCTTTTCTTTCCGGCGCGGAGAAGCTGATCTCATCGAGGACACGTTCCAAGATGGTATGCAGACGGCGCGCGCCGATATTTTCCGTGCCCTCGTTCACCCGAAACGCAAAACGCGCAATCTCTTCGAGCGCCTCTTTGGTGAACTCCAGCTTGACGCCTTCGGTGTCGAGCAGCGCCGTGTACTGCTTGACCAGCGAAGACTTCGGCTCCGTCAGAATGCGAATGAAGTCTTCCATGGTGAGCGACTGCAATTCCACGCGAATTGGAAAACGTCCTTGCAGTTCCGGAATCAGATCGCTCGGCTTCGATACGTGGAACGCGCCGGCGGCAATGAACAGAATGTGGTCGGTGCGAACCATTCCGTAGCGGCTGTTTACGGTGGTGCCTTCGACAATCGGCAGAATGTCGCGCTGCACGCCTTCGCGCGAAACGTCTGGCCCGTGGCCGCCTTCGCGACCGGCAATCTTGTCGATCTCATCCAGAAAAATGATGCCTGAATCTTCCACCCGGTCGATGGCCATGCGCGTGACCTGGTCCATATCGATGAGCCGCTGCTCTTCTTCCTGGATCAGATATTCGAAGGCCTCATTGACCTTCATCTTCCGCTTCTTCGTGCGCTGGCCGAAGATGTTGGGCAACATGTCCTTGATGTTGACGTCCATCTCTTCGACGCCCTGGTTGGAAATAATTTCGAAGGATGGAAAATTTCGTTCGCGGGTTTCGATTTCGACTATGCGATCGTCGAGCTTGCCTTCGCGCAATTGTTGCCGCAGTTTTTCCCGAGTGCGCGAATAAGAATCACCCGATGAAGCTTCGAGCGTGAACCCCGGCTGCGGATTCGGCGCCGCGGGCGCAGCAGGAGGCAGCAAAATGTCGAGCAAGCGCTCTTCGGCATTCAGCTCAGCTTTATCGGCGACATCTTCGAGCTTTTCTTCGCGGACATTGTCGATCGCGATTTCCAGCAGATCGCGGATCATCGACTCAACATCGCGTCCCACGTAGCCGACTTCGGTGAATTTCGAAGCTTCGACTTTCAGAAATGGCGAATTCGCGAGTTTTGCCAGGCGGCGCGCAATCTCGGTTTTGCCCACGCCGGTGGGCCGATCATGATGATGTTCTTGGGAATGATTTCTTCGGCGAGCTCTTCAGAAAGCTTTTGCCGACGCATGCGATTGCGCAGGGCAATAGCCACGGCGCGCTTGGCGTCTTTTTGCCCGACGACGTGCTTGTCGAGCTCGGCGACGATCTCGCGCGGCGTTAGCTCGTCGAGTGCGAGCTGTTCTTCTTCGGCGCTTGCGGGTAAATAAATGGCCATAAATGATCGTGTGGGGACAGCCGCCCTCGGCTGTCCACGGATCGAAGATCCGATGCTTTCAACTCAGCAATCGAGCTGCACTCGACGGACAGCCGAGGGCGGCTGTCCCCACTCAAATCACAAGTTCTTCTATCGTAACCTTGTCATTCGTATAGATGCACATTTTGCCGGCAATCTTCATGGCCTCTTCAGCGATCTGACGCGCCGGCAACTGGGTGTGCTCCACTAATGCCTGCGCTGCGGCTTGGGCATAGGGCCGCCGCTGCCGATAGCTGCAATCCCGCCATCGGGCTCAATCACATCTCCCTGGCCGCTCAGCAGGAATGTTTGCTCTTTATCTGAAACCAGCAACAGCGCTTCAAGATGCCGCAAAAACTTGTCGGTACGCCAATCTTTTGCCAGCTCCACCGCGCCCCGGCCGATGTTGCCATGATACTGCTCCAGCTTGGCTTCAAATCGGCTGAAGAGCGAGAACGCGTCGGCAGTCGAACCTGCAAATCCTGCCAGAATTTTGTCCTGATACAGCCGGCGAATCTTTTTGGCGGAATGTTTGATGACACCTTCGCCAAGCGTGACCTGGCCGTCTCCGGCCATGACTACGTGGCCATCCCGGCGAACGCACAAAACTGTAGTGGAGCGAATCAGACGCTTAGTAGCATGAGAACAGAACGTGAGGGCAAGACGTTGATTATAGCAGGCGATTCAGGTAACTTTCTTGCCTTCGCACAAGTTCAGCAATTCTACGAAAGCAAAGATTTCAGCACGCCGACCGCTGGCTTTTCTCAGTGTCTTAAGGACACCCGCTTTTCGCAATCTCCCCAACATTCCCATCACAGTAGGAACACTCGGCATGTGCCGGTATCGAGTTAACTGGCTGCTCTGAAAAATAGGCTGGTCAAATAAGTGGTCGAGCAGAGGCACAGCATACCGAGAATGGGTTAAGTCTATTAGGCGAGCCTTCATACGGTCGTAGAGTTCGATAATGGCACGAGCGGTGGCTGAATTTGCTTTGGCCTGTTCCGTTATAGCGCGCAAAAAAAATTCGATCCATCGATCCCAACTCTTCGGACGACCCAAATCACGAAGCCTATTGATGTAAACGTCGCGATTAGCCTCCAGATAGCTCGAAATGTAAAACATCGGCCTGGAAAGGAGCTGTTTTTCATGCAGGAACAAGGGAACCAGAATGCGGCCAAGCCGGCCATTGCCATCCAAGAACGGATGAATGATCTCAAATTGTGCATGAACGATTGCCAATTGCACTAGCGGATCGCGTTCGTCGGAATGATAGTATTTCTCCCAATTATGGAGATGCTCTCTCAAGAGCAGCGGCGCGGGCGGAACGAAGGCCGCCTGCTCGACCGCGCAACCTGGCGGACCAATCCAGTTTTGTTCCGTCCTGAACTGCCCGCGTGCTTTGTTCCTTCCCCGAACGCTGTCGAGTAAAATCCCGTGAAGCTGGAGCAAAAGATTCAGATTAAAAGGGCGCTTCCTCAGCTCTGCCTCTGCGGCCTGCAGTGCACGACGATAATTGATGATTTCCTGAATGTCCTGCCGCTTAGATTCCTCCAACACGTCTGCCCCAGCTTCGAATTTCAGCACGTCGCCAAGGGTGGCCTGTGTTCCTTCCATGCGGGAGGAGAGAACAGCTTCTTGAGTTGTTAATGGCGAAAGCAGGACTTCGGGATTCGGCACTCCATAGAGGATGCCATCATATTGGGCTAGCGCACGATTTGCTTGTCCAATCAACGGAACCAGATCAGGCCAATTGATGCTGTTGAGCGGAAGTCGTTCTGCGGCAAACGGTTTCATGGCAACTCTTCGGTTGTCTAAACCCAATCAGTAGCTATACAAGTTGTATAAAGTATTTTCTATTTTACTTAAATCAAACCCTTTTGCCAATGGGAGGCTTTAGACAAGCAGAAAAGCAATCAACAAGTCCCGTCGATTGTGCTTGTTGTGGAGTTTGAACCGGAGTGCGAATCGCCTACGTTTTCACCATTTCGCTACCCGCGAGCAACTGCCGCAACACATACTGCAGGATCCCTCCGTTCGCGTAGTACAAGGCTTCCTGAGGTGTATCGATGCGCACCAAAGCGTCGAATTCTTTAGTCTCTTTGCCGGCTTTAGCGCGAACTTTGATCCGTTGCCCAGCGGAAAATTTCTCGTACCACGTCGCGGATCCCGCTGATCTCGAATACCTCGTCGCCGGTCAGGCCGAGTGTGTGCGCGCTCTGATCCGCCAGAAATTGCAACGGCAGAATGCCCATGCCGACAAGATTTGAGCGATGAATGCGCTCGTAGCTCTCGGCGATGACGGCATGAACTCCCAGCAGCAGCGGGCCTTTCGCCGCCCAATCGCGGGATGAACCAGACCCATATTCTTTGCCGGCTAGAATTACGAGCGGCACATCCTGAGCAATATATTTTTCCGAAGCTTCGAAGATGGTCATCTCCGCGCCATCCGGCAGATGTTTAGTAAAACCGCCCTCCAGAGCCGGGACCATTTTGTTTCGCAAGCGGACATTGGCAAATGTTCCGCGAACCATTACCTGATGATTGCCGCGCCGCGATCCGTAGGAGTTAAAGTCTGCCGGTTTAACCCCGTGCTCCTGCAAATATTTTCCTGCCGGGACTGTCTTTCTTGATCGAGCCCGCCGGAGAAATGTGGTCGGTGGTTACGCTGTCACCGAGCACTGCCAGCACCCGGGCTTTCTTGATGTCAGCTGACCGGCTCCGGCTTCAGAGACATTTCATCGAAATACGGCGCACGTTGGATATAGGTTGAGCTGCCATCCCAGGCGTAAGTTTCGCCTTTCGGAACTATTGAGCGATTGCCAATGCTCATCTCCTGCGAAGACTTCGCCATAACTTTTGGTGAACATGGCGGACGAAATCGAGTTCTGCACCACTTCATCCACTTCGCGCTGCGTCGGCCAGATGTCGGCAAGAAAAACCGGCTTGCCTTCGCGGTCTTTGCCCAGTGCGTCTTTTCGCAGATCAACATCGATGCGTCCGGCCAGCGCGAACGCCACCACCAGCGGCGGCGACATCAGATAATTTGCGCGGACATCAGGATTGATGCGGCCTTCGAAATTGCGATTGCCGGAAAGCACCGATGCCACTACCAGGTTTTTGCGATCGATTTCTTCCGAAATTTCCTGCGCCAACGGTCCCGAATTCCCAATGCAGGTTGTGCAGCCGTATCCGACTATATGGAATTTCAGCTTTTCGAGATAGGGCGTTAATCCGGCATTGTCCAGATAATCGCGGACAACTTTCGATCCCGGCGCAAGCGAAGTCTTCACCCACTCGGGGACCTGCAGCCCGCGTTCGACAGCTTTTTTTGCCAGCAGCCCAGCCGCCAGCATTACTGAAGGGTTCGAAGTATTAGTGCAGCTGGTGATGGCCGCGATTACAACTTTGCCATGACTCAAATGGCCGTTGCCGCCAACTGCTGGCGCAGGCTGGCCCTTGCTGGTCTTGATTAATGAAGGCAGCGCAGTCTCAAACGATTCTTTCGCGTTCGACAGCGCCACTCTATCCTGCGGGCGTTTCGGTCCGGCGAGACTCGGCTCAACCGTGTCGAGATCTAACGCCAGCAATTCAGAATATTCAGCTTCAGGCGTGCTCTCATCGTGAAACATTCCCTGCTCGCGCGCGTAAGCTTCGACCAATGCAATCTGTTCGTCGGCGCGGCCGGTAAGCCGCAAATAGGTCAAGGTCTCGCGATCGATGGGAAAAATTCCGCAAGTGGCGCCGTATTCAGGCGACATATTTCCGATGGTCGCGCGATCGGCCAGCGGCAAATCTTTCAAGCCGGGCCCGAAATATTCAACGAACTTGCCCACCACCCCATGCTTGCGCAGCATTTCAGTGATGGTCAGCACCAGGTCGGTCGCCGTCGCGCCTTCGCGCAAGCGGCCGGTCAGCTTTACGCCAACCACTTGCGGGATCAGCATGGAAACCGGCTGTCCCAGCATCGCCGCTTCGGCTTCGATTCCGCCTACGCCCCAGCCTAATACGCCCAAGCCGTTGATCATGGTGGTGTGCGAATCGGTGCCGACCAAAGTATCGGGATATGCGGTGCGCTTTCCGTTTGCTTCGTTAACAAAAACCACTCGCGCCAGATATTCCAGATTCACCTGGTGCACGATGCCGGTATCCGGCGGAACGATCGCCATGTTGCGAAACGCGGTTTGTCCCCAGCGCAGAAATGCGTAGCGTTCTTTGTTGCGCAGGAATTCAAGCTCCGCGTTCATCGCAAAAGCCTGCGCGCTTGCCGAATTCATCTACTTGCACCGAGTGGTCGATCACCAATTCCGCCGGCTGCAGCGGATTGATGAGCGCAGGATTGCCCCCAAGTTTTTTCATAGCGTCACGCATCGCAGCCAGATCGACCACCGCCGGAACGCCAGTGAAGTCCTGCATCAGAACGCGGCTGGGAGTGAAAGCAATTTCTTTTTGCGATTTCGTCTTGCCATTCCACGAAGCCAGAGCGCGGATATCATCGGCCTTCACGTTTCGGCCGTCTTCGGTGCGCAACAGGTTTTCGAGCAAAATGCGCAGCGAAAACGGCAGATGCTTGGTCGAAATGCCTTGCTTATCCAGCGCGTCGAGGCGAAATATTTCGTAGTCTTTGCTGCCGATTTTCAACGTAGAACGGGAACGAAAGCTATCCATGGACCAGCCTTCCTATAAGTTTTCTTATCGGGGAGCGCAACTGATTAGTTTAGTCGTTTGCCACGGATTTTGCCCCGCGCTTCCTCGCGGACAATGGCTTCGAGACCACAGATAATATCGCCGCCAATATTCAATGGCTGCACATCATTAAGTCGCGCCTCACTTGGCCCTTAACAGCAGCACCGGGACGCTTACATTGTGCTGTACCCGGCTCGCGGTTGTGCCCAGAAAAAGATCAGCAAAGAAGCGATGGCCATGAGTGCTCATCGCTACCAGATCGCAGCCCTTTTGCTTTACCCAACGGATGATTTCTTTTGCCGGGTCTCCATACGCGAGTTCAGCGTCGGCGGAGATGCCCGACGCCTCGAATTCCGGCGCGCACTTTTTTCAGGTAATCCGTGTCCTCGGCGATCTCGCGACTGACTGCGTCTCTGCCATAAGTGCGCGCCGCCCAGCCGTCGGCCACATGCAATAAAACCACCCGGCCCTGCGACAGTTTCGCGAGTTGCTTTACGTGGTCGATGATCGCGCGGTCGGTCGACGTTCCATCCACGGTCACGAGAATCGTTTTGTACATTCCGGCCTCTCTAACCGCCGACGATGACGCGCCATGCTGAACGCAATGAATCCGGCAGACCCCAAATATCAAGAGCAGTGATTAAAATCGCACTGCCCCAACCTCCCGCCATCAGCAACCATCCGTTTTTCCAGCCGCGCATTTTCTGCTGGAGCTGGTGAAGTGCAGCAGCGGAAACATCGCGAACGGCAACTGTAGCGCCAGCACGACCTGGCTCAGGGTCAGCAGGTCATTCACGCTGGCGTCACCTCGAAACCCGATAATCACAACCGCCGGAATGATCGCCAGGGAACGCGTGATCAGCCGCCGCAGCCAGGGCTGAATACGCCAATGCATGAAGCCTTCCATCACCACCTGGCCGGCGAGCGTTCCGGTGATGGTGCTGCTCTGGCCGCTGGCCAACAGCGCGACTACGAACAATATGCTGGCCATGGCTGTCCCCAGCAAAGGCGCGAGCGTGAGATATGCAATCCGAATCCAGTCACTATCAGGACTGAAAGTGATGACATGCCCACCCGCCACCTGCACGCTGGTTCGACCGTAAAAAACCAAAGCCGCCAGAACTAGAATTGCTGCATTCACCAAAAACGCCACCGACAACGCGGTTGTCGAGTCGATCACGTTGAAGCGGATGGCGCTCCGAACCGAGGCCTCATCTTTTTGCAACTTGCGGCTCTGCACCAATGCAGAATGCAAATAAAGATTGTGCGGCATCACCGTAGCGCCGATGATGCCGATCGCCACATAGATCATTCCTGCCTGCCGAAAGCTCGGATTGATCAATGCGTGGCCCATCTCCAGGAAATTCGGCCGGGTCTGCGGGAGCACAAAAATTTCGATCAGATAACACACGCCGATAGTCGCAATCAGGACCAACACCACCGCCTCGATCGTGCGCATGCCGTAACGCTGCAACGCCAGCAACAGCAACACGTCGACGCCGGTGATGACCACCGCCCACAGCAGCGGAATATGAAACATCAGGTTGATAGCGACCGCGCTGCCCAGCACCTCGGCCAGATCGCAGGCGCCGATCGCGAGTTCGCACAGCAACCAGTTCGGCCACCGCGTCCAGCGCGGATACCAGTCACGGCAGCATTGCGCCAGATCTTTGCCGGTGACCACGCCCAAACGCGCGGCTATCACCTGCATAAAAATCGCCATCAGGCTTGCCAGGCGCGACTACCCAAAGCAGGCCATACTTGTATTGCGCGCCGCCGGCGAGATCCGTGCCCCAGTTGCCGGGGTCCATGTAACCCACGCTCACCAGAATTGCCGGGCCCAATGAAAGCCCGCCACTTCTGCCAGAAGCCGGCGCCATGATGAGGAACATCCACGCTGCCGTGCATGCCCTCGAGCGAGACGTGGTTCTCCGGGTCGGTCACCGTCGCAATGCGGTCGGACTCTTTTGAATCGGGCATGACGGCAGAGATTCTGTGTCGAATCTTATCCTAACGGAGAACGGTCGCCGCACAGTGCCGCAGAATGCTGCCTGGAATTGGCTTGAGGACTCGAAAATCTGATTGCTAGAAAAGCGGAACAGCTCAATCAAGGAATGGACTAACTCTAGACTGCCGCGCCAGCGCCAGCGCCGCGGCAGCAGCGGCGGCTCGAACGCTGATTGCGAGGGTAACCGGTTCTTCCCAATCTTGTGGTGGATGCTGGACCCCCCAGATATTTCCCGGTTCCTCTAAGGCCAGTCCCAACAGCCAGAGATTGCTGCTCTTTTCGACAGAAATGCAATTCACGATGCGCGCCCTCGCGCAGCCAGCGGGAAGACCTTCCAGCCGCACCGTGGTTCCTAGTTCCACGGACGGTTGAACCGCGCTGCACACCCTTGGGGATTCACCAGAATGATCAGGCACTCTTCCGGCAGCGGAAAGCCGGGCACGCGCAGCGACGCTGCTATCTCGCAGCTGATCCGGGTTCCACCGCGTCGTGGATCACTCATATCGTCATAGAGTGTAGGGCTGCAGCCATGCGATATTCGATACGGTCAATCCTGTAGCACTTCATTATTTAAGTAACTTGCCCGAAATTACCGGGACGAGCCAATGGGGCGCTTTCCCCGTCGGCGTTGCCCGATTGGCGAAATTCCCGCAGCCGGAAACTTTCCCCAGTCACCGATGGTTACTGTGGTCATTACCACCGCGGTACGACCGCGCTTTAGCATTACAATGTGCGACTAAATAGCTTACTGGTCAGCCGCGACGCGGACGTGCAAGAGGCCGTCGAAGACGTGTTTCACGGCATTGAAATGCGCGTTCGCGACGACGGGATTTCGGCGCTGGATCTTATTGGCCGTAGCCATTTCGACGGCTTCGTAATCGATTGCGACGGAATCGAACGCGGAACCGAAATTATCTCTGCCGCTCGAAACAGCCGCTCCAATCGGAAATCTGTCATCTTTACCATTGCCGACGGAAAAACTTCGATTGCCCAGGCGATGGAGCTGGGGTCGAATTTTGTTCTGGAAAAGCCGGTCGACATCGGACGATTCAGCACATATTTTCAATCTTCCATCCGCCAGATGGAGGCCGAACACCGTCGCTATTTCCGCTTTGAGCTTGCAATCGATGCGGAAGTAATCCGCCGCGACGGTACCACCATTTCCGCTCAAATTTTAAATGTCAGTGATGGCGGCTTAGCATTGCGCTTGTTGGATCGCGCCCATCTCCACGGCTCAGTGACAGTACGCTTCAGCCTTCCCGATGTGCAACGGACCTTCATCACCGCCGTAGCTCTTATCTGCTGGTCACGCGGGCCGGTCTTTGGAATCAGGTTCTTCGGCATGCACGAAGACAGCGGCAAAGCCTACGCCGAATGGCTCTCTTCCATGGCGCTGGTCTAAAGTTGATTGCATCTCTCCCTTCCGCAGTTTCCGCGTTTGACATAGATTCGTCCTCACCCTAACCTTATTTGCTCTGGCCATGAAAGTTCTCCTCATAGGAAACGGCGGACGCGAGCACGCTCTCGCCTGGAAACTGCGGCAATCGCCGCGAATCAGCAAGCTCTATTGCGCTCCGGGTAATGGCGGCATCAGCGCTGAAGCCGAATGCCTCCCCGTCGATTTGAAGAGCCTGGAATCGATCGTTGAGGTCGCAGGTGCAAATACTGCCGGACGTGACGGTCGTCGGGCCGGAAGTTGCCGCTTCAGCTTGGAATCGTAGACGAATTTACCCGCCGTGGATGGCCCGTCTTCGGCCCAACCAAAGCCGCCGCGCAGCTCGAGACCAGCAAAAGTTTCGCCAAAGAATTCATGCAGCGTCATCGGATTCCAACCTCGCATTATGCGATTTGTGATTCCATCGATGACCTGAACGACGCGATCGGCAGATTCAGCACCCCGGTTGTGGTCAAGGCCGACGGCCTGGCAGCCGGCAAGGGCGTGGTCATATGCAACACCAAAGACGAAGCTGTCACCACCGCTACAGAGATGCTCAGCGGGAAGATGCTCGGCGGGGCGGGCGCGCGAGTTGTGATTGAAGAGTGCTTGAAGGGAGACGAACTTTCATTCCTGGTGCTCAGCGATGGAGAACGCGTTGCGCCGTTAGTTGCTGCGCAGGACCATAAACGCGCAGGCGATGGCGATACCGGGCCCAACACCGGCGGCATGGGCGCATATTCGATCCCCAACTGCTGGACGAACAGATGAGCAACTGGCTGCTGCAGCACATTGCCCGCCCGGTCGTAGAGGGCATGAAAGCCGAGGGAATGGAGTACAAAGGCATTCTTTACTGTGGCCTGATGATGACTGCGCGCGGCCCGATGGTGCTGGAATTCAATTGCCGATTTGGCGATCCTGAAACCCAGCCGATCATGATGCGTCTGGACAGTGACTTACTCGAAGCCGTCGAGGCATCGATCGAAGGCCGGGTGAGCGATGGTGATTTTCGCTGGTCCCAGGATGCAGCGGTTTGCGTAGTGATGGCTTCGGGCGGCTATCCCGGCACAATCGAAGTAGGAAAAAAAATTACCGGAATAGATGACGCCGACAAAGTAGAAGGCGTCAAAGTATTTCACGCCGGAACCAGTGTTCGCGATGGAGAGTTTTACACCGCTGGCGGCCGGGTATTAGGCATAACCGCTCGCGCTGCGTCTCTGCGCATGGCTGTGGATCGCGCTTATGAAGCCGTCGGAAAAGATTAAGTTTGACGGCGCGCATTATCGAACAGACATTGGGGCGCGAGCGCTGAAGAAATGATTTAAGAAAGTAGCTTTCGCGCAGGGCTCGTTGTGATTTGTTACGAAACCAAAAGCGGCTTCTGCCGCTGGAAAATCCAGGAGAGCGAATGAGCAAGCCAGTAGTTTCGATCGTGATGGGAAGTGATTCTGATCTGGAAATAATGCAGGAAGCCGGCAAGTCTCTGGAGGGCTTCGGCATCGAATATGAAATTGACGTAACCTCTGCGCATCGTTCGCCGGACCGAACCGCCGACTACGCGCGTAAGGCCGCCGACCGGGGTATTCGCGTGATCATTGCCGGCGCCGGCGGCGCAGCCCATTTGGCCGGAGTGATCGCTGCACACACAACGCTTCCGGTAATCGGAGTTCCAATTTCTGCGACTTCGTTGAACGGAATAGATTCGCTTTTGGCGACCGTACAGATGCCGGCAGGGATTCCGGTCGCGACGGTAGCAATCGGGAAACCCGGCGCCACCAATGCCGGAATCCTCGCTGCCCAGATTATCGGCGTAGCAGATTCCGCGGTAGCGCAAAAACTCCATGCGCACAAAGAAAAGCTCGCCAAAGGCGTAGAGGAAAAATCGAAAAAGCTGCAGGCGAGCCGCAGCTAACCCAACCCGTGCGGGACGGGCGCCCTCGCCCGTCCTCCGGAGTACTCCGCAATCTTTTCCGGCGAGTGAATGTGGATCGATGGGTGCCCTCGTCCGTCAGACGCGGTCATCTAATCGAGCTTCAGAGTCCGCAAATACTCCTTCATCGGACCGCCCAGATCGTCGCGCTTCAGTGCAAACTCCACCGTCGCCTTTAAAAAGCCCAGCTTGTCCCCGGTGTCGTGGCGCTTGCCTTCATAAACGTAGGCGTACATCTTTTCCTGCTTCAGCAGCGATCTGCATGCCGTCAGTGAGCTGAAGTTCTCCGCCCTTGCCCATCTGCGTGTCCTCCAGCACATCGAAAATGGCGGGAGTGAGAATGTAACGCCCGATAATCGCCAGATTTGAAGGCGCCTCTTCCAATGGCGGCTTTTCCACCATATTCAGGATTTCGTAGAGCCTGCCTCCGTGGCGCCCATCAACCGGCTTCACGTCCAGCACTCCGTATGCGGAAATGGCTGCGCCCTCGACGATCTGCGTCGCGATCACCGAGCACTGCGTCTGCTCAAAGACGCTCATCATCTGCTTAAGCACCGGCACTTCAGCATCGATAACGTCGTCTGCAAGTAACACCGCAAAGGCTTCATGACCAACTAATTCCTTCGCAGTCAGGACCGCGTGCCCCAAACCCAGCGCCTCTTTTTGACGGACGTAGGCGACATGGATCATGTCTGAGATCTGGCGCACGACCTTCAACAGGTCTGTCTTCCCCTTCTCTTCCAGAATTTTCTCGAGCTCGTAGCTGACATCGAAATGGTCTTCGATCGCGCTTTTTCCGCGGCCGGTGACCATGATGATCTGGTTGCAGCCCGCGGCCAGCGCCTCTTCCACGCCATACTGAATGATCGGCTTATCGACCAGGGGAAGCATTTCCTTGGGTTGCGCTTTGGTTGCGGGCAGGAAACGAGTGCCCAGTCCGGCAGCGGGAAAAACCGCCTTGCAAACTCTCATCATAGGATTATTGCCTTGCACCATGGAACCGGTGAATCGCTTTGGATGCACTTTTCCATCAAAGCGTCGGACTGTCATTTTCGAGCATAGCTTTGCGAATAATCTTCAGCGGCAAGCCGCCCTGCTCCATAAATTTGTTGTGAAACTCCATCAGACTGAAATCGTTGCCCCGCATTTTTCGATAGTCTTCGCGCAATTTAAGAATCTGCAACTTGCCCAGCGTGTACATGAGATAAGTGGGGTCGGAAGTGCCACGCTTGGTTTCCACGTCTGCGATGGCCGGCGTCTGATAACCCTCGTCTACGAAAAACTTCCTGGCCTCATCGAGAGTCATGTTGGCGGTGTGCAGCTTGATGCCGACAATGTACCGCGCGTTACGCAACAGCGCATCTTCCAACTGTCCCAGGCGCAATTTAGGATCGCCGTTGCCGTAACCTTCATCGAGCATCATCTGCTCGCAGTAGTGGGCCCATCCTTCAGCATTGGTTCCAGAAAAAATCAGCTTTCGAACCTTGGACGGATTTTCGTCGATCCAGAGGAACTGAACAAAGTGGCCAGGGTAGACTTCGTGAATTGCCGTGCCGGGAATCATGCTGTTGTTAAACGTCTTCATCCAATCTTCAACCCGCTGCTGAGGCCATCGCGGATCGGGAGTGGTCACGTTAAAAAAAGCTTTGCGATCGTGTTTTTCGTACGCGCCCGGAGTGTCGATGGAGGCTTCCGTAGTCGCGCGCTCAAAAGGAGGCGTGGGCTCGAGGATCGGCGCCTGCCCCGGCGGAACAGTGATGATTTTCTTCTGCTCAATAAATTCCGTGAGCCCACTGAATGTGTTGCGAAAAGCCTGCAGCAGTTGATCGGGAGCGGGATGCTGGTTCTGCAGATCCCCCAGCACCTCGCGCACCGGGCGTTTAGGGTCGATCTCAGCCGCAACTTTCTTCAATGCTTCCTGATTCTGATGCAGGTTGTCATAACCGATTGCCAGCAGCCGGTCGAGCGGAATATCAACCATCTCATCGTAAAGCAGCTTCTTGCGGTAATTCTCCGCGCCTAAGCGAAAATCGCCGTTGGCGTGCGGCAGGACGGAATCCTGAAGAAATTTTTGGTAGCTCTGAAAGGCGTCGATTACGCCCTGGTTCGCGGTTTTAAATTCGGCAAGCAGTTTGGGATCCGTGACCTCGGAAAAGGCATCGGGTACATCTTTCCTGAAAAAATCCGCCTCGTCGGGAAGCTGCTCCAGCGCGATCTGAGTATAGATTTTGGGCGGGTTCCGCAGATTCTCGCGCGCATATTCGAGCGCCTTGGGGACCTGCTTCTCCCGCGCGATCGCCGAGCGCAGCCGCTGCTCCGGCGGCGCATAATTGCGTTTCATAATCAGAAAAATGCTGTTAGTGATGCCGCCGGTATAACTGTCCGGATCCTTCTTCCACATCTGGATGTCTTCAAGCTCAAGCAGCCCGGAATGAATGGAACTGATGATCCATTCGCGGTCGCCCTGAGTATATGGCGGCAACTTGGAGGCATCGATCGCTTCGAACTTGCTCAGGTAATCCTTCAAGCCGCGAATCTGTTGCGCGTGGGACGCCGCAGAGTAGTCTTCCAGCTTATTGTCATACTGGTGGAAACCGGCTCCCGTGGCCTCGCTGGGATGAAAGGAAAAATAAAAATCAAAGTACTTATCGACCACAGCGTTGAACTCCGCGACTGTTTTAGTTTCCGCGGTCAACGGCAACGCGCAGGCGAAACTCAATAACAAAACCACAAACCAGCTTATATTTTTCATTCGGAATCCCAATTCACGGTATCACAACAGTGGAGCCGGAAATTATCGCACGCCTTTCAGAAAATCGCCTGACCCACTCAGGCGATCGAAGGCAGAACGCCTTCGGCGAGATTGCTCAACAGGTTTTGTAACTGTTCCAGAAGTTCTTTTGCGTCCAATCCTTTCGCCAGGAACTTGAGCGTTCCATCGGGCAAAAACTGCGCCCCTCGTTGCGAGGAAACAAAACTCGCCAGCTTGCCTGGATCGACGGGCGCATCCTGACGAAACCGAACACTGACCAGGTCGCGCTTGCGCTCGATAGCAGTCACACCCGCCTGTACGGCTTGCAAACGCAACGCGGCATAGCGAAGCAGTTGCCGCACCGGCAGCGGCGGATCGCCATATCGATCCTTCAGCTCGGCCTCCACATCGACCAATTGACGTTCCGTTTCGACACCTGCGATACGCTTGTACATTCGCAGACGCTGATTTTCTTCAGCAATGTAATCCGCCGGAATGCGAATGTTCGAGTCCCAGGTTGAGTTGTGCTTGCGGCTGCGGCTCCGTCTCGCCCTTCATCTCACGGACCGCCTGCTCGAGCATCTGGGTATAAAGATCGAATCCAACGGCTTCGATGTGGCCGCTCTGCTCTCCGCCTAACATGTTGCCCGCGCCCCGCAGTTCGAGATCGAGAGCGGCAATTTTGAATCCCGCGCCCAGGTCTGAAAATTCCTTCAACGCCGCCAGCCGTCGCCGCGCGATTGGAGTCAGTTCAATTTCCGACGGCAACAACAAATACGCATATGCCCGGCGATTGGACCTTCCGACGCGGCCGCGCAGCTGGTACAGCTCAGAAAGGCCCAGGCGGTCAGCCCGATTGATGAGAATGGTATTGCAGAGCGGTATATCAAGCCCGTTCTCGATAATCGTGGTCGCAACCAGAATGTCCGCTTCGTGGCGCATGAACCCCAGCATGACTTTTTCCAGTTCGCCTTCGGACATCTGACCATGTCCCACCATGATTCGCGCCTGCGGCACCAGCTTCTGCAGTTTGGCCGCAATCTCCCAGATGGTGTCCACGCGATTATGGACAAAATAAACCTGGCCGCCGCGTTCCAGTTCCTGCTCAATCGCCGTCCGGATGAGCTTTTCATCCCAGTTCGCGACCACAGTCTGAATCGCGATGCGATCTTTCGGCGGCGTTTCAATCACACTCATATCCCGCAATCCGACCAGCGACATGTGGAGAGTGCGCGGAATCGGCGTCGCCGACATGGTCAGAACATCTACTTCCTTGCGCATCTGCTTCAGGCGTTCTTTGTGGCGCACGCCGAAGCGCTGCTCTTCGTCAACGATCAATAAACCAAGATCAGTAAACTTCACATCTTTTGAAAGCAGGCGATGGGTGCCGATGAGAATGTCAACTTTTCCCGCTTCCACTCGCTGCAGGATTTCTTTTTGCTGCTTCGGCGATCGGAAGCGGCTGATCATCTCGATCGTCACGGGAAACGCGGCAAAGCGCTGCTTGAAAGTTTCGAAATGTTGAAACGCCAGCACCGTCGTGGGCGCAAGCACTGCAACCTGCTTGTTATCGCTGATGGCCTTGAAAGCCGCGCGCATGGCAATTTCGGTCTTACCGTATCCCACATCGCCGCATAGCAACCGGTCCATGGGCTGCTGCGATTCCATGTCACGCTTCACATCCTTGATCGCTAGATCCTGATCGTCCGTCTCGCTGTATTCGAATGCGTCTTCAAACTCACGCATCCATTCGTTGTCCGCCGGGAAAGCTGTGGCCCTGCGCTGTTTTGCGCTGCGCATAGAGCTTCAGCAGCTCCTCGGTCATGTCCTTCATGGCTTTGCGGACACGCGCTTTAGTCTTCGCCCAGGCGGCGGTGCCGAGATGATTCAGCACCGGCTTCGCGCCCTCCTGCGAGCGGTACTTCTGCACTAGAGTCGAGCCGAGTCAGCGGAACATAGAGCCTTGCGGCATCCGCGTACTCCAGCACCATGAACTCGGCATTGCCATCGCCCTGATTGATTTCCTTTAATCCCTGATACTGGCCGATCCCATGCTCCACGTGCACAACGTAATCGCCCACTTGCAGGTCTCGAAAGTCAGAAAGGAAAGCTGAGGTCTTCGATTTCTGCCGCTGCGGCCGGGAGACAACCGACTCCGATTCGTCGAACAGATCTCGCGTCCCGAAAATCGTCAAGCCCTGCGTCGGGAAGAACCATTCCCTCCGGGATATAGGCCTTCACTAGAGTTGTGGTGAGCACTTCGCCCGCGAAGTACGCCGTCTCATCGGCATAACTTTCGCCACCCCGCGTGCGGCTGCCCAGCCGGAATGAGATTGCATATTCGGTAAAGAAATCTGCCAGCCGCTCCACCTCACCGATGTTCGGTGCAGCCACCAGCACTCGGCGGTTTGCCGCGAGATGTTTCTTCACTTCTTCCAGCATGACGGGAATCGAGCCATGAAAGCGTGGGCTGGGCTGCGAATGAAACTCCACCGTCTCCAGATCATCGCCACGCGCCACACCCAGATGCTCGAGATCGACCCCCGGGAAGGACTGCAATTTCTGCGGCCACTCTTCGGACGAAATATAAAGATCCGACGGCTTCACCAGGTTCCCGACTCCGCTGCGCTCATGCGCCTCGCTTATCCGTCTCCCAGAAATGATCCAGTTCGTTAGTCAACAGCTCCGGCTCGTCCGTGATCACCGCCGCATTGGGCAGCAAATCAAAAATGGTTCCCGCCGACGCCTGCGACCGGCGCATAAAATTCCCAGCCGGGAAAAACATTCACACCACCGGCACGCACTGACTGCTCAATCATTTCTTCCGTACCGCTGATGCGTTTGCCGGAAAGCCGCGCATGAATGGCGCCCAGGATCTGTTCGCTGACCGGCGTTTCCGAGAGCGGAAGCAGCACAGCTTCGTCGGCTGGCGAAGACGATCTCTGCGTTCCCGGATCGAACTTGCGGATTGACTCCACTTCATCGCCAAAAAATTCCACCCTCACCGGTCGCTCTGCGTCAGGTGAATATACATCGAGAATGCCGCCCCGTAACGCGTACTCGCCCGGCATTTCGACCACATCAGTAGAGTTGTAGCCAACCGAATTCAAGTGCTCGATCAGCGGTCGGGTGTCAAAGCTCTCACCTCGACGCAGGGTTCGCGCCAGGTCCGCATAGTATTCGGAAGACTTAAGCCGCAGGGCGGTGGCGGCGATGGGTGCGATCACAATCGAAGCAGCGCCAGTCGCGATCTTCCACAAAGCAATCGCGCGCTGCTCCTGAATTTCCGGATGCGGCGACAGGTTCTGGAACGGAAGCACATCACGAGTCAGCAGGGATACGATCGCGTCGGCCGGGCGCTCCGCCAACCAGCTCAGAAAATGCCTGAATCACCGGCAGCAGGTCGTCTGCGGCCTCATTATTCCGGGTAACGATGATAAGCGGGCGACGAGAGCACCCTCTGCCACTGCGAAATCAACAATGCTTTAGCTGTCGGATTCGGTCCGGATACACGTATCCGTCCCGTGTTATCCCGAAGGTGGGAGACAACACGCGTAAAAGCGGGGAGTTTTTCAACGTCCGCAAATAAATCGCGAACGAAAGGCAGGACCATTGCTCTGTTATTTTAGCAGTACAATCAGCTCTGCCCTTCGCCCGCCTGAACGGCTTCTCAATTCATCAATTCCCGGATCCGCCGCCGGCACCCATGCCCGAGTCGCCATTGCTCATGATTCCCAAAGCAAACTTCTTGTTTGCGAATCGAATCTCTGACAGGCTGTACGTCTTGTCGCCGTTCGCCACCACCACTGCACTGTTGCTGCCGGTTGGATGATCGACTTTCAATACCTTCGCCGGGGTTGAGGCCACAAGATTTTTGCCATGATAGATTTTCAAATCAACTTGATCGCCGCTACCGTCCCACTGCACGGTGTACGAGCCCTCTGCCAATTGCTTTCCCGCAACGTTAGTAGGATGTTGCAGATTCAATGACCCTTTGTTAGCGGCCAATGCGCTTCCGGCCGCCAATACCGTGATTACCAGAAAAATGCTTTTTACACTCAAACCCAGATACGATTTCACCAATCCTCCTCTATTCCGGAGCGCCGGAAAACGGTTAAGGCGGTCGCGGTTAAGATCGGGCTTGTTTTTTACCCAGAAGCCCTACAATGCAGGCTCGGGTAAGCAAACGGGGGCGCGAAAGCGCGCATCGCTTGCTGCAGGGGACTGTTCTCCGCTGGCCGCCAAACCGTGCGAGGCAGTCTCCTGGCCCTTTAATTTCTCGATTTCGCTACGAAGCTCAACTCCGTCCTGACCTCAATACGCTCTAAGTCGTTTCGAGGTTCCGTTCATTGTATTGTTTTGACGGTTTATCTTGAGCAGTGGTTAGCAGCGCGGAAATTTCCGGTGACATCAATTTGACAATCAGGCGCGCAACTTCTTTCGCTGGTTTGCGAGGTGCAGGCTTCGCTACCGGTTCGAGCAGCACAACCGCATGCGCAATGGCCGCGTTGTCTGTGCCCATACCTTCCGGAGTTTTGGCTTTGATTCCGATGCAGTCGGGCGGAACTGACGTCAGTTTTGAAATTGATTCGCGGATGCTCGCTGAAAGCGGTCCGATTTTTGGCGCGGCGAGAATTAACGTGGAATCGATGTTGACAATTTTGTAGCCCGCGGACTTCACTCGACGAAGCGCTTCGGCAAGAAAGACCGCCGAGTCGGCACCCTTCCAACGCGCGTCTGAGGGAGAGAATAGCGTTCCGATATCCGGAGCGGCGAGCGCGCCAAGCAGGGCGTCCGTTATGGCATGCAGCAGAACGTCGCCGTCGGAATGGCCCGCCAGACCCTTATCATGAGCGATTTCTACTCCGCCGATCTTGAGCAGAATGCCGCGCCGGAATTCATGCGAGTCCCAACCGTAGCCGATTCTCATGCTGAAACTCCGGCCACGGGTTTCGATCGGTTCTCACGGAATTTTTTTTCGTTATTCATCAGAGTAAATTGGTGGAGGTCAGTGGCCCGCTTTACCGTTTCAGGAAGAACTCCGCCAACTCAAAATCTGCCGGCGTCGTGATCTTTATATTTCGTGGCGAACCCATCACCACCGCCACCGGATGTCCTGACCGTTCTACCAGAGACGCTTCGTCCGTACCGATCATTCCATCGGCCGCCGCTTCGTCGAACGCTTGTTTTAACACGTCATAGCGAAAACCTTGCGGCGTTTGCGCCATCACAATTTTCTCGCGCGGAATCGTGGACTTTAATCAGTTGCGCCTTCCGCTGTGCGCTCCACCTGTTTTACGGTGTCAACCGCAGGCACTCCTGTAATCGCAGCGCCGTACTTCGCTGCCGCGGCGATCACATCGTGAATAATTTCGTCGGTCACAAATGGCCGGACTGCATCATGCACCAAAACAATGTCGTCCGCCGAAGCTGCTACTTTTGCCAGTGCATTCGCAACCGAGTGCTGGCGGTGCTCCCCACCCTCCAGTAATACAGTGTTCTTGCGCAAAATCTCAGGTGCTTCCCGCTCCAAACGCTGCTGAAAGGAATTAATTTCAGTTCTTGCGCAGGGCCACTAATATTTCATTAATTTCGTCGTGAGCAGCGAATTTCCTTAGTGTGTGAATCAAGCACCGGCGTGCCCTGCAGGTCGACGAACTGCTTGCTGGCCGCGGGTTTGCCGGCTTTGGCGGTTGGCGGCGATGCCATGCGCGTGCCCAACCCGGCTGCCGGAATGATTACCACTATCTTCATGCGGGCGAACAGTATACGAGTTGCTGCATCTACAGTTCAAATCTCAGCGTGCAACCGGAGCTGCACGTTTAGCAACAAAAATATGTCGCGAATGATCTTAGTCACGACATACTTGGAGGTACGGTGAGGCACAATCGGTCATGGATCTCGTTGGTAAGTTATTGCCTGATGACCGTGTCCGGCGCAGCTCTGGTTTTTGCGATTATCGTCGCCGGCGGATCAGTCGCGCTCGCCAGTCACCAAAGTGCAACCGCAGAAGAACTTCAGGAAGATGCGGTAGCGCCGCAGGCTCCCGCCGATCTCCAGACCGCGGCCGCTCCGCAGCACTCCGATCAGCAGGACCAGGCTCCCGCCGAGCCGCAGCACTCCGATATCACCAGCTTTAGCGGCTTGATTACCGATTCCTATTGCGGCGCGAGACATCAGCGGCATTCCAACTTAACTCCCGAGGATTGCGCCCGTCTCTGCATTCGTAATGGCGCGAGTTATGTTTTGGTCAACGGACATCACCGTTACAATCTTGAGCGGCAACAAAGAATCGTTGAACAAACTTTTGGGTATGCGCGCCACGGTCACCGGCACGCTTGCGGGCGACACTATCGAGGTAAACTCCGTCGGCCCTCAGCTGTAATCCTTATTCGCTGGGCTGCTCAGCAGCAACAATCTGCTTCTTGGATTCCGAAGCGGAGTTCGCGGCGCCCATGGCATTTCTCGATTCAGATCTCGGCGCAGACCGCTCATCCCATTTGCCGAAGATCATCTTCCCTGCCGTGGTCTGTAATACCGAAGTCACGGAAACGTCAATCGTCTTGCCGATCATCTTGCGCGCATTATCCACCACCACCATCGTTCCGTCGTCGAGATAGGCAACGCCCTGGTTGTATTCCTTCCCTTCCTTCAGAATGAACACCCGCATGGTCTCGCCAGGCAGAACAATCGGCTTAAGCGCATTTGCCAGCTCATTGATGTTGAGCACCTCCACTCCCTGCAGCTGCGCCACCTTATTCAGATTGAAATCATTGGTGATGATTTTGCCTTCGTAGACCTTAGCCAGTTCGATCAATTTCAGATCGACTTCGCGGACGCCCGGAAAATCGTCCTCCACGATCTGCATCTGGAGCGATGGCACTTTTTGCAGACGTTGCAGAATGTCTAGTCCACGCCGGCCGCGATTACGCTTGAGCGAGTCGCCGGAGTCCGCCACCAGCTGGAGCTCGCGCAAAACAAATTGCGGGGTGACCACGGTTCCATCGAGAAATCCGGTCTCCGCAATGTCGGCAATGCGTCCATCGATGATCACGCTGGTATCCAGAATTTTGTAGCTCTTCTTGAGCTGCTTTTCTCCGCCGAACACTCCGCCCAACGCCGCAAGGTTCAGCAGATCACCTTTGTTCGCGCCCACGATCAGGCCCACGTAAGCCATCAGCAGCATGACCATGATCTGCAGAAAGCTGCGCAGAGAGCTGTCCGCCAGGCTGTTGCGAATCACCAGGGCAAACAGGTAGGCGCCAAAGATTCCCAGGATGCTGCCGATCGCAGCCCCGATCAGCCGCTTCAGGCTTACCCGGAGCAGCCGCCATTCGAACACCACAATGGCCGCGCCGATCAAGGCGCCTATCGCCGCATCCAGCCTGGGACTCAGTCCGAATGGATGGATTAGAAAGCAGGTAAAAGCGACAAAAAGAACAAAGATAAGACGAACCAGCAATAAGGTCCATGACACTTCCTCCCCGAGACGACTGTTGCCCGCGCAATCGTCCCGAGCCGGCACATGCAGCTAAATTTCAAAACCGCCGGCATTTCTATTCGGAGCCGTTATGAAATGATGGTTGGCCCCGCACCCGATCTTCCCTGGGCAAACATTTAACGCGGAAAGTATATACCCCCCCGCACTAGAAATAAACGTCCTTTACAGAACGTCGCCTGACATTCGGAATCCAATCCATTCCGTCTTGCTACACTTCAATCATGAAAGCCGTTATCATCACTCGTCAGGGCGGCCCGGATGTGCTGGAAGTCCGTCGAGGTTCCTGAGCCCACGCCAGCAGCAGGGGAAGAATTAATTCGCGTGGAGGCTGGCGGAATTAATTTCGCTGACACCATGACGGCAGCCGGCGGGTATCCCGGTACGCCGAAACCTCCTCTGGTCGCCGGACGTGAATTCTCCGGAACCCGCGCCAGCAACGGTGAGCGGGTAATGGGCTACATGCAATGGGGAGCGTTCGCCGAAATTATCGCTGCCCGACCAGCCCTGCTCTGGCCCGTGCCCATGGGATGGAGTGCGCCCGAAGGTGCAGCATTCCCCGTCAACTTTTTCACTGCGTACTTCGCTTATTGGAAGGCCGGCCTGATCGACAACCCAAAAGGCTCGCGTGTTCTCATCCATGCCGTGGCTGGAGGCGTGGGAACCGCAGCGGTGCAGATTGGCAAACTGCTCGGCGTCGAGATGTACGGCACCTCTTCGTCCGACGAGAAACTCGCGCGCGTAAAAGAACTCGGCCTGCAGCACGGAATCAACTACAAACAACACGACTACGAGGAAGCGATCAAAGACGCTGACTAACGGTCAGGGCGTCGACGTCGTTTTTGAAATGCTGGGTGGCGAGCACGTATTGAAAAGTGTCCGTTGTTTGCGTGATTTCGGCCGTGTGATCGTTTATGGCACCGCTACTGGGCAGCGCGCCCAACTCGATCCCGGAGTGCTTTACGCAAAAGGAGCGAGCGTCCACGGCCTGTGGCTGACCTATCTTTCGCAGAAGCCGGAGCTGATGCGCCAAGCATGGCAACAGCTTTCAGACCTGGGCTGCGCAGGGCCATCTCCGTCCAGTGATTGACGCCGTCTTGCCAATGGAAAAGGCAGGGGATGCTTACCGGCTATTGCTGGAGCGTAAGAATTTTGGAAAGGTCGTGCTAAAAATTTGATCGTGTGGCGCGGGCGTCCCCGGCCGGCGTGCGGCTGCCCTTCGAACTCTCCCGCTAACTCTTCGTGCTTCTGCTTTGCCGCTTCTACCAGCGCCCCGAAAATCGCCCGCGAATTCTCGTCTTCGTCGAACGATCGCTCGGGATGCCATTGCACTGCCAGCACGAAATGGTCCGGCGAGGTTCCTTCGAGTGCTTCAATTACGCCATCATCCGGGCATCGTGCCACAATCCTCAAGCCATCACCGATAAGATCCGCCGACTGGTGGTGGCTCGAGTTCACGGGAATGGCAAAAGACATCTCGTGTGGGGAAGGCCGCCCTCGGCCGTCTGATCGAGCGAAGCTCGATGACCGTTCGCCTCGCCATCAAAAGAGGATTGCGGGACAGCCGGAGGGCGGCTGTCCCCACACGGGCTCATCAGCGCTGGCCTAGAATTTCTGCGAGCTTTGATCCTGCATCAATCTTCGACCCGATGCGCTACTGCCACTTCCTTCCCTGCTTCATGATTTACCGGCGATTCAATATGCTGCAACAGCGTCCCCGAACGATACACATTCAGTATCTGCAAGCCATAGCAGATTCCCAGCACCGGCTTCCGCATGTTGTAAGCATCCTGCAAAAGCAATTCGTCAACCGTGTCACGCTTGGGATCGGCCGCCTCTGTCTTCGGGTGCCTCTCCGCATCAAACTTCGCGGGATCTACATCCGCCTTGCTGCCCGGCAGCAGCACCCCATCGCAGCGCTCAATGAGCTTCATTACTTCTGCGGGCGATCGATCGAGCGGAATCCGCACTGGCTCAGCCCCGGAAAGCTCGACGGCACGCTCGTATTGCGGAATTGCTCGCAGTGCGTATTCGGGATCGTTGCTATGGGGCAAAGGAATGGCGATGCGTGGTTTCATTTATCAGAATGTCCGATCTGGTGCTCGATGCTTCGCAAAACTTTCAGCCTCCGATAATGTCGAACTTCCATAAAGCTTGAGGAAACCAGCACGATCGCCGCAACCACTCCCGCCGCAGGGGCAGCAATATAGCGGTATGCCACGCTTAGATCGTAGGTAGCGCCGTGCAGCTTCGCCGCCAGTACCACCGCGCAGATTCCCAGAAGCAGGCTAATCGCGAAGGATAAAAGGGTCACGACAAATGTCACCAGCAGGATGCGCACCGGTATGAAATACCAGCGCGGAGCTCGGTTCGTGGTGTCGAGAGAAACTGTCATTTCGCGCTATGCTAAGTCTACCCCAACGGTGCTGTCCCTCACGATCGCCGAAAGATATGGATGCGGTGCGCTAGAATAACCTGAATGTCCCAAGCTGCACAGGCGATCACTCGTCCCCCCTCAGAGATTGTGCGGGAGACACCGGTCTCGCAGGCGCCGAACGGAATTTGTTATGCCGTCTCTGGAGAGATGAGCATTTCGAACTCTGACCTCGAGCGCATGGTATCAGCTGTTCCGGCCTCCATTGCCGGAGCTCTGCAGCGTAAGGCCTACTACTTTGTTCCGCTCACGGTTAACCAGGGCGATCAAACCGTCATTGCTGATCGCTACGACGTTGCGCTCAGCGACAACGCAGTGTGCCATCGCAACCTGGAGCTGGGCAATTCGCAGTGCGTGTTTATTTCTACCCGATTGATGGATGACAAGTTTTCCATCGCTTTCGAGTTCTACATTAATGTGGGTCACGCATTCGTCGACCAGGCCGGTCTTTCCCGTGAATTCAGTGATCTGGTCTGGAAGCAAGCCGAATCGAGCGTTCGCGGCGAAACTTCGCTCGACGCCTGGGAGTCGCGCAAACTCGCCACCGGCCACAGCGTCGACGCGGAGAAACACAAAACCGAATATTTTGCCGCGGCCTTTGCCGACGCTATTTCGATCTATCTTCTCTCTTTGTCGCTGGATGTCGATTACCACGATCTGCGAGAGCGCGACTATCCATTGTTAGCTCCGGCCGCGATGGCCGAGCGCCTGCGCAAAATCGCCGAGATGTTTCCGCCGAATCCAGGCTTCGAGTTTGCCGTGTACTACCGCAGGCGGTCCTGATCAGGACGAGCTTATTCGACGTCTTCACGACGGAAGAATTGCAGCAGATTGCGAGAACCATGGATGACTCGCAGAATTTCTACTCCTTCATCTGCAGGCTTGTAAAACACCAGAATCTTTTCGAATGTCGAAATAGAGAAGATCCGCAAACCTTTCAAGTGTGTGGAGAGTACGCGCGGACGCCAGCCGATTCCAGGGTTTCTCGCTAGCAGAAGAAAGGTCTCGTGGGCGGCAAGCAGAAAACGATGGCCTGTTTCAGCGCCCCCGACCTCAGCGAAATATGCAGCTTGTTCTTCGATATCTTGGTCGGCCTTCGGCCGGATCAAGTACCGAGATCTCACGACGTTCTCTTAATTCGCTCATCCAGCCGCCGGTGCATCTTTTCCCAGTAATCGACTCCAGCTTCGTGGGCATTTCCCGATCTCACGCCCTCCAGCGCCAACTTCTCAACTTCTTTCATGGCACGTTCTTCTGTCTGAAGCAGACGTTCGATATAGGATTCCACACTCATACCTTCAGCATCTGCGCGGGCGCGAAGTTCTGTCTCAAGCCGGTCATTTAGGATTAAGCCCATAGTGATGTAATTCTACGCTTAGCGCTGAGGCAAACTAAACCATCACTTCTGCGTGATCACCAACTCACCATTCTCCACCCGCAGCCCTGCGATGCCCTGCGGTAACTTCAGTTGTTCTCTCTGTTCGAGCAGCTTTTTCTGCAACGCAGAATTGACCAGCGATACCGGAATACTAAGGTCGCCGACTTTGAACTCAGTGGGTTCAAAGGTGACGTAGCCATCCTGCGATCCCAAATGGCCTGCCAAGGTGACATACACATCTTTACCTGCTATCTGAGTAGCGAACTGACCACGGGCGACGTCTCCGTCGAGCTTCACCTGGTACCCATTGACTTGAACTTCGCCGGGCCCAACTACCGAGTCCGGAGATGATGGCGCACTGCTGACTGGCTTGGCGGGTTCAGCGGCAACCGCGGCCTGAGGATTCGTCGACTGGGTAATCTCCGCACTCACTTCGTCAGAGCTGAAGTGTACTTCCGCAGGCGTTTCGCCAGATGCTCGCGGGTTTTCGAGTTGCTGAAGCTTCTGGTCAAAAGAGGACGCATTTGTTTTCGCGACCTCATGACTCTGCGGAGGGGCCACTGGTTGCGGCCGGCTGAATAGTTGATAAAGGGTGACTATGCATCCCAGCAACATTAGCGCGCTGAAAATGCGTCGTCCTGTAATTCGCATGGCTTCCCTCAGATCGTAGGGGAGAACACTATGCTGACTGAGAACCGAGGCTTAGAAGAAGTGACGGAAGCTGCTGAACGATCGGGTGTCGGCACGAAGAAAGGATAAAAATCAACCAGAGAGGAAACAGAGTTCCACCGAGAAAAAAGCACAGAGGTTAACCAGCAACGCTCTCCTCTGTGGTTTTCCTCGGTGGAACTCTGTGCCCTCTGTGGTAAAGCTTTCGTTTTCCCGAACCCTCAATCCAGCTTTTTCGCAACTAATTCGTTCACCAGTTGAGGGTTGGCTTGGCCTTTCGATGCTTTCATCACCTGGCCGACGAAAAATGCAGCAACCGTTTTCTTTCCCCCGCGGTACTGCTCAACCTGCTTGGGGTTCGCCGCGATCACTTCGTCGAGGATTTTTTCGATTGCGGAAGTATCGCGCGACTGCGCGGGCCTGCCTTCTTCCTCGTAAACCACAGGGAAATCTTTGCCGCGCTCGAAACACAGATCGTACAGATCCTTCAGCATCTTCCCGGAGATCGCGCCCGATTCGACCAGATCAGCCGATTCCGCGACGCCTTTCATGGTTATTGGCGACTGCTCAATCTCCAGCCCCTTCGCTTTAAGCCGGCCAGTCAGTTCGCTCTGCACCAGGTTCGCCACCCGCTTGGGGTTTTTCGCCGCTTTCGCCGCCGATTCAAACTGATCGGCAAACGACTTGGTCAGAGTAAGAGTGTGCGCGTCCTGCGCGGTGATCCCGTAATCCGCCATCATGCGTTTCCGGCGCGCCTCCGGAAGCTCCGGCAAGGTCCTGGCGTATTTCCGTCCGCCACTTCTCATCGACGACTAGGGGCAACAGATCAGGCTCGGGGAAATAGCGATAGTCGTGCGCCTGCTCCTTCGAACGCATGCTGTACGTCTTGCCTTCGATCGAGTTGTAGAGACGCGTCTCCTGCGTGATTTTTCCGCCGCCCTCGATCACCCCGATCTGGCGCTCAATCTCGTATTCCAGCGCCTCGCGAATGAAGCGGAACGAGTTCACATTTTTCACTTCCGTCTTGGTCCCAAACGCCTTTTGTCCCCGCGGGCGCACGCTCACGTTGGCGTCGCAGCGCAATGATCCTTCCTCCATATTCACGTCGCTTACGCCGGTGTAAAGAATGATCTCTTTCAATCGCGTGAGATATTCGTAAGCCTCATCCGGGGTTGCGATGTCAGGTTCGCTGACGATCTCAATCAGCGGCACCCCGCTGCGGTTCAGATCAATGGCAGTAGTTTCGCCCGCGCCCACGAATCCATCGTGCAAACTTTTGCCTGCGTCTTCTTCGAGATGGACACGAGTAATCCCGATCCGCTTGGTTTGTGCTGCCGGGCACCCCGGCCCAGCTTCCGCGACTCTCAATCTCAATGAAGCCGTGCTCGGCCAGCGGCTTGTCAAACTGCGAAATCTGATATCCCTTGGGCAGGTCAGGATAGAAATAATTTTTGCGCGCGAAGATCGAGGTCTCGCGAATCTCGCAATTCAGCGCCATCGCCGCCAGAGTAGCAAACTCCACTGCTTTCCGGTTCAAAACCGGCAGCGCTCCCGGAAGACCCAGGCATACCGGGCACACATTGGTATTCGGCGGGTCGCCAAAACGCGTCGAGCAGGAGCAGAAAATCTTGCTGGCAGTCAGTAACTGGACGTGCACCTCCAGTCCAATGACTGGCTCGTACTTGGCCCGCGCCGGAGCCGAATTTTCAATCGATGTCGCCATATATCTGAAGAATTATAGAGCAGCCATAAAGAGCGTGGAGTGCGAGGTCGCCTTCTTCCTCGGGGACAAAAGATGAGACGTCGGGAGAATGGGCGATGTCTCGACCGTACGAAGTAAATAAGAGATTTGGAGCGACGGGCGCCTCGCCCGTCCACATTATTTCAGCCCAACATAAATATCAATCTGCCCGTTCTGCGGATTCTGCGCACGCTGGTCATAAACTTCGAAATCCGTTTTGTACGCTCGCTTCAGTTTGCCTTCCGCCTCAAGCTTAAAGATTTGTTGCCAGGCGTCGGGAATAACTTTCGAGAATGGGCCGACCTCGGTCGTAAACACCGCATATTCTCCCGCGAGAACTCGGCCTCGCCACCATCCCGCCAGGAGCAGCAGAGCCGTCCTTGACCCGTTGTCCCACAAGATATGCATACTCGCCATTGTGGTCGCTGGCGTAGTCCGAATACACGGCATAGAACACAGGGCCGGTGGCGTCAGGAATTTTTGACGGTATGCCTTCATTGAAAAATCTCTGCCATTGCTTGGGAATGATTCCGTTGGGCGTCGATTCTTTGGCATTGTCAGTCCGGGCTTCGATACCTATGACCGTGAACCCGGTTACGTTGGTCTGTTTGATGGAGTTCTCCTTCAGCGTCATTCGCGGTTCGTTGTGGATCATTGGAAGCGAGCAAGGCAAGGCCAAGTACGCAGAAGCCGCAGATAATCAGAAAAAACGACAAACGCATACGCCTTCCCTTCACTGACTCCTTCGACCACGCTCGGCGTTAAGAGTTTGGCCGACGAGCGAAGACCGACAGCCGAAGGCGTATCTACTTTATTTCCATCACTTCTTTTTCCTTCGCCTTGCACATATCTTCCATCTTTTTGATTTCGCCGTCGGTGAGCTTCTGGATTTCGTCCATCGAGCGCTTCTCTTCATCCTCGGTAATCTTTTTATCTTTCAAAGCCTTTTTGATGGCATCATTCCCGTCGCGCCGAATATTCCGCACTGCGGTGCGATGATCTTCAAGCACTTTGTGCAGGTGCTTCACCATTTCCTTGCGGCGTTCTTCGGTCAAGGGAGGAATCGGAACCCGGATAATCTTGCCGTCATTCATCGGATTCAGTCCAAGTTCCGCCCCGCGAATCGATTTTTCTATGGCACCCAATTGCGAAGGATCGAACGGCTGCACCGTGATCAATTGCGGCTCAGGGGTATGGACCGTGGCAACCTGGTTCAGCGGCATCTGTGCCCCATAAGCATCGACGCTCACGCTATCCAGCATATGCACCGACGCACGTCCGGTGCGGGTTCCGATCAGCGCCTTGCGAAAGTCATCAACCGCTTTATCCATGCGGGTTTTCAGCTGGATGTAGGTTTCTTTCAGTCCTGCAACCGCCGCCATAGTTGGCTGGGCCATGTCTAGCTCCTGCGTATGAGATCAAAAGGCTGAATTATAAACCGTTGTGAATGTTAAGTCCGAAGAGCCAATGATTCAACTATCGTTTCTCTCTAAGGTGTCATCCCGAACCTGCTCTCCGAAGGAGAACAGGAGAGGGATGACACGTGTAGGCGCGAACCAATTAACTGAAAAAACGCTTGAACTCTCCAACCACCAGCGAAGGCAAACTCTCTCGCTTCGACTTTCCCTTAAATCCCAGATCGTGTCCCGCGCCCTCGACTGGAACCAACAGCGTCTTTGCTGGAATCAATTTTCGCGCATCCTCAATCTCATCGATCGTTCCAAACGGATCATGCGTGCCGTGCACAAACATCACTGGTACGTTGATCTGCGGCAAATGCTGAGTTCGCGGCCGGTCGGCCTTTCCCGGCGGATGCAGCGGATACGACAACAGCAGCAACCCATCTGCGACCTGATCTTCGGCCAACAGCATGCTTGCCTGTCGTCCGCCATAACTCTGCCCGCCGATAAATAAGCGTTTCACTCCGCCCAAGGCACGCACCGCCGCAATCGCATTCTTCAGACCATGCCGATCGCGCTCCGCATCTCCAGGACGCGGCGGCCCAAAAGATCGCTGTTGCCGAAACGGCAAATCGCAGCGCAACACCGTGAATCCCGCGCCTGCAAAGGCTTCTGCCAGCGCCACCAGCAGCGGCATCTGCGCATTGCCACCCGCGCCGTGGGTCAGCACCAGAACATCCCCGCTTGGCGACTTAGGAGTATGCAGAAATCCGCGAACTGGCGGATCGACCGAGGGCTCGGTAAATGACTGCATATTGCTCATCAGGTTCGTTCAGCGAGGTGCAGCAGCAAAATGGCTCTAACCATCTCCCTCGACCACATGCAGTCTCATAAAATTTGTCGAGCCGGCGACATCTGCGTGCCCGCCACCACGCCCAGGATGTCGCCTCTTTTGATCTTCCCCGAGCGCACCAGTTCCTGCTCGGCCGTGGTCAACATCTGCTCGGCATTCATGCGCATGCTCCCGCTTCACCGGCCTGCACGCCCCAAAGTAAATTCATGCGATTGCAAACCGCCGGAATGTGGCTAAAGGCATAAATATCTTGACTTCGGCCGGAACTTCGAAATCATGCGGGCGCGTGTTGCCGGTCTCGGTGAAAACCGCGATGGCAGCCATGGGCAAGTCTTCCGCCGCATGCGCAATCGATTCGCAGATGGTCTCTGAAATCGAAAGCCCGCGGCGGGTGCGGCGGCGCGGCTGCATGTAGTCCGCCATATTGCTTTCGGCTTCGACCACGATCTTGGCCATCATGCATACCGCTTCTTTCGGATAGCGTCCGCTGGCAGTTTCCGCCGAAAGCATCACCGCGTCAGTGCCGTCGAAAATGGCATTGGCCACGTCGCTGGCTTCGGCACGCGTAGGGCGCGGGTTCTCGATCATCGACTCCAGCATTTGGGTCGCGATGATCACAGGTTTGCGCCATTCAGCCGCGCGGCGGATCACGTGCTTCTGGATCACCGGAACTTTTTCCGGCGGCATTTCAACCCCGAGATCGCCGCGCGCCACCATCACTCCATCGGACACCTCGAGAATTCCTTCCAGACGATCAATGGCCTGCGGCTTTTCGAGCTTGGCAATGACCGGAACTTCAAGTTTGCGCGAGACAATGATTTTCTTTGCTTCGATCACGTCCGCCGCCGACCTGACAAATGACAGCGCAATGGCATCAACTCCGTGTTCCAGGCCGAATTCGAGATCTTTGCGATCTTTCTCGGTCAGCGCCGGAATCGAAAGCGCCGCGCCCGGAAGATTGATTCCCTGGTGCTCGCCCAGCATGCCGCCATTAACCACTTCGCATTCGATGTCGTCGCCGCTTACTTTGCTCACCCGCAGTTCGATCCGGCCATCGGAGAGCAGAATGCACGTGCCGGCTTTCACTTCGTTGGCGAGTCCTTTGAACGTGGTCGCGATCAGTTCCGCGGTGCCTTCGACTTCCCGGGTCGTGATCGTGACCTTCCCGCCAGTTTTCAGCATGACCGGCTGATGGCCTTTGAGCGCCCCGGTGCGGATTTTCGGGCCCTGCAGGTCCTGGAGAATGCAAATGCTTCTACCCTCTTCCGCGGCCACACGGCGCAGCGTTTCGATATGGCGCGCATGGTCCTGGTGCGAGCCGTGCGAAAAATTCAGGCGAGCGACATCCATCCCAACCTGCACCAGTTGCCTCAGCTCCGCCTCAGTACTGCAGGAAGGGCCGATGGTGCAGATGATTTTCGCCCTGCGAGTTTGCAGTGGATCGGCAGGGCATGCAGAGGGAGCGTGTGAATTCTTTTCGATCATTGAAGTTGTAAGTGGGTCTGAGATATTGTATCGGGCGCAAACCGGGATCGTGGTTGTCGGCAGATGTTTTACAGTTGGGTCCGGATACTGAAAATTGACCGATCCGGCAAACCGGAGTCAGCTAGTTAGGTCGCGGTTCCCACCGCCGTCAGTTCGCTTCCCAGCGTCGACCTCGGGAACAGCATGGCATTGAATTCCGCGCCAATCAGAATAACCAGCGAGATCATGTACATCCACACCAGCAGCGCAATGGCGACGCCCAGCGACCCGTAGATCACGCTGTAATCGGCATAGTTCTGCAAATACCAGCCGAAGATCATGGTCACGATAAACCACAGGACAGTGGCCAGGGTCGCGCCTGGCAGCACGCTGTGCCAGGGCTGGGTGCGCGGCACCGCGTTGTGGTAAATCAAGCGCGATGACTGCGACGCTGGTCAGAATGGCGATCAGCCAGCGAACGATCTTCCACATCAGCAGAACGTAGTAGCCGATTTCATGGTTGATGTTCAGCAGCACCGTGGTTTCGATTTCGCTGCCGAAGGCGACCAGAATGGTCGAGAAAGCCAGCGGGATTCCCGCCAGAATGACCAGCGAAAATGCGATCATGCGTTCCTTTACCAGCCCCCAGATTTTCGGCAACTCGTAGCAGCGGCGAAAGCCCTCCATCCAGGACACCATAACGCCGGAAGCCAGCCACAGCGTTAGCAGCGAAGTGGTCAGCAGCAGTCCGACGGAGCGCCCATTGTTCGCCCGCAAGTACGCCTGTACGGTGCTGAAGCCCGCCGGCAAAATTCTTTGCAGCGCATAAGTAATTTCGCGCGAATACAGCCGCATCGTCCGGCTGCCGTTTCCCAGCACCGAACCAACGACCAGCAGAGTCGGGAAAAAAGTCAGGATCGAAGAATAGGCAGACGCCTTGGCTATGGCGAACGCGTCGTGATCGAAACGCGCGCCAGACGGCCTTCCACAGAAGATGGAAAAATCAAAGTCAACGGTGCCAGAGTAGATTGGCGGCGTCTTCGCAATCAAGCGAAGACTGGACCCAGGTTCCTCAGCTGGCAATCGTTGTGGGTTAGCGTGCATTCTGTAATGCGGTCGTCCTCTGCGATCTCTTGGGTTTCTTTGCGAACTCTGCGGTTAAAAGCTGCTTTAGGCGTGATCAGAAAAAATCTTTAAACCGCAGAGCCGCAGAGAAAACCGGGAGAACGCAGAGTAAAGCGCCGGGCAAAGAAAAAGGGCGGATTTCTCATCCGCCCTTGTCGTTCTCGCGATTACTCCGCTGTGAGTTCCTCGGTCTCGCCTTCGGTACGCATGAGTTCGAGCGCGCGCTCGGCCTCTTCGTACGCCTGCGAGACTTCCTCCTGTACCTTGGCCGCGGCCTCTTCCATCTCTGGCGAGAGGCGCACGTTGCGGTAGTACTCCATGCCGGTGCCGGCAGGGATGAGGCGTCCGACGATGACGTTTTCCTTCAGCCCGCGCAGGTGGTCGACCTTGCCCTGGATGGAGGCTTCGGTGAGCACTCGCGTGGTCTCCTGGAACGACGCCGCCGAGATGAACGAGTCGGTCGCCAGCGATGCCTTGGTGATGCCGAGCAGCAACGGCCTGCCGGTTGCCGGCTTGCCGCCCTCGCGGATCACGCGGTCGTTCTCTTCGCGGAAGCGGAACTTGTCCACCTGTTCCTCGAGCAGGAACGTGGTATCGCCCACGTCTTCGACCTTCACCCAGCGCATCATCTGGCGGACGATCACTTCAATGTGCTTGTCCGAAATGTTGACGCCCTGCAGCCGGTAAACTTCCTGGATTTCGTTCACCAGGTAAGACTGCAGTTCTTTTTCGCCAAGCACCGCCAGAATGTCGTGCGGGTTGAGCGGGCCGTCCATCAGCGGTTCGCCCGCTTTCACGCGCTCGCCTTCCTGCACGTTGATGTGAACGCCGCGCGGCACCGAGTATTCCTTCTCCGTGCCGTTGTCGGCCACCACGTAGAGTTTGCGCTGTCCTTTTGAGACCTCGCCGAATTTGACCGTGCCATCGATTTCGCTGATGACCGCAGTCTCATGCGGCTTGCGGGCCTCGAACAACTCAACCACGCGCGGCAGACCGCCGGTGATGTCCTTGGTGCGGGTGGTTTCGCGCGGAATCTTGGCGAGAACGTCGCCCGGATAAACCGTGTCGCCTTCCTGCACCATCAAGTGCGAGCGTGACGGCATGAGGTAGCGCTTGCTGCTCTTGCCTTTGATCACAATCGCCGGCTGGCGCTTTTCGTCAGGCGAATCGCCGACCACGTGACGCGACAGGCCGGTAACTTCGTCGACTTCTTCGTGCAGCGTGACCCCTTCCTGCAGGTCTTTGAACTGCACCGTGCCGCCGATTTCGGTAACGATGGCGAAGGTGTACGGATCCCACTCGACCATAACGTGGCCGAGCTGAACCGGATCGCCTTCGTTGACCTTCACCTTGGCGCCGTAAATCGACCGAGTAGCGCTCGCGCTCGCGGCCCTTTTCATCGATGACCGCAATCGATCCCTGGCGGTTCATCACCACCAGATCGCCGGCCTTCGACTTCACCGTCTGCAATCCGATGAAGCGGACGGTTCCGGTGGTCTTGGCTTCCAGCCGCGACTGCTCGGAAACTCGCGATGCCGTACCGCCGATGTGGAAGGTACGCATGGTGAGCTGGGTTCCGGGTTCGCCGATCGACTGCGCCGCAATCACGCCGGTCGCTTCGCCGAGTTCCACCAGGCGTCCGGACGCCAGGTTTCGGCCGTAGCACATCACGCAGACTCCGCGTTTCGATTCGCAGGTCAGCACGGAACGGATCTTCACCCGCTCGATGCCAGCCGCCTGAATCGCACCCGCCAGGTCTTCGGTGATTTCCTGGTTGATGTCGACGATCACGTTGCCGTCGTAGTCTTTGATCTTCTCGAGCGAAACGCGGCCCACAATGCGGTCGCGCAACGGCTCGATAATCTCGCCGGCTTCGACGATTCCCGCCACGTAAATGCCATCCACCGTGCCGCAATCGTATTCGCTGATGATCACGTCCTGCGCCACGTCGACCAGACGGCGCGTCAGGTAGCCCGAATCGGCCGTCTTGAGCGCCGTATCGGCCAGTCCTTTACGCGCGCCGTGCGTCGAGATGAAGTACTGCAACACCGTCAGTCCCTCGCGGAAGTTGGCGGTGATCGGCGTCTCGATAATTTCGCCCGACGGCTTCGCCATCAGTCCGCGCATTCCGGAGAGCTGGCGGATCTGCTGTTTCGATCCTCGAGCGCCGGAGTCGGCCATGACGTAAATCGGGTTGATGTCGCCTTCTTTATCTTTCTTCTGCATCTCGCCGAACATTTCGTCGGAAACTTTTTCCGTGATGCCCGACCAGATTTCGATGACCTTGTTCTTGCGCTCGCCGTCGGTGATGGCGCCGTCCAGATACTGCTGCTGAACGTCGACCACCTGCTTCTCGGCATCACGCACCAGCGTCTTCTTGTTGTCGGGGATGACCAGGTCGTCGATTCCGATCGACAAGCCGGCGCGGGTGGCATAGTTGAAGCCGAGCTGCTTGACTTCGTCGAGCATCTTGACCGTCAGTTCGAGCCCGTATTTCAGATAGCAGAAGCTGACCAGTTGCGCCGATGCCCTTCTTCTTAAGCAGGCCGTTGACATAAGGCATGCCCTCGGGAAGGTGGTCGTTCAGGATCGCGCGGCCCACCGTCGTGTTCAGGAACGCACGATCGTACGGAATCGGCATCGGTGTGAACGATGTCCTGATCGTCGTACGCGGTGGTCAGGTCGATCACTTCGCCGGTGTAACGCAAACGGATCGGCGATAAGCGTTTCCACTTCTCCCGCATCCAGCGCGAGCAGCACTTCGTCGATGTTCGCGAACGCGCGGCCCTCGCCCTTGGCTCCCGGCTTGCCTTTGGTCAGGTAGTACAGACCGAGCACCATGTCCTGCGTAGGAACGGTGATCGGCTGGCCTGATGCCGGCGACAGAATGTTGTGCGATGACAGCATCAGCACGCTGGCTTCAACCTGCGCTTCCGGAGACAGCGGAATGTGTACCGCCATCTGGTCGCCGTCAAAGTCAGCGTTGAACGCCGTGCAAACCAGCGGGTGGATCTTGATCGCCTTGCCTTCCACCAGCACCGGCTCGAATGCCTGAATGCCCAGGCGGTGAAGCGTTGGAGCGCGGTTCAGCAGCACCGGATGATCTTTAATGACCTCTTCCAGGATGTCCCAAACGATCGGTTCCTGCTGCTCGACCATTTCTTTGGCTTGCTTGATGGTCGTGCAGTGCCCGGTCTGCTCCAGCCGGTGATAGATGAACGGCTTGAACAGTTCGAGCGCCATCTTCTTCGGCAGCCCGCACTGGTGCAGCTTGAGCTCGGGACCGACCACGATGACGGAACGTCCGGAGTAGTCGACGCGCTTGCCCAGCAGGTTCTGGCGGAAGCGTCCCTGCTTGCCTTTCAGCGTGTCAGAAAGCGACTTCAGCGGACGGTTGTTCGCGCCACGCAGCACGCGGCCACGGCGTCCGTTATCGAACAGTGCATCGACCGCTTCCTGCAACATGCGCTTTTCGTTGCGCACGATGACTTCAGGAGCGTGCAGGTCCATCAGCTTCTTCAAACGATTGTTGCGGTTGATGACGCGGCGATACAGATCGTTCAAATCGGATGTCGCGAAGCGTCCGCCATCGAGTGGAACCAGACGGGCGCAGCTCCGGCGGAATGACCGGAATCACGTCGAGAATCATCCACTGCGGCTTGTTGCCGCTCTTGCGGAATGCCTCAACAACTTTCAGCCGCTTGGCGTACTTGAGCCGCTTTCTGCAGCGAGGTCTCGTTCCTCATCTTCTCGCGCAGCTCGAGTGCCGAGCGCTTCCACTTCCACGCGCTTGAGCAGTTCCTTGATCGCTTCCGCGCCCATCATGGCCTTGAAGCCGGCGGGGCGGTATTGCTGATCGAGTTCGCGGAACTTCGCTTCGTCTTTAATGACCTCGCGCTCTTTCACCGGAGCATCGCCAGGTTCGACCACGACGTAGGCTTCGAAATAGAGAACGGACTTCAAGGTCGCGCAGAGAGATGTCGAGCAAGTGGCCGATGCGGCTGGGCAGTCCTTTGAAGAACCACACGTGCGAGCAGGGCGAGGCCAGCTCGATGTGGCCCAGGCGTTCGCGGCGCACTTTCGACAGCGTGACTTCCACGCCGCACTTGTCGCAGATCACGCCGCGGTGCTTCATGCGCTTGTACTTGCCGCAGAGACACTCCCAGTCGGTGACCGGCCCAAAGATGCGGGCGCAGAACAGGCCATCGCGCTCCGGTTTAAAAGTTCGATAGTTGATGGTTTCGGGCTTGGTGACTTCGCCATGCGACCAGCTCCGGATTTTTTCCGGAGAGGCCAGGCTGATGCGGATGGCGTCGAAGTCTGCAATCGGATTTGCCATGTCAAATGGGCTCGAACGAAACAAGATGTTCCTCCGCTTCCTGCGGCCATATCGCTGCCGCCAGCGGCTCCGTTAAAGTGGTCAGTGACGACCAGTTACTCAGTGAGCTCAGTGAACTTTCGCGACTCTTCATGCGAGCTATTGAGCCACGTATGCCGCGGAACGCCTTCGTTCAAAATGACGATCTCGTTCGCACTGCTGAGCGCTAGGCACGCGTCCCGGCCTAACTGAGTAATCTGCGTCCAGCAGCACACCGCGTGCACGTGCCTTCGAATCTGCTCCGCTGCGCTTGCCGTGCACCGGCTTCTTCTCGCCAGCCTTGATCAGCTCGACATCCAGGCAGAGCGACTGCAACTCGCGGATCAGCACGTTGAACGATTCCGGCACGCCCGGCTCCATGGCGGCTTCGCCTTTGACGATGGCCTCGTAAATCTTGGTGCGGCCATAAACGTCGTCAGACTTCGCCGTCAGCAGCTCCTGCAGAATGAAAGCTGCGCCGTACGCTTCCAGCGCCCAGACTTCCATTTCTCCAAAGCGCTGTCCGCCGAACTGCGCCTTACCGCCCAGCGGCTGCTGGGTGATCAGCGAGTACGGCCCGATGGAACGCGCGTGAATCTTGTCGTCCACCAGGTGCGACAGTTTCAGCATGTAGATGTAGCCCACGGTGACCGGCTGTTCGAACTCGTCTCCGGTCATGCCGTCGTGCAGCGTACGTCTTGCCCGATGTCCGGCAGGCCCGCGTGCTCGAGCAACGCCTTGATCTCGCTTTCGCGTGATCCGTCGAACACCGGCGATCCCATGAACACGCCGCGGGTCAGCGTTGGCGCGACTGCCGGCCAACTCCTCGTCGCGGCATCTCGGCAATGATGTCCGCCAGCTGTCGAGTCTTTGAACAGCGCCTTCAACTCGCGGCGAATGGCTTCTGTCGCGCGTGTTTTCTTTGAGCAGTTGTCGCGATCTTCTCGCCCAGCTCGTGGCCCGCCCATCCCAGGTGGGTTTCGAGAATCTGGCCCACGTTCATACGGCTGGGAACGCCGAGCGGGATTGAGCACGATCTCGACCGGGCGTTCCGTCTTCGAGGTACGGCATATCCTCTTCCGGCAGAATGCGGGCGATCACGCCCTTGTTCCCGTGACGGCCGGCCATCTTGTCGCCCACACTCAGCTTGCGCTTCATGGCGATGTAGACCTTGACCAGCTTGATCACGCCCGGCGGCAGTTCGTCGCCCTTGGTGAGCTTCTCTTTCTTCTCGTTGACGATCTTCTTGAGCACGTCGATCTGACGCGAGGTCATCTCTTCGATCTCGTCGATCTGCTCATTCACCCGCGGATCTTTATCGGCGTACTTGATACGCTTCAGGTTCCGGGTGGAGATGCGCTCGATCGCATCGCGGTCGAGCACGTCGCCCTTGTTCAGCAGACGCTTGTTGGTGCGCTCGTCGTGCAGGTCGGCCTGCACTTCCTTGCCGCCCAGAATGTTCTCCAGACGCTTCAAGCGCTCGTCGGTCAGAATTCGGATCTCGTCGGAAAGGTTCTTTTCGAGCTTCGCGATCTGCGTGGCTTCAATCGATTTCGCCCGCTCGTCCTTTTCCTGGCCTTTGCGGGAGAAGATCTTCACATCTACGATCACGCCCTCGATTCCCGGCGGGCAGTAGAGCGAAGCATCGCGAACGTCGCCGGCTTTTTCGCCGAAGATGGCGCGCAGCAGCTTCTCTTCCGGCGTGAGCTGGGTCTCGCCTTTCGGCGTAACTTTGCCGACCAGAATGTCGCCCTGCTTGATGGTTGCGCCGATGCGGATCACGCCCGCTTCATCCAGATTGCGCAGCATCGATTCGCTGACGTTTGGAATGTCGCGCGTGACTTCTTCCGGCCCCAGCTTGGTATCGCGAGATTCGATTTCGAACTCCTCGATGTGAAGCGAGGTGTAGTAATCGTCGCTTCACCAGCTTTTCGGAAACCAGGATCGCGTCTTCGAAGTTGTACCCGCGCCACGGCATGAAGGCCACCAGGACGTTTCGTCCCAGCGCCAGCTCGCCGTGATCGGTGCAAGGACCGTCGGCAATGACCTCGCCCTTCACCACGCGCTGACCTTTCTTGACCACCGGCTTCTGATTGATGCAGGTGTTCTGGTTGGAGCGCTTGAACTTCGTGAGCTGGTAAATGTCGCTGCCCACTTCGCGCGACAACTGCGCGGGATGATGCTCGCCTTCGACGCGCACGATGATGCGCTCGGAATCGACCGAATCGATAATCCCGTTACGACGCGCCAGAACTACGGCGCCGGAATCGCGAGCGGTAACGCCCTCCATTCCAGTGCCGACGATCGGCGCTTGTGCGCGAAGCAGCGGCACGGACTGGCGTTGCATGTTCGCGCCCATCAGCGCGCGGTTCGCGTCGTCGTGCTCGAGGAACGGAACCAGCGATGCTGCGACCGAAACCAGCTGCTTCGGGCTGACGTCGACGTAATCGACTTCATCTCGGCTCACCAGCACGAAGTTGCCGGCCTTGCGGGCATTGACCAGTTCGGCCACCATCCGGCCCTTGTCGTCGAGTTCGACGTTGGCCTGCGCGATGACGTGCCTGTCCTCTTCCCACGCGGAGAGATAGAACGAGAACGGCTCGAGCTCTGCCGGCTTCTTGCGCCTGTCCTTCAGCTCGGCATTCACCTTCTCGATCTCCGATGCTTCTCGATGTGGTCGCCAACTTTGTATTCGCTGTCGCCCGCATTGACGACGGAGACGTAGTCGACCACCCGGGCGTTCTTCACCCTGCGGTAAGGCGACTCGATGAATCCGTAGTCGTTGATGCGCGCATAGCAGCTCAACGACGAGATCAGTCCGATGTTCGGACCTTCCGGCGTCTCAATCGGGCAGATACGTCCGTAGTGCGTCGGGTGAACGTCGCGGACTTCGAATCCCGCGCGCTCACGCGACAGACCGCCCGGCCCAAGCGCCGAGAGACGCCGCTTGTGCGTGATCTCCGACAGCGGGTTGGTCTGATCCATGAACTGCGAGAGCTGCGACGATCCGAAGAACTCGCGGATCGCCGCCATCACCGGCTTGGCGTTGACCAGGTCGTGCGGCATGGCCGTCGACATTTCCTGGTACACCGACATTTTTTCTTTGATCGCCCGTTCCATACGGACCAGGCCGATGCGGAACTGGTTTTCCATCAACTCGCCAACCGCGCGGACGCGGCGGTTGCCGAGGTGATCGATGTCGTCCACCGACGCCGATGTTCTTGCGCAGCTTCAGCAGGTAGCGGATGGTGGCGTAGAAATCGTCGGGATCGAGCGTGCGCTTGTCGAGACTGGTGGCATCGCTGGTTCTCGAACAGCTTGATGTTGAACTTCAATCGGCCCACGCGCGAGAAGTCATACTTCCGCGGCATCGAAGAACATGCCGTGGAAGAGCGCGGTCGCGGTATCAAGCGTCGGCGGATCGCCCGGACGCAGCTTGCGGTAGATCTCGATCAGCGCTTCCTGCGGAGTCTTCACCGAATCGCGCTTCAGCGTCTGGCTGATGACCGTGCCCACGTCGTCGCGCTCGGGGAAGAACAGGCCCATCTCCACCACGCCCGACTCGAGGATCTTCGACAACCTTGTCGGCGGTGAGTTCGGTGTTGGCTTCGAGCATGACTTCGCCCGTAGTCGTGTCCACGATGTCGCCGGCCGCCCATGCGCCTTCGAGATCGGTGACGTCGACTTCGATTTCGTTGATCTTCGCCTTCTGAATTTCCTTCAGAATCGCGGCATTGATCTTGCGTCCCGAGTGCGCGATCTCGTCGCCCGATTTCGTTCTTGATGCTGTGCGCCAGCTTCATGCCGAGCAGGTTGGTGCGCCTTCTCGCTGGACGGATCGAGCGTCCAGAACAGCTTCTTGTCGCGGACGACCAGATGCGATCCACGGTGTAGAAGGTGCGCAGAATGTCTTCGCTCGACCGCAGTCCGAGAGCGCGCAGGAAAATCGTGCCCAGGAATTTGCGCTTGCGATCGATGCGGACATAGAGCACGTTCTTCTGGTCGTACTCGAACTCAACCCACGATCCGCGGTAAGGAATGATCTTGCCGAGGAAATAGGTGCGGTTGTTCGCGGTCTCGAAGAACACGCCCGGCGAACGGTGCAACTGGCTGACGATCACGCGCTCGGTACCGTTGACGATGAAGGTCCCGTTCTGCGTCATCAGCGGAACATCGCCGAAGAAAACTTCCTGCTCTTTGATGTCGCGAATGGAACGGTTTCCCGTCTCCGCGTCCTTATCAAAGATGGTCAGGCGCATGGTGACCTTCAACGGCGCAGAGTAAGTCATGCCGCGCTCTTCGCACTCCGGCCACGTCATACTTCAACTGCAATCCGACCGGGTCGCCGCACTTGTTGCAGAAATCCGGCGTGTTCGCGTTGTAGGTGCCGCACTTGTGGCAAAGCACGTCGCCGGGATGAAACGGGTCGGTGATGACGGTCGAGCCGCAATTCTTGCAAGTGGTGCGCAGGTGATGCAGCCCTTTCAGGTGGCCGCACTTGCACTCCCAGTTGCCGATGGCGTAATCGACAAACTCGAGCTGCGAGACGTTGCGAAAATCGGTGATCGGGAACACAGACTGAAATACCGACTGCAAGCCGGCGTCGTCGCGCTCGCTGGGCAGGCGGTCCATCTGCAGGAAACGCTCGTAGGAACGCTTCTGCACCTCGATCAGGTTAGGGATCTGGATGGTGGCTGGAATCTTGGAAAAATCAAAACGATGACGGAATCCGTTCTTTTTCGACATTCGGAATACTCCCAAACTTTTATGCGCAGCGCGGGGGCTGCGTCACAGCGGATACGTGGGCAGAGGAACAGCAGTTAGCAATTTGCATCTGGCACTTTGCAGGCGAGGTCTGCCCGCCGAAAGCTGAGTGCCCGGAGCCGATTTCAAAAGACACACAAATGCGCCCTCGGGGACAATGCGTCCCTCAGGCGCCGCGCACAGCGCATGGCCAAATGAATTTTGTCGTTTTCGCGCCAGTATGCCTGTTTCCCGTCCTGCCGCCCGCAAGACAGTTTGCCAATCCGAGTTCGCGGCCTCGCTCCGCTTCCCTGGGTACAAATTGCGGAGGTCGCTCACCTGGATGAAGTAGGAAGCGGTGCTATTGTTACTAATAATAGCACCGCTTTACGATTTCGCCAAGTAGTGGTCGAAAAATTGCAAGCCGAAGCGTGTCTGTACTGGAAATAAAGCACTTAGCCATGTAGAGGCAGACGTCCGACGGCCGCCCAGCCGCGAGCGCCGATGCCCGGGCCGCACGTCAGTTACTTTACTTCTACGGTCGCGCCAGCATCAGCGAACTTCTTCTTGATGGTCTCAGCTTCTTCCTTGGAGACGCCGTCTTTCACCGTCTTCGGCGCTCCGTCCACCAGGTCCTTGGCTTCTTTCAAGCCCAGGCTGGTGACTTCACGGACTGCCTTGATGACGTTGATCTTGTTGGCGCCCACTTCTTTCAGGACGACGCTGAATTCGGTCTTCTCTTCTGCCGGGGCCGCTGCTGCGCCTGCGCCGGCTCCGCCGCCCGCCATCATGACCGGGGCCGCCGCTGCTGCCGAAACGCCAAGCTTCTCTTCAAGCCGCTTCACCAGCTGCGCCGCGTCGAGCAACGACAATCCAACGATCTGTTCTTCCAATTGCTGCAAATCTGCCATTTCAGTTCTCCAGTATTTTAAATTCTTGATAATCGTTCCGTAGAGACGTAGCTAGCTACGTCTCGTTTTTCGTTATCCGCGAACCAGGTTTCCAGTGCGCTTTCATCCTTTCCGCCGCGCCAGACAACGCGATGGAACCAGAACCGCGCAACCCATGGCCCGAATAACCAAACTTTTAATTCTCTGCGCACTCTGGCTTTTCTCTGCGCACTCTGCGGTTAAAAGCTCTTGACCACAGAGAGCGCAGAGAAAAGCCAGAGTGCGCAGAGAAAACCGCTAAACTCCTGCCGGAGTCGCCTCTCCGCTGAACTTCTGCTTCTCGACGCCCTGATTGATCACCACCGCCATATCGCGGCCGACGGCATTCATCACCGTGACCAGGCGCTGCGCCGGCGCATTCATCAGGAACAGAAGCTTCGAATAAATCTCTTCCTTCGACGGCATGGTCGCCAGCGCTTCGATTTCTTTGATCGAGATCACGCGGCCTTCGACAACGCCCGCCTTGAAGGTAAACTCCGGATTATCTTTCGCGTACTTCGACAGCGCCTTCGCCAGCGCCACCGGATCGCCCGCGGTGTAGGCAATCGAAGTCACGCCTGACAGATCTTTCAGCGCCTCTTCAACCTTGGTGCCCTTGGCGGCGCGCTCCGCCAGCGTGTTCTTCACCACCGCATACTTCGCGCCCGAGCTGCGCAGCAGTTTGCGCAGCTCGTAATCCTGCGGCACGGTCAGCTTGGTGTAAGTGGTAACAATCACCGTCGAAACGTTCTGCAGGTCTTTGCCCAGCTTCTCAACTTGTTCGGTTTTTCTCGCTCGCGTAACCGCCATGTTCAATTCCTCTTGAATATCTCTTGTAATGCTTGTGTGAGGACCAGCCGCGCCTCGCGCTGTCAACGCCGTTACTTCCAAGCATGCTGTTATGCCTTCGACGCCGTCTCGATCGCTGTCGTATCCAGCGGAATTCCCGGCCCCATGGTCGAACTCAAATAGCAGCCCTTGATGTATTTGCCCTTGGCGACCGACGGCTTAGCCTTGATCACGCTGGTGATCAGCACGGTCGCATTCTCAATCAACTTGTCCGGCGAAAACGAAATCTTGCCCACCGGCACATGCACCAGCGCAGTCTTGTCGGTGCGGAACTCGACCTTGCCGGCCTTCACTTCCTGCACCGCTTTG
The DNA here is from genome assembly GCA_963838785.1 of uncultured Acidobacteriota bacterium. Taxonomy (GTDB): domain Bacteria; phylum Acidobacteriota; class Terriglobia; order Terriglobales; family Acidobacteriaceae; genus Gp1-AA145. The sequence goes on from CAWISI010000004.1 coordinate 224,575, forward strand.
GCCACATCGAAGGTCACCGTTCCCGTCTTCGGATTCGGCATCAGCCCCTTGGGTCCGAGCACTTTTCCCAGGCGTCCAACAGATTTCATCACGTCAGGGGTGGCAATCAGCGCGTCGAAGTCAGTCCAGTTTTCTTTGTTGATCTTCTCGACCATCTCTTCGCCGCCCACAAAGTCCGCGCCCGCACGCTTCCGCCTCGCGCAGCTTGTCGCCGGATGCGATCACCAGAACTTTTTTCGACTTGCCCAGACCGTGCGGAAGCACGACCGTGCCGCGCACCATCTGGTCAGCATGCTTGGGATCGACCCCCAGACGCATGGTGACTTCGACCGTCTCGTCAAATTTCGCGAACTTCACTTTTTGCAGAAGCGGCACAGCATCCTGCAGCGGATAAGGCCGCTGCTCGACCGCCTTCCTCGCCTTCTCAATATTCTTTCCAGCTTTTTTCATTTTCTTCTCCGTCTCCCACCGCTGATCGTTGTTCCGATCAGCCGTGGTGATTGACATTTCGTAATTTGTAATCGGTAATTGAGTAATTGAAAACCTGCGCGTACCTGCAGGTTTAAATTCCTCAATTACCAATTACAAATTACCCGCATCAGCTCATCTACCCAACAACTTCGATTCCCATCGACCGCGCCGTTCCGCGCACGCTCTTGATCGCCGCGTCCACCGAGGCCGCATTCAAATCCGGCATCTTCTGCTTCGCGATGTCCTCAACCTGCTTCAGCGTGACCTTTCCGACTTTATCTTTGTTCGGCGCGCCCGATCCCTTGGCGATGCCCGCCGCCCGCTTCAACAGAATCGATGCCGGAGGCGTCTTGGTGATGAACGTAAACGAGCGGTCGTTATAAACCGAAACCACCACCGGAATGATCAGCCCTTCCAGCTCTTTCTGGCTGGTGCGAGCGTTGAACTGCTTGCAGAACTCCATGATGTTGATCTGCGCCTGGCCCAGTGCCGGGCCAACCGGAGGCGCCGGCGTCGCTTTGCCCGCCGCGATCTGCAGCTTCACTGATCCTGTAACTTTCTTTGCCATTTACTTCGTAGCTCCTAGCTGCTAGCTCTTAGCTTCTAGCCAAACCGCAACTTTCGTTGTCCTTGAAACGCGGGTTTCAATTACCCGATTACAAAATTACCCAATTACAAAATCTTCTACGATGCCTGCTTCTCCACCTGGTTGAACTCCAGCTCCACCGGCGTCGAACGGCCGAAGATCGTGACCATGACTTTCAACGTCTCGCGATCTTCGTTCACGTCGTCCACAATGCCAGTGAAAGTTGCGAACGGCCCTTCGCCGATCCGCACCGTCTCGTTCTTCTCGAATTTGACTTTGAGCTTCGGCTTGTCTTCGACTCGCCCGACTTTGTAAACAATGTGCTGCACTTCTTCTTCAGACAGCGGCGTGGGCTGCTGCCCGGTGCCGACGAATCCCGTCACCCGCGGCGTGGACTTCACCACGTGCCAGACGTGGTCGTCCATGTCCATTTCAACCAGCACATAGCCGGGATAGAACATGCGCTCCACGGTGTACTTCTTGCCGCCGCGAACTTCGGTGACCGACTCAGTCGGGATCAGCACTTTGCCGATCTTCTCTTGCAGCCCGAATGCGCGCACCCGCGACTCCAGCGACTCTTTCACTTTGCGCTCAAATCCCGAATAGGAGTGGATGATGTACCACTTCATATTGGGATTGCGCGGCTGCTCGGCTACGGCTGCGCCCCGGCTTCTGCGCTGGCGCGCCCGCTGTCCGTGTTCTTCTTTGTTCGGTTCATCCTGCATAACAAGTTCAAAATCCTTCTGACGCTACTTGCGTGAAAAAGCGGAACATGTAATCCACGCCCCGTCCGAATCACGTTATCGATCATCCAGAAATAAAGGCCGAAAAAAAATACTGTGATCAACACCACCGTGGTGGTCGCCTGCACTTCTTTCAGCGAAGGCGTGGTGACCTTGCGCATTTCGGTGCGCACATCGTTATAAAAAGATTTCGTACGCTCCGGCCAGGATTTGATCCCGGTCTCCGACGCTCTCGCGGCTGCTACCGCTGAATTCGCCATTTTCTTGTCTCATTCCTATTCCTGCTCGTTACCGCAACCGGCCTCTGCCGCTTCAAATCTGGCAGGGGCGGAGGGATTCGAACCCCCAAGTTCGGTTTTGGAGACCGACAGTTTAACCGTTGAGCTTACGCCCCTGAATTCATTTGGTAATTGTGATTTGTAATTTGGCAATTTGAAAGCCACCGCAGGTCTTCAATTACCAAATTACCCGATCACCAAATTACACAATTATTTCACTTCTTTATGCGGCGTATGCTTCCGGCACCGGGTGCAGAACTTCTTCAGCTCCAGCCGGTCCGGCGTCGTTTTCCGGTTCTTCGTCGTCGAATAATTCCGCTCTTTGCAATCACCGCACTGCATCGTAATGATCTCTCGGGGCATACAAAAACAGCTCCTAGCTTTTAGCTCTTAGCTTCTAGCTCAAACAAAATTCAATGCAGAATTAAGAACTTCCAAGTGCTGACTTCGCTCTTCGCGATCGGCTATTGCCAACGACCACGACTGCCAACGATCGCTTTACTGAACAATCTCCGCTGATCGTGCCCGCGCCCACCGTGTGTCCGCCTTCGCGGATCGCAAAGCGCAAGCCCTTCTCCATCGCCACCGGCGTGATCAGCTCAATCACCAGGCTGCACGTTGTCCCCCGGCATCACCATCTCCGTGCCCGCCGGCAACTCCGCCACTCCCGTCACGTCCGTCGTTCGCAGATAAAATTGCGGACGGTATCCCTTGAAGAACGGCGTATGCCGTCCACCTTCTTCTTTGGTCAGAATGTAAACTTCCGCCTTGAACTTGGTGTGCGGGGTGATCGATCCGCCCTTGGCCAGCACCATGCCGCGCTCGACATCTTCTTTCGCAATGCCGCGCAGCAGCAGTCCAGCGTTGTCGCCCGCCATGCCTTCGTCGAGCTGCTTCTTGAACATTTCGACGCCGGTCACAACCGTCTTGCGAGTGTCGCGGAAGCCGACGATTTCCACTTCTTCGCCCACTTTCACCTTGCCGCGCTCGATTCTTCCCGTCACCACCGTGCCGCGACCCTGAATCGAGAAAATATCTTCAATCGGCATCAGGAACGGCTTATCCAGTTCGCGCGCCGGTTGCGGCACGCTCTTGTCGACCGCTTCCATCAACGCGTCAATCTGCTTCTCCCACTTGGCTTCGCCATTCAGCGCGCCCAGTGCCGAAAGCCGAACCACCGGAACATCGTCGCCCGGGAACTGATAGCGTCTTCAGCAATTCGCGCACTTCAAGCTCCACCAGGTCGAGCAACTCAGGATCATCCACCGCATCGCACTTGTTCAGCGCCACCACGATGTAAGGCACGCCCACCTGCCGCGCCAGCAGCACGTGCTCGCGCGTCTGCGGCATCGGACCATCGGTCGCCGCCACAACCAGAATCGCGCCATCCATCTGCGCCGCGCCCGTGATCATGTTCTTGATGTAGTCGGCGTGGCCCGGGCAATCGACGTGCGCGTAGTGCCGGTTCGCCGTCTCATACTCCACGTGCGCCGTGGCAATGGTGATGCCGCGCGCCTTTTCTTCCGGAGCGTTGTCGATCGAATCAAACGACCGGAACTGGATCTTCGGATTATGCTTCGACAAAACTTTCGTGATCGCCGCCGTCAACGTGGTCTTGCCATGATCAATGTGACCGATCGTGCCAACGTTCAGTGCGGCTTATTGCGTTCAAATTTTTCTTTCGCCATAACTCAGCTCTTAGCTCCTAGCTTTTAGCTCAAACCTAAACCGTGTGGCGCGGGCACTCTTGTCCGCGAACCTCTCAGTAGTACTGATAAGCTTCTGAAACTTGGCCCGCAACTCCGGGCTGGCTTCCTCAATCTTCGAAAGATAAAACTCTTTCATCTGCGCCTGGTCGTCAAAGTCAAAGCCGAGTACAAATCCTTCGCCGATCCTGACAGCGCCCCAACCTGCTCCAGCACCCGCTTCGCCAGCACCGCATCAAAATCCCGAATCCGCAGGCCCGTGCTCGACCATCTTCTTCAGAAATCTCTCAACGCTCTCGGGAGCGAATGCCCGGCTGATCGCAGCCTTCAAGCTCGCCAAATTCTTTTTCTTTCTCGACCTTGATCGTTGCCTGTTCGAAACTGCCATCTTCGTCTAATTCTCTGGAGCGGGAGACGGGAATCGAACCCGCGACCAACAGCTTGGAAGGCTGTGACTCTACCACTGAGTTACTCCCGCCAAAAACTGTCGTTGGTCGTCAGTCGTTAGTCGTCCGCTACCAACACTCCACAACGCCAACCATAAACTCTGGAGCCGATGATCAGGATTGAACTGATGACCTCTCCCTTACCAAGGGAGTGCTCTACCAACTGAGCTACATCGGCCTTAAACTACCGAGCTGTCAGCCATCGAGCGCTGCTTCAGCTCTCAGCTGAAACCACCACGAGACGTGCAACTCGTCTCTGCGCTCTTCGTCCCCGGAGTGCATCACATCTTTTCGCCGCACCCACGTCTTCACCGCAAACATCGCCAGGATCGCCAGCGTCACGCCGCCGCACTTTCTGATCCGGCAACGTGGCAATGCCAGTGCTGCCAAAGCGACGTATGCTGCCAGCGCTAACACTAATCTTTTTGCCACAAATTCAACCTGCGTCCCGCGCCAAAATCTGGTGCACAGGGAAGGATTCGAACCTTCGTACCTCGCAAGGAGGGGCAGATTTACAGTCTGCTGGCTTTAACCACTCACCCACCTGTGCATTAGCGGTGAGCGTTAAGCAACAAGCCTTGAGCAATCGCTTGCGGCTCGCTCATAGCCCACAGCTCGAAGCTTTTTCAGACACGCCGCAACCGTCGTTGCAATTACGCCTTGCCACTTGGGTATCAGAAAGTGCGCGTGAGAAAGTGCCCGCGCTAACAACTCATCTGGAAAAATTCCCTTATGGAGTGCCGATGGAAAAGCTGTCCGCCGCCTGCCCTGCTAATTCCTGTCAATCTGGAGCTGGCGAAGGGATTTGAACCCCTGACCCTCTGATTACAAATCAGATGCTCTACCAGCTGAGCTACGCCAGCAGGTGAGCAACCGAAGCGCTTCGCCCGCTCCTCACACTAATCCCTTTTCTTTAACGGGACAATTATAGAAGTTACCATAGCGGTATTGAGGCGCAAGGTCGGCCGCGTGGGTCGGACACTCCTGTCCGACGCTTTTGACTTTGATTTTGGTTTCGCGAGCCGAATCGATTGAATCAGACTACCGATAAGCAATGCTGCGAAGGGTCGGACAAGAGTGTCCGACCCACACAAGATTCCCACCCACACCAGATCACTTCCCCACCCACTGGTCCACCCAATCATTCACCGTCTTGTACCAGAGCTGGGAATTCTGCGGCTTCAGCACCCAATGGCCTTCGTCGGGAAAATAGAGCATCTTCGACGGCACGCCCTCCCGCTGTAAGGTCGTGAACAGATCGAATCCCTGCGAAACATCCAGCCGGTAATCGAGCTGGCTGTGAATCACCAGCGTCGGCGTTTTGAAATTGGCTGCGAACAGGTGCGGAGACCACTTCCTGTACATCTCGCGGTTCGTGTACGGAGTGCCCTTGAACTCCCACTCGTTGAACCACAGCTCTTCGGTGTCTCCCCACGCCGACTCGGTGTTGAACATGCCGTCGTGGGTCACAATGCACTTGAAGCGGTTGGTGTGGCCGAGGATCCAGTTGGCCATGTATCCGCCGTAGCTCGCGCCCAGCGCGCACTCGCGGTCTTTGTCGATGAACGGATAATGCTGCTCGGCGTAGTCGAGTCCCTTCATCAGATCTTCAAACGGAGCCCCGCCCCAGTCGCCGTTGATCGCGTCAATGAACTTCTGCCCATATCCGGGCGAGCCGTGAAAGTTGATGAATACGACCACGTATCCGTTCGCGGCAAACAGCTCGAAGTTCCAGCGATAGCTCCACTCATCTCCCAATGGAACTTCCGGCCCGCCATGCACGATGAACTTCACCGGATATTTTTTGTTGGGATCAAAATTTGGCGGCTTGACCAGGCAGCCCTGCGACTTTGTCGCCGTGGGCGCCGGTAAACCAGAAGGAGCCAAACGAGCCAGTAGAGGAGCGAAGAAAGCGTCGATGTGAGATAAGATCTCGTCATTTAAATGCGTGACCTGGTTTCTACTAAATTGTGGCCCGTTGTTTGAACTGTCGAGATCACGAGAGTAAATTTCCGTCGGGGCATAGACCGACATTTCGGTAAGCAGATACACGTCTGCCATCTGGTGTCAGTGCGAAGATCATCGTCGTAACCGGCGCCTTCTATTCGGAATAGTCCTGAGGCGAAATTGATCGACTGGATGTCCACTGAATTACCCCTCCTTCCAGCGTCCAACTCGTCGCGGGCTGTTGAGACGTCACGCGCATCACGGGAGGTGATCGAGCCGTCGATATCTATAGCAGACGCATGGAGGTGAGATCGGAGGGGTCTGTATAAACTTCAAAGATCGTTGAATTTCCCTCCTCGTCACTCGTGAGCAGCGAGTGATAAACGGGTTTGGTGCGGCCTGAAACCCACGTAACCGATTCGATCCATCCCCAAAGTTCCCCGTCATATTCGTTATGTTCTTCTTCCTCCGTCTTCCTGTCGTACAGCATCAGCCGCCATCTATCACTCTCGTATCCCGGGACGCTGCTGCGCGCGATAGGCGATGTACTTGCCATCCGGCGAATAGAGCGGAGTGTTGTCGGCGGCCTTGTTTTCGGCAGTGATGTCCTTCGTCGCTGCAAGAACATCTTTCGACGTCGCATCCCAGGAAAATTCACTGGCACAGTGAACAGATCATTGTTGGTCGAAATCGCCGGCTCGGGATCGTGATTCGAGGCATAACAAATCTCCTGCCCATCCGGCGAGAAGGCATAGTCATCCTGCCCGCCGAGCGAAAATACCGGCGCATCGTAATCGCCGGGAGTGAGGTCGCGCGGCGTGCTCAGTTTGCAAACGGAGTCGATATGATTGCACTGGGTCCTGCGGTTGTCCACAGCGACAGTCCGGAACCATAAAAATGTGGGTTCTCTTCCCTTCCTTGTACGCATTCCAATGCCGATACAGCAGATGCGTAAATATCAGCGCCTTCACTTTCGAATTCTTCACTTCCTCGAGCTTCTTTGCATTGCATTCAGCCTCAGCTTGCGGCGTGCCCTCGCACTCCGGATACACATCCGACTCGAACAGAATGTTCTTTCCCATCCGGCGACCACAATTCCCCACTCGCTTCGGTCGCAATATTCGTCAGCCGATGCTTCCCAGTCACCGCTCCAGTCGCCTCATCGAAATCCGCAATCCAGATTTGCGATCCGTTTTCTTTAGTCGAAATGAACGCAAAACGCTTTCCATCCGGCGCCCAGCGCGGCCGGTCCGCATCTTGATCGGAAATAATTTCTCTCTTGCTTCTCTACTCTCTGTCATCCCGAGCGAGCGAAGTCGAATGAAGTCAGCTTGCCCTGAGCGACTGACCCTTGGGAAGGAGTCGAATGGGGACCTTGTGTTTGATTTAACGGCACCACCCAAACATGCGGCGTCTTGGTGTTAGCCTTCAGATCCACATCGACAGCCGCAAACAGCACCCACTTCCCATCCGGCGACACCTCCGGCTCCTCAACGCGCTTGAGCGCCATCATGTCTTCGAAAGTAAAAGGATGTTTGCTTTGAGCGACGAGCGGCAGAGCAGAAACGAAAACCGCCAAGGAGAAAAGACAAGCGCGCATCACGACCTCCGGGAATCAAGAACGAGACCAGCTAGTTTAATCCAACCAGGGATTTACCAACTGCACGCCGCAACCCTCAAAATCAGACGTGTTGCGGGTGGCAAGCGCGGCGCCGGTTGCACCGGTGCGATAGCCGCAATTTGTGCGTCAAATCGGATATCGGACGACCCTGTCGAGCGGCGACTCGCGGCAATTGTCGCAAAAGCGCGCGCCGCTGGCTTCATCAAAACGAAAGAGTGCCTCGCGACGAAGTCCTCTGCAAAATGGCTTCCGCAGCCAGGGCACAGTCGCATCGCGCCGTTTGCCTCGCGGAAGAAGTTCAACGCCATAAAGAATTTCCGCCACGTTGATAGTGGTCGGTGGATAGCAGATGGCACTGATCTTGCCGACAGCCACTCACGCAACTCGGATTCCGACGGAGAGGGAGACATCAGCTCGGAAATCACATTGGTGTCCAGGATAATCATCGGCCGTTCATCGAATTCTTGGCTCTGGAATGGGCTCGCGCGGGGGGATTTTGAGTTCCACTCCCCCGAAGGGAGCAAACGCGCCGATCGCATGGCTGCCAGAGTCCTTGAGGCGGTCTTGCTGGCCTTGCTAAGTTCGCATTTGAGAATTTCCCGCGCCTCCTGCTCCATCGACCGTCCGTTCTGTGCGGCACGCATCCGGAGCTTGCGCTTCGTGGCTTCGGGCAACTGGCGAATGGTAATGCTGGCCATGCAATCAATGATATCACTGCAATCAATGATTGCGAAATTGATTTACGCCTGTGGAGCATGGTCCACAATGGCCTCATTGGCCGCATCCCAATACTGCTTCTTCCCTGACCAGTAGGCTTCCGTTGCCATCATGCACGCCACCGAGTGCGCGAATCCCTCCTTTACCGTGCAATGCGGCTGCTGACGGGAACGCAGGCACTCAAACCAGTTACTCATGTGCTCGAGCGACAGGTCGTCAATTGAGACAGGCGGCAGCTTGGTTTCGCCGGGCAGCAGTACGTATTTCGACGCGCGTTCTTTTTCGATATCCGGATTCTGTTCGTACGTTCCTTTTTCTTCGACCAATTGATAGCGCGGGCTGCCTTCGTCGCCAATATTGGTGAGCGTAGCCTTCTTGCCCATATAGCGGGTGAAGCCCGGTGAATCATTGCCAAAGCTGGTCGAATAGCTGACCAGAAAACCTTTCGGATATTCGAGCAGCGTCTGGAACGTGTCGGCATTCTCGCGCCCGTCGTGCCAGGCGAGCACGCCGCCGTTAGATACTGCCGAACGCGGGAAGTTGTCATTCATGAACCAGTGCACCAGATCGATGGCGTGACTCATCCACTGATCGGGAATGCCGCTGGAGAATTCTTTGTACAGGCGAAATTCGCAATACACCTGCGGATCAAATGGACGATAAGGTTTGTTCAGTAAAAATCTCCGCCAATCCGTATCTTGTTCGCGGATTTGTTTGGTCTACTTTCCGTCCGCGCCATCGCGGACCGTGATAGTTCCAAACAATCTCAACCTTGCTCACATCGCCGAGGACACCGGTCTGCACCAGATCATGTGCGGCCCGAGGATAAGGCTCGCTGCGGTGCTGGGTGCCGACCTGTACTATCAATTTATTTTTCAGAACCGCATCGCGCGCGGATTTCGCTTCCGACAGCACATTGCCCATCGGCTTTTCGACGTAAGCATCTTTGCCGGCGTCGGCGGTCATTTTCAGCAACGGAGAGTGCGAATGATCGGGGGTAGAAAGAATGACCGCGTCAATGTCTTTGTCTTCCAGCACCTCTTCAATGTTTTGAAAGGCACGCGGCGCGCGATTGTAATACTTGGTGTTGGTCGCGACCGCCTTATCGCGATTCAGACTCCACAGATCGCAGACCGCATTCATCTCCACGTTGTGGCTGCTGGCGACTTTTGAAACGATCAAATCCAGTTCGGTGCCTCGGCCTCCAATTCCCACGTGGCAAAGCGCAATGCGATCGTTCGCCCCCAGAATCTTTCCGTAAGACAAAGCAGTTTTCGCCAGCGCCGAACCTCCCGCAACCACGGCGGCGGTTTTAGACAAAAAAGTTCTGCGATTGATGGTGGATTCGGAGTTGGTCACGATTTCCTCCTTGCGCACGGCAAAATTACCGGCTGTACTGGTTGCGCTTTTTCTCCGCGTGGCGGTCGAGTCCCAGCTGAATCAGGCGGCTGATGAGTTCCGAATATCCTACGCCCGAAGCCGCCCACAGCTTGGGATACATGCTGATCGAAGTAAATCCCGGCATAGTGTTGATCTCGTTCAAATATATTTTGCGCGACTTTGGGTCCATCAGAAAATCGACTCGCGCCAGGCCCGAACAATCCACCGCGCGGAATCCCGCGATGGCAAGCTCCTGAACTTTTTTGGTTTCGGCCTTCGTCAGCTTCGCGGGAATGATGAGCTGCGAACCTTCATCAAGATACTTAGCCGAATAATCATAGAACTCCGCGCTGGGCACAATCTCTCCCGGCACTGAGGCCTGAGGCTGGTCGTTGCCCAGCACCGAGCATTCGATCTCGCGGGCTTTGTTTTTCTTTCCGCCCACGCCTTCTTCGATCACAATCTTGCGGTCGAACTTCGCCGCCTCATCAATGGCCGGGCCAAGTTCTTTTCGATCACGCGCCTTCGAAATTCCCACCGACGATCCCAGATTCGCCGGCTTCACGAACACCGGATACTTCAGCTTGCTCTCGACCAGCTTCTGCACCTTCTTCGGCGACGACTCCCACTCGCTGCGCAGCACGGTCACATGCTTCACAATCGCCAATCCCGCCGCACGAAAGAGCGACTTCATAATGTCTTTATCCATGCCCGCAGCCGAGCCCAACACGCCCGCGCCGACATAAGGAATATCCGCCAACTCAAGCAGACCCTGGATGGTGCCGTCCTCGCCGAATGTGCCATGCAGCACAGGAAAAATGATGTCGACATTGATCGCGCGATCCGACGCACGGCGAACCGGCGTGTCGGTTTGGAACGGAGTCATCGAGGACTTGTGCGGCTCCGGTGGAACACACGACGGCTTCGCCATTCTGCAAAACCGCCGCCGAAGAAGTAGTGTCTGGATCTCCCGCCCTGAGTGTGGCGCGGGCGCCCTTCAGCCCGCGGCTTCCCATGCAGTAGCCGCTCGGCATCCGAGGCCGTCAGCCAGCGGCCATCTTTCGTGATGCCAATCGGCACCACTTCATACTTATCTCGTATCGATTGCTTTAAAAACCGAAGCCGCCGAGAGCAGCGAAATCTCGTGCTCCCCGCTGCGCCCGCCAAAAAGAATGCCTACCCGCAATTTTTTCATTATGAATTCAGTGTGAATGCCAGCCGCAACATACGTCAATCCCAGCAGTGGTACGCGTTGACTTCCCCAGTCGCTCTTTCTAAGATTCAAATGTCGCTTCGGTATGATCGGCCAAACCGTCTCACACTACAAGGTTGTCGAGAAGCTCGGGGGCGGCGGGATGGGAGTAGTTTTCAAGGCCGAAGATACCCGGCTTGGCCGTTTCGTCGCGCTTAAGTTTCTTCCTGAAGACCTTACCTCGGACGAGAACTTGCTGACCCGCTTCCGTCGTGAAGCGCAGGCGGCATCCAGCCTGAACCACCCTAACATCTGCACAATTTACGACATCGGTGAGGACAACGGGCGGGCCTTCATTGTTATGGAGTTCCTCGAAGGCCAGACATTGAAACACCAGATTGGCAATACTCCGATCGAACTTGAGCTGCTGATAACTCTAGCCATCGACGTTGCTGATGCCCTGGATGCCGCCCACGCTCGTGGCATTGTGCATCGTGACATCAAGCCGGCAAACATTTTCATTACCCAACGCGGGCACGCTAAAATCCTGGACTTCGGTCTGGCAAAGGTCGGCGCTTCCGCCAAAACCATGGCTCCGGTTGGCGCCAACGAACCCACTATCGGAGTTACTGAAGCACATCTCACCAGCCCCGGATCCGCGCTCGGCACGGTGGCATATATGTCGCCCGAGCAGGTGCGCGGCAAACCCCTGGACTTACGCACCGACCTGTTTTCCTTCGGAGTCGTTCTGTATGAAATGGCCACCGGATCTTTACCATTCCGGGGAGAAACCTCTGGCGTCATTTTCGACGGCATCATGAACCGGGCGCCGGTCGCCCCCATCCGCTTGAACCCTAATCTGCCGGTTAAATTGGAAGACATCATTAATCGCGCTCTCGAAAAAGAGCGCGAATTGCGCTACCAGCATGCATCCGACATCAAGTCAGAACTGTTGCGCTTGAAACGCGACTTGGAGTCGAGAAGTTCCGCAGGTCGAGAAGACTTTCCCGCCGGAACCCAGACCGCCGCTTCGCAGCCCGAATTGTCTCCCCGGAATCGGGAGGGGAACGCGAGCGCGGAAAGAACGCCGTCGGGAAAATCCGCGAGTTCAGATTCTGGGCCGCCGCCCGATTCAATTGCGGCGGCAGGGTGGAATTCCTCCGCCCAGGCTCATCCGTCCGCTCCAGTCGCGCTCGCGCCAAAGCCGACTCGGAAGCGCTGGCAGGCTTTTGCCGCCCTTGTAATCGTCGCCGGACTCATATTGGCTGCGGGAATTTTTTATTTCAATAAACGGCGTGTGCCGAAGCTCACCGACAAAGACCAACTCATCCTCGCGGACTTCGACAACAAAACCGGCGACCCGGTTTTTGACTCAACGTTGAAGGAAGCCCTGGCCATCCAGCTTGAGCAGTCGCCACTGATTCAATTGGTGAGCGATGCTGAATTGCATGACAGCCTGCAGTATCTGGGCCAGCCTAAAAACCAGCATATTACGCCCGAACTGGCGCAACAGATCGGCCAGCGTCTGGGCGTGAAAGCGTACCTGGCAGGCACCATCACTGCCCTTGGTTCCTCCTACGTAATTTCGATCAATGCTGTGAACTGCGCCACGGGCGATGTTTTTGGCCGCGAACAGCTCACTGCGTCCGACAAATCGGCCGTGCTGGCGGCGGTTTCCAGCGCGGCCACAGCGATGCGCGCCCGCCTGGGGGAATCCCTGGCTTCTATCCAGAAGCTGTCCACGCCTTACCTGAGCAGTGTGACCACAGCTTCATTACAAGCCTTTCATGCTTTCTCGCTTGGCGAGAACGAACACCGCATGGGCCGCGATTTTCCGGAAGCTGAGTCCTTCTATGAGCAAGCGGTACAGCTGGATCCTACCTTTGCCATGGCCTGGGCGCGCTTGTCAGTGGTCTTCGGCAATACCGGAGCCCAGGCTAAAGCTCTCGTCTATATGAAGAAGGCGTACGAGTTGCGCGAACGCGTGACCGAGCGCGAGCGCATGTATATTGAAGCCCAATATGCGTTGGCGCAAGGCGACTTGCCTAAAGCTCTGGAGTCGTATCAGCTCTACGCTTCCACCTACCCGCGTGACGCCAATGCACTGAACAACCTCGGTTCCACCTATCAGGCCGCGGGTGACAACCAGCAGGCTGCGGCCAATTTCGTGAAGACCTGGGAAGTTGCAAAATGGGACACCACAGCGGCGACTAATGCCGCTGAAGAATATCTGGCCATCGATCGGTTGGGCGAAGCCGAGCGTTATCAGAAAGAGGCCCTCGAGCAAGGCGGAGACGACAATGTTGCCTTCCACCTAAATGCAGCGCTCGATGATTTCCTTTCCGGCCGTCAGGACTGGACAAACGAAGTGCAATGGGCTGTGCCCAAGGCTGGCGGTTTCCTGGTTGAGGGCGCCGCCGGGACGATCAATTTCTTTTTAGGCAAGCTCCACCTCGCTTCACAGCAATGGCAGCATTCCGCAGAGCGCGCACTGCAGCAGCATTTGCCGGACACTGCTGGGACGCTTTACGGACTCCAGGCGATCCACGAGGCGCTTGCGTCCAACTGCGCCACGGCCCGCGAATCCGCCCATCGCGGGCTCGCGCTCGATCGTTCTGACGCAACTGTGCCCTTTACCGCGCTGACTACTGCCCTGTGTGGAGACGCGGCAGCGATGCAGGAAATCGAACGCCTGGCTTCAGCTGAGCCCACCAACACGCTGGTGAATGAGGTATACCTGCCGCAGGTGAAGGCCGCCGTCGCTCTGGCGCAACATCAACCCGACCGCGTGGCTTCACTCCTGACCTCAGCAGCGCCGTACTTACTAGCGTCCAAGGCTCCCGAGCTCCTCGGCCAGGCTTCCTTAGACATGGGCCATTGGCAACAGGCTGTCGCCGACTTCGCTCCCGGGCTGCGCTATCGCGGGCTCGAACTGCAGGAGGGTCCGAATGGATCGGCTCAAGCCCCGGATTACACTGTGTGCCTGCTGGGGACCGCCCGCGCTCAGTCGCATATTGATAAAGCCGCCGCCATTCGCAGCTACCAGCAGCTGCTCGACATCTGGAAAAATGCTGACGCCGACTTTAAACCGGCGCAAGAAGCTAAGCGCGAGTTCGCCGCGTTAGGGCAATAACCCATCTCGCTTATCGAGTGTGCTGATCGTGGTTTGCCACTCTGCCATTCGCGTCCGGAATGCCTGACTTCTTGAAGAACCAGTTCACTACCGTATCTCGCCAGACAATTGCTTCGGAAGCCTGATATTTAAGCTTGTTCAAAACTTCCTCATATCTCTGATCATCAATTTCGCCACTGAATTGATTTCCACCGGCCAATAAGTCCAGCCGCTTCTCGCGCGCCGTCATAATGCGAATCATAAATATGCTGAATTACCGTCTTGCCCGAGTGCAGCTCATAGGTGTACGGCACGTGATGCATAAACAGCAGCAGCTCATCCGGACATGCCGCCAGAGTTTCATATTTTTTTTGCACTTCAGGAGAATACTGCCCGATGTATCCCGTTCCGGTTGCAATCGTTCGGTCCATTCCGACGCCTTGCGAATCGGCGCGAATCCATTGTCCCCAGCCGTTGTGCTCGGCAGAATCGGGGTTGGGCTCGTAATGTGAACCTAGAATATCAGTGAGAGTTCCCACCCCGAGCGGTCCGGTGTAGTTTTCATAAATGTGCCAGGAAGAAAGCAGCATCGCAGAGATGGTCGCGACGACTCGCGGGTTATTTCCAAATGTCAATCGCGTCCATTCCTCTGAAATCTCCGCTGAACTCAGATTCGGATTCCACGCCAACCTTCCATAAGCATAAAGATTCGCCATGGCCAGCGGGTGAGCCAGCCAGTTTTCATCGAGTCCGACGTTCACGACTGCGTTGAATCCACCCAGCGGCCGATTCCACGTTTTGCCTTCGACAATTTCTTTCACCGGCGACGTGCCCTTAACGTGCATGTCAAAATCGAGAATCTGCTTCCACATCGGCGCCAGAAAACAAAGGTGCCGCTGCTGGCCGGTGTACTCCTGCGTGACCTGCAATTCGATGGCTTCGTTGGTGTGCTCCATCGCGCCGAATAGCGGAGATGCCGGCTCGCGCACTTGAAAATCAATCGGTCCATACTTGATCTGCAGCACGACGTTGTCCTCGAATTTTCCATCCAACGGATGGAAGTAATCGTAAGCAGCTTTGGCGCGGTCGGCCTTCATCTCCCGCCAGTCGAGATGATGGTTGTAGACAAACGCGCGATACATCAGGACGCCGCCATGCGGCTTCAGTGCTCGCGCGATCACATTCGCGGCATCGGCCGCCGTGCGCCCGTATTGCGATGGACCAGATCTGTCTTCGGAGTCAGCTTTGACCACGAACCCCGCGAAGTCGGGAATGCGCTGGTATATCTGATTGACAGTTTCCTTCCACCACGCGCCGACGCCAGGGTCCAGCGGATCAAAAGTTTTTAATCCACCAACCGCGACGGGACTGCTCAAATCGACAGACAGCGCAAGCTTCACTCCCCACGGACGGAAAGCATCTGCGACCCGCACCAGCTGCGACAGGAAATCAGCGCTCAGAATTCGCGGATCGGCGTTCACATTGTTAATCGCGCAAGCATTGATTCCAACCGAAGCCAGCAGCCGCGCATACTCGCCCGCACGCGTCAGATCGCTTCGAACTGCGCCATTGTCGAAAAAGATCGAGCGATCCGGCGTATCCGCGCTCGATGCTGCCGTCGAGATTATCCCACTGACTCGCCCAGCGAATAGGCGCAGAAGGATTTTCTAAGTCATCGAGATCATTCAACATTCTTCTGTTGCGCAATTCGCGACAGGAAGCGCAAACGTCCCAGACAGCACTCCACGATCGCTTCCGCCGATGATCAGCCAATATTTCTTGCCGGCATGATCAATCGTGCGGAACCAAAAACCATCCATGCTAAGCGGCCGCGATTCTTCGAGTTCGCGAAAACGCCCGCGCACATCTTTCAACGTTCCAAGTACAAACGCATTGTCCGCAGAAATAATCCGCTCGATTTTGAAGCCGTTTCCCCACCATGGACGTAATGCCCCGATCTAACTCGCCTTTGGCGGAGTTCAGGACTTTTGAATTCCCCAGAGGAATCACGACGTTGGGAGTGCGTCGTAGCGAGAGGCAGACTGACGGCCAAGGGGTGCATACCTCAACCAACCCTCTGCACCAGTCTCGCGCGAAGCGGCGACACGCTCGTGAAATCACCGCGAGCACAATAACAATGGATCGAAACCAGTTCATCCGCGTTCAAGATACACTAATGATCACCGCGATCTTTCTCCATGCCCCGCCGTCCTCCAGGTCCGAAGCCGCATTTCCTCATCGGCAACATGCCTTTGGCCAGTCGCAGACCCGCTTCCCATTTTTTCGGCTTGGGCAGCCGAGTTCGGCGACATCTTTTATTACCGCGCCGCCTGGCTGCATGTTTATTTTCTGAACCATCCCGATCTCATCGAAGAAGTTCTCGTCCGCAATCCGCGAAATTTTCTCAAAGACCGCGTGGTCCGCAACAGCCGCTGGTTTTTCGGAGAAGGGCTGCTGACGAACGAAGGCGATTCGTGGCTGCGTCAGCGGCGGCTCTCCGCTCCGGCATTCCACCGCGAGCGCGTCAGCACCTACGCAAAAATCATGACCGGCTATGCGCAGCAAATGCTGGCCAATTGGAAAGACGGCGAAACCCTCGACATTCATCAGGAGATGATGCGGCTCACACTTCAAGTTGTAGTGCGCGCGCTTTTCAATGTGGAAGCGGAGCAGAGCGCGGAAATTTCCTCAGCCTTGAATCTGATCATGAGCAACACCACCGGCGTTCGCATCCTGCTTCCGCCAATCGCCCGCTACCTGCCGACTCCGCGAATGATCAGCTTTCGCCGGGCAGTCGCCCGCATGGACCACACGGTTTACAGCATCATCGCGCAGCACCGCGCCAATAAAGCCGATTCCGGCGATCTGCTCTCCATGCTGATGGCGGCGCGCGACGAAGACGGCAGCCGCATGTCTGACAAACAGCTTCGCGACGAAGTGCTCACGTTTCTTATTGCCGGCCATGAGACCACCGCTCTGGCCTTAACCTGGACATGGCACTTGCTGGCGCAGCATCCCGAGGTCGAAAAAAACTTCATCGAGGAGCTCGATGGCGTTCTGGGCGGCCGCGTTCCTGAATTTTCTGACTTGCCGGCGCTCACTTACACCGAGCGAGTAATCAAAGAATCCATGCGCCTATATCCGCCAGCCTGGAGCCTGGCGCGCACGGTGATTTCAGATTTTGAGTCTGCGCGGCTACCGCATTCCTGCAGGAGCGAACGTGGTCATGAGCCAGTGGATCATGCATCGCAGTCCGGCTTACTTTCCTGAGCCTGAAAAATTCGATCCCGACCGCTGGTCTACAGAAAAAACTCGAGAAGCTTCCCCGCTTCGCCTACTTCCCGTTCGGCGGCGGTCCCAGGCAGTGCATCGGATCGTCGTTCGCCATGATGGAAGCCGACGCTGCTTCTGGCGACGATCGCGCAAAGCTTTCGGCTCCGCGCCGTGGACGAATCATCCCGTCGTTCTCGTCCCCAGCTTTACCCTGCGGCCGAAATACGGCATGCGCATGAGCATCGAGTCGCGCCCAGCCGCCCAAAGGGCCGAAGCACTCGTAGACACTCCGCAAAATTATGTCTGCGGCCCATGAACTCGAACCATCATTCACCGCCCGAGCAACACTGTCCGCAGACGTCAGATTTCGATTACCCCAAATACATGACGTGTACGTATGTGCCCAGGCGCACGTTGTAGGCCAGATACCAGCCCACATGGTCAGGATCGTCATAGATGACGATGTCGTCGCTGTTCCAATCCCAGTCTCCGCAATAACCCACATCGTACGGCGCAACAGAAAAGAAAAAGCCGCCGAAGCCGAAGCGCGCGGGGCCGCCTCCGCCCAATCTCCACACATGGCCGCGACCGATTCCTCCCGGTGAAACGACCATGTTCCCAGGGGTGATCGAGGTGGTAATGCGCGTCCACTCTACCGGTGTCGTGTCCAACCCACCGGTCGTTCTGGGCATGCACGTGGGGCGCCTCAGGATGTCCCTTCTGGTCGGCGAATGTGCGCCGCTCAGATGGCTGGTGCCGCTCGATGCGGGGCCGAGCGCACCGGCGCTGGGCCGTGTGCCGGAATATGCCCGCCACCCACTCCTCGTTCTCCTCCGCCCGCGTGTGGCTGGGCTCACCCTGATGTGCTGAGCTCCGCCTTGGTGGTGGTGTTGCGCGAATACCGGAACCGCAAACAACAGAATTGCTAAAACCAACTTGGAAAGAATTCTCACTTGCACTCCTCCGTGCCTAACTGTCAATGGACCGTTAAGATGCCGTCCGTATCTTACTCGGCTTGTGCTTGTTTGGCAGCCAGCTCCTGTCTTGACGAACCGGCTGCTTGTCCTTATCATTTACTCACCAGTCGGCTCTTCGGAGCCGACCTTGGATTTCATGCAGAGTGGCTGAGGGACGAGCCCTAAGACGCCACGGCAACCGGATCGGGATCATATATCACGACCGCCAGGTGCCAACTCTCGGCCCGGAAACGGGGGACATGAGATTCGGGATGCGAGAACTTATCAGCCATTCCTGAACCTCTTTTCCCATTCCCCTGGGCAAAGAGGGTTTGTTGTTTTAGGGCCGGATAATGATTTTGTAATTTGGTAATTTTGTAATTTTGCAATTTGAAACGGTCTATCGCGAAGGGTCTTCAAATTTCACGATTACAAAATTTCCCAATTACAAAATCATTGGGCTTCTCCCTCCCACTCGTGGATCAGCCCATGCGATACGAACTGCGCTGTCGAGAGTGCCATAAGAGCTGGGGCAATGTTCCCAAATCGGTTTGCGAAGAGTGTTTTTCTCCTCTCGAAGTTTTCTACGACTACGATTCCATCCGCCACGACTTCACTCGCGAGAAGATCGCGCAAGGCCCAAACAACATTTGGCGCTATTCGGCGCTGTTGCCGCTTCCCGGAAGATCATCAGCCCACGCTGCCCGTCGGCTTCACGCCGCTGATCAAAGCCTCCGGGATTGTCGCGCGCACTCGGCGCGAAGAATCTATTCATCAAGAATGACGCCGTTTGCCTGCCGACATTGAGCTTTAAAGATCGCGTCGTCGCCGTCGCGCTGGCCAACGCCCGCAGCTTTGGTTTCGATACCGTCTCCTGCTCATCCACCGGCAATTTGGCGAACGCCACCGCAGCGCAAGCTGCCCGCAATGGACTGAAGTGCTGGATCTTCATTCCCGCCGATTTGGAGCAGGCGAAAATTCTCGGCACTCAGGTTTTCGGCGCCAAGCTGGTGCGCATCTCCGGCAGCTACGATCAGGTCAATCGCCTCTGTTCGCAGATCGCCGACGAGCACAACTGGGGCTTCGTCAACGTCAACCTGCGTCCTTACTATTCCGAAGGATCGAAAACTTTCGGCTACGAAATCGCCGAACAACTCGGCTGGCGCTTGCCCGACAACGTCGTCTGCCCCATGGCCGGCGGATCGCTCATCATCAAAATCAAAAAGGCCTTCGAGGAACTGATTCAGCTCGGCCTGGTCGAACCCAAGCCGGTGAAATATTTCGGCGCGCAGGCGACCGGCTGCTCGCCGATTTCAACCGCGGTAAAACTCGGCAACTCCGAAATCGAACCGCAGAAACCTTCAACCATCGCGCGGTCTCTCGCGATCGGTAATCCGGCTGACGGACATTACGCCATCCAAACCATCACTGAAGAGCGGCGGCTGGTCGGAAGACGTTTCCGATCCTGAGATCGTGAAATCGATTCAGCTTCTCGCCGAAACCGAAGGCATCTTCACCGAAACTGCCGGCGGCGTCACCCTGGGCTGCGCGCGCAAGCTGTACAAGAGCGACCGCATCCTGCCAAACGAAACCACGGTGCTGTGCATTACTGGCAACGGCCTGAAGACCACTGACGTGCTTACCAGGCGAATATGAAACCGAACAACCGATCGCGCCCAAGCTGGCGGAGTTCGAAAAGTTGCTCGGCCATCAGAAGTCGAATTGCCCGGCGGCAGTCGTGGCATGAACACGTTCACGAACGGCAGCCATCACAATGCCTGATACCGGGAAAAATGCCGGACAGCTAGACTAGCTTCGCTAGCGCCGATTGTTGCTCTCTGCGATCTCGGTTTGATTTTCTCAGCGATCTCTGCGGTTAAAAGCTTTTGCCTGTCCCGGAATCAACCTTGCTATAATCCCGCAAGGTTATACTCTGCATGAAACTACGCATCGCGCTCGCTATATTTCTGTCAGCATTAACTCTCTCCTGCGGCAAGAAAACCCCCAGCCTCAACCTGCTGGTGTGGGAAGGCTATGCCGACCCCTCATTCGTAAAGGCGTTTGAAGAGCAGAACCACTGCAAAGTCTCCGCTTCCTACATGGGATCGAGTGACGAACTAGTCGCCAAACTGCGCGGCGGCAGCGCGGGAAACTACGACGTCATCTCGCCATCCAGCGATGTCGCCACCATGATCTCTCAAGCCGGATTGGCTGCGCCGCTCGACCTCTCCAAGCTGCCAAGTTATCAGCAACTGTCGCCCAAACTTCGCGACATGCCGCTGGTCAAAGCCAACGGCAACGTTTACGGCGTGCCCTTCATGTGGGGTCCGAACCCGCTGATTTATGACACCACCGCATTTCCCAAAGCTCCCAGACAGTTGGGCTTCCCTGTGGGACCCAAAATTGAAAGACAAAATTTCTGTCTGGGACGATCTCTCCACCGTCTACATGGCGGCGCAGGTCCTCGGCTACGACAAGCCCGATCCCAGCCATCTTTACAACTTGAGCGATCAGGAACTCGAAGCCGTCAAGAACAAACTGCTCGCGCTCAAACCCAATATCCGCAAGATCTGGTCTACCGGTGGCGAACTCACAAATCTTTTCGAGAACCATGAAGTCGTCGTCGCCATGGGCTGGCCGCTGATGACGAACCAACTTCGCGCCGCAAAATTTCCCATCGGCGAAACTATCCCCAAAGAAAACACTACCGGCTGGATCGATCACCTGATGATCACTGCCGGAAGCGACAACAAAGACCTGGCTTACAAATTTCTCGAATACATGATCGAGGCGCAGACGCAGAAAAAAGTCACCGACGTGACCGGCTACGCGCCGGCCAATGCGCAGGCCGCGCAGTTCATGACTCCCGAGCAGCAAAAGAACTCTGCACCTCGACAACGTCGACGAATATCAAAAGCGCATTTATTTCTGGCAAAACGTTCCGCGCCGCGCCCAGTACAACGAAATCTGGAACGAAGTAAAAGCAGCGCAATAGCAATGTGGTGCGGGCGCCTTCGCCCGCGATTCAGTGTTCAATCGAGCCAGCTCGCAGTAAACTTCATCGGCATGGATAAGTCCGAGAGCTCGAAAGCGGCGACCGTGGAGGCACGGGCGTCCTCGCCCGCGCAAGATCCGACCTCTCTGCTGAGCATCCGAAATGTCGCAAAGACTTTCGGCAAGCACGCCGTCCTGCGCGACATCTCGCTCGAAGTCGCCGCCGGCGAGTTCCTCACCATCCTCGGTGAAAGCGGCTCCGGCAAAACCACGTTACTGAGAATCATTGCCGGATTCGAGCATCCGACCTCCGGCGAAGTCTGGATGTCAGGCGAACGACTCGACCTTCTTCCTCCCTACAAGCGCCGCGTGAACACGGTTTTCCAGAGCTACGCGCTATTTCCGCATTTGACCGTCGAAGAAAACGTCGCCTATGGTCCGCGCGTGGCCGGTGTTCCTTCATCAGAAATTCGGCCGCGAGTCGAAGAAGCCCTCGCCAAAGTTCGCATGCAGGCTTTCGCGAAATACAAGCCCTCGAAAATCAGCGGCGGACAACAACAGCGCGTTGCTCTCGCCCGCGCCCTGGTGAACCGCCCTCAACTGCTCTTGCTCGACGAACCTCTCTCCGCGCTCGACGCCAATCTCCGCCGCCAGATGCAGATGGAATTGAAAGCCCTGCAACGCGAAGTCGGGATCACTTTCATTTTCGTAACTCATGATCAGGAAGAAGCCATGGTGATGTCCGATCGCATTGCGCTGCTGCGCTTCGGGCAACTCGAGCAGGTCGCGCCGCCCGACGAAATCTACAACCGTCCCGCGACTTCCTATACCGCGCAATTTATCGGACACACAAATTTGCTGCGAGCAGAAGTGAAAGGCGGCAATCGCGCACAGCGGTTCACTCTCCTGGCCAACCGCTGCTCCGGATGGCAAGCGCGTTGGTTCTCGCTTCGGCCCGAGTGCATTCGCCCCGCAGGCGCAAATCCGAATGCAGCGAAATTCCACGCGCGAGTGATCGATCACTCCTTTCACGGCGCCAGCGAACTGGTGCACGTGCAAACTTCCGACGCTCAGACCCTCACCGTGCGAAGCGCACAGCGCGGAATGCTGCGCGGCGAAGTCGATCTGGAATTCAATCCCCAGGATGCCGTTCCCGTGCGCGAGTCGGAAAAATAAAATGTTCTCGCGCGCCTACAAATTCGCCGTCACCCTGCCGCCGCTGCTGTGGGTGGCTTTGTTTCTGCTGGTGCCGTACGCGCTGATGTTCGCCTACAGCTTCTGGTCGGTATCGCCCGCGCAGACGATCATTCACTCGTGGAACTTCTCCAATTACCGCAGATTTGCTCACCCATGACGTCTATCGTCAAACATTACTGCGCTCCGCCTGGATCGCCGCGCGCGTGATGATCTTCTCCCTCCTGCTGGGATATCCCGTCGCCTATCTGCTCAGCTTTCATGCCGGCCCGAGAAAAAACTTGTTATATCAGCTTGTGATCATTCCCCTTTGGGTGAGCTATCTGGTGCGCGCGTATGCCTGGAAGACAATTCTCGGCACCGACGGCGTGCTCAACACATCGCTGCAATATCTGCACCTGACTCATCACCCGCTGCAGTTCCTGCTGTACAGTCCGTTCGCGGTCGTGCTGACGCTGACCCACATCTATACGCCATTCACTTTTCTTCCGGTCTATGCGGCAATGGAACACATTCCGCGCAACCTGGTGGAGGCTTCGCATGATCTCGGGGCTTCGCGTCTGCAAACTTTTTGGCGTGTGATTCTTCCCCTCTCGATTCCGGGGGTGCTGGCAGGAGCAACTTTCGCATTCGTTCTCAGCTTTGGAGATTTTCTCGCGCCGCTGCTCTTAGGCGGACCAAGC
The DNA here is from genome assembly GCA_963838785.1 of uncultured Acidobacteriota bacterium. Classification (GTDB taxonomy): domain Bacteria; phylum Acidobacteriota; class Terriglobia; order Terriglobales; family Acidobacteriaceae; genus Gp1-AA145. Next base: position 247,874 of record CAWISI010000004.1, read on the forward strand.
GGCATCATGATCTCGAACATAGTGGTCAGCCTGTTTGGCGCCGCCTACAACTGGCCGCTCGGCGCGGCGATTTCGTTCTGCATGCTGGCGTTGGTGGTCGGACTGCTGTGGCTCTCGGAAAAAATCGAACAACGGTGGGCGCTCTCGTGAGTAGCAACTCATATGACAGCAGCCCGCGCTGGCTTGCGCTATACGCCGGGCGCAGTCTTCGCGTTTCTTTATCTGCCGATCATCGTGCTGGTTGTGTATTCCTTCAACGGACAAGGCGTCGGCGGCTTCCCTCCGCGCGATCTCACGCTGAATTGGTACCGATTGCTTTTTCAGGATGACGCCATCTGGTCTTCGGTCCTGAACAGCGTGATCGTCGCGCTCGCCTCGGTTACCATCGCATTGGCCCTCGGCATCCCCGCCGGACTTGCTCTCGACCGCGCGAACTTTCCCGGCAAAGGAATTTTCCGTCGGCTGGTGCTTCTTCCGCTGGTGCTTCCCGGAATAATCACCGGGCTTTCGCTGCTGATGCTCTTCCGCGAAGCCAATCTGAAGCTCAGCCTTATAACGCGTAATTCTCGGCCACGGCACTGCGCTGATTTCGGTGGCAACCACCGAAGTATTCGCCGGACTGCAGAAGCTCGACCGCGCGCCAGGAAGAAGCTTCACTCGATCTCGGAGCCAATTACTTGCAGACCTTCTGGCGCGTTACCCTGCCCAATCTCAAGCTTTCGATCATCGGCGCCGCGCTGCTGATCTTCACTCTGTCGATGGACGAAATCGCCGTGAGTTTCTTCCTGATCGGCCGTGACAACACTTTGCCACTCGAAATCTGGGGCCGGTTGCGCCGCGGCATTACGCCCGAGATCAATGCGGTCTCGACCATCATCTTTGTGTTCTCGCTGTGCGCCATTGTGCTGTGGTATCGCTTGAGTGTTGCCGGAGAAAGCCAGCCGGCATTAGGCGGAAGCGCTGCCGCAAACCCGCCGGGAATAATCCTGAGGGCTGACTTGCGGCCGGAATGTGGATTGGTGTATTATGTAACTAACCAGTTAGTTAAATATGAATGCAGTCCATGCAATCCGCCTGGGCACGCCGCGGCAAGCCCGAAGAAAGCCGGGCCGCGATCCTCAAAGCCGCGGTCGCTGAATTTGCCCGCGAAGGCGTGGCCGGAGCGCGCACCGATGCCATTGCCCGCTCCGCCCGCGTCAATAAGGCGCTGCTCTACTACTACTTCAAGGACAAAGAAGCTTTATACCAGGCGGTGCTCGATGATGTGTTTATTGGTGTGCGTGCCGCCATTCACGGCGCGCTGTCGCAGCCACTTCCGCCTCGGCAAAGGCTGACTGCCTATGTGTGCGCGCATTTCGATTACATTGCTTCTCATCCGCTTTATCCCCGGATCGTCCACGCGGAGTTCTTGCGCGCTGGTCGCGATCCCTCGCGGCTGCAAGCCGTCGCCAAGCAATATTTTCGTCCGATTTTTGCCGAGCTTTCGTCTCTGCTGCGGGAAGGGGAGCAGTCCGGCGATTTCCGGCCACGTCGACCCCATTCATTTCGTGCCTTCGATGGTCGCGGTGATTACCTTTTATTTCCTGACCGCACCCATCATGAAAGTGATGACGGGCTTCGATCCCATGTCGCCCGCAAGAATCTCCGAACGCCGCCGGGCAGTGGTGGACTTCATCTCGAGCGCTCTATTCACGCCGTCAACCGAAGCTAACCAATCTTCACGCCGGGTTCGGCGCATTGCGTCAAAGGGAAGGACTCATGAACGCACGTAATAAGTTTTTCATTATTCTCGCGATAATACTGGCCGGCGCCATCACCTTTTATTTTCTCTCCACGCCGCGCGGCTCGGCCATGGACCTGGTGGGAACTGTCGACGCCAACCAGGTCATCGTCAGTCCCCAGGTCAGAAGGCCGCATGCGAAGCTTCTGGTGGATGAAGGCAGCAGAGTAAATCAGGGCGATCTGATCGCGGTGCTCGATCCATCGGAACTGGATGCGCAGGCAAAGGCCGCGGCCGCGACCATCGACAGCCTGCGCTCGCAAGTTGCCGCCACCCAGGCCACCAGCACGGCTACTCAAGGCTCGACCAAAAGCAGCGTGTCCAATGCCGAAGCCAAGCTCGAATCAACCCGCGCCCAATTGCTTGCAGGCGGAAGCGACTTTGCAGCGGGTCGAAAGCGACAGCCGCAGCAAGCATCGAACTTGCCAAACAAGGCGTGTCCTCCGATCAGGAACGCGTGCAAGCCGAAGCCAACCTCAAAGCGCAACAGGCAGTGGTCAAAGCGTCTCAGGATCAGGTCACCGCGGCGCAAGCCGACTTGAATACCGCGATCGCCAATACGCATCAGGCCAATGCCGCCAAAAGCACGGTCGCATCCACGCGCGCTCAGCTTCTTAATTCCGAAGCGCAATTGAAAGCAAGCGGAAGTCCGTCTCGGTTACACGAAGATTTACGCGCCGGTGTCGGGGACGGTCTCGGTGCGCGCCGCTCTGCAGGGCGAGTATCTCAGTCCCGGCCAGCCCATCGTCACCATCGTCGATCTTCGCGACACCTGGGTGCGGGCCGCGATTCCTGAAACAGATGCCGACCACATCGATATCGGCGAGACGCTTCGAATTCGTCTTCCGGGCGGAACAGTCCTTCAGGCAAAGTTTTCTTCAAAGCGCGGAAGCCGACTTCGCCACCCAGCGTGACGTCAGCCGCCGCAAGCGTGACATCAGAACCATCGTGCTGAAGGTCCGACTGGATAATCCCAACGACGCGTATGTGCCTGGGATGACCGCCGATGTATTGGTTTCGCAATCGCAATTGCGAGGCACGAATTCTTCGACCACCGCTGCCGCATCGGAACATCAACCATGACGCCGAATTCCTCACCATCCGATCTTTCAAAAGCCAACGGCGAGTAATGGCGCCGCGGCGGATGCTGTGCCCAATGCCATTGACGTCGATCACATCGTCAAGAAGTACGGCGACTTCACCGCGGTCGACGACGTCACATTCTCGGTCAAGGACGAGGAAATTTTTGGGCTGCTGGGCCCGAACGGCGCCGGAAAGTCCACGTTGATCCGCATGATGACCACGCTCATTCCAATCACCTCCGGCCACGCCCGCATTGCCGGCCACGATGTTGCGACCGATCCTGACGACGCCGGCGCGCTATTGGCGTGATTCCGCAGGCGCTCACCAGCGACATCGATCTCACGGTCGAAGAGAATCTCAGCATCTACGCCAAGCTCTACGATGTTCCCGCGGCCAAGCGCAAACAGAATATCGACGAACTGCTTCAGTTGGTCGATCTCACAAAATGGCGCGATGCGCAGACCAAAACTCTCTCCGGCGGAATGCGCCGCCGCCTCGAGATTGCGCGTGGCCTGGTGCACAGCCCAAAAATCTTTTTTCTGGACGAGCCGACCACTGGCCTTGATCCCGTCTCCCGCGTCGCCGTCTGGGAGATGCTGACTAACATCAAGAGCCAGCGCCAGCTCACCATCCTGATCACTACGCATTACATGGACGAAGCCGACCGGCTTTGCGACCGTATCGCCATCGTCGATCACGGCAAGCTGGTCGCGCTCGACACGCCTCCGAATCTGAAGGCCAGCGTTCCGGGATCGAACGTGATCGAGGCGCAATTCGACAATGCGCCCGCCGACTGGGAGCAAAGGCTGCACAATCTGACCGACGTCACTTCCGTGCAGCACGAAGGCGCGGGTATGTATCGCATTCTCACCGGCGACGGATCAAAGACGACGACAGAACTGGTCGAGGCGGCGGTGCATGCAAAGGTTGCAGTCAAGTCGCTGTCGGTGCAGAACACAACTCTCGATGACGTTTTCGTTCATTACACCGGACGGCAGTTGCGCGACGAACTGGTCAAAGCCCACGGCTTCATCATGCCGACCAGACCGGGGATGCAGCCATGAACCGCATGATGGCAATCGTCGAACGCGAAATGCGCAAGTTTTTCCGCTCACCCGCACTGATGCTGGTAGCGATGGTTTTTCCTTTGGTCCAGCTGATGGTTCTCGGCAATGCTTTCGGCGGAAAAATCCGCGATGCCAAGCTGGGCTTGGTTGATGAAGACGGCGGCACGCAAGCGCTCGAAGATCCGAGAGGCTTTCGATTCGGTCCGCGCCAATATGCGCACTTTCGAACCCATCTATTACTCGGACGAAAAGCAAGCGGTGCAGGACATTCGCAACGGCAAAATCCAGGGCGCGGTAATCATTCCCCCGCAGTATTCCCGCCGGGTTTACGAACAAAGACCAGCCGCGCATCGCGCTGGTGGTTGATAACAGCGACAACTTCATGAGCGCTACGCTTGAAGACGAACTCGGCAGCATCACCGATGCCTTGAATAATCCCACCGTCGAGCCGCGCATTCTGCAGCAAAGCGTTTTGCAGATCGTCGAACTTTATCCGTATATCGAATACATGAAATATCTTTTGCCGGGCTCGATCGCGCTGGCCATGTTTGTTTCCGTGATGATCGGCGGCGGCATGCTGTACATCGATGACAAAGCCCGCGGGGTTCACGAGGGCTATCTGGTCACGCCTATCACTAAAACTGAGCTGGTGCTCGGCCTGAATGCGGCGGGTGCGATAAAAGCGGTAATGACGGGAATCGTGATTACAGTTATCGGATCGCTGCTGGCCGGGGTCGGAACCATCTTCAATCCCGCAACCATGCTTGGTCTCATGGTGATGATCTTGCTGACGTCTGTGGCCTTCAATACCATGATGTTTTTGCTGATGGTGCGAGTGGAAGATCCATTGGTGCCCCGCGCCATCTTCGGGATTTTGAACACACTGCTGTTTTTTCCCAGCGGAGCAGTTTACCCAATTCAAGCCTTCCCCAAGTGGTTGCGCGCCATCGCCAGCGTTGACCCATTCACTTTCGCGGTCCACGGCTTCAAGTCGCTGCTGCTGAAAGAAACCGGGCTGGTCGCGATCTGGCCCGACATGATCTATCTTTCTGTGTTCGCGATCGTGACATTTTCGATTGCCGTGCCCCTGTTCAAGCGGACTCTGTAGAAACGTAGCTCGCCACGTCTCCGCCGCCAGATGTTGCAAGCAACGTCTCTATAAATCTTGGGAACTTTTTCTTCTTCCCCGGATTCCATTATGCTTAGAGCATGACGCTAATGGATGCGCAGAAGTTCGATGACGCGCGTGCCCGCCGGCGAAGAAATCTGATCATCGTCGGGATCATCGTCGCCCTGATTCTGGTGTGGGTGGTTTACCATCTCCGCGACTATCCCGACCGGCTCGCGGTAAATAAGTTCTTTACCGCCCTCGAACATCAGAATCTCGATGAGGCTTACGCGATTTGGTACCGGGATCCAGATTGGAAACAGCATCCGGCGAAATATTCCAATTACACTCTGGCTGAATTCAGCCAGGATTGGGGCCCGGCAAGTGAGTGGGGGGCTATCAGGAATTACTCGGTCGACTGCTCGTATTGCGAGCGGGAATGGAGTAATCGTGCAAGCCACCGTCAACCATCGCACTCAGCATGCTTACGTCTGGGTGCAAAAATCTGACAGGACTTTGCACTTTTCACCCAATGAAATCGATTGCGGCAATTGGTTCGGCTGGGTGACGGAGTAAAAGCTGGAACGAAAGCAGAAACCTTGCTTGCAACTCCCCGTCTGAAAGTAGAGACGTTGCTTGCAACGTCTCGGAGGAGGCGTAGCGAGCTACGTCTCTACGAATCGGGGGCGCCATGGGAGAGAAGAACCATCGTCTTCTCGAGGGATTCTCATCTTCCACGTTCACACACTTCTTCGAACGATCAATCTGCCGCATCAGCCCGCACAGCACTTTCCCTGGCCCGACTTCGACGAACGTCTGAACCCCGCGCGTAATCAGCAACTGCATCGAGTCGCTCCAGTTCACCGATCCTGTCACCTGCCGCACCAGCGCTTCTCTTGAGCTTTCGGCATCCTCGACCGGCTTTGCATACACATTGCAGACAACGGGAATTTTTGGCGCGGCAAACTGTCAATTTCTGCAGATCGGCCGCGAGCCTCTCCTGAGCCGGCTTCATCAGCGAACAATGGAAGGGTGCGCTGACGGGAAGAAGTATCGCTCGCTTTGCACCGCGCTCCTGGGCCAATTTCACGGCGCGTTCAATCGGCGGCTGCATGACCTGAAATCACGATCTGGTCGGGCGAATTTATATTTGCCGGCTCGCATACCTCGCCCTTGCGCAGCATCGCCACAAATCGCGCCCACTGCGTCAAGACTCATTCCCAGAATCGCCGCCATCGCGCCCGTTCCGACCGGAACTGCTTCCTGCATGTATTTGCCGCGATTGCGCACCGTTCGAACTGCATCGGCAAAGGAGATCGTTCCTGCTGCGACGTGTGCGGAATATTCGCCAAGGCTATGCCCCGCAACGAAACCCGGCTTGAATCGCCTTTCTCCTCGAGCACCCGCTAAGCCGCCACTGAAACCGTCAGGATCGCGGGTTGCGTATTTTCCGTCAGGCGCAATTGATCTTCCGGGCCTTCGAAGCAAAGTTGTGAAAGCTTTTTCCCCAGCGCATCATCGGCTTCATCAAACGTCTGGCGCGCGACTGGAAACCGCTCGCACAAATCTTTGCCCATGCCGACGGTTTGCGATCCCTGCCCGGGAAAAAGAAATGCTGTTGCTGCAGTATTCATCAGTCTTAACTCGCTTTTGATTTTGGAAAAAGGCGGAGAGCTCAATCATCCACTTTGACTTCTTCGAGCGCTTCTTCAGGATGCAGTGCCGCCATCTCTTTCTGAATGTGCGCGGTAATATCGCGCTCGGCAAAGTCATTGGCCACGCGCACCGCATTTTTGATGGCGTTGGCATTCGACGAACCATGGGTGATGAAGCACGCCCCTCGAATCCCCAGCAGCGGCGCTCCGCCGTACTCAGTATGATCGAGCCGCTTTTTGAAATCATGAAAGGCGCTGCGCGAAAGCAGATATCCCACTTGCCGCGTAATCGTCGCTGCGAGAGTTTCTTTCAAAGTCGACCGCACCAGGTTCGCCACGCCTTCAGAAGTCTTCAGCGCCACATTCCCAACAAACCCGTCCGAGACGATCACATCCACTTTGCCGTTGTAGATGTCGCGGCCCTCAACGTTCCCGACAAAATTAATCGGCAATTGCTTGATCAACGGATAAGCCTCGCGCGTCAGCTCGTTCCCCTTGCCTTCTTCTTCGCCGATCGAGAGCAGTCCCACGCGCGGCCTGGCCGTCCCGAACATGCTGCGAAAATAAATTTCGCCCATCATGGCGAACTGTTCGAGATTATGCGGCTTGCAATCGACGTTGGCGCCGACATCGAGCAGCGTGGAAACCGTGCCTATCGCGGTGGGAATAATCGCCACCAGCGCTGGACGGTCGACTCCCGGCAATCCGCCCAGCACCATTTTCGCCGTGGCCATGGCAGCGCCGGTATTTCCGGCGCTGATGAACGCCGCCGCTTTCCCCTCGCGCACCAATCGCGATCCCACGCGCATGGACGAGTCGCGCTTGGCCCGCACCGCCTGCACCGCCTTGTCTTCCATGGTGATGACTTCACTGGCGTGGACAACGGTGATGGGCAGCGAGCGGGAAAAAGGATGGCGGGACAGTTCGGCCTGCAGAGTTTCTTCGGGTCCGACCAGGGCAACGTGAATACCAAAGCGGCGCGAAGCCTGGATTGCGCCTTCAATCTCAGGCTTGGGAGCGCGGTCCGAACCCATTGCGTCTAAAGCAATGACGCGATGCATGCAGTGTTATCTGGATTCCTCTACTTCCAGTACCTCGCGACCCTTATAGTAACCGCACTTGGGGCAAGCGCGGTGAGGTAATTTGCGCTCGTGACAATTGGGGCACTCAGAAAGTGACCTGGCAGTCAGCGAGTCGTGCGCCCGGCGTGTGCTGGTACGCTTTTTCGAGTGTCGCCGTTTTGGATTAGGCATGAAATTCCTTTCGTAAAGCAGCTTCTAGCTATTAGCTCTTAGCCGTTAGCTGAACCGGTTGCGATTTGGCTAAAGGCTAAAAGCTAATGGCTAAGAGCTGGTCTTCAACTTCTCTTTAATCTCTTTCAACGCCGACCAGCGCGGATCTTCCATCGGCTCGGCGCAATTGCATTGTTGCTGGTTCAGATTGCCGCCGCAATGCGGACACAAGCCCTTGCAATCGTCCTTGCAGACTTCTCTTAAAGGCAAGGCGAGTAGAACCTGCTCCCGTAACATGTCCTCGAGCAGCAACCCTTCCCCTTGATAATAACCGACTTCCGCCTCTGCTGCGGTCACCGAGAGTTCCGATCGTCCGGCATCAACCCCTTGCGGCCGATATAGCAGATCAAACTGGTTCTTCACATCTCGGTTAATTGGCTCCAGGCATCGCGCGCAAGCCATTTCTACCTGAGTTGCGAAATTGCCGGCTAGCCGAATGTCGTTGATCAGCTCATGTTTGCCGTGATGTTCTCTGACTATCTGGGCCCGCCCGGCAGCTTTTAAATCCGCAATCAGGCGAACATCCGGGCCAAAATCGATCGCCCCGGGCTCAATCGTTTCGTCGAAATCGACAGGGTGAGCTTCTAACTCGCGAATTTCAATTAGCAAGGGAACCTCCGCGCCCCCTTCAAACTTGGTACCGCGAAGGCCGCGAAAGCACATCTAGGCGTGTAACTGACCAAGGGAGCTGAAGTTAAGAATAAAAGTTACTGCGCGAAGGTGTCAAGGAAAGTGAGATATCTCTTGCCTTTTTAATCTATTGGCTCAGAATATCTTCTAGAAAAGCAGGCGGTTTCGCGAACGATTAACGGTCGTTGACGCGTCGATGAGTGGATTTCCCGCACAACCGCAGCTGGAGAAAAAAATGCGTGCTCGGTTTATGCTCCTCACCTTGTTGCTGGTATGCGGTTCTTTGTGTCTTAGGGCACAAACGACACCAGCTCCACCCACCAATGCTCCGGAAAACGCGACGCCGACCTTCCGTGCCACGAGCCGGCTGGTTCTGGTGGATGTAGTGGTCACCGCCAAACACGATGAATTCATTCACGATCTGAAGCCTTCCGACTTCACGATTTTCGAAAATGGAAAGCCGCAAAAAATCTCCGGCTTCGGCGCGCACACCAGTTCACAGGGCGGCCCCGCGCCACAGATGCAGCTCCCGCCGAACGTGTTCGCAAACTTCACGGCGCCTGACCCCGGCCACCCCATCACCATCGTCCTGCTCGACATGCTGAACACGCAATATATGGAAAAACCCTACGCCAGACAGCAAATGCTGAAGTTCCTGAGCTCCCTGCCGGGAAAAGAGCCTATCGCGCTGTTCGTACTCGGATCGAAATTGCGCATGCTGCAGGGCTTCACGCAAAGCTCCGATGCTCTGGTCTCAGCAGCTAAGAGCATTTTGGATCGAGATGAAAACTCACATCTGCAAACCAGCAGTGTGGAGATGTCCGACGCGCAGGGAATGGATGAGATCTTAAGGCTGACAGCTGGCGGCCAGGTTCCCGCCGACCCGATTTCGCTTGAGGCCACGCTCGCCAACGAACAAGAAGTGCAAACAGATGTTCGGGTTTTCACAACCCTTCGCAGTCTGCAAGCTTTGGCCGCTATGGTTGCGGGATACACCGGACGCAAGAACCTCATATGGCTCTCGTCGGACTTCCCCATCGAATTCAGCCCTCAATTTGCCCTGGGCTTGACGCCTCGCGGCGCCCAGTCAGCCGCCCAGGATCAGCGCCGCGCGCAGCTGAACAATGGAGCTTTCTTATTCACGGACGAACTTCGCAAGACAGCAAGCCAGCTCGCATCGTCTCAAATGGCGCTTTATCCCATCAGCGTTCGCGGTTTGACCACTGGCGCCGACACTGCCGCCAATATGAGCCTGGGGACATCCCAAACTGCAGGCCAGGAGCACACTTTCGCGCGCTGGAGTGTTCAGGACACGATGGAGGATATCGCACGCGAAACCGGCGGCGACGCCTTCTTCAACCAGAATGACCTTCATCGGCTGATGCAGCGAAGTCTGGACGAGGGCACGAACTATTACACTCTCGCCTATACGCCTCAGGACCCCAACTGGAACAACAACTACCGAAAGATCGAAGTCAAAGTAGCCGGTGGAGGCGTCAAGCTTCGCTACCGCGAGGGTTACTTCGCCGTGCCCGATCAGTCTGCCGATCAAAAAGACGCTGCCAGGCTTCTCGCCGAGGCCATGCAACCCACTGTGCCGGAAAGCACAAGCTTACTGTTCAAAGCGCAAGTCCTGCCGCCCAGCAATGGCCGCAAAACCGTATCCATCGACTTCGCGGTCAGCCCGAGTGCGCTGACGTTCACCGCTGGTAATGACCAACGCACTAATGCAACCATCGATTTTATGGCGGTAGCACTGGACAAGAATCTGAAAGAGTCAGGAGTGGCCAGTAACACCGTGGCGGCGGTTATGCGCCCTGAGACGTATCAGCAGGTGCTCAAATCCGGGTTTCCGGGACACTTGGACCTGGAACTCAAACCGGGAAAATACGTTCTCAGGCTAGGGGTGATTGATCACAACAGCGAAAAAATCGGAACCCTCGATGTGCCACTGGACACTTCTGCTCCAGTCGCGCAGAAGTAAGCCTTTTTCAAACTGCATCCCGCTGAATTACAAAAAGAAAAAAGGCCCGAATCGAAGTTCGGGCCTTTGTAGTCTGAATCTGTAATCCGGACATTCTTACTTTTCAGCGACCAGCGCATTGAGCAGTGCTTGACCGTTAGGACTGCCCCATCCAGTTACCAAATCATAACCGGCGACGGCTGAATAGCTGCCGGACTTACCGCTGGTGATGTCGTGGAAGTCGGTTTTGTAGCTCGAACTCACGCCAAACGAATAGAGGTAAGGATCGATGAACCCAATGGTCGGATTTCCATTTGCCACCAACTGCTGGTTGACCAGCGCAACGTAGGCCGCCCACATCGGGGCCGCGAAGCTGGTTCCACCATACTCGTTCGCCGTGCAGGTGGTTTGGTCGGCACACACGTAGAAGGTGAAGTTCGCATTGGCAGCGACATCCGGGCCATTACGATATGTGGTCGACCCCTTGTTGCTGGAGTTGATCACGCCCGCTTGCTTTTGCCACGCAGGAATCGCTATCTTGTCCGGCGAAATGCCGCCGCCGCTATCTGCCCATGCCGTCTCCGACTTCCAGGCTCCGCCGGCGCTGGCAGTGGTCAGGTCTGTTCCGCCAACCGAGACAACATAAGCATTGTCGGCAGGCCAGGCTTCGTTTCTTCTCGACCAGGTCGAACTATCTCCCGAAGCGGCGAAGAAGTTCTGGCCCTGAGCAGCCATCTTCTCAAAGTAAGGATTCAGGGTGTTTGGATCTGCAGGAGTCCACCCCCACGAGCAGCCGATACTCGTAGGCAGCGGATTGTGGGTGGTCATGGCGCTGATGATGGCGGTGTCAGTCGAGCCGACATACATCACCAGGCTCTTTAATCCCGGCGCCATTCCGATCGCCTGAGTCATGTCCAGCGTCTGCTCGGTGTCATCGCAGCCACTCTTATAAACGCAGCTGGTGCTGGTGCCATCGGTGGAGAGCAATGTGACGGGCACGTTGTTGGTTTGCTTTGCGTTCTTAAAGTAAGTCGTCAGGTCCGCGAGGTCGGTGCCGTAGTACTCGAACAATCCGAGGTTTTGGCCGGCGCCGGTCAGGGCCGTGCCGCCATAATAGGCCGCACGCATGTCACTGCCCAGGAAGGAAGCCGAGGGGCCGGAGCCGGTGGTTGCATGGCCGACGACTGCGTTCGCATTTATCCCCTTCGCCGCGGCGTAATCGCTCTTCTTCACGTACAACGGATGCGGGAGGGAGAAGTTATCCAATCCAGAGATGTGCCACAGCGAGAAAGGCAGGTCAACGGTGGGTTCACGGTCCGGGGCGTAGAAGACGCGATTTTCATCTGGGTGCTGGTAAGTCATTATGTTCACGTGGAAGGCCGACTCAATGGCCGAGACCGCACCTTTGACTTCCACGTCCATGCCATCCCGCGAGCCGCCAACCACCTTTAACCCATAATCCTTAACGTACTGCACGACCATGTCATAGTCCTGCTGAGTAGGACCAAACCTCGCAGTGAACTCGGAAGGAGCGAGAAAGTGTCTGTAGTTGGGGCTATAGCGGTCTGACAAACTGGCCACAAAAGCATCCAGGCCGGCCTGATCGCGAATGGGAAGAACGATGTTTAACTGCAGGATTTTATCAGTGGGAAGATGCCCGACCAGCTTTGCCTGTCCGTTTACAGTTGCCTCGCGCATTTGATGCGTCATCAGCGTTTGTGCACGGCTTTGCAGAACTCCGGCTGAGACAAACGCGACAATGGAGAACAGCAATACACAAAATCTCCGATTCACAAATCCTCCTAATATTTTCCCTTCGTTGAGTATGAGATTCAGCCGTCACCCCTGACGAAAAATCTCGTCTGCTTACGCCAGAATTCAGCAAATATAAGCGGTGCCAGCGGCCTGTCAAGCACAATCTGCAGTGTATTGTTCCAACCAAGCCCGCGAACTTCGTAAGACTGAGATTTGTCCGCACTCCAATCTGAAAAAAGACTGCGGGCGAAACAGAGCGCAAATGCAACAGTGAAGGGTCAGTTTGGTCAGCGCCAGTCGAAGGTGTTGAGTTATCCTCAAGAACACTGAATGCCTGAGCTCCAGGAAATCCAAGCTTCCAGTGCGACAAGATTGCAACAACTCCTCGTCCGAATAAATTCATCCTTCGAGCAGCATCGAGCCCCCTGGGTCCTGGCGCTGTTGGGTCTCGGCTTTCTCATTCGCATCTGGCACGCCAGCGGCACCTTTCTAAATTCCGACGAAGTCATGCACTTCTCCGCCGCCAATCAATCCACCTGGCTGCAGAGCTACCGGTCAGCCTCGCCATCTCGCATCCCCCGCTGCTGATTTTCGTTGAGCACGTCTGGCGCGATCTCGGCACCTCTGAGCTGATGCTTCGCATGCCCTCGATCCTCGCCGGAATGGCTTTCTGCTGGTTCACCTTTCGCTGGGCGGAAATGTTGTTTGAAAAATCCGTCGCATGGATGATTTTTGTCTTCGTTCTATTTCTTCCCTCAACAATCGAACTCTCCAGCTGAGATTCGCCAGTACGCGCTGTTCCTGGCATTCGCAATGGCTTCGGCATATTTGTCTGGAGCGTGCTCTGGCAAAGAACTCAGCCGGAGCAATGCTGCTCTCCGGCCTGTCTGCCTCTGGCTCGCCATCGGGTCGCATTTCTCTGCGTTCCTGTTTGCGCCTGCGCTTGGGATTTACGCAATCTGGAGAATGTGGACGACTCGGCCATCGCTGCGTCGTCATCTCAACCTGGATCGCCGGCCAACTCTTCGCTCTGGGCTTATGCGCATTCCTCTATTTCACCCAGATCCGCCAACTCAGCCAATACTTCGGCGGACAGGACGCAACCCAGGGTTGGATGGGCAAACGCTTACCTCAGCCACTCTTATTACGTCCCCGGTAAAGTGAACCCGCTGATTGTTTATTATCGGCCGCACAATCGGCGTATTCCAGTATGTTTTCCGACAGTTGGCGGTCGGTGACGTCGCTTTTATTGTTTTCATCGCTGGAATTGTTTTGGTTTTCCGCAACCGCCCATTTCCCCCCGCGTCAACTCTCGCCAGCTAGGCGTTTTCTTGCTTTTGCCTTTCGTCATCAACTGCGCCGCTGCCCTGGTTCGTGCATATCCCTATGGCGGAACCCGCCATTCCTGCATGCTGATTCCATTCGCGCTGGCCGCTGTTTCGGTAGCGCTGGCTCAACTTTTAAAGCGCCGGGTCTTTGCTGGGATTGCCGTCGCTCTGCTCATCTCAGTCATCTGCCATCTCTCTACCGCGAAAGAATTGCCTTATGTTGCGCCGGACGCCCAGCGCTCGTCGCACATGCAGGCGGCCATGGCATTCATTCATCAAATCCCGCAATCCGAGCCAATCTTCGCCGACGTGCAAACCAACTTGCTGCTCGGCCATTATTTATGCAACCAGCGCCCGGTCATTTCTGACCGGTCGATTCCGGGATTCGTCAGTTACGAATGCGGCGGCCATCGCGTGATCGCGAGCACCACGAAGTATATTTTTACGGCGAGAAGTTTTTACAACCAATGGCAGGAGATGGTTACGAAATATCACATGCAGCCGGGTTCGAAAATCTGGGTCGCGCAAATGGGCTGGTACACCTATGTTGAATTCGAGCTGGAAAATTTTCCCCAGTTCCACATAGTGCCGCATGACTTTGGTCCGCAGATACAAATATTTAATTTGACCGTCGGCCAGAGCATGCCGGATCCGAAGCAATTGCCGACCACGTAAATTAAAGACATGAAATTAATTAAGACCATCGACGAAATGCGCGAGTTCCGCAAAGCCGCGCGCAAGAACGGCAAACGCCTCGGACTGGTGCCAACCATGGGCGCGCTGCATAAGGGCCACATCTCACTGGTGCACGCTGCTCGCGATAAATCCGACATCGTCGTGGTTTCGATTTTCGTCAACCCAACTCAATTCGGCCCCAACGAAGATTTCGCCAAATATCCCCGCAACCTGGAAAACGATTGCGCGCTCCTCGAACTCGATCACGTCGATGCCGTCTTCGTGCCGTCGGTCGACGACATGTACCCCGCAGGCGCCGTCACCTGGGTGACGGTAGAAGGAATGAGCGATCGCCTTTGCGGCAAGTCGCGTCCCGGACATTTTCGCGGCGTGACCACCGTAGTAGCCAAGCTGTTCCATATCATCGAGCCCGACGTCGCCTTCTTCGGACAGAAAGATGCGGCGCAGGTTGCCATCATTCGCCGCATGGTTCGCGATCTGAACATGCCGGTTGAAATTGAGGTTGGCGCCATCGTCCGCGAGCCGACGGCTTGCTCTCAGTTCCCGCAATGCTTACCTCAACCGCGACGAGCGCAAGTCCGCGCTAATTCTGCATCGCTCGCTCCAGCGCGCGCAAACATTGTTCGAGGACGGGGAACGCGACATCCTCAAAATTGGTTGCGGCCGGCAAAAAGAGAATTCAGCCAGCGAGCCGCAAGCCCGCCTGGATTATTTCGAAATCGTTGATCCCGACTCGCTCGATCCGATCACGACTATCTCAAATCGCGCCTTGATCGCCGTCGCCGCGTTCATCGGCAACACTCGCCTGATCGACAACCTCATCGTCGATCCCCGCCGCTGACCATGCCGATCGTTCTCGCCTCAGCTTCCCCACGCCGACATGAGCTACTGAAAGACGCGGGCATCGAATTCACGGTGAAGCCGGCGAACATCCCCGAAGTGCGCCGACAGGGAGAAAGCGCGAAAGCCTTCGCCGAAAGAATGGCGCGTGAGAAGGCACGCGCAATTTTTGCCGAAAAGAAAGACGAATACATTCTCGGTGCCGACACGGTAGTGGCAGTTGGAGGAGCGCCAATTGGCGAAGCGCGCAACTGGAGCAATAACGCCGGGCGTCTGCGCCCAACGACTCCGAACTGGTCTTAGGCAAGCCGCAAAGTCCCAAGGATGCCGCCAGAATGCTTCGCCTGCTCTCCGGACGCAAACATCAAGTCATCACCGGCGTCTGCCTGGTCGGACCAGACTTCGAAGACGTGCGTTCCGAAACTACTACGGTCCATTTTGCACGCACTCAGCGACGCCGACATCCGCAACTACATTGCCAGCGGCGAACCTATGGACAAAGCGGGCGCCTACGCCATTCAAGGCGCGGCCTCCCGCTGGATTTCAAAAATTGAAGGTGATTACTCGAATGTGGTGGGACTACCAATCGCACTGGTCTTACAGATGCTGCGCGAGCACCGGGTAATTGAAAGCTAAATCCGCTTCTGCAACTCGTTCTGGTTCTCGGCAGGAGGCGCAGGAACCGGAGTAGGCGTGACGGTAGGAGTCGGAGCGGAGTGTAGTATGCCGTCTTTCATCGACGACTTGAAGTTGCGAATGCCTTCGCCTAAGCCCTTGCCGAGCCCGGCCAGTTTACTGGGACCAAATATAAGGAGAGCAATCCCAAAAATCAGGAGCAGGTGTAGCGGTTGAAACAAGCCCTCCATAAATCCTCCGCGGGCCGAAATGACCCCGTCTAAATTCTAGGCCACTAGACCCCACTAGTCAAAAGTAAAGCGTCAAATTCCCGCAATCAGAGCCGCTAATAACGCTGCCCTCTTCGGCAACTCTGAAATCACCACCGATTCGTGCTCTGCATGCGCACCCTCGCCTATGCCGCCCAGGCCATCGAGCGTCGGAATGCCCAACGCCGCAGTAAAGTTCCCGTCCGATCCCCCGCCCACCGCGGCCTCCGGCAACTTCCATCCCAATTCCTGCGCCAGACCAGCTGCTTTGGCGTATAAAGCGGCCACACCGGATGTTCGCTCCATGGGCGGCCGGTTCATCCCGCCGGAGACGGCGATTCGGCAATGCTTGTTGAATGGCTTCAACCCCCGCAATTTTCGATCGATACGAAGTGCATCGCCCATCCTGCGTACCCGAACATCGATCGCGGCCGACGCCTCCGCGGCGACAACGTTCACCCGCGTGCCACCGCTCATCTTGCCGACATTGACGGTCAGTCCCCGCTTCAGATCTACCAACTTAGAAATTTCGCCGACCTGTTTCGCGAGTCTCCAAAATCGCGCTCTGCCCTTTTTCGAAATCCAAGCCCGGAGTGCGCTGCCTTCCCCGTCACTTTCAGCGTGTACTCGCAGATTCCCTTACGCGCTGTCTTCACTGCGCCGTCGAGTCCCTGGGCAGGCTCAAGCACCAGCACCGCCGCCGATTGCCGCGCCAGGTTCTCGGTGATTGGGCGTGACGATGTGCTGCCTACTTCCTCATCCGAAACCAACAGCAGGGTCACCGGTCGCACCAGTTTTCCCGCATTCCACTTCAACATGGCCTCAATAACGTGCAGCGCCAGCGCAATTCCGGATTTCATGTCGAGCACGCCTGGCCCGTACAGCCGACCCTTGGCGATGTGGCAGGGCATTTTTGAAATGGTGCCAATGGGATAAACCGTATCCATGTGCCCGAGCAGCAACACCGGTTTCTGGTTCTTATTTTTGCCTGCGTCTCTTGAACTCGACTTGCAAATGGTTTCCAAATTTTTCCGCGGGATGCACGTGAACCCGTCCGCCCATATCGGCCAGCCGCGAGGCCAGCACCGTGCCCAGCCGGTCCACTGACTGTTTAACGTCGCTGGGCGATTCGATCTCCACCAGTTGGCGAATGGTCTCTACAAGCTTCGACTCTTGCTTTCTGAAATAGCGAAGTTGTTCGCTGGCACTCGGAGCGCTCATCGTCTGTTTGCCGATCTCTTTCTGGATTGCCGAACCGCAATCAGAATGCGATAAAGTATAATCGTCGATCCCAGTAAACTGATTCCAGCAAACGCTGATCTTGGAACCAATGACCGACATTCGCAATACTGCGCCCGAGCCTGCCGCGCCTGAGCCCACCAGGCTCGATATTCACGACATCATGCGGATTCTGCCACATCGCTATCCGTTTCTGCTGATCGATCGGGTGGTTGATCTGGTGCGCATGAAGCGCATCGTTGCCATTAAGAATGTAACCATGAACGAGCCGTTTTTCGCCGGCCACTTTCCGAATATGCCGATCATGCCAGGTGTGCTGATCGTGGAAGCTGTTGCCCAGGCGGGCGGAGCTTTGCTGCTCACCGAAATCCCTGATCGTGAGCATAAGCTGATGGTCTTTACCGGAATTGAAAAAGCGCGCTTTCGCCGCCCGGTAGTTCCTGGAGATCAGCTGCGAATCGAAGTTGAAGTCAAGGCCTGGCGCGGGGACGCGGTGCGCATGCAGGGCATTGCGTATGTAGAGGACAAAAAAGTCGCCGAAGCCATCGTCACCTGCCGCCTGGTAGACCGTGAACGCGGTCGAAGCGCGCAGGCTGAACCAGACGAAAACTCGCCCGCGGAATGAATTCCGGCTCAGCCAGCTCCATGAGTATTCATCCCACCGCCATCGTCGATCCCAGCGCGAAAGTTCATCCCTCCTGCAAGATCGGCCCATACTGCACCATCGGCGCGAATGTCGAACTCGGCGAAGCATGCGAGCTGATTTCTCACGTCGCCGTCGAAGGTCCCACCAAAATCGGCGCCCGCAATCAATTCTTTCCGTTTTCTTCGATCGGCCTCGCCCCGCAGGACATCACTTACAATGGCGAGCCCACGCGCCTCGAAATCGGCGACCACAACGTTATCCGCGAATTCGTCACCATCAACCGCGGTACCGCCAAGGGCGGAGGTTTGACGAAAATCGGCAGCCACAATTTGATCATGGCCTACACCCATATAGCCCACGATTGCGCCATCGGCGACCACGTGATCATGGCCAATGCTGCGACTCTGGGTGGGCATGTCATCGTCGAGGATTGGGCCACAGTTGGCGCGCTTTGCCCGGTGCACCACTTCGTGCGCATCGGCAGCCCACGCATTCATCGGCGGGGGGACCACCGTCACCCGCGACGTTCTGCCGTTTTCCAAAACCGCCGCCGAGCGCGGCACTCGCGCTTACGGATTGAACGCCGTCGGGCTCGAGCGCCGCGGCTTCAGCAAAGACCGCATCCGCAAAATCCATCACGCGTACAAACTCCTGCTGGCGTCAAAGCTGAACACCTCACAGGCTCTGGAAAAATTGAAATCAGAGCAGGATCGCGGGGACGATGTAGAGATGCTGATCAAATTTATTGAGACATCAGAGCGCGGAGTGGTGAAGTGAGCTGAAATTCGACGATGAACGGAGGATTTTCTTCGTGGACCTTCGTGCCCTTCGTAGTTAAAGATTTTGGCGATTTGGATGAAGATTCTTGTATCGCATGATGACCCCTGCTTCCAAACTCGGTCTCATCGCCGGCAACGGACGCTTCCCTTTTCTCGTGCTCGACGCCGCACGCGCGCAGGGATACGAAGTCATCGTTGCTGCGATCAAAGAAGAAACGTCTCCCGAAATTGAGTCTCACGGCGCAGCGTCAATCCACTGGCTGTCTCTCGGAGAACTCTCGAAGTTGATTGAAACCTTCCAGCGCGCAGGCGTCACCCGCGCCGTCATGGCCGGGCAGGTTAAGCACAAGCAGATTTTTTCGAGCATTCGGCCTGACTGGCGGCTGGCGAAACTGTTGCTTTCGCTGACCACCCGCAACACAGACTCGCTACTCGGCGCGGTGGCCAAAGTTCTCGCAGACGAAGGCATCGTGTTAGAAAACTCGACGGCGCTGCTTGAGCCTCTGCTGGCAAAGGCCGGCGTGCTGACCAAACGCGCTCCATCAGAACAAGAAAAGAAAAACATCGATTACGGACGCACCGTCGCCCGCGGTCTGGCGCAATACGACATCGGCCAAACCGTCGCGGTCGCCGAATGCGCCTGCGTTGCGGTCGAGGCTATGGAAGGCACCGACGCCACCATAGAACGCGCCCGGCAAATTATGGCGACGCTCGCGGGCGAGGGCACCGGCGCCACACTCGACCGCAGCCTGACCGTTGTCAAAGTCGCCAAACCGAAGCAAGACATGCGCTTCGACGTCCCCGTCATCGGCGTGAAGACAATCGAAGTCATGCGCACGGCTGGAGCAACTTGTCTGGCACTTGACGCCGGCAAGTGCCTGCTGATCGACGGCAACGCAGTGATAACGGCAGCGGATGAGGGCGGGATTACGATCGCAGCTGATTAGCATTGCCTGGGTTGGAGATGCTTGTGTGGGTCGGACACTCTTGTCCGACCTGCGTGCGGTTAAGTACCGTCGAAGTTTCCTTCCACGATTCAAGAAAAACAGAACCAAGTTCAAATTCAAAAGCGTCGGACAAGAGTCTCCGACCCACACCGGACTTACCTCACACGCGACGTACCTCACTTGGCGCCCGGCTCGACCCAGAGCCACTTGTAATCTTCTGGTTCCTGGACTAAACCTCTTCTGACTGGATTCTGCCGGATGTACTCTAACTTTTCCTTCCGGCTCTCTTGCGAACGCAGCACATGATCGAAAGATTCCTCTTGCCAAACGGGGCCATCGGACGCAAGGAGCCTGTTGACGCTTCGAGCCGAGGCACCCTTGATCAGCTTCAGAATTGCCGGCAAGCCGTGGGGCCAACCCTTCGCATCCTGGAGAGGAGTCAGCAGCAGATGAACGTGTTCTGGCATAACGACGACCGCATGGAGCTGATACCGTTCTCCGTTGTCCCACAAACAATGGTCGAGAATTGCATTCCGCGCGCCTGATGGGAACGGGCTTGAGATCAGCTTGCGGAATGTGACGAAAATGGTGCGGCGAGGTTTTTGATAATGCGGTAACATGCGCCGGTAGTCGTACATCCGGTTCAGTGGGATTCGTAGAGACATAGCAATGCCCGTGTGGGTCGGACATTCTTGTCCGACACTTTTGACTTTGACTTTTTATCTTTTCCACGGCGAGTTGTCTGTGATGAATGAACATCCAGCCTGTGATAATTCCCGGCAGGTCGGACAAAAGTGTCCGACCCACACGAGTTGAATTAGTACAATCAGACTCCTCGAAGCGAAAAACTTATGTCTGAGATCAATTCATCGTCGACCAACTCAAGCGCGCCTTCGATGGCGAGGCCTGGCACGGTCCCGCATTGATTGAAGTTCTCGATGGGATCGACGCCAAAACTGCTGCCGCACATCCCATCCCCGAAGCCCATAGCATTTGGGAATTGGTCCTGCACCTGACCACCTGGGAACGCGTGATCGCCAGGCGGATTCATGGTGAGGCGCTCATGCCTCCTGATGACGAGAACTTTCCGGCCGTTCAGCAGCCTACAGACGCCGCCTGGCGTGACGCCATAAAATCTCTGCGAACCACTCATTCTGATTTGATTCGAGCTCGTATCCGCCATGAAAGAATCGCGATTGAACGAACCCGTTCCCGGCAAAGATTATGATTTACGTTTCATGCTGACCGGCGCCGTGCAACATGCCGCGTATCATGGCGGGCAGATTGCGCTGCTCAAAAAAGCGCATCCGAAATCTGCATCCTAAAATTCTGATGACCGGAGCCCCACTGCCAACTTCAACTCCCATTCCCGTTGCCGTCATCGGCGTAGGTGCATTCGGACGCAATCATGCCCGCGTCTATCACCAACTCGCTCGCGAATCGAACACCGTAGAGCTCGTCGGCGTGGTCGACGAAAATCCTGCACGTGCCGACGCAGGTCGCGAAAGAATTCGGCTGCCGGGCTTTCGGTTCAATCGACCAGTTGGTCACCACGGATATCGAACGTTCAGGCCGCCTCGGTTGCGGTTCCGACGATCCATCACCTGGACGCAGCCCGCCAGCTTATGCAGGCCGGCATCGATGTATTGATCGAAAAGCCAATTGCGTCATCTCTGGTTGAAGCCGACGAGCTGATCGCGCTCGTCCAAAAATCCCGCCGCATCGCGCAAGTCGGTCACCTCGAGCGTTTCAATCCCGCCGTACGCGCCACCATCCCTTTAGTTACCCGGCCCATGTTTTTTGAAATCCATCGGCTCAGCGTCTTCACCCCCGCTCGCTCGACGTAGATGTCGTGCTCGACCTCATGATTCACGATCTCGATGCCGTGCTCTCCTTCGTCAATTCGCCAATCCGCGAGATTCGCGCCGCCGGCCTGCCCATTCTTTCGAACAAAGTCGACATCGCCAATGCGCGGATTGAATTCGAATCCGGCTGCATCGCAAACTTCACCGCCAGCCGGGTCTCCACTGAGAGGGTCCGCAAGTTACGTTTTTTCCAGCCCCGGCAATATATTTCCATCGACTACGGCCGTCAGGACGTGTTGGTCTTCACCGTCGGCGGCGACGAGGGGCTGCCCTCGGCGAATCCCGAGATTAAGATTTCCAAACCTGCAATCACTCCCGAAGAGCCATTGCACGCAGAGATTCAGGCCTTTCTGCACTCGGTCCGCACTCGCGAAAATACCGTCGTCCCCCTTGAAGATGGTCGCCGTGCCCTCGCCGTTGCCCTCGAAATCCTTGAACAGATTGAGGACCACCGCGATCGTCTGAATCTGGCCGGATGAGTAGGGATAACTTGGGTCATAGGGCTTTACACTTTTTGACAGCTTGCCACCCCGATGCCAGCTAACCTTAGAAGGTGCTTCCGCCGTAAGTACCGGTATTGTCAGAATTTCTAAAAACAGCTGAAAAGATGAGAAAATAGACAGCAACCCGCATCAGATAATTCAGTTAATGGCTTTGACCCAAATTCCGTCCTTGCAGGAACCGCCCCCAGCGCCACCACCAACTGGGCCCGATCCCGCGCAACTGGAACTCTATGGCGCCGAGCAGTGGGAATCCGCCTATAGCCAGATGCACGACTTCCCGACCCTGCTCGTCCAGGTGCAGGACGAGCTCTCGCGCTCACGAAAACGCGAAGCCTTCTGGATGTCGCTGTTCGCGCACGCGGTGCTTCTACTGTTGATTCTTCATCCGCCGGATTTTGCCAAGTACTGGTTCAAGCGTTCGATGATGATCGTGAAGCCAATTAATAACGATCGCCACTTGACTTTCGTCGACGCTGCCCCCGATAAGTTGAAAGTAAAGCGGCCCGACACTGACAAGATTTCCGACAAGAACCGCATTGCCTCGAGCAAGCAACCGCAGCTGGATCGCAAGCAGCTGAAGAAGCTCCTCGACGCCAGCCGCGCCGGACGCCCCGGCCCGGCCGCTCCTCCCGTCCAGCAGCAGCCTCAGCCGCAAGCCATGGCGCAGAGTGCTCCTCCGCAAGAGCAGCCGGCTCAGCAGCAACCCCCACCGCAAGACAATCAGATGGCCAAATTGCAGCCGCCTCCTGTCAGTCCGAAAGACGCTATTCAAGACCGGGCCGATGTCGGCCAGCCGCGAAATTGAGCAAGCGGCTAATGCTGCCGCCGCAACTCGCGGCAAATATGCCGGTGATGATGGCGATCTCGGACTAGGTCAGCGCCAGACGAAATGCCCGCATGGGCCCTGAGATTCTCAGTGACACCATGGGAGTTGATTTTGGTCCCTACATGGCGATCGTTTTGCGCGAGGTGAAGAGGAATTGGTATCGCCTGATTCCGGAATCCGCCTCTTACAAGAAGGGTGAAGTCTCGATCGTCTTCACTATCCTTAAGGATGGTCGCGTGACCGGTATGACGTACGTCAACAGCTCTGGGGACGTCGCGCTTGACCGTGCAGCCTACGCCGGCATTTCGGCTTCCGACCCTTTTCCGCCTCTGCCCACTGAATTTACCGGACCCAATCTGACCTTGCGTTTCGGCTTCTTCTATAACCTGAACCCGGACGGCTCCGAAATCCCTTAGCCGTTCATCTCGTTCATCTCCATTAGGGTTTAGCCGTTTTCGTAGGCTGGGCAGCGGCGGGACCGACTTGCTTCGGCGCCTCGGCAACAATCTTTCGTCAGCAGCTCCGTGGGCAACATCGCAGTGAGAATGGTGCGGTCACTTTTCTGCTCCACCTTCAGGCTATCCAACGCTTTTTTCACGTCCGGGTCAGGGGTTTCCCCGGCCACCGAAATTTCCGCCGAGTGAAAAACTGAAAGAAAAGTGTTCACTTGCGTAGTGAGCTGCTTGGCCTCCTGCTCATCGCGGGTGAAGGCTTCGGCGCGAAAATGAACCGCTCGCAAATAACGCACGGACGCAACCACCGTTGCCGGACTGGTGATCGGCAGCGGCAAGTCAGCACGACGATTGGCTGCTCGGCGGATTCAAGCGGAAAATTCCCCATGCCAGGCTGGCGATGGGCACATGTTTATAGAATTGCCGCAGCAGCGCGGGGCCGCCAAATGGCGATGCCAGTTTTCGCGATCGGTCGATAATCCCGCGAATCACGCCCGCATCCGGATGGTTCGATGCCGCCACCGTATCGACGCCGAGAATGGCCACCCGCAGCGTGCGTCCCTGCAAAGGGAATGTTGTAAATATCGATCGATTTGTAGGAGTCGACCGACCGGGTCAGGACTTTCAAGGTAGTCGCGCAATCTGTCTGCGTCGATTTTGGCAATGAAAACTTCCGAGTACCGAGTCTCTCCGCCGGTCAGCGGGCCGGCGTAGTGGATGGCCAATGCCGCTTCCTGCAAATCGCGTTCAAACTGGAAGCCAGTGGCCTGAATGAACTGCTCATATTCCGGATCGTGCGGCACCTCGGGAATATGAGTGGCAATATCGGCGCGCCGCATCCACTTCAGATCGATGTAGAGGAATGCATCCGCTCCGGGCAAAAGACGCGCAGGCTCCGGCGGCGCATGCTTCCGCAGTTGCACGATCAGAGCTACGGATGGCGACAAAGATCAGAAACCGAGCAGTACGGGAAACGCACGCTTGATCCGCATGGAGAGATGACAGGGATGATACCAAAAGTACATTGGGTGAGTTACTCTTTTACCGTCCCGAAAGGAGGAGCGCCCGGATGAGAGTCTTGCGCTCAAAATCATGATGATCGTCTGGGCTGCAGCGGTAATCATCAGTTTTGGTGGTCTTGTCTACCTGTTTCCGTCATATGACCAGACGGCGCATTTTCGCAGGCGCTGCACGAGCGCGGCGACCCAAATCTACAATACTGGTTCCACTGGTTAGAACTGTTTTTTGTTATTGGCCTGGCGATGACCGCCTGGCTGTGGCGTACTTACAGAAGTCACTACGGCAGATTCTGGAGCGGCAGAGTGGAAAGCCCCACTCCTCCGCGTTGACAATACGCCATTTCCTAGTCTATCTTTAAGGCTTTGGTAGTTCTGCGGTTGCCCGCCTGATAGCCCTGCGCCTTCGGCGCTTGCAGAGAGTGGGTACTCAGCGTTTTTCTTTCAGTTTTCATTTTTTTATCTGGGAGATTCAGAATGTCAACGTATTTCCCCAAAGCGGGGGAAATTGCGCGCAAGTGGTATGTCGTCGATGCCTCGGGCCAGACGCTTGGGCCGGGTCGCGTCGCAAGTGGCGCGCATTTTGATGGGCAAAGAGAATCCGCAGTACACGCCGTTTCTCGACACCGGCGATCACGTGGTCGTGATCAATGCCGAGAAGGTAAAGATCACAGGCATGAAGGCCGATCAAAAGGTCTACCATCGCTACACCGGCTATCCCGGCGGCCTTCGCAGCGAAGAATTCCGCAAGCGCTCGGTGCGCAAGCCGGAAGCAATTATTGAAGACGCGGTGCGGCGCATGCTTCCCAAGAACAAGCTGGGAACGCACATGTTCACCAAGCTGAAAGTTTACAAGGGCGACAAGCATCCGCACCAGGCGCAGAAGCCGGAAGAAAAGGCGCTGGCGTAAGCAGCGAAGAGCGATCGAGCTCTTGAGCTTGCGAAGCAAGATCGAATTTCTGAAAGGTTAAGAGAGCACATGAGTTGGCCTGAGAGCTCGCTCAAAGCTCAAGAGCTAACAGCTAGAAGCTAAAATGGCTGAATTGGTTCAATACTACGGAACGGGACGGCGCAAGACCGCCGTTGCCCGCGTGTTTCTGCGTCCCGGCAGCGGCGAGTTCAAGGTCAACGGACGCCCATTTGAAGAATATTTCGTGACTGACTCGCAGCGCATCAGCGGCGAAGCAATCTCTGGTGTCGACCGAGACGGCGGCCAACTTTAACGTGATCGCCAGTGTTTCCGGCGGCGGCGTGAACGGCCAGGCCGATGCGGTGAAGCTCGGCATCGCCCGCGCGCTGATGGAGTTCAACGCCGAGCTGCGCAAGAAGTTGAAGTCCGAAGGCTTGGTCAGCCGCGATTCGCGCGGCAAAGAGCGCAAGAAGTACGGACAGAAGGGCGCGCGCAAGCGCTTCCAGTTCAGCAAGCGGTAAAGCTTCAAGTAGCAGACGTTTCAACGGTTGTCACGTCGTCTGCTTCGGACGTTGAATGACATTAGACGTTTAGCTAAGCAACAGTCTCATAGCAGAGCTAGTTCAATTCTTCCCGTGCTCCGGTGCGGGGACGGGAAAGCAATCCGGAGTTCGCAGTTCGAACGAAGGATGCAGACTAAAAAAGGAGGTTCATTGGCTAACATCACCATGAAGGAGTTGCTCGAAGCGGGCGTTCACTTCGGGCATCAGACGAAGCGCTGGAACCCCAAGATGAAGGAATACATCTTCGGCGAGCGCAATGGAATTTACATCATCGATCTGCAGAAGACGCTGAAGATGTTCAAAGAGGCGTCGAAGTTTGTCGCCGGACCTGAGCGCCGAGGGCAAGACTATCCTGTTCGTCGGCACCAAGCGCCAGGCGCAGGACGCCATCGCCGAAGAGGCGCCGCGTGCGGCAGTTTCTACGTCAACCAGCGCTGGCTGGGCGGACTGCTCACCAACTGGGTGACGGTGCAGAAGTCGGTGAAGCGGCTGAAAGAGCTCGACGAGATGGCCACGGATGGCCGTTACGAGCTGCTGCCGAAGAAAGAAGTCATCAAGCTCGAACGCGAGCGCAAGCACCTGCAGGCGAACCTGGCCGGCATCAAGAACATGAACCGGCTGCCCGACGCGATCTTCGTGATCGACTCGAACAAAGAGCAGATCGCGGTGCGCGAAGCCCGCAAGCTGGGCATTCCGGTGGTCGCGGTGGTCGATACCAATTGCGATCCGACCGAAGTGGATTACGTGATCCCCGGCAACGACGACGCGCTGCGCGCGATCCGCCTGTTCGCTTCGAAGATTGCGGACTCGGTCGTCGAAGGCTCGCAGTTGCTGAATGACAAGCAGACTGCCGATCTCGCCGCTGGCGTAGCGAAGCTCACCAGGCTGAAGCTGCCGCGACGGAAGAGCCGGCCGAGGGCGCTGCAGAGATCGGCACCGGCGCATCGATGTCGGCCGACTTCGGCGACGAAGGCACGAAGAGATCAGCATGGAAGAAGTGCTGGGCCCCGGCACGCGCAAGAAGGCCGCTGCCGCTGAAACCCCGGCTGAGACGCCCTGAAGTCGAGCATCAGACGTATTAAGCCGTCGTTGGCTGTCGGTCGTTGGTCGTCAGCCTAGATCAAGGCCGGGCGCGAGCTTCAGCCGAGCCGGTCAGCGAACTGAAAATTAGCGGGGCTTTAGCCCGAGCCGCATCAGGCCCGCGCGAGGCGCGGGTCAATTTTTGTAAAATGATAAAGGAATCATCTTCGATTATGGCAACTACAGGAAGTCCCGAACCAAACGATAACAAGCAACCAAACATTTCTGCGGCACAAGTGAAAGAACTCCGCGACAAGACCGGCGCTCCGATGATGGATTGCAAGAAGGCCCTGACTGAAGCCAATGGCGATACGGAGCAGGCGGTCGTAATTCTCCGCAAGAAGGGCGTCGCAGTGGCGCAAAGAAGGCCACGCGCGTCACCAGCGAAGGCTCGGTCGCCAACTACATCCACGCCGGCGGCAAGATCGGCGTGCTGGTCGAAGTCAATTGCGAGAGCGATTTCGTCGCCCGCACCGACGACTTCAAGGGCCTGGTCACGACATCGCCATGCACATCGCGGCCAGCGATCCGAAGTTCATCCGCAAAGAAGACGTCACCGCCGCCGACTTCGAGCGCGAGAAGGAAATCTATCGCGCCCAGGCCGCGGCCATGGGCAAGCCGCCGCAGGTGGTCGAGAAGATCGTGGCAGGCAAGATGGACAAGTTCTACGAGGAGGTCTGCCTCTACGAGCAGCCCTTCATCAAGGACCAGACCGTGTCGATCTCGCAGCTGATCGCCACCGCATCGGCAAGCTGGGCGAGAACATCTCGGTGCGGCGCTTCGCGCGATTCAAGGTCGGCGACGCCGGCGAGACCATCGCGATCTCAAAGCCACGAGCAAAAACCTGAGTAAATAAAGGCGCCGCAAGGTGCCTTTTTTTTTGCGCCGGCATAATCAGTCGCGAGATCCAATGACTGCCTGAGCCGATCTTCAAACGCGTCCTGCTGAAACTTTCCGGCGAGGCCCTGGCCGCCAACCAGGGCTTCGGAGTCGATCCCACCCGCATTCACGAGATCGCCGCCGAACTCGGCGAAGTCCACTCGCTGGGCGTGCAGATCGCGATCGTCGTCGGCGGCGGAAATTTTTTTCGCGGCGTCGCCGAGCAGGCCCGAAACATGGACCGCGTCTCCGCCGACCACATGGGCATGCTGGCCACCGTCATCAACGCGCTCGCTCTGCAGGACGCGCTCGAAAAGCAAAACATCTACACCCGCGTGCAGACCGCGATCGAAATGAATCAGGTCGCCGAGCCATTCATTCGCCGCCGCGCCATGCGCCATCTGGAAAAACGCCGCATCGTGATCTTCGCCGGCGGCACCGGCAATCCTTATTTTTCGACCGACACTGCCGCCTCGCTCCGCGCCATGGAGATCAAAGCCGACGCCATTCTCAAAGCCACCAAGGTCGATGGCATCTATGACGCCGATCCCATGAACGTGAAAGACGCGACCAAGTTCACCCAGATCACTTACATGGAAGTGCTCAAGCGCGGCCTCAAAGTCATGGACTCAACCGCCATCTCCCTCTGCAAAGACAACAATCTCCCCATCATCATTTTCAATCTGAACCAGCGCGGCAACATCGCGAAAGTCGTGACCGGGGAAAAGATTGGGTCGCTGGTGAGTGCGTAAAAAAGCCTCTAGCTTCTAGCTTCTAGCTATTAGCCTCTAGCTATAAGCTGACAGCTTTTCGCTTGACCTCTAAAAACGGCAATCGCAACCACAAAAAACGTGTCATCCCGAACTCGCGCTTGCGCGAGAGAGGGATCCCTACGATGCGATTGAGTCTGCATGGACAGACTTGCGGGGATATCAGATCCTCGCCGGCGACAGCGGAAAGTACCAATTCACGAAGATCGCACACGCAGTCCGTTCGAACGCGGAAGATTCGGGATGACAGTATTCTTGAGTTTGAGCTAATGGCTAACGAGCTAAAAGCTGCTCTCTAATTCACCCACCCCGACTTCGATCCGCCATTCTTCTTGTCTTCTTCAGGAGGGATGTAATTGCCGTGCTCGTCGAAGGTAACGGTGCGGTTGTGATCGCGCATATAGACTTCAAATTTGCGCGCCGCACGACGGCGCTTCCAGCGGTAATAGGAGTTGCGCAGCGCGAAGTAGCGCTCGGAAATCTGCAGCGTGCTTCGCCGGGTCAGGAACAGCGAATACCAGATATATCCAGTGCCCAAGCCCCAGCAGCAGGACAAAATCGAACAGATCAAAATGATGCAGCAGTAAATACGCGGTCTCAATTCCGCCGGTGAAAAGAACAATCCATTTGACCGGGATTTGTATCGGAATAGGGAACAGCATGATCGGCGCGCTGCGATTGAACAGATAGAACACCATTAAAATCGCATTCACCGCCGCGCCGCACCCGAAGGCCGCACCTTGGGCAATAACTCCAGTCAGCGATAGCGCGAAGCCCGCAACCGCAGCCAGAATTGCACTCCCAAAAAACAACCCGTAGAATCGCGCGAATCCGATCGAATCTTCCACCGCTCCGCCCAGAAAATAAATTCCCAGCAACGAAAGCACGAAATCCAGCGGATCGACGTAGACGAAGATATACGTGACAAATTGCCACAGCCAGCCATGATGGATCCCGCCTGGACTGAGAGCCCCGACTGCGATTAGGGTTTGCCCTGTTCCCGGCGCAAATGAGAGCAGCAGCAGGATCACTACATAAATCGCGGCGCTCGCCAGCACGATCTGCCGCACCGCTCCCCGAAACGGCGGGAAACCCATTACGGAATTGAAACTTTTAGGCATACTTGCATCCGCAACCAACCTGCACTCTTTATGCTAGCAGCAGCTACCGCTCCGGCACAGGCACGATGGGCTGACTCTTGTGCCCCGCTTCATCGATCGATTCGACCGCAAAAATCACATTGTCTTTCGACACCGGCAGCGTAGCTCGGGTCACTTTTCCGACCGATTGCGAGTGCTCCCAATCCGGCGCGCTGGTTGCCCGCCACAGCACCTCATAACCCGTAGCTCGCCCATCGGCCGGCGGTTCCCACACCAGCGTCGAATCATTCACCAGTTCTTTGGTTTCGATGCGCACATTTTGCGGCGCTCCCGGGGCCGACGCCAGCTCCGCCAGCGTGGCCGCATTCAGTCGCGCCACGTTCGCCACGTAGTCGTAATCCACATGCTTTGGCAGATCGCCATATTCGATTCCGTTTTCCGTGCGCACGTTCTGGTGTTGGCGAGTGAAATTTTCGCGATATTCCGTAAACCGCACTGCCGGAAATCCCTCTTCGTTAAATGAAATATGATCCCCGCCTCGCAGAAAACGGTCCTGGCGAAACTCGAGCAGCGGCGACACCGGCAACTGATATGTCCGCGCCGTCTGCACGACATAGCGCGCCAGTTCGCGGGACGAGGAATCGCTCTCCCCACCAAGCGCGCGAATCCTCTTCACTTGCGCTTCGGTAGTATTTTCCGGAATGCTCTCAGAAAATACCCGCACCACTTTAGGGTTCTGGCCTTCGCTCTTGTCTCCGCCGACAATGTCATTATTCAGCGCGGCCTCGACGTCCCAGCCTTGCGATTTAGCGAACTCGGCAAAATGCTTGCTGCCGTACAGTCCCTGCTCTTCGCCCGCGACGGTCAGAAAAATAATCGTTCCCGGAAATTTCAATTTGCTCAAAACCCGCGCGCATTCCAGGCTCACGCTGGTCCCGCTGCCATCATCATTGGCGCCCGGGGCGGCGTCAGTCACATTTTCATTGCTGCTGTTTCTTGAATCGTAGTGTCCTGTGACCAGCACAATTCGCTTGGCATCCTCAGCATTGGTTCCTTTCAGCACCGCGTAAACATTCGTGATTACAGTCGGAGTCGCTACTCGACTGCTGACCGGTTGCGTGAAGCTGTCAGTCTTCACCTCCAGGCACCCGCCGCAATCGCGTGAGTAGCGCTCAAATTGGCTCTTAATCCACTCCCGCGCCGCCCCGATTCCCTTCCCCGCCGCGATCGACGCCTCGTCCTGCGCGGAAAGTGTGCTGCGGTTATTAAAGCTCACCAGCTTTTCAATATCAGTCTGCACCTGCTGCGCCGAAATTTCATTCAACGCGCCGCGGATCTTGAGGTCCGCGCTTTGCGAACTTAACTCCTGCGCTTGTTGGGCGGGAGCCTGCGGGACAATCAAAATCACGATCATCAAACCGATCATTGCCGGAAACGCCGGAAACCATCTCTTGGGGATCAAGCTGTTCTCCTCGCTATCTATTATTCACTTTCCCCTCCAAATTGCTAATCTGCGCGTCGCTCGGCTGACCCAGTTGCTCTCGACGTTTGACCTTGGATTTTGGCTTTTCATTTGGACCGGCAAACCCTTTGACCACAGAGGACACAGGGTTCACAGAGGCAACGCCACGGAGATAATGGCGCACGTTCCCAATTCGGAGCGCTACCGCGCAAAAATGTTCATCTGACCTTGCGCCGCCAACCGAAGAGTGTTCATGTTCTCGCATGGACAAATGCTGTAGAGTTTCAATCTGCATTCTATTAGTGCAATGCGTTGCCATCGCCGCGACCAAGCCTCACGTCGTCGCTCTGGGCCGCTGGACGTCAATCTCATTGCGCAACGAAGACAGCGGAAATCAGGCGACTGCCATCAAGGTTCGGCCGCTCTACGTCGACGGCCGCGCCAAAGAATTCACCATCGGCCCAGCTCCACGACATGACCGAACGCACTTTCGTAGTGCAGCAAATCTATCGCATGAACAATTCCCTGCCCCAGCAGCCCGGTCCCACGCAATGGCAATGGCAGCGCGGCGGATGGTTGCTCGTCGATCGGGTGAGCGGCAAAGTTCAACAGTTATCGCTCCCGGAATTCGATCCCGATTCTTCCACCGCAAACTGGTTTCGCGATTATGCCGCCTACTGCGGGATCTCCGACGACGGCCAGAAACTTTTCGCTGTGATCTTCCAAATCGGCCGTCGCAAGCCGCTTACTGAAAAAAGCGGTCGGCGACGCCACCGACTCACAGCCGGCCTGCCCAACCCCTGTCTGGGAACGAGGTCCCGTGCGCGTCACATTCAGTCCCAAAGATCAGAAGCTCACCTTCGCCGTAAAAAGTCGCGCGGTTGACCCAATCACGCCCGACGAAAGCGAGGGCGGCGAGTAGATCATGCGTGCATAACAGATCTGCGAATCAAAAAGAAGATCGCCAGCAGGACCACTCCGCTCACCAGGAATACCCAACTTCGCCACGAATTTCTTTCATCCCGCGGTGAGGTCAGATGCCGGTGCCAACACCGCTCCCAGAATCAACCCGCAAACCAGTCCGCCAATATGGGCGGAATTGTCGATCGCCGGAACCACCGCGCCGAAAAATAAATTGTAGCCGGCAAATAAAATCAGGCTCTTCAAGGTGGATTTCAACGCCCGCGGTGGAACTGGCAGATGTCCAAGATAAAGCGCGGCGATCAAGGCCCCAGCCATTCCGAAAATTGCGCCTGAAGCTCCAGCTCCGAAGCGGGTGGGGTGCAACCCGAGGCTGGCAAGACTGCCCGCGATCCCACAACACGTATAGGTCAGGAAGTAGGTCCAGCGATCAAATACCCGCTCGGCCAAAACCCCAAGACTCCACAGGCACCACATGTTCAGCGCAATGTGAATGATCCCGATGTGAACATAATTCGAAGTCCACATCCGCCACGGCTGGCTGATTAAAGTTTGCAACCCGGTATTCGCGCCCCATTTCACCAGGTCCGACATCTGCGGTGAAACTGGAGAGGCGCCGGAAACCGCCATCCCCACAAATACCAGCACATTCGCGCCGATAATCGCCGACGTCACCGGCACTGCCTTGATCAGCGACGGCCGGTTGGCCCGCGCCTGCTGCTGGGCTTGAACGTATGCCCGCGCCCGGCACTCAGGGCAGATGTTGTCAGGATGTCCTCCGGGAAGTTGCTCCCGGCCGCAATTTACGCAACTGGCCATTGAGGAACTATATACGACCAGCGGCCGGGAACATCCGATCGAACTACACCGTCTCAGTGGTGGTCTTGATCATGATCGTGGTCGTGGTCCTTGATTGTGTTCATTGTTGTGCCGCCAGTCCCAATAGCGTTTCTGGTCTTCCTTCGACAGATGGCGGTAGTCGCGATGCGGGTCCATATGATTCTCGGTCGTCCACTGGTTGTAATAGACAGTTTCGCCCGAGTTCCAGCGGTGATAGTCGTTGTGGTCCGCATCGTAATATCGGTGCGCACAACCGACTGTGAACAGCGCCAGAGCCACCACCGCAGCTTGCGGCGAAACGCTCGAACCAACCCAAACGTGAAGCCATGTTTCCTCCTTGAGAATTAAACACGATTGACCGCGATTGGTTGCGAAACAGCAACTCCGCGTTGCCTGCTCATCGATAGAGAGGCTTCCGTGTAAAGTGAGCGACTTTGCGTCCGCCAAATCGACATCTCGAAGCTGCAACTTTTGCCGGTTTGTCTTGGGCAAAAGTTGCCTCTGACCGATTCGCAACCCACCCATGAGCCGCTAAGTTCTTTGATTGGCTCGATTCTTTTGCTCTAATGATTTTGGCCGCATACCTGCACTTACCACTGGGTCGTACCGGAACAAGATCGGTCTCAAGGCGATACGCTCCATAAAGATCAAGCAAGACTCGCCGATAGAACTCTTGACCGGACAATCTGATCGAAGGAGGCGGCAATGTCAGTCGCAGGCATTTCCAGCAGTCTTTTCAATTACACACCGCAAAGTGTGCAAAGCAATTTTCAGCAATTCCAGAAGGAATTCCAGCAACTCGGCCAGGACTTGCAGTCCGGAAACTTGTCAGCCGCGCAATCCGATTTCGCCACTTTACAGAAGGATGAGCCGCAGTCTTCCGCTTCCAGCGCATCGCAAAATAGCCCCATCGCGCAAGCCTTCAGCCAACTGTCGAAAGACCTGCAATCCGGCAACTTATCGGCCGCGCAGCAAGACTATTCCTCGCTGCAGCAGGATTTTCAGAATCAAGCCACTCAAGCCCACCATCACCACCACCACGGCGGCGGGGAGGGAGCGGGAACAGCTCGGTGAGTCAGTTGCTCAGCCAGTTGGGTCAGGATCTCCAATCCGGCAACCTGACTTCGGCGCAGCAGGCTTATAGCACGCTGGCCCAGGATTTCCAGCACGTCTCCGGCGGCGGCGCGCAGCCGCAATCACCTTTGATCCTGTTATCGGGCGGCGTTTCATTCAATGCCTGACATCGGACACTGGTGGGCAACTGAAGGTCTCGTCAGTAACTGTCATTCTCGCAAGTATCCACAAAAGAAGGCCACGTCTAACAACGTGGCCTTTGACTCGAATGATGATGGAGTTAGTTTTCACAGCCCGTTACGCTGCGCGGCTGCCTCCTGGCTTGAAGGTTTTTGGCCTGGAGATCTCCTTGCCTGGCTTCCTGCGCAGTTTGGGCGGGAGTCTCAGTCAATTCTTGTTGCAGTTGTGCCGCCGGACTCAGAGTGACCGTGTCGGTCGGAGTGGGTTGGGATTTCGTCTGCGGCGCGGGTTGACGGGCTGAAGCCGAAGGTTGATTCGCTGCCGGAGTTGAGCTTGCATGATTAACGGCGGAAAGCATAATTAGGCCTCCAACTTCTCCTTCGGCTCAAGTGCGTCTGTAGTTTACTATCGCCTGCCACAGAAGGATCAACTTTCGTAACCTCGTTGCGCTTCCGCCAGCAGAACTAATCTTTCCCGAGAGGGTTTTTATCCGCATGAACAAAAAGATTGGCAGTTCGCTATTAGTCCTTGCGGTTGGGGGATTGCTTTCGGTGGGATCCGCCGCTGCGCAACAAAATACTGGCGCCGGAGCCGGGCGTCGTCGATCCCGGACACCCACGCGTCAACCAGGTGAATCGCCGCGAAGGCCGCCAGCAGCAACGCATCGCCAATGGCGTGAAGAACGGCACCTTGAACCCGCGCCAGACGGCTCGCCTCGAGAACCGGGAAGCGAACCTGCAGAACCGGGAGCAGCGGGACATGGCTAAGAACAATGGCCATCTGACCAAGCCCGAGCAGCGCGGCTTGAACCGGCAGGAGAACCGTATCAGCCGTTCGATTGCAAGGGATAAAGCCAAGAATCGGTAATTGAACGTACGGGCGTCCGCCGAGCGAGTGGGCAGAGAACAGCCTGCCAGGTCGGGCGCCAGTCTCCTATACCGCAGAAGAAAGTTTTGGCAGGTTCTACTCTTTACTTCCCGCAGTATTACTCGACCTGCAAAGTTTTCCAGTCCGTCAGGACAACCGCCTTGCCTTCGCGAACCACCGTGGCATATACAGAACTAAAACCTTGATGATCTTTCGGGCCGTAATTTAGAAGGAAGTTTTGCCCAAGCCCAGCATCGAAATTGTGAATCGACTCGATCCCGCTGATAAACTTCTCCCGGGTCAGATCTTTTCCGGCTGCCTTTAATCCTTCGACGATCACCATCGCGTCCACAAAACCTTCCAGGCTGACAAAACTCGGCGAAGTTCCCGACATGTACTTTTCCAGGGCGTTGCGATACAGCCGGACCGTGGGCAGATCGGTGCTTTCATACGAAGGAACGACTTGGGTGATTACTACACCCTCCGCATCGGGCCCAGCAGCACGGATCAGCCCTTCGGTTCCCACGAAAGAAACCGTCAGAAAAAGAGGATGCCAGGAGGACGCATGCGCCTCCTTGAGAACCGCCGCAACCGGAGCATAGGGTCCCACGACGATCACAGCTTCAGGCTTGGATTCGCGAACCGCCTTGAGCCCGGCCGAAATATCCAGGGTATTCCGTTGAAAGGTACCCAAGCGCCGCCGGAGACGACTGGTGCTTTGCCAGCGCCCGCTGAACTCCATCGAGCACTGTCTTCCCGAACGCATCATCCTGATAGAGCACAGCAATTTTTCGCACGTGGATTCGCCAAAGCGATTCCACCTGCTCGCGGGTTTCATCGAAGTACGACGCGCGAACATTTATGACCTCGTGCTTGAGCGGCTCATACAAGATTTGCGCCCCGGTGAAAAGACCGACCACAGGGATTTTCGCCGCTTCAGCCATGGGAACATATTTCGCCGCCGTAGGAGTGCCTACGAACATTCCCATTGCAAAAACATTGTCGTCGTTCAGCAGAGCTTTGAAACAGGCCGAGGTCTGGTCAGGGTTATACCCGTCATCGCGCGATTTCAATTCAATGGTCCGGCCGTGTACTCCCCGGCATCGTTGATCAAATGGAAATACGCGAGCGCCCCTAACTGGGTCTGAATACCAAGGAACGACGCCGGCCCCGACATGGCGGAACAAGACCCAATTCGTATAGTGGTAGGAGTAACTCCGGGCATTGACTGAGCTCGACAAGCCAACGCCGCCAGAAACAGGAACGCACACAGCCATCCCGGCCATTTTCGTTCAAATGACATTTTCCCCCTCGTTTAAAGCGTCTATGCGAATGTAATGCCGAATGCTGCTGATCGCGCCAGGGATTGGTTTACTGATTCGATTCCTATGAATCCAGGTGAGCGCCGAAACTGACGATTTCCACGGAGGGCATGTGCAAAACTTCTGGGAATGTTAAAGCTCTGTAATTTCAATAGTTACAAAAGACAGTCTGCGATTGGCGCGTAATCGGGTGGTGGGCAGCAACTTGCAGACAACTGGCACCTTCGTGCTATCCGACCGAGCGGTCGGTTTTGCTCCACATTAATAATTGGACACAACATTCCACAATCTTTCCACAGGCGTCGGCGGCGATCGAGAGCCGCAAAAAACCAGTGCCCATTAGTCATTTGCGTCCCCGCGATTCGCCTCTGCGAATTTTCACTGGCCTTAACACGATCATCCCTCATCCGGATCCGGCCCAACTCCATCGGCTCGCGACTCAAACCGGGTCGAACTTTTCAGGAAAGCCAGCTTCACCGTTCCGGTCGGTCCGTTACGTTGCTTGCGGATGATCAACTCCGCCACCCCATCCAACTCCGGGTCATCCGGCTTGTAAACCTCTTCGCGAAAGATAAACGCCACCACATCGGCGTCCTGCTCGATCGACCCCGACTCGCGCAGGTCAGCCAGCTGCGGACGATGATCGCCTGCGCCGCGGCTTTCCGGTGCGCGGCTCAGCTGCGATAGGGCCACCACCGGCACCGCCAATTCTTTCGCCAGCGCCTTCAATCCACGCGAGATAGCCGAAACTTCCTGGGTGCGGTTCTCGTAGCGCTTGCCCCCGCCGGACATGAGCTGCAGATAATCCACCACGATCAGATCCAGCGATCCCTTGGATTGCAACAGCCGCCGCGCCTTGGCCCGCATTTCGCTGATGGTGATCCCCGGAGTGTCATCGATGAAGATCGGCGCCTCGGCCAGCTGCTCGATGGCGCGCGTGATCTTGCGCATATCATCCTGCCACAGCGAGCCGGTGCGGAACTTGTGGGCGTCAACTCGCGCCACCGAGCACAACATGCGCTGCAGCAACGCCTCTTTCGACATTTCCAGCGAGAAAACTGCCACGGTCTTTCGATCTTCAATGGCAACGTTCTCCGCAATATTCATCGCGAATGAAGTTTTGCCCATCGAAGGCCGGGCGGCGACAATAATCAAATCCGACTTTTGGAAGCCGCTCGTCTTTTCGTCGAGATCGACGTAGTGGGTCTCCAGCCCAGTGATCCGGCTGCCGCGCTGCAGAAAGGCGTCCACCGAACCGAACGATTCGCGGATGATCTCCTGCACTCCCATGAATCCGCGGCCGATGCGCTTCTCCGAAAGCTGGAAGATTTGCGCTTCGGTGTCGTTAAGGATCTCTTCCGCCGCATCGCCTTGCTCGGAAGCGCGGGCAATGGCCGCGGTCGCGGTATGGATCAGCGAGCGCAACAGCGACTTGTCGCGCACGATCTTGATGTAATTCTCAATGCTCGGACGATCAGGTACGCCGTCGAGCAATCCGGAAACGTAAGGCGCGCCGCCGATGGTTTCGAGTTCGCTGTTCCGCGAAAGCTCTTCGCACAAAGTGATCAGATCGATCGAGTGCGAAGCCTCGGATAAATCGATCATCCGGCGAGTAGATTCGCCGGTGCGAGTCGAGCAGAAAATCTTCCGGCTTCAGATGCTCGGCTGCCTGGTTGTAAGCCAGATTGTCGAGCAGGATGGCGCCAAGGATCGAACGCTCGGCCTCAATATTTGCAGGCAGCGCCTGTGACGAAATGTAATCCGTGGTCGCCAATTAAATTGTTCCGGTAATTTTCAGGGGAGTTTTTGTCCAGCGCGAAGGTGATAGTACGCGCACAAGCGTTGTGGATGGCTGGAAGATATTTTGGAAAAAGAATCCGAAATTATTTTTCCGCGGATTCATAATTGCCTCAATGCAGATAAGAACAGCCGTCCAGCATCGCACCGTCCTGGGACGCCGCCCTCGGCTGTCCGCGGAGCAAGCCCGCCAAAATTATAGGCCGAATAAAAAGCGAAGGTCAATGAATTCTTTGCAGTCCGTTATTCAGGCGGGCGAGAAACTTCAAAGCTTCACCACAGAGATCACAGAGTTTCACAGAGCAAAGCCACAGAGAAATGCAATGGGCTTGCTCCGTGGGTTTCCTCTGTGGACCTCGGTGCCCTCTGTGGTTGATTTTCTGCAGCGGGTTAACGGCAAAAAAATAATGCGGTCCGGGCCAGCCACCCGAACCGCAT
The DNA here is from genome assembly GCA_963838785.1 of uncultured Acidobacteriota bacterium. Classification (GTDB taxonomy): domain Bacteria; phylum Acidobacteriota; class Terriglobia; order Terriglobales; family Acidobacteriaceae; genus Gp1-AA145. The sequence goes on from CAWISI010000004.1 coordinate 286,431, forward strand.
GTTGCCGCATGAATTTCACGCTTACCCTTTGACACCGCAAAGGGCTGCCTAATCCGTGCCCCGGGCCAGCTTCGTCCAGCGCGCCGCATGACGGCGGGCGGTTCGAATCAGACCCTGAACTCCAGAGCGCATGCGCACCCGAAGATGCACCGCGTCTGATCGCGTCCACCGGTCGCAGTCTCGCTAGGCGAGACCGTTCTCTGAGGAGGCCGCAACGCCCTGGGTGCCCACCACGCTTTCACGTTTGGGAACCGCTCGGCAGCATATCCTTTCGGCTTTCCGTCGACTGCAAGCCTTGCGGCTTGCTCCAACTTCGGCCCTTTGGAAAACTACCGCAGAACCTGCTTTCGCGATCACTGGCAGCGTGTCGTTCACGCCTGCAGTGATTGAACTTTCTCGCATCTGCTCACATTCAGCAATCAGAATTCGCGGCGGCGCTGTGCGAAAACTGTGGAGTGTGGAAATTCCTTGTGGAAGAGAAAGGAAAACTTGGCAGAAATTCCGCGACTGATTTCTCAACGGCGTTGCCACGGCTTGCTGGCCGTAAAGCAAATCAGGGATTTTGAGTGCTATCGCCTGATTTCGCCAATAATCCAACCCTGCTGTAGGATTGTTGCCGTCAAATGGACACGTCGGAACTGCTGAGAACGCCAACGAGCGTCTTCTTGATCGCTTTAACATTTGGGCTAGCGTTCCTCGCAGCCTATCGCATCAGTGAAAACCGGTTGCGGGTTGCGGTTCGGATCGTCTGCTCAATCGGGGCATTCCTCAGCAGCGCGCTGTTTGCATTCATGGTCTTTGCAAGGGGCGAGCCGATCGAAACCTTTACCGAGGTCAGAAATGGCCCCTTTAAAGTTATCGTTCGTTCTCAGGAATTTCATCATTCAGGAATAATCAACCTTGATGTTTGTGTGAGCGAAAGCTCCAGCCCTGCATTTCCTGGCGACAAAAAGCCGCAATGTTTTCTTCATGGATATGACTTTTCCGGCCTATCTGTTAAATGGCTATCGCAACGGGACGTCGAGATTGCCTTCAATTGCGGACGAGTGACGACGTTCACGAACTCTGCATCAATGCTCCCGCATGGACCCACGTTCAATGCCACCCTGCGCGATGAATGTGCGAAGCGAGTTCCGTAGTTGGCGTAACATCTAAATCGCGATTTCATCATCGCCAGTCCTCCCCTTCGGGCTCACTTCAACTCGAACGAATCCAAGAACTGCTCGATGCCCGAGCGATCCTGACCCTGAATTGCCAAGCCATCGATCATGTAAATCCGGTTGTTGCCCTTGGCGGGATCTCGGCTCTCGACGAAGACAAGTTTTATGTTTACCAGCGTCGCATATGAGACTTGGTTGTTGCCTGTATTGTCCGCTACAAAGGCCGCGCTCGCCAGAACAGCCGGATGCCCCTGGCACGTACTGTAAGAAGTACCGCCCGATTGCTTCATACCGCCGCTCTTGATGACTTCGGCGAGCTTAGCTTCCATGAATTCTTTGGTGATCTCCTGCGGCATCGCCACATTCTGGCTTACTTTCACCTGAGCTTCCCAGGCGTTGCCCGGAGCAGTCGCTTTAAACAGGAAGACGTCCGGCGCAATTTGTGAAGAGACGACATCAGCAGGAAATGACGCTGCAAAGCCAAACTCAGTAGAAGCGTACTGGTCGCTAGCCGACGTGAGGGCAACGACCGCTAGGGAAAAGAACACCAGCAATATTTTTGTTTTCATTGTCGTGGCTTAGTTCAGCCAGTTCGATCTAGGACCCGCAGCAATCCCTGCCCACGTTACCTCAGCACTATGCACTGTAGGCGCAGGGTAGCTGTCAGAGCATGGCTTAGGGTATGTTGCTGAACGATCGGAATTTGCGCTGAAGACGGGCGAGGGCGCCCGTCTCTCCATCTTCGCGGATGAATTTTGGGAGCGAATCTCAGCCTATTTCCCTTCATAGCTGACTCGCCAGATCGAGCCCGTCCCGTCATCGCTCACCAGCAGCGATCCATCTTTCGCGACCGCGATACCGACCGGGCGGCCCCAGACATTTCCGTCGGGCGTAACAAATCCCGTCAGGAAATCCTCGTACTGGTCTGAGGCTTTGCCTTCACCGTGCAAAGGCACCCGCACCACTTCATACCCGGTTCGCGGATTGCGGTTCCATGATCCATGCAGCGCCAGGAACATGTCTCCCTTGTACTCGGCAGGAAACTGGTCGCCGTCGTAAAACGCAAAACTCAAGGGTGCGCTGTGCGGCTGAATGATCACGTCCGGGGTAAGCATCTTGGCCTTCAGATCGGGATGGCTATCCGGCAACCGCGGATCGTGATTCCCGCCCATGTAATACCACGGCCAGCCGTAAAAGCCTCCGTCCTGAACATGCGTGGTGTAGTCGGGAACAAGATTGTCGCCGAGTTCGTCGCGCTCGTTCACCGCCGTCCAAAGTTCGCCGGTTGTGGGATTCACTGCCAACCCCACCGGATTGCGAATGCCCGACGCGAAAATTCTCACGAACGATCCGTCGGGATTGTATTCAAGAACATTCGCGCGATGAAATTCCGTTTTGTGCTTGTCGGGATCATCGATGTTCGAACCCGATCCCACTGAGACGAACATCTTCTTGCCATCTGGCGAGAATGCCACGTCGCGCGTCCAATGTCCGTGGGCATGCTTCGCGCCAGGAAAGATTTCAGCAATGATGGTCTGCGGCGCGCCCGGTCGCTTTAAGATCGCCGTTGTGATACGCAAAACGCTTCACCGAATCGGTGTCGCCGATGTAAACCCATTGCGGATCTTTTCCTGGCGGATAAAACGCAATGCCGAACGGCTTATTTAATCCCGACGCAAATGTCGATTTCTGCTCCGGCTTTCCGTCTTTGCACTCCGCGAAAAACCGTGATTTCGCCTTTCGAACTTTCGGCCACGAAAATATCGCCGTTGGGCGCGGCCAGCATCTTTCGCGGCTCGTCGAGACCGCTGGCAAAAATATCCACTTTGAATCCCGGAAGCGTTTTGGGCATGGCGTCTGCCGGCCGCGGCGACGGCACCGGAAAATTGTTCGCGGACTTAGTCGCAAATGGCTTCGGCAAATCGTTGGTCGTGATCTTGTGGGTGGTTCCCGGACTCTCAGCGCTGTAGTCGTAAAAAGGAGAAGAGTTGCCCTGGGCAAACAGCGCCGCATTCAGAATCAGGGCGGTGAGAACGCAGCAGGAAAGCGTGCAGAAAAACATGGCAAGTCGCTTCATATTCACCTTGCAATCAGTTTGAGTTTGGACAAGTTAAAGGATGATGCCAATCCGTCTCGGGTTGCAGAAGCTCACGCTTGAATACTGAAAAACTAAGCGGCTGACTGGGCAATCCGCTGGGCGCAAGGGGCATGGATCGCAAACGAACTCCGGCTGCGCCAAAGATCGCATTCGCGACCGCGGGCGCAATTCCGGTCAGCGGGGTTTCGCCCGCACCCATCGAACGTTGATCTTTGCGATCAACCAGCACCACTTCAATATGCGGGAAGATCGCTGAACCGCGGAACCCGATATTCCGCAAGATGCGGATTCACAATCCGTCCATTCTCAAAACGGATTGCCTCAAATAAAGCGCCGCCCAGGCCTTGCATAATTGCACCGGCGTTTTGATTCTTGAGACCCTGCGGATTCACCACCGCGCCACAGTCGAAAGCCTGGACCACTCGAACAACTTTGACTGCTCCACTCTTCACCGAAACTTCGGCGCAGGTTGCAATATAGCCGCCTTTCTCGAATCCTCCAGCAATGCCGAAACCGCTGCCACTCGAGTTCTTCTGTTTTCCCCAACCGAATTTTTCTGCCGCAGCCTGAAACACGGCGCGCAGCCGGTCATTTTTCAAATTCTTCAGCCGGAATTCCAAAGGATCAATTCGCAATTCATGCGCCAGCTCATCCATATGAGACTCGCGGGCAAAGTGATTCGCCGCCGCCGCCAACGACCGGTAAGATCCCTGGCGCAGCGGAGCGTCAGAGGGATGAAACGTGATGCGCTGGTTGGCAACTTCATAAGGCGTGCGCATTGCCGCCGGGCCAGAGTTGTAATTATCGAACTCCCAAAAAACAAGATTGCCATCGGCTTTCGCTCCGCTGCTTACGTCAATCACACCCGCGGGACGGAAGTAAGCCCAGGTGAATTCTTCTTCGCGCGACCAGATCAGCTTGACCGGTTTTCCGGCAGCTTTCGCCAGCCGCGCCGCTTCCACGGCCGCTTCGCCGGTGTGCTTGCCTCCATATGCCGACCCAGTATCAGGCACAATTACCCGCACGTCTTTCGGCGGAAGACGAAAAGCTATCCGCAAGTTCTTCGCCGACGGCAAACGGCCGCTGAGTTCCCGTCCACACCGTCAGCTTGCCATCTTTCCACTCGGCGACAGCCGCCCTCGGTTCCAGCGGAGTATGCGCGATGTACGCGACGGTGTAAGTTTGCTTCAGCGTCTTCGCGGCCTGCGCCGCGCGATTGCTCGACCGATCCCAGAACGTATTGCTCTGTGTCGTCGTCTTTATCCGAAGCAGGTTTTCTGAGCTGATCGAAAAGCTCGCGGTCCGAAATTTGTGACGGCGCATCCCATTGCGCGCGGATGGCCTGCGCTGCACGATCGGCAGTCATCACATCGGCGGCAGACACGCCAATGAAATCACCGTCGCGGACCACGCTCACACCTGGAATCTTCTCCGCCTGGGAGGTATCGCACGAAATCAATTTTGCATGGAAGGCGGTGGGGCGCACGATTTTTCCGTGCAGCATTCCCGGAAGCTTGATGTCTGACGTGTACTGCATGCGCGCCGGTCACAAAATCACGGCCGTTGGTTTTCGGCGCGGGAGTTCCAGCGATCTTCCAATCCTTGGCGGGAGTAAGTTCCGGATCATCCGCAATGACCTTCGACAACTTCTGGCCATGCACGAGTTCCGCGTAGGTGATCGAGCGATTAGCTTTAGAATCGCGAACCTTTCCATCTTCCGCCGTCAGGCCGGCCGCATCGGCTGACCAGCGTTCAGCGGCCATCTGAATCAAAACTGCGCGGGCGCTGGCGGAAACTTTTCGCAGCTGCATGCCCATCTGCGGAGTGGTGCGGCTGCCGAAAGTGCCCATGTCGTACGGCGTCAGCTCGGTATCGCCCATGATCAGCCGAACAGATGAGAGCGGCACCCGAAGCTCTTCCGCAACCTGTTGCGCGAGTGACGTGCGCACGTTTTGCCCAACTTCCACTTTTCCAGTGAACGCGGTAACTTCGCCGTTTTCGCTGATGTGCAACCAGGAGTCGAGCGTCTTCGGCAATTCGTGATCGTGATGTACGGTTGCGCCTGATTCCTGCGCAATCGCGTGGCGGGCCGCGATGACAAACCAGCAAGCCTCCGCCCAGCACTTTGAAAAATCCGCGGCGATCGAAATTAAAGCCGTGCGGCAAACGTGAAATCGAATCGTGCTGCCGAAGCTTCCGAGTCGTGAAGTTCGGGCTCGTGAAGTTCGTCCCGCGACAACTGTCACCCGCTCGGCAAGATCACGCATTGTGTGGTCTCCCGGAACTTGCGCCGCCCGGCGTACCGCTTCAACGATTCTGCCGTACGCGCCGCACCGGCAAATATTGCCTTCCATGTGGCTGATGATCTGCTCTTCGCTGGGATTGGGTGTGCGCTCAAGCAGGGCCGCCGCCGAAACAATCATGCCCGGCGTGCAGTAGGCGCACTGGAACGCCTCAACATCAAGAAAGGCTTGCTGGACCGGATGCAAGCGATCTCCACGGCTCAATCCTTCGATGGTGGTAATTTTCTTTCCCATCGCCGAGGAAACCGGTAGCCGGCATGAACGCTCGGGAGATCCGTCAACCAGCACGGTGCAAGCGCCGCATTGCCCTTCGCCACAACCGTATTTCGTACCGGTCAGGCCAAGGTCGTCCCGCAGAACGTAGAGCAGCGGCTTCTCCGGCTCAACATCTGCGTGCTGCTCGGTGCCATTGACGAGGAGAGTGAAAGCCATTTCGATCGGCGCAAGGTTGCGCAACCCAAAATTATAGACGCACTTCAACTCGGGTTTCACCAGACGTCGGGCTCGTGTCAGCATCGGCAGTCGAGTCAGGAGCGCAGAAAACACAAACTCTACTCACGCCGCGCTTTTATCTTCGTCCGGATCTGGTATCGACGACGGGGGATCGCTTGCTGGAAAACTATCTTCAATAGTTTTATCCAGACTTTCTTCTTCCTCTTGGGTTGGCGGTTTCGGTTCTTCTGCGCCTTTCGGATCTCCGTGCTGAAGTTCGGCCATAATTTAGTGTCCCTTCGAGTTTACATTCGACTCTTAAGATGGGACGGCAACCGCATTCATTCGTTCGCCTGCGATACAGATCGGAAGAGATATAACTAGCCCTTAATTTCCGTAGTGCTCGGGCGGCGCGGGAGGCACATTTTGCACGGAGGTCTCCGCCGGACTTTCCTTCATGCTGTCCTTAAGCGCGCGAAAGCCTTCGCCAATCCCTTTGCCCAATTCCGGCAATTTCTTGGGTCCAAAAATGATCAGGGCGATCAGGAAAATCACCAGCAAATGCATAGGTTGAAACAGGCCTTCCATAGTGACGCCTCCATTCGGACTTACTTGACTTAAGACGTTAGTAGACCGCAGACCCGTCCGTCAAATTGCACATTGCTCTTGTTGTCGCGGCCTTGTGACCGCTGTACCTTTTCCCGCGCCCTCCATTACCTCCGTTACCTAGCTCCAGAGTACCTGCACACCCTATCTTCTTTACAGCGTATAAGTTCCGGCCCACACCAGCCGAGCTTTGGAGCCTTCGTGCGCAGCAGAACACTGGTTGTTCTTGGATTGATTCTCACCGCGGCCCCAATGTTATTCGCGGAAACTGCGGCTCCGGTAAACTGCTCGCGCTTGCTGGGTTGGCTGGCCGGGGGCGCTTCCACTTACAGTCTCACCAAAGCAGTTAAGAACCGCGGGTCGGTCATAACCCTGACCGCGCAGACGGAAGCCGATCTTCGATCTGCCGGCGCCGGCAAAGATCTGCTTTCGCTGCTTCGCCGTTCCCAACCCAAAATCTCGGTCCATGACGTTTGCCCTGCCTCGCTGGCCGAAGCCGCGGCCGACTCTCACCAGAAAAAATTCGATGTAGCCGAATCGATTATCGGTGGCCTGCTCGAAAGCGATCCTCACAACAGCGCCCTGCATTTCGCCCTGGGATATTTTGCCCAGCAGCAAGGGCAATGGGACGAAGCCTTTGACGAGTACAGCTCCTCCAAGGATTCCGATCCCGAATTTTCCGAGGTCCACAATCGCCTGGCTTTATTTTTCTATCAGGATGACGACGGCGATGACGCCATAGGCGAAGCCCGCACCGCGCTCAGCATGGACTTCAATGATGCCGAGGCGTATCGCATGCTCGCGCTCGGTCATTATTCAAATGAGCAGTACGGTCCGGCGATGAACGCCTTCAAAGAGGCTTTGACTCGCGATCCTTCGAACGCCGACATTTACTACGAAATGGGGCTGGTCGCGCGCGATCAAGGCTCATCCGACGACGCAATTCAGTTTTTTCGCAAGGCGCTGCAACTGGACGCAAAATCTCTGGCAGGCCCACAGCAGCCTGGGAGCCTTGCTCGGCAAAGACAAACACTTCGAAGAAGGCCTTGCCGAACTGAATAAGGCCAAAGCCCTCGCCCCCGACTGAACCTTCTATTCGCGAAAATCTTGCCGGCATCTATTTCGCCAAAGGCGAGTACGACACGGCCATCGCCGAATACCACGAACTCTTCCGGATGAATCCCTCGTGGAAGCATGGGCATGAGTCTCTCGCCCGCGCTTACATGGCCAAGAATGAATACACGCCGGCGATTGCGGAGCTGAAGCTGGCGGTTGAGCAAAATCCTAATAGCGCGCCTGAACATCGCGCGCTCGGTCAGTTGCTGCTGGCCGCAGATCAACAGGCCGACGCCATCCGTGAATTGCGCGCGTCGGTGGAATTGGATCCCGACTCCGCGGCGTCTCACTATTTTCTGGGCACCGGATTACTGGAAGTGAACCAGCTTCCCGCCGCGCTCACCGAATTTCGCGAGGCGGTGCGCCTGGAGCCAACCGCCGAACATCATTACGCTCTGGCGGCTTGCCTTATGAATATGGGCCAGGATCGCGAGGCATTGGCGGAGATTCAAACCGCCAGCCGACTGGATCCTGCAAAACAGCTTTACCATGCGCGCGAAGAAGAACTGATCCGCTTAATGCGGTCCGGAAATCCGCAGTAGGTTTGGGGTTTTCGCACGGGTAAAAGAGGCAATTTATGAGCAGCTTGAATTCAGCGAAGGATTCGGGACTCGGGGCGGCAACCGCAGCAGCTCCGGCGCGGCAGGTTGATCAGCTTCAAAACCGGCGGCTTCGGTCCCAAGCCTACCGGCTACGGATTGCCCTGCGCCAGCTGCAAAACCTATTACGCCGCTGATCTCGCCGCTTGCCCGGTTTGCAAAGGCAAGCAGCGCGTCTCCGCGACTGAGCCGCTGACCACGGTTGCTCCCGCCGAGCAATTGCCTGATCCCAAACAACTTGAAGAAGAGCGCGAGCGCTTCCTCCGCGACTTTAATTCGCAGGTAGTCGCAAATCCCTTGCCTCCGGATTCTCCGACTCCAGCCATGCATTGCGATCGTCGTGAGAAGCACCCCAACTCGCCCGCCGCAGCCAACGTGTGCCAAAGCTGTTATGACGAACTGCAGGAGCGCGTCGACGTGCTCGAAGCCGCCATGCACATGGAGATTCGCGAGGCCGCGCAGATTGTTTACGACGCCGTCTGGGCTGACACTTCTGACCCCAGCAAGACTTATCAGAACGCCGCGCAAGCCCTGCTCATCGAACTCCGCCGCCGCTCAGCCATCACTCAAGTGTTCGGCCAGCTGCAGCCGCCAATTAACTGAAATAATGCGCTGCTCTTCGCATCTGTGCCTGCGTGCGCTCTGTGGTAAAGCTTCAGGCTTGACCAAGAAATCCGCAAAAATATCTGGCCAAATTCCGGAAACTCCGTATATTGCTATATAGCAGTTTGCGCGGGATGAGGCCAGCGTCCAACCCGACATTTTTTTCGGAGCACAAATGCCTTTAACTTCCATTGATTGGGTGGTCATCATCGGCTATTTGATGGTGAACCTCGCCATCGGAATTTATTACCGGCGGCGTTCGAGCGGAAACACCGAAGACTTTTTTGTCTCTGGACGCGATGTCTCCTGGTGGCTGGCCGGCACTTCCATGGTGGCGACCACCTTTGCTGCTGACACTCCCTTGTTTGTCTGCGGCGTAGTTGCGCGACAGGGAATTGCCGGCAACTGGATCTGGTGGGGCTTCTGCTTCGGTGGCATGCTGACGGTTTTCTTCTTCGCCCGCTACTGGCGGCGCGCCGAGATACTGACCGACGTCGAATTTTCCGAGATCCGTTATGGCGGAAAACCCGCAGCCTTTCTTCGCGGCTTCAAGTCGGTTTATCTAGGTCTGTTCATGAACTGCTTCATCCTGGGATGGGTGACGCGTGCCATGGTCAGCATCGTTACCGTGATTCTCGGCCCGGTCATCGCTCAAGGCCGCGTTGTGGATCTCGGGTTCCTCGGCCATCACACGCTTGGCGATCCGCAAAATACCGCGCTCGCCATCTGCATCTTCGTCATCATTCCCTTCACCGGCCTCTATACCTTCATCGGCGGATTGTGGGGCGTGTTGGTCACCGATCTATTCCAGTTCATTTTGAAGATGGCAATGATCATCGTGCTCGCCTGGGTGGCTGTGGCTAAAATCGGCGGCATGCATGCGCTTGAAGCGCATCTGCAGGTGATCCGCGCGAACGCGCAGGCCGCGGGCGCGAACACTTCAGATCCAATGGCTTTCCTGCCCAACTTCCATCAGGGTCTGTTGAGCAATGCAGTCTGGACGCTCCCGGTTCTCACCTTCATCGTTTATCTCGGCATGCAGTGGTGGCTGGCATGGTATCCCGGGGCGGAGCCCGGCGGCGGCGGTTACGTCGCGCAACGAATGTTCAGCGCGAAAGACGAAAAGAATTCCCTCGGCGCTACCTTGTGGTTCAACATCGCGCACTACGCATTGCGGCCCTGGCCTTGGATTATCACCGCGCTGGTAGCCATCGTGGTCTATTCGCCCAACGGCGGCCTGCATCCCAGCCTCGCCTTCGCGCAAAATCCTGAGCAAGGATACGTGATGGTGCTACGCGATTTCCTGCCACCAGCACTGCGCGGACTGATGGTCGCAGCTTTCCTTGCGGCCTTCATGTCGACTGTCGGAACGCAATTGAACTGGGGATGCTCTTATCTGGTCAACGATCTCTACAAAAGGTTCTTAGTTCGCAATTCGACTGAGCAGCATTACGTGCGCGTCAGCCGCATCATTACTGTGCTTCTGGTTCTCGCCAGCGGCTACACCGCCGCCCAACTTAAAACTATTGGCGCCGGGTGGGAACTGGTGCTGGGGGTGGGTTTCGGCACCGGCGCGGTTTACATTCTGCGCTGGTACTGGTGGCGGATCAGCGCCTGGAGCGAAATTTCCGCCATGCTGGCAGCGGCCGCAGTCACCATTGGACTTCACAATGTTTCATTCGCCGGCAATGACGCGCTGGTATACGCAAAGAAAACTCTCATCACCGGTGGCATCACAACCATTGCCTGGCTGCTGGCTACGTTCCTCACTCCCGCCGAATCCGATCGCACGCTGATATCGTTCTATCGTCGCGTTCATCCCACGGTTTACGGATGGAAACGCGTTGCCAAACTCGTTCCCGAACTGCCCCAAGTAAAAGATGTCGCGGGCAACGCTTTCAATTGGCTGATGGGCGTAATCCTCGTCTACGGCTGCCTTTTCGGCATCGGCAAACTTGTCTTCCAACAATGGGGTCAAGGATTTTTGTTGCTCGCCATTGCCGCCGTCGCCGGTTATCTGATCTTCTGGGATCTGTCTCGCCGCGGCTGGGAAACATTGTCCGGCAAGGTGGTCGATCCCTCTCCGCAGCCCACCAGCGCGGATTGATCACCGTTTTGAAGTGTGCGAACGCGCCCGCTCGCGGGCGTGAGAGGGACCTTACGTCAATTTAAATCGCCATTGCAGTAATCAGGACAAATTGACCATTCGTAGCGACGCGCGAATCTCCCAGCCCATGCTTCTAGACAGCAAACTTTCAAACGGGCTTCTGCGAAAGACCCAAACTTGATCACAAGCCCGCGATTCCGTTTACGCTCATTTCTCATGATTCTCGCGGGAGACCTGGGCGGCACCAAATGCACTCTGATCCTTTTTGACATGGAAGCGCAGCGCTTGCGTCCCGTCTTTCGGCTAACCACGAAAACCGCCGACTTCCCCGACATCGAATCTTTCTTCAATAATTTCCGCAAAAAGGCGCAATCGGAAGGCCATTCACTGACTCATCTCACCGCCGCAGGATTCGGCGTCGCCGGCGCCATCGTGAAGGATTCAGTCGTCTGCAACAACCTCCCCTGGACCATCACACGTAAACGCATCGCGGACAGCCTGAACATCACTCCCAGCGAACTCTGCTGCTCAATGACGTTGAAGCCGCATCATCCAGCCTGAATCATCTCGAGCCCAAAGATCTTCTGGAATTAAATCCCGGAACCCCACAGCCCCGCGCCCCGAAAGTTTATGTCGCCGCCGGAACCGGGCTAGGGGAATCGATCTTATTCTGGAATGGCGACCGCTATCAGGTTTCTGCTTGCGAAGCCGGCTTACCGATTTCGCTCCCGCGCACTGACCGCGAAATCGTGGTCTTACAGTATTTACGCCAGCGGATGCCTCGCGTCTGCACCGAGGAAATCGTCTCCGGCCGCGGCTTTCGTGCCATTCACGAAGCCATCTTTCCCTGAGCATCACCACGCATTCTTCGATGATTCCGACATCGATTCTGCCGCCAGCATCACCCAACAGGCTTTCGCGAAAAACTGCTCTGCTTGCGAAGAAACTTTGCACATGTGGACGGAAGCTTACGGCTCTGAAGCCGGCAACATGGCGCTGCGCGCACTTCCCATTCGCAGGGGTCTATGTCGGCGGCGGCATCGCCTTGAAGATTCTCGCAAAATTAAAAGACGGAACATTTCGTCCGCGCTTTCTGCAACAAAACCAAACTCGCCGACGAACTCGCTCGAATTCCCATTTCCTCGTGTTGAATCCAGGATGCGCCGGTTCTGGGCGCCGCCTATGCGGCGCTTACAGCTTCAGTGCAGCGTAAAATTCGAAACAGGGCCGTTTCGCAGTAATGCGCTGCCTCCCTGACTCACCGGACTATGCTGGCTTCCTTCCCTGACAAACTATTTTCCACTAGGAGTCCTCATGATCCCCTTCGACGGCCAATTCGCCGAAACTATTGTGCTGCCTCTCGCTCAGGCCGCATATGACGGAACGCAAGCTCCCACAAATTACGCCCCCAATCAAACTGCATTTGAAATCCTTGCCAATCCTGCTCATCCAGCGGTACAAACCCATCTCGCGAAACTCGCTCCCCCGGAAAGAGCCAAACACCAGAAAATGTTGCAAAGCATGCTTGATCAGCCAAAGCAGCCGCAAGCAGCAACCAGCGAAGCGGACGTCCGCATGCTCGCGGCGAGCCCGGAGCCAACCTGCATTTCGGCTGGTTCTGCCTGGACAAGCCGAATCAGCGCTTGATCGTGGCTTTTCGCGGCACCCAGTTTATACACGACTGGCTCGATAATTTCGATTTCGTTCCCGCGCCTTACGCCCCGGTACTCGGCCGCGGCACCGTCCATGAAGGATTTCAGATCGTTTATCTTGCGGTGCGCGACGAATCTGCTTGCCCTGCTCAGTAAGTATTCCGCCGGATATCGCGAACTAGTGATCACCGGGCACAGCCTCGGCGGCGCGCTATGCCCGCTGGCAACTCTTGATCTGTTGAATGTGAACTCCAATCTCTCACCCAAGGTTTACACCTGGGCGGAACCGCGCGTTGGGCACGGCGATTTCGTAAGTTTTTTTAACACCCACGTGAACATCTGTTATCGCATCGTGAATTTGTGGGACGTCGTTCCTCATCTGCCACCCGATATCGCGGGCTACGAACACGAAGGCAATCAAGTCACAATTGACAGCGGATTCTCTCTCGATGTCGTGCACAATCACGTACTCGCGACAGGATATGTGCCAGGAATGGCGACCTGGAACCAGGATCACCCGCCGCAAGACACGCAGCATTTTGGGAAAATGGCGATGGCGGCAATGGTGGGACAAAGCAAATAAAGACAGCGTTCGCCGAGTTTCGATCAGCGGGGCGAGAGTGGACACTCGCCCTGCCCTACCTGGGCGAAAACATCTATTCAGCGTAGCTTGATCAGGTCGGTCTCATATTTGAAGTAAATGAAAATCCCATAAAAAGAGCGGCTGACGCGCAGCATTCGCAGGAATCTCATCACAGGCCCCCCGCGAAAGTTGCTGAAACCCTGATCCTTTGCAGGCCGCACTTCTCTCCTTACTATTGCGAATGCCACCCTTTTAATACACTTGTTAAAACGTGACTGACTCCGATCAACAGGCGGTTGCCGACTCGAGCCTGCGCGCCGGCTGCTTTAGTCGAGGTGGCGACGGGCGGATCAGGCCCGCCCGCTTCTGGATACGCGGATTTGCGATCTGGGCTTGACGATAGAGGGATCGCAGCTCGAAAAATTCGTGAAGCAGCTTTATCAGGAGTTGGCGCAGAAAAAAATCTTTAAGTTCCGCCCGGCGTGTTATCTGACCGATGAATGGGGATGCCCTTCGGGCGAGCCGGTGATTGGGATTCCGTTTTACCTGGCGCGGCCCGATGTGGCCCAGGTCGAAAAAGAAAATAATGATCTGGAGAGCGATCGCGAGACCATGATGTATTTGCGGCACGAGGCGGGCCACGCGTTCAATTATGCATATAAGCTGCATCGCACACCGGAGTGGAAGCAGTTGTTTGGCCCGTACCGCAGGCCGTATCGCGAGAATTACCGGCCGAAGTTCTGTTTTCGAAAGAATACGTGCGCTACCTGCCGGGCTGGTATGCGCAGAAGCATCCCGATGAAGATTTCGCCGAGACCTTTGCGGTGTGGATGACGCCCCGTTCCGGCTGGCGCAAGAAATATCGCGGCTGGGGCGCGATGGCGAAGCTGCAATATATGGACCGCATCGCGCGCGAATTGGGAAATGCTGATCCGCTGCGCAAGCGCGGCACCCCGGACATCACCGCCGCGGAGATGGAAATGACGGTGGGCGAGTTTTATCGCAACTCCACCGATCAGCTTCCGATGTTCGATGTGACTCAGGACGGCGATCTGGCTGCGGTCTTCAATGCGTCTAAGAAAAGCAAAAGCTCTCGTCCGGCGGAGGCTTTTTTGCGCGAGCACAGAAAAGCCATCGTAGACCATATTGCGCGATGGACGGCGCTGCAGCGGCCGGCGGTGAAGAAATTGATGGAGTCGATTGAGAAGCGGAGCGCAGAATTACGACTGATGACCGACAAGAAAAAGGAAGCGGAATATCTTTCGGAAATTGCGGTGTTTGCAACCACGCTGGTGATGACTCACCTGGCGCGGAGCAAGGCATTTCAGGCCTAGGAGCAGGTAGATGGGCGATCCATTAAAAGTCACGGTGCTGTATGACGTGTGGGGCGAGGAAGACACCTCCGAACCGGAGGCCACGCAAGCCGGACGCAAGCGCAAGGTGAAGGAAGACCGGGAAGAAATTTTCGATGCCCTGGGCAAGCTCGGTCACGAACCCTCTTATTACGTGCTGGACGGGCGTCCGCAATCGCTTTATGGATTGGGAAAATGCGGGGCCGACCTGGTGTTCAATCTGACGGAGTCCTACGCCGGCGACGACACCAAAGAGATGAATGTGTCCGCCTATATGGACCTGCTGGGACTCGCCTACACCGGCGCGGGGCCGCACGCGCATTTTCTTGCGCAGGACAAAGCTACCGCGAAAAAGATGTTCGCCTTCCACCAGATTCGCACTCCTTTTTTCGCCACTGCATATCGCGGAAACATCGACCATGCGCACGACGTTAAATTTCCCCTGATTGTGAAACCGCAGTCGGAGGACGGGTCGATCGGAATCGACGCCGCGGCGGTGGTTACCGGGGTGAAGGAGTTGATGGAGCGGGTGGAGTACGTGCAGAACGAGTTCGATTCGCCGGCATTGATCGAGGAGTACATTGAGGGCCGCGAGATTTACGCGTCAGTCCTCGGCAGCTACGAGAACACGGAAGTTTTGCCGCTGGTCGAACTTGATCTTTCGAAGCTGCCGCGAAGGAATGCCGAAGATCGCCAGCCGCGATGTGAAATTTGAAACCGACTCCAAGGCCTATAAACTCACGAAATCGAAGATCGCGGAAGATCTGGACGAAGCAACGGTGCAGAAAGCTGTCGGAGACTGCGTTGGCGGCATATCGCGCGGTGAAGTTGCGCGACTACGGGCGCATCGATATGCGACTCACGCCGGAGGGCGAAGTTTTCGTGATCGAGGCCAATCCCAACCCATGGCTCTCAAGCAAGCACGAGTTTGCCATGGCGGCGAAGAAGTCGGGCCGCTCCTACACCCAGCTTATCGGCGAAATCGTGGACATGGCGATCGAGCGCACACGCCGCACCGTCAACTCAGGCTCCTGAATCTTTCGGCTTCTTTCTGCGAAAGCCCAACACTTTCTTTTCCGGGACACCGGTCTCAATGCGGTTTCGGCCGCCTCGCTTTGCGCGGTAAAGGGCTTTATCTGCCTGGTGAATAATTTCATCGGAGCTCAACTTGGGCTGCGATTCGCCGATTCCGATGCTCACGGTCACCGACAACGAAACCGAAGAACTGGTAGTAGTAAGGTGCGGAGTTTCGCGCTTTTTGCCGGCTGTCCTGCGCTCAGGCGATCGCTGAACCTTGCGGCGCTCCTCGCCGCTGCGTACACGAAAGCTGGAGCTCTCGATATTCAGGCGCAGCAGCTCAAGTATGTCAACCACTTCTCGCCCGGTTTTTCCGGGAAACAAAATGGTAAATTCTTCGCCTCCCACACGGAATGGGTCTCCGCCTCCGCCGACGCGCGCCAGCTTCGACGCAACCATGCGCAGGACCTGATCGCCGATGTCATGACCATAAGTGTCGTTGATGCTTTTGAAGTGATCGATATCGACCGCGGCGACCGCGTAAGGCGGCTTCAGGCGGGCCAGTGCATCGTTGAATGCGCGCCGGGAGTGCAGGCCGGTGAGTTCATCCCGATATGCCAGGGCGTAGGAATTCTCCACGATGGAGCCGGCGAGAATCAGCGCGGCCACTCCGAAATAGGCGCTGCCGGTTTTGCCGATTCCGCTGGTATTCAGCGCCAGCCAGGTTGCGATCAAAGACCAGAACATTCCGATGATGGTTGGTTTTTGAAAACGCAACAGGCGGTAGAGCAAATATCCCAGAGCAATAACAAAGAGCAGCAGCGCAGGTTGCGGAAGGTGCGAGTGAATTGAGGTCACCGGTGCGGAATGCAGGAAAGCCGGCGCCGGCTGCTCGGGTCGCGCGATCGCTGCCACGAAAACTGATTCGAAGAAAAGCAGAATTAAAAACCATGACAAGCTGCGGCCGGGATAGCCACGCTCCGGGAAAAAAGTCAGCAGGATGAAATTCAGCGGCAGAAGCAGCGCGATAGCTTCAAAGGCCACCCGCCCCGGCCCCGAGGCAACAACCTGGCCCTGCGAAAAGAACTCGAGCGCCCGGTGGGCCAGAAGCAACACGATCGCCGACAGAAAAATGCGAGTGGTGTGAAACCTCCACGAAAGCAGCAGTGCGGCAATGAATACCGCGTAGTAGAAAAACCTGACGCCATACACGGAGGGATTAACCAGTCCCGGATTGAGCAGCAGAAATGCACCCAGCAGAATGGCGCCGCCGGGAAGGAAAACTGCCTGGAGAAATCTTTTGTTCCAAGGCTCCATGAGCTATCTGTTGTATCCTCCGGCGTAACCGCAGTAAATGGCGAGTGGCATGCGAGGTTCCGCTTGCGTCCTCATGCCGTGATTGTT
Organism: uncultured Acidobacteriota bacterium; assembly: GCA_963838785.1. Lineage (GTDB taxonomy): Bacteria > Acidobacteriota > Terriglobia > Terriglobales > Acidobacteriaceae > Gp1-AA145. The sequence goes on from CAWISI010000004.1 coordinate 303,463, forward strand.
TCCCAAACCAGCCTGTGGAGGGTAGTTCCGCCGGTTGCGGGCCGCTGCCGCGCCTTTCGTGCCTTGCCTCACAGCCTCAGCGGCTCTAACAATGAATCGGTTCTAACAACTTCTATGCGCGTACTCATTGCCGAAGACGATCCTGCCCTGGCCACCTTCGTACAGAAAGGGCTGGAAGCCGAGCACTACGCCGTGGATGTGACCCATGACGGCGAACAGGCGAAAGCCATGGCGACCGAACTCGACTACGACTTGTTCATGCTTGATTTGAACCTGCCGCGCATGGATGGAATCGCAATTTTGCGGCATCTGCGGCCGCGCAAGCCCAGCATGCCGATCCTGGTCTTAACCAGCCGGAACCGGGTGGAAGATCGCGTCCAGTGCCTTGATCTGGGCGCGGATGATTACATGGGCAAGCCTTTTTCCTTCGTCGAGCTGTCAGCCCGCATCCGGGCATTATTGCGACGAAGCCATTTGCCGGCGGCTTCGGTGCTCACCGTCGCCGATTTGAAGCTTGACCGGGTTGAGCGCAAGGTGGAGCGCGGCGGCAAACGGATCGAGCTCACTTCCAAGGAATTCGGCCTGCTCGAATATTTAATGCTGAATGCGGGCCGGCGGGTTTCGCGGACCATGATCATCGAGCACGTGTGGAATCTGTCCTTCGATACCGGGACCAATGTCATCGATGTGTATGTGAACTTCGGAATCCGAATTACAGAAGTACTTACCGGGCATGCCGCATGAATGTCCTCTCACGCGGGTTCACCAACCGGCTGTGCGCAGCCATTACCACACCGCGCACTCGAACTTGCGACAGCGCCGAGTGCAAACCAGACAAACGGTCTGGCGAAAACATTTGAGACGCTAGACCGCGGGTGCAATTGCATGGCCCGCAATTCTGTTTGCAGGATTGCCTGGAGCGGGAACTGCACCGGCGTTTGCAGCAATTATCTGTCTCGTCCATTGGGGAGGGCGCCAGTTCGCGGCGCGTGCCTCTGGGACTCATGATGCTTTCACGCGGAGAATTGACAGCCGAACAGCTGCGTCACGCGGTCGATTTGCAAAATCAGGCTGGGTCAGGACGAATCGGGGAGTGGCTGCGAAAGCTCGGTTACACCGATGACGAAAGCCTGACCGCTGCGCTGGCGCGCCAGTGGTGTTGCCCCACAATTAAACACTTGCCTTCAACGGTGGGGAATTGCACCATCCCTTTTTATCTGTTGCACAAGGTTTCGCATGGCCCCGGTACATTTTTCAAATAGCCGCGAGACTCTCTATATTGCATTCGCGGAAAAAATCGCGTACCGCGCGCTACTCGCCATCGAGCAGATTCTGCAGTGCAAAACTGAAGTCTGCATCACCTCGGGGACCGAGATTGACGCCGCGCTGTCGCGGCTGGATGAGCACACCCGACGAGCGGACAAGCTTTTCGAAAATATAACCAGCGACGAGGAAGTAACGCGAATTATTTCCAGCTATGCGGCGACACTGCAGGCCAGCGAAATCCGGCTGGGACTTTGCGGCAAACTGGTATGGACGCGGATTACAGGAAATAAATTTTCTGAAGATTTGATCTTTTCGGCGGCAGCAAGAAACGCTCCATATATTGAGAGATCAAGAGACACGCCAAAGTTTTCAGTTTACGATGGAGCATTCACTGGCTCGACAAATAGCTCCGCGCCGGCACGCAAGTAGCCCTTCCGGCAAAACCAATCCAGCATGGCAGCTTGCAATTGATCGATCGGCACCCGCTCGCCAATTTCCATGGTGCCATCTCCGGACGGGAAGAGTGTCATCGAAGATGCTGGCGTTGGTGAAATTGCGCATGGAAAAATTGTCCAGCCACTTCAGCGGACAGGGCACACGTTTTCCTTCGACTTCATATTCGACGCGAATTTTGCGGGAGAACATCCTGCGAGGATTCTACCCAACGCCACGTTACATGGCAGGCGGAGGAGTTGCGGGAGCATGAGCAGCGTCCCCATTCACCAGATCTTTCAGCTCTTTGCTGGGTTTGAAAAATGGAATTTTCTTGGCGGGGACGTCAACGCGATCGCCGGTCTTGGGGTTGCGGCCGACTCGTGGTTTGCGCTGGCGGGTGCGGAAGCTGCCGAAGCCGCGGATCTCGATCTTGTCGCCCGCCCGCAGTGACCGGACGATGCTGTCAAAGATGGTCTCGACGACCACCTCGCTGTCTTTGCGGGTCAATTCCACCAGACCGGAAACTTCGTCGATCAGATCCGCTTTAGTCATAGCCACTTTGCTCCCCAATTTCGTCGAGAGTACTTGCGCTGCAAAGCTCGACGCGCCGCGATTGGCTTCTACCTGCGAAAAATGCTCTCGCGGGAAAGCCGTTCGCATAACCTTCTCAAATTTCAGGGCTTGTTGGCAAGAGGCAGATGCTGCCGCCGCCTGCTACTTCCAAAGATAGTAAAACCCGACGTGCTGATCCAGCAACTTTTCCCGCGAAGGCAGGTACGGGGAAACGTCGCCGAAAAGCAAATCGAGCAATGACTTGCGGTCCCTCTCGGGATGCACCAGCACCGGTTCACCGCTGATGCTTACCGACTTGGCGGTATCCAGCACCGCGGCGCGGAAATCGCCAATCTGGTCGATCAGGTGCAAACCCATGGCTTGCTCCCCGGTCCACACCCGGCCATCGGCTATCGACTTGATATCAGAGGCTTTGGCGTGGCGGCCATCGGCCACCGCTTGCACAAACTGTCCGTACATATTGTCGATCAGGCCTTGCATGTACTGACGTTCAGCGGGGGTAAGTTCTCGAGTGGGATCGCCGGTATCTTTGAACTGCCCGACCTTGAGTACTTCGGGCTTGAGCTTGGCCCAGCGCATGAGATCGCCGTAGTTCACCCACTCGGCGATCACGCCGATCGAACCCACTACGCTGCCATTGTCAGCATAAATTTTGTTAGTCGCGGAAGAAACATAGTAGGCGCCGCTGGCGCCAACGGTTTCAATCGATGCGACGATGCGTTTGTGTTTTTCATCACGGACGCGCTTGACTTCGCGGTAGATCTCTTCCGAAGCGGCGACTCCGCCGCCAGGCGAGTTTACGTGGATGATGATGGCCTTGATGGAGTCGTCATCAGCAAACCTGCGGATATCGTCGACAACCTGGCTGGGATCGACGATTACTCCGTCAAGATCGACCACGCCAATCTTGTCCCCGAATGCATGGATTCCGGCTTCTCGTCCGCTGGCATGCAGAGCGATATAAACCAGGGTAAACACGGCCAATACAAAGAGGAAGAAGGCGCCTCCTCCGATTAACACCCACAGCCAGACTCGCGAACGCCCGTTGTCAGCCATAGAGCGTCAAGTTTAGCACTCTCAGTTCAGCTGGGCGCACTCTATTACGGAACGATGACTTGCAGGGCTTCGCGGGCGACGTGAAATTCCACCGGAGTCTTACAGACGTATTCGCCGTCGGCATAAACATCAAGCGGCGCTTCGGTCTCGATGTGGACCTTTTCTGTTTGCCCGTACTCGACTTTTTTAGAAATCAGATGCCGTCCGAAATAGGCGGTGGGAAAAAGGCAAAACAGGCTGAGTTTATCCATCGCGCTCACGACGCAGAGATCGAGTTTGCCGTCATCCAGTTTCGCGTGGGGAGCGATTTTGATTCCGCCGCCGTACATCGGAGCATTAGCCACCGCAGCCAGCAGTGTGGGACGAAATGCTCCCGGCGCGTTGCCATTGGCACAAACTTTCATGGGAAAGGGCTGGAAGCGGAAAAACTGTCCCGGGGCCGCAAGGCCATAGCCGCCGTGACCGCGAACCCAGGATGGAAGCTTATTGGCACGCCGCACAATCTCGACATCCAACCCACACTGCCCGCGCAACAAAAATAATGCTGATGATCGCCGCCATTGGTGACGCCCGGAGGCTGCGAAATTGAGACGACATTGGTCATCTCCCGAATCACTCCCAGATCAATGCTGCGCACATTGCCTCCGCCGGAGGCGAACTTTTGCCATGCGGAGAGTGAGTCACCGGCAGTGTGCAATCCCAAGGAGCGCGCGAAATCGTTTCCACTGCCACAAGGCACAACCATCAAGGGGACGCCAAGATCGCACCAGCGTCGATAAATTGCGGTGAATGGTTCCATCGCCGCCAAAAATTACAATGGCATCGGCCTGCTCAATTAAAGATGTCCATTGGGCGTGCGCGGCCCGCTGAAATGCGGCCAGCGGTTTGGCTACATTTGCCCGGGCCGAGAATGACCGCGGCGTTCATGCCCCGGCATTTGAACACAGGAATAACGCTGTGCCTAGAGGTTTGTTGCTGGTTTTGTTACGCAGGCGTTGCGTGTCAACGGCTGCCGGAATAACAACTGATAAAGATTTCACGGACACAAAAAAGTGGCTCCATTTCTGGAGCCACTGTTCCAAAGAGGCAAATGGAGGGACAAACAGTTATGGCACCGTTTTCGCTCTATCCTGCGCGCCAAGAGGTAACGCGCGGGAGACCGTGAGCGAACGGCATTGGTCGGGTCGAGAACACGAAAAGAAGAGGATCGAAAGCATGGATTCTGACAGCCTCTTTTCTTGCTATCTGAAATTGCACCTTCGCGGCCAAAGCCTTGCTGCTGGCGGGATAGCGGCCAGAAGGGTGAAATCCGTGCGGCAGCAAGGGTTTAGCAGCTGGTAACTACATGACTCGGCATTCGAGCGGCTGCAACACTGGACTGCAAGATTTTGCACATTCCCTGAATCTGCTTCGACGATCTCGTTACGCGTGGTGTCTATAAAGAAGTAAGCTGGGCACAGCAGCTCTGTTATCTGCTGCTGTTTCCTGGAGGCCCGATGCCCCGTCTTTTTGCATGGCTCCTTCCCCTGCTGTTGTTTTCTTCCCTGCACGCACAAACCACACAAGCTCCGCAAACCGCGCGGCAAGCGCTGATTGAAATGTTTTTCGGAAGCGCGCCCAACCACCTGGAAAAACATCTGCCGAGCACGACTCGCAATGCTCTTAAAGAGGATGAGCGGTCCGGGCGGAGTGAACATGCTCGACGAATTCTCGGCCTTCGCAAATATGGCAAAAGCCGGCGGGGTGAAGCTCGAAACCTTCGACACCGGCCCGACCCTGTTGCAAGTGGAAGAACCTAACCAGAACGAGAAGACGGAAATTACGATCGAGGGCGACAATCTTTCCGGCGACGAAGATGAGATCGAAGTCACGCTTGCACGTGACAAAAGAGGGCAACGAACAGTCGCTGCCCTTCATTCCACGCTTTACTTTCATCATGAAGACCGAGGCGGATGTGTGGCGGCTGAATGAAATTCGGGCTGAAGTGCGGGTGCCGTTAGCGGACCCGGATTTTCTGAAAAATATCGAACGCGAGAACGGCAAGCAGAACGAACAAGGCGCGCAAACCGCAATGCGGATCATTATCGGCCGAAGAGACCGCTTATCATTCATCTCACGGCACCTACGCATGTAGCCTCGCGGGGTTGATCGGGAAAGGCCAGGGAACGATTGAATGGACCCTTTCGCTGATCTCGCAACCGGAAAACACGGCGGTTATGTGTATGCGATTTCCGGCTGCGACAGCAGCACAATACAAACTGGTTGCAGAGCCTGAAATAAATGATTCCGGCCAGCGCGCGTTCTGTTCCGACGAGAGCGGAGCCATGCGGTCTGCCTCTGACGGCAAGGCGACAACTTGCTTAAGCAGCGGAGAAATGGTGACTGGAGAAGCGAATCTCCGGCGAGCACGCGACTGGACTTGCGGTGGCTGTGGCCGGGGGCGGACCGCTGGCTCCGCAAATCGATGCGCAATCAATGTCGAATCCCACGCCGCAAGCCGGCGGAACCGGATCTCAAGGCCCGCAGCCGACGCGGGTGCGAGTTTCGCAAGGCGTATGCAGGGAATGGTGATTTCGAAAGTCCAGCCAGTTTATCCTGCCTGATGCGAAAGCCGCGCGCATCCAGGGCACAGTCGTAATTTCCGCGATTATCGGAAAAGATGGCAGCGTTCAGAGTGTGCGGCTGATCTCCGGCCACCCCATGCTTGCGCCCGCAGCCATGGACGCAGTAAAGCAATGGAAATACCGGCCTTACTTATTGAATGGACAAGCCAGTGGAAGTCGATACTCAAATGACGGTGAATTTCGTGCTGCTCAAAGTGGCTGATAGTAACCAGTTTAAAATCTGCGCCGCGGCACATCGTTCCCGGTAGTGCGGCGCATCCTATTTCCAGAATTTCTCAATTTCTGATAAACAACAACTTGCACTGGAGGAGAAGCGTGGGTAGACGTGTGGGGTTGTTTGCGCTGTGTGTGGCGATCATTTCGATGATCGGATGTGGCGGCAGGTCCGACACGACACAGCAATTGCGCATTGTGATGGCTTCTCCCGACGCTCCACCGGTGGACATATTGATCGATGGAAACCAGGTCGGAACTGCGCTGGCCTACACCAATTCCACTGCGTACCCGACGGTGAAAATCCGGATCGCATCGCATCCAGGCGTTGACCGTAAGCAATTCGACATCGGTCTTCCAGCAAAATATTTCGATAACGGCGGGCGCGAACGAGACACTCTGTTGCTCACTGGCCCGGTCGCGCACATGCGACTCGGTGCTGCTTACGGACGGAGCAAGCACACACCACAATCAACACTGCTAAAGGGCAGGTGCGAGTGGTCAATGCATCGCCGAATATGGGTGCGGCTGATGTGTACATTGTGAACGTGGGTAGTTCAATCTCCGGCGCAAAGCCCGTTGCGTCAGGCCTGGCGGTAAATCAAGCTACGGCATACCAATTAGAGACTATTGGGAATTTCCAGGTATTCATGACGCAGCCCGGAACGACCAATGTATACCTCAATTCGGGCCCGCTGGCGCTGACCCAAAGCCAGTTCCTGACCGTGGTCGCGGTTGAATGCGCGCGGGCGGCGGATTTAATTACATTCTGCTCACCGATCAGTAGGATGTCGGCGTTCCATCACACTTCTTTACGAGGCTCGATGCGGAAATCAACAACACTTTCCAGAGCTCCTGCGTCTAAGGAACTGGGGCTGACTCAGGCCTGCCTTTGTCGCCGCTTTCCGGCTGTATAATCAGGGTTTTGCAATTTCGGAGGCTATTCAACATGCAAGCGCGCGCCAATCTGTGGGGGCGTTTTAAGGCCAACCGTCTGGGCTTTACCGCGGTCATTCTGCTTACGCTGACGGTCGGAATACTGATCGGCACGGTGGTTTCATATGGCGTTAAGGGCCAAGAAAGAGATAAACGGTCGGCTGATGCGACGCCTCTAACCATTCCTTCGCCCCGCCAGTTGTCCAACCAATTTTCCCAGATTGCCAAGGCGCTCGAGCCCGCAGTGGTCAACATCAATACTGAGTCGACGATCAAACCATCGCGCCATCGAGGCGAAAACGATCAGGACCAGGGAGGGGGAGGCGACCAGGAAAGTCCCTTTGGCGATTTCTTCGACAAGTTCTTTGGCGGACAAGGCGGCGACCAAGGACCGATTCGCGAACGTTCGCTGGGATCAGGCGTGCTGGTTGATTCGAAGGGTTACATCATTACTAATCGACACGTAGTCGAGAAAGCCGATCGCATTCGCGTGCACCTGCAGGATGACGCGCCGGGAGTGCAGCATGACGCCAAAGTGATCGGAAGCGACCAGGAAACCGATCTGGCGGTCATCAAGATTGATGTGGACCATCCGCTGCCCATTGCGAAGCTCGGAAATTCAGACGGAATGCAGGTGGGCGACTGGGTGCTGGCCGTAGGCAGCCCCTTCGGACTGCAGGCTACCGTCACTGCAGGCATTGTTTCGGCCAAGGGCCGCAACATCGTGCCTAACCGGCAATTTCAGTCATTCATTCAGACTGACGCTGCGATCAATCCCGGAAACTCGGGCGGCCCACTGGTGAATATGGAAGGCGAAGTCATCGGCATAAATACCGCGATCCTTACCGATACCAATGCCTACGCAGGCGTCGGATTCGCGATGCCATCGAATACCATCGCCCAGGTTTACAACCAGCTCACCGGGCCGGAGCACCGGGTGGAACGCGGATCGATTGGAATTGAATTTAATGCTCAGGAAAATCCGGCCATCGCGCGCGTTTACGGCGGACAGGGCGGAATAACGATTTCCAGCGTTGTGCCCGGCAGTCCGGCCGAGAGGGCGGGATTGAAAGTGGGAGACACGATATTTTCGGTTGACGGCAAGCCGATCAAAAATGGCGACGAACTGGTCTCGGATATTGCAGGACGCAAGCCGGGATCGAAAGTGTCGTTGGGCTACTACCGCAACGGCAAGAAAGCCGAAGCAGCGGTAACCGTTGCGGATCGCGCGAAGTTGTTTGCCAGCCGCCTCGGCGATGAACAAGAAGGCGGCGAACAGGCCACCCCCAAGCAAAGCAAGCTGGGCGTGATGGTTCACGAACTAACCCCGGAGATGGCCGATCGGCTGAACGTTCCATCCGGGCAGGGCGTGGTGGTCCAGGAAGTGAAGCCGGGTTCATTCGCCGATGACGTCGGCCTGACGCGCGGAGATGTGATCCTGGAAATCAACAAACAGAAGGTAAATAGCGAGGATGATTTCGACCGGGTCCAATCGACCCTGAAGAGCGGACAGGACGTGGTGTTCCTGGTGCGGCAACGCGGTGCGGGTCGCAATGACGGCACGATTTTCCTGGCCGGAACACTTCCGTAACTGTTACTTGCACTAACGGAACTGGCGCGCATCCCGGCTCCGCGAGATGATGGGTGGATGCTGGAAACGGGCAGCAGGACTGAGCATGGTGGCGATGTTCAAGAATCTGCGGAATTTGGCCATAGCGGCGATGCTCACCGGTTCGCTGGCCTGGGCGGCTCCCGATGCGCAATCGGCAACGCCGACTGCTAAAGTGCCAAAGACCGCGCACCATTCGCATCATGCCAGCAAGAAGACCCGAAAGGGACGGGTTCGCGGGCAGAAGACGATTGACGGCGACCGGGTCCGGGAAATTCAGCAAGCGCTGGTCCGGGAGCACTATTTGAAGGGCGCAGCCTTCAGGCAAGTGGGATGACGCGACTCAGCAGGCGATGCACCACTATCAATCGGACCAGGGTTGGCAGAGCAAATCGATTCCGGATTCTCGCGCTCTGATTCGCCTGGGACTGGGTCCTGATTCTGAACATTTACTGAACCCTGAAAGTGCCATGACCATGTCGACGGAGCCGGTAACTCGGCGTGTCTCTTCACGCCCGGCGAAGCTTTCTTCGGTCTCGATGTCGACTGAAACACGCGATCCGGAGCCGGCTGCCTCGGGACAAGAATCCACGCCTGCGGCCAGTATGCCGGCCGTTCCCACTCGATAAAATCACCTCTGCGGAAAGTACGGCAAGGGCTGGTCTCTCACAACTGCGCCCGGATTGTCTTCGACCAGGACTCGCGCAAGCTCTTCTCCGAACTCCTTAGCCACGATTTTTTTCGCCGCTGACAGAACCGGTATGCGCCGCTTGGTGTCATGGGCGTCGGTGGAAAGAAAATGGACGGCTTTTTCTTTCAGCAACCAGTCGGCAATTTGCCGCGGACGCGTTCCCCAAAATCCGGTAAAAACCGAAGCCGTAACCTGCACCGCGCAGCCGAGTTCCGTCCACTTCAACACCCGATCCGGAGTTTGCTGCAGAATCGGATTACGCTCGGGATGAGTGATGATCGGCGTAATGCCGCGCTCGTGCATTTGGGTGAACCAGTCGTCAACTTGCGGAGAGATGCTGAAATTACTGAACTCGACCAGGAGATAATGGCTGTTGCCGATGCAAAATGTCTCAGGTGCGCGCAGCGCCATCTGCATGTTATCGAACGAGAGATGGAAGTCGCAGCCCAGGCTCAATGCGGGATTCGCCCCAACGCGCTGTCGCAAACTTTCCAGCAGGGTCAGAAGATATTCGCGCTCGTAAAAATACCGGTCGTTCGAATGAGGCGTGGCGACGATATGCTGGATGCCATCTTCGGCCGCCATGCGGCACATGGCTTCGGACATCTCCCAGGATTTCGGGCCGTCATCTACTTCAGGCAGGATGTGACAGTGGATATCGATCACACAGCCCGATTAGAGCAGATTCGGAAAAAAGACTCAAAGTTCTAAAGTTTGTCCTTCGTGTACCCTCGTGCCTTTTATGCGTCGAAGTCAAAGGCGTGGGCCACGAAGAGCACTCAGTAAGACAAGTACCGCAAGGCATTACGAGCGACTCTTCATGAAATCGCGAATCTCTGAGTACGCCTGCTTGAGCATTTCTTCCTGAGGAAGAAACACGATGCGGAAGTGCTTGCTGCCGGGCTTTTGTCCGAAACCAGAACCCTGCACCGTCAAAATATGTTTCTCAAGCAGTAATTGCTTCACCCAAGTCGCGTCGTCCTCGGGAACATCGATTCGCGGAAATGCATAGAATGCGCCACGCGGCGGAACACAACTCATGCCGGGAATCGAGTTGCAGGTTTCGACGGTCAGATCGCGACGAGCGGTGAGTTTTCGGCGCACTTCGACAGGTGATCCTGCGGACCTTCGAGCGCAGGTTTGATCGCATACTGTTCAGGGTGATTCGCGGAAAGCCGTGCCCGCAGCATCTTGTGAATGCCTTCGACGTAGGGCTTCACCGCGGAGGCCTCGCCGCTCACGATGCTCCATCCCATGCGCCATCCAGGAGCGAGATAGTTTTTCGACAATCCGCCGATCGTGACCACCGGCACATCCGGCGCCACGGCAGCAATCGAAATGTGTTCGCCGCCGTCGAGGATCAGCTTGTCGTAAATTTCGTCAGCGATGATGAGCAAGATTGTGCTGACGGGCAAGTTCGGCCAGATCCTGCAGCATCTTTCGCGTGCACAATGCGCCGGTCGGGATTGTTGGGGTTGATCAGAACAATCGCTTTGGTCCGCGAATTGATTTTCTTTTTGATGTCATCCAGTTCAGGCTGCCAGCCGTCGTCTTCATTCAGGTAATAAGGATTCGGCTCGGCCCCAACTTTGCAGAGCACCGCGGGGTAGAGCGGATAATCCGGACGCGGCGTGAGCACATTGTCGCCGGGATTGAGCAGAGCGGTCAGGCAAAGATCAACCGCTTCGCCGGCGCCGTTGGTGATGAAAACATCCTGCACGGTGGTGATGCCGTTTTTCTTCGCCTCGCCGCGAATCGCATCGAGCGCCTCGGGAACTCCGGCCGAAGGCGCGTAGCCGTTTTTGTTATCACGCATGGCGCGATAGGCGGCCTCGATGACATGTGCCGGCGGCGCGAAATCAAAAATGTTCGGGTCGCCAACATTCAGGTAGAGAACTTTGTGTCCCTGTCGCTTGACTTCGTCAGCCAGGCTGACGAGATCACGAATGGCATAGCGCAAGTTTTCGAGACGTTGGGCGGGAGCGATTTCGCGAGTTTGGGTTGCGGGCATGGGAACTATTCTACCTGCGTTTTAGAAGAAAATCGTCGTTAGCTTCTCGTCGTTGGTCGTTGCGGCGAAGAGCCAAAAGCCTTTAACCGCAGAGAACGCAGAGTTCGCGGAGAAACCTCTTGGGGCGTTCGGCCAACGACGAACGACGTGCGACGCACGACGTTTTCTTATTCCGGCCGGTCAATCTGCGCTCTCTGCAACCGGTCTGAGTAATCCACGTAAACCGATTTCCACTCGGAATAGAAATCGATTGCGCCAATGCCGCCCTCGCGGTGGCCATTGCCGGTGGCCTTCGTTCCGCCGAATGGAAGATGAACTTCGGCGCCGATCGTCGGCGCATTGATGTAAGTAATTCCGGCATACAGATCGCGCATCGCGGTGAATGCCTTGTTGACATCGCGAGTGTAGATGGCCGACGACAAGCCGTATTCGATGTTGTTGGCAATCTCGACCGCATCCTCGAAATTCTCGCAGGGAATGATCGAAACCACCGGGCCAAAAATTTCTTCCTGCGCGATGCGCATCTTGGGATCGACATCGCTGAAGATTGTCGGCTCCATGAAATATCCGTGCTGATAGTACGCCTTTGTCCAGGCGGTTGCCGCCGCACTGCAGCTTCGCGCCTTCGGTCTTGCCGACGTCGACATATTGCAGATCACTCAGCAACTGACGCTCGTTGACCGCAGGGCCCATGTCGCTGGTCTCATCCAGACCGTCTCCGACACGAAGTTTCTTGGCGCGTTCAATCAGACGGCTCACGAACTCGCGATAGACGCCTTTCTCGACAATGATCCGGCTGGTTGCGGTGCAGCGCTGGCCGGTGGTGCCGAATGCGCCCCAGAGCGCGCCTTCAATGGCCAGATCGAGATTGGCGTCATCGAGCACGATCATGGGATTTTTGCCGCCGAGTTCCAGCGAACAATGTTTAAAACTCTTGGCAGCGGTGGTGCCGATCGTCTTTCCAACCGCGCTCGATCCGGTAAACGAAATCGCCCGCACTTCGGGATTTTCGAGCATGGGCGCGCCGGCGTCCGGTCCGAATCCAGTCACAATGTTCACCACGCCTTTGGGCACGCCGGCATCGGCAAGCACGCGGACCAGATTGAACGTCGATAGCGGAGTGTCCTGCGCGGGCTTGATTACGCAGGTATTGCCGCAGACCAGCGCGGGCAGCAGCTTCCAGGATGGAATCGCCATGGGAAAATTCCACGGCGTGATCATTCCGCAGACCCCAACCGGCTGGCGGATCGCCATAGCGAACTTGTTGGGCAGCTCAGACGGAGTGGTTGGACCAAAAAGCCGCCGGCCTTCCCCGGCCATGTAATAAGCGGTATCGACGGCTTCCTGAACGTCTCCGCGCGTCTCTTTTAAAACCTTGCCCATCTCGCGGGTCATGTCGCGAGCGTAATCTTCCTTGCGCTCGAACAGCATCTCGGCGGCCAGATAGATGATCTCGGCGCGGCGTGGGGCCGGGACCAAACGCCATTTGGTAAATGCTTTTTTGGCCGCGTCAACCGCCGCGTCAACGTCTTCCTTTACGGATTTCTGAAAAATTCCCACTACATCACGAGTATCCGCAGGATTGCGGTCTTCAAAGGTTTCGCCAGACGCGGATTCGACCCATTCGCCGTCGATGAAATTCTTATAAACATTAGGACGGGAAGCATCACCCTCGATCGTGGGTCGGGTAAGAGTGTCAGTCGCCATGGAAATCCTCCGGTAATCTTTAATGCTAACGCCCCGTCAGAGCAGGGGCAAGTTGGGCTGCGTGCTGCCGGGTTGACTGGCTGAATGGACCAAATCGAGACTGACAAATTTGGGCCCGACTGTAGCTTAATCCTATGACCTCAGTAACCCGAAGCGCATGGTTTCGCGTTACCCGTCCTACCGCTGCCTGTAATAATCTGGGCGTAAATCCAAAGGGACTCTCCCGTCCTGTAGAGGATACTCGTGCGCTCGAATCAAAAACCAGGGATACAGATTGCCTGGAAGACCGTCACTTATCGCAGCGTGATCCTCTTTGCTATGGCTATTTTAGTGGCGCTTCTGGTGGCTACCCGGTTCACTTTTCCGGAGTTCAGCGCTAATACCGAAAAGACGGTCAGCAGCCTGTTTACGAATTTGCTGGAGCGAGTGGCGATCGCAACCGACAGCCGCCGGAGGCTTAGTCTCCCAGCAGGCGCACATCACCGCGCTCGACGGAACGGTGCGCATCAAGAAGGCCAGCAGCAATGACTGGGTTCATGCCGATTACAGCATCCCCCTCGAAAAAGGCGACGTGATCCAGACCGGATCTGAAGGCATGGCGAAGATTGTTTTCAACGATGGCACCAACTACACAGTGAAGCAAGACTCACTGATTGTGATCGAAGAAAACTCGGCGAACGCGCATCAACAGACGAATGTGGCAGTCAGCGTAAACACCGGAACGGTTGATCTAGCCACCGGGACCTACTCACAGGGTTCGAAGTCTGAGGTCATTTTGGATGGCGCGACTGCCTCCCTGGCACCCGAAAGCGCGGCCCGGGTGAGCAAAGATTCAAAGGCCCAGCATGACGAATTGTTGATCACCAAAGGCAGCGGCGTTGTAGAGCGCGGGGGTCAGACCCTGCAACTGGCCGGATGGGAAAAGGCCAGCTTCCAGCCCAATGCCGGACGCCTCGAGAAAGTTAAAGAGATTGGACCACCGACTCCGATTTCGCCGGCGAACATGATGCCGATATTTATCTCCCACGATCCCAAGCCGATTGAGTTCTCCTGGACACCAATGGCGAATGCCAAGGGTTATCGCCTGCAGATTTCGCGCAATCCATATTTCTCTTCGCTCATCCTCGATCGCAAAGTGAATTCTGCGGACATAATGGTTTCGGGATTAAACGAAGGTCCCTATTACTGGATGGTGCGCTCGTTCGACGGGCAAGATAATCAGTCGGCGGAAAGCGAAAAGAACCGTTTCACAATTATTGCCAAGGAAACCAGTTCGGGGAAGATTGCGTTGTCGCTGGATCCGTTTATCCAGCATGGACATGTGATCGAGTTGACTGGCAAGACTGAAGTTGGCGCGCGGGTGATGGTAAACGGTCACGAGGTTCCAGTGGTTGGGACCGATGGCAGCTTCCATTTCTTTACCCCTCCACTGCCGAACGGTGAAACGCTAATAACCGTGACGGCGCAAGATGCGAAAGGTGGAGTTAATACCGAGCAGCAAAAGGTCGTGATCCAGTGAGGGGTTTACTTTCATTGGAATTGTTGGCGCACTCATCGGGCTTTATTTTCAGCGTTGGGGTTAAAAAGTCCTTACAATAAGGACCAAGACCCAGAAACAATTCAAATCTTTTTTCGGGCCGAGCCCGGTCTTCGGCAGAGTTGTGCCGGAGTGATCTAGATCGATAAAGGGACAACGTATGTCATCCAATGGATTTCGCAATGGGTCATCGGGCGGGCACAATGTCCGGTCGCTATTCAGCATGTTTTCGAGCGATCTGGCGATTGATCTGGGAACCGCTAATACTCTGGTTTACGCGAAGGGTAAAGGCATTGTCGTCAACGAGCCTTCCATCGTCGCTTTGAACAAGAATACGGCGAAGTGGAAGCCGTCGGCAAGGAAGCCAAGGAGATGCTCGGCCGCACTCCGGGCAATATTGTCGCCATCAAGCCGATGAAAGACGGCGTCATTGCCGACTTCAAAGTCACCGAGAAGATGCTCAACTACTTCATCCAGAAGGCGCATAACCGCAAGATGCTGGTGCATCCGCGGATCGTGATCGGCGTGCCTTCAGAGATCACGCAGGTAGAAAAGCGTGCGGTTATGGACTCGGCCTATCGGGCCAAGGCCAGCGAAGTTTTTCTGGTGGAACAGGCGATGGTGGCGGCGATCGGCGCAGGCCTGCCGATTACCGAGCCCTCCGGCAACATGGTGGTCGATATCGGCGGTGGGACAACTGACATCGCAGTGATTTCATTGAGCGGCATCGTTTATTCTCGTTCGGTTCGGATGGCCGGTAATCAGATGGATGAAGCCATCATGAATTATCTGAAGCGGAAATATAACCTGCTGGTCGGCGAGCGCACGGCGGAGCAGATCAAGATGGAGATCGGGTCGGCATATCCGCTGGATAAGCCGCTGACCATGGAAATCAAGGGCCGCAACCTGATTGAAGGCGTGCCGAAGACAATTACGGTCGATGACAGCGAAATTCGCGAGGCTTTGAGCGAATGCGTTTCGACCATCATGAATGCGGTTCGGGTAGCCTTGGAGCGTACGCCTCCCGAGCTTTCTGCCGACATCAGCGATCGCGGAATTGTTTTGACGGGCGGCGGCGCGCTGCTTAAGAATCTGGATAAGCGTATCCGCGAAGAAACCGGATTGCCGGTCTCGATTGCGGATGATCCGTTGTGCAGCGTGGTGCTCGGCACCGGCAAGATGCTGAGCGATTTCAAGCTGCTGCGGAAGATTTCGATCGAGTAGGAGCGTCGCGCTTCGCTCGGCTTCGCTCCAGGCGAGCTGAGAATGGTCGTGCGTCGTCCGCCAAACCAAGTTCTATTAATCTAAGTTTTGTAACCGAGAGCTCTTGCTGATGGCTGACAGCTGAGAGCTGACAGCTGTATTTTATGGATAACCTTATGGGCCGCTATCGCAATGTGAGTTTTCTAGCCGCGGCCATATTCCTTCAAATTCTGGGCCTCGCGGTCCAGGTTAAGCGTCCCACTGAGAACCAACCCGCGCGATTGATTCGGGTGTGGGCGGTTTCGGCAATCACGCCGATGGAAAAAGGACTGGTCCAGTTTCAAGGCGGAGCGTCGGACCTGTGGCACAACTATTTTTACCTGCGTGGCGTCCGGCAGGAAAATCGCCAGTTGCGCGACCAGATCGAGGAATTGCAGCTGGAAGAAGTGCGATTGAAGCAAGATGCCGACCAGGCGCACCGTTTGCAGTCTCTGCTTGGATTTAAAGAACAGTTCATCGCCAAGACCCTGGCCGCACAGGTGATCGGATCGAGCGGCAGCGAACAATCCCGAACCGTATACATCGACAAAGGCTCGCGCGACGGGGTTCAGCTCGATATGGCAGTTATCTCCGCCACTGGCGTGGTCGGCAAAATTATCAACGTATTCAGGAGCACTTCGCAGGTGTTGTTGATTAACGACCAGCAGAGCGGCGTGGGCACAATCCTCGAACAGTCGCGGCTGCAGGGAGTGCTGAAAGGCAAAAGCTCAGGGGAGTTGGTGATCGACAAGATCATGGCTGACGAAGAGGTGAAAATGGGCGACCGGGTGCTGACCAGCGGCGGCGATCAGATTTTTCCCAAGGGGCTGATTATCGGCACGGTCGACAGGATCGAGAAAGGACCGGAGTTCTTGCAGGTCATGGTCAAGCCGAGCGCTTCATTGAATCGGCTGGAGGAAGTGCTGGTGATCGTAAAGAAGGAAGAACGCGAGCCTCCGTCGACGGCCACGAACATTCGCGCCTCGGACATTCTGGCCGAGCGCCTGCCGTCGGTTCCTGATAAGCCGCCGGCACCGATCAACGCTGCCGGCGCAGTGACATCGCGCATGCTCGGCACTCGCTACCTCGCGTCGCGCACGTTCAGCCGGTGACCGAGTCGTCGGCGATCACCGGGCCAGGTGAAATCAGCTGTATCAACGCCGCCTGCAGCCGCGAAACCATCGAATCCTGCGGTAGCGCCGGTTCCAGCGCACTGCACAAGACAGCAAAACCGGCAACCGGCTTCTGACGCAAACTCACGACCGCCGCGGTGCAAAACCCCACGCTGACGCAGCGTCGAAGCCCGTCCACCGATCCGCATCCACCAAGTCAGCCTAGCCCAGCCTCAGCCCAGCAATCCTGGGGACACTCCTCAATAGACCGTGGCCTTGACCTACACATCCCGGGAACAAATTGAGGTCTACCGCTTCAGCTTGCCGGTGACCATCATCGTGCCTTTGCTGGCGGTGTTCCTGCAGGTGTTTCTGCCGCTGCGGATGCCGTTTTTCTCCATCTTCGATTTGCCCCTGCTGGTGGTGATTTTTTTCGCCATGGCGCGACGCAGCCAGGTTGCCGGATTGGCTACTGGAGCCGCGATCGGCTTGCTTCAGGATGCGCTCGCCGGAGCGAACCATCCGCTGGGTCTATATGGAATCGCCAAGACGGTGGTTGGCTACGGCGCTTCTTCGTTGGGCGTTAAGCTGGACGTAGAGAGCGTCGGCACCCGCTTTCTGGTGGTTATTGGCTTCGACATCATTCACGAATTGATTTATTTTCTCGTCGCCCGCGGGATGGTCCGGTTGAACATGCATTGGAACTGGGCCCACGAACTGGAATCCGCCCTCGCCAATGCGGTTCTCGGAGTATTGCTATTCGCGCTGATGGATCGGTTGAAAGATAGGGCCTGAAGCTAGACTAAGGCGTCAATTTTTGACACGCCATTTGAATCGGCTGAAGTCTGATTGGCGCAATCTACCACCCAATCCTCCGGTTGCCGGGAACAAAATCGAAATGCCGATCATTGCTCAAGATCGGGAGCGAATAATGCCGGCAAAGGGCGGCAATCCAAAGATCATTGGTAGGTATTGGCTTGCCCATCTGTTTGAGCTCGAGATTGATGGCCGCATAGTGATGCGTCGTTTCTTCATTCACATTGAGCACCAGGCAGTCGAGGACGAAGCGCGTCGAGCCAATTCGAATACCGTAAGCGATGGCGAGATTGCGCGATGCCATAACGATATTCACCCAACACAATTACCGGAATAGCGAGTTGTTCTGCATGTGACAAGATCGCGATCACAGCCGGGTCGTCGTCGGCTGCCGCTGACAGAGCGTTCGTATCAAGGATCATTCCCAGACTTCCGGGTCGATCTGCTCAAAGGCCTCTTCAATTCGCTTTTCGATTTGCTTAGTTTCCTTGCGAAGCTCGCTTGAGCTTTCCGAAGTGCTTCATCCACGGCTTTGGCCTGGCGCCGAAGGTGAGATTGAGCTTGTCCTGCACCGCTTCCGTCACAAACTGACGCAGCGGAATACCCCGCTCCGCCGCGACTGATTTTGCGCGACGGAACAGAAAGTCGGGGATTTCCAAGGTCGTTTTCACTGTTCCCATATTACCATATTTACGGGACTGACGCTCTCGATCATCCCGAGTCTGCACTCCGTCAAGAGGGCGGAAGAGGGCCTTACGAAGTTTCCGCAGTTGCCTCGGAAGCCGTCAGGACAGTGAGGAGCCGCAATGCAGCCATTCCTGTCTTCGCCCGTACGCAGCGATCCAATCGACAGCGTACGGTCCCTCCCTCGTCCGCTTTCGGCGAACGAGGTCGGGATGACACCCTCGAATTCGGTTGTCTGCGATCCGGTTCCTAATTAAGTGTCGGAGCCCCACGCTGTGACTTTCGTTACTGAAATTCATCGCCCACAATCCAGAGAAGATTTACAATCCAGTTAACCCGTCCCGCCGCAGTTCTTGCCAGCGACCTACGACGAAGGACCGACGACTGAATTATGTTTGGCCGCGAAGAAAAGCCATCCCATATCCGCCTGACCGCGGTGCAATACCTGATCCTTGGGATATTCCTTTTCCTGGCTTATGGGCTTTGGCGGCTGCAGGTATCGCAGAGCGATTACTACTCAGCCGCCGCGGAGCGCAACCGGGTGCGCGAGGTTCCGATACTCGCTCCTCGGGGAAAGATTCTCGATCGCTACGGTCGGACCATCGTTGATAACTACACTTCCTTTACCGCGCTGTTGATGCGCGACTCATCGCGCAATCTAGAAGCCGACGCCGGATTAATCGCGCAGGGCCTGCACATGGATCCGCGGGAGGTGCGCGAAAAGATTCGCCACTTCGCCGGCATGCCGCAATATCAGCCGATCTACCTCAAAGAAGACATCACCATGGATGAGGAATCATTCATTGAGGCGCATAAAAGCGAATTGCCGGAACTGGACAGCATCATGGCCTACCGGCGGCTGTACCCGCGCAAGGGATTTCTGGCGCACCTGGTTGGCTATGTTGGCGAGGTCAGCGAAGACATGCTGAACCAGCCGCAGTTTGAGCTCTACAATCCCGGCGATGTCGTCGGTAAATCCGGGGTAGAACTGGAATACAACCAGCTTCTGATGGGCACCAATGGATCGCGCCAGGTAGTGGTGAACAGCCACGGCAAAGAAGTCGGCGAGGCGTTGGACGAGAAGCCGGCAGTGCCGGGTAAGCCGCTGAAGCTGACAATCGATGTCGACCTGCAAATTGCCGCCGAAGAAGCCATGGAAGGAAAGAATGGCGCACTTGTGGCCATGGATCCGCACACCGGAGAGATTCTTGCCATGGCGAGCCGTCCGGTATTCGATCCCAACCAATTTCGCCATCAAGATCGGGCGGTCGGATTGGCAGAAGCTGATCGACGATCCCAATAAGCCGCTGCTCAACAAGGCCATTCAAGCGCAGCTCGCGCCGGGCTCGACCTTCAAGATCATCATGGCGACGGCGGGATGGCAGGAAGGTATCGCGCAGACCTTGCACGTGTTTTGCACTGGAGGCGCTGAGTTTTACGGACGCCGGTTTGGCTGCTGGGTGAAAAGCGGGCACGGCGAAGTCGATCTGACCAAGGGAATTTACCAGTCCTGCGACGTGTTCTTTTACACCCTGGCGGAAAAATTGGGCATCGATCGCATTGCGAAATACGCTACCGCACTCGGAATTGGACAGAAGACCGGAATTGATCTGCCGGATGAAGTCAGCGGAGTAATGCCTTCGGAAGAATGGAAGCTGCGCAATTTTCGCCAGAAGTGGTTCGCGGGCGAAACCATTTCAGTCGGAATTGGACAGGGAGCGGTTGCAGTAACGCCGGTGCAACTGATTCGCGCTATTTCTGCGATCTCAATGGACGGGCGCATGGTGGTTCCGCACGTTGTCGATCCCACAAACCTGCCCGTCCGGGTCTATGTGGAAGTCAGCCGCTACAGCCAAGTCAAAAGCATCCCCATTGATCCCAACGGATGGAACACCATCACGGATGCAATGGGGCGAGTGTTACTGCCCGAGGGCACTGCGCCATCGGCGCACATTCCAGGGCATGGATATAGCGGGAAAAACCGGATCGGCGCAGGTAGTCTCGCTGGCGACACGCGCCAAGCATGCCCACGATGAAGCGCTGGCCCAGAACGGGTGGTTCGTGGGATTCACGCCGCGGCGCAACCCCGACATTATCGTGTGCACGCTGTTTGAAGGCGGCGAGCACGGCAAGCTGGCGGCCAGAATCGCGACCCAGGTGATCAAGGCTTTCGTGGATAAGCAACGGCGACAGCCGACGAGCGTGGCGCGAGAAAGTTGATCGCAAACCAGTAGAAATGGGCGCGCTCTGGACTTCGCAAGGTGAAGATGGGGAGAGCCAGAAGCTGAACGGCGGACGTTTCCAGATTGATTTGGCAAAACGAGCTTTGCCATTGGCAACCGCTGCGCCAGGATTGAATTGAGGTGCACAAAGCTTTGTGTCAGAAAGTGGACGGGCGGCTGTGACCCCACATTTAACTGAACGGAGGTTGCTAACGAGCTAGGAGCTAAAAGCTAGAAGCTGCTTTTATGGCCCGCAATATTTCATTTCGCGATTTTGACTGGGTGCTGGTGACATTCGTGCTGATCATCTGCGCCCTGGGTGTGATCGAAATTCGCAGCGCCACCCTGCACACCAAGTTCGCCGGCGTCCATGTGAAACAGATTTACTGGATCATTGGCGGCGTGGGGGGCATGCTTCTGGTCAGCGTCTTGAATTACCAGATGCTGCTCGAGCAGGTGCACTGGATGTATATCGGCGCAGTCGCATCGCTGATGACGGTGCTGGTCTTCGGACAAAAATATCTGGGCGCACGCCGCTGGGTAAAGCTGCCGGGAGGCAATCACTTTCAACCATCGGAGTGGGTCAAGCTCATTCTGATCCTCGCTGTGGCCAAGTACTTTGCCGACCTGCAAAGCCGCGAGCTTTCCTGGACCGACTTCATCAAAGCCGGCGCGATTGTGGGCGTGCCCATGCTGATGGTGCTGGCGCAGCCCGATCTCGGCACCGCGCTGACCTATCTGCCGATTGCAATTGTCGGCCTATTTCTTGGCGGCATCCGATTCAAGCAGGCGCTGGTGATCATAATGCTGGCCGGCCTCGCCATGCCTTTGGCATGGCACCACCTGAAGGATTACCAGAAGCAGCGGCTGGTGAGCTTTATGGCGCCGGATAACGATCCTCGCGGCGCCGGCTATCACGTCAAGCAATCTGAAATTGCGGTAGGTTCAGGAGGGTTGTTCGGCAGCAGTTCGGGATCACAGACCCATTTGGCTTTTCTGCCCGAGCCCCATACCGACTTCATCTTTGCGGCATTTTCCGAGGAACATGGTTTTGTAGGCGCGCTGGCGGTGCTGCTGTTATACTTCATTGTGCTGATGCGTTTGACTCAGAACGCGCAAACAGCACCCGATCGTGCTGGCACGTTTATAGTGATGGGTGTAGTGGCAGTTTTGACCTTTCATATACTGGTCAACATTGGCATGGTGGTCGGATTTATGCCGGTCACCGGAATACCTTTGCCCTTAATGAGTTACGGAGGGTCATCGGTTTTGTTTATGTTTCTTGCGCTGGGGATGGTTATGAACGTCCGCATGCGCCGCTTCGTGAATTGAAGCAAAGTATTCCTGTTCTACCCCGGACGCCATGGGCGGCCGGTTTGAAAAATTACGACCGCCCTCGCGTAAAGAGGGCAACTCACCGGTAGAGACAAAGCCGGGCAGGATTTGAAGTAGAAGCCTCGGGCAGGGTAACGGCCCCCTCAGTTATCCCATCGCAAATCTGAAATTTGCGATCGGATTCAAGAAGATATCAACTGAGAGAGCGGTCACAACCCCGGGCAGATTGCGATCAGTGGAAAAAACCCTAGTTCGTCCAGAACCCAACCGGAATCCGCGAAATCATCACGGGCCGTACGGGTCTCTATCAGCACACTCATCGCAGCTTCAGACCTCCCGCAGTTGTGCGTCTCTTATCCGGTGAATCCGTAGCCGCGGAGCGGCTTACGGACCGGAGTTTCAATGACAAAAGAATTGTTTGTGTCTTCCACGCCGCACGAAACCAAAGTCGGCCTGGTGGAGGACGATCAGTTAGCAGAAGTGTATCTGGAGCGCGAAAACGAATACACGCTTGCCGGATCCATCTATAAAGGCCGGGTGACGCGGGTTTTGCCGGGAATGCAATCGGCATTCGTGGACATCGGCCTGGAGCGGGACGCCTTCCTGTACGTCTCCGATTTCATGGAGCTTCAGAACGAGGATGACGATCTGGATGAGGTCCCCATCACCAACAACGTTCCCGATACGCGCGAGAAGCCGCAGGAACGCGTCGCCAGAGAACCAGAGCAGCAAAGTTCGCAGGGTGAAGGCAACGGACGGCCAGCGGCCGTAAACCAGACCTCGGCGCCGATCCGGGAGAATTCACGCGAAGATCGCGACCGAGGCGGCTGGCGTGGACGCCGGCGGCGCGGGCGGCGCGATCAACCTTCGCGCCCGGCGCAGACTGAGTCTCGCCCGGAACGTGAAGAGTTCGGGCCGCCCCCGGGTTATCAACCAATACTTCTCCCGGGCGAGTCAATTTCGAAATATCGGGACCGCTCACCTGCATCGGGCAATCAGCGCGAGCAGACATTCGGTTCTGCGGGCGCGACTGGCGAAGATTCTTTCGCTAAGCGACGCGCACGCCGAGTTGTCTGAGCAGTTTCCGCAAGATGAGCCCCTATTCGCTCTTAATACGGAAACGACAGAGGGTTCGCAGGCAAATCACTTCAGCCGAAACACGATCGGCACTCCGGTAAGCGCAGATGATTCGACACCTTCAATCCAGCAAGAAGATTCACTCCCACACTCCTTCCAATCCGAGATTGGGTCAGAGGAATGGGAGCGCAAACAGAAGCAGGAACACGAGCACAATGTCGCTGCCGTTTTTGGTCAGGATGAAAACGCAGAATCGGGCGACAACGCATTCCGAAGACTCAGCGCTCGATTCTCACGATCAGTCAGCGCGAGGCTTTCATACCGCGGCGTCCGGGATGATGGAAGAGGAAGAAATCGACGAAGAAGAAGCAGCTTTGTCGGCCTACGTCGATGCGCTCGACGAAGAGGGTGGGTTTGAGGAATTTGAAGAAGAGACTCACGCCGCGGGCGATCAGCACGAGAGCGCGCATCCGCCATTGATTGCTGCTTCCAGGCGAAGATACTGCACTTCCCTTCTCTGCGGAACCGATTTCCGGCGAAACTGCCGAAATCGAACAGGCCGAAGAAGAAGTGGATGAAGTTGCCGCGGAAGAGGCGGAACTGGAGCAAGCGCAGGCCGAGGCGGAAGCGCTGCTGGACGCCGAAGTCCAAGGTACGGCGACTGTCGATGTACGTGCCGAGGTTCGGGCTCCTGCGGCAACCGCGGCTTATACCCAGCGTGCTGCCCGCCCCGGATTCGATCGTGACCGCTCGCGTCGTGGAGGATTCCGCCGCTCGAGTGGGGGACGGGGAAGATTCCGCCGCCAGGAGCCGCAGAACCTGCCGCAGATCACCGACCTTCTGAAAGAAGGCCAGGAAATTCTGGTGCAGATCGCAAAAGAACCGATCGGCAAGAAGGGCGCGCGCATTACCAGCCACATCGCGCTGCCCGGACGTTTTCTGGTCTATATGCCGACGGTAAATCACACCGGCGTTTCGCGGAAAATTGCGTCCGAAGAAGAACGCCAGCGGCTGAAGCGCATTATTCAGAGTGAGCGCGAAAACGGGCATGGCGGATTTATCGTTCGCACCGCTGCCCAGGGCGCGGATGAGAACGAATTGCGGGCCGACATCCGGTTTCTGAAAGGTCTATGGAATGAAATTCGCGGGCCGCGCTGATAACGGCAAGTCGCCGGCGCTGATTTATCACGATCTCAACGTGGTCGAGCGAATCCTGCGCGATCAGGTGACCTCAGACTTTTCTGCCATCTGGGTGGATACCGAACAGGAATACGAGCGCATTCTTCGCTTTGCCAATCGCTTTCAGCCGGGCATAGTTCGGCGGGTGAAGCTTTATACCAAGGAAACGCCGCTGTTCGAGCAGTTCGGGTTGAAAGAAGAGATCGACAAGGCGCTCAAATCCAAAGTGTGGCTCAAGAGCGGCGGCTACATCGTCATCAATCAAACCGAAGCTCTGGTCGCGATTGACGTGAACACCGGCAAGTATGTCGGCAAAACCGCGCGCCTTGAAGACACGATCGTGAAGACGAACGTTGACGCCATCAAAGAAATCGTGCGCCAGATTCGTTTGCGCGATCTGGGCGGAATCATCATCATCGACTTCATCGATATGGACGAGCGCCGCAACCGGCAAAAAGTCATGCAGGCGCTTGAAGAAGCGCTTCGCAGCGATCGCGCGCCGTCGAAAGTGCTGCAGTTTAACGATTTCGGTTTAGTTGCGATCACCCGCAAGCGGGTGAAGCAGTCGCTCGAACGCACCATCGGCTCGCCTTGCCCCTATTGCGAGGCCACTGGGTTCGTGAAAAACGTGAACACGGTGTGCAACGAAATTTACATCGAGATGCGCAAGCTGGCCAAGGAGCTTGACCATTCCGATGTAATGCTGCGAGTGAATCCGGAAGTGGCGAAAGCGCTCAAAACCAACAACGGCCGCTGGCTAAACGAACTGGAAGAACTGACCAAGAAAACCGTGATTGTGAAGAGCGACGCGTCGCTGCATCAGGAGAAGTTCGATATTAACTAGCAAGTCGTCGTCATTGCTGGCATAGCTTTTCTTGTCAAAACATTTCTTGGATTGCTTTGGATGAGGCGGGCAGGCCTCTGCGCGCTGCGTCTTTTCCTTTCTGCCGCCAGTACCATCCAGCCTCCTCAATGGGCTTTAATCTGTAGGCAACACTACTATGTCACACTACAGAGTGTGACATACACGACGCGCACACATCGTTTTGCCGGAGGATCTGGTTCACGAGATTGATGCGCTGGTTGGCCCTCGAGGTCGCAGCGCCTTCATCGTTGAAACCGCTCGCCACGAGCTTCGCCGCAAAAACTTATTGCGATTTATGAATAGTAACGAGCCAGCCTGGAAAGAGGAAAATCATCCAGAATTGAAGACGATGGCTCTGCGGAATTGGGTCCGCAAGATGCGTCGTGAAAGCGACCGCTCCAACCGACGAAGAAATCGGACGAAGCGACGCTGAACCATGGATCTTCTTACTGGACACTTCCGTTCTCATCGATGCTTTGCGCTCCGCAAACGCACGCACGAGAGCTACTGGCAAGATCGCTGAACGAGGGCCACCATTTTGCCACGACCGCGCTGAATATTGCCGAAATATACATGGGAATTCGTCCCGGCGAAGAGTACGAGCTCCCGCTTTCCTGGATAACTTCTTGAATGTTATGAGCTCAACTGCAAATACCGGGCTAAGCCAAGCCGGATTACTTAAAAATGAGATGGGCGCAAGAAAGGCAAGCACGATTTCGTTGTCAGACGCAATTGTTGCTGCAATCGCAATTGAGAAGGAGTGTAGCCTGATGACCGACAATCGAAAAGATTTTCCGATGCCAGAGCTTAACCTCTATCCTCTTGCCTAGAGGTTTTTCTTCGGAACAAAAACATAACTATGCCCCGGCGGCGGCGCCTTTCGGCTCGGCGGATGCAGTTAAGCTGCGCTCGGCGATGCCGCTGTACTCACGCAGTTTCTTCAGCGAGCTCTGAATCTCATCGACGTGCTGGCGATGCCCACGCTGTGATGCCATGATCGACACTCGCTCGGCATTTTCTGCGGCGTTGCTTCCGATTTCAAGCAAGGTAGCCAGCGAATCAGCGTGCAATCTCCAGATAGACGGCGAATTCCCTGCGCGCTTCAGTTCTTCCCACTCGGTGATGACCCTCGCCGTAACCGCCACCAAGCGAAGCAACACGCGCGCAACTCCGGCACGCAGACTTTTTTCTTCAAGATAGTCGGCGGAGTACGCGTCCGCCTCTGCCGGCGTGAGCGTCAGGTTGAAGAAACGCATGGGCACAACCTGGCGGAATTTTGGGTCGGCGACGCGAACAAAAATTCGCACTGACTCTTCCACCTTGAGCAGTTTTGACTCTTCGGCGGCCAACTGCTGCGAATTAACCGCCTTTCGGACAGAACTCAGATTGAACGGTACCCTCGGCGCGGGCGTAGGCGCTGTCGGAGCGGGCTTCGAACTGGGAAGCGAAGCGCCCTTCTGTCCTTTCCGCTTGACCGGCGGCGACAGTTCCAGGGTTTGCTTCAGCTTGGATACACGGCGAAATTTATCAAGCGCCTGTCCGTAGTCCAGCTTGAGAAGGTTGTCTTCGTCCATGGACTTAACGTGTTCCACGGTGACGTCCACCCCGTCAATGCTGCCAAGAATGGTGCCGCCGTGCTCTTCCAGATCACCGGCAAAAGTTTTGATTTGAGTAGTTGCGTCGCGGAAGAGCTCGTCGAACTTGGTGCCGAAGGTCGCATTATAAGGCGCGATGGTGGCCAGCACTCCGGGATGGAAAAACGAATCGTCGAGATTCTGCTTGATTTGGCGGACGGTCTGAATGATGCCGGACTCGAGCAGCGAATTCAGATCGCGGAATTGCAAGCACCTGTTCCTCGAACGAGTCAAAGCGGCGAAGAACCTGAACATGCTCTTCGGGCAGCGGCAACTGGTCGGAATCGGCAAGAATCTCGATCAAAGCGATTTCGAATGGAGAGAGCGGCAGCGAACCATCCAGGCCGTATCCGCGCTGGTCCCATTGACCCGGCACGCGCGGATGCCGATAAAGAAAGGTAACAATGATGTCAGTCTTGTCGCGATCAGATTCGGTGTGCGGATGCTTCCGAACGAAATAGCGCAGCATGGCTTCCGCGATTTCCGGATCGATCTCCTCGGTAAAGGCATGGCGGAGCATTGCCGGAGAGATTGCCAAGTCCAGCAACCGCAGCCAGCGGCGCATCAGGGCCAGGGTGCCACCAACGTTGCCGTCCGCCTGCAATGAAACGGACTCGAGACCGACGGGAACCGGAACTTCGCCCTCCACGGCCTGTTGCAGGAGTTTTTCGTAAAACCCCTGAACCGTCGCCAGAATGGCAAGTTCCCATTTTGGATCTTCAGCCAAGCATTACCCTCAATGAAAACTCTGTTTGGGAATTAATCCAGACTAAATACTGCCAGAGTAGAGGATTACCGGATAGTTACCTTGGTAAGACGAGGCGTTTGCGCGGACCGTTGGTCAAACTCGCTTCGCTCATTTGCTCAGGGCAGGCTGAGAACCGAGCCGCGGCCGAAATCCCGAGCCGAGTGGAAGGAGTCGAGGGAACCCGGTCCAGTCATTCGAAGACTACCGTCTTGTTTCCATAAACCAGCACCCGGTTCTCCAGATGCCATCGGACGGCGCGCGAGAGCACTACCTTCTTGATACACTGATGACGCCTGTCCTAGCCATGGTGTTTCAGGTCCTTCAGGATTTCGCGGGCAGCATTTGCGCCGGATGCCCGGTCAGTCCGGTGCCCGGATGCGTGCCCGATCCGCAGAGATAAAGATTCTCGATCGGCGTGCGATAACGCGCCCAGTCGAGCATCGGACGCATGGTGAAGAATTGATCGAGCGCGAGTTCGCCATGAAAAATCTGGCCGCCGGTCAGGCCGTAGATTTCTTCGAGGTCAAGCGGCGTAATGACCTGGGTGTGAGGAATTTTGCCGGCAGATCGGGCGCGTATTGCGCGATGGTTTTGATCACGGTGTCGCCCAAGCGCGTTGCGTTGCTCGTGCCAATTTCGCATCTTTCAATTTGTAAGGCGCGTATTGCATATAGACCGACATCACATGCTGGCCCGGAGGCGCAAGCGAGGGATCGGTCAACGACGGAATCGCGATTTCCAGATACGGCGCGCGCGAGAAGTTTCCGTACTTCGATTCGTCGAATGCGCGCTCCAGATAATCGATGCCGGGTCCGATGTGAATTCTTCCGGTGAGCGCGTCGGTGTTTCCGTCGAGCCCGCTGAAACTTGGCAGGCCGGACGAGCGCGAGATTGACTTTCGCGACCGTCCCGTTCATCCGGTAATTCTGCAGCCGTTTGGTGAACGTCGGCGAGAGCAGACACCGGATCCATCAGCTTGAGAAGAGTTCGCTTGGGATCGGCGTTAGAGATTACCGCGCGCGCGTGAATTTCTTCCCCGCTCGACGAGGACTACGCCCTGGACGGCGCCGTCTTTGATTTTGATCTCCGCAACTTCAGCCCCGGTGAGAATCTCTGCCCCAGCTTGCTGCGCGGCCTTTGCCATGGCTTGGGTGATGGCGCCCATGCCGCCGGCAGCGAAGCAATTGCCGCCTGCGGGATTCGGATCCGCAGCTGCGCGCAATAACAGAACCAGCGCGGTTCCCGCAGACCATGGCCCGAGAAATGTTCCGAAGATGCCGCGCGCGGCAACCACGGCGCGCAGCAGATCATTTTCGAAAAATTCTGCTACCAGATCGGCGACCGCCATCGGTCCCCAGCGCAACAGGTCATAGTATTTTTCTTGCCTGATCCGCGGACCGATCGGCCGAGTTGTAACAATCCAAAAAGATCGCCCTTCGATGGCCGAGAAATTTCAGGCGGAGTCAGAGTGAGAACTTTGGAAATGATGCGCGAAGTTTTTTCCAGCGCGGCGTGGAATTCACGATATTTCGCGGCATCCGACTTTGAAATCTTTGCGATTTCCGCGCCGCTTTTTCGACATCACGATAAAGAACCAGCGCACGGCCATCAGGAGAAAGCGCGGTCACGTCAACTGCGGGCGTAATCACTTTCAACCCATGCTTCTCAAGTTGCATGTCGCGCACAACTTCCGGACGCAGCGGCCCGGCAGAATGCGCCAGCAAAGATGCCCGAAATCCGGGATGAAATTCTTCGGTGATGGCCGCGCCGCCCACCTGATTGCGGCGCTCGAGGACCAGCGGCTTGTATCCGGCCTTGCGCCAGGTAAAACGCCGTGACCAGCCCGTTGTGTCCGCCGCCGATGATGACGATGTCGTGAGAGTTAGACATTCAGTGTGCTCAGCGCATTCCTCTGTGGCTTTCCTCTGTGAAACTCTGTGTCCTCTGTGGTTAGTTCTCGATTCTTACGACCACCGAAAACCTTAACCACAGAGGTCACAGAGTTTCACAGAGCAATGCCACAGAGCAAGCTTTAGCCTGCATCTTTCAGAACTTCCAACGCCGACAGCCTTCCCGGGGCGCCCATGATTCCGCCGCCCGGATGCGTCGCCGATCCGCACATGTACAGATTCTTGATGGGAGTGCGGAAGCGCGCGAATCCCGATACCGGACGCAGAAAGAAAAGTTGCTCCAGCGAAAGTTCGCCCTGGAAAATATTGCCTTCGCTCAATCCCCATTCGCGTTCGAGATCGAGCGGCGTGACGACTTGTTTATGAAGGATGATGTTCTTCAGATTCGGCGCGTACTCGGAAATGGTATCGATCACGGTGTTGCCGAAATCGTCTTTCAGCTGGTCCCAGTGCAGTCCGGGCCTCAGCTTGTATGGCGCGTACTGCACGAAGCACGACATCACGTGCTTGCCCGGAGGCGCGACGCTGGGATCGGTGAGCGAAGGAATGACCATGTCGATGTACGGACGCCGCGAGAACATTCCGTACTTGGCGTCGTCGTAAGCCCGCTCCATGTAATCGACAGCCGGCGAAATGGAAATTGCGCCGCGCAGATGCGCGCCCGGGCCGGGCATGCACTTGAAGTCCGGCAGCGCATCGAGCGCGAGATTTACTTTTCCGGACGATCCGCGAAATTTGTAACGGTTTACTTCTTCGAGAAAATCCGCCAGGCAAATTCGCGTTGTCGATGAATTCGATGAACGTGAGCCGCGGATCGACGCTCGAAGAAATGATCTTGCCGTAAATTTCGTCGCCATTCGCCAGCACAACCCCAACCGCTCGGCCATTCTTCACGATGATCTTCGCGACGCCGGTCTCTTTGCGAATTTCGACTCCGGCTTCGACTGCAGCTTCGCCGATCGCGTTTGAAATTCCGCCGGTACCGCCGCGCGCGAATCCCCAGGCGCGGAATGCGCCGTCAATCTCTCCCATGTAGTGATGCAGCAGAACGTAGGCGGTGCCGGGCGAGCGCACGCCCAGAAACGTTCCGATGATTCCCGACGCCGACATCGTGGCTTTCAGCACGTCAGTCTCAAACCACTGATCGAGAAAATCGATGGCGCTCATGGTCATGAGCTGCACCTGGTTGTAATTGTCTTCGCTCGATAGCTTCTGAAAACGCCGCGCCAGAAACAGCAGCTTCGACAGATCTTTGGGATTGAAGCCGGTCGGATCGGGCGGCACCATGTTCATGATCGGCTTCACGAAATGGCACATCGGCTGCATGGCCTTGCCGAATTCGTCGTAAGCTTCGGCGTCGAGCCGCGAGTGGCGGGCGATCTCGCGATGCGTCTTGCCATGGTCGTTCACGCGCCACAGATAATCGCCGCTGGGCATCGGCGTAAACGTGCCGTCGAGCGGAAGAATTTCGAGCCCGTGCCGCGGAAGATCGAGATCGCGAATGATCTCCGGGCGCAGCAGCGAAACTACATACGAGCAGACCGAAAACTTGAATCCGGGAAAAACTTCTTCGGTGACCGCAGCGCCGCCGAGCACATGCCGCCGCTCGAGCACCAGAACTTTCTTGCCTGCGCGCGCAAGATAAGCGGCGTGAGTGAGGCCGTTGTGCCCTCCGCCGATCACGATGACGTCGTATGTTGTCATTTTTAGCTTTGAGCGGTGAGTCGTGAGCTTCGAGCGTTCAGAGCTCACTCGCAGCTCGCCGCTCATTGCTCACATCTTTGAAACAGGAATAATACTCGCGAACAGAATTTCGCGCAGGAATAGATCAGAGTCCGCTGGGAAGAACGCTCCATTGGAGAAGGCGAGGCATGAAAGGAGCTTATCATCTCTGGTGTCCACAACAAAATCGTGTCATCCCGAATCTGCGATCCGAACGAACGCAGGAGAGGGACCTCACGAAACTCGTGCAGAGGCATGAAAGTGATCCGGTAGCTGCGGACGGTTGAGCAACTGCTGCCTACATCCGTGATGATCCAAATCGCATCGTACGGTCCCTCTCTCGTCCGCCTTCGGCGTACGAGAGGGTGACACCATTGACAGTGGGCAAGCACGGTGCGGACATTATGGGATGAGCAAGATGACATATCGGGAATCGGTATAATCCCAATTTCAAGATTCAGAGGAAGCCATGCCCATCGGAACCGCATTTCACGAACGCACTTTCCCGCTCTGCCAGAGCCTCAATTATCGCGAGTGGTCGGGATACTACACGGTCAGCGTCTACGAAGTGCATCACGAGCATGAGTACAACGCCATCCGCAATGCGGCGGCGCTGATCGATATCTCGCCGCTGTACAAATATCTGATCACTGGGAAAGATGCGACGCGACTGGTGAACCGCGTGATCACTCGCGACATCAACAAAGTTGCAAAGGGCCAGGTGATTTACTGCTGCTGGTGCGATGAACAGGGCAAGGTCATCGACGACGGAACGATCTCGCGGCTGGAAGAGAATCGTCTATCGCTGGACCGCGGCCGATCCCAACCTGCGCTGGTTTCGGCAGAACGGCCTGAACATGGATGTGCAGATCGAGGATATCTCCGAGCGTACTGCGGCGCTGGCGTTGCAGGGACCGACTTCGGCGCAAGCTGCTGAAAGCCGTGGCCGAAGCGGACATCAGCAATCTGAAATATTTCCGCATGACCAGCGGCAAAATTGCCGGCGTTCCGGTGGACATTTCGCGCACCGGCTACACCGGCGATCTGGGCTATGAAATCTGGGTGCGATTGGAAAGATGCGGTGAAAGTCTGGGATGCAATCACGGCCGAGGGCAGGCAATTTGATTTGCATCCGACAGGAATGCTGGCGCTGGACGTGGCGCGAGTCGAGGCAGGACTGTTGCTGATGGAAGTGGACTACACCAGCTCTCGAAAAGGCGCTGATTCCATCGCAGAAATATTCGCCATACGAGTTGGGATTCGGGAAGATGGTGCATCTGGAGAAAGAAAATTTCATCGGACGATCGGCGCTGGTGGAAGACGCGAAGCACGGCGTGGCGCGCCAATTGGTTGGACTTGGAGCTCGATTGGATGGAGATCGAAGCGCTCTACGAAAAATTGGCTTGACTCCGAGCGCGCCCAGCCAGACTTCGCGCGTACCCGTGCCGGTGTACTCCGGCGACCGGCAAGTGGGAAAGGCAACGTCGACCACATGGTCGCCGGTGCTGAAGAAATTAATCGCGCTGGCCAGCGTAGAGACCGAGCACTCGAAACTCGGAACCCGGCTGCAGCTGGAAATCACGATCGAGGCGGTGCGGGAAAAGGCCGCAGCGACGGTGGTAAAGATGCCGTTTTTCAATCCGGCAAGGAAGACTGCGGTGCCGGTGTGATGCTCAGCAATGAGCGGCGAGCGGCGAGCTTCGAGTCCAGCAGCGGATAGCGCTCGAAATCGCGAGTTCATCGGCGGAAGTTGGCTCTTACCTGGCTTGCTCAAAGCTCATTACTCACCGCTCGTGAAGCTGGTTCTCACTTCAAATAATCAAACAAACTGGTCTGCGAAATCCTGCTCATCGCCGCGAGGTCAGCCTGGATTGCGACTTGCGACTGGGTGAATGCGGTTGAGGTGGCGGCCATGTCGGTCGCAGAGATAGATCTTGCCGCGGTCGCAAGATCGACTTTCTCGGAGTTCAAATAGTTCTGCTGCGCCTGCAATTGGTTCAGCGCGTTGCCGTAGAAAACGCGTTGTCCGGTGATCTGATTGTAGGCATCACTGACTTCGCTTACGCGCGCTCCCAATGTTGTTATTCGTCTGCAAGGCATTAATGAGATCGGAAATCGACTGAAACACATTTCCCGAAGCCGCAGTAAACAGTTGCGAGCCTGGGAGATTGATCTGCAGCGAATAATTTTGCCCGACCTCGACCTTGTTGGTGCCGGAATTTCCGTTGTAAGTCACGCCGGACGGGCTGATGGCGTCGGTCACAAAGGGTTGCACCGTCGAAGTTCCGGAAAAAATAAACTCGCCCTGATACGGAGTGTTCGCCAAACTGAGCAGCTGCTGCTTAATTCCGGTCAGTTCAGCTCGCGACATCGGCGCGATCAGAATCCGAAAGCGTGCCATTGGCGCCTTCAGTGCCAAGCGATATGGCGCGTTGCAGGGCAGTAACTACTGAATTGAGCGTGGAGTCGGCGGTCTGAAGGAGACCGGTAACGCTGGTGATGCTGTGCAGAAACGTGTCCGCCTGACTGCTCTGGGCAGCGTTTGAGACCATCTGCGCGGCGCCCGCAGGATCGTCCGAGGGCTGGTTGATGCGGCTGCCACTGGCTAATTCCAGTGAAGCCGTGTTTTGTTGCTGCTGAGTGGTGGCCAGGGCAGCGAGCAGGTCCGGCAACGGATAGGGGTTCACACGAATTGAGCTCATGGCAGCGTTCCCATATTGATCACGGTATCCATCATCTGGTCAATGGTGGTAACAATGCGGGCGGCGGCGTCATATGCCTGTTGATACTGAGTCATGTTTGCCGCCTCTTCATCCAGCGAGACTCCGGAGATGCTGCCGCGCTGGTCTTGCAGTTGTTGCAGCACCAGCTGCGAAGACTGCAGCTCAGCGGTGCCGTTTGAAACATCATTGCCCACATTGAAGACAATATTGGCGTAGTAAGCGGTGGGCGTCGCGCCGGAAATTATTGACTGGTCCTGAATGGCGGAGAAGTTCGCCGAGATTGCCATTGCTTCCCGCGCTGCCATCGGAACTGGCAGCGATCAGTGCCGGGTCGGTGATCGCAACCCCAATATTTGCCGACGAACCCGCGCCTGAAACCGGCGTGAACAGGTTGCCCCCGGCATGGCCATTCAAGTCGAAGCCCGCGGCATTCGCGCTATTAAAAGCAGTAGCCAGACCCGAGGCGAGAGTATCGAGACTATTCAGCAGGCCGGGAATTGTCTGATCACGGGCTTGAATCAGCCCGCCCAGCGCACCGGAGTTCAGAGTCGCGGTAATATCAGTGCCTTGCGCAAAAATGTGCTGCAGTCCGCCTGCGCCGGCCTGGGTAGTAAGCGAAAAACTCTGGGTACCGGCAACCAGTGCGGTGCCATTCGAGGTGGTCAGAGTGATTCCCGAATCACTTTTGATTTCTGAAACATCGATCAGTCCGGAAAGCTGGTTGATCAACACATCCCGCTGGTCGATGAAAGCTCCGGCATCACGGCCTACATTTTGCAAACTACTGATCTGTCCATTCAGGGTGGCAATCTGCTGTGTCAGCGTGTTCACCTGCTGCACTGACTGGACCACGTTGAGGTCCAGATTGGATTGCTGCGCCGCCAGATTGCTGGCGGTGTTGTTGAAAGTTGAAGTCAAATTGGAGGCGGCAGTGAGTACGTTTTGTCTGAGCGAGATGTTCGATGGATCAGTTGAAAGTTGGGAAACACTGGAAAACAAATTGGAGATTTCAGAGCCGATATCTCCCGTGCCGGCGGCGAATAAACTTTGGGTCTGGCTGAGCGCTCCAACGAAAGAGTTCAGCTGCCCCTGTTGCCCGGTTTCCTGCTGAATTCGAAGTTGCAGAATGGGATCGCGCACGCTATCCAGCTTTACCAGCGATACCCCGGTGCCCACCGTCAAGTTGCCGAGCACGATAGGGGTAGATTCCTGGAGGACCGGAACTTCGCGCGAATAGCCAGGAGTATTCACATTGGCGGCATTGTTGGTGGTCGCTTCGAGGGCGCCCTGGTCGGCAGCGAGCGCGCCGGTAGCAACGAACATGGTGGCTTGCAGGCTCGACATCAGCCCTCCCGCCCCGGCGCTCGGAGACGAGCAGGTTCATAAGTCAGCGACAGGCCACGCAAAAGGTTCCGCAAAGTGTCGAGATGGCGGCGCATACGGCGCAGCGCCGCGCCAAAGACCAGGTTTTGCTGACGCACCTGCTGCGCAGTTTGCGCCAGGGCTCGATCGTTATCGCTCGGAGGCACCAGGGACAAAGGTTTTCCCTGCAGCCCTTGCAGCAAAGCGCATAGATTCTGTTGACGAACCATCGCAGCTTCCAGATCGTGAATCCTGCCGGCAAATAAAGCCGCCTGGGCTTCCGCGATAGCGCATGCAATCTCTTCCATCACAGTCGCGGGTCGTGAGTGGAGATTCTGCAGACTGGGGTCAGTTGCGGCTTGGAACTCAGGCGAAGCCGTCGAACTCGTGTTCAGGACGTTCAAAGTCAACTTCCCGGGATGGAGGTTTTTTTTCACGGGATGTTCTGCGACCTGCGATCTGGCTTTTCCGATTTTTGGGCCTTTTCCGGGCCGGGGCCGTTGCTTTCTTTTTTATCGCTGTCGCGGTTTTGATCTTTGTCTTGCCTTCCGCGCCGCGAATCCCGCGGCGGCGCATCGCCCGCGGGCGCGACCGGCGGCAAGCCCACTGGGGAAAGATCATCCGCCGCCATGTTTCACGCCCTCTCTCCTCGGCCTGCCAACCTGCCCTCTACGAGCCTCGTACCCGCAATTGTTCGAGGATCGAATTGGCCACTTGCGCAGAGGAAACCTGGTAGGTGCCGGACTGGAGTTGCGACCTGAGCGCTTGCACCTTTTCGGTGCGCACTTCGGGCGAATTCAATGCCGCAGTTTCGAGTTTGCCCACGCTACTATCGCTTTCTGACAACCGGGATGGGGCCGCCGGGCCCGCGCTGGCTGGCGCAGCATGCGAGGAACTGGTTTTTTCTGTCTGCGATCCCGAAGCTGCTGCGCCGCCGTTTAAGTCAATTCTCATGCCTGCTGTCTCTCCGTTTTTCTCCTGCAACTAAGCTATCGGCAGGAAATTAGAAAACTTTAAATGCGATCGCTTGCGTGAAGTCGCTTGCTTCATCAGCGCCTTCGCTATGAAAGCGCCCAGACCTATGCCGCCGCTTCGCGCCAGACCCGAGGTGAGCGCCTCGGCTCCGAAGCCGTCATAACTTTTGCTGACTGCATCACGCGTTGATCCCGGCAATTGCGAAAAGGTGCGCTGCAGCTCGCCAAAAACCATGTTCAGCAGAATGCCTTCAAATTGGGCTCCTGCCTGATTCGCCCGAGCTTTCAGCGAATCCAGATCGCCGGCAGTCGCTGGTCGAGCCGCAAGAGTCACCATCGTCATACCGGGAACCTCCTCCTCACTTCACCCGACAAGCCGCTAAATCACTTCCAGGTCCGCGTCAAGCGCCCCGGCAGCTTTAATCGCCTGCAGGATCGCGATCACATCCCGCGAGCTCGCACCAATCTTCTGCAATCCATCCACCAACTGGTCGACGCTGGCACCTTCGTTCAACTCAATGCGTCGCGACGCGCCCTCCTCGGCCTTTAGCGTTGTTTCGGGGACGACCTTGGTCTCCCCGGTTGTAAGCGCTTCGGGCTGGGAGACTGCCAGCCTGGTCGACACTTCGATCGAAAAACTTCCGTGAAGGATCGACACTGCCCCCAGCCGCACATCGCGGCCCATGACCACTGTGCCGGTACGCTCGTTTACCACCACCCGCGCCCGCCGCCGCACCTCCACTTGCAGGCTTTCAATTTGCGCCAGCAGCGCCGGCACATCCTTGAGCTCGGGCCCGCGGTCAACCTGAATGCGGCGACTATCTTTGACGATCGCCGTCACATTTTTAAGCTGATGATTGATCGCCCCCGCGACTTGCTCGGCGGTAGAAAAATTGGCTTCGGTTAACAGCACGGTGACGCCATTCATCTTGTCCAGATCCATAGAGCTGTCGCGCTCCACCAGCGCCCCGCCGGGAATGATTCCCACCGTAGGATGGTTCAGTTCTTTCGAATTGCCGCCATTCCCGGCGCTGTATCCGCCCAGCGTCAGCGGCCCCTGGGCAGCGGCATAAACCTGGCCATCGGCCGCATACAGCGGAGTCAAAAGCAGCATCCCGCCCTCCAGGCTGCGGGCGTCGCCGGCGGATGAAACGGTCACATCCAGGTGGGTGCCCGGCGTGGCGAATGGAAGCAGTCACGAAGACCGCAGCCACATTTTTGACCACTACCGTGGCGGCTGGAATCTGCACTCCCATGCGCTGCAGTATGTTGGCTAAAGTTTGGATGGTAAAAATCGTCTGCTGCCGGTCGCCGGTGCCTTTCAACCCCACCACCAGCCCGTAACCGAGGACCGGGTTCTCGCGCACGCCCTCGATGGTTGCGATGTCGCCCACCAGGGCGGTGCGGACGGTTTCCTCGCCATAGGCGCGCAGACACGGCAGCAGCAGGCACCAGCAGATCAGAAACCTGTACAAATTTCCTCGCGGTGTGTCCCAATCCGGCATATCAAAACCCAACCACTCGCAGGATGGCACGCACGACAATGTTGGGCGGCCGATTCCCCTCGCTGATCACGCCCTTCCCTTTCAGCTCCAGCTCCAAATTGCCAATGGCATTTGAAGCTACCGCTCCGTTGGGCGCGATATCGCCCGCCCGCACCATTCCCCGCAGCAAGACCGTCTGGCGTTCGTTGTTCATGGTGAGTTCACGTTCAGCTTCGATCACCAGCGCGCCACTCGCAAGCACGGCCACCACCTGGCCGGCGAGGCTGGTGGTTAAGCTGGAGGTGGTTGCCGCCTGGCCTTTTCCGGCCAGCGAGTAGGCGGAGGTGGGCGAGAATAGACTGGCGACTCCGGCGGTCTTCAACTGGCCGGGCAAGGCCGAAATCCCGGAGCTGGCACTCAGGTTGCGGGTCGAGGAAACGCTTCCCGCATTGGTCGCGGTTATGTTCTGGACCACGGTAATCATGATCAGGTCCCCGACGTGGCGGGCTTTGTAGTCGGCGCCGAGATCGGCCAGCCGTCCGCTATCGGACCACAGGCTGCCGGCGGTCTCAGAAGGCGCCGGCAGCGGCGATTGCTGCATGCGCCGCAAGTACTGATCCAGCGATTCGCTTTGGATCACCCCGGAATTTTTCTTCTCCTGGTTCTTGTTCTTCGCAGCCAGCGGGTTTATCCCACCCGCCGCCAGCAGGAGAATGGCAATACTTCGCTTCATCGGGCTGCGCCTTTCGGGGAAGGTGGCCCCAGCAATCCGCTGCCAGTGACCTCCGCCAACCGGTTGCGATGGGTGAGGGGATCGGAGACGCTCACCAGTTCGCCCAGATGCCCGCGTTTCAGCGGCATCACCCGCCGGGTAATTCTGAAACCATCGCCTTGAATGACCAGCAGTGCCGGGGTTCCTGGGTGAACCAGCACCGGCCCTCGCCAGGGTAAGAGGGGGAGTTTCGTGGGGAGCGCATCCCTACCAGCTGCATGGCTTGCCGGAGCATTTGTCGACGGATCAGGCGATGAATCAGCAAAGCTAACTTCCGCCAGGAATGTATTGCATGCGGGGCGCTCCCGGCAGCGAATCCGCGCCAGCAGAGCATGCTGGTCTTGGCTGCGCGCCAGCGACAAAACCTCGAGTGGGGGATGGAGGCTGCGAGTGGCGAAATTCGAGGGCACAGCAATTTGTGCCGAAAGAAAATCAAACCGCGGCGACAGGTGAGATTGGATCAGCGCCTGGCGCACGGCTTCTCGATCGAGCGGCCAGCCACCGCGCCGCACGATCACCTGGTCGGGAATCTCGATCGCCGCCAGTTCGAGACCAGACGGCAATTGGGCGGAAACCGCCGCCCGCAACTCGCGCCCGCTAAACACACGCACACTGCCCACATCCGGGGCCCGGCCTAACGATATTTTTTGGGCGCACATTTCAAGCTGCGGCGGGACCTCGGCAGCCAGCAGATCGGAGAGCCGCAGGCTCTCCGACTGAACGGTAACCGCGCTCTCCAGCCTCACTGCAACCACAGCGGCATGGGCGGCAAAACTTTTCCAGAGGCAGCCGCAGATCAAAAAAATTCTCATTGCTTTCGAGCTCCGCAACCGCCACGGTCCGATCTACCGGCCCAGGCCGTTTACGTTCTGAAACATCTCATCCGCCGCCTGCACCACCCGCGAACTGGCTTCATAGGAGGTTGGGCAACGATCATCTGCACAAATTCTTCAACCACGTCCACATTCGACTGCTCCAGATAGCCCTGCTGGATGGTGCCTTCGCCTTCGGTGCCTCCCGGCGTCCCCACGATCGGATCTCCGGAAGCGGTGGTGGCCAGAAATAAATTGCTGCCAACGCTATTCAAGCCCCCAGGATTCTGGAACAGCGCCAGCTGGATTGCGCCGACCTGCTGCGCGGCTGTCTGGCCGGGCGAGGTCACGCTCACCGTGCCGTCCGAACCAATCGTCACCGAGGTTGCATTGGGAGGAATGCTGATGGCCGGGTCCATGGGATTGCCGTCGGCGGTGACCACATTGCCCTGCGAGTCGAGGTGAAAAGCGCCGCTGCGAGTGTAAGCGGTCTCGCCCGAAGGCAGCGTCACCTGAAAGAAGCCCTGGCCTTCGATGGCGAGATCGAGCGTGTTGCCGGTCTGGCTGAAGTCCCCCTGGCTCTGCACGATCTCAGAAGCCGCCGAACGCGTGCCCAGCCCGATCTGCAGCCCGGCCGCCACCGTAGTCTGCTGGGTCGAGGCCGCGCCCGGCATCACTACATTCTGATAGAGCAAGTCTTCAAACTGCAGCCGGCGTTTGCGGAATCCGGCAGTGCTCGAGTTGGCCAGATTGTTGGCCACATTTTCGAGGTTCATTTCCTGCGCGCTCATTCCACTGGCGCCGGTGTACAGGGCTCGCAACATGGGACCTCCTGAGTCAGGGTCTCGGTTTCAAAAGTTTCTAGGTTTCAAAGTTTCAAAGTTTCAAGGTTTCAGAGTTTCAAGGTTGCAGTGTGCTGCTCAATCTAAAAAGCTCGCGGGTATCAACCGAAGCTTGTTCTTTGAAACCTTCGAAACCCTGGAAACCTTGTATTCACACTCTCGGCAATTCATCCGCGGCCACGCGATTAAAGTCGGAATAGAACGCGCTCATCGCCCGGCCCACCATGTCCGCCTGGCGCTGGGCGGTGATCAGCGCCACCACCGCAGCCACCGGGTTCACGTTCGAGGACTCCAGCATTCCTGCCCGAATTTCAGTGTGCAGTGCAGGGGTTGCGGCCTTGGCGGGCGCGGAATAATACTCTCCGCCCACGGCGGC
Organism: uncultured Acidobacteriota bacterium; assembly: GCA_963838785.1. Lineage (GTDB taxonomy): Bacteria > Acidobacteriota > Terriglobia > Terriglobales > Acidobacteriaceae > Gp1-AA145. Next base: position 344,012 of record CAWISI010000004.1, read on the forward strand.
AAGCTGACCGGGGGCGGCAAACTCCACCAGGCGAACTTTGCCGGTGACTGCGCCGGCTACCGAAATGGTCCCATCCGGGCCGACCGCAATCTGTGCATTCGCCGGCATATTGATGGGCCCGGCGGAGCCGAGCACAGCATCTCCGGCGGCGGTCACTAACTGCCCTTTGGCCGAAAGCCGGAAGTTTCCGTTGCGGGTGTAAAGCTCTCCGGCGGAAGTTTGAACTGCGAAGAATCCTGGCCCATCAAGCGCCAGGTCGAGAGGGTTTCCAGTTCGCTGCAGGTTGCCCTCGGCCAGATCGAGGCGGCTGCCGTTTAACACCGCAAACTCATTCACCAGCCGGCTCCAGGGATTGCTGGGCGTGCCATTTTGTCCTTCCACCAGCAGTGATTCAAACGACGGTATCTGGCTGCGATAGCCGGTGGTATTCACGTTGGCGACGTTATTGGCGATTAACTCAAGCGCATTACTCTGAGTCTTGAGCGCGGTGCATGCCGCGTAGTAGCCGCTGTCCACAGTGGCACCTCGCCGAGGTTATATGCAAGAGGATAGCCGGAGAGGATTAGAAGGGGTTCATTACCCGTCAAAGCTAACAGCCACCACAGATGACACGCAGCACAGAGGAAGCCCTGCGGCCGCGCCTCTGTGATTTCCTCCGTGCTCTCCGTGCGCTCTGTGGTAAGTTTTTTTGGCGTCCACCCATGGATTCCCCGCATGAAGATAAGAGGAAACCAAACCCCCGCCTACTTGTCGTAATGCAGCAGCGAGAACACGTCATACTGCTTCAGCTTGGCGCGAGGATTTAAGAAGTCCAACTCCACGACAAATCCCATTCCAGCAATATCTGCGCCTAACGATTCCGCCAGTTTGGCGGTGGCCTCGGCGGTGCCGCCGGTGGCCAGCAGGTCGTCGACGATTACCACGCGCTGGCCCTTTTTAATCGCGTCGCGATGAATCTCAAGCGTATTGGTTCCATACTCGAGGGCATAATCGAATTTCGTCGGTCGCCGCCGGAAGCTTCCCCGGTTTGCGTACCGGAACGAATCCGGCATTCAGCCTATAGGCAACCGCCGGGCCGAAAATAAATCCGCGGGCTTCCATTCCCAGCACCAGGTCGATTTTCTTATCGAGATAATGTTCTGAGAGCGCATCGATCAGGGTCGCAAAGCCGGTTTTATCCTTGAGCAGGGTGGTGATGTCATAAAAAAGAATGCCGGGCTTGGGAAAATCCGGGACTTCGCGAATCAACCGCTTCAGGGGTTCACAATTCACCGCTGCCTTCATCGACGATGTTTCCACCATCTACCATGCTCCTTCGATACGAAAAGTGTTGAGCACCCGCGACCGCTTGAGCTTCTGCTTCATCGACGCTGTCAACCCGGGCCGCCCTTGGACCCTGGTGCAAACGCGAGCGCAGACCGGAAAGCTGATCGGCAGTTCCGCTAGCCAGCACCTCGACGCTGCCGTCGGAATTATTACGGACCCAGCCGGAAACGCCCAGTAAACCCGCCTCCCGCTCCACATACCAGCGGAAGCCCACGCCCTGCACTCGCCCGCGCACCAAGTACTTTCTAGTTTGAATTTCAGGGCTCATGAAAGATCGCGTTCAGCAGATTCAACATTCAGCTTGGACGAATCCAACCACTGACCAGCATTGCTACAAAAGTTACGACGAGCAAGCCGAGCACTACAAGAATCAGCACTCTGGCCTGTTTAGCTCGCGGAAGCTTTTCGCCGGGCAGCGATGGAACCAGTGACTCGAATATGATCAGGCCAATATAAACATCGAGCGCGGCGAATGCGACCCATTTCATTCGTGGTCAGGCTCGGGACAAATAGACCCCTTCCGCGGTGTCTACTTTGATCTTTTCGCCTTCGTTGATGAATGGTGGAACCTGCACGATCAGCCCGGTTTCGGTCTTCGCTGGCTTAGTCACGCTGGATGCGGTTGCGCTCTTCAATCCCGGCTCGGTTTCAAGCACGGTCAACTCCACCGTCTGGGGCAATTCAACGCCGACGGCTTTGCCGTCGTAGAACTCTACTCTGATCTGCAGATTGGGAATCAGGTAATCGACCGCGTCGCCGAGAATATCGCGGCTCAGGTAAAGCTGTTCGTAATTCTCGGTGTTCATGAAGTAGTACGCATCGCCATCGTTATAAAGATATTCCATCTCGGTCTCATCCACGGCGATCTTCTCGATGGGATCGGGCGAGCGAAAACGGTGCTCGAACATGGCGCCGGTGCGCAGGTTGCGCAGCTTGGCCTGGATGAAAGCTCGCAGATTGCCAGGGGTGCGATGCTCGACGCTGAACACCGAATGCAGGTCATTATTATGCTTGATGATCATGCCGGGACGCAGTTGGGTGGCTGGAATGGCCATTGCTGAATTGCTCTCCTTGTTTCTTGAGCTTCGGTTTCTAGGACCTTAGCTTTCTGTATCAGGACATAATTATGGCCGCCGAAGGACAAGGCAGCCACAAGTGCCGGTGTGGGCTAACTTCTCTATTTTATACGGCTTGGTTGAATTTGGGAATCGCATGTCGCGCCGGAATGTGCAGCTCACGAATTTCGCCGTCTGAGCCTATCGCATAAAGTTTGAGCCAGCTAAAATATTAGTGATAGGAATCAAGCTTCGAAATTTTGAGACGAGGTGTTTTGATGAGTGAAGGCAAATACGAGAGCAGCAGCACAGTGGGCACAGCGATTACATTCCTTTTAATCGGGTTGGGGGCAGGCACAGTGGTCGGCATGCTGCTCGCACCCAAGCCGGGCAAGCAGATGCGGCGCGATCTGCGTCGCGGCTATGAGACTGCCCGCGAGACGTTCGACGATTGGAAAGAAAATGCCAAAGACTTCGCCGAGGACGTGATGGAGCGCGGTTCCGACATCGCCGATGACTTTCGCGAGCGCGTGACCCCGGTAGTGAAAGCCGTCAAGCGCCGCTAAGCGTGCAGCGAATATCTTCTAGAAAATTTTGCGGAAAAAACCGCCGATCCGGCCGAAAAATCCCTTGTGCTCCGGCGGCGGAGCGGGAGGCAACACTAACAGTGGCGGAAGCGGATCGGCTTGCCGGACAGAGAACGGAAGCTCGGCGGCTTGCGCCAGCGGCGGCGGAGGGGGATCGGCAGCGGCGGAAGCCCGCATTTTTGCAAGTTCTTTAGCATTAAAAACCAGAGGCGCGGAAATTTGCACTTTGGAAACCTGTTTCGCAGCAGGAGTTCCGGCGGGAGTTGCGATCGAGCCCGGCACCGAAGTTTCATCAGCGCCGGTTCCAGCTGTGGTCGATGACTGGGAATTCGAATCCGCAAGAGCTACGTTGTTTCCGATTTTATCCTCTGGAAGTACGTTCGCCGGGTCCGCCGTGGCGCGCATCACCGGCTCTTGCGGCGGAGGGCATCCGCATCCAGCAACAGGTTTTTCAACCGACTGCATTTTTCCCTGCCGGAATAAAACCTGCTGCTCGGGTTTGATCTCGTAAGTCTCATTTCCAAGCACCTCCGCAACCACCACGGATGAGTTGGTTCCAGCCAGAGAGCTGACACAGGTATCGCCGCGCGCGTCCGAATTGACCGCCAGGTTGAATTCGCCCGGGCCGGGAAGAACAACCCGGAAATCCGGAGTGAGAATCGAGTCCGACGATTCGTTGATGTGGTAATGGGTTTCCATGGCGCCGGTGTTCATGCCCAACATCAGGCTCTGCCCATCCGGCGATGTGGCCACCGAGACAGTCGTATTAGGGCACACCCTGATTTCGCCGCCGCGCGCCAGTCGCAAAACCGCAGTTTCTTCCCGCGCCGCAATGGTCGATCCGCTGGCCACGCGACTGCCGGCTTCGACCAAAGTGCCGGCGCTGCCTGACGCAACCGGGACCGCGACCGGCTGAGCTTCCCGGCGTCATGGCAGGGGCAGTCGGAGGTTTGGCGCTGCAGCCTCGTCCGGCCGAATGCGTATATTGAGCCGGTTCCCCAGCGCATCCCACGTGTACTGGACTGGGCCCGTCAGGTCGATCACGATTCGGGTGACATTCGCCTGGTACTGATTTATACGAACGCCTTTGATCTGCTGGTTGCGGAACGGTATACGCTTGTGGGGAACATCAAGAGTTGAGCCAGGTAAGTCGATGACCAGACGCGCCGGAGCCTTCAACCGTTTGCAGTTGGGGAGTGAGCGGCCGGGTGGCGAAAATTTCGACAGTTGCGCCGCCATCAGCAGGAATAACTTTGACCGACTGCACACCCGCAACCGGCTGGTCAGCCGCAACTGCGAACGCTGCGAATGCCGCCAGGAAAACCGCGCAAAGATAGGCTCGGACGCAAGACAAAGCAAATCCTGTTTACCGGAGGTCTTGCGATGAGAGTAGCACTACTTCCCCAGCTTATAAAGTTACTTCCTTACTCCTCGTCTTCCCCGCCCTCCTGCTGCTGAGGCGGCAGGTCCAATCGCAATTCAGGAAGTCCTGCGCCTTTGAGCTGCTGGTTTACGCTCGGTAAATCGTGCTCCTTCAATTGGTTCCACGCAGCCAACATGCTGGATAACTCGCTCTGAGTCTTATTGGCGGCATCGACTTGCGCGACCGTCGGCGCGGCATCGGCTTTACCGATCTCACCGTAAAGAGCAATTACATTTAGGTTGGCGGCGGGCAAAGTGTGAGCTTTGGCGTTCTCAGCTGGCATCCTTGTCCGCATCCAGCAATCCCGAGACTTTCTGGTCCAGGCTTTCGAGCGAATTCTTGAGTGCGCCGGAGGCCTGCTCTGACACTTTTGTGATCTGCTCATGCGTGGTTCGAGCCTGGGTGACAGCCTCCGAGCTCTCGCTGACTACGGATGCGAGTTTCGTTTCCAGTTCGAACTGCTGCTGCAAGTCCGAGGCGGATGCCTTCACCCGCGGGTCCATCTTCACCACGAAATCAGTGGTTTCAGTGTGCCCTCCCGCCACCAGCCGCGCTTGATACTTCCCCGGCACTACCAAAGGTCCCAGAGGATAACGCGGGGTATCATGGGGCACGGCCGCGATCGGATATTCGTGACTGGTTGAGTATGGCGCGGGGTATCGCAAATCCCATACCCAGCGATGCATGCCGCCTTCGGCTGAAAGAATTCTTTGCGGTCGCAGCCAATAGAGCGGGATCAGCTGCTGATCTAATTCTTCCTGGGTCAGCTCTGGTTTGTCAGTGCTCGAATACCGGCGCACCAATTTGCCCGCGGAATCCAGAATTTCAAGCGTTACCGGACCATTAGTCGACGCCGGTAGCCAGTAGTCGATGATTGCGCCATCCGGCGGATTTTGTCCTGCGGGCTCATCGGCCGGCAGCGGCGTGTCGGTATTGGTGTCGCGTCGAACGCGATAAGCTGCCGCAGGCGTGAAAAGGTGAGGAGTGCTATCAGAACTCGCGACATTAGCGGTAAGTTGCCGCAGCGGCGATATGTCATCGAGAATCCAGAAAGAACGGCCGTGAGTAGCCACGATCAAATCATTCTGATAAATCCACAGATCGCGCATCGACGTGTGAGGCAGGTTCAATTGCAAGGACTGCCAGTGATCGCCATCATCAAATGAAACCCACACGTCGGTGTCCGTTCCAGCAAATAACAATCCCTTGCGCACGCGGATCTTCGCGCACCACGTTCACCGGAGCCTTGTCAGGCAAGCCGCTGGTAATTGTCTGCCAGGTCTTTCCGCCGTCGTGAGTGCGGTAAATATAAGGCCGCAGGTCATCGATGCGAGAGCGATTGACGGAAACATAAGCCGTATCGTCGTCGAAATGCGAGGCGCTGATTTGGGTGACCTTGCTCCAGTCAGTCAGCTCGTGGGGAGTAATGTTTTCCCAGTTCTTGCCGCCGTCTTTAGTCTTCCAGACCAGGCCGTCATCTGTGCCTGCCCAGATCGTGTTCACGTTGTGGAACCCGGGCGCGACCGCATAGATTGCGCCCCGCTGTGTACCGGCCTTGGGATTCAGGCTTTCCTGATCGCCAACGCTGGCCGGAACCGCCGGATGCTTGCGGGTAAGATCGGGGCTGATGGTCTGCCAGGAACGCCCGCCATTCTTGGTTTCAAATAGCACATTGGCGGCGTAATAAAGAGCATGGGGATCGACCGGAGAAAATACGATCGGCTCGGTGCGGTCTACGCGATAATCGCCGCGAACCGGGATCGGCGTGACGTTCTCGACTTGTCCGGTGCTCCAATGAAAGCGCGAGACTTCATTGCGGCCCGCGCCGTAAACGATGTCGTGATCGAGCGGATCGGGCGCAACATAGCCGTACTCGATCGCTCCGACCGGATGCCAGTCACGGAAGGTGATCTCGCCGTCATTGCCGCGAGTCGAGGTACAAACTGATCCGCTCTCCTGCTGCCCGCCGCAAACTTTGTATGGGAAAGGTATCCATCACGCTGACGTGATAGATCTGCGCCGTGGGCTGGTTGTACCACGAACTCCAGCTCTCGCCGCCATTCACGCTGACCAGCGCGCCCTGGTCCGCGACCAGAAGAATAATTTTCGGGTTCTCGGGATTGATCCACAGGTTCTGATAATCATCGCCACCGGGCGCGCCGCGAATCGAACGTCCAGGTCTTGCCGCCGTCGGTTGAGCGAACAGTGACAATGCTCGCGACATAAACCACGTCGGGATTTTTCGGATCGACTTGCGGCACCGGCAAGTCGCCGCCGCCAATCTTCATCGCGGGGCGGGGATCATTGGTGATTTGTGTCCAATTTTCTCCGCCATCGTCGGAGCGATAAAACCCAAGCCCTTTGCCGCTGGCATAGCCTGAAGGTTTGGTAGTGGCGAGCGTCGCGTAGATCCGACTCGGCTGGCTGGGCGCGATCGCAACATTAATTTGTACAAGGTCATCGGGCAGCCCTTTGCTTAATTTCGTCCAGTTGCTGCCGCCATCAGTCGATTTGAATAACCCGCCTTCGGTTCCCGCGAATGCATTATTGTCCTCCCATGGGCCGAGCCGCGATTGCCATAAGGACGCATAGACGATGTTCGGATTGGACGGATCAATCACCACATCGGAGCCGCCGGTATTTTGGTCTTTATAAAGCACCTTTTGCCAGGTCGCGCCGCCATCGGTCGAGCGAAAGATTCCGCGCTCAGGATTCGCCCCGTAAGGATGGCCAAGCACGGCGGCGAAAATCCGATTGGGATCGTGCGGATCAATGGCGAGCGCAGGAATTTGCTGGCCGTCGCGCAAGCCCAGATGAGTCCAGGTCTTGCCGGCGTTGGTGGATTTGTAAATGCCGTCGCCGACCGACAAATCCGGCCGCTGCAAACCCTCGCCGCTGGCGACGTAAATGACTTGAGGATCGGAGGGGGAAACCGCAATTGCGCCGATCGACTGCGACGGCTGGCCGTCAAAGATCGGATTCCAAGTCCGGCCATAGTCGTTCGATTTCCAGACCCCGCCATCGACCGCGCCAATATAGAAAACATTTGGTTGGCTGGGCACGCCGGCGACTGCCCGGGTTCTGCCGCCCCGAAATGGCCCGATCATGCGCCAATGCATCTCCTGAAAAAGATTGGCGGGATATTGTTGTGCGAACCCGCACTGCACGAAACCGCAAGCTGCGAATATCAAGCCAATTGATATGGCGCGAAATGATCGGATCACGAGACCCCCTCGTTGAACGATTCCGCAAGTATGAACAAGCAATCATATTTGAAAAATGGATCTTTGTTTTGGCGGTCGCTACCCGCGAAAACAAAATCATTAACCACAGAGGTCACGAAGGCTCGCGCGGAGAGATAAGCACCGCAAAAGTCTGCAGAATTTCTCTGCGGACTCTGCGACCTCTGCGATCTCTGCGGTTAAACGCTTTTGATTTTTTCCGGGTTCGTCGCCATGCCGGGACGAGCACCTTCTGTCAAGCTACAATGCCTCACTGAGGAGAGCTCAATGTCCAGATCACGCCGTCAATTCCTGATGCAGGCTTCAGCAGGTTTACTGGGAGCGGCCGCTGTTGGAGCGGCGGCGCAGACCACAGAACCGCCTCCAGGCACGCCGCCTGCCTTCGGCACCGGGCCGCAGGTTGGCCCGGAAGTTTCCGCAGCAACCTTCACCGAAGCAGAAAAGCTGGTGCAAATCGAGTTGTCCGAAGCCGCGCGTCAGGTCGCAGCAAAAAGTTGGCGGAGCAATATGGCCGCACTGTACGAGCGCCGCACCGGACCTCGCAAAGTGTCGCTGGAATCGACGCTCGCGCCGGCCCTGCAATGGAACCCGATCCTTCCTGGTCAAAAATCGGGACCAGAGCGCGACCGGTTCGTCCGAAGCAAGAGTCGACCCTGGGCCGCTGCCGTCGCGTGAGGAAGACATTGCATTTGCTCCGGTGACCAAGTTGTCCCGCTGGATCGAAACCCGAAAACTTACCTCCGAGCGGCTCACGAATATTTATCTGCAGCGGCTTCAGCGCTTCGATCCGAAACTGCGCTGCGTGATTACGCTCTTGCGCGAACCCGCGCTGGCTCAGGCAAAGCAGGCTGATGCCGAAATCGCGGCGGGAAAATATCGCGGGCCGCTGCACGGAATTCCGTGGGGCGCGAAGGACCTGCTCGACACCGCGAATATCCCGACAACTTATGGCGCGGAGCCTTTTCGCAACCGCGTTCCTGCGGATGATGCAGTGGTCGTAAAGCGTTTGCATGCCGCCGGAGCAGTTCTGGTCGCCAAGCTTAGCTTGGGCGCCCTGGCGTTGAATGACATCTGGTTCGGCGGGCAAACCATGAATCCGTGGTTGCTCGAGGAAGGATCGTCGGGATCAAGCGCTGGACCGGGAGCATCGACCGCAGCAGGATTAGTTGGATTCGCCATCGGCAGCGAGACTGGAGGAAGCATCGTTGGCCCAAGCATGCGCTGCGGGGTCACCGGCTTGCGCCCCACCTATGGCCGCGTGCCTCGCACCGGTGCCATGACGCTCTGCTGGTCACTCGACAAACTTGGCCCCATGACGCGCAGCGTAGAAGACGCGATGCTCGTGCTGAATACAATTTCCGGACCCGATCCCGGAGACCTGGCGAGCGTTCCGAGCAAACTTGATTTCGAATCAGGCCTGAGTGTTCAAGGAATGCGAGTTGGTTATTTTCCCAAGTGGATGAACGAGGCGCCCGCCACGGAAGTCGACCGCGCCGCGCTTGCTACCGTGAAAAAGCTTGGCATGGTTCCGGTCGAGGTGTCGATTCCCGACTGGCCTTACGATTCGCTCGATCTGATTCTTTTTGCCGAAGCCGCGGCTGCATTTGAAGAGATCACGCTCGATAATCAGATTGACCAACTCAAAATGCAGGTACCTGACGCCTGGCCGAACGTCTTCCGCCAGTCGCGTTTTCTTTCGGCCGTCGATTACGTTCAGTCGCGACCGCTTCCGGCGCAAAGTGGCGGAAGAGATGGCGCGAGTATTTTCAGAAGTCGATCTGCTGCTGGTGCCGTCTTTACGCGATGAAATGCTGACCATCACGAATTTCACCGGCCATCCGTCGCTCACGCTGCGTGCCGGATTCATTGAAGTTTCAGAGGCGCGAAGCGACTGGGCGCCGGATCCTGATCATCCATTGCCGAAGTTTTCGCCGCCGCGGCGCGTGCCTCACGGCGTAACTCTGATCGGGCGACTATTCGAGGAAGGCAAGCTGGGAGAAGCGGGGATCGCGCTGGAACGCGCCTTCGCCGTGGTGAATGAGCGCCCGCCCGGCTTCTGAATTCCGGTTGGGCTTTGAGGCCATGTGGGGACAGCCGCCCTCGGCTGTCCAGTCGAGCCGCGGCTCGACATCGGTTCCTCAGTCCTGCAAATCAGTTCGGATCCAGGACAGCCGAGGGCGGCTGTCCCCACGCAACTGCGTCGATCCTAAGCCGCCGCTTTTTCTTTCCGATCAACCGGCAGCCCGGCTTTTTGCCAGGCATCAAACCCACCGATGAGTGCCCACACCTGATCGTATCCGCGCTGCTGAAGTTTTCGCGCCAAACTGGCGCTTGAGCCTTCGCCGGGTCAAGTGCAATAGGTAACGATGGGTTTGCTCTTGGGAATCCGCGGCAGGAACTGTTCAAAACTATCGAGCGGCACGCGGATCGCGCCTCTCGCCTTGACATCGGATCCGCCCAGGCTTGCGGATTGCGCACATCAAACACAGTGAAATCCTCTCCCGCCTGCAGCTTCTTCTTTCAATTCTTCCGCCGTAATTTTTGGGCCGTCCGCCATTTCTTGCCTCCCAGTATTCGACATGAGGTAGATGCGGCCCATGCGGACCGGGTTGCGTCATTGTAAGCAGGGATACATTCAGCAACTCACTTGTGCCAGCTCTCAATTTCCTGCGCTTTCCCACAGGAGTTCTGGAGTATACTGCGCCAAGAGTTCAACTTTTTCTCCTTAGGAATTGGCAATTATGAGTTTAAGAATGGCGGACGAGGTATCCACACAGGTTCCGGCGGACGATTTTCAGGCCCTCGAAGACAAAATCTATCGCACTATTGAGTTATACAAGTCGGCTCAGGAGGCGCGCACCACGGCAGAACGTGACGTGAAGCGCTTGCGGGAACAACTTGAGGAGCGGGAAGAAGAAGTCGAAAGCTTGCGGCGGGAGACGGTCGGTTTGCGCAAAGAGCGAGAAGACATTCGGGCACGGGTCGAAAAAATGCTTTCGCACATCGACCACATTACGCAAGAGCAAGCGGCAAGCTGAGTCCACAGGATTAAACATGGCAACTGCCACCAAACATCCACCCATGCAGGACGCCGGCAATACCAGCGTGCGAGTCGAAATTTTTGACCAGGCCTACAACTTGCGCGGCACCGATCCCGAGTACATCCTGAAGCTTGCCGAATACGTGGATGGCAAGATGCGGGCGGTGGCCGATCAGACCCATACCGTTGATAGCTCGCGGCTGGCGGTACTGGCCGCGCTGAACATCGCCGACGAATATCATCTGCTTAAGAGCAAGCAGGATGGCGGAATGTTCAGACTCTTCAAAGCGGGCACGCCGGTTACTGGATGCGCTGGACGAAGTGCTCGACGCGCGGCGCACCGGGTAAACACTTCATTTCTGAAATGAGGCTTCGCCACCCTTCCTGGCGATGGACGTAAGCACCAGTTCTGCTTTCATTCCCTTTTGCTGCAAGTGACTCGCTACTCTGGCCACAGTCTTTTCTGGTCGGGGTGTCCGCATCAAGAAACATAAGAACCGATGGTCCCGCGCCGCTTAAAACCGCGCCAAGAACGCCCTTTCCTTTTGGAAAATCCTGCATCGCCGGCAATAGCGGGCAAAGCGGCGCGCGGTAAGGCTGATGAATGCGGTCATTCAGCGCAGAGCTGAGTAGCTGGCGATCGCCCTGGAACAACGCCGCCAGCAGCAACATCGAATTTTGAATGTTGCTCACCACATCGTGACGAGAGTAGTGGCGCGGCAGAACTTCACGGGCCTTTTCGGTGGACAGGCTTTCGTCAGGAATCGCCAGCAGCAACGGCCATTTCCCTTTCGGCAAAAAGTGCGAGACCTGCGCTTCTCCGTCGGCAAGCATCTTTGATACCGTCACGCCGCCCATCCAGCAGGCGGCGGCATTATCGGAATGACGTTCGCGGCGGGCAGCTTCGCCGATGATGCGGGTGCTGTTCCATCGCAGCTTTCCAAAATGTACCGCGAGCGCTACGCCTGCAAGCCGCGCCGCGGCCGAAGAGCCGCATCCTTTGCCGATGGGAAAATCATTTTTTATTTCCAGCGAGAGCGGAACGACGGGTTTGACTTCTGCGTGCAGGACCTCGCGATAGGTGGTCAGAATAAGATGATTTTCAAGCTGCCCGCATATTTCCTGATCGCGACCTTTCGCGGCAATGGCAAATTCCTTTGCTCTTGCTGCTCTGATCCGGAGCGACAAATTCAGCGCGAGTGCGGCAGTATCAAAAGCCGGGCCTAAGTTCGCGGAAGTCGCTGGAAGGATGAGTTGAAATTGCGTTCATGTTCGTTGATTCCTTCGTGACCTCGTGTCCTTCGTGGTTAATGACTTTAAATCTTAACCACGAAGGACACAAAGGTTCACGAAGGAAGAACTACTTCTCCGCGGATTGCAGCAAGTCGACGACGGCATCCACGCTTGGCTCCAGAATCAACGGCGCGCGTTGATTTTTTTTCAGATCGCGACCTTCGGGCTTCTCCGCGGACTCCGCGAACAGGTCCCCGCGATGAAATTTTAAAGTGAACTCAGAATCTTTCAGTAAATGGCCGGTGAGTATCAGCACCACGGACTCATTAGGCTTCACGAATCCCTTTTTCACTAATTTTTTCAATCCGGCCAAAGTCACAGCCGACGCCGGCTCGCAGCCGATGCCTTCCGCGCCGATTTCGGCTTTCGCGATGGCCATTTCGATTTCGCTCACCTGCTCAACTGTGCCCTCGGTTTCATTGATCACGCGGATGGCTTTTTTCCACGATGCCGGATTGCCGATGCGAATTGCGGTTGCCATGGTCTCGGCATGAACAGGAATCAGCTTTTCTCCCGCCATTCTCACGAATGCGTCCGCACCAGCGGATTCGCGCCTTCCGCCTGAATAACGGAAATTTTCGGCAATCGTGAAATAAAGCCCAGCTGCTTCATCTCGCGAAGAGCTTTGCCGATCGCCGAAGAGTTCGCGAGATTTCCGCCAGGAACAATAATGTGGTCTGGAGCCTGCCAATCAAATTGTTCCAGCAGTTCGAACGCAGCGGTCTTCTGGCCCTCTACGCGATATGGATTGACCGAATTGAGCAGATATACCGGCATGCGCTCGACCACTTCATTCAATACGCGGACGCAGCCGTCAAAATCAGTCTTGAGCTGGCAGGTGATGGCGCCGTAATCGAGCGACTGCGAAAGTTTGCTCCAGGAAATTTTGCCATCGGGAATCAGCACCAGGCTGTGCAGTCCGCCGCGCGCCGCATACGCTGCCATCGATGCCGAAGTATTTCCGGTCGAAGCGCAGGCGACCCAGCGGTATCCGGCTTGCCGCGCGAATGATGCCGCGACCGTCATGCCGGTGTCTTTGAACGAGCCGGTAGGATTCATTCCTTGATGCTTAGCAAAAAGCTTGGCAACGCCGGCGGTCCGCGCGCAGTGCGGCAGTTCGTAAACCGGAGTGTTGCCTTCCTTTATGGTGATGATTTGCGGCGAGGGAATCTCCGGCAGGATTTCGCGGAAGCGCCAGACGCCGCTCTGGTCAATCGGATCGAGAGATGAGCGGCGATCACGCCATAGTTTTTTTAGCGCAGAAGCGGGAAGTCCGCCAGGGCCGCGATCTTCCCAGCCCGGGTAAATAATTTCCAGCAGGTCGCGGCAATGTTCGCAGCGAAAGCGATCGGCGAGTGCGGTGCGCCCGCATCCAATGCAGCGCAGTGTTGAGACACTCGTCCCCGCCTGCGTTTTGGTCGCCTGTTCGCTCATTCCGGAACCATAAGGATAGCAGAGCGATGCTTCGCAGTACGACCGCCGGTTGCCGCGCTTATTTACGCAGGTAACTATCGGTTTTGTTGATCCAATCGGCGCGCGGCGGATTGAAGATGTCGAGATCAACCGTGTCTTCCATGCGCCTCAGCTTTGTGCGGCATATTGGGCGGGATGGTGAGCACTTCTCCGGCGCGCACCACAATTTCTTTTCCATCGATATAAAACTTCAGAGCGCCTTCGAGAATGTAGCTGAGCTGTTCATTCACATGGCTGTGCAGCGGAACGATACACCCCTTTTTCAGCAAGACGCGAGCCAGCATCACTTGATGGCCAACGATCAACTGCCTCCCCAGCAGCGGATTCATTGTCTCCACTTCAACATCGGTCCACGAAAGATACTTTAGGCTCGCGGTCGCGGCAGGTTTGCTCCGCACCGTGTTCTTCAGAGCATTCGCTTTCGCGGTGGAAGTTTTTGCTTTCGCGGATTTTCGTCGGGCGCTTTTCTTTTTCGCTGCGCTCATAGCCCCTTGTACGCTCCTCCGTCCACTAATATCGTCTGCCCGGTAATGTACGACGCGCGTTCCGAAGCAAGCCAGACGATTGTGTCCGCAACTTCTCTAGGTTCGGCGATCCGCTTCAATGCGGAATCACTTGCCCAGGCGGCATAGATTTCGTCTTCACTTTTATTTTGTGACGCGGACCTGGCACGCGCCAATTCCTTCAAGCGGTCGGTTGCGGTGTAACCCGGGCCAACATTATTCACCAGAATGCCATCTTTGCCGAATTCATTCGCCAGACTCTTCACCAGCCCAACCACTCCGGCCCGCACCGCGTTTGAGAGAACCAGATCGGGCACCGGCTGCTTGGTTGAGACCGAGGTCAGAGTAATGATTCGTCCCCAGCGCTTGCGCTGCATATGTGGGATGACTTCACGCGCAAAATAAACCGTGCTCATGAAATTCGCGTCGATGGCCTTGCGCCAATCTTCGATGCTGGCTGCCAGAAATCCTTTGGCAGGCGGGCCACCGGCATTGGTGACGCAAATATCCACGCCGCCGAATTTGTCGGCCACAGCCGACACAAAGTCTATGCACCGCGGCCGCATCGGTGACATCGAATGGCTTGCGTGAAAACCTCGGCGCCAGCATTGCTTGCGGATTTCCTGTGCCGCAGTTTCCAGTTTTTCGCGGGTTGCGGGCGCACATCGCAACCCGGCATCCTTCCGCGGCAAAGGCGGCGGCAGTTTCCCGCCCGATTCCCTGGCTGGAAGCAGCTACAATCGCGACTCGACCGCGCAAACCAGTTTCCATAAGTTCAGAAATTATATGCCGACGACCGAAATCGGTGGCTTGCCGAGCCTGCCGCCGAAAGCTACCCTATGAAGGTTGCGCAAGAAATAAGGAGCGGTCATGAAGCGGCATCGTTTTCATCCCGAGACAGAATCCGTCCACGGCACTAAAGATTTCGAAAAGCGCAATGCGCCCAATGGCGCAGCCTATCTATCAGACCTCCACATTTCAGGTCGACGGACTCTGACGAGCAACTGCGGGCCACGGGCACCGACATGTTCTACACGCGCTATGGGAATCCCACCCACACCGCGGTCGAGAGCGCGATTGCGCAACTTGAAAGCGCGGACGCGGCGCTGCTGTTTGCCTCCGGTATGAACGCGATCACTACCAGCATTCTTGCGTTGGTGAAGAGCGGAGATCACATCGTTGCCCAGCGCGACATCTATGGCGGGGTCACCAAATTTCTTTCCACCTGGTTGCCGAAGCTGGGAATTGAAACCACATTCGTCGATACTACGGATTACGAGCAGCACGTCCGCGCCATCCGTCCGAATACAAAATTGCTTTACCTGGAAACGCCCACCAATCCAACCCTACGGGTGGTCGACATTAAGAAAACCGTCGCCATCGCCCGTGAAGCATCAGCTCATTTCGATGATCGACAGCACTTTCGCCACGCCGATCAATACTCGTCCAGCGGAGTTCGGCGATCGACTTGATTCTGCACTCGGGAACGAAATATTTCGGCGGACATACGGATTTGATCTGCGGCGTTGCCGCAGGCCGCCGCGATCTGATCGATCAGATTCGCGGTACCCGAACCACTCTCGGCGGCGTAATGGACCCGCACGCGGCATTTCTTTTACTTCGCGGTATCAAAACACTGGCTGTCCGCGTCGAACGGCAGAATGAGAGCGCTCTCCGCATTGCAGAATTTTTGTCCCAACATGCGAAAGTTCGTTCGGTAAATTATCCGTTTCTCGAAGATCATCCGCAGCGCGCGCTTGCCATTGAGCAGATGAAGGGCGGAGGCGGCGTGCTCAGCTTTGAAGTGGAAGGCTCAGGTGATGATGCCAGGAAGGTCAGCGAATCGCTTAGGCTGTTCACGCTGGCGCCCAGCCTGGGCGGAGTTGAGTCGCTGGTCTCGCTGCCCGTGCTGACATCGCATGCAATGATCTCCGCCGAGCACCGCAAACAAATGGGCGTGACCGAGCAAATGATTCGTCTTTCGGTTGGGATCGAAAATGTAAATGATCTCATCGCCGATCTGGAGCAGGCGTTGGCCGTATTGGTCACCGCTCCGCAACATGTCACGGTTGGATAACTCAAACCACAATGCCCACTAACGGCGTCGCCATCATCGGCCTGGGTTTCGTCGGCAAGGCGCACCTCGAAGCTTTGCGCCGGCTGGCGATTCCGGTTCGCGGAATTCTCGGCAGCTCTCCCGAGCGCACGCAGCAAGCCGCCCGCGAACTTAAGATCGAGCGCGGTTATTCGTCTCTCGAGGAACTCTGCAGCGATTCAAGCGTCGACGCCGTGCATGTGTGTTCACCCAATCACGTTCATTACGATCAGTCGAAAGCCGCCATGGAAGCGGGAAAGCACGTGATGTGCGAAAAGCCGCTGGCCATGGACCCGCGACAAAGCGGTTCGCTCATCGATCTATCGCACAAGTTGAATTGCGTGGGAGCCGTCACTTACAACCTGCGCTACTACCCGCTTTGCCAGGAGGCGCGCGCCGTCATCCGAAAAGGATTGATCGGAGAGCCGCGATTGATTCATGGAAATTTCTTGCAGGACTGGCTGCTATTTCCCACCGACTGGAATTGGCGGCTGCAGCCCGAGTATGGCGGCGATTTGCGCGCGGTCGCCGACATCGGAACTCACTGGTTCGATCTGCTTACGTGGATGACCGGGGAAAAAATCACCGAACTATGCGCTGACCTGGCCACGCTGGTGCCGGTACGCAAGCGCCCGCGCGGACGAGTGGAAACTTTCAAGCAAAGTAGCGCTGCAACCGACGACGTGAAGATTACTACTGACGACTATGCTTCCATCCTCCTGCATTTCGAAGGCGGAGCCCGCGGCGTGTGCACGGTTTCGCAAATCAGCGCGGGACGAAAAGCTCGGCTCTGGTTTGAGATCGACGGTTCCGAAGGTTCGCTGGCGTGGAATTCCGAAGATCCGAACCTATTGTGGATTGGTAAACGGCGCGAGCCTAACCAGGAAATGATGAAAGATCCATCTTTAATGAACCCTCAGACCCGAGGATACGCCGCCTACCCCGGCGGCCACGCGGAAGGCTATCCCGACACTTTTGTTCAACTCTTCAAAGATTTCTACGCATACGTCGATGGCGGCGATTTCTCAAAGCCCCGCACTTTCCCCACCTTCGAAACCGGCCACCAAGAGATGCGCCTGTGCGAAGCCGTGGCTAGAAGCGCGAAAGAGCGAAAGTGGATCACTCTATGAGTTGAGTCTCACCCGGTTAGAAATTTGCTTCGGCCTGATCCAAAAATCTGGCCTCCTGCACGGAGGCCAGTCAAAAAATCGGGATCAGAAGATAAATTTCAGCGCCAGCTGCAGAATTCGAGCATTGTGTACTGAAACAGGGTGCAGGAGGGTTGAGCCCGCTGTACAACTTGGGTCGCCAGCATTGTTTCCTGCGCCATAACAACCAATTTCGTTAGCGCCATTATTTCCAACCGATGCTGACGCGGCTGAGCCGCTATCGCCGCCAATATAACCCCACTCGGTGTGGTTAAAGACGTTAAAGGCTTCAGCCCGGAATTCGAAATATTTACTCTCAGTGAGGGCGAAATGTTTCAGCAGGGCCATGTCGAAGTTGGTCCGATGCGGATTCGTGAGAATATTCCGAGTTGAAGTGCCAAACGTTAGTCCCGTAGGGGCGGCGAAGGCTGAGGGATTGAATACAAGCGGGCCCGCGCCCGCTACTGTTATGTTGGGAACGTTCGAGCGGGGGTCGCCAACCAGGTCGGGAAATGACGCCGCGCTTGCGAACCCGTTCCCCACGCCCGCGTTATCTGAAGGAATCGATCCGAATCCCGTGTTATAAACGCTGAAAGGTGTGCCGCTCTGGATATTTGTGATTCCCGACCATTCCCAACCACCAAGGATTTTGTTAGCTAAACCTTTCTGCTTAAAAATAGGCAAATCCCAAACGTAACCTAAATTGAATACGTGTCTCTGATCAAAGTTGGAACTCGCCCGATATGCGTTCAGGTTGTAAGAATTGACGAACGCAGAGTCAAAAGCGTCGGAGGAATCGTCAATGGAGTGACTGTATGTGTACGCAAAATTGAGCTGCAGTCCGCCGATACTGTGGCGCAGAGCGAGTTGCAAAGCGTTGTAATTGGAAGATGCACTTTCATTGTTGCGCAATATCGTGCCAATCCCGTTAAACGGACGGTAGGGATCGGCTGTATTACCACATGCTACAGCTAGATTGTTAGCCCACCCTCCAGTCTGAGTGGTTCCATTGACGGTTGCCATCCAGTTCACACCAGAGGCAGGGGGCACAAGTGAATTGCAGTCATTTGCACTGATCACTTGCCCTGGTATGTAAGGGTTCTGCTGGGGCGAAACCGGGTACAGTTGGTTTAATTCGTAGGAGCGCGTTAAATGGACGCCCGCGCTGCCCACATATGAAACGGTGGCGACCGTGTTCCTGGCTATGTCGTGTTCGATATCGAAATGCCACTGCTGAACATATGGCCAGATCGCCTTGTCCGGAATCGAGCGGAAGCTAAGCGGGGTTGTTGTCGTGCCCAGAAGAGCAGGAGTTATGTTGGAATACCCGACGACATTGGTCACGCTTGAAATTTGTGTTTTGGGATTGTATGGCTCCAATCCTTCAGTGTTGGCCTCGTTGCCATTGGTATGTTCGAAGAAAATACCGTAACCACCCCTGATTGCCCATTTACCGTCTCCCTTCGGATCGAACGCGAATCCGATTCGTGGCGCAGGGTTGAACCAGTGGTTCTTCATACATCCCGCCGGCACGCCGGCGGTAACTCCACAATCGACCCAACCATTAAACGGATTACCCACAACCAGGTCGTCAAAACCGGTGGCGCTTGCGCCGGCAACATAGCGGGCCGGGTCAAAGTTCCATGCATTGTGGTTAGCCTCGGAGTAGGTACCGAAGAAACTCATACGCAATCCCAGATTCAATGTCAGGCGCTTGGTTACGTGCCAGTCATCCTGGAAAAAGGGTTCAAAAATTTTGTAACGCTCATACATCTTGATGGCTGCTTCTTCCTGAGTAAACGTACCAACATTACCCATGAGCAAGTCCGCGAAGGCGTTTCCGGTACTCACGGTGCTGCTCGTCGAGAATTGCAAATTGCCGTTCGTGCCGTATCCGGGTTGCGGTATCTCGTTCTTCTGGGCTATGACTACATAAGCCCCGAATTGCAGGTTGTTTCCCCCGACTACCTTGGTGACATTGTCATGAAACGTGTAAGTCGGGTTCGAGTTTAGCGGGCCATTGGGTACGTAACCCGGATCCTCTCCAAAGCTGTACTGTCCGCCACTTAACGTGATTCCCGGAACGCGGCCACCAAATCCGTTATCGAAAATTCCGATCGGCGGCATCCCCGCGGGACGCTGCCACGCACCCAGCAGCTGAGTCGTAATGTGATCGGTGGTATAGCTCGCAACGAATTCGTTCAGCAGCGTGGGTGAAACGGTGGCCGTCAGTCGTGCCACCATGCTTACCCCGGGACCATCGAAGTTTGTCTGTACCGTTGGAAAAGTCACTCCACTTGTCCAGAGTGGCACGGGATAATCCTGCACCCACGAGTCATGAATGTAACGGAATGTACCTCGGAGATTGTCGGAAAAATTGTGGTCAACGCGAAGCAGTTCCTCGCGCCAATTCGTCGGTAGGGTGGGTGCCGCGAACCACTGATTGGAGCCGATATTCGGCGTTCGGAATCAACGCCTCAAGGGCCTTGACCGTTGTAGGGTCAGAGATCGGGACCTGGTTGTTGGGGAAAGTGTTGAACAATTGATTGTTCTTGCCGTCCACACCACCTGCAGTCGAGAACGGGCAGTTCGGAAAATAAGGGCTGGGGTCACTTGGATCGGCTGTCTGGAATTGGGTCCCAGCAGTCGGGCATACGTCGCCGAAGTTGCCCCCTCGTTCGGCCGCGGTTGGAACCGTGGTGGAGGTAAAAAATGCCGTCGCTGGAACTCGATCTCGGCGCCATTCCTCAGACCAGAAGAAGAAAGTTTTCTGCTTGTTGGTGTTGTAACGCCCGGGTATGTAAACCGGGCCGCCAATCGTATATCCGAAATCGTTTTTCTTGTAGGCGGGAGTTGAACTCAAAAATTGCGGGGTAGCGTTAAAGGCGTCATTGCGCACAAACTCGTAGGCATCGCCGTGAAATGTGCTCGTTCCGGCCTTGGTTTCGACTTCAACTGTGCCCGAACCATTGCGGCCATATTGCGCACCGTAGTTCGATGTAAGAACCTTGAATTCGCCAATCGCATCAATGCTTGGATAAACATTCAGCGTGCCGTTGCTGCCATTATCCATGCTGTCGCCGCC
Source organism: uncultured Acidobacteriota bacterium (assembly GCA_963838785.1). Lineage (GTDB taxonomy): Bacteria > Acidobacteriota > Terriglobia > Terriglobales > Acidobacteriaceae > Gp1-AA145. Next base: position 364,282 of record CAWISI010000004.1, read on the forward strand.
GTCGATCTCCCAGTTGTTATATTCCGTGCGGCCTCCATTTACGCTGAACGCTACGCTTCCTCCTACGCCGACTTGAGCCTCATCTTGTCCAGACTGGTTGGTCACGCCTGGCACCAGGGTTATCAGCTGTGTAAAGTTGCGGCCATTCAATTCCAACTGGCTGATTTCTTTGCCGGTAACTACGCCTCCGAGATCCGACGATTGCGTTTCCACCTGCGCGACGTTTGTGCCTTCAACGTTTACCTGCTCCTGCGCCGCGCCGACTTGCATGTGCACATCGTTGCGGGCCTTTTCACCGACTTGCAGCGCGATGCCGTTGGCCGTGTACTTCTTGAATCCCGGTGCAGTGACCGTCATGTTGTATCTGCCGACCGGAAGTGCGGCAAACAGGAAGTCGCCACTACCGTTTGTGGGCGCGGTTCGTGTAACGCCATGTTCCGAATCGACCACCGTCACCTGAGCACCCGCCACGGCCGCGCCGGTGGGGTCGGAAACGGTGCCGGTAATTTGCGCGGTGGTTTGCGCCAAAACAATTGCAGGCGCAAGAATAAGCGCGATGGCCAGAACACAAATTGCGGAGAGACTTCATATTCGAGCTCCTGTGACCAGGAAGTATTTCGGCGCGGGCCTGAGATCGTTCAAATCACTACGAGGAGAACCACCCACAAGTGTTATTAAAACGTGTTAATAACCGAATACTGGATGAAAGCCTAAACCACTGTCAAGCCAAAAACTCGCCTGAACGTTATTGTGTTGTAAAATTTCTGGCTCACCTAATAACGCCGGACCGAGACCGGCTTCTAAGTTGATTCGAATGCAGGAAAAAGCTTCAACTTACCTGGCTGGTCGACTCGCGAATCACCAGCTCGGGCATCAGCTTGCAGTGCTGGGCGACGATCTTGTGTTTTTCCTGGACCGCGGTGATTCCTTCAGAGACGATGCTGACCGCCATCTTCCCCATCTCAGCCATGGGCTGACGAATGGTGGTCAGCGAGGGAGTGAGCAGGCTGGAGTGCGCAACGTCATCAAATCCGATGACCGAGCACTGCTCGGGCACTTTAACTCCGGCTTTGCTCAAGGCGCGCACGGCGCCCAAAGCGGTCATATCGTCAAAGGCCATCAGCGCTGTAAAGGGGCGTTTTTGCTGCAACAAATTTTCCGTCAACTGATATCCGGCCTCAAAGCTGGCAGAGGGGTCGCTCGATTCAGGCAAATCGAGCGACCAACGCGGGATCGATTTCAAGGCCCTGCGCTTTGGCAAAATTGCGGACACCTCTCCAGCGCGGGGCGGTGTCGGTAATTCGCTTCGGTCCGCGGATGAAAGCAACCTGCCGATGGCCGAGCGAGTACAGATGTTCGATCGCGGCATGCGACCCGTGTTCGTTATCGACAGTCACGGAACTGATCGAGCCGGCTTCGAGTTCGCGGCCGATCATGGCAGTCGGCAGGTTGGCTTTTTTCAGATCGCCGAGAACATCGATCTCGACGAATAACCAGTTCGCCACCACGATCAAAGCTTCCACCCGGCGGTCCAGCAACATTTCCAAATAACGTTCGAAGCGGCTGCGCTCATTGTGAACATCGGTAAGGATCGGCAAGAACGAGGCCTGGAAAAGCGTGCTCTCGATGCCGCGCAGGATCGGCGTGCAGTAGGGATCGGTCATGTCAAAGACCATGACTCCGACCGTGTGGCTGCGCTGGTTTCGCAGGGAGCGCGCAAACAGATTGGGACGATAGCCAAGCTTCTTGGCGGCGCGTTCGATTCGTTTTTTGGTTGTGTCGGGAATGTAGCGGGCAAGCGGCGCGTTGTTGAGAACAATAGAAACCGTGGTGGACGAAAAACCGCTCTCTTTCGCTACTTCACGAATCGTCACCACAACCGGCCTGCCTTGTGCGCCCAGGGCTTGAATTGCAGCCTCCGCTGGCGGACACTACAGCAGAGACTCGCACCAGTGTCAAGCATTTCGCAAAAATCCCGGCGCTTTGCCTGCCACGTTACTGTTGGTAAGCGGACTGATGTTTCGCTTCGCGCAACCCCTGCGCGAACGCCCAAAGCGCGCCCGAGAATGCGAGTCTTCCTGCGCCCAAAAGCGATCCTCGGACCGTTTTTGAACACGGCCAAGCTGCTCTGCAGCAAGGACATTTGTCCGAAGCTGAGGCGGCTTTTCGTGAACGTGGTGGCCATAGATCCGAATTCGGCTGGGGCCTATGCCAATCTGGCCGTCGTTTACATGCGCGAGAAGAAATGGAACCCAGCTTTAGCGATGTTGCAAAAAGCTGAAGCGTTCTCGCCCGACGTTCCTGGGATCAAGCTCAACATTGGATCTCGCGTACTACCGGCAGAATAAATTTCAAGCAAGCTATTCCGGCTTTTGAGTCGGTATTGCTCAGTTCGCCGTCGTCCGTTCAAGCTCGTTACCTGCTGGGGCTTTGTTATTTTTTCGGTCAAAACTATTCTGCCGCGGCGCAGACGCTGCAGCCTTTATGGCAGCAGGAATCGAACGATTTGAATTTTCTTTACGTGCTGGCAATTTCGGCCGGCAAATCGAAACAGCCTGAACTCGAGCGGCACGCGATGACCCGTCTGGTGGCGGTGGGCGGCAACACTCCTGAATTCCACCTGCTCATGGGCAAGGCTCATTTCAACCGCGAGGAGTACGACGATGCAATAAAGGAACTGAAACTGGCGGCGCAGGCCTCACCTCGCCTGCCCTTCGTGCATTTTTATCTCGGGTTGGCGGAAATGAAAAAACAGGACTTCGCAGCTGCCCGGGCCCAGTTCCTGAAGGATCGCGAAATCGAGCCCGACGTGCCATACAACTACGATCAATTGGGATTGATCGCCGCCGACCAGCAGCAATTGAAGCAGGCGAAAGAATATTTCACGCAGGCTTTACGGATCGACCCCAACCTGGCCAGTTCGCGATTATCAATTGGCACGCGTTTCCAAAATGCAGGCGAATACGCCAAAGCTCTGGCTGAGGCCGATGCCACACTGAAGCTGCAGCCGGACAATGCCAGCGTTCATTACCTGCGCGGACAGATCCTTCAGCATCTGAATCGCACTGCAGACGCCAGGGCTGAGATGCAGAAAGCCGCCGGGATCTCGAACCAGGCGAGAGCTAAGCGGGAGCAGGAATTGGAGAATTCCGATCCCGATCTCCGCCAGACCGCCGAACCGTAGCATTTTTGTTAGACTTAGGGCGTTTTTCAGCCTACTCCAGCAGCCAACATCTCATCTCAATGTACGTCCGCGCACCGTGGAGATCCTCATGAAGCTAGCATTGAAAATTGTAGGAATCGTGATTGCCGTTCTAATCGTGATCATCATCGTTCTGCCGTTCGTGGTGAACGTGAATGACTACCGTCCACGAATTGAATCCGAGCTCACCAATGCTTTGGGCCGCAACGTCACGGTAGGAAATCTAAGCTTATCGTTGTGGTCAGGCAGTCTTACCGCGGACAACATCGCGATTGCCGATGACCCTTCCTTCAGCACTTCACCCTTCATCAAAGCGCAGGCGCTCAATGTGGGCGTTGAACTGATGCCTCTGGTTTTTTCGAAAACATTGCACATCACCGAGCTAACCCTTTCCCAACCGCAAGTGAATCTGTTACGGGACCGGGCCGGAAAATGGAATTTTTCGACCATCGGCAGTGCCAGCCCCACCAAGAAGACCGGGGCAGCCCCGCCTTCGAGTGCAGGACAAGCTCCGCCGCCGACTGAAGCCACTAAAACTTCACCGGCAACTCCGGAAAGCCCCAAGGAAGCAACCAATCCGAAGTCCGAATCGTCGATTGAGCAGAATTTGTCGGTTGCAAAGCTCAACATTAAAGACGGCCAAGTCTCGATCGCCGATACCGCCAAGTCGACTAAACCGCATGTGTACAACAACGTCAACTTGACGGTGAAAGATTTCTCGTTACACTTCGCAGTTTCCCTTCACATTGGCTGCGGGATTGCCGGGCGGCGGTACGATTAATCTCGAGGGGACCGCTGGCCCAATTAATCCAAATGACGCATCCATCACGCCAGTGCAAGCCAAACTGGACGTAAAAAACTTTGACGCCGGCGCATCGGGATTTATTGACCCCAGCTCCGGCATCTCCGGCGTGGCCAGTTTCAATGGATCGGTGAATTCGAATGGAACGCAGGCCCAGAGCAACGGCGATGCCACCATTGACAGACTGAAGCTTTCGCCGAAAGGAGCTCCGGCGCAGCGTTCAGTGGCGCTGAAATATCAAACCACCTATGACCTGCAACCACAGACCGGGCAACTTCAGGCTGATGTGACAGTCGGGAAAGCGGTCGCCAAGCTTAGCGGAACCTATGATCTGCACGGTGATTCGCCGGCAGCTCAATATGAAACTGAACGCCGGCGACATGCCGGTAGATGACCTCGAAACTTTGCTGCCGGCGCTTGGAGTGATGCTGCCCTCAGGTTCTTCGCTGCAAGGTGGGACGCTGTCGGCGGACATGAGCGTGAACGGGCCAGTCGAGAAACTGGTAATCACCGGACCCGTAAAACTGGCCAACACAAAACTGCATGGTTTCGATATGGGCTCGAAAATGTCGGCGATCTCGATGCTCAGCGGAGTTAAAACCGGGCCGGACACTACCATTCAGACTTTCAGTTCAAATGTGCACGTCGCTCCCTCCGGGATTCAAACCAACAACGTCGATCTGGTAGTGCCTTCGCTGGGGACGGTTACGGGCGAAGGCACCGTGAGTCCTTCGAATGCGCTTGATTACAAACTGAAAGCCAGCTTGAGCGGAGGCGCCGTGGGCGGCGCTACTTCGTTAGTCGGTTTAGGCAAGGGCGCCGGTATTCCGTTCTTCATTCAAGGAACGGCCTCTGATCCCAAATTCGTTCCTGATGTGAAAGGGATGCTGAGCAGCGGACTGGGAAAGGGACTGGGCAAAAATCTGGGTTCGCAACTTCCGGGCGGCCAGGCAGGCAAAGGCGTTGTAAATGCGGTCGGTGGTATGTTCGGCAAGAAGAAGCCGCAATAAGTCTATTGAAGTTTTAGGAACGCCACCCCGTAGCCGGTGAAGCTCAGCGAAATCGGAGACTGCGCGGAGATCGACGCTGCGGTCGGCCCGTTCAATGGGCCGGTGCTGCCGTCAATCATTATTTGCGTGGCCGTGGTAAAAGATCCGAGAGAACTTATATCCAACGAAACTTTCGCGGTGAGACCCGCCCCGTTGTTGTCATTCGCGCGAAGCGACGGCGTGATTGGAAACCAGGATGACGACGCTGCCATCGGTATTGATTACCGGCAAAACTTCGATATCGGCATCATCGGAATTTGTGAACTGCAGAGATTTTCCGCCCGCACCCGACGGGAAAGTCTGGCCGAGCCAGTAATCGACCCAATAGCTTAGCTGCTTCTGCGCATTTGAATCACTCAGCTCGCCATATTGCGCATCGGCGGCAAAGTCCCAGTGATAGAGTGCGCGGGCGCCCGCCTTGCCTACCTGAGAAAAAACATAGGGCCGCCATGCGGCAAAGAAGGCGCTTGATCCTCGTTTATCCGTAACAAAGGTTGTGCCGTTACATGCGCTGATGCCGCCGCCTTTATCAAAGTCGGCGTTCACGTTGTTCTCTGTAATCCACACGGGAACTGTCGCCAAAGCTGGATTGCCGCCCAGATAGCCGTAAATAGTTTGAACGCTCGCCGCGAAGCTGGGCACCGTCGCAAACACTTCAGCGTCGGTGTCCTTTTGATTGCAGGAAGAATAATAGTGGGTTGCTAGCGCATCGACCGGCACGCCCGAGTGCAGACCCGCCGCAAATGTCTGTACCCAACTTTCTGAACTGCAGCACAACTCAAGCGCGACAAACTTCAGCGACGAATCGACAGACTCCATGGCGGGAACCACGGCGTTATACATGTCCGTGTATTCGGTTGCATTCAAATTGTTATTGATGCTGGGCTCGTTGTAGATCCCCCACCAGGTAATTTTCTCCCCAGGATATGCGGGAGAAACGTGCATGGTCCCGCCAGAATCGGTAAAGCCGCCGGTGTCGTAATACTGCACCAGATTTTTTGCATATCCTGCGAACTGCTGGAAGGTCAGATCGCTGAAGCTATTTCCGCTGTCATTGTTGACATACATGAACGGCGGCGCTTTCGCGATTTGAAACTCCGGACTATGGTCGCCAACCCCGAGCACGGGCTGGGTAATCGCATCCAGTATGGTGAAGTCCCAGGCGGTAGAAGTCGTGTCCGCTGAACCCTGGGGGACGCCTTGTGATATCCCCTGCAGGCGAATATGGTGCGGTTGCAAGTTCGTCAGAGGAGTCGTAGCGCTGGGGAAATCCTGGAAGAACTGATAGTCCCACTCGGCGGGCTGAAATGAAGTCGACATGGCCACGTCGAATGGCGCGACCGGTGTACTGCTTACCGACACATTCGCATTGACCACTGCCGGAGGCGGAGGCGGCGGAGTAGTAACGATGGCGGTGGTTCCGCCACCACATCCGCTCAAAATTGCGAGCGAGAGGAACAGACTTGGAAGAACAAACTTCCGCATGATTGGCGTATTTTATTGAATGAGAAGTCGCGTGAGTAGAAACTAAATGTGTTCCTTCTCTCTCTTTGCTGTTCGATCCATCAGCGACCGGCCCTGCATGGTTTCGGGGATTTCGTACCCGCCGAGATCGAGCAACGTAGGCGCAATATCCAGCAGCCGTGCGCCCTCGTATTCGCCTCGTAGCGGGCAATTTGGAGCAGTCAGGATAAACATTCCGTACTGCGCGTGATTGCAGCTGTCGGGCCCAGTGTCATTTTCCTGGAGATGAATCGTATTGTGTCCGACGCTGCCAATCGATCTCCAGAGCAGGCCGCCAAAATGCACGATTAAATCGGGCGCAACGTTGCGAACACTCTGATAAATTTCCTTCGGTTTGAACACCAGCGAATTCAGCGGCCGCCCATGGTTATCCGTCAGCCCTTCGAACTTGCTTTTCATTTCATCCTGAAATGCATCATATTCGCTGGGCAGGATCACGCCCTCCGGCTCGCGTCCCTGTACATTAAAAAAAACACGCGCGTAGTAGCCGCCTTCGCTCCAGACACGCGTCTTGCTCCAGTTCACGTTGAGCTGATCAAAGGGAGTAACGCCGTTCGGATATTCGTTCAGCACCAGAAGACCTTCGCGGATCAACCATTCATTGACTGCGATGCCTCCATCCAGACGTTGCGCGCCATGGTCCGACACCACTAGTACAATCGTCTCTTCATCGAGAAGATCCAGCGCCTTTCCGATCTGTTCGTCAAGCCATAAGTAATATTCCGGAATCGCATTCTGGAATGGATTGCCCGCCTCGAACTGCACATGCTTCTCGTCGAAATAATTCCAGAAGCCGTGGTGCATGCGATCCAAGCCGATGTCCACAAAATGGAAATAATCCCATTGCTGCTCCTTCAGCAGCCAATGCACAACTTGCCATTGTTTCCGGCTCATGCTGAAAATTTCGTCTTTCAGCCAGTCTTTGCGGTCGGTACGAAAATTTTTTACGTCAACCGGATATTCGCCGACTAGTTCGTTGATCTTGGCTTTGATGTTCGCGGGATGGGTGAACTCATTCTTAGTCGTGTCGGGCGTCAGAAAGCATCCGATGCTGATGCCGTTGATGCGGCGCGGAGGATAATTCGGCGGCACGCCTACAATGATCGACCGTTTCCCTTCACGTCCCAGATGGTCCCAGATCGCCAGCGCTTTGATCGAGGCTGAATTGGCGAATCCAAGTTTGTCGTAGGAATGATCGACGCGATTGCGAAATCCATACACGCCAAGCGACCCGGGGTCCTGGCTGGTGCACATGCACATCCACGCGGGAACGGTTATCGGCGGGATCACGCTCTCGAGGCGGCCATAAATTCCGGCGGCCATTAAACGCCGGAGGTTCACCAAACGTTCATCGGCAAACACCACTTCTGGAGCCGCGCAGTCGAGACCGAACACACAAATCTTCATTGAAAGAAATCCGTTCGCCAGAGGTTTGAAGGCTGAAGTTTTATGATTCAGGATCGGTGGCTGAAACGTCAATATTGCCGGCGAGGCCGCCGGCAAGACCTATGCGGCGCATTTAAGACGAGGCCTTGTCGTTTGGCGGCTCGGGATCGCGTCGTTTTCGGTGCGCGGCCAAACATTTTAAAAAAAGCATTCACCAGCTTGTGCCAGAAGATCAGTAAAAAGCCAACCAGGCTGGCGATGCCCGAAGTGATGGTCATCACCTGATCCGGACCGCCGTAAAACGCGAGCAGATTGAAATGCATGCGATCTCCCTGAATCAATTTTACGGGAGTTTCGCACTCTTAAGGCTACCCTGAAGTCGTGCTTGGAACCGCAGGTAACATTGGGCAATTGTCAGTGAGATAAGTCTGGCGCGAGTGCGCGAGATGGCGGCGCGTCCTGCCGGAGTGGTGATCATGTTATTGGATTCCGCTGGATCGGTTTTCCAATCGTAGATTTGGTCGCCATCTTTTTGGTGACGGATTAGTTGCCACTGCGGCGAGACCACTGAACTCATCCAGCCGTCAGTAGCGATCGGAATTTTGCCCTGCATGGCACGATCGGCGGCCACGATCGTATTGGTTTGCGGCAGCTCGGAAACAGGATTCGGCCACGTCTGTTGGGAACTCGTTCCCCACAATCCGCTCAGTGAAGGCCAGGGAAACGGATTTTGCTTAGCGCCGCCCAGGCTTAACACCGTGTTCGCGATGTCTGCATTTGTGACCGGCTGCTCGACGCGAACTCTCTGTGGCACGTGTCCAGGCCAGGAAATTATCAGCGGAACATGCACCAGGTCCCAATACAAAGCCGCGCCATGAAAGCTGAGGCCGTGATCGCCGAGGGCCTCGCCGTGATCGGAGGTAATAATCACGATCGTATTTTTCAGAACACCTAGACTGTCCAAACTGTGAAGCAGTCGCCCGATAAAGTCATCGGTGTATTTCACGCCGGCATCATATTCGTCGATAGTCGTGCCATGGTCCCATGCCGGCTTCGGATAACCCGCGGGACCGCCGTATGCGAAGTGCACGTCCAGATAATTCAGAAATGCCAGGAACGGCCGCTTTCGATCCTGTGCGACCCAGCGTAGAGTTTCGCGGTTCACTTCATCGGCGCGCTTGCGAATTCCGTAAATTCCGCCGTAATCGCCGGAGCCCTCAGAGTCTTTATCGAGCCACGAACCCAGGCCAAAATACCGAAACGCACGCGTGATCTTGCTCTTCGGGCTGCGGTTCATATACAGACGCGCGAACTCTCGCCCGAATTGAGTGCGCACAAACGAATCGCCCACGCCGTCAAAATAATCTTCAAAATGGATGAAGCCTCTTCCCAGTCCAACGTTGCTGGTGAAATAAATGCGGTTCGCGGAAAACGCGCCGGTTCGATAGCCCTGCTTTTGCAAGGCTTCGCCCAAAGTCGGCAACCCGTTCAGCCCGTCCTTACCCCATCCCAGCCAAGGCATAGGTTCAACATTTCCCATGCCATGCTCGTGCACAGGGCGGCCAGTAACAAGCGACGCGTGCGAAGGCAAGCTCCACGATGACGGTGCGATTGCATTTTCGAATAACACTCCGCCTCGGGCCAGAGCATCAATATTGGGGCTGGTTGGCCGCGAATATCCATAGGACGAAAGATGGTCGGCGCGTAAGGTGTCGACAACGATGACCAAAACGTTTGGCGATTCGGGGGTGGACGCTGGCAGGTTAGAGACCGCAACGCTTTCGTGTATCCGCTTGCCGCCTTCGATTCCAACGAATACTAACCCCAAAGCCACAACTAACCAGATGGCAGTGCGGCGGTAAAATTCCACGGCTGCCCATTCGTGTCTTGCTAAACCAGCGACCAAAAGCGACCGCCACTCCCAGCGCAAACAACAAAGCGGCACGACGGTAAAAGTGCCCGGTCAACATCAGCCAGTCATAAGCCGTAAGAAAAATTAGCGCAAAGATCAGCACCCGGATTGCGGGCAGGCGCCGCGAGAAGCGCGACGCCAGCGCCACCACGAATGCGATTAACAGAAAAAAGCAAAGGTCAACCAGCGGCGAGATCCACAATATTTCCTTCGAAACATGCATCACCCGGCCCCATTGCCGCCAGTTGATGCGCTGGAACACCATCAACCCGAAGCCTTCCCCGAAACCTGCGGCAATGCCGAACCAGACAGCAATCGAGACCAGCGAACTCAGCGATGCGCTTCCTGAGGACTTAAGCACGCTCGAAGATTTGTTGACAGAAGCCGCCGGTACGGCTCGCGCGTCGCGAGGTGACGAAACCATCTTGAGCCAGTTTAGCAGGATGAAAGTTGAGGCCCCGCATAGAATAGACGTTCCACATGGAAAGCGCAGCCACGGTGCCGCACAAAGAAATGCCTTCGCGCAGGCCTATTTCGTGGCTTTTTCTCTTGATGCTTGGCGCCGGATTTTTTTTGCGGTTGCGCCTGGCATGGCTGACATTCCTCAATCCCGACGAGGCACTCCATTACTTCCTGGCTCACCAACCGTCTTTGAAGCTTGCCTACGACGCCAGCCTGACTACCGCCCATCCTCCACTGATGATTTTGTTTCTGCACTACTGGTCGCTGCTCGGCCGATCTGAGCTTTTCCTGCGGATTCCGTTTGTGATCGCGGGAACTTTTTTTTGCTGGGTAATGTTTTTATGGATTCGCAAAGTTGCGGGCAGGACCGCAGCATGTTTCGGGTTAGCGATGTTTCTATTTGCACCGTCGCTGATTTCGCTCTCGGCAGAGATCAGGCAATATTCATTCTTGCTGTTCTTCTGCGCTTGTTCCCTGTACTGGCTGGAACTTGCGCTGGAAAACGACGCCGATAAATCTGTTCAGTCGATGATTTTTTCTGCGGCGGCTCTGTACCTGGCGCTGCTCACGCATTATTCGGCAATGATCTTCGCCGCCGCGGTCGGAATTTATGGGCTTCTGTCTTTGGTCTACAAGAAATGGCCCGCCAGACTGACCCGCTGCGTGGATACTCAGCCAGGCGGGCGCCTTGGCAATTTGCGCTTTTCTCTATCAATCACAAATTTCTAAACTGAGAGAAAGCGGCGTGCCTTCGGAGATCGCCTCTACCTGGCTTAAAATTCAATCTTTCAACCAGGCCAGAACCACCTCGCCACGTTCGCATGGAGCAATACTCTGCGATTATTTCGTTATTTTTTCAGCCAGGGAACGATCGGCGTCTATCGGATTCGCCCTGTTCGTGTTTGCCATCATTATTTTGATTTTGTCGGACGAAAATCGTGAGCCCAGGACTGAGGAACCGCAAGTTTGCGATGCTTCTCGCTATTCCATTTCTAATTACTCTCGTGCTCGCGATCGCCGGTATTTACCCGTTCGGCGGCACGCGGCACGACGCATTGCTGGCAATTTTTGCATTTTCCGGAATATCTATTGGACTCGATCTCCTGCCGCTTGGTGCGCCAAGTGCCATAACCAGATTCGTAAAGGCGCTCCTGCTTGCTTCTGCCCTGCTCATCTGCAATTTGTACCCTTCACCTTCGGGCCCCTACATGCGGCCGCATAACCAACGCCGCGAATTGATGTATCAAGCGGTTAACTCGCTAAAGTCCCTTCCCCCCGCTTCGGTTCTATTCACGGACGCTCAAGGAAGTATGGTGCTCGATTACTACCTTTGCGGCGACGCAATGCCCCTGCCTTTCACCCCAGAAAAGCAAATCCTGAAATTGCGCTGCGGCCGATATTACGTACTCGCCTCGATGGCCGTGCAGACGGGCTTTGACCGCCCCACGTTCCCACAGTTGCTGACAAATGCCTGGCAAGAGGTTCCAGGTGGGTCGCACTTGTATCTTTTTCAGTCGGGATGGATCGACGATCACGAGCAAGATTGGCTGAATGAATTAAGGGAACTGGGCGGGACGCCGAATAGCTTCGGTCCGAACATTTTAGTTTGTCCGATTGAACGAAGTAATACGATCGCGCCTAACTCATCGCATTAGGCTAGAAGCAGACCGTATAGGGCTTAACCTGTCCGGTCGCCAACTTGTTCAAGTAAGTGACATTGTCTGGCGGGGCGTAAGTGCCGTCGGATTGAAGCTTCTGGTGCTGCCACTTAACCAGGCCGTATGGCTTGGCCAGGTGAAACTCTTCTTTGTTCTTGGCAATGCTGCAAACTGCTGTCGCAACTGTACTGGTAGCTGATTACTAGGGTTTGCAAATTATCTGGCAAGGTCTCCGCCCAGCGATTCAGTGTAAGGTCCCCACACTGTATTAATTACTCCGCCGAGCTTCTGGGTGACAAAAGTATTGCAGTCGCTATGAGTTTCGTAGGTGGAGCTCGAGTCAGGAATTGTAATCTTCGATCCTGGAAAACCTCCCTGAGCAAAGCGCGGAACTAAAGGAAGGTTCTTGTCGCCGAGCACGGGGTCGTGGAAAACCTTGTAAGTACTTGGGTTTTGCCAGTTCAACTCGGTCACCCAAAGATAAATGTAATCGTTGTCGTACAACTGAATGTCCCAGGGATAGCCCTGGCCGGTTTTAGTCCAGAAGAACCTGTCCGAAGCGACGTTTGTATACACCGGGTTCGCGGTACCGGACATATGATGGCTGGCTGCGATGGACGGATCCATCGTCATCCATGCCAGCATGTCGTACGTCTGCGGACCGGGCGGGAGGCGGCGGAGTCTGTGACTGGGGAGTTTGCTGGCTGGTGCTGCTGTTGGCCGGTGCAGCCGAGTTCAAGTCAGCTCCGCAACCGATCAGGCAAGCCAGTAACCCAAGCACGATAAAGTACTTCATCCCAGTTCCTCAGTTTTGGTTGAGTACGCTTGCGACTTACTGGGAGGACTTTATCGCGGCTGTGGAAAATCCAACAGATTACGAAAGGAGATGGGACGTAAGGTGGACAGGGTATTAACGATGGACTGTGCCGAGGTACAGGCTTCGTTTGCAAACCACCCTATTGGATGGTTACGGTCACGATGTTGCTGTTGACGTTATCGAAGCTGGCCTGCACAGTGACCTGCTCCGCTTGCGCAGATTGGGGAATATCAGAGACTCCACTTCCCTGAGTGAGCGGTACGTTGGTCGAATCGGAATCGATCCATGTTACCGACGAAGTAATGTCCTGCTGCGTACTGCTGCCGGGGAAGATGGCCTTGGCAGTAAACGTTATAGCGGTACCGGGCGCGGGGTTAGAATTCGAGACAGTAAGCGTGATCGAGGTCGGGGTGCCTTCCGTTACGGTGACGGTGGTAGTGGCCGCGCTTACCGTTCCCGATGCCGCACTGATGGTCGCCGTGCAGATGCCTGTGACCGTCTTTACGGGCGTCACCACCCCAGCCGAGTTAATGCTGGCGCAAGATGTCGTGTCCGAGCTCCAGTTCACCTTTCCGGTCAGGTCCTGAGTGGAGCCGTCGCTATAGGTGCCGGTGGCGGACATTTGCAAGGTTTGTGCAGTCGTAATCGTCTGGTCCTGGGGACCAATGGTCAGCGAAGACAGGGTCGGATTAACGAAAAAACCCGTGCATCCGCTCGCGATGGCGACCCATAAAATCGCGACAATGAAGCCTAACTTTCGCTCGAAACCATCCATGATCAAGTCCTGACGCGGAGCAACCCAGTCAAACCCACAACTTGCAAAATTGTAGCAGAGAGATTCCGCCCAGAATCGCACCCTGTACCAACGAGTGACAACATCCCTGCCTGGAAATCAGAACGGGGTCGAATGGGAGTCTTGCGAATAAAAGTTGGGAAGGACTTGAAAAAGAGACTAGTTGCGATCGCTTGGCGTTGGCGATGCGGGAAGTTACCGGTTTGCGACCGGCAAAGCCCTCGCTCACCCCGTGCCAGTGGGTGATCGATTTCTCGCCCAGCTTCCAGCACAGCAGCACGACCTGGCCATCGACTTCGCAAGGGAAATCCAGCAGGCCGATGTCGAGATCTTTGACCTGCACGCCGATAGCGGCGATTTCGTCCATCGCGTCTTTAACCCGCTGAAAGGTCTTCTCGCGCTCGGCTTTGCGCCCGGCCAGATGGACGACATTAATCGACATTCCGCCATTCATAAATATCCGATGCGCGACCGCCTGCAATTCGGCGTCAACGGATTCGATCAACTTTTTGCCGTCAAGGGCCTTGCGCAGGAGGGATTCGAGCACCGGCAGCAGGTCTTGAGCTTCGTCGAGAGTGAATGTGCGGGAAGACATGGTGATGTATTTATTCTAGTCTCAAAGTCGGCTTCTGTCGTCGGTCTTCGGTCATCGGTCCTCGGCCTTCGGTGGTTCACCCTTATGAACTGGCGCAAAAAATGAGACTTCAACATCCTACTTGCGGGCGCTTTTGCCGACGGCCGAACGACTGCCTTACTGAATCTCCAGCATGCGGTCCAACGCCACTTTCGCCCAGTGCTTCACGTCATCCCGTACTTTGATCTGATTCACGACGTTTCCTTCCCCCAGGTTCTCCAGGGTCCAGCACAAATGTTGGGGCGAGATGCGGAACATGGTGGTGCACAGGCATCCGGAATCATCCAGCGTGATGACCTTCTTCCCTTCGGCTGCGAATTCCTTGCCCATGCGATTCACCAGATGGATTTCAGTGCCCACCGCGAACATCGTTCCAGCCGGCGCCTGGCGAATCATCTTCAACAAGCCCTCAGTCGATCCGATGCCGTCGGCCTTCTGGCAAACTTCCCAGCGGCACTCGGGGTGCACAATCACGCGAATTCCCGGGTATTTCGCGCGCACATTGTCCACATGTTCAGGAAGAAAGCGCTGGTGCACCGAGCAGTGCCCCTTCCAGAGAATGACCCGCGCCTTCCGCAGCCGCTCGGATCAGGCCTGCCATTCAGCATGTAAGGATCCCAGACCACCATTTCATTCAATGGGATTCCCAGCTTGTAGCCGGTATTCCGGCCGAGGTGCTGGTCGGGGAGGAAAAGTAGTTTGGATGTCTTTTCGAATCCCCAGTTAAAACGCGCCCGCCGCATTTGAAGACGTGCAGACCACGCCGCCGCGCTCACCACAAAACGCCTTGATCGCGGCCGTCGAATTCATGTAGGTGATCGGTGTCACGCCATTACCCGCGTCATCAGTTATGCCCGCGCGCACCAGTGTTTCCCAGCAATCTTCGACCTGCGTGATCTCCGCCATGTCAGCCATTGAGCACCCGGCGTTGAGATCGGGAAGAACCGTTACTTGGCCGGGCCGCGCCAGAATGTCGGCACTCTCCGCCATGAAATGCACGCCGCAGAAGACGATGTATTTCCCGCCCGCCTGCGCCGCCTCTTGCGAAAGTTTGTAGGAATCGCCGCGAAAATCGGCATAGCGAATCACTTCATCGCGCTGGTAGTGGTGGCCGAGGATCACCACATCGCGGCCAAGCTCCCGCCGCGCCGCAGCAATGCGGTCGTCCATGGTGTGATCGGGAAGAACTAGATAATTTTCCAGACTGCAAACTTGTGTTGCCGTAGCCATATTGGGTCACGCTTTCAGCTCCGGAGTTCAGCGCGTCGGACAATTCTGCCCGACAACCGCAAAACCTCAACTCCAGAACGGGGATGTTGAAAGCCTCTCAGCGGCTCCAGCCGGCTCACTGCGCGGTTTCGAAATTCGCGCCCAGCCTGCGGGGATGTTGAAGCCACCTGTTACTAATCAGTTGGATGCTCACCGGCTCCAGAAAGTGTCGCTTTTTTCTGACGCCAGTTTTGTGGAGCAGCCACCTACATTGTGCACTGTTTGCCGTGCAGGGCGCAACTCAGATCAATCCGCCTACACCAGCCATCGGGTGTTTGAGGTAGCCTACCTTCGGGAGACTAATTGATATGCAGGAACAACAGACATCCAAGAATGCGCGGTTGATTGGTTATGCGCTGGGAGCGGTCGTTGCCGCGGTCGCCTTAGCGTGGAAATTCTTCGTCCGCTAACGCTGGTCTATCGGCCACCAGACGGATCAGCCGAATTTGCCGCGTTCACATCCACAAACAAGTGGCTCGATGGATTAATGCCCGGCGGATAGCAGTTTCCATCGCGATTGTAGTTGTGGCATTTCGCGGCAAAATCGGGACGGCGCGGCGACTGAGCAAACTGCCAAATATCCGCGAAATCGATTTTGCTTTCCGCAGGCCGCGGAGGCTGGCTCGGGAAAGCGCATCCCGGCGACGGCGGGCACACATCATTCGTCACCCAATAAACAATCTGGCGGCCTTGCGCGTTGTTGCGAATATCGTCGGCCGTGACGATAGTTGTGTTCTTGTCCTCCCGCGCCGGAATGCCGGAGCAGTACACGCCCGCCCGAAATCCTGAACTGCTGACCGCGTCAACCCAGGCATAAATGTAAGCCTTTTGCTCCGGCACCATGCGCCCGCCTTCTTCGATATCGAGAAAGATGATGGTACGCGCCGAAAAACCTTCTCTCTTTGCGGCTGCAATCGCAGCGGTCTGCCCGTCGGTCTTTCCGAGAACCGCCGCATTGTGTTTTAATTGATTCTCGAGCCTTCCATTGAACAGCACCAGAAATCCAAAGCCTGCTGACGTGAGCGCCTGCCGTCTTCCCGACCCAGCAATTCGTGTTCTCGCCCGGAGGATTGTTGAGCCAAAATCCGGTATAGGAAAAAGTCTGGCGTAGGACTTTGAGATTCTGATCGCCAGGATATTGGTTGGTGATCAAAGCCCAAGATAGCTCTGCTGCGCTGACGCGCCGCAGACAGTCGAAACATAACCGCAGAGGACAAAGAGTTTCATGAGAGTATGCCGCTTCAAGACTTTAAAAGCATAAACCACGAAGAACACTCGGTCAGGAGGCCCGCTGACAGGGTGGATCAACGATTATTTTTTGGAGTCTTTCTCGGCGCAGCTCGGCGGTGAAAAGAGTTTGCTGACGGCTGAGAGCTGATAGCTGACAGCTACCCTCCGATATGCACCATCGTCCTCGACGCCGGCACGAAATCCGGTTCTCCAATGTGATGCCGCGCTTCTTTCTTGCTGACAACATCCCTGATGAAAGCTGGCGAGTTGATCGTCCGAAGCGCCGCGCCGCATGAGCTCATGCAAGTCGTGGTCCCAAACTGAAAACAGGCAAGTGCGAATTTTGCCGTCAGAAGTAATGCGAATGCGGCTGCAATGTCCGCAGAACGGATGCGACACCGGCGCAATAATTCCGATCTCGCCAATGCCATCGTCAAAGCGGTAACGCCGCGCGGTTTCGCTGCGCTGATGGGGAATCTCGACCAGCGGCCGGTACTCTGCCATGCGCTTGAAGAATTTCATCCAGCGTGCACAACCACTTCGGGCGTCCATACGCGGTCTTCTTCAAGCGGCATGAACTCGATGAAGCGCACGATCACGCCTTCTTCGCGCGCGAACTTGCCAAACGTTAATGATCTGATCTTCGTTGAAACCCCGCATCAATACGCAATTGACTTTGACCGGACCGAGCCCCGCGTCGCGCGCAGCACGCACTCCGGCAAGCACCTGATCGAAGCTGCCGGGCACGCGTAGTGATCTTCGCGAACGTATCAGGATCGACCGCGTCCATGCTGACCGTGACCCGATTCAACCCTGCATCCTTCAACGGTTTCGCCATATCGGCCAGCAGATGGCCATTAGTGGTAATGGCAATATCGAGCCCGGTTCCGCTAGATGCTCGCAGTTTCGACAACTCCCGCACGAAGTCCACCACTCCCCGGCGCAGAAGCGGCTCCCCTCCCGTGATCCGAATCTTCGTGATACCCAGCGAAACCATCATTCGCGCCATCCGCAGATAGTCCGCAAATGGCAATTCGCCGTAAACCGCGCCTTCATTTCCGGTGCGGCAATAGACACACTTGTAATTGCAGCGATCGGTGATGGAAATCCGCAGATCGGTGATGGCGCGGCCGAATTTGTCGGTAAGAGCATTCAAACAGTCGGCGTTCAGCACTCAGCCATTACGGATTCCTAGCCTCCAGCAAGAGCCGGTTGTGGCTGAATGCCGAGTGCTAAGTGCTGAATGCTTGCTGGAAAAAGAGATGGCAGGCAGGAGAATCCCCGGCAGTCGTCTCCTTTCCAATGCTTTCTTTCGAAAGCGGGAGGCACAGGCGTTTCCACCTGCACCCTCGAAAGACGTGTGGTGCGGGCGCCCCGCCCGCATTACTGTCTTCCTCGCCGCCGCAGCCGGGTATTCCGCAGGCCAAAGCGGTCGGAAACTCAATTCAATTATAGATGCGTTTGATTGAATAGAACGCCGACAAACAATCAGGGCGTAGCGGTTTAAAGGTCCTGCTCAATCGCCTTCTCTGCCATCGGCGCCATCACCGCAAAACCAGCCTTGTTGGGATGCAGGCCATCCTCAGCAAGGTCGCGTTTCAGCAGACCTTTGTCGTCGACCATGGAATCAAAATAATCGAGATAGATGAGATTATTCGCGGCGCAATATTCCTTAAGCCATTTGTTAAGGGCCAGGATTCTACTCCGTCGGACGCTGAGCAAAAAACTCCTGCGACTTTGGCGTGTAATTATTTACCGGGAGAATTGACGAGAAAATCATTCGTATACCGTGCGCCTTGGCCAATTCCGCCATCGACGCCAGGTTCGCCTCGATATCCTCGTTCGAGATCGGCCCAGTATTTCCCGCGATGTCATTGGTGCCCGCAAGAATGACCAGAACTTTTGGTTGCAGATCAATCACATCCTGGCGAAAGCGCACCAGCATCTGCGAAGTAGTCTGGCCGCCAATTCCGCGATTGACGTAGTGTTTGCCGGGAAACGAGTCATCGAGCTTCCAAATGTCGGTGATCGAATCGCCAAAGAAGATAACCGGTTCTCATTCGCGGCCGGTGGCTGGAAAGCCGCATTGGCGTCGCGATAGCGCGCCAGCTGGCCATAGTCATTGACGTACGTCGCAATCTGTGACGCGCGATATTTATCCAGGCCGGGAAGCCGGTCGAAGGCATCGTTACTTGCTGAGGTGTGGTTTGTGCCGCGGCAGAAACCGCAAGCAAAATAACCAACAGAATCTTCATCTCTCCTCTTTGTCTCTCCGGCAGTTATATACTTGAGCCGAAGACCTGAAGACCGACGCCCGAAGCCATCGGCACTCTTACATTCCATCATAGTTCGGACCGCCGCCACCCTCGGGTGGCACCCAGGTGATGATCTGATATGGGTCCTGAATGTCGCAAGCCTTGCAGTGAACGCAGTTTGAAGGATTCAGGCTGATGCGCTTGCCATTTGGCGCCGCAGAATCATCGAGCATTTCGTAAACGTTAGCCGGGCAGAATCGCTGGCAAGGGCTGCCGTATTCGACAACGCATCGCGATTCACAGATATTGGTGTCGTGAATGATCAGGTGCGCAGGCTGATCTTCCTCGTGCCTGGTGCCGGAGTGATAAAGATCGGTGAGCTTATCGAAGGTGAGTTTGCCGTCGCCCTTGGCCGGGCCGATCAGATGAGCTTCCGCGCCGCCGTCCGCCGGCAACTCGCTCTAATTTTTTCATTCGCGTGTAGCCAGCAGTTCCTGCGTAGCGGCTGCGCACGCCTCGACCGCCGGTGAATTGCTGGATGCCGGCATGAAACATCCCGCGCCAGAAGCCGTGTTCAAAGCCCTGATGAAAATTGCGCACCTTCCAAAGTTCTTCTTTGATCCAGCTATTCTCGACGCGAGTTTGAAACGCGCTGAGTGATGCTGCAGAAAAATCGCCTTTCTTCAGTGCGTCGAAAGCTGTCTCGGCCGCCAGCATTCCGCTCTTGATGGCGAGATGAATTCCTTTCAGCCGCTGCGAATTTAAAAATCCCGCAGAGTCGCCAAGAATCATCCAGCCATCGCCGGCCACCGGCGGAATCGCCCACCAGCCGCCATAAGGCAGCGACTTGGCTCCATAGCGAATCATCTTTCCGCCCTCGAGCAACTTCGCCACCAAGGGATGCCGCTTGAACTGCTGCAACACTCGCTGCGGATCAAGCCGTGGATCGGGATAGTCGAGGCCGGTCACAAATCCCAGAGAAACAACATTGTCTTTGCCGCCATAAATCCACGCGCCACCATATTCGCGCGAAGTCAGCGGCCAGCCCATGGTGTAAATCACTTCTCGCCGGGAGCGATGCGGCCCGCGGGCACCTCCCATAGCTCTTTGACGCCCTGGCCATAGGTCTGCGGATTTCGATCCTTCATCAGATCGAATTTTTGGATGAGTTGCTTGGTCAGCGATCCCCGCGTGCCCTCAGCGAGAATCGTGATCTTCGCCTGCAAGTCGTATCCCGGTTCGAAATTCGATTTCGGCTGGTTAGTTCTTGTCGAGGCCTTTGTCGTCGGTGCGAACGCCGCTCACGCGATCGCCGTCGTACAAAAGCTCCGAGCCGGCAAACCCGTAAATACGGTTACTCCGGCTTCTTCAACTTTGCCGCCCAGCCATTTCACAAAACGATTGAGCGAGATCACATAATTCCCGTGATCGCGCAACGGAGGAGGCGTGATGGGAAATTTCAGTTTGCTCTTTTCGGTGAGAAAGTAAACCGCCTCTTTCGAAACCGCTGCATCGATCGGCGCTTCTTTCTCAAATCCCGGCAAAAGTTCGCGCATCGACCGCGGATCAAGCAGCGCACCCGAAAGGCAATGCTGGCCGATCTCGCGGGCTTTCTCTAAGACATAAATATTTTCTTTGCTGAGCTGTGAATCAGGATTTTTAGAATTGTGCTCGTCGATGAGCTGCGAAAGCCGCAGCGCACAAGCCATTCCCGCCGGCCCGCCGCCGACAATGACCACGTCAGCCGGCATCTGCGGGCGCGTGATATCGGTAGGGGGTTTGCGAAAAGTGAGCATAGTTTCCTGTTTCAAGTTTCTGGTTTCGAGTGAATTTGCTGTTTATTTATGGTTTGCTCGTAGCGAGTCTATTAGACCGTTTAGGAGCCTACGAACCTCGGAGAATCGTTCGCACAGCTTTGCGAACTCGGGTTCAGCGATGAATCTCAATTCCACAGCAATCTCCAATTGAGTCTCGAGCTCCAGCAACGATCCTCTCGCCTGGCCGAGAAAATGGTTAAACTCTCCCTTCGTAAGACGTCCCTGGCCTTCAGCAATGTTGGAAGCAACTGAGATTGCCGCGCGTCGTACTTGAGAAGTTAATCCATAAATCTCCGTCTTTGGAAGCTTCTCAGAAACACGATATACGTCAACCGCCATCGCCTTCGCTTTTTGCCAAACAATAAGGTCTCGATACCTGTGACTCAACTCGAGGCCTTTCTCCCCCTCGGCGACTCGAAACTCGAAACCTGAAACTCGAAACTACCCCTTTACCTTCTTCACTTCCTCAATCACCGCCGGCACGATATCGAACAAATTCCCCACCACCGCCACATCCGCAATCTCAAAAATAGGCGCTTCGCTATCTTTATTGATCGCCACCACCGATCGCGCGCCTTTCATCCCGACGATGTGTTGAATGGCGCCGCTGATTCCCAACGCAAGATAAAGTTTCGGCGCGACGGTCTGTCCGGAAGAGCCGATCTGGCGGTCCATCGGCAGCCAGCCCGAATCGCAAATCGGACGCGAGGCTGCAATCTCTCCGCCCAGCGCATCGGCCAGTTGTTTCGCGAGTTCGATGTTTTTTTGTTCTTTAATTCCGCGCCCGACAGAAACAATGATCTCGGCCTGGGTAAGATCAACCGCCTGTTTGGCCTCTTTGAAAACTTCCTGCGGCTTGTTGCGCACTGTTCCCGCAGGAATATCAACTTTTACAGTTTCGACGGGAGCCGCGCTCGCGCCCGACTTCGACTTTATCGCCGCGAAACGCGCCATTCTGAAAAGTCACAAACCACGGCGCATCGCACTGAAAGCTCACATCCGCCGCGAATTTGCCTTGAAACATCTGTCGCGTGAACAGCAGCTTGTCACCATCTTTGCGAAAACCGATGCAATCGCTGATGACCGTCCTTCCCATCGCGGTCGCCAGCTGCGGAATAAAATCCCGCACCTGATAGGTATGGGGCATCAGAACTAATTTCGGCTGTTTGGATGGTAAGGAATTGCTTGAGTGCTGCCGAGAATGCGTCGGGGGTATACGGTTTCAGTGCCGGCGATTCCACCGCATAAACTTTCGCGACTTTCTTGCCGGCGATCTCGTTCGCGATCGATCCAACGCCATCCCCAACGACGGCGGCTTCGAGCGTCCATCCGGTTTCCGCGGCGATCGCCTGCCCTGCGGCTAGGGTTTCCCAGGAAACGCGATTCAGTTTACCTTCGCGTTGTTCGGCAATTACCAGAATGGTTTCAGGCATAGGATCTCAAGAAAACTTCGTAGCCACCGACGATTACTCAGTTAGCGGGCCGCGCTTGATCGCGCCGACGATCAGCAGCGCCAAGCCGATGGCGCCTTGCCCAAGGGTCCAGTACGTATACAGGTAAGAGCCGCCTTTGATCCCGCTGTACACGAACGACAGGAAAATCAGGTCAGTCCACAGCAGCAGTTTGCCAACCGTCATCAGAACTGTGCCTTGCGTTTCATTGCCGCCGAGTTGAACTTCTTCCATGCGCATCAATTGTTTGCCAGACATTTTGTTCCTCCTGCTTAAAGCACACGAATTTCGTTACGTAGCTTGTCCACCAGTTTCTTTGCGATCTCCGATGCCGACCCTTCCAGATACTCCGTCTTCTTGGTTTTCTGCGGAATGTACATGCGCTCGATCTTCTGCAAATTCGCGCCAACCGCCGACTGCACTTCAGCCAATGTGACTTTTCGCAGCGGCTTGTTCTTCGCCTGCTTGATGCCAATCAGCGTGGCATAGCGCAGCTTGTTAATTCCGGATTGAATTGTCAGCACCGCAGGCAAAGGCATTTCGACAAACTGAAAGTATCCCGCCTCGAGTTCGCGCTTCACTTTGATGCCGCTATCGCTCTTTTCAATCTGCATAATGATGGTGGCATGCGGCCATCCCAACAACTCGGCGAGAATCACGCCGGTTTGGGCAAAACCATAATCATCAGATTGCAGGCCGGTAAAGATCAGGTCGAATTTTTCGTCTTTGATGGCGGCAGCAAAGGCTTTCGCGGTGTTGAACGCGTCCAGGCCAACGAAGCCCGAGTCTTCCAGATGGATGGCGCGGTCCGCGCCTTTGGCCAGCGCCTCCCGCAAAACCTGCTGTGAGCGCGCCGGCCCGGCGGTGATCGCAACCACTTCGCCGCCGTGCTTTTCTTTCTGCCGCAACGCCTCTTCGAGCGCGTAAGCGTCGGGCTCATTCACTTCGTAAGATACGTCTTCGCGAATCCAGGTGCCACTCTCGTTGAGTTTGAGCGGCGCATCTTTCTGCGGCACCTGCTTGATGCAAACCAGAATCTTCAAACTATTCCTCGCGTTCAGGTCAAACCGGCAAACCAGTTAGTATATCCGAGGCGACTGAGGCCAGTTCAGCTCTTCCTTGCACTCAGGTCTCAGATCTGGTCATGATCGCCGCGCGGACAAAATCATTTTGCCGGATATTGCTTGGTTTCGTTGGTCCGCGAGTTGAAAACTTCAAATTTTCCGTCCGGCCACGCCGTCAGTTTTATGTAATTGCCCGTATCGGTCCCTTCGAGGTTCGCGATGAACTGCGCGGGCACATTGTGCGTCGACCCGCCTTCTTCCGAATAATGAAGCTGCCACAGATTTTCGAGGTTCGGCGATTTCTCAATGATGTCCCACGTCGACGGGGTCCCGCCCTTTTTCGCGCCGTTATCCATAATGGCCACGCGTGGCGCAATCGCATTCAGAAACGCCGGACTGCCGCTCTGGCTCCATCCGTGGTGCGAGACGATGTAAATATCAATCTTTCCCAGCTTGTTTTGCGGGCACACCAGACCGATTTCTTTGTCGCTGGTCAAATCTCCCAGGTCTAAGATTCGCAGCTTGCCGAAAGTAAAGACCGATCCCAGTGAGCGGGCATTTTCGGTCTGATCTGCAGGGTACTTCTGCGAATCTTTGCAAGCCGGGTTTTCTTCACCTGCGCCCGGAAGCGGATGGTCAATCAGCACACCGTCAGCGCTGACCACGACTCCGTGTATACCCCGTACCGGCAGCGAGTCGCCCGGCTTCAGAGTAAGGTGTTTGTACTTTCCGCTGGCCAGCAAGTGCTGGTAGGCCTCGTATCCCTGCTGGGTGACGGAATCGCTCGGTTCGCGATTCACGCCATGATCGATGAACGTTCCGATGGGAATTTTTGCCGCCAACTGCGGCACTCCGCCCACGTGGTCGGTATGAAAATGAGTGATCAGCACATAATCGATTTTGCTGATGCCCGCCGCCTTGGTCGCGGCCACAATCCGGTTCGCGTCTCTTTCTTCATTGCCCGGCCAGCCCGTGTCGATCAATAACGACTGCCTGTGCTGGAGTGACAAATAGCGTCGATTGCCCGCCTTCGACATCCACGAAGTAAATTTGCAGGGCGCCTTTTGGCGAGTCGGAAGCAGCCAGTGCTATCGACCCAGCGAACACCAGAAATAGAACAATCAAAGCCATATGCATTGCGGCCCGCCAAACAGCATTCGGTTGCGCCTGAGAATGAATTAGTTGCCTTTGGGACATGCGCACCTCGGAATTGATTGAACCGCTTAAGAATATCGCTTCACCGCCCGGATTGGTCAAGCGAGCCCTGCCCTCGCCCGCATCTTACATAATGCGTATAATCTTCATTCGCCACCATGCCGCGGAACCAGCGTTATGCTCTAGTCGCTTACGTAAGGAACCCGGTGGGAGAGTTCGTCGAAGCTCTCCGCAAAGAACTCCACCCCGAACTACCGCATCTTGGCGCCCACGTAACCCTGCTACCGCCCCGATTGCTCGGCGGCAGTGAATCCGCTGCCCTCGAAACCATGGAGGAACTCTGCAAGGAAGTGGAACCGTTTCGAGGTTTCGCTGGGCGAGGTGGAAACCTTTATTCCCGTCACCCCCACCGTCTTTATACGGGTCGCACACGCCGCCTACCGCATGCGGGAGCTGCATGACCGATTGAACGTCAATGCGCTGGCCTTTCATGAGGAATGGCCCTATATGCCGCATCTGACCATTGTCAAAATGGGGGCTGAGGAGCAGGCGCAGTATGCCTACCGGGTCGCTCGCACCCGCTGGGCTGAATTCGACCAATCCCGCTGTATCGAGGTGCGCGACCTCACCTTTGTCCGGGAAGAGGGCCAGAATGACTGGGCGGATCTGGCCGAGATCCCCCTGGGAAGACGTTTAATCGGCGCCGCAAACCGGGTCCGCTGACCTGGAATGGCTACGAGATCCTCCTACAACTGCCGCCATTGGCGGACTCTGTAGTACCAGACATAGCTCGTTACTGTACTTCTTCGCGCGCTGCTATGTCCCTCCCGTACTCTGCCCATACCGGCAGGCATCAGGGTAAACAAAAGATACGACAGGCTAATCGCTTTTGGGCCTCGGGAGGATCGATGCAGATCGGCGTCTATGGAGCAGGGTATCTGGGAACGGTGATTTCAGCCTGTTTGGCCGATTTCGGAACTCCGGTAACCTGCTGCCACCCCGATAGCTCCCGAATGGTGGAGATGGCCCAAGGCAAGATTCCCTTCCATGAGAAGAACCTCAGTGAAGTAATCAAGCGCAGCGTTCGCTCCGGTCGACTGGCTTACTCGACCGATGTTGACTCTTTTGCGCGCAAGTGCGGTGTAATTTTTCTGGCGGAAGACCATTCCCAGCATCTGGCGGAACTGGTTATCCGGATCGTCAAAAGCTGCCGCCAAGCCGCCGATTCTTTCGATCGTCACTCCGGTTTCGGTTGGCACCGGTCAGGAGCTCGAAAAACGGTTGCAGGAAGCCGGACTGAAAGCCGTCATCGTCTCGCAGCCAATCTTCTTCACCGCCGGATGCGCGGTGGAAGATTTCAATTGGCCCGACCGGATCATTCTTGGAACGAATTCAAACGAAGCCGTGGTTGCTATCAAGCACATTTTCCACCCGCTGGTGATGCGCGGGGTCCCGGTAATCGTAACCAATCACGCCACCGCAGAATTGGTTCGCGAGGCTGCAACGGCATTTGTGGCGACGAAGATTTCATTCATCAATGAACTCGCGGGCCTTTGCGAACGCGTTCATGGGGATGCCGTGCATTTATCGCTGGCGCTTGGATTGGATAAGAAAATCGGGCCACGCTGCCTGCAGGCAGGAGCATCCATGGGCGGCCTTTTCGCCCAGTCTGATATGGATTCACTGGCCACACTTGCCCAGCAAAATCAGGTCCCGCTCAAAATTTTGAGTGCCGCGAGAGAGGTGAACCAATCCCTCGCCGACGGCATGGCGGAGAAGATTTCTTTGTGCTTGCAGTCACTGCAAAATAAAGACGTGGGAATTCTTGGCTTGGCATTCAAGCCCAACACCAACTCGGTGGCGGGTTCTGCATCGGTGAGATTGGCCCAGAGCCTGGTGTCGCGCGGCGCCCGGGTGCGGGCTTACGATCCGGTTGCGATGACGGACGCCAAGCTGGAACTCAACGGAACCGTGCACTACTGCGAATCGGCTTATGCGGTAGCTGAAGGCGTGGAAGCGCTGGTGGTCGGCACCGGCTGGCCGGAATTTCGCGCTCTCGACTTCACCAAAATCAAAGCTCTCCTCCGTCGTCCCCTGATCGTCGATACCAAAAACATCCTCGACTCCACTCGCCTCCGCGCCCTGGGATTCGAATACGTCGGCGTCGGCAGAGTCTAATCTCCAATGTAGAGACGTAGCTCGCTACGTCTTGATGGCTCAGGCCCGAGCATTCACCTAGGTAGAGACGTAGCTTGCTACGTCTTGATACAGGCCCCAGCCACCGTCTGAGCTACGCACTACTGATCGCTTCCTCCAGCTTGTTATAATCAAAGGATTCTGGTGGGAGTAGCTCAACTGGCAGAGCACCGGACTGTGGCTCCGACGGTTGCGGGTTCGATTCCCGTCTCCCACCCCAATTTCCAATCTTTAAGACCGGGGCACATGCCATCCATTGTGGAATAGCCATTAGGGCAACCCTGGATGCAGCTTCTCGCAATCCTTCTTCAACCCTCCCGGTCAATTTTCCCGGCTTGCATTATTCGCTCGGCCCGTCCCGACCTTGCTCCATTCTTTTCTTCAGAAACGTGCTACGAGTCCGACAGTTCCTCGGAGGTTGTTCTGCGTGTCATTAAAAAATGGCGTCCTAATGTAGTCACCCGAGAGCCGCAAACCTACCCTCTTGGAAAAGAAAAAATCGGCTCCGGCTCCGCCCCCGTATGCAAAACCCTCATCATGAGCCTTTGCTTCCGCAATCTGAGGCACGTTATTCGCCAGTATGTTTGCTGAAACTCGCTCCCACGCTCCGCCGATCAAGACGCGTACAAACGGCTGGAATACATTGCTCATACGCAAGGTAAACTGTGGACCCACGGTAATTGTGTACATTCGCAGCCTAGTACGGGCATCTAGTGAGACAATTCCAGCCGTGCCGAGATTAAGGTTATTGGTACCGTAGCCTCCGCCGAGGTCTACCACGATGCCAAACCATTTGGCGTATGTGTCTTCCTCCACGCCAACATTCCAGCCGCTCAGGTTCTGATGATTGCCAAAGTTGAGCAGCGGAAACGCAGGATCAAGGACGTGTTGCAGGTTAAACTCATCTTGGACTGCATGGGTATCGAGCTGCGTATACTGGTAGCCGCCGTAAACCTTTACTTCATGGAAACCAGAAGATCCGGTGACTTGGGCAACACTCACCACACTTAAACAGACCAATACCACCGAAGCGCAAATGTACCTCATTCAATAATCTCCTAGGAAACGATTCGGGGAAGGTTGTCGGGATTCTATATTGAAAAGCCGCAGCCCGCGTTAAATCTTTTTGCTGCAAGTTCAGCTTTATCTGTTAGATGCCGTACACACAATATTATTATCTTCTCATAATAGACTAAGTCTGTTAAACTAAGTCTATTATGAAAACCGTGAACATTCACGAAGCTAAAACGCAGCTTTCGAAACTGATAGCGAAAGCCTCGAAAGGCGAGGCATTCATCATTGCCAAAGCTGGTAAACCAGTCGTAAAGGTCACGGCTCTTGCCTCTCCAACCGGCGCTCAAGTGCGGCGGCTGGGTTTTATGGCAGGGCAGTTTTCCATTCCCGACGACTTTGATCGCATGGGCAAAGAGAAAATTGAGCGCCTCTTCGGCGGGGGCGCGTGAAGATTCTGCTGGATACGCATCTTCTCCTATGGGCTGCCGCCGAACCCAAGCGACTCTCCCGACGCGCTCGAATGCTGATCGAAGATCTCGATAACCAGCTTCTCTTTAGCGCCGCCAGTTTATGGGAAGTTTCCATCAAGCGTGGGGTGGGGCGGCAAGATTTCAAGGTAGATGCGCGGCTTTTGCGGCGGGGCTTATTGGACAATGGTTATAGCGAGTTGCCGATCATGAGCGACCATGTGGTTGCGACAGAGAATTTACCTCTCATTCACAAAGATCCTTTCGACCGACTTTTGGTAGCGCAGGCGACCGTCGAAGGCATCACGTTGTTGACCGTTGATAAAGTGCTATCGCAGTATCCCGGCCCGATCAGAACAGTCTAGAATCCATACTTTGCAGTTACTGCATTCTCTTTTTTTCCAACCACGGCTATCGCAGCATGTTCGGCAGGCAGCTTCAGACTAATTCGCACGCCGGTGGCGTTGTCTCGCAAGTCGATGCTGGCATTTTCCGCATTGTCTGAAACAAAAACGTAAAGAATAGCGTCTTCGAGCGTGATCGGGTAGACCATCACTCCCGGCGAAAGTGGAGTTGCAAGCTCGAACTGCGGCTGCATTCCAACCCGGCCGGCCACGTACGAATAAATATCTGCCGTCGCCCGATCGCCCGCGGCAAGCTCAATCGGCTCTGCCGCCCAGAAAATTCGGCCTTGGCCGTGGCTTATTTCGGTGAAGCTCGCCTCACGGAAGCGCAACGCGTCGAGCGAACCCTGGGCTTGGAGGTCGAATGACAACGGCGAGTTTCTCAGGCGCTGCAGGTTCGCGGCAGGCGAGGCGTCCTGCGGCTCCACGACAGCGTTGTGGTATGTCAGCGGGATGCTATACGCACCCGGCAGCAACTGGCCCGCGCG
The DNA here is from genome assembly GCA_963838785.1 of uncultured Acidobacteriota bacterium. Lineage (GTDB taxonomy): Bacteria > Acidobacteriota > Terriglobia > Terriglobales > Acidobacteriaceae > Gp1-AA145. The sequence continues at coordinate 393,331 of CAWISI010000004.1, forward strand.
ATCAACTTTCTGCCAATGCTCATTGCGATCGACTGGGCCGGTGATCAACAAATTCCCGCCACCGTCCACATATTTCAGTAGCTGCTGCCAGGCGTCTTCGCCCAGCGCCTGTGCCGAAGACAGAATCGCCAGCTTGGGCGAACCCATTTTGTCGATCTGGTTCTCGTAGACCAGATAGGGCGTTAGCCGGTCATAGTAGGCCAGCGCGCGAATAGATTTTCGCTGCGCTTCAATCTGCATGTCCCCGATCGCGGAATATTGCGCCGCTTGCGACGCGATCACCGCAACCTGCGCCGGCTGCGGGTTGCGCAAATGGGGGCTCAACTCTGCCGCGAACTTGGCGAAGTTTCGCATGACCGTGGCTTCGGGTTTTTCACTTCCATCCGCGCGCAACGCACCGATAGGAGTTTCGTTGCCCTCGGTCATATACGAATTCGTATTCCACAGCCATTCGATCGCGCCCGAGCCGTACACGAATGACATTGCAACTTTACGCTCGAAGAGCGCGGCTTCGTTCTCGGGAGTGCGCCGCGAGCTTTCGTCGAGATTCAATTCCCGCTGCAGGCCGGTTTCCTGAATCAACATGGCCTTTCCCGGCTGCTTGGCGACCAGCGAATCCCACAGAATGGAATCGTTCTGCCACCACGAATGATTGGTGGTGAAATCAACGTAAGAAGAGAAAAATGCAGGCGAGAGCCGATCAACGAAGCCGCCTTCATCCTGACCGACCGTGATCAATTGCCGCGAACCGGAATCGTGAATGCCATCGCCCATAGCGCGCACCCATCCGGCAAAACTTTCCTGCGCAAACATTTCATAGTCGTAGATTTTGAGCGAGTTGTGGCCGTTGTACATTCCCCGAGGCTGGAAATCTACGTCTTCCGGCAACGCGATCGTGCCCTGCACCGATGTGATCGGCACGTTCCAGGCCGCGGCCAGCGCCTCGCGGCTCGAGTAATGTTTGTTGAGCCAGTCATTCCACTTTTGCGTTTCAATCCAGTCGCCGTTCGGACGCATAGTCCAAAGATGCTTCGAAAAACTCGGCTCGTTGATAAGGTCATACGCCAGAAATGGAACATCGTGAAACCGTTCGGCCACTAAAGCGACGAGGTTCTTCTGTTTACGGACGGCTTCCGGATCGAGGTAGGGATTGACCCCGCCCAGCACGTCGGGCAAAAATGCAAAAAAGTTAAATTGCACCGGCAGGCCGTATTTTCGCGCGGTCATGAGATACGCTTCGAGCGTTCGCAGAGTTCGCTCGTAAGGCACGCCATTCTCGTCGGCAAACTTGTCCCATCCCGTCCACCAGCCAGTGCGGATCATATTCAGCCCGGCATCGTGAATCTGCCCCAAATCACGATCCCACACGTAAACATTGGGGTGATCGAAATAGAGCCGCTGCACATCGCTCGACATATAAGTCGTGCCGATGACGGCCAGCGGCTTGCCGTCCACTTCGAAATAATCTTTATTGACGCCGAGCTTCGGTCCGGAGCGCAGATAATCCAGATCGCGAATCCAGAAGGCTGAGCGGTAAATTGTCCGCACCTTTCCGTCGACCATGAGCCTGGCGGTAATGATGTGCAGCCCTTTTTCTTTTGGCGGCGGATATATCAGCGACTGAGTTACGGGAAGCGTTTTCGTAATTGAATCGGCATCGGAAGAAACATTCGCCGGCGAAATGCCGATCGCCAACGTCAGCGCCAACCTCTTTCGCTTGTTTCCATCGCACCTCCAGTTCAACCGGTTCACCCGGCAGATACAGCGGAAGCACCGGGCGCACGGTAAATTCCTCCGCACCACGCAATGCCTGATCGGCCAGTTTGCGAATCTAACTCCCCGGCGGCCGCGCTGTTGTAAAAATCCGGTCGGAAGATCAGCATCGACAAAGATCCACCGGCCGCCATCAAATCCATTTCTCAAATGATCAATCTGAATCACCGGCGCTGCCATGCGCCGGCCGTCTTTGCCTGCCCAGGCCAGCGCATCAAGATTCGAATCAATCGAGCCCGCCGAACCACCGCGGCTATAAAGATCGACTGCGCTCAGGTGAATGATGGGACTGAACCCCTGCTTCCAGGCGAACTGCGGAAGTGCAAGCGGAATGTCGGGATTCGATTCAAACTTCAATCCATCAGATCCCGGCGCCTCCTGATACTGATCGATCATCAGCGGGCGCATGTAGCGCACGCTGTAATCGCGCAACTTCCAGCTCCCACCATCGCGGTATGCAGCCCGGCTGAAAGGACGTCCTCCCAATACCAGGAGATTTCCGCCGCGTTGCAGAAAGCTCTGAATGTCGGCCCACGCGGGTTCGGGAAATGCAGATCCGTATGGCAGAACCAGAAGACTCGCTGAGTTCAGGCGACTCTTAAGTTCGGCTGCCGATGCGAAACTCGCTCCCGGCAAGGCTTGCAGCAAAGAATCGGGTGCAGGGGCGGAATCAGCCGCCGAGAAGCCGCTATCATGAAAAACCACGACGGCGTTGTCGGCTGAAAACACCATGACACTGGAGAATACAGAGATGATGAGAATGGTCAGGCGAAAATATTTAAGGGTCATGAATCAGCCTCAGCGAGAAGAAGTAAATTGCGAGAGTGTCATGCACACAATGCCGCGCCGCCGGCGATCCCGGCGTCGGCGCCATAGCGGGCTGAGAGGATCGGGACTTCATCGGCGCGGGGATTAACCGTCAGATGCGAAATTTTTTCGTGCAGCTTGCCGAAGAAGGGCTGGTACAGGGCCGCGGCTCCGCCTCCGATCACAATCACATCAGGATCAAGCAGGTCGACGATGTTGCTCAACCAGAGAGCCAGCATCTCGGCAGGCTTCGGTCAATATCTTCTTCGCTAAATCGTCGCCGCTATCTGCTGCTTTGCCCACGATCTCTCCCGTAAACGCGTCAACATCTCCGCCCGCCAGATCCAGCATCACAGAGTTTTTACCTGCAGCCATCTCTTGCCGGGCCCGCTGGGCAATGGCGGTGCCGGAGGCGAGAATCTCAATACACCCGGCTTTCCGCAGCGGCAGATCGGGCCTTGATAATCGACGCTGACGTGACCGCCTTCGCCAGCCGACCCGGTGCGACCATGATAAATTTTTCCGTCGAATACAATCCCGGTCCCGATTCCGGTTCCGATGGTGGCGTAGAAAACATTTTTGCGGCCTCGCGCCGCGCCCCATCGGGTTTCAGCCAGAGCGGCAGCGTTGGCATCATTGTCGATTTTTACCGGCGCCGAATAGCGCTTTCGCACTGCTCTCCTAACGGAAAATTACGCCAGCAGGGCAGGTTGGGAGGGTTCAAGATCACACCGGTGTTCGGATCCAGCGGACCGGGAGCGCAGATTCCAATTCCCCCGCAGCTCGTGCCCCCTCGGGCAAGTACTCGCGCAATTGCTGAGAGGACGGCGTTCAAGCCTTCTTGCGCAGAAGAGTTCGCGATCATAGGCTCGCGCACCTGGGAGGTTATCTCGCCGTTCGCATCTACGAGACCAGCAGCAACTTTCGTGCCCCCAATGTCTACTCCCACAAACCAGTCGTTTCTCAATCCCGACCCTTTTCCGAAGCTAACGGTATGTCGCCGACGTTCGACTGGTACTGATGCTCGGCTAGTGAGTGCCTTGACCGTAGCGTTCACTATTAGGCTTCGAGCCGCTGACCGCGTAAAACAGAATATAGAGATAGCAAAACGCCGCAATGATAATCGCGTAATGAATTCCCTGCCCCCAGCTGGTTTCGCCCTGAATCATTGCGGGATACCAGGAGTGATTGATCGCGTCTCCCACTCTTCCGACCACCCAGGGAATGATCGCGCCTCCTACGATGGCCATGTTGAGCAACCCTGAACCATCGCCGGTGAGCGGACCCAGTTCCGCGATGCCGCTGGTAAAGATGCTCGGGAACATAATGGAGTTGAATAATCCGATCGCCAGGACAGACCACATCGCAAAATGCCCATTGCTCACAACGGTGATCACCACCAGCAGCGTAGCCAGGGTTGAGCAAAATGCCAGCACTCGCGACGTCCTGACTTTCTGCAGGACCGCGGAACCAATGAAGCGTCCGACCATTGCACCCAGCCAATAAATGGAGATGTAACGCGCCGCAACCGCCAGGGCTGAATGATAGCGGGCCGCAGGATCGGCCACGTTGGAGGCGAAGTGCCCGATATTAGGCAGCGCAAGATAGTTAGCGATCGAGCTTCCGATTGCGACTTCTGCGCCCACATAAACAAAAATGCCGATCGCGCCAAACACCAGATTCGGATGCTTCCAGATCGAATCGTCAACCTTCTCTCCGCTGTGGCGTTCGGCTGATTCAATCTTAGGCAGCTTAAACACCGCGAACAGTACGGCCAGCAAGACTAGAACGATGGCGAAGAAATATACATACAGCTTGATGACCGCGTCCTGCGACGCCGACTGCGCAGCCGCACTGACCGTTTCCCCCAAAATCAATCGAGCTCCGACAAAGGGAAAAACCGCGGTACCAAGCGAATTGAATGCCTGGGTCAAGTTCAACCGGCTCGACGCTGTCTCCGGTCTTCCCAGTACGGCCACATAAGGATTCGCCGCCACCTGAAGCACGGTGATCCCCGCGGCCAAAACCATCAGCGCGGTCAGGAAGAAGGGGAACGATGGAATTTTCGCCGCGGGATAGACCAGCAGGCATGCGGCGACCATAGTGCTTAGTCCGACGATGATCGCCCGTTTATATCCGATCCAATCGATGATCTTCGCAGCCGGCAGAGAAACAATGAAATATGCCAGGAAAAATGCGGTCTGGATCAACATGCTCTGCGCCAGATTGAGAGTGAACACATGCTGCGCGAACGGAATCAGCACGTCATTCAAAGAGGTCAGCGATCCCCAAATGAAAAACAAAGTGGTGAGGACGGCTAATGCCGGACCATAATTGCGTCCGCCGACGTTTGACGTTTGGACTACCGCACTGCTCTTGGCGCTCGGAATTGCCATAGGCCGACCCGGACCTCGCAGTTGAGTTGGAAATTCCTAACAGTTCTATCACGAAAGCAGCCCAGGAATTTCGATTTTCTCGCGGAAGATCGGTGTTTTATATCTGACTTCCGGCATAAAACGTTTTACTATGACTAGCGCAAATTTCAGATCAGGGGGCGGATACCGTAACCATGAAACGCAGAGACTTTATACGCAACGCTTCGGTCGCAGCTGCCGGCTACGTTCTCACCTCAAAATATTCAGCCGGCATGTCTTCGCCCAATCGGCAGACGCTCGCGTCGAAATCCTGCTCGATGAGCCGCTCGGAACGATCTCTCCGAACATCTATGGCCATTTCGCGGAAAACCTGAGCGGCGTGATTTACGACGGGATCTGGGTTGGAGAGGACTCCAAAGTCCCCAACGTCCACGGCATTCGCAAACAGCTGGTGGATGAAATGCGAAAAATTCATCCTCCGATTGTGCGCTTTCCCGGCGGCTGTTTCGCTGATAGTTACGACTGGCGTGACGGCATCGGCCCGGCGGACAAGCGTCCGCGTCGCACAAATTTCTGGTCAGGAGGGGAAAGCGCCGCCGCGCCGGATTGGCATCGCTACGATCCGAACCGGTTCGGCACCAATGAATTCGTTCAATTCTGCCGTCTGCTGGGCGCGCAACCTTATCTGGCCGCCAATGTGCGCAGCCTTCCGGCCGAGGAGTTTTATCGCTGGGTCGAATACTGCAACTCACCTGCGGGCAGCACCACTTTGGCCGACGAACGCGGCGCGGCGGGATTCAAAGATCCCTTCAACGTTCGCTACTGGGGCGTGGGGAATGAGGCGTGGGGATGCGGCGGCAACTTCACTCCGCAGGCCTATGCCACGGAATTTCGCCGCTACACCGCGTGGGTGCCGGGATACGGCGGCGATCTTGGCCTTCGTGGGCTCAGGCCCCGATGGAGGCAATTGGGCATGGACGCGCGACTTCTTCGAGGACATGGCCCGCAAAGGTAAAGAACAATTACGCGCGCTTTACGGATGGGCGCTGCACCACTACGCCTGGAATCTGAGCCGCGGGAAAACGCAGGACTGGGAAAAAGGAAAAGGCGATGCGGTGAACTTCGATCCCGTGGATTGGTACGAATTGCTGCACGAAGGCGATGATATGGAATCGCTGATCGAGGAACACTGGCAAATCATGGGCGAATTCGATCCCGATCACCACGTCAAACTGGTGGTTGATGAATGGGGACCATGGTACCGGCCAGGCAGCGAATTAACTCCCGGCGATCAACTCGAGCAATTGCCAACCTTGCGGGACGCCGTGTTCAGCGGCATGACGCTGGACACATTCAACCGTCATCCGGAAAAAGTTGCAGTGGCCTGTTGCGCGCAATTAATCAATTGCCTGAACAGCCTTTATCTTGCACACGAAGATAAATTCTGCGTAACTCCTGTTGGCCACGTGTTCGCTTTGTATGCGGCGCATCAGAACGGACAAAGCCTGCGCTCTGAATTTTCCGCGCCCTCGGTCCACTATGATCGTGACGGCAAGCCCGCTTCATTCTGGGGGCTGCGTGGATCCGCATCACTGCATGACAGGCAATTGGTCAATAACCGCGGTCAACACCGACGTGAAAGATGCTGTGGAAACGCAGATCGTGGTGCGTGGCGCGCGTATCAGCTCCGCAGAAGCGACTGTGCTGACGGCTTCGGACATTCATGCGCGTAACACGTTTGAGCAGCCCCAGGCAGTAACACCGAAAACTCAGCCCGTGGAAGTCAAAGGCGAAAGTCTAATTTTCCGGTTTCCCGCTGCAAGCGTTACCAAGCTCGATTTGCGATTGGCGTGAAGTAGATTGCGTGCCAGGGTTATGCGCTCAGTAAAGGACATTCTTGAACAGTGTCATCCCGAAGCCGCTCGCCGAAAGCGGGCGGGAGTGGGATCTTACGTAGGATTGCCGCGTACGGTGCAGTAATCGGGATTGCCTCCACTTCTGGTCTTCCTACTCACGCCTATGCTGGCGCACAAGCATCGTAAGGCCTCGCAAACGCGCCAGCGCGTTCGTTCGGGATGACACTCGCAACTATTTGAACACGGGATGCATGCTGCGTACGGTGAAGTAATCGGGATTGCCTGCAGTTCTTGTGCTCCCACTCACGTATTGTTCAGGTCGCGGGTGATTTACGAACAGCCCGTAATCGTCCATCTTCTAATGAGACGTGACCGACGGCATCTCCGTCAATTTGTGGTGTCGGAGCCTTCATCAACTCCACAAACATTTTGTCGAACCTGACAAGATCCAAATCCAGTTGGATTTCGACTGGCCGCTCTCCCAGCCTTGGCCTGTCTTTGTCCGTCCAGGTCAGCGTGTTTCCATAAGCCGCGCCATGACTAATGTCCACGCTCATATAGCGGGTTTCTTTTTTGGTGATTAGCGTCGGATCAATCCATGCAGCGGCCGCCAGTTCGTCCCACATATAGGAGCCGCCCTGATCCTTCATGAAATACTTGACGACATATTGTGCCGCGGGACTGTTGCTCTTTTTGATGTCTGCGACCATTGCGTCAGTGATTCTGGTCTTCACGCGAGATGTCCACCGGCGTGCAAACAATTCTTTTCCACGGCGCTTCCAGCACGCTCTTCGCGGCCTCCGGATCGAACCAAAAATTAAATTCATGGCGGGGTGTGCTGATGAACTCCGGATCGTCGGTTTGCGGGCTCAAGCTTCCGCCCATGAAAACCAAACCCGCCGCCAGTTCAGCGAAATTGCGGATCGATCGCATTTGCCAGCGCCAGGTTCGTCATAGGTCCGCCCTCGTAAATAGTTACTTCATGCGGGTACTTGTGCACCATGCGAATCAGGAAGTGGGCGGCGTCCTCCTCCGCCGGCTTTGTGGTCGGCTCGCCTTCGAGGAGTTTCGGAATTACGTCGTGTTCGTGCCACCAGCGATCATCCCAGGCCCCGGCGAATGCGACTTTTCCGTACATTGCCTGCCACAGCTGGGCTTCTTTGCGGCGATGCACCAAGGGAAAGACGGCCCCAGGTACAACCGGGATATCAGTGCGGCCGATGAATTCGAGCAACCGCAAGGTGTGCGCCACTTCTTCATCGCGCCATTGGTTCCCCGAAACCACGGTTATGCCGAGAACTTCCACTTGAGGCGACTGAATCAACGTCAACAAGGTTTGCATATTGCTGCCGCCCGGTCCCGAACAGTCCTGGTTGATGATGACTTTCTGACGTTGCCGCGCGAATCCCAGGCTATTCCAGATCAGCGGGAAGGTGAGTACAAGGAGTAAATGTATTTTAAGGTTCTTCATCATAGCCCTCTGTTCGCAAGATTTGAATTAGTCAACGCTCTTCGGCGGCCGCTGTTTCGAAGCCGCCGGGTTACTGCTTCGAATCGGCGGCGCCTTCCAGTTGTCCCGCAAGCTTCAACTCGCGCTCAGCTTCTTCAGTGTTGCCCAGATCGCGATATGCCTGGCCCAGCAAGTGGTGCGTGATGGGATTATTGGGATCCATGGCCGCAGCATGTCGCAAAGCACGTACCGCCAGTTCGGGCTCGCCTTTCTTTTCGAGCACCTTGCCCATCAAAACGTACGGCCCGGTCGCGGTCGGGTCCAGCCAGATGGAGCGCTGCAGGAGCTTTTCGGCGTCATCAAATTTCTGAATTCGCGAATAAGCGTCGGCGAGTTTGTAATAGGTTTCGGGATGCGCCGGGTTCAGCGCGAGCTCGGCCCGAAAATCAGAGATCGCATCTGGGATCTGCGATTCGAACAAATGAATTTCGCCCACCAGCTGGTGCGCCAGCGGCAGCTTGGGATCGAGCGCGATCGCCTTCTGCGCATACTCGAGCGCCACGGGTTCGAACTCCTGCCGGAATAACATGCGCGCCGTCAGCAGATAGCTCCCCGCCGAATCGGGCGCAAGATCGAACATCTTCGCAAACGCCTGCCGCGCATGCGCATAATCTTTGGTCTGGATATAACACTGGCCGAGGATGTACGACGCATCGACATTCGCGCGCGGATACCAGGTTTGGACTTTCTCAAGATAAGGGACCGCGTCAGCCGGCTTACCGCTCAGATAGTAAGAAAGACCGATCAACTGCGTAGCTTCGCTGTCCGCCGGATCAGCCTGCAACGCCTGCTTTAGCGAATCGATGGCATGAACGTAGTCGCCTTTGCGGTAATAGGCAGTTCCCAGCTCGTGCGCCAAACCTTTTGTTTCCGGCTGAGACGAAGCGAGTTGCTGCAGCTCGGCAATTGCCTCATCGTATTTTCCCTGCTGGAGAAGCTGGCGAGCATGGCTGAACTGGGCGGAGGCAGAAACTGGCGCAGATGATCGCGATTGGGCAGCGGGGTGAGCTTCTTGCGCCGGCATCGAGCTTGGGGTGCAAACCAAAAAGAGCGCGAAAATCAGTGGATAATGCTTCATAGAAACCAAAAATCAGATAGCTCAAAAACTGCAATTAGGCTGAGGTTGATGAAGCCTAGCCAGCAGCTTTTTCGCATCACTCATATCAGGGTTGAACTCGAGGATTCGATTAACGACAACCCGACTTTCGTCCAGTTTGCCTGCGAAGCAGAATACTTGCGCGAGGTCCACCCCTGTGCTGCCCCTTCCGGGCGCACGCTCGAAAGCAGACTGCAACAGCTTCACCGCCTTCGGCAGGTTTCCATTCTGCGCTTCAATCACTCCCAGGTTCGTTGCGGCGTCGATCAAATTCGGATTCGCGGCCAGCGCGCGTTGGTATAACTCCCGCGCCCCGGCCAGATCGCCGTGCAACTGGTCCTCATAGGCAAGGGCAGCAAGCGTCGCCGAATCATCTGGAAATTTCTGAGATGAGTGCCGTAGCAGTTTTTCGGCTTCCGGTCTGGCCGAACTCATCCCGCTGTTGGCCAGCGATTCCCAGGCCAATGCCAGGTCGCGCAGATCGTCTTCCGCCTCTTTTGTGTCGGGGAATGGAACCAGCTCAGGCTTCGACGCGGCAGCATTCGTATCCTGCAAAAGTTGCGGCGAAACCGCAGGCACGCGCGGAATGCGGTGATCGGTCACCTCAGTGTGCGCCACATCCTTACTGGGCGATTCCGGCATGTGGCAAGCAGTGCAATCCTTCTGCTCAGGATGATGCTTCGTCGCGAACGAAGCTCCATGGCATGCCAGACACTTGCCGCGAAAATATTCCACTCGTGCGGCGGCTGAAGGCGTGAAATGCGGATCGTGGCAGCTGGTGCATGACATTTTATCTCCGGAAGCTTTCTTGCACCCGCTCTGCGCCAATGCCTCGACCTGGCTCACCGCACCCAATTCGCTGGAAGACCCGCCGGTCAAAACGTAATAGCGCACATAGTCCGAAAGCGAGTCGCCGGGGCGGAAATCGTAAATGTGACGGCCAGCGCGTTCGATCGAGACCCGGCCTTCCATATGGCACTGCATGCAGATAGCGTCCCTGCGCTCGGGCGAAAGCTTCGCCGGGTTCACGATCGGACCACCTTTTATATGCGCCGCAGCAGGCCCATGACAGCGCTCACAGCTCACGCCGGAATGTGCGAGCAGCGGCATCTCATACCGGTTCTCGGTACCGTCGATGGGAGGGCGCATTCCGCTCACATGACAATGCAGGCAACTGGTATGGGCCGGCAGATTCAGCGGCATCTCGCGAGCGTCCTGATAAGCCGGCGTCATGTCCCATACGTGCCGGTCGCCATACCAGTTGATTGGCGATTCAAAGACGAAACCATCATCCGCAAATAAATAAGTGAGCCCACGCCGCCCTGAACCAATGTAATAGAGCAACTCGCGCTTGCCGTGGATAGTATCTTTGCCATCGCGATCAAAACTTAGCCACACGCGGCCGCCGTCCTGGTAAATCCGGTAATGAATTTCCGATTGCCGATGGGTGAAATCTGCCGGAATAAAATTATCGGTCGCCGGACCGCTGGCATGCGCCATGGGGGACTGCCGATAGGACTTATAGATCGAAGAGTGGCATGAGGCGCAGGCCTCGTCCCCGACAACAACTGCGCCGTCCCACTTGACGGTCTTATCACCCTCTCCGTTTTGGTTCTGTGCATAAAGCGTCATCGACGAGATCAGGACAAGCAGCAGTCCCGCTCGATAGCCAAAATGAATCAGCCGACGCACCGAAACATCGAAGTGCATGAGTAGACCCCAAATTGTAAGCGAAAAAAAGAGGGAGATAATCTCCCTCTTTTCAATTAGGTATGAGCGACTTCTCAGAAGTCGAAGCGTATAGCAAACTGCAGTTCACGCATCGTCGAACCATCCTCCAGCGCGGTAATTTCGCCATTCGTGCCGCCAGTGCAATCGATGCAAGTTGTAGCGCCATTGTTTGCGCTAAAGGCATAGACCGGATGATTGAATACATTAAATGCGTCCATGCGGAACTGCGCACTGAACCGTTCGGTAATGAGGAACCTTTTCGAGACGGACAGGTCGGAATAGAACCCTGAAGGCCCGTGGAAAGTATTTCTGCCCAGGTTACCAAGATGCCCCACTCCAGGATCCGCGAACGGACCGGAAGTGCTACCAAGGACCGGTGTGCTTAGCGGGGTAAAAAATGGCACAAACGGCCCGTTAGGTCCAAATTGCAATGATCCGGCACCCGTGTGGAAAGATCCCGAGCCCTTGTTAGGCCGACAAACACCCACATCTTCTTCGGTGCCGCAATTGTTGAAAGAAGGTGTCCAAGGCAGGCCACTGCTCCAGTTAGTGGTATTGCTCAACTGCCAGCCACCGATTAAATAATCCATCGCCCTACTTGAATTCCCCAGAAATTGTTTGCCCTTCCCAATCGGCAACTCGTAGACGGTGTTGAACACGAATACTTGATTACGTGCGAAATCAACCGGCCCCCAAGCGATTTGGTGACTAGCGGCATAGTAATTACTGTCGTAGCCATCCGCATGAGAGAAGGTGTAGTGCGTCAGGAATTGCAAGCCTTGTGCGAATCGCTTTTCTAACTTGATCTCGAGAGCATTGTAGGTGCTCGAAGCGTCATTGCCGTAATAGTTCCCCAAGTCAAAACCGATCCGGTTACAAGTATCGGTCGCGAGATTGGGTGCACACAGTACACGACGAAGATCCTGGGAATAAGGCTTACCGGTTAGTGGATCAATTACGCCGTACAGGTTCATGGTTACGGGATTGACATCATAGTTAGGCCCATCTCCGGCGAACCCATGAGTTCCCCGGCTTCCAACGTACGCGACCTCGGCTGTAATCGTATTCGTAAGCTGTCGTTGAACCGTCGCGTTATAGGCGTCGACGGTTGGCAAAACCTGCTTGATGGGGCGAATATGTGTTCCGGAAAGTTGAGCAGTCAACGGAATGAATCCGTTAGCCGGAACCGCCGGAAAGGCCGTGGTGGGATCAATCTGGGGGATGGAATTCGGCCCTGCGTCCAAACTGAAGAGCGGGACCAGGCTTCCCGAGTCCAAAGGATTGAAGCTACTGGCATCATAATTCTGCTTTAGCAATACCGGGAGATTTTGCGTTACTGTATGCCCAAAGTTAGATCCGAACACTCCGATGTCATAGCTACGTCCATAGCCCATGCGCACCACGGTTTTTGGCGTCAACTGGTAAGCGATGCCTATACGAGGCGCAAAGGCATGCAAATCATTTTGAATGTTGCCATTAAGGCCATAAGGACCGTAACCACCGACTCTAATGCCGCCCAATCCGCCATTATCTACAATATTGGCAAACCCACCATTCCCCTTTGTATTGACCGATTCCGGGAAGTAAATTTCCCAGCGGAGACCATAATTAACCGTCAGCTTCGATGTAGCGCGGAAAGTATCTTGGCCGTAGAAAAACCAGCGCTTCTGGCGTTCCGCCGCATCATTTGCACCTGGGAGATTGGGGTTGTTGACGTAGCGAGCAAAAGACGTAACATCTCCCAACAGAAATGTGGCCAAATCCAAGCCGCCCGCGCCACCGTCCGAAGTTCCCTCCGGACTGAAGTTGTACTCTCCGGTGCGGTTGTTGTCGCTTGGAATTCGCAGATTCTCTGCATAACGAATATCAGCACCAAATTTAATAATGTGATTTCCCTTGGTCTTCGTCCAATTGTCCACAAATTGGAATTGCTGCTCGCTCTCGGTCAAGGGGCAATTGCAGCGAGCGACGCCTAAGCCGTCTCCAAAGCTAGATATGACACAACCTTGGCCGCCATTGTTGGTTGTGCAGGCTTGACCGCTGATCGGATCGCTGCCTAACAGGAACGCTCCAAGTCCGGCTGTCTTAGGATCGCTGGTATTTGCACCAGGTATCCCGAATGCAGTCATCGGAGCACCGCCATCCGGTTTTTGAGTTTGAGGATTGTATTTGAAATACCCGAAACGAAAATCCATCAACAACGAAGGACTGAAGGTCTTTGTAAAGCCGCTCGCCAAGCTGTAGTTGTGAGTGATGGAACTGCCGCCCAGACCGAGCAATCCGTTTCCAGGTCCTCCTACCGCCCCTAGTAAACCCTGACCCGACAGTTTGAAATAATCGAGACTGAAACGACCGAACACACTAACCGTGGGACTGGCGGCATAATCGATTCGGGTGTCGAAGCTATTCTGGCTGAAAGGACCCGAACCCGCCCCAATGTAGTTATTCAGGACACTGCTGGTCTGCGGTTTGGGAAAGGCCGCCAGTATTGCTCTAGCGGCGGGCGAGATCATGCTGTTCGGGATCTGATTGTTGACAAATGCCGTTCTGCCAGCGCCGGTGTTTGGATTTCCTGTTGTCGGATCGTAAACGATTCCGCCTCCACCCACACCAGCTGTGAGGTATTGGCTGAGATCGCAGAAGCCGGTCGTCTGAGTACAAGTGTTAATCACTGTGTTGGTGGGAACCGTAAATGTGCCGCTGACACCATTTGACTGCCGCGTTCCCTGATAATCGCCGAAGAAGAAGAGTTTGTCCTTGACAATCGGTCCGCCGATGGTTCCACCAAACTGCTGCCAACGCGAAGACGGAATAAATCTGCCTGTAATCGGATCTGGCTTGTATTGAGTAAAAGGATTTCTCGCCTCAGTTGCGTCGGTCCGACGGAACCAGAAACCGCTCCCATGAATGGCATTTGTACCAGACTTGGTTTGCGCCGTGACCACGCTTGAAACTGCTTTGCCGAATTCTGCGTCGTAATTCTGCAAGGATACCTTCGCCTCGGTAACCGCATCAAGGTTCGGATTGACTACAATAATTCCGAGGATCGGGATCTTGATTGTCGGTTCCATCCAACTCAAACGCGGTTCCGCTGAAATGCTGGCCCTGGGTAAATATCTGCTGGCTGCCCTGCGGGTTCTCCGTTGCCGCATGGCTCCATCCCACCATTTTCTGCGAACCCGGAGCCATGAGCTGGAGCGTGGTGAAATTGCGGTTTAAGATCGGCACGTCTTCGACGTACTTCTCATTGAACGTAGTGGCAATGTCAGCGCGGTCGGTCTTGAGCTGTGGTGCTTCTGCTGTAACCTCAACCGCCTCGGTCGTCGATCCTAGCTGCAACTGAAGATCGACATTCGAACCGGCATCCGCCTGAACCGTGACATTTGGCTGCTCGGTTGATTTGAATCCTGACGCCTCGACCTTCACGCTGTATAAATCGGGAATCAAGTGCGTGACCGAATAATTTCCACTATCGTTCGTTGTCGCCTCTTGTATGGTTCCTTTGTTTTTATCGGTAACGGTGACCTTCGCACCCGCCACTGCCGCACCTTGGGGATCCGTGACGGTTCCAATAATGCTGCCAAACACTGCCTGCGCGCTGGCGCGCGAAGTCCACAGACCACAAAGGAGTGCAACCACGAGCAGAGCACTGAAGCTGACTGCCTTTTTCATTGAAGTTCCTCCGACGACAGGAAAACCGGTTGAGTGCCTGACAACTGAGTCCGAGTCCACGAAAAACTATTACTCATTGGTAAGCAGTTTGAGTTCCGAACTTCACCGCTGTCAGAACATTGAAATCATTCGTTGTTCCCTAACTTCCACAGCGAGCGTGCATACACCAAATAGAATTTTCTGGAATGCTCTATTAAAAAATGAATTCCCGCGCGGCTGCCTAATCGATATTGCAAAACGCGACACGCAGGAAATTCCGCACCGCACATTCCTCGCCGCGCCCAAAATGAAAAATTAAATTGCAAAACGCGTCCGGAGCTGGCGCATGCTCCGATAAAAATTGCGCAGCAATCGTTTCACGTAAACACAAATACACACCTGCCGAATTTTCGTGATCGAAATTCAGCGAGGTAGAAATTTGCCGAAGCATGATGCCATTCCCTGGAATTTGAAAGTGTCAGTGAGTTTGTTACGGTTACCGATCCGTAAGTTGATGACTTGAAAGTTGCAGAATCGATTTGTTACTCTCTGTTACCGTGGGCGTAACAGGGCATGTAACCGACGTAGAGCCGCGCCTTGTCGAGATTGACAAGCTGGTTAACAGCCACACCCTCCACGGATCGGAATCGCTTTGCAAGTTGCTTCGCTATCTGGCTGAGCATGCGATCCGGCACCCAGGCGTTGCCCTGAAGGAGTATCAGATTGCGACCGAGGTCTTCGGTCGCCCAACTGATTTCGATCCTCACTTGGATTCCCTGGTTCGTGTCCAGGCCGGACGGTTACGTACCAAGGTTGCCGAATACTACGCCTCCGAAGGCGCCGAGGATGCCATTCTGGTGGAATTGCCCAAGGGGACTTACACCCTAGCCTTTCATCCCGCGACCGCTTCGAGTAAGGCCGTCATCCACGCCGTGCACCAAGCCGGGGAGGGCAAGGTCGCAGAAACGCCTTCTAAAAGCTCGCGAGCTGTGCTGATCCTTTCGATTCTTCTGGCGATTGCAGTCTTAGGCATCGCCGCACTTCTGGCTGACCGCTTCGTACCCAACCGGTCGTCAAGCGCTGACGAGACCGCCCCCGCGGTTTTTCGCGTGTTCTGGCACGCCTTCACCGTCGGACCCGATTCTCCGTGGGTGATTTTCAGCAATGGTGCATTTATCGGACGCCCGGAAACGGGATTGCGCTACTTTAATCCGGCACGCGATTCGCGAGAGGCGATCTCAGACCATTACACCGGAGTAGGCGAGGTGCTCGCGGTTTACGATCTGAACCAGGTCTTTACCCAGCTGCACCGTCAGATCCGGGTCAAGCGCGGAAGCCTTTTCTCGCTCGACGATGCCCAGAACAATAACCTGATCTTCGTAGGCTCACCGGCAGAAAATTTGAGCCTGCGGGATATTCCCAGTACCCATCAATTCGTATTCCAGCGTGCCACCTCCGGCCCTCGCAAAGGCGACCTTGCCATCGTCAACGTCGATCCGCGAGCCGACGAGCCCAAAATGTTTTTTGCCAGCCCATCGGGCACGCCGCTCACCGAAGACTATGCCATCGTTGGCCTGGTGCCGGGCATGAACTCGGCGCGTTCAGTCCTAATCCTTGCCGGGACCACCACCATTGGAACTCAAGCCGCTGCTGAATATGTCTGCCGGCAGGATTCTCTGCAGCAACTGCTGTTGCGACTGAGTGTTTCGGACAATCAAATGAAGCCGTTTGAAGCCGTGCTGCGGGTGAAAATCGCGCGTGGGGTGCCGGTGGGTACAGACCTGGTCGGCTTGCGTGAGGTCAAACAGTAACTTCACCCCTCATTGAGCGGGATGAATTCCCGAAAGTTGCGCCGCTTTTCGGTACTCCTCGTTAGCCTCGGCTTGCTTCCCTTTCTGCATGAGCGCCTGCGCCAGTTGTTGATGTGCGGGAGCGTAATCGGGTACTAGCTTAATGGCGGAACGGAACTGCGCGATCGCCCCATCCACATCCCCGGCCTGAAGCAATCTCTTGCCCGAATTAGTGTTGAAGGTGGCGGCCTGTAGAGCGTTCGATTGCTTGAATAATTCCTGGGCCCGACGGTTCTCCGTTTCCGCTCCAGCGGTGTCGCCCTGTTGGCGCAGGATCGCTGCCAAGTTAGTGTGGGCTCCCACCAGGCCGGGATTAATTTCAATCGCCTTGCGCAATGCGACCGCGGCGTCATTAAGTTTTCCGTCCTGTTTAAGCACCGTCCCCAAGGTGTAATACGCCTCCGAGTAATCAGGCTTGGCTGCGGCGGCAGCGCGTAACTGCTGCTCGGCCGCAGGAAAATCACCTTTCTGCCACAGCGTTACGCCGAGGGTGTAATGAATATCAGGCTGCTCCGGCGATAATTGCGCGGCCTGCTGAAATTCCGCGATTGCGTCCGGCAGTTGATCCTTCAGCTTCAGGGCAAGCCCGAGATCGTAATGTGCAGTGGCGTCTTGCGGAGAATTTTTTATAGCCGCCTGAAATCGTTTGATGGCGGAATCAAAGTCTGCGCGCTGTAAGTAAGCCGTGCCCAGGTTTTCGAGATAACCGGAGTCATCGGGTCTGAGGCGGATTGCAGTTTCGAATTCGGGCATGGAGCCGGCCGCGTCGCCAGTTTGAATCAGCGCAAGTCCGAGATTATTGTGAGCATCCGGGTTATCGGGACGAAGTCTGACGAGTTGCCGGAACGCAGCCACCGCATCCGAGATGCTGCCGGCGCGTTGCGACAAAAAGCCGAGGCTCTCCTGCGCATCAGGAAAATCGGGCTGTAGAGCCACTGCCTGTTTCAACTGCGCAATGGCGGCGTCGTCTTTCTTTTCATCTTCGAGCACGCGGCCGAAATAGTAATGCCCCTGCGGATCTTGCGGGCTCGCTTCCGATGCTTTCTCGAGAAGATCGCTGGCCGCGGGAAGTTCGTGTTGCTGCCAGCGAACAATGCCCAAATGAAGCTGCGCCGAAAAGTAATCCGGCTTGAGCTTCAGCGCTTCAGAAAACTGGACTGCGGCCTCATCAATCCTTCCAGTTTGCTCGAATAGCGATCCCAAATCGTCATGCAGGTCAGGGCGTCCGGGCTCTAACTTTATGGCGGCCTGCATTTCCTCGATGCCGCCGGGAAGATTTCCCCGCAGGCTCAAGATTCGACCCAGCGTTCGGTGTGACTCGGAATCCCGGGGAGCCAAGTGCACAGCCTGTCGCGCTTCGGTCTCACCCTCGGCGAAATCGCGCTCGGCAGTCAGTGCGTTCGCCAGGTTAACATGGGCCTGCACAAACCCAGGCTTGAGTTTCAGTGCCATGTGAAACTGCGTCACCGCCTTGTCCGTCTGGCCCTGCTGCATCAGCACCCATCCCAGAGAATTGCGCGCTTCGGGGCTGCTGGGGGCGAGTCGCACGACTTTTTCAAATGACGCGCGGGCGCTGTTCAGATCTCCCTTTTCAATCGCCGCCATGCCCTGCGAGTAGATTGCTTGTGCACGCTCAGCAGACGGCTCGTTCTGCGGGGAAGAAGTCTGGCCCTGGGTTAACAACGATGTCGCCTGGAAAAAGCACAGGGAGGCGAGAAGAAAAACAGAAACTCCGGTTGACGAGCGAAGGAACATCTGATGTCTGATTCTGATTCATGCTACTACGACCGAGACCTTGGGGAAGCTCACCTCTCAAGCACAGTCGCTTATAGTATGGTGCAAAGTGTGATGCGCTTTCTGGCTTCCAGCAATCGCGGTTTTCTTCGGTTAATCCTATTCGTAATTCTTGCGCTTACTGCGTTCGCAATTCCCTGCGTGGCTGAACCTCAGTCTTCCCGTATCGCAGATTTTGAAGATGTTGCCTCAAAAGCCGGCCTCACCATGATGAACGTCTTCGGTGGCATCGATACGAAGCAGTACATCATCGAAACCACCGGCACAGGAGTCGCGATTTTCGACTATGACAATGATGGCTGGCCCGACATTTTCATCGTGAACGGAACCACACTTGACCAGCGCGCAGGCAACAACGCTCCTACCAGCCACCTATACAGAAACAACCATGACGGCACCTTCACTGACGTCACGGTTAGGGCCGGCCTGGCCGCAACCGGCTGGGGGCAAGGCGTTTGCCTCGGCGATTATGACAACGATGGCTGGGACGATTTGTACGTCACGTATTACGCAAAGAATCGCCTCTACCATAACGATCACGGTGTCTTCAAAGAAGTCGGTGAGCAATCAGGAGTCGCTGGCTCGGGCAAAGCCTGGGGCAGCGGCTGCGCTTTTGTCGATTACGATCGCGACGGCCGGCTCGATCTGATGGTCGCCAATTACGTGGACTTCGATCTTTCAACCGCGCCTCGTCCCGGCGAACGCGCCGATTGCGTATGGAAAGGCGTTCCCGTAATGTGCGGACCGCGCGGGCTTCCGCCCGCAAAAAATATTCTTTATCACAATTTGGGCGGCGGAAAGTTCGAAGACGTCACCACCAGAGCCCACATCGACAAAGCCGCCGGCCACTACTCGCTCAGCGTCTCCACCCTCGATTACGATGACGACGGCTGGCCCGACATTTACGTCGCCTGCGACAGCACGCCCAGCATTCTCTATCACAACAATCATGACGGCACCTTTACCGACGTTGCCATCGTACGCCGGCGCCGCGTTCAATGAGGACGGCCGCGCCCAGGCGGGCATGGGCAGCACCGTCGCCGACTTCAACGGCGACGGAAAGCTCGACATCTTTCGTACCAATTTTTCCGACGACACTTCAACCCTCTACCGCAATAACGGAAACGGCACATTCGACGACGTAACCTTCGCTGCCGGGCTCGGCCTGCATACCCAATATCTCGGCTGGGGCACCATGTTTTTCGACTTCGACAATGACGGCTGGCCCGATCTTCTGGTGGTGAATGGCCACGTCTATCCCGAGGTTGACAAGCAGCACCTCGGCAGCAATTTTCAGGAACCGAAAATTCTTTATCGCAACAACGGAAACGGCACGTTTACCGATATCTCTGCCGAGGCTGGGTCAGGCATAACCACTGCAACTTCAGCCCGCGGCCTCGCCATCGGGGACTTGTGGAACAACGGCCAGCTTTCTGCGGTTATCAGCAACATGAACGCTCACCCCAACCTACTGGTAAATCAGGTGAAATCAAAGAACCACTGGATCGCCTTTCGAACCGTGGGCACAAAATCGAATCGCGACGGTATCGGCGCGCGTCTAACTTTAAGCGCCGGCGGACGCGCGCGCGTCGATGAGGTCCGCAGCGGCTCGAGTTATTCTTCCAGCAGTGACATGCGAATCCACTTCGGTCTAGGGCAAACCGATAAGATCGATTTCGTTGAAGTGCGCTGGCCCAGCGGCTTGCAGGAACGCTTCACCGGGCTGGCCGTTGATTCGATCCACGAATTAAAAGAAGGGATGGGAGCTGCAGTAAAGAATCCGAAGTAAGTCCTTTCCGTCGCTGTCTCTGTGTCTTCCTCTGTGTCTTCCTCCGTGCCCTCCGTGTCCTCTGTGGTAAGGTTTTCGCATTACATACACAGATCTCGAATTCTCTAATATTCCGGTTTGAATCGCCTCTGTGTCTTCCTCCGTGCCCTCCGTGTCCTCTGTGGTAAGGTTTTCGCGCTTGCAGAAACAGATCTCGAATTCTCTTTGCGTTATCAATCAAGAAACGTAATATTCCGGTTTGAATCGAAATACTGATTCCGTGGGGAATCCACTTTGACTGCGACCCGATCCGCTTTTCTCATAGTGCTGTTCGCCATTCTCGCAACGTCCCCGTTTCGCGCTCAGGATGCTCCGGTCTTACCCGATCCCTGGTGGAAACACGCCGTGATCTACGAAGTCTACCCGCGCAGCTTTCAGGACTCGAACGGCGACGGCATCGGCGACATCAACGGCATTGCATCGCGTCTCGACTATTTAAAAGAGCTCGGCATCGACGCCATCTGGATCACGCCAATGTATCCATCGCCGCAAGTTGACTTTGGCTACGACATCGCCAACTACACCGCCATCGATCCGCAATACGGCACCATGGCTGATTTCGATCACCTGATGGCCGAAGCTAAAAAAAGAAATATTCGCATCATCATGGATTGGGTGCCGAACCACACCTCCGACCAAAACCAGTGGTTTCTCGAATCGCGTTCCTCGCGCAGCAATCCGAAAAGAGATTGGTATATCTGGCGCAACGGTAAAGGATCTGGCAAGCCTCCAAATAATTGGCAGTCGTGGTTTGGACATTCTGCCTGGACTTACGATCAAAAGACCGGTCAGTACTATTACCACTATTTTTACGTGCAACAGCCGGACCTGAACTGGCGCAATCCCGAAGTGCGCAAAGCCATGTACGGCGCGCTGCGCTTCTGGCTCGACAAAGGAGCAGCAGGTTTCCGTATGGACGCAGTGTCACGATTGTTCGAAGATCCCAACCTGCACGATGACCCTATTCTTCCCGGCAAAAACGCCTTCGGTGATCCCAACATTCAACACAAATACACTGACGATCTTCCCGAAGTGCACGACGTACTGCGTGAAATTCGCGCTCTGGCCGACACCTATCCCGGCAATCCCGTGCTGATCAGTGAAGCCGACGAACCCACCATTCAGGATCTCGAAAAGATGTATGGCCCCAATAACAACGAGGTCCAGCTTCCGATGGATTTCAAGATTGCTGACCTAAACAAACTGTCAGCCTCCGGCTTTCGCGAATTGCTGGACGAGATCGAATTTAATGACCACAACGGCCAGCCGTATTTCTTTTTCAACAATCACGACCAGGCGCGTACCTGGGACCGCTACGGCGATGGCGTCCACAATGATCAGATTGCCAAGTTGATGGCCACCCTTCTGTTTACCACCCGCTGCACTCCGCAGATGTATTACGGCGAAGAAATTGGAATGCGCACCACCGTCCCGACGCGCATCGAAGATGTCACGCGATCCGGTCGGGCGCACCGGTTGGCCCAAGGATAAAGGCCGCGACGGCGAGCGCACTCCCATGCAGTGGGACAACTCGAAGGATGCAGGTTTCAGCAATGCAGCCAAAACCTGGCTGCCAGTGCCGCCGAGCGCTGCGCAATACAACGTCGCCACCGAACGTTATGATCCCAACTCGATTTTCAATTTTTATAAACACCTCATCGCGCTTCGCCGTGAGATTTCAGCGCTTCGCGATGGTTCTTACGTCGCCGTGAATCGCGAAGATCCGAACGTTTTGGCGTATCTTCGGCTGGCGAAAAATGGAACTGATCCCCTGCTGGTGGCGCTCAACATGAGCGCACAGCCGCAAACTCTCAATTTTGCGTTGAAGGGTTTTGGCGTGGGTGGAAAGCAGTTGCACGTTCTGCTGGCGTCGCCGCAATCGGCGAATTCTGACCTGGGCATGACCGGAATAAAGCTGGAACCGTTTGGAGTATTGGTCGCGGCGGTGGAATGATCGAAAACGATTAACTCTTGTCTCTGCCAGGTTTGTGCATGCCGACAACGCCCACGCTTTCTTTAATCGTAATCAGTTGATTGATCGCGACGTCTTTAATCGTGTCGACCTGCCCGCTCGGCCAGCGAATCTCGAGCAGATCAACTTTCTCCGCCTTCCCCAGGCCGAAGTGTACCCGCAGATCGCTTTGCGAAAAATACCCGCCCCCGCTGCGTACTTCGTCAATCTGCCGATGCGGCTTGCTCTCGCCGGGGAAAGTCGCTGTGCAACTCACCCGAGCGCCAATCCCGCTGCGGTTCGACTTCGTGCCGATCAGCTTCACCTTGATCCAATTGTTTCCCGTGGTCGAATCGCAGCGCAGCAATTGCGGAAACCCATTTACCGTGTTCACCACCACATCGAGATCGCCATCGTTATCAAAATCGCCGAAGGCGCATCCACGCGCCGCCACCGCCGCAGTAATCCCGGGCCCCGCGAGCTCCGTGACTTCCTCGAATCGCCCGTTTCGCAAATTTCGATAAAGCAATTTGTGTTGCGCGTAGCCGGCTTCGGTTTTGAGTTGTTCGACCTCGGGATAAACATGTCCGTTGCAAATCAAAATGTCGGCCCAACCGTCGTTGTCAAAATCAAAAAAACCGCACCCCCAACCCAGATACTGGGTATGCGCGCCCAGGCCGGCGGCAAAAGTTGTGTCCTCGAAATTTCCGCCACCCAAATTGTGATAAAGCGAAGGAGTATCGCCGGCGAAATTCGTTTTAATAATGTCGAGATTGCCGTCCAGGTCGTAATCCGCCGCCGACACTCCCATTCCCGCCTGCGGCTTGCCGTCAGGGCTCAGCGCGCATCCCGCTTCGATCGCAACGTCTTCGAACTTGCCATCTTTCTTATTGTGATAAAGCGCGCTCGGCGCGGAATCGTTCGCCACATAGATATCCGGCCAGCCGTCGTTGTCGAAATCGGCGGTCAGCACACCGAGACCGTAAGTCCCATTCGCGCCCAAAATCCCGCTCGATTCCGAGACATCGGTGAAAGTTCCATCGCCATTGTTGTGAAACAGAATATTTTTCCCGCCCTTCAACCCCGGGGGCCCGCACGCAACCATGATCCCTTTGTAAAGGCACGGCCCGGATTCAGGCACCGGCGCGGTCGCAAGGTCAAGGTCGATGTAGTTAGCGACAAATAAATCCAGCTTGCCATCGCGATCGTAATCCACGAACGCACACCCGGTGTTCCAGCGTTTGCCGTTGCCGCCAACGCCGGCTTTGTCGGTAACGTCGGTAAATGTTCCGTCGCCGTCGTTGTGATACAAAACGTTTTTGCCGAAGTAGCTGACAAATAGGTCGTCGTGTCCGTCGTTGTCGTAGTCGCCGATGCAAACCCCTTGTCCCCAGCCGTGATGGACAAGACCGGCCTTCACCGTAACGTCAGTAAAAGTTCCGTCACCATTATTTTTGAAAAGGTGCGAGGTCGGCTCTTCGCCCGCAGGAAATCCCTCCAGCCGCCAGCCATTCACCAGAAAAATATCCAGCCAGCCGTCGTTGTCGTAATCGTAGAAGGCCACTCCGCAACCGGTGGTTTCGAGCAGGTACTTATTTTTATGCTCACCGCCGTAAATGGTTTTTGTATTAAGCCCGGCGGCGCGGCCTACATCAATGAAAGTTGCGCCGATGCCGGCTTCTGACTTTGCCTGCGTCTGTGCCCACAACGGCGCGGGTCGCGCCAGGCCGAGAATTTCGCTCAAAGAGAGAACCAGCGCGGAGCCGCTGAGTGACTTGAGAAACGTCCGGCGTGAAGAAGACAAAAGAGAGAATACCTTCCCGGTTTTGGCGCTTGCTACTATCCGCCGCTACTTTTATAGTGAACCGCTTCCTGCTTTTCAAGTTTATGCGCGATTCATCAATGCAACAGAAGATCAGGTCTCAGGGGTCGCCGAAAATCTCGTTCGTCTTGCTCCTGCTCCTGGTCTTCTGTGTTTCATGTTTCGCTCAGCCGCACGATCTTCAACTGTCCCGCACCGACCGGCCGTGGGAATTTTTCTCCGGCACTGGGACTCGCGCCGCCCTATTCGGCAACGAGACCGGAGATCTGGAAGCCTGGGTTTACCCGCTAAAACTTTTTCGCAATTTTCATTTGAATTTTCTGACTGAAGGGCGCAGCTTGCCCGCTGAATCGCTGGTGCGCACCGTGACGGTTCGTCCGGAATCGAGCACCATCATTTATGCCGGGGACACATTCTCAGTTAAAGAAACTCTTTTCGTCCCCGTCCACGAATCCGGAGCTGTGATCACATTCGAGGTTGAAACCGCGCATCCCTTCGAAATCGAAGCCGTCTTCGAGCGCGATTTTCAACTGGAGTGGCCGGCGGCTCTGGGCGGCACGTATATCGGCTGGGACGAAAATCTGCGCGCCTTCGACCTGGGCGAGGAGCAAAGAAAATTTTCGGCGCTGGTGGGTTCGCCGAGTGCGAGTGTGACTGGCTTGGAGTATGAGACGAACTATTCGGCGTCGCCTGCGAGCACCATGCGGTTGGGCGCGACACAAAAGGGAAAAGAAACGAAAATCATTGCGATCGCAGCCTCAGTGAACGGCGGCGCCGAAGCCGAGAGTACCTATAAGCATTTGCTCAGTGACTATGCTGAACTCGAAAGAGAGTCTGCGAAATATTATGATGACTATCTCGGTCGCACCGTCAGCGTTGAATTGCCTGATCCACAATTACAGCAAGCCTACGATTGGGCGCGGGTCAGCGTAATTCAAGGGCTGGTTACAAATCCGTATCTCGGAACTGGCCTGGTTGCCGGGTACCGCACTTCAGGCACCAGTCAGCGGCCCGGCTTTGCCTGGTTCTTCGGCCGTGATTCTTTCTGGACGGCGCAGGCGCTCGACGCCGAGGGCGATTTCGCAACCACGCGAACTGCGCTTGAATTCATTTCGAAATTCCAGCGAGCCGATGGAAAAATACCACACGAAATTTCTCAGGGAGCGAATTTCGTCAACTGGTTCACCGATTTTCCTTATGCCTACGCCTCCGCCGACGCGACGCCGCTTTACATCATCGCCGCCAACGACTACGTCACTGAAAGCGGCGACGTTGCTTTCGTCCGTGAAAAATGGGACAGCCTGTGGAAGGCCTACCAATTCCTGCGCTCAACCTACGATGCCCAGGGCTTGCCACAAAATTTCGGCATCGGACACGGCTGGGTCGAAGGCGGTCCATTGCTTCCGGTTAAGACTGAGCTTTACCAGAGTGGGCTGGGGGCGCAGGCGCTGGCGGCGCTATCTAAGCTGGCGCACTTTGCCGGCAAAGATGATGTAAGTAAACAACTGGCGGAAGATTTCACGCGCCAGAAGCAATTAGTGAACCAGGCATTCTGGTCGCAGGAGTCTGGAACTTACGCATTCGCGCTCGACGAAAACAATCAGAAAGTGATCGAGCCCAGCGTGCTGGCGACCGTGCCCATGTGGTTCGGGCTTCTCGATGAACAAAAATCCGAGTCGATGATCGGTAAACTCGCGGGTCCTGACCACGAGACCGACTGGGGCATGAGAATTATTTCTGATCGCTCATCGCGCTATGATGCCGGCGGCTACCACTATGGCTCGGTTTGGCCGCTATTCACCGGCTGGGCGTCGGTCGGCGAATACCGCTACCATCAGGCGTTTCCGGCGTATTCGAATCTGCGATCGAATGCTTTGCTGGCGCTCGATGGTTCGCTCGGCCACGTCACCGAGGTCCTCTCCGGCGACTACTATCAGCCGCTTTCAACCAGTTCGCCGCACCAGATCTGGTCTGCTGCCATGGTAATCAGCCCGCTGTTGCGCGGGCTGTTTGGATTGCAGGCCGACGCAGTCCAACATACGGTTGTTCTCGCCCCGCATGTTCCGGCAGACTGGACAAGGTTTTCAATTCGCAACGTGCGCGCCGGCGATGCGACGCTTGACTTTGCCTATACAAAGACCGCGGATGCAATCGATCTGATGATCGAAAGCACAGCCAATACGTCGCTTGAATTTTCCCCGGCAGCCAGTCCGCGTGCGCGAATAATTGGAGCAGAGGTCAATGGCAGCCGTGTGCCGTTTCAGATTTCAAAGAGCGCCAGTGATCAGCACATTGTGGTGCGCACAAATATTTCCAAGGGAAAAACCGAACTTCGTATCCGGATTAAGAACGACTTCGGAATCAGCTTCAACAGTTCACTGCCGCCGCTCGGCAGTGCGAGCCTCGGGCTGCGTCTGATTTCAGATTCATGGTCGGCGTCGGGGGACGAGGAATCGCTTGAGTTTGCCGGAGCCGCCGGCGCGCACTACGAATTGGGACTGTGGAATCCTGGACAAATTACATCCGTAGATGGCGCGGAAATTAGAAATGGAAAGCTGGCGGTATCACTTCCAACCAATTCCTCCGAGGCTTATCCGCATCAGAAAGTCGTGATCCACTTCATCCGATAAGCCGCTCGCTCACCCCGCTCATTTCGGCGGATGCGTCATCTCCAGAGCCCAGATCGCGGCTGGCCGCATATACATCGACGCCCGATAGTGTCCGGTCTTGTCCCACGCTTCAGGCGTACGGAACCAATATCCCTCGGTCTCATAGGTGGTGTGGTACACACCCCACGCGGTTTTATAGGCTTCGTCTTTTAATCCGTCGGTGAGCATGAGCGCGGCGGCGCCAAAAGTGGTACCGGTCCAAACTTCCTGGACTTGCTCGTTAGTGGTAACCAGAGAACCGTCGGGAGCCATGCCATTCACCGCGCCCAGATTTCCGTCTTCAAATTTCATGACGTTGAAGTCGTAAATTGTCTTAGCCGTCTTGACTTGCATATCGTGGGGCACCAGGTCGCCGAGCCCGGTTATGTTGGCATACCACTGTCCGGCCAGTTGGTCCGCCTGAATGTCGTCGCGGTATTCACTTTCCGTGTCATAGCGAAAATAATTGCCGGTCCAAAGTTTGTCGATGTATGTCTTCTGACCCTTAATGAACCAGTCGTGATATTTTGTGGCCGCCGCATTGTTACCCAAAGTCTTGCTAATTTCCTCCGCCGCACGAAGAGCCGCCAGCCATAATCCGCCGCTGTAGGCACTATCGCCCTGCACGATCCATTCGTCATAGGTTTGGTCGGGATAATTGTCGCCCTGTGGCAGCCCATCGCCGATGCGATCGTACTGTCGAAGATGCTCCAGCGCCTCCTGCACCGCCGGCCAGGTGTAGCGCAGGAACGCGGTATCTGTCTTGCCAGTGAAAACATAATCGCGATAGACCATCAAAACGAACTTGCTGTTCAAATCTTTCCAGTCATTGGTGTTTTGCCAGCTGAAGGCATTCGGCAGCTTGAAGGGATCTTCTTCCGGGACCCCGAGGTCGTGCGGTACCGCGCCTTTGGCTTTGCGCACGCGTAGTTGCAGCGATTGGGTACGCTGCGACTTCCAAATCCAGATGTATTTGTCGGTAAGATCTTCCGGCACCGTGTCGGCGAACAACTTTAGTTCCCGCTTATCCAGATCAGGCCAGAATTTGATCAGCGGCATCGAACCGTAGAAACGCACGTCGAGCGTCCCATAGTAGGGATAATCGAAGCATTCCATGAACGCAAATTCCTCCGGAGTTTTGGCGGTCGCGCCGATCGGTCTGCCCCAGAACGACCCTCCATCGGTAAGAATATAAAGTTCATTAAAAAGTTCGCCGCGATACCACAGCGGTTTGCTTTCGTCGTTTACATACGGCGCTTGCCAGGCATCGATCTCATTGCTCCACTGCATGGCGTTCTGCAAGCCGTCTTTCGCAATCTTCCATGCATTGGTGCCGGTGGTTCCATAAAAATTGGTGTAGTGCCGGTACCACTTGCGCCCTGCGCCGAATTCCACCACCGGCATGTCCCAGGCAATGGTCATCGGCACCACCCGTTTTTCGCCCGGCTGCAAAGTAAAGCGCACTGCAATCGCCGCCGCCAATGGCTCGCCGCTGCTGGTCCAGGATTGGTTGCTGTTTGAAAGCCGCCCGTCTTTCGAAAATGGTCCCCAGACCTGTTCACCGGACTGAGGGGAAAACGTGGTCTGATACGTAATGTCAACCCCTGGTGATTGCACCGAAGCAATCGCCCACTGGCCGTCCCAATCATCTTCTGCGTTCTTGGGCCGCACCCGGTCGAACACGATTCCCTTTACATGGCCGCCCACGGCGCTCTCATCAACGAAGCGATTGTGATTTCCAGTGTTGATCGCGCCGTCCATGTCGTGACGAAAATCGCGGAACCACCCCTGCATGTTGGTCCACGAAAGCAAAATTGAAACCGTCACAGGTTTGTCGGTTGGATTTTCCGCATGCCAGCGATAGACCGCGACCGGATAGCTGCTCTCACGGTAATTATTCGGCAGCACCGGCGAGAATTGTTCGAGCACTACATGGGCCGGAAACTTATCCCAGTTGTAGTCATACCAGGATTTCGGATACAGAGCGTAGTAGTCACCCGCGCCGACCGGATAGTCCCACTTCCACGATTTCAGCTGGCCATTTTCTGGGTGTCCAGCGGTCAACACCTGGGCAACACCATCGCCGCCCTCAGACTTCTGATACATGGCAAACTGGTTTGCCCACACCGTTTCGTACTTGTGAACTCCGGCCTTAATGTGCCAACGAGCGAAGTCGCCGCGATAGGTCCGCGAGAATGTGCCCGAGCCGAATCCACCGACGGGAGCGCCTTGCCAATAGCCGTCATCGATCATTTGCGCAGGATCAAGTGCGGGCTTGCGTCCGCCGGCATTGTCCAGCGGTTGCCCAATGCCGCGCTTCCACGCCGCCTTCGGGATTGCATCGCCGGCGAACACCAATGGGGTCAACGCCGCCAGGCACGAAACCAACAATCCTGCAGATATAAGACGCTCTGAAATTTTCACCGGACCCTCCTCCTACTAGCGTGCCTGGATTAAGAAAAACGATATTCTACATTGGATAGTTCAGAATACAAGTTCTACCCGGGGAACCCGCAGTATTTAGCCCATCCAAGTTTTGGGCCCCTGGCCCCTGGGCTTTGTAATAACAAATACGCATCTCTGCCCTGAGTTGTTCCCCAGGCAACTATAATCGATCATTCATCGTGATCCGGATCATCCCGCTTCTGCTCATTTTTTCCGCCGGCAACCTCTGGGCACAACTGCCGCAGTTCAAAGACGTCTCTCGGGAAGTCGGCCTGACGGTCCCTCATATTTCCACTCCAGACAAGCAGTACATCGTGGAATCGATGAGCGGCGGCGTGGGGCTGATCGATTGCGACAATGACGGCAAGCTCGACATCATCGTTGCCAACGGTTCAACCATCGATCATTTTCGCCAGGGCGGCGATCCCATGATCACGCTTTACCATCAGGACGCCGGCTTCAAATTTTCCGACATCACTCAATCCGCCGGACTCACTCGCAAGGGCTGGGGTATGGGCGTCGCCGTCGCCGATTACGACAACGACGGCCTGCCCGACATTTATGTGACCGGTTACGGCGGCAATGCGCTTTACCACAACCTGGGCAACTGCAAATTTGAGGATGTGACCGACAAAGCCGGAGTCGCAGCCGAAGGTTTCAGTACCGGGGCAGCCTGGGCCGACTATGATCGCGATGGCCACGTCGATCTATTCGTTTCGCGCTATGTGCATTTCGATATCAACAAATTGCCCAGCTTTGGCAGCGACGAAAAAACTTGCCGCTTCAAGGGAATCCGCGTCCAGTGCGGACCCTGGGGAATGCAGGGCGAGAGCGACTTTTTATTTCACAATCGCGGAGACGGAACTTTCGAGGAAGTGTCGAAGAAAGCCGGGGTCGACGATCCCGACCGCTATTACGGGCTCGGTGTTGAATGGGGAGACTACGACGACGACGGCTGGCCGGACCTGTATGTGGCCAACGATTCCGGCCCAAACTATCTTTACCACAACAAGCACGACGGCACGTTTGAAGATGTCAGCATGCTGGCCGGCGCCGCGGTAAGCAGCGACGGCCTGCAGCAGGGCTCGATGGGCGTTGATTGGGGCGACTATCTGCGTGACGGCCGCATGGCAATGTTTGTCACCAATTTCACTGAGCAGCCTGACACGCTCTATCGCAATCTGGGCAAGGGCGAATTCAGCGACGTCACCTGGCCCGCTAAGCTTGCGCAACCAACTTATATGAACGTGGGATGGGGAACGGGGTTTGTGGATTTCTCAAATCTTGGCCTGCTGGATATCTTCATCGTCAACGGACACGTCTATCCGCAAATGGACCAGATCACCGGAGCTGCGCGCTACGCCGAACCTATGCAACTTTTCCGCAACAAAGGCGACGGAACCTTCGACGACATTTCGAGCGTGCTGGCAGAAATTCCTGCCGCTTCCCGCCGCGGCGCTGCATTTGGGGATCTGAAGAATGACGGCAATATCGACGTTGTAGTTCTCGACATGGACGGCCCGCCACAGCTTCTCCTGAATGTGACTGCGAATCACAATCATCGCGTTCTATTCAAACTAATCGGAACAAAAAGCAACAAGATGGCAATTGGCGCTAAAGTCAGTGTGACCACCGGCAAAATTACCCAGACAGCTGAAGTTCATGCCGGCGGAAGTTACTTATCAAGTAACGATCCCCGACTTCACTTCGGACTAGCCTCCGACGCAACAATGTCTCAGGTAGAAATTCGCTGGCCGATGGGAGAAAAAGAAATTCTAAAAGGCGTTCCCGCGGATTTCATCTACACGATCACCGAAGGCAAAGGCATAACCGACAAACAGGCGCTGCCGGCAGTGAAATAAAAAACATCAGCAGGTAGCGCACCGCTAACGCTCATCGCTGTGTGCAACTACGAACCAGGTTCCGCGCCGACGGAGTTCCGTAGCAAAGAATTCCAACCGCGCTCTCATCCCATCCAACCGAACCAACCGATGTGAATAGACAGTCTCTTTGGCGATAACGCGGCCCAGTATCTGATCGCAGCGAATCTCGCCGTCGGTGTCGATGCCCGCGTCCCCGCGGGTGATGAAATTTTCCCCGCGCTTACGAATGATTCTGTGCGCCCGGAACGCCGCACCGCTCCTGAGCAGAACAATGTCGCCGATCCTGAGCATGCTGCTGGCTACTGGCTTGACGTGAACAATTTCTCCATCCTGGATGGTGGGCAGCATGCTTCGGCCTGTGGCCTGAAAGCGAAGTCCATAACCGCCGGCAATTAAATCGCTGGTGAGTAGATTGAATATCGCCGACTCCGTACAGTCCTTTGTCATGAGCTGCAAGACCCGAGGACCGCTGCAATCGAGCTGCGGTCGGGAAGAAATTCGAATTCGTAGCACGCCGCGGCCTCAAGCGCCCGATTTATAAACTCCAGCGTGCGCCCCACGCCACTCGCGCTGTGAAAAGGTGGAAAGGCCCTCGCGAATATCTCTCCCACCGCGCGCGATTGAGCTACCCGGGTAAATTTATTTTCCTTGCCGTGCCTGAGTATGTGTATCCGGTCGAGCTTTGCCTTGGCCGGTGATGCAAATGCAGCCTCCCCGTGCCAGGGAGTTCCGTACATCCACAGCTGGCCGTCGTGCAGTCGAAGAATAATGCGGTCGTCGCTTAGTATCTCCGGCTCCCGGAACGATTCCCAAACCCTGGCGGTGGTGCTTTTCCCCGCTCCAGAATGCCCCAGAAACAAATGTCCGCCGGTTTCCCGATCGATCAGGCCGCAGCCGTGTACTTCGACCCCCAAGCCGTAAGTGGCGAGGTAATTAGTGATCAAAAGCTCATTTGCGGGATATTCGAAGGGAGCGATTCTTCCGCAATGTTCGCGGGCGGCACGGCTCAAAAAAATTTGAGCATAGCGAAAACCATGCTCCACTCGCAGGCGCTTGTACGGACCACATCCAAAAACCGGGCTGTTAAATTCGAATTCAAACTCTGTGCCGTGGTTGAAAAGACGCCAGGTCGCGCCTGATTCGAAATTGCTTTCTTTATCCTGCAAGGTTAATTCGTCGACCCACGTCACTTCGATATCCAGATCTATCTCGGTCCTCCGGGGAAGCGACTGCCGCCGGAATGGCTGCAATTCCGGCCCGACATATACATCCGAAGAAGAATTTCCCCTGATCTGCAAACCCACGCCGCCAATATCGAAGCACTGAAGAAATATGGAGTCAGACTGAATCGGCCCTATTTGTGGCAATGTCGCCAGCACATGTGATCCTTAAAAATCCGCAACCACGTTGTGTCAGTTGCCTGCAACGCGGTGACACCGGCTAAACCGACGCGCCGAACGTTCATTCAAGTTACGAAAACCACCCTTAATGGGCCGCTCCGCACCCACTGCCACAGCCCTGACTCGCTGCCGGATTATTCAAAATCGGCAACAGATCCTGGCGTGCCGTCCAATCCCCCGGATCTACATCGGAAGCCATAATTCTGCGCGCCGATTCCACCACCTCTGCATGCCGGTCTCCGCCTGGGCAAAATTCGCAATTTCCATGCTCCGGCACCTCGAAACCTGCCGCCATGGCGCGCAGGTGCGCCACCTCGCACAAGAATGACACCGGGGACTCGGCGTCTCCATTTTCCAATTCCCCATTAGCTGGGCACATCCCGCAGGCGCTCCGAATCCGGCAGTTACTGCATTTCGAAATCTGCCGCGCCTTGCGTTGCCGCACTTTCAGCAGAAACTGCTCCCATCCCTCGCGGACACTGCCACGTCGAACGTCGTACGTGTCACGATGGGAAAGTACGCAAATACTCATGTGACCGGTGGGATCGATAGCAAATGCAGTGACGCCGCCGCCGCAGGAGTAAACCGTGTCAACCGCGGTTGGCGGAGACGCCAGTTCGCTGGCAATGCTTCTACGGTGCTCTGCCGCAATCTTGGGCCAGTGTAGTTCGAGCCCAACCACTTCCTC
Organism: uncultured Acidobacteriota bacterium; assembly: GCA_963838785.1. Classification (GTDB taxonomy): domain Bacteria; phylum Acidobacteriota; class Terriglobia; order Terriglobales; family Acidobacteriaceae; genus Gp1-AA145. The sequence continues at coordinate 426,439 of CAWISI010000004.1, forward strand.
CGGCGTCAATCGCACAGCGAGTGGGGCGGACGAACAATCGATTCGGGGATTGATCATGCCGTCAAACTTGAACTCCACGCCCAGTTCCTGCTCTGCGAACGCTTTCATCCCCGCCACTTCATGCCGGTTAATTGAGGTCGCAACGGTTTTTAGCTTGAGTGGCAATCCTCGATCCAGCAACAGGCGTATCCCTCGCATGCAGCGGTCAAAACTTCCCGGCAGTTGGGTAAGCTTCTCGTAGGTTTCGTGCGTACGACCATAAAGCGTGATCTCAATTTCGAATGGAGGAAACCGCCGCAGGTAGTCCGCCATCTTTTCGTTTATCAGAATTCCATTAGTGAACAACGTAATCAGGAATCCCTTGCGGTTCGCGAAAGAATAGATCTCCAGAAAATCTTTGCGGGCAAAGATTTCACCGCCGGTAAAGAGGAGCCAGACCACTCCCATATCGGCGAGCTCGGTCAGGATCGAGAAATATTCTTCCTTGGTGAGTTCCCGATTACGCGCAGCCAGATCGCCCATCGCCAAATTGTTGTAACAGTGCTGGCAATCCAGCGGACATCGGCGGGTAATTTCTAAAGAAACTTCCAGCGGGGCACGCTGATTACTCAAATGTTGGTGCAGCGCAAGGCTGAATTCGCCGTAGGTGGCTGAGTTCATAATTATGCGGCGACCCCAACCTCCATAACCAATCCGGCCGACTCCATCTCTGAAAAAAAGTCTTTTACGTCGCGCGCAATACGTTCGCTCTCGGCCTCGAATTCTGCTGCAACCAGTCGAACAATTTCATCCAGTGATCGAGGACGGGAAATCGCCTCCCAGATCGCGCTTGCCACCGGATTCAAGCTATAAATGGAGGCCAGATCACCCACACCTTTACGGATCGGTACGATGAGCACCTCCCCGGCAATCACCCGGGAAACAACTGTGTCCGAGCGGACATACAGCTCCATTTGTTCCCCCATCGCTAAAAACCGTCTCAATCTGATTCTGAGACTTTCACTCACCTTAGCAGAGGAGCATCTGTTCACTGTTGCTTAGCTGGATTCTGTCCGTCCAGCACACTCAAAGCCAGTCGACACCGAAAACATTGCAGCATTCTCCTTTACCAAAGAAAATGGAAATCCTCGGCTAAGATTCAGTTATGTCCCACCAGACGCAACCCCCATCGGTGAGAGGCAGCGTGTTTAAGCCGCACACCTCAGGGGGAGTCGGGATGCTACACTTACCAGTTTTTCGCGGAGGCTCTCCTGGGTAACGGTCCCACTCTTGTGGTCCACGGCGGCGCGTGGGCCATTCCAGACGATCTGGTGCAAGCCCATCTCAACGGGGTGCGCAAGGCGATCGAAGCCGGCTGGCACAGCCTCTCGAACGGCGGTTCCGCGCTCGATGCGGTGGAAGCTGCAGTTGTGGTGATGGAAGACGACGAAGCCTTCGACGCTGGGCGCGGCAGCTTTCTGAATCGCGAAGGCAAAGTGCAGCTCGACGCCCTCATCATGGACGGCAAAACTCTGCGCGCCGGTGGCGTGGGATGCGTGGAACATCTCGCCAATCCGGTCAGCGCCGCGCGCAAAGTGTTGAGCGAAAGTCCGCATGTTTATTTTGTGGCGGAAGGCGCGGAGCGTTTTGCCAAAGAGCACGGAATTCCGCTTTGCAAAAATGAAGATTTGATCATTGCTCGCGAGGTCGAAAGGCTTCGCGAATTCCAGGACCTCACAACCGGCGAAGGCCAGGAGTTGTTTGCGCCCGAGATTTCGCACGATACTGTGGGCGCGGTCGCGCTTGACGGCGCCGGCAATATTGCCGCCGCAACCTCTACCGGCGGCACACTAAACAAGGCTCCGGGGCGCCTCGGCGATTCTTCGCTAATCGGCTGCGGCTGCTATGCCGACAATCAAAGCGCCGCGGTTTCACTCACCGGATGGGGCGAGCCGATCATGAAACTGGTGCTCGCCAAATGGGCCGCGGATCGCGTTGCATCCGGCAATCTTCCGCAATGGGTGTCGGCTGAAGCCATGAACTATTTGAAAGACCGGGTAAGCGGGCACGGTGGAATCATCGTGCTCGATTCGCAGGGACGATTTGGACTTGCTCACAACACGCCTCGTATGGCTTGGGGGCTTCGCACCTCGGAGAAACTGGAAACCGGGATCGAGCGAAAATGATCCTCACCCCAGCCTCATTCCACTAAACAAAGCAGCAACGTTCTTGCTTGATTTCCCTCTATAACCTGATATACAAACCAGCAAACCTTCGCGTTCCAAAATATTGCGCTGCAACTACTCAGGGCCGCTCCAGAATCCGGTTCTGAGAATTCTCGCGCTGGAGGGGCTCATGCGAACCCTGAGACTGTTCCTGACGTTATCTGCGGCGATGCTGCTGACAACTTCTTTATATGGACAAGGCGTCGCCACCGGCGATCTGCGCGTCATGGTCACCGACCCGCAAGGCCAGCCGGTAGCAAATGCCGACGTGAATGCACGCGATACCGCCAAAGGGATTGAACGGGCGGCGGCGGGCAATGGCGACGGCCAGTACAACATTTTGGCTTTGCCTCCAGGCACTTATGTTGTCACCGTGAACGCGCAGGGCTTTGCCAAGGCAAGCGCGCCCGATGTTGTAATCACCGTCGGCGGCTCGATGGAACTGCCCATTTCACTGACGCTGGCGTCGACTAAAGAAACGGTGGAAGTCAGCAGCGCAGCGCAAGCGATCGAAACTACCCAGACCTCGACCACCGACACCGTCGATCAAAGGCAGATCGACAACCTGCCCATCAACGGCCGTAACTACATCAATTTCGCCAAGACCGATTCCGTGGTCCTTTCCGACGCTGCCCCCAACACCGGGGCTGCGCCCACGTCGGGCATCAGTTTTGGCGGCCAGCGCGCCCGCTCAAATCTGGTAAATGTGGACGGCGCGGACGCAACCGACAATTCCGTCAACGGCGTTCGCTCCACGGTTTCCCAGGAGGACGTCCAGGAATTTCAGATCATCACCAACAGCTACAACCCGGAGTACGGACGCGCCTCCGGCGGAGTGGTCAACATTGTTACCAAGAGCGGATCGAACGGTTTCCACGGCGACGTCTTCGGATATCTCCGCAATCGCAATTTCCAGGCAGTGAATCCGTTCAGCACCGTCCCCAATCCTGCATACACGCGAGTGCAAGCGGGAACTGCATTTGGCGGAGCCGTCAAGAAGGACAAAACCTTCTACTTCTTCTCTTATGAAGTCACTCGCCGGCATGAGACGGGATTTTCCAGCATCGGCCAGAACAATTTCGGATTGGTTCCGTTCAATACCGCAGCCGTAGGCCTTCCTTTTGGCACCATGCAATTGACCCCGGCGCAGGTGGGGTTTCTGACTAATCCGACGGTGCTGGCGACTGAGGGGGCATCTTCCGCCTACGCGAATGAAGTCGGGCAGTATGCAGCCCTCATGGGCGCGTCATCCGGCATGGCAGTGAACGGCGCGTGGCCACTGGGATTGACCGGGGGCTTCCCAGGAGTTGGAGGTTTCCCAACCTCCTGCGCGGCCCCGCCCTGTTTTGTGCCGGCTTCGTATCAGACGCTGGCTTCCCAGGAAGGAAACTTCCCGGTATTCGAAGGCACCAGTCTTTATTCATTCCGCATTGATCACAACATCAGCAACAGCAACCGGCTGACATTGCGGGTGAATGTCAGTCCCAGCACGGTCACCGGAATTGAAGTCAGCGGTCAGGACCAGCCCTTCGGCCAAAATGCCTATTCGCGCACCTCGCAGCAAACTTATCGTGACGTGGCGGGCGTGGTTCAGGATGCATGGACCCTCGGCGCAAATAAGCTGAACGAATTTACCTTCCAGTACGCGCGGCGCGGATTGTCCTACTTCTACAACACCGCCATACCCGGCGGTTCAGATCCGGCGGTGAACATTCCCGGCTTTGCCTATTTCGGACGCGAGCCCTATTCCTATATTCAGCGCACCGAGCAGCGTTACCAGTTTACGGACAACTTTTCATGGACCATCGGCCAGCACAACACCAAGTTTGGCGCTGACATTAATTACATTCCGTTGACCGCTATCTTCACCGTGAACTATGGCGGAGTCTACGATTTCGGCGCGCTAAGTTCATCGGAGCTGGGTTTTGTAAATCCCAATCCCAGCGGCTTGCCGAACTTTCCGCAAATTTCACCGGTGCAGGCTTATGGCGCCGGCATTCCTGGCGACTTCATTCAGGGCTTGGGCAGCCCCAGCGACTCGTTCACGAATGTGCCCATGGGCTTTTACTGGCAGGACTCCTGGAAGGTCCGCCGGAATCTGACACTGAACTACGGGCTGCGTTACGACGTTGAGATTCCGCCGAAATTCAAAGCTCCCACCGGACTCGCCGCTTTCGGCTACCAGTTCCTGGGATTACAAAAAGGAATTCAAACCGACAAAAACAACTTCCAACCGCGCATCGGCCTTGCGTGGGACCCAAAGGGTGACGGCAAAACTGTGATTCGCTCGTCTTATGGACTTTTCTATGATCACCCGCTGCTCGGCTTGTACTTCCTCGGCGACGCTTCCGATGGTTCGACCAGCGGACAATTGGCATTCGCCGGGACCTCGCCTTGCGCAGGCGCGGGTAATCCCGGCAACCTGAATGCCATTCCAATCTTCCAGGGAACGCTGGTGAATCCCGGCTCACCGCAGTGCGCCCCGTCTGCTTTCGGGCCAGTGAATGCCGCTCTCGGATATTTGCCCAACCAACAGCAATTCCAGGCTTTGAACTTTCCGCAATCAGCCTTTCTGAATCAGAACTACCTGACCAACACTCCGCTGGCCCTGGCTTTCCAGCCCTTCGGATATCCGCAGGCAAACAACTTTGTTTACGCCTATTCACAACAGGCCAATCTCAGCATCGAGCGCGACCTCGGCCGCGGCTACACCCTCGACATCGCCTACAACTTCAATGGCGGACGCCATCTCAACCGGCCGATTAACGCCAACACCATCCGCGGCGACTTGATGGTCACGAATTTTGAAAACGCCCTCGGCGCCGGTCAGACGCCGTCGAGTCCATTTACGGTCAGCGGTTGCGGCGTGAACCCTGGCAATGGACAGCCTTACGTCGATGCTTCCTTGATGAACTTCTTCCGGCGCAGCGGGATCAACCCCTCGATCGCCGGTGCTTACATTGCCAGTGGAGGCGCTGCCTGTGTAGGACTGGCGGAGCAGATTCTGCAAGGACTGAAGAGTCAGGGCTTCAATGCCGCGTGTGACCCCTTAACCTCGCTGGCTAACTGCGTTCCCTTCGGCGACATGGATGCCAACTACTCAAACGGCAGCTCGGTCTACCACGCACTCAGCGTCAATTTGCAAAAACATTTCCGCGAGCATTACGAGTTCCTCGCCTCTTATACCTGGTCGCATGCAATTGACGATTCGACCGATCTCGAATCGACGCTGACTCCTCAGGATAGCTTCTACCCGAGCCAGGATCGTTCGAGTTCGGTATTTGATGAACGCCATCGTTTCGTCTTCAGCGGGGTTTACCAGAGCGGCCGAATCGGCGGCGATGGCTTCGCCGGCAAGTTGCTGAGTGGCTGGACATTCGCCCCACTGATCGAATTCAATTCCGGCAGGCCCTTCAACATCATCACCGGCAGCGGGGACAACTTGCAGCTCTCGTCGCTCACCGGGCGTCCCAACACGTTCGTAAATCCGGGCTGTACCAGCCTCGGTTATCTGCCGGTCTCTTCGAAGTTCTCACCTACGGGAGTTTTCCAGGAGCCCTGCATCGCAGACTTCAACGGCTCATTGCTTTCGCTTGACGGAAATCTTGGCCGCAATTCGGGCGTGACTCCGTGGACCGTCTTCAACGATGTTCGCGTTTCCCGCCGGATTACTCTCGGTGAGCGCATGAGCCTGGATGCCATGGTCGATATCTTCAACGTCGCCAATCGCGACAACATATCCGCGGTTAGCCCGCTATACACCAATGCCGGCCAGGCCACCGCAGCCTACGACCCGCGCCAGATTCAATTTGGACTAAAGGTGAACTGGTAACCGTAGAGACGTTGCTCGCAACATCTAGCTTGCAGCGCACGAAGTGTAAGTAAGCTGCGACGCAGTAAGCTGCGACGCAGTAAGCCGAAACGCAGCAAACTGAGACGTAGCAAGCTACGTCTCTACAATCAACCCCGAAACTATGCCTCGCCCATTCGACTCTATCTGACTTTTAAAGGTTGGGCCGCTCAAATCCCGTCAGGAACAAGCCTCGTCGCTTCAAAGCGCTCTGGATCGTTCGCGAATGACTTTCCCTGTGCGAAGAATTTATTTTTTCCACGTATGTACTCCTTCCCCGCTGCCGCCATCTGTAGCTGTGCAAAATCGTTATTGCGCGATGGCGACGCGTCGCAGCCAAGCGAGACCGGCCCCGCCACTGCGTTAGACAACAACCGCCCAATCATCCGATCGAAGATGTTTGGCTCTAACCACGCCGTCGTCGACTGGGCGAACCAGCCCGGATTAAATTCATTCATCCATATTCGGGGATAGTTCTGCCTGGCGCGAACAGGTCAGAAAAGGAGTGAATGCCAGGCTCAGCCCGATATCGCTAACTATTGTTCAACTAAAGATGTCACAGGAGGTTCCATGTTATCGCGAAGATTTAAGACCGTGGTACTAGGGTTCCTTTTTAGTTGCCCTCTACTCTGGACGGCGACTCCAGCTGCCGCACAATCAACTTGTGCCCAGCAAGGCACTATCTCCATTAACAGCAATCAGTACATCTATCAGCAGGATGAATGGAATTCCTCGCAAACCCAGTGCGCTACCGTCAGCGGCGTAGGTTTCAACCTGACGACCGCGAACTTTAATTTGCCCAACGGTGGTCCGCCCGCAACCTACCCCTCGATCTTCATGGGGTGCCACTGGGGGAACTGCACGAATTCGTCGAGCAGCCATATGCCGATCCAGGAAAGCAACATCGCTTCGGCCAGCACCAGTGTCACTGCGACCTTAACGTCGGGAAATTATGACGTCGCCTATGACATCTGGTTTAACCAGACTTCAACCACCAGCGGACAGCCGAACGGCACCGAGGTGATGATCTGGATTAACCATAGCGGATTCCCCCAGCCGTTTGGTTCGAAGGTGGCGACAGTAAGCATCGACGGCGGCTCATGGGACGTGTGGACTGGACGCCAGAGCAGCTGGAACATCGTTTCTTATGTTCGGACTTCGGGCGTCACATCGGTGAGCAATCTGAACATGCTGCCGTTCTTCAGCGATGCGGTGTCGCGCGGCAGCCTGGAGACATCGTGGTGGCTGATCGATGTCGAGATGGGATTTGAAATATGGACCGGCGGTCAAGGCTTAGGCATCAGTAATTTTTCGGTGAGTGCGTCGGCTGGTAGTGGCGGAAGCGGCGGTGGTACTACCGCGCCAAGCATCACCTCCATAAGCCCAGCTTCGGGCACGGCCGGCAGCTCGGTGACTATTTCCGGCACTAACTTTGGCTCAAGCCAGGGATCGAATACGGTCAATTTCGGAGTCAATCACGCGACTGTAACTTCATGGTCGAGTACCTCCATTAAAGCCACAGTCCCCAGCTTATCCGCGGGAGCGGTCAGTGTGAGCGTCACAGCGGGAGGCACTACGAGTAACTCCGTCGGCTACACGGTGACCAGCGGCAGCGGAGGAGGCGGCAGCTCTGCCTGCCATATTGTCTACAGCATCACCAATAGCTACGCAGGAGGGTTCCAGGCAGCGATCACCATTGAAAACACGGGATCGACTGCGCTCAGCAATTGGACGCTGAAGTGGACTTTCCCCGGCAACCAGCAGATCACTAACCTATGGAACGGCACGCTGACCCAGAGTGGCGAGTCGGAAACCGTGAATAGTGTGAGTTACAACGGAAGTATTCCGGCTGGTGGCAGCTACAACGGCTTGGGCTTCAATGCGAATGTTACCGGAACCAATTCGGTCCCCAGCTCGTTCACCTTAAATGGAGTTCAGTGCAATTGAGCATGATGCATGGGGACGGGCTCGGCCCGTCCCTATTTATCAACCCTCGCAAATCCAAACGTGGACGCGTTATCCAAAACAATTCAGAACGACAACAGCACCACGCCACACGCAACCAGCGCCGCTGCCGCCCAACGCCGCGACCTGACATCCTCGCCGAGGATGTACTTGGCCAGCAATGTCTCGAGTAAATAGCTGATTGCAGTCGCCGGCACTGCGAAGCTGACGGAACTGATCGAAAGCAAAGACAGCAGCGCAAAAAACGAAACGGCTAAAGCCGCAAACCCGCCAAGCACCAGCGGATTCCGCAAAATTCGTTTCACCATGACCGCAAAGCTTCGCGGTCCCAGGTCCTCGATTTCACCCTGCCGCTTCATGCCGGCGGTGTTCAGAACGTCGCCCAGTGTGTTGCACAGAGCGATGATTGCCACCAATATCCATTTCATAGCAACCGCTCCCGTGGGCCTTTGGTGGTTCGATCGGGAGTTTCTTCGGCCAGGATCACGCCCAGGGTAATCAGGGCGATGCCCGTCCAGCGCGCCAAACTGATGTGGTCATGCAGGATAAAATGCCCGCCAATCGCTACCAGCACATACGCGCTGGCAGTCACTGGCAACACGAAGCTCAGGTCGGCCCGGCTGAGCAACGCCAGGTCGGTCAGCATCCAGACGATCAGGACGCAAATTCCCAAAATCGTCCAAGGGTTGGCGAAGGCGCGCAGATAATCCAGCGGCGAGGCGGAAACGATCCTTCCCACCTGATGCATGCCGTGGCTGAGCGACACATTGCCCAGCACATTGGTGACAATCACGACCAGGACAAGGATCTGAGTTTTGCGGGCATGCCCTTCCCGAAACCTCGCGCCTCCGATTGACTTCAAAGAAGTTCCTGGCATTGCACCCCAAAATGACTGCGGTCGGTCGGCACCGGTGGCGGAAAGCTCCTGCTCACGATCCAGAGCTCGTTATTGAGCCGCAGGCCGCACCATGAAACCACAGATTTTCAGTTTACCTAAGCGGCAATTGCGCCGATACACCCAGGATGATTGCAGCCGCAGTTGTTGCTAAGACTCCCGTTCTCTGCAGCGTCAGAGCAGGCTTGGCTGCAATATTCCTGGTTCCCGGAAACCGGGCAGGTGCATTTCGGGTGAGCGCATTTGTTCTGAACTGCTTCGGCCATCGGATTCTCTCCTATACGTCTTTTGTTTTACCGTTCTTCGATGCACCGGTCGTCAGGAAGGTCAAAGCGAAAAGCGTATATCTAAGAGTCCTCCATCGTTATGAGATCGTGCGAGGTAAGAATCCGGCCAGCTCCGGATTGTACGTTCGGTCGGTTCCGGAAGTAACTTGGGCAAACCCCTTTTAACGTTGACCCGTCCAAACACAGGGTAGTACGATTTGCTATTCGCCCAACCGGCGACACGGCGGTAAGTGATAGATGCACATGAAGATTAAGCATTTTCAAATGCTGATCGCCGCGTCGGCACTGCTTGGCGGCCTGGGTTGCCAGACGGCGCAAAAGCCTGCGGCGCGCATGCTTCCGCCTGCCCAGACCGCACCTCCGCCAATTCAGCAAAACACAGCATCGAAGGCGGCCGCGCCCGCCAAGAATTCCCCGAACAACCAGTCCGCTCCACCCGTTGCTGCCGTTTCAGCCAATGCCCAGCCGGAACCTAAGCTAGATCCGGTCGCGCAACTGATCGCCGACGTCGAAAAGGAATACCGGGCTGGCCTCGATCAATACAATGCCGGCGACAAAGATGGGGCCAAAGAGCGGTTCGACCGGGCTTTCAATCTGCTGCTGGCGAGTCCGGCAAGCATCCGCACCGACCCGCGTTTTCAGCCTGAATTCGACCGGGTACTGAACAATGTTAACGATATCGAAGTGGCGACGGTGCAGCAGAGTGATCCAGCTCCCGAACAGAAGGCGGAGCCGGCGCCTATCGATGAAGCCAACGAAGTCACGAACTACCCTGTCGATCCGAACCTGACGGCCAAGGCGACCGCGGAGATCAAAGTCACCCACTCTGATCTGCCGCTGATGATGACTGACCAGGTGGCCAGTTACATCAATTATTTCTCGACCCGCGGGCGTCCCACTTTGGAACACGGACTCACCCTCAGCGGCCGCTACCGGGAATTGATCGAAAGCGTTCTCAAGCAGGAGGGCGTTCCCCAGGATTTGATCTACCTTGCGCAAGCTGAATCCGGCTTTCACCCATACGCGGTTTCGCGGGTGGGCGCGCGCGGCATCTGGCAGTTCATGGGAAGTCGCGCCAAAGGCTACGGGCTGCATCACGACTTGTGGGTCGATGACCGGCAGGACCCGGAGAAGTCGACCCGTGCTGCCGCCCATCACTTAAAGGATTTGTACAACCAGTTCGGCGATTGGTATCTGGCAATGGCCGCCTACAACTCGGGCCCGGGCACGGTCCAGAGCGCCGTCAAGCGGACCGGCTATGCGGATTTCTGGGAGCTTTATAGCCGCAACGTGTTGCCCAAAGAAACCCGCAATTACGTCCCCATTATTGTCGCGGTCGCGATCATGGCCAAGAATCCGTCGCAATACGGACTACAAACCATCGTTCCCGATCCGCCGATGAAGTACGACACCATCCGGATCAACTACCAGGTTGATTTGCGGCTGGTGGCGGAGTGCGTCGACGTACCCTCGTCAGAGTTGCAGGAGCTGAATCCCAGCCTCTTACGCATGACCACGCCTAAAGGCAATTTTGACCTGCACCTGCCGGTCGGCACCAACGACAAATACCAGGCGGCGATTGCCGACATTCCGGCCAACATGCGGCTGTGGTGGCGATATCACACGGTTGCCAACGGCGAGACGCTGATGTCGCTCGCCCGCACTTATCACACCCCATTGAAGACGATTGCGGCCGCCAATCAGTTGGATCTCTCAGACACTCTCGAAGCCGGCGCAAAGCTGGTGATCCCGATCGCGCCGGGGCGGCACGACGGCGGTGATACGCAGACTTACGCGCGAAGGCTTACGGTTTATCACGTGCGAAAGAATGACACGCTCGAAAGCGTTTCAAACAATTTGGGAATTGCGCCCACCACCATTCGCCGCTGGAATCGATTGAAAGGTGACAGCTTGGCAGGCCGCCGGGTGCTTTATATTCATCTTCCAATCAGCCCGGTGGTTGCTGCAGCCGAGCCGCCGGCCAAGACTAAGTCGCATCGCTCCAGCAAGTTAGCTGACAGCAAGCCGGGGTCGCCGGTCCATCACACGGTCCGGCGCGGAGAGACTCTGTATTCCATCGCCAACAATTACAAGACCAGCGTGAAAGCTATCAAACAAACCAATGCCAATGTTGCGACTCTGCGTCCCGGCATGGTGCTGGTAATTCCTGCGCAATAAATCTCGCCGCATCAAATCAAGAATGCATCTGAAATCGGTTGCGATGGTGTTCGCACTTGGTTATAATCCGCCGTCGCTAGTTTTGTCTTTTTAATTTTCCCGCGCGAGGCAAATGCGCAAACCGGCGCTGCGGCGACCGGAAAATCTGAGGAGGAAAGAATGAATTTCGAGGAAACCCTCTATCTGCGTGACGATGAAGCCGACGAATTTGGCGATTCCGGCGCTTTCAACGACTCGCTCGACGAAGATTACGAAGAGGAAGAGGAGGAAGAAGAAGCTGAAGCCCCCTCCAGTTCCATGGAAGAGCGTGAACCTTTCAGCGCACCGGCTCCTCCACCGATGAGTTCCGGAGGCGGTGGCGGATCAAGATCGGCGCCGCGCAAACCAGCCAAGAAGAAAGCACCGAAGAAAGCAGCGAAGAAAGCAGCGAAAAAAGCCCCGAAGAAAGCTGCCAAGAAAAAATCAGCCAAGAAAAAGGCTCCCAAAAAGGCAGCAGCCAAGAAAAAGTCAGCTAAGAAAAAAGCCGGCAAGAAAAGCGCAAAGAAAAAAGGCGGGCGCCGCCGCTAGTTCGGTTTCGGGTAAAAGGCCGCAGCGTAAGCTGCGGCCTTTTTGTTTGCCGAACGAAACCGGCCTTCACTTCGATTGCCCGTCCACTTATTTTATTTTCACCGTCATTTGATATTTCATGTTCGGCCGAATCTCGACGTCGACGGCCTGATCGAGGTGTGTCTTCAAGACGGCGGCGTCGGCCCACTCAAGGTCCCAGCCTTTTTCAATTCCAACAATCTTGTATTTTCCGGGCAGGATGTCGCGAAGCGTAAACGAGCCGTCGCTGTCGCTTTGGTCACGCCTGAAAAGCGGCAAATTCGACTCGGCATTTTCTGGCACTAATGTGATCATCGCCCCCGGTATCGGCATGCCATTGTGCTGCGCCACGCCATTGATCACGGAAAGTTGGGGCGCCACCCGGATGGTTATCCGAACTGGAGCCGAACCGCTGATTTGAATACTCTGCCCGTTGACCTTTGCTCCGGTTGCAGAAATGTCACCGGGCATCAGATTCTGCCCGTTGACTAAGAAGACAGAATACGTCCCCGGAAGGATTAGGGCTTGGTTAAACGTGAACTCTCCATTCGGTCCAGGGGCGGCGTCAAAGGCTTGCTCCGTGCGTAAGTTCCAAAGTCGGACGAAAGCTTGGCCCTCCAAACCCGGCCCCTCTCCCATCTCAATCTTTCCGGTGACGGCTGGGATTGCTGCGCTATCGCTGCTATTGATTTCTGTATCCGCCGCCAATTCAATGACCATGCCGCGCAGGGGAGCTGCGGGCGACCCCGAATTAAGTTCAAGGATATATGTGCCGGACGGAATGCCGCTGCTCTCGATACTATCGCCGGGAAGTTCATGTTCCGTGGAGGGTACGTCAATTAGCATTCCGAATACCGATTGTTTCAAACTTATCCCCACAGAGCCTGTCCCGTGATCGACTCTCAGGCGAAGGCCGGGCGTCGGTACTAAAACCATATCGGCAGTGTAGTTCTGAGATTCATGCAGTACGATTGGCGAGGCCGAAGAAGCACCCGTAGTCCCGGGATAGTAAGTGACCGCATAAGCCTTATCCAAGTCGGCATTATCGGCAGCGCTCGGACCGTATCCCGAGGAGTCGCGCAACGACTCGGCGATCGAGCTAAACCATGGTTGCGCCGACACCGCGACAAAATAACGCCCTCGCTCCAAATGTCCAAAATGATAGTAGCCGCGATCATCGGACATGGTTTGAGCTATCTGGTAAGTTTGTAAAAATCCGCTGCCGGCATCTCTGCGAAATAGCATGACGGTCGCATTCGCCACCGCTTCGTTTTCCAGGTCGGTAATCTTACCGGTGATGGCAGCGTCCGGATGAAGTCGAAAAATTAAATGGTCTGAGGATAACCCTGGCCGTACCGCGATCGCGCTCGCAAACGCCCCATGCTGTTCATAGGCCTGCTTTCTAAAGCCACTGTGGGTTGCAGCCAACCAATATTTGCCTGGCGGCAAATGAGAAAACGAAAAGCTTCCATCCCTTCCTGTAAGCAGCTCCTGCAGCGCCTTTTCGAAGTTGTCGACGGTTCCGATGGAAACATCGCTCCGGTCCATGGGCTGGCCCGTCACCGCGTCAACGACATTCCCCCGAATCACCAGGGTGTCTTTGCCGGTTTGGGCTATCAGGCTCCCCGGGAGAACCGAAAGAAGAAATATGGCGGCGATAAGGCGTAAACCCATGACCTACCTGCTTGCTCGAGATACATTCAGGGTGACATTCGCGATTGCGTGCGGCTGCAGGCTGATGCGGGCGGCCGTCGATAGATATGGATTCAGGACTTCTGGATTCATGTATTCCAGCTTGTCCAGCCCGTCGGAAGCAATTAGCGAGTATTCGCCAGGCGCAAGACCTGCGAAGCGAAAGTTCCCCATTGCAGTCGTAACCATTTCGACGAAATTTTTTGCCCCGCGCGGTTGGACCAGCAGTACGGTTGTGTTCTTCGATGGCTCAAGAGCGACCGTTCCTACCACCGTCGCCCCATCATTTCGTAAAGTGATCTCAATGGCAGCAGGCTGAGAACCGGCGGTCACCATCAGGTCATTGCTCAAAAGATCGATGCCGCCACACTTGGCCGACTCCACTCGCCATTGGCCAAACGCAGTTAGCTCAACCTCATATCTTCCCGCTTCGACCGAAGAAATCTCGCTGGCATGCGGGCCCGTCCACCATGCCTCGCGGTTGTAAAGAGAGGGAGCGTTTGATACGCCACGCAACCTGACCTCAATCATGGTATGGGCGGTCGAATCCTCGACACGTTCCGGACTATTTCCATCTGAATCCGCGCGTATTATGACCGGGATCGAGATGCCGGAATTGAGCGGAATTCGAACATCTGAGATATCAGAACTGATAACCAATGACGAGCCGCTGATCGATGCCCTTCCAATTTGCGCGGTATAAGCGTCGACCGTGTAAGAGCCAGCGGGAAGTTCGGTTTCAAACCTGCCATTTTGTACAGAGATACTTTGGAGAAAGTCGAAGTCCTCCCCGGCCTGCCTTTTGAAGACCGCTCCCGAGGAAATTTCTTCGAGGCCAGCAAGGGCGCCGGCTACTTTATATGTTGGTTCTGCCGTCAATGAAAAGTCCGTCTCGACCTCCTGGCCCGCTGCCAGATCGATAGGACTGGCGATACTCAGTTGGCTGACACCCGGATAAAAAGATTGTGCGTATACCTGCATTCTGGAATTGGGAATCGGTGACGGCATCCACACTGGTTCTCGACTTTGCTCAGTAGCCACCACGTAAGTTGCCTGCGGCAAACCGGCAATACGGAAATTCCCGTTCTCATCCGTCTGTGCCGCGGCTACGCGATCAACCCAAACCTGTCTTCCCGCAAGCGTCTGCCTTTGAACTGCCTTTACCCCTATTCCCTCAATTGGCTCGCCACCCTGCGTGGTTATTTTTCCGGAGATCGCGCCGGCCGGAGCCATGCGCAATACCAGCGCGCTTGCCTCGATTTCAGCCAGCGTCTCCGGATGGTTTTGCTCATAGAAAAACCCCGGCTTAGAGACAATAAAGAGAATACGGTCGCCTTGTAAGTTGTGGAATTCGAAATGACCGCTCGCGTCGGTCATCGCTGCCCGGTCGAGTCCGGCAAGCTGTACCACCGCGCGATTAATCGGCTCCCCTGTCACCGAGTTAATGACAGTGCCGCTTATGGCGCCTCTTGGAGTGTCGGCTTTCGCAATCCCAGGTTCAGCGGCGCCAGGCTCTTGGGCCCATGCTATCGTCCACGTCCCCCAGCACGAAAAAATCACCAGGATCGAGACCAATTTGGTGAATCCAGACATGGATCTGACAGCGCTCATGGGTTGCACAAGTGTTGCTTACGGATCTCTGTAAGCTCAATCTGACAGACCCCGCGGCGGCTTACTAGGTTCCCGAAGTCACCCCTATGACCTTATTTACGAGTGCGGAATCGGCTTAGCGCTGGAAAGGCGTGGGCCACCCGAACTGCCCTTGGCCTGGCCCCCTGGATTCAGTGAGACAGCTTCGAACAAATACTTGCCCCGATTCTTTCTTCGCGCGTCTAATTACTCGGGGCGTACAATTCGAGCCATGCTGGATATCTTCGGCCAAATCTTTCGCAACTTGTGGGCGCATAAATTGCGCTCCTTCCTGACTATGTTCGGGATTGCGTGGGGTGTGGGATCGCTACTTCTTTTAGTAGGCGTGGGCGAAGGTTTTCGTTCCGGCAACCGGCGCGAAATGGCGGAGTTCGGCCGCGACATCATGTTTATATTTCCCGGCCGCGCGCCCGCAGTCGCCGGAAGCATGAACTCCGCGCAAAGTTATCTGCTTACTTATGACGACTACCTCGCTATACGCAGGGCGGGGCACGTTCGCAACGCCGCTCCCATGATCTCTCGCAGTGATTTGCACGAAGTAAGCGAATTCGCCACCGGCAGCGGCGAAATCATCGGCACCCAACCGCAGTTGAACGAGATCAGTTACCTGCCTTTGAAAGAAGGCCGCTGGCTCAATGCCATGGATGGCGATCAGCGGCGCAACGTGATCGTTCTCGGCAACGAGTTGCAGAAGACATTATTCCCCGGGCGCCCTTCGGTGGGTGCGTTCATCTTGATCGACGGACTCCGATTTGAGGTAGTGGGCAGCGTCGAGCACCTGGGCCGGGGTGACAATATGTGGCTCAATATGCGCGGCTATATTCCCTTTCAGGTTATGGCGTCGTCATTTCCGCTTAAAGGCGAGAACCACCAGAACTCAATTTCATTTGTCGAGTATCAGCCGCTTGTGACCGCCGACCATGTAATAGCGCAGAAAGAGGTGCACAACATCATTGGCCGCAATCATGGCTTCGACGCCAATGACCAAGATGCTTTTGACGAGTGGGATTCCATTCAGGAATCCAAAATGGTGAACACCATCTTTGATGTAATGAATGTTTTTCTGGGCGCGGTGGGGATGGTAACGCTGGGACTAGGCGCAATCGGCGTAATCAACATCATGCTGGTTGCGGTCAGCGAGCGCACCCACGAGATCGGCCTGCGCAAGGCGTTAGGCGCAACCAACCGCAGCATTCTGCTGCACTTTTTCCTGGAAGGATTGCTGCTCACCCTGGGAAGCGGTCTCATCGGCATGGCTTTTGCGGGTGTGCTGATGGCGGCGATGGGAACCGTACATGGGCCCGGCGGATTTGACCCACCGAAATTGGTCCCGATGTCGGCGTTGCTGGCAATTGGCAGCCTCACGCTGGCGGGAGTGGTGGCCGGACTTTATCCCGCCCGCAAGGCTGCCATGCTGCAACCGGTCGAGGCCCTGCGCCAGGAATAAATCGATGTTTCATGATTTGCTACAGGAAGCCTACGCGGCCATGCGTCACAACCGGCGCCGCACGGCACTTACCATGCTGGGAATGGCATGGGGGATTGCAACGGTTGTAATGCTGCTCGCCTACGGCGACGGTTTTGGAAAGGCCTGCGCCGCCATCTTCGCCAATTTCGGAACGAAGCTGGTCATCGTCGTCCCCGGCACAACCGGAATGCAGGCCGGCGGCAAGAAGGCTGGAGTTGACATCCGCTTCACCCAGGATGACGTTGAGACGCTGACCACCAATCTTCCGCAGATCGCGCACATCACTCCCAGTGTCGAAAAGCAGTCAAGCGTGCAGTACGATACCCGCCTTTTCACCTGGACCGTTACCGGCAATGATCCCAATGTATTCGATATTCGATCGCTCAAGTTGGCCCAGGGACGCTTTTATAACCTGCAAGATCAGATAGAACACGCGCGCGTGGCAGTAATCGGTTCTGAGGCCAAAGAAAAGCTGTTTTCAGGACGCACCGCCGTAGGCGAACGCATTCGCCTCGACGGCCTCAGCTTTGAAGTGATCGGCGTCCTCGGCGCCAAAATGCAGGAGGGAAATGACGACATCAACCGTGTGGTCTACATTCCGTTCACCACGATGTCGGCGCTCAAAGATACTCGCTACCTGGATTCCATCTGGTTCACCTATCAGACGCCGCAGTATGAGCAACTGGAGCAGGCGGTGCGCACCATTCTGGCAGTGCCCCACAAATTCAACCAGTCGGACCGCCAGGCGATCAGAGTTTTCAATCTGATGACGCAAGTACATCAATTCGAAATCATTACCCTGGGGCTGAAGATCCTGATGGGATTCATCGGCACCCTCACCTTGGGAATTGGCGGCGTCGGGTTGATGAATATCATGCTGGTGTCAGTCACTCAGCGCATCCGCGAGATCGGTGTGCAAAAAGCCTTAGGCGCTCAGCGGCGCTATATCCTGACGCAGTTCCTTGCCGAAGCGCTCACCATTACCTTCATAGGCGGCGTCCTGGGCGTGATATTAGCCTACGCAGTGGCGCTTTCGGTGGGCAGAATGACGCTCTACAGCGCCTTCGCGAAAAACGGAGAAGCCGGCGACATTCGACTGATCATCGCTCCCGGGACGCTGATTGTGTCAACCCTCATTCTCGGATTTGTCGGATTGATCAGCGGTATGATTCCGGCTTTCCGGGCCGCCCGCATGGATCCAATCGAGGCATTGCGCCACGAATAGGGCATCTGCAGCTTCCCATCCACCAGAAAACAATGGCTGTTCCTTCGGGCCATCACTTCCGTTACGGTGCTTCGTACCATCGTTCACTGAGATCTCGCTCAAGTTGCCGCATACTCAAAATTGTCAGGGAGGCATCGCGGTGTTGCTCAGGCTGGATTATTTGTCGTGTTTGCTGACTATCAGTTCGACGATTCTGGTGGGAAAAAGGTGCTGGAAAGGCTGGGTTATAGCGGCGATTAATAGCGCAGTGGTATGCGTGATCGGCTTCCGTACCGGCCAGTTCGGCTTCATTCCGGCAAATGTGTTTTGCATCGGACTCTATGCGGTAAATCTTCATTCCTGGCGAAAATCGGACATACGCTGACGAATCGCTAGTTTTAGTGAAGTTGCTGGAAGCAAACCACTTTGCACGGCCAGCATCTCACCTGTGCAATGTCTGATTCCGCCCTGGCCTCGGTTTTACTGGTTCTTCTGCTATTGGTTGGATTTGCCCAGCTGCTGGGCTACCTGTTCGTTAAGCTGCGACAACCGAAAGTTGTGGGTGAGATACTGGCCGGCATCGTGCTGGGCCCGGCCCTGCTTGGACGCATTCCATCCTTCGCACATTTAGTCGATGGCGCGAAACACCAGGGAAACATCCTCGACTTCGTCTACTGGCTCGGCCTGCTGCTGTTGATGTTTCTCTCCGGCGCTGAAACCCAACAACTTTTCACTCGCGAGGAACGCCGCGAAGTCGGCTGGCTCGGGGTGGTTGGTACGGGAATTCCGTTTGTGTTGGGCCTGGTCTTCGGCCCCTGGCTGATTCGCCCGGAGCTCGCCGGCCCCAACGGCAACCGCATTTCGTTGATCATTATTTTGGCTGTAGGCGTCGCGGTCACCTCAGTTCCGGTGGTCTCGAAAATCTTCGCCGACCTCAAAATTCTGCACACGCGATTTGCCCGCCTGGTGCTGGGTGTAGCTGTACTGGAAGACATTGCGCTGTGGCTGGCATTGGCGGTGGCCACCGCCATGGCGGGAAAGACGGCGCTTAACCCGCGCAGCATGGCTTACCACCTCATCGCGACGATCGCGTTTTTCGTGCTGGGGCTGACCATCGTTCCCCGAATCATAAAAAAGATCAACAAGGCGCGCTTCAATGTGGTGGCGAAGAATTCCCCGGTGGGCTATGCAATCGCGGTACTGCTGGCCTATTGCGCGGTTGCCGGAGCGCTGCAGGTCAGCCTGGTGTTCGCCGCATTCCTCGCCGGCTTCGCGGTGGTGCACAAAAAGAGAAGATTATTTGCGGAAGCGCTGGATGCCATCGGCAAAGTAGCTTTCGCGTTTTTCATTCCCATTTACTTCGCCATCGTCGGGCTAAAGCTCGACCTGATTCGCGGGCTGTCGCTGTGGATGATCGTCGCCTTCGTGGTCGGAACCTGTGTAGTGAAGATTCTTTCGGTGTCACTGGCCGGCCGGTTTGCAGGATTTCGCGGCCTGGACCTGATTAATCTCGCGATTACCACCAACGCGCGCGGCGGCCCGGGAATCGTGCTTGCCAGTGTGGCATTCGATGCGGGAATTATCAGCGCGAAGTTTTACACCACGCTGGTTATAGCCGCGGTGCTGACTTCGCAGTTCGCTGGGGCTTGGCTGGATTACGTGTTGCGCAAGGGCTGGCCGCTGCTTTCCGCCACCGGCGGTTCGCAAGCGAAAAAATCGGAACAAGAAGCAAGGCTCGAAATCGCCTGAGCTATTTCTTTCCCACCGCCTGCAGGCATTTTCCGTATAGCTCGAGCAAGTGCGCGGCGTAATCTTCCGGCTTGGCCGCCGCCCCGGTCCCGCCGAAGCCTGCGCCGCTTGAAGTGGTGCGTCCGTAGCCGGTGGTCATGGCCACAAATTTCATAAGATCGAGAGCGATGTCCTCATTGCGCCGCGATCCTGCCGTCATGCTGGGTGCCTCGTCCATGGAACTCTCCGTGTAGTAAATATGAAATTTGATGATAGCAAGAATAGCCCTCAGCCATCAGCCGTCAGCCGTCAGCCGTCAGCCATCAGCCATCAGCAATCAGCCATCAGCAATCAGCAATCAGCAATCAGCCATCAGCAATCAGCAATCAGCAATCAGCAATCAGCAATAAAAGATCAGGCAGCCGTAAAATTCAAGAGCTCTTAACAGAGAGCTTTGTGCCAACGCTAAAAATCAATCGGGTTCAATCCTGATGGCTGATGGCTGATGGCTGACGGCTGATGGCTGTCTCCAGCTTGCACGGCGGCGATTACCTCAGCGTGCGCAGGCACAAATCAGCTCCTCGCTAAACCAGCCAGATCGAATGAATCGAAATCGAGCACGCAATTCTATCGCACAGGCGCGGGCGTCTGGCCGCAACCTCCTTCGCATATAATCACTGCGTAGGCAGCTGGACCGGACGGCCGCTCGCGTTTCGTCAAGACGCGCGGGAGGAAAGTCCGAACTCCACAGAGCAGTGTGCCGGATAACGTCCGGGAAACCGATCTCAAAGTCGGTTGACGGCTAGTGCCACAGAAAACATACCGCCCCGCTGCCGTGATGAGTGGTTCTGGAAAGCCTCCGTTGTAGAGACGCAGCTTGCTGCGTCTCAGACGTTGCAAGCAACGTCTCTACGCGAGACCACGACCACTGCCCACGGCAGCGAGGTAAGGGTGAAAAGGTGCGGTAAGAGCGCACCGCCGCCGCAGTAATGCAGCGGGCAGGGCAAACCCCACACGGAGCAAGACCAAATAGGGAGGGAGCCTATGCGAAGCGCAAGCTTCGCCGGGCGGGTGCCGGCTCGGCGCGCCACAACCTCCGGGTAGGTCGCTTGAGCTGCGCAGTAATGCGCAGCCCAGAGGAATGGCCGTCCCGCAGGAGCAATCCCGCGGACAGAATTCGGCTTACAGGTCCAGCTGCTTCATTACTATCCGCTCTCTCTCGCTCCGAATTTTTGCGGCGAATTCCAGCCAGACGTGTCAATCGTAAACGCCTGATTATGAAACTGCTCACCAAATCTCTGCACCAATGAGTTCGCTCACTCAGGGGTTGAGAATACTATTGCAACGCTCATCACACTCGTTGCGCTGCTACTGTTTTCTGAGAGTGCCACTGGCGTGAGCATTGAAGCATTTACTTCCCATCGCACCAACTACAAAATCAACCTGTTTAAGTTCGTCGGAATTTCGTCCTGACACCCATCCATTGACCATGAGCACCGCGACGCCTTCCATGTCAAAGTTCATGTCAAAACGATTCCCGTAAAGCTGATTGCCTTCAACCGGGTCACGTGAAATCCCATGTGTAAAGCAACGAGACCCTTTCACAGAGATAGTTGCCGACAAAGGAAAAAGTGGAGAGGGCTGCAGGCGAGGCTGGCCATCGGCATCGGACACGACCCGGGGGCCTGACTGAGAGACCTTGATGGTGACGGTGACATCGCTGCCTAACTCCGGGCCGTTGATAGCTCCGCTATAAATGCCGTTCAGTGGTGCGAAGGTGGTGGCAACAAAACTCCCAGTTTGCGGAGACGTACACGCTCCATAGGGATTGCCGGATAAGGGCTTGTAGGGGGGAATGGTAAAAGCATAAGTGCCTTTCCACATGCTGGAGCCGTCGTGCGGAACATTGCCCTTGACTACAACTCCAGATTCATCGGCGCTTGTGGATTGCGAAATAAACTCACCGTCCGATCCGAGCGAACTTGGGGAAGACAGCGTAAAGCTGCCATCGGGCGTGAGTTCGCCGATGAGCGTAAGGTCAGATGCAAAGTGTTGCTGGATTTGACGGGAACACAGGATGTCATAACGGGCAGCACCGATGATCCAATTTCCATCGACGGCTAAATTGACCGACAACATTGGGTAAATCTTCTGTTCTCGGTTTCCGGCAAGTGTCCAGTTCCCATTTAGTTTGGCAGCGGCCTCGCTTGCGGGCGGTTGAAGCGG
This sequence comes from uncultured Acidobacteriota bacterium, assembly GCA_963838785.1. GTDB lineage: Bacteria > Acidobacteriota > Terriglobia > Terriglobales > Acidobacteriaceae > Gp1-AA145. The sequence continues at coordinate 448,371 of CAWISI010000004.1, forward strand.
CAGTGGAATCTGGTGAACGGTGAAGCCCGGCGCGATTGGTGTACCTTGAGCGGAAACGTAGGAACTGAGACAGGCGAATGCCAGCATAACGGCCGCGAAAATGATTCTTCCCTTCATTTTCACCGACTGCCCGCCCAACCACGTGGACCCAATTCTCGCATAAATCATGATGCAGGAACTAACCAACTGCGAAGTTGATCCCACGGGGTTGGCGCGCATGGGCCGGACTCCCCATCACGTCCATGCCTATCAACCAGCATCGTAAGGTCCCTCTCCTGCGCTCCTTCGGACCGCAGCTTCGGGATGACACCGTAAATAGGACTACCTCTGGCCTTCAATCTCGAATTCCGCTACCAGGGGCAAATGATCGGATGCAATCAGCGCGGTCCGGCTGCGGTGCAACCGGAAGCTGGTGAGCGAAAGCTGTTTGTCGTAGTAAAAATGATCCAAATGCAGGAGCGGCAAAATTCCAGGATATGTGCGCCCGTAGCTTTTGAACTTGCGAAAGTCGATTGATTCAAACGCATCCGCCATCGATCGCGACACCAAGCCCCGGGTCCACTCGTTGAAATCCCCAACTACAATTCGCGGACCGTGGTAGTCCACGCTGTCCAACACTTCTTTGCTTAACAATTTTCTGCTTTGCTGGCGCCTTTCGAAAAAACTTGTCCCTAAATGAACATTGAAAATGTGAACCGCCATGCCGCGCGCGAGAAGAACATCGGTGCGCAGGCAACCCCGTCGCTCGCGGCGCCGCCAGCTGATGTCGTAGTTCCGGCAGAACTTTATCGGCAAGCGGCTGAATGTCATGTTGCCGTACGGGCCGCCGTGCAATGTACGGTTTTCCCCAAAGCGCCACTCGTATTGCGTAAGAGTCTTGTGAATGCTGCGCGCCTGATCGTATTTCGCAGGCCCATCTTGTACGTTGAGGATTTCCTGAATAGCGACGATATCCGCGTCTAATTCTTCAATTACGGCCGCAATGCGCTCCGGACTGGTGCGCCGATCGAGCCCCCGGCATTTATGCACGTTGTAAGTCGCTATGCGGAGCCGGCGAATCATTGTTGATGTTCGAAGATCCAGCCGATGGATTCCAGCAGGCGTTCGAACACGCCGCGGTGGTTCCACTCTTCTAGACTGATGCGTTTGCCTTGGGAAGCATCATTTTCGAAGTCGCGAGTAAGGGTTGCCGCCACGTCTGGATCGAGCAAAGCAACATTAATTTCGTCGTTGATGCCGAAAGAACGGTTATCGAGATTGGTCGAGCCCACCACGCTCCAGACGCCGTCGACAACCGTTATCTTGGCATGGATCATCGAGGTCTCATATTCGTAAATTTCAGCGCCGGACTTCAGCAACTCGCCATAAACGCTTCTTCCTGAGCTGCGGGTTATGGCGTGGTCGGCGTGCTGGCCGGGAACTACCACCTTAACAACAACGCCTCGATTGCGCGCGCGCACCAGTTCTTCCCGCATGCTCTTGTCCGGAAGAAAATAGGGAGTTGTAATCAAGATGGACTTGCGCGCTCCCGCGATCAGCATTTGGAAAAGCACGCGCGCAGGGCTGGAACCTCTCGATGTAGGCGCGCTGGCAACCACCAGCGCGGTGCTGGCGCCGTGATCAGTTTCGACCGGAAAGTAATCGGGCCCGTCAAGAATTTGACCCGAGGACTCGAGCCAGTTTTGAGCAAACGTTCCCTGGATGGCGGACACCGCGTCACCTTGCACCCGCACCATAGTGTCCCGCCAGCGCGGCTCATTCTTCTTCGAATAACGCCACCAATCTGCATATCCCGCGCCGCCCACAAAGGCGATGCTTCCATCGACCACCGTGATTTCGCGATGGGTACGGTTGTTGCTCATAAACCAATTGTGCAAACGCAACTTGTGGTACCACTCGATGTGTCCACCTGCCGCTCGCAGAGTTTTGAAATAACTTCTGTGGGTGGAGAAGCTACCCACAGAGTCCACTACCAAATTGACCTTCACTCCGGCTGTGGCGCGTTGTGCGAGTACATCGACGACTTCCTTGGTCAGCCGGCCTTTATGAAAGATGTAGGCTTCGAGGTCGATGCTATGTTGCGCCTGGCGCATGGCGTCTAATTCAGCGGCGTAAAACTTCTCGCCATTTTCTAAAACCTGAATGCGATCGTCGGTTGTAATTCTGGAATTGGTGACCGCTTCCAACTCGTTCAGGAATGCTTTGCTTTCGAGCGGATCTTTTGGCGGAGTGGCGAGCGAGTAGTGCAGCCCGGGAGCGAAAAGTCCCGCCAGAATCAATGTGACCATCGCCACCAGCGCCACCAGCGCAGCGATTCGAAGCACTTCGGAGTGGTCAAATTCCGTTTTGAGCAGACCACCGCCGGCACCACTGCGCTTCTTTTTCGCGGAACTCGGCGCGGATTTGCTCTCTGTCGGCGACATATTGTTCAGCCCCGCGACTCTGATGCAGACTCTCTGTTGAAGGATGGCAGCTTGCTGGGCGATGATACTTAAAACACATTCATCCTTGGGCCAAGCTAGTCATGACAACTATGGCAGCTAAAGTGGATCTCTACCGTACATCGTGCAAACTATAAGTCGCGAAACTCTTTCGCGGAAGTTTGCTGCAAGACTGGATGGCTCCAGCACCGTTAGCAAAACCAGGAGGCACACATGTCGAAATCGCTCTCGCTCTTAAGCCTGGCGTGCCTTTGCTTGCACGGCACGCCTGGCCCTGCGGTGGTGTCTGGGGTGCATGCAGCTTCCCCGCCTATTCACGCTGCATCGCCATCGACCGAGTCCGCCGCCGTTCGCCTTGCCGCTCAAAACGCTTTATTCAAAGAACAATTCGAAGATGACATGAGGGCGTCTCCGGAGAGCGAGACTGCAAGCGGAGACTACCGGGATAACGCATTGCTCGACGATTACTCGCTGGCGGCCAGCGCCAAACAAGACGCCGCCTATCGCGGGTATCGCGCCAAGCTCGAAGCCATTTCTACCCAAGGATTCCCTGAGCAGGACCGGCTTTCCCATGATCTTCTGCTTCACGTTCTGAATAATCGCATCGCGGACCATGCGCTTAAGGATTATGAGATGCCGATCTCGCAGATGCAGGGCATTCATACCAGTCTTGCCGATCTTCCAAACTCCGTTCCACTTGATAGCGTGAAGCATTACGAAGATTACATCGCCCGTCTTCACCAGATCCCGCGCGCTTTCGAGCAAACCATCGCAGCGCTTCGCCAGGGAGAAAGAGACGGATTAATGCCGCCCCGGATTCTGCTCGAACAGATACCCGATCAATGCGCAGGCACGATCGCCGAGGATCCGTTCCTGGCTCCGACGAAGAAGTTTCCCGCGTCGATTTCGGTCGAAGACCAGAAGCGCTTGACGGAACAGATCGAGCAGGCAGTGACTTCTGAAGTGCTGCCCGCATACTGGAATTTTGAGAATTTCATTGCTAATGACTACGCTCCGCACGGGCGGACCGCAATTGGCATGAGTAGCTTGCCCGACGGTGCTCAACGTTATCAGCAGGCCATTCGCGAGCAGACCACCACAGATATGTCGCCGGCGGCGATACACGCGCTGGGGTTGCAAGAGGTGAAGAGAATCAATGGCCTGCTCAACAATCTGGCGATCAAGGCCGGCTACAAAGACCTGAGCAGCTTTCGCGCCGCGCTCAATAGCGATCCCAAATACGTACCGAAATCTGCGGACCAGATCGTCGACGATTTTCGCCGCTACGTGGGGCAAATGCAGCCCCGCTTGCCCGAACTGTTCGGAGTGTTCCCGAAAACCCCACTGATTGTCGAAGCCGCGCCGGCCTCCCAGCCCAATAATCCTACTCACTACATTTTCGGCACCCCGGATGGATCCAGGCCGGCGCGCGTCGTGGTTGCAACCTCAAACTATGCGCATCGAAAACTGCTGAGCGATGAGACGCAGGCCTACCATGAAGGTATCCCTGGGCATCACCTGCAGATATCAATCCAGCAGCGGCTCACTGGCCTGCCGGAGTTTCGCCTTCACGTGGTCAACAACGCATACGCCGAAGGTTGGGCCGTCTATGCTGAAGCGCTGGGCAAGGAAATCGGTTTCTTCCAGGATCCGGCTTCCGACTATGGACGGCTCAATTTGGAATTGATGCGCGCCGTCCGCCTGGTCGTCGATACCGGAATTCATTCCGAAGGTTGGACTCGCGAGCAGGCGGTTGCTTATTTTCGCGACAGCGGCGCCGGAGATGAGCCTACGATCCAAGCCGAAATTAATCGATATATTGCATGGCCGGCTCAGGGCCTCAGCTATCAGATCGGTAAGCTGAAGATTCTCGATCTCCGCAATCGTGCCCAGCAGAAGCTTGGTTCCCACTTCGACCTTAAAGCATTCCACGATGAAATCCTAAGTGGAGGAAGCCTGCCGCTAGACATGCTGGATGCCCGCGTCAATGCCTGGATTGAAGGTCAGCTTCCGAATGGAGCTGGTCGATAAGGTTCGACGGTCCATAGCTTGAAAGATGCAGATCGTTTGATGAAATATCGGCGTCCCACTTGACCCGCCGATAACATTTACGCCCCAACGTTTAGGTTCTCCGGGCAGAAAAGCCTGAGACGATTCTGCCCGGTTCCATCAATCGCGCTTACTGTGCTGAGAGCTGAGCTGTGATCTGCGTTACTTCGCCATTACGGTGTCGCTGGGCGAGTTCACGCTCTCGCTTTCCCGGAGCCAGAGTTTGCCCGACGCCTTCCCGCCAAACCTTAGCCAGAAAGTACTGTGAACCGTAGCGCTGGAAGGCGGCATAAGCCTTGTCCCGGTCGATCGGCTGGCTGCTGTTGCTGGCGACAATGATTACTGCTTGGTTTTTTCCGGATTGAGTCTCGTGCCGAAGAATCATTGCGCTCTCTTCACGATCGAGTTCAATGGTGTAATTGCCGGCTGGAAGAGATTGGCTCCCGGCACTGAATGCGAACGGAACGCTCACGATCACTTTTTGTGAAGTTTGAGCCGATGCCATTGCGGCCGTCAGCAACAGGATGGATCCAAGCAGAATTGTGATTTGTTTCGTCATACTCTTCTCCTTTGATTTTTTGGGCCGCGGTTTTCGTCCTCGCCGCGCCGGTTTATTTGCCTTCACCTCATATAGCGAGAACGGCGGCAAAAACCTGTAAGCTGGAAGAAATCTTTTTTTGGCCTGGCAGATATGGGCTGAACCGGTTTGATACTGTGGTAATGTTTACGGCATCTGCCGCCCTCTCCGGCGAGAGGTTTTGGATGGATGACGCCGTCGGACACGAAATCACTCAACTTCTTCAAGCCTGGCGCCAGGGCGATGAACGCGCCCTGGACAGGCTGACGCCTCAGGTGTACCGCGAGCTGCATCTGGCCGCCCGGCGCTGCATGGCGCGGGAACGCGACGGTCATACTTTGCAGACCACTGCACTTATCAATGAGCTTTATCTGCGACTTTCTGATTTGCAGCCGGTTGACTGGCAGAACCGCGCGCATTTTTTCGCGCTCTGCGCTCGTCAAATGCGGCGCATTCTCACCGATCAGGCGCGCGCCCGGCAAACGCACAAACGCGGCGATGGCGCGCAAACCGTGTTGCTGGATGAAGCCCTGGTAGTCTCTCCGCAACCCACTGCTGATCTGGTCGCGCTGGATGACGCTCTCAACCAACTTGCGAAAGTGGACGATCGCAAAAGCCAGGTGGTGGTGATGCGCTTTTTTGGCGGCCTTAGCGTCGAGGAAACGGCCGAGGCATTGAAGGTTTCACCCGACACCGTTGCGCGGGATTGGCGGCTGGCCAAGGCGTGGCTCATGCGTGAACTGACCGAAACGAAATCTGATGAAGCCTGAGCGCTGGAAAAAAGTCGAGAGCATTTTTCACAAGGCGCTGGCGGCGGATGAAAACCTTCGCGGCTCGGTGATCGAGGAGTCCTGCGCCGGCGATGAAGAGCTCCGCCGCGAAGTGGAATCGCTGCTGGCCCATCACAGCGACACTGCCAGCTTCATTGAGAAGCCGGCATTTGCTGGCAAAGGCAGCACCGCCAACTTTCGCGCGGCCACACCGGCGCCGCGGCCTGACCTGAAAGGCGCTGAGTTTGGGCAGTACTGCGTTCTTCAAGAGATCGGCTTCGGCGGCATGGGGGTTGTTTATAAAGCCGAGGACACTAAGCTCGGCCGCGTAGTGGCGCTTAAGTTCCTGCCGGAGCACATGGCCGCGGACTCGGTTGCGTTGGAACGCTTTCGCCGCGAAGCTCGTAGCGCTTCCGCGCTGAACCATCCCAACATTTGCACAATTCACGATATCGCAGTGTACCGGGCGCGCGAATTTATCGTGATGGAGTATCTCGAAGGCCAGACGCTGGCCATTTATATCGCCGCCAGAAAAGGCGTGAGCACCGAGCAGGTCGCGAAATTGGGACTCCCCATTGCGGAAGCGCTCGCCGCAGCGCACTCCAAGGGAGTCATTCATCGCGACATTAAACCCGGCAACATTTTCCTCACCAAGTCCGGGCTGGTAAAAGTCCTCGATTTCGGCGTGGCCAAGCTGGTGCAGGAGAGCGACCAAACTGCCGTTACGGCTTTGACCGAAACCAATGCCATCACCGGCACATTGCCGTACATGTCGCCGGAGCAGTTGCGTGGCGAGGATCTCGACGCCCGCTCCGACATTTATGCATTGGGCGTCGTTCTATATGAGATTGCCAGCGGTCAGCGCCCGTACAGCTCATCGCTCCATGGAAAATTAGTCGATGAAATTCTGCGTCACCCTGCCGCTCCGCCCAGCAGTATTAATCGAAAGCTGTCGCCAAAGCTTGATGAAATTATTCTGAAGTGCCTTGCCAAAGACCGCGAAGACCGCTATCAAACTGCCAAAGAAATTGCGGTGGATCTGCGGCACTTGAGCGCGCCGGCAGCCAGCGGCGCCACTTCAGCCAGAATTAGCAGCGTCCCAGCAAGAAAGAACCTATGGCCGTGGGCGCTCGCTGCTGCAGCCATATCCGCGGTAATCCTTCTTGCCCTACTGGTCAGCGTGAGTGGACCTCGTAGCGGATCAACCCCCATCGAAACACGGCAGCTTACCTTTACCGGCGACAAGAAAGACGGGGCCATCGTTACCGACGGGGCCCGGGTCTATTTTCAAAGCGATGGGCATCCCGTGGAAATGTCCGTAACCGGTGGCGTTATGCAACCGCTGCAGCCATCCGTGTCGGAACTGAGAATTTGGGATATCTCTTCTGACGGTTCTCAGTTGTTGATGTTCAAACGGGACTTAAACGACGAGACATTTCGCGGCTCCATGTGGACCATTCCGCTGCTGGGGGGTTCGCCTCGAAGGTTAAGCGACCATCTTGCGCGTGGCGCAAGTTGGTCACCGGATGGTCATTCACTGGTGTATGCGGAGTTGAACTCGGTTTTCGTCAGCGATGCTAACGGCGCCAATTCCAGAGAAATCTGGCATGCGAATCGTTTCGTTTCCGGTTGGCCCCATTTTTCTCCCGACTCAAAGCGAATTAGTGTGACCGTGGACGGACAAACCGCAAACGCGCCGCAGAGAATTTTCGAAATGAATGCAGATGGCAGCAAGGTTCACCAACTTCCCCTCGATTGGCCGCGTGATGCCGATCAACGAGATGGCCAGTGGACCCCCGACGGAAAGCATTTCGTATTTGTCTCGAGCCGAGGGGGGCTCAGCAGCACTTACGAATTAATCTCTCCGCCGTGGTTCGAATTTTGGAAGAAAGCATCGGCCGTACGTTTTACCCCGGAGCAAATGGATGTGGTAGCTATGACCCCGACGCGCGACAGCGCCGCCCTGCTTGTGATCGGTAGAGTTGCGCAGGGTTCGATGCAGGTTTATGACCCTAAAGAGCAACGTTTCATTCCATTCTTAGACAGCCTCGCCGCCTCGGTTTTCGTGATTTCTCCTGACCACCAATGGATGGTGTACGCCGACTATCCCCGCCATTTCTTGTGGCGTTGCAAGCTCGACGGCAGCGAAAGGCAACCATTGACCGACATTCCGGCATGGATGCCGGAATGGTCTCCCGACAGCAAATGGGTGACCTTTTCTAATTTCAAGGAAATCTACCGCGTCTCTATCGATGGGGGCGCTACCGAGCAGCTCACTTCGCAGGGAAAATTCGAGGTCGCACCCACATGGTCTCCGGACGGGACATCCATCGATTTCAACGACTACCCAACTCCAGGACATTTCCCTGGTATCCAGGTCTTGGATCTCGCGAGCCGGAAGGTATCGTTGTGGCCAGGCACTGCGGGCATTTATGTCCCTTCCTGGTCGCCGGATGGTAAATACATGGTCGCGATTAAGACCGAGCCTAAGCGCATGGTCGTCTATTCTCGCGCAAGCAAAACCTGGAAAATCTTGAAACAATTTGGGGCTGACTGGGGTTATTGGAGATGGTCAGGCGACTCCAGGTCCATATTGATGGCAAAAATAGCCGCCGAACCCGGAGAGCAACCGGGCATCTATCGATTGGATATTGCCGATGGCAAATGGACTTTGGTTGCCACGTTGAATGGATTAAGCGTCAGTTCGGATGGCACGGAGAATCTTCTCTCGATTACTCCAGACGGGCGGCCCGCTATGATGAGCGACACCAGCGTGGTGCAAATCTATTCCCTGGGATGGAATTCGCAGTAAGTTAACATCTTTGCCGGTAGCGAACTGATCGTTGTGATTTCTCTGGCCTTCCATATCGGCGCGATTCGTGACATGAAAATTACTTTTTCGAGTAAGGAACTCAGGACGAAGCCCCCGATGGCTGACAGTTGGGATGACTCGAAAAAAATTCTCAGACCGTTGCGGGGGTTCTTCTTGCTCACGCTGCTCGCGACCTCGCTGATGTCTGCCTTCGCGCAGACCAACGATAGTCCGGGCGCTGACTGGAAACCTCTTCCAAACCGTGAAGAGGCAAGCTTCTCGTCCTCCCGGCTGCACGCCCTCAGCGACCTGTTGAAGACTGAACATACAACTGCCATGCTGGTGGCAGTTCATGGCAAGATACTTTTTCAATACGGCGACGTAGCCTATGTGAGCGAAATTGCTTCGGTCCGAAAAAGTGTCCTTAGCATGCTGTATGGCAATTACGTCGAGAGTGGAAAGATTGATTTACAAAAAACTGTGAAGGAAATTGGCTTGCAGGATGTAAAGCCATTCTTGCCGATCGAGGAAAACGCGAAATTAGAGCAACTGCTCGCGGGCCGTTCGGGAATCTACATCGTGCCGGACAAGCCTGATCCGCAGAGCGCAGATTCGTTCCAGCCGCCGCGGGGCAGCCAGCTTCCAGGCAATTTCTTCACCTACAACGAGTGGGACTTCAACGCGGCGGGTACCGCATTCGAGAAACTGGCTGGAAAAAATATCTACGATGCGCTGGAGAGCGACCTTGCGCGCCCCATCGGCATGCAGGATTTTGATCGTTCCCGGCAAAAGAAAATCAGCAATATGCCTTACTCGTTCCATGAACGGTACCCGATGTATCTTTCCACCCGCGACATGGCCCGGTTGGGTCAGCTGATGTTGCGCCATGGGAACTGGAATGGCAAGCAGGTCATCCCCGATGATTGGGTCCGCTATTCGACGATTCTATGGACGCCTTTTCGAGATATGAATCCCACCGGATTAAGAAATTACGAATTCCCCGGGCGCTGGGGCTTCGGACTAACGTGGTTTGTGTGGGATGAGCCTGGGTATCTGAATCACGCCTGGACGGGACCGATGCAGGGCGCATTTTTAGCGATGGGATCTGCCGGACAGTACATCGCAGTCTTGCCTCAGCTGGACATGGTGATCGCACACAAAGTTGACCTGGAGCATTACACCGGGCAACTCACGCCGCTGCAATGGAACGCCATTTTGAATCTGGTTATCGCATCTTCCTGCGAAGATAATTGTCCGCCGGCGGAATGATGCAGCAGCTGGGAGCAGTTCCGGCAGAAGCGAGACAACAGGCCGCGTAGCGATGCGTTGACCACTCCGGATGCGCCGGGCAAGCCGGCCAACTTTCATTCCGCCATTTTATGGGCTTTTCTTAGCACGATCTGCTCCCGCAGTCTCCGCGAAAGATTAACCGCTACGGAGCGATAAAACCGCGATGCCACGTGTGGAAACAATTCGAAGAGCTCCATCAGCTTTTGCCATTCGATAGCGAAGGCCTGCACTTCCTCGTCTGCGGTAGCGGTTGCGCTGGGACGGCTATTCTCAAGAAACGCCATTTCGCCACAGACCTCGCCGGGACCGATTTGGCCGAGAACTGTACCGAGGACGCCGACTTTAACTTTGCCGGCGGCGATGAGATACAAGACTTTCGCTTCCGAAGCCTGCTGAATGAGAACGTCACCCTTTTTAAAGGTGAGCTGTTTCGCCCGGTCCACGAGAAGCGTCCAGTCGTTCTGCGTAAGATATTGCAAGCGATGATTGGCGTCTTGCAACGACCTAAGCAATTGTTCCTGACCCACACGCGTCCGCATCGATCTCCGTCCTGAATCTATGATTGATGGGTGAGCATAACAGAGGCTGCTCGCCGGCGCACCCGAAATGGCTCATGCAGTTGCAAAGAACACTCTCACGCGCGCGTTATCGCACTGCGGATGGCGGACATTTCGATCGTTACTGACGTAATCCTCCCCGGTGACCTGCAACCAATTATCGTTCGCAAGCCACTATAAAATCAGCACACACTTCGTCAGCAACAAATTCCGTCAACTTGCGTTTATACCCACAACGGTATCCGCGGTCCCAGGAATGGTTCCGCTCAAAGATGCAAGCGGGTTGCGCCGAATACGGCGCTACCGCTGCTGGCAGACGAAAAGGAGAATTATGCAAATTACGCGCTTAGTTCGCGATTTGGTATTGGCGCTTGCGGTGGTGGCGATTGCGGCTACGTCATTCGCGGGTGTAATCGTGTCGGTAAACATTGCACCACCGGTGCTTCCGGTTTACACGCAGCCGGCGTGTCCCGGCGATGGGTACATCTGGACTCCCGGCTATTGGGCCTATGGCCCAGCCGGCTATTACTGGGTCCCCGGCACTTGGGTAGTCGCGCCTCAACCCGGATTGTTATGGACTCCAGGCTACTGGGGATGGAACAGCGGAGCCTATCTTTGGCACGCCGGTTACTGGGGACCGCACGTTGGCTTCTACGGTGGCGTTAATTATGGCTTTGGATATGTTGGCGTCGGCTACGCCGGCGGCTACTGGCATGGCGGCGCATTCTTCTACAACCGCAGCGTGAATAACATTGCCATCACCAACGTTCACATTTACAACCGCACCGTCATCGAACATGGCGGACGCGTGGCCTTTAACGGCGGTCCCGGTGGAATCGAGCGGCGTCCGTCTCATGACGAAGAACGCTTCATGCACGAACGCCACTTTGAAGCCACCAGAATGCAGGTTGATCACGAGCATGGCGCGCGCGAGAACCATGCATTGCTGGCGTCGGTGAATCATGGACATCCGGCGATAGCCGCTACTTCGCGTCCCGGCGAATTCCGCGGGCACGATATGGTTGCCGCACGCGGCGGGCACAACCGCCCCATGGACAATCACGCCATGAACCATAACGTGCCTCGTCCGAATCAGGGGCGAAGCAACGACCGGCCGATGCCGCATGAAAATGCATACAACAATCGGGGCGGCCAGCCGCGCAACAATGTACGCCCGTCCAATCCCGCACCTCAAAATCGTGGAGCGGCTGCCCGCCCGACAGCCTTCCACCAGGACAATAATCGCTCGCATGCGAGCGCTCCGCGGCCTCAGAGGGAAGAAAGAGGACCAAAGAACCGCTGAGGAATTGGGTTAAGCAACCTGATTATGGGCTGGCAAACTGCCGGCCCATTTTTTTGCTTCCACGGCAGAAGCGGTCAGGTTGACGTAAGATACTATCCAGCTTCCGATAAAGTCTTTGCCGCCTTGCACAATTTTTCTTAGAGGCAGCACACGTCCTGGAAGCAAGGAGAGTTTGCTATGTCCGCACCCAGCCGCCGGCCTGAAATTCGCCGCCGCCGAGTTCGTAAAGAAAAGGTCCTTAAGCTGCGCAAGCGAATCGCTGCCGCGTCCTCTGAATCTGAGCGCTCGCAATTGAACGCAAAATTGGAAAAGCTGGCGCGCAAATCTCCCGGTCAGCCACTGGTCAAAGCGTAAAGCTTCAACTCCAGGGTTTACAGGTTCGCCAGTTTTCGCTCAGGCAGATCCCTCGATGTTTTTCCGCCGGCAATCGCCTGGTAAGCTTCGAGAAGCGCCTCCGCCGATTTCTGCCAGGAAAACTTCTTCACCTGCTCATATCCTCGCTGGCGCATTTTATCGCGCAAGGACTGGTCGATCAGCACCCGCTCCAGCGCGCGCATCATTTCAAAAATATTTTCCGGATTCACCATCACCGCGGCGTTTCCCACCACCTCTGGAATCGATGACGTATTCGAAGTCAGGACCGGCGTCCCGTGGGCCATAGCTTCGAGTGGAGGCAATCCGAAGCCTTCGTAAAGCGATGGGAAGACGAACACCTTCGCCAGATCATAAAAAATTCGCAGCACTTCGATGGGTACGAATCCCATGAAGCGCACATCGTTCTGCACTCCTCCCCGCACCACGGTTCGCCGCAGATCGGGATGTTTGGAAAGTTCATCTCCGATAATGATCAGCTTCAAATCCGGATAAAGATCCTGCTTGGTCAGATTGGCTTTAAGCGCGGAAAACGCCTCGATAATCCGCACCAGATTTTTCTGCGGGCTGATTCGTCCGGCGTAAAGTACGAATGGGAAGGTGACCTGATATCTCTCTGCCAGGAACAGCCGGTCCACATCAGTCGCGTGCCCGGTAAGAAATCGCTGATCGATAGCGTTGTAAACAACTTCGATTTTGCCTGGATCGATCCCGAACAGCTTCTCAATTTCATTCTTGGTAAAGCGCGACACCGCAAAGATGCGAGCGGCGCGCTTGAGAACTCTGCGGGTGAAATTGAAGTGCAGAAAACGCCTGACCCCGGAGCCGTCGCGCGCCCGGTAAAGATGGTCGAGCAGATCGTGCGCAGTCAACACGTAAGGGCAAGGTATGCGGCGGGGAAACCAGAACAGGTGTGGAACGTGGGTCAGGTCGCAGTTTAACCGTTTTAGCACCGTGCTGCAGTGCATCTCTGCCCGCAAAGTTTCGCTGGCTGAAAGCGGGACCGCCTTGAAGTTTTCAGGCAGCTTTCCAATCTCGCCGACTTTAGCCGCTGGCCCCAGCAGGAAATATTTATTACTGCGGTCAAGCTGGGCCAAAGCGCGAATAATATTTCGCGTATAAGTGCCCACGCCGAACTCGTTGATCCGGCGAATGTCGATGGCAATGCGCACAGATGGAATTTAACCACAGAGCGGGATGCCTGACCATCCGGTTTGTACCCCACCGAAGCGAGTGGCCGACGCGAACCCAAGGGTGAGGTCGGAGTCGAATTGTGTCAGTTGAAGTACCCCCGCCGCACATGTGATCTAAGCCGCGCAGCGACGATATTTGAATAGCCCAGCACGTGAGTGCTGGGAAACCATGCACCGGTGAACCGAGTCCCGCCAGGGACGACACGCCGTCAACTTCGCATCCGCTTCTGGCCGGATTGTGACACGTAGCGACTCCTGCCACGCAGGGGACGTCCCTGGATTTTCTTGGCGGATATTTGGGAGGTTATTTAAACCCGCGACAGGATGCAGAATCCGCCCGCGATTGCGATTGCGTCCTCGACTAGCGCTACTAAAAAATCCGGGAGACGAAGACGTGTGACCAGCAGGCGGCGGGCGTTATATCCGGCAAAGGCAGCAAGAAGGGCGCCTGCAACCGCAAACAACACGGGCAGCACCGGAGTGGTCTGTTTTGCGACTGCCACCGCGAAACCGCAAGCCCCGCCTAGAACGGCGCGGGCAATCAAGCCAACTGGGTGAGTGCGCGGCGGAGTTTTGGGTAGTTTGTCCGCGATAAGTTCGCCCACCGCCATAATAGTGATGATCCAGAGCGCGAGAGGGCGGCCCAGGAATTCCAGCCGGGTGCCGGAGAGCGGCAGCCAGCCAAGATGTGCGGCCCAGCAAACCGCAGCCGGTGCGGTCATGGATCGTAGACCGTCCACGCAGCCCAAAAGAAAAGAGAAGATCCAAACACTGCTCATGGTGACGCCTAAACTCCAGCCTGTGCGTTTTCTCTCCGCCCAGCATAGAGAGGGAACGCATCAGCCAGTTGCACCACATCGCGGCGGATCCGGCCAAGCGTCGAAGCGTCGCTGCGGTTGTTGAGCGCTTGCGCAATCCACTGCCCGACTTGCTTCATCTCACGTTCTTTCATGCCGCGCGTGGTCAACGCCGGTGTTCCGATGCGAATTCCGCTCGGCTTCATCGGAGGATTGGTATCGAATGGAATGGCGTTTTTGTTTACGGTGATTCCGGCCTCTCCAAGCGCCTTTTCGGCTTCGCTGCCCAGCATGCCTTTCGAGAAAACATCGATCAGCATCAGGTGAGTGTCGGTGCCGCCGGAGATGATACGGAAGCCTTCGCCGGCAAGAGTTTCCGCGAGCACCTTCGCGTTGGCGACGACCTGCCGCGCGTAATCGCGGAATGAGGGCTGCATCGCCTCGCGGAAGCAGACCGCCTTGGCGGCAACAATGTGCACCAGCGGGCCACCCTGCATTCCCGGGAAGACAACTTTGTCGATGGCAGCGGCGAACTCCTGCTTCGATAGGATCATTCCCGCGCGCGGCCCCCGCAGTGTCTTATGGGTTGTCGAAGTAACTACGTGCGCGTGCGGCACCGGCGACGGATGCGCTCCGCCTGCAACCAATCCAGCGAAGTGGGCCATATCGACGAGATACAACGCGCCAACTTTGTCCGCGATTTGCCGCATGCGCGCAAAGTCAATAATTCTCGGATAAGCGCTGCCTCCGCCGATGATCAGCTTCGGCTTTTCTTTTTCGGCTAGCTTTTCGAGATCGTCGTAGTCGATGGTTTCGGTGTCTTTAGTTACGCCGTAGGGAACAATCTTGTAAGTCTTGCCGGAAAAATTCAGGTGATGACCGTGCGTAAGATGGCCGCCGTGCGCCAGGTTCAGCCCGAGAATGGTATCGCCCGGCTGCAATATCGCGGAATAGGCTTCCATGTTGGCCGACGATCCCGAGTGCGGTTGCACGTTGGCGTGTTCCGCGCCGAACAATTGCTTCGCCCGGTCGCGCGCCAGGTTTTCCACCACATCGGCGTACTCGCATCCGCCGTAGTAACGCTTTCCGGGATAACCCTCAGCGTATTTATTAGTGAACACTGAACCCGCAGCTTCGAGCACGGCTTCACTTACGAAGTTTTCTGAGGCGATCAGTTCCAGGCCTTCGTGCTGGCGGCGGGTTTCGTTATCGATCGCGGCAGCGATCTCGGGATCGGCTTCGTATAAGGAGCGCGTCATGCTGTTGTTCATGGGAATCTCTTCGCGGTAGCTGGATTAAGTATAACGAGTGCGCAATGTACGAGGCCGGCTTTTTGGAATTTAACCAACCAGGCCGGCGTCACGATTTTTGTAAACCTCCGGCTCATGCCGTTCCATAAAACGTTCCGGCCGCGCCAGCGGCGTGAAACCAAATTGTGTGTACAGACCATGCGCATCCCGCGTCGCCAGCATCCATCGCCGCAGTTTCTGCAACTGCGGATGTTTGCCGATGCATTCCATCAGGAACTTCCCTAGCCCGCGTCCGCGGTACGTTTCCAGAATGAAGACATCCGCCAGGTATGCGAAGGTTGTGCGGTCAGTGATGACTCGGGCAAAGCCGACTTGATTGGAATTGTGAAACACGCCAAAGCAAAGCGAATTATCAATTGCACGTTCGACAACTTCGCGGGGAATATCCTGCGACCAATACGACTGCGAGAGGAACTGATGAATCAAGGTGACATCGAGGCGGCCCGGATCGGTGCTGACCACGAAATCACCCTGATGGAATTCGATGTCACTCATTTTATGCAGCTGTCCGGTCATCAGCTTTTTGAGCGCCGGGATCGGCGTATTCATCCAGCGTGTGGCCGGGCAAAATCTCCCGCAACGCCCAATCAATCCGCTTCACGGAATTCTGAATTTCCGTCAACTGTTCAGAGTGGCCGTGCAGATACACCGAGTCCACGATCACTTGCAGCGCATTGCGCACATGGTGATTCATCATCTCAATGGTTTTCAATTTTTCATTGAGATACTTCGTCCGGTTGTACTCGATGCGGTAGATTAACAGTCCGGCAATAATGCCCCCGCAACAGTCGTCGACAACACGTTGTGATTCAGCCAACCCATAGTAGATGGAGAGTTGGTCGGCAAAGATGAGAAATACCAGCACCAGCACGCCATACATGGTCGCGCGGAGTGCTGGATTTAGCAGGCGTTTGGATCGACCGGCGTCACTCATGACAGACTCCTGGGAAGCTTAATGATGCTTGATACCGCCGATTGTAAAATTAAATCCTAGCGGGCCGTTTTAAAAGCGCGGCCCAGAAACGACGCCAGCGCCCAGCCGTCCATATATTTATACGGCGTTTCGCCCATTGAATAATGCCCGCAGGGCAGCGCCGCAACTTTGTAATCGAGATTGTGGCGCTTGAATTCAGCCACCACCTGCCTGGAGAATTCCGGGAGAAAAGTCAGATCATACTTCGCATAAACGATCAGCGACTTCCGCGGCCAGCGCGCAAACTGATTGAAATACGACATGGGGCTGACCGCCTTCCATAGCTCACGCAAACGGTCGATATCCATCTGTGGCTCGAGGCCCTGTCGGATGTGCCGGGTGGACTGCCCATGCCAGACTACGTCGGCCACATAAGTGGAAGCGTGATTAAATGCCGCGACCTGAATTCGCGAATCGTGCGCCGCGGCGAGGAAGGCATAGCACGAGCCCAGGCTGGTGCCGACGGTCCCCAACCGCTCGTAGCCTTGTTGCTGCAGCCAGTCAAGGCAGCAGCGAAGATCGATCACCGCCTGGCGGCAGGCGTCCATGGTGCGGCCGATGTTGGCGGAGACGGCATAATCGGCGCGGCGAATTTCCGCCGGACGGCGAATGTCGTGATAAGGCATGCTCAGCCGCAACACCGAAATTCCCAGTCGATTGAAAATGCGGGCCAGCGCGTTGTAATGCAGCGCGTCCGAGTTCCAGTGCGGAAGCAGCACAACAGCGCTCTTCCCTTTGGCCGGAAACCAGCGCGCGTTGGCCAGATTATTTTCCGGATAAGGCGTGTGCACCGGCGAAGTAAATCGCAAAAAGTCCGCGCGAGTTCCGCGCACTTTATTTTCGAGCGCCGGCTCCGGAACCTCGCGAGTGCTGAAGACCTGCACCTCGCGATTTTCTAACCGAAAATCTGACGGCGTGCGATAACCAAAGAATTCGTCGCTCGAGGCAATAGCGCGGCGATTGTACTCACGAAGGTAGCGTTCGCACTCCGCGTCAGTGCGCGTGGGCAAAAAGCCGTTGCGGCAGGGCCAGTCGCGAGTCCACTCAATACCCCATTCCAGAGGCCGCACTACCCGATTGCTGTCCACGGATGTAAGCCGGGTCTCCCAGTCATACATCCAGCGGGCGTAAAGAGAAGGCATTGATTTCAGGATAGCAAAAGCCGCAGTCAGTACTCAGCAGTCAGCAGTCAATGGCAGCAGTTAGCAGTCATGGCGGCAACTCGGCGGTGGGGGACGATTGCCTTGGAAACATTCACATGTATCGCCATTCTCAGTGAGATGGCGATGTCGCTAATCATGATCTTTATGCAGGATTGCGAATAACCCGCCCGGCTATTCAACGTCGGCAACTTTGCCCTTGACGAATGTAATTTTTAAATCTTTGTACACGTAGATTTGCTTAGCGCCAAGGTTCACAACTTTTTCCGGCTTGCCCAGAGAGCTTTCAACGTCGGCGATGCTCTGACCCAGTTGAATTGTCTGCGGCTCTGATTGTGCTTGTTGACCTTGACCACCCTGGACTTGGCCTTGGCCCTGACCCTGACCTTGCCCTTGCCCCTGGCCTTGATCTTGTCCTTGTCCCTGTCCCTGATTCTGGTTCTGGTTCTGGCCTTGTCCGCCACCGTTCTGTTGATTATTATCCCCGCCTTCATCGATGGTAAAAACCTGCGCGATGGTGTCTTCTATCTGAGAGGGGTTGGAGTTCGCCAGCGATCCCTTTGCAAACTGAAACACTACGGCGGACTTGTAATAAGTTGCTGGACTTACATTGTTGCAAGAGTCGCAAGAAATGACGTCCAGAGTGACGGTGTCCTTGGCGGTGTTGACGTCGACCTTCGAGGGATAAACTTTATCCCCCACCGGGAATAAGCGACTGGTTGCCTGCTTTGCCGCCTGACCTTTCAAGTCGTTGCACTTACCGAACAAGCCACACACTTTTTTCCCGACGTTCGAGGCGGAACTGTTGCCACTAGTCGCGGCCGCTGGGGGATGTAAGACGCCGTCCTGAAATTTTGCGGCTACTACACTCACGCTGTCGTAGGGAACCCCAAGGATACCGCCTTTTTGGATGTCCAATAAAGTTCCGGCTTCGATTACCGCCGGGCCGTTGGAATCGGCGCCCATTTTCACCAGGTTGTACTGCGCCTTGAGCTGATCTTCAAGAGATACCGTAGGCGCGCCTTGTGCTGACGCGAACGGAGCCAAAACAGCGGCGGCCATCAGCACCACTACTGCTTTGAACAGAGCCTCAATCTTATTGGACATTGCATGTTCTCCTTGCGCCCGACAGGTGCGTGCACTTTGCAACTATTGGTTGTTGTTGTCGCCTGAACTGTTCACATCCGCTTCGGTTTGGTCAGCATCTTTTTGTTGCTGAGCCAGGTCGTTGTCCACGTTTGTATCCGCCGCCGGAGCCGGCACCTCTCCCGCGGTTGTGCCGGTATCAGGAGCGGCTGGCAACCCGTCTTTGCCTTGCTTGCTGGCAAGGTCTTTTAATCCGGCGTCGAGAGTTTCGCGCAGGTGATTGTGCATCTCCTGCAGGTCATCAACATCAACGGAAATATTGGCGCCCACCGCACAGTCCTCTTTCTTGCTGCTCTTCACGGTGGCTGCAACGTTGTTGTCGCTGTCGGGGGTATCGCCGGTGCGATAGATCACGTCCCCAGCGGTGAGAGAACAATCATCGCCATCGTCGGTCGAGGTATCGACATTGCTGCCCACAATGAAGGTGTGGTGTTGCGGGTCGAGGGCCGCTGGAGGCCCATTGTCCCCGCCAGAAGCCGATTGATTCTCCGCCGCTGCCTTTTCCACCCCAATCTGGCTTTTCACTTCTTCTGCAATTGCCTCTTTCGCCTCCGGACTCAGTTGTGTCCCCGCAGCTGCCGCAGGCATTGCCAGGAACCAATCCGCACCCGGATATAAAGTGGCATTAATCAAGGGATCGGTGGAGGTCAAAGATGCGATCAATGGTTCAGCGGGTGCATTCATCGTTCCCGGCGGTGCCAGCGATCCACTCTGCTGGGCCTCATACGCCGCCCTGAGACTCTCGGCGATTAAATAATCAGTAAGCCATAGCGCTGCCGAGGGATATACAGGGTAAGGAGCGTAATAGTAGCCATAGGAGGCGTACCACGGGTCATTGTAATAACCCCAGGCATAGGGGACCGGCGCGGGCCACGGATTGTACGCCCATCCGTAGTAAACCGGATGGTAGTAATAGGCGGGAGCGTAGCCGTAATAAGGTCGGCCACCGTAGTAGTAAGTGCGATAGGCATAGGCGTAACGCCGCCCGCCTGCGTAGTAAGTTCGCTGCACGTACACCCGGCCGCCATGGGAGTAATAGGCGCGCTGCGTGTAGCCGCGATGCGGTCCCATGCTGAC
This sequence comes from uncultured Acidobacteriota bacterium, assembly GCA_963838785.1. Classification (GTDB taxonomy): domain Bacteria; phylum Acidobacteriota; class Terriglobia; order Terriglobales; family Acidobacteriaceae; genus Gp1-AA145. The sequence continues at coordinate 468,198 of CAWISI010000004.1, forward strand.
GATGCGCCGCCCGTTATGCTCAGAGACAATGCGACGCCCGCCGTGAACACCGTGATCGATCCGCATGCCATGAGCTTCGATGGAACGCACGTGTCCGCCGCGAAAGCTGGCGTGCACAACCGCGCCGGAGCGGGTGTGAATTTCGCGAGTGGTGGTTGCCGGGCCACGGTGCGCAGTATTCGTGCCGCCGCGGGCGTTGTTATTCACCCCACCGCGGGCATTGTTGTTCATACCTCCGCGGTTATTGTTGTTCGTTCCCCCACGATTGTTGTTATTCATGCCGCCGCGGTTGTTGGTGTTATTCATGCCGCCGCGGTTGTTGGCGGCGCCGTTATTTGGGCCGCGCCCATTCATGTTTCCCGCATTTCCGTTGCGGCCGTTCATCCCCCCGGACTGATTCATCCTGCCATTCGGCCCTGTATTGTTTCCATGCGACGCATTGGCACCAGAATTGTTTTGCCGGCTGGGCGCCGGGTTCGAGTGAGGCGGCGGCGCGGGCTTGCTGTTGCTCTTTGGCGGAGGCGAATTCTTCGGTTTTTGCGCAAATGCCGAGCAAGAAATAATCAGCGCGCTCGACAAAAACAAGGCTTTAAGCCCAGGAAAATGCACACTACTTTTAACAAGAGACATTTCGGCTCCTAAGAATGGCGTCGCCCTCAGGTATATCGGGCAATCCTGATATTCAACTACTGAAATATTCCGTGGGGTCTTGGCATGAAATCCAGACTGGACACGCAGTTGCCGCCCTGCGGGAGAGCCAACGGCAGAAACTTCTACGGAAAAAGTGGGGTTGCTCTCCGGGCTGCAAGCCTACGAGGGGAATTTGCAATTGTCAAGATATTTGAATGAATTCGAGGCGAAATAACCCACTGGGGCAAACGCTTCAATTCCCTTGGTCGAGCGCCAGATGGCAGCTGATTACGTTGATCCGACAACCATCCGCTCCGGCAATTGCATTTACACTTCTCCACCAAATAAGAAATCGCTTGACATATCTCCGGTTATAATCGGTCGTGAAATTCAAGGGCTCGCTTTAGTTAGATGTAACTGAGTTGGGTTTGGAGGATTTCATGAAAGCTAGTTGGTCTTCCGCTTCCTCTGCGCAGTCTCATTCTTTCCTGACTCTGACCTTGCTGCTTGCTATTGGAATAAGCACCGGCTGCAGTACCAGCTCTCCATCTGCGGAAACTGGACTAGCCGGAAACACCAATGTGACGGTGCTGCTCTCCAGCACGGCGAACGATCAGGTTACAACTTTCGATGTGTCACTTAAGACATTGACTCTCACCAGCCGGACGGGTAAGACAGTGACCTTACTATCGTCGCAACAACCTGCCGAGTTCATGCATTTAAATGGAGGAATTGAGCCGCTGATGACGGTCAGTCTTCCTCAGGACATCTATACCTCGGCCACCGCGACACTGGGCGGAGCAGTATACGTGTGCCTTGGACAAGTTCCGGGAGGCGGACTTGGAATCGCGAATTATTCCATCGTTAATCAGGGGCCGACAGTGAACTTGCCTGCTCCACTAACAGTTACCGGCAGCAGCATGGCATTAGTTCTGAATATGCAGGTGTCCAATTCGGCGGTTTTTTCAGACTGCTGGACCACGCCTCCATTTTCAGGGTTCTCCATGACGCCGACCTTCGCTCTGGCTCCGGTTACTTTATCCGCGTCGCCCACTAACTCCGGAAACGGCAAGGTCAGCGGCCTTCTCGCAACCGTCGCGTCCTTAGGCTCTGCGCCGTCAACTTTCACTCTCACGGTTGCAGGCGGGCAAATGGGGAGCAGAACGCTTTCCGCGAGTTCGAATAACGCAACCGTATTCCAGGGTGTAAGTGGGGCTTCGGCGCTCTCACCCGGAATGTTCTTGAACGTCGATGGTGCAACGCAACCGGATGGATCGCTGCTTGCGACTCGAATTGAAGTGGAAAATTCTTCGGCGCTCAATGACTCCAGCGGCCCGGTGGTGTCCGTGAACGGTGCGGGTGGGATTGTTCAGCTCTATGGCCGTAGCGAACTGGGTGCTCTGCAAACCATCGGTAGTCGGACCGGAATTTATTGGCCTGTGCCCTTTTTCGACACCAGCGCTGCCAGCTTCCATATCTCGGGCCAGTTTACGAATTTGCAGAATCTCCCTTTTGTACCCAGCTTCGGCGCCTCGACCCTAGTGGCGGGACAAAATGTCGACATCGCCTCAGGGAATTTCGTAACCTCTGGGGGAGCTTACACTCCAGCTAACACCGTTACCCTGGTTCCGCAGACCATCGATGGAACCGTGATCGCTTCACAGCCGAGCGGCAGCTTCGTCGACTATAGCGTCTCTTTAGCCTCCTACGATTTATTTCCCACGCGGGCTGTGCAGCCGGGACAGACCACGACGCTTACCAACCCCAGCCAGGTTGAAGTCTACGTTGACAGCAGTACTCAGAAGTTGAACACTCAGGCCCCCACTTCGGGCGGTACATTACGCTTCTACGGCTTGGTGTTTAACGACAACGGCACCCTGCGCATGGATTGCGCCCAGGTCAGCAATGGAGTTTCAACCATGCCGCAAGCAAGTTTCGTCGCCGGTTCGCCCAGCGCGACCGAAACGGTTCGGCGTAATGCAGGTGGACTGGTGGTGCACACCGCTACGACGAACTAGCGCGGCTAGCAAGAGCATTGATTTCAGAATTCAAAAGCAACCCTCAGCTCTTAATTGGATATCGGACCGTGGACAGCGGATGCGGGACCGGGAAGATGAGAACCCGGCAAGCAACCGCGCTTGCCGGGTCCGAGTTTAGAAATTAGGTTTTGCCACGAAGCCATGGGTGTGGTTGGCGCTGTCGGTGTAAGTGCCGGCAATCCACCGGCTGTTGTTTAAGCCAAAGGGATAAGTGGGCACTCCGGTCTTTCCCGCGTAGTTTACGTTAATAAACTGCGGCGTGACTTCGCCCGATGATTCCACTTCATTTTGTTCGATATGTTCGGTGAACCAGCCTTGCACGCCGGAGTAGCCGATCATGTCAATGTTGTTGTTGACGCCGGTACCGCTGGTGTCACAGCACTGTGTCCCGCCGTTCGGATAGGTGAAAAAGTCTTGATCGGTTGATTCCTTCATCCACGCCATAAAGAAATCCGACTGAAAAACCAACCCGCTAAGAATCCCATTGTCGCTGACCCCGGTCACTGACTCGCAGCAAGCGCCCGCGCCATTACTCGGATTCATATTGCTGAATGTGCCGTTGATCCATACCCAGCCGCCACCAGGAAATGTTCCGTTCTGTCCCGTACTCCAGAGCCCACCAACCACAATTCCAGCTTTGTTGATACCCCACGGCACCGTTGCGTTGGCTTTGAAATCGATGGTGCGGACGACATCGGTGTGATACCAAATGAAGCCGTGTTCCGAGCCATCGGCCTTTTTATAAAAGCCGGTAAGGTCGCCTGAATCGTTGACTCCCATGATTGTGGTGCTGACAGAATTCGGAACCATGAGTTTCACGTATTTTCCGTTCACCAGCTTGAATCCTTTCGTAGGACAAGTTGGGACGCGGACGTCTGTATCAGTGCAACTAGCAGAGGTTTCATAAAATCCAACCACCTCGCCGCTGCTGTTGATGCCACGAGCTTGCGTCAATACCGCACCGGGAACGTTGATTGGAGCATAAGTAAAAGTTTGGGCTAATAAGGTTGATGGTAAAGCGAAAATGATTGCGAGGGCTAAACGAACCATGGGTGAATCTCCTGGAGAGGGGGAAGATGATCCCTATCGACGAGGTTGGATGCGCAACTCAGGATGCCGTTGTCCTGCCGAAATGCCAAAAGCCGCTACTGGCAAGGGGATTCACTGTATTGCGCCTAAGTAGCAGATTGCTCGTGAGTAGTAAGCGGCCCGGTAAAGTTGGCGGAAAGGTCAACGGGTAAGGCTGGGTTGTTCACAGCAGTCAGCAATATCTTCTCGGCACTCTTTTCGAAATCGCGCACAGGATTTCGTAAGGAATGGTGTGCGCCAGCTCGGCGTGCTCTCGCGCATCAACGCTCAGGCCGTCGCTTGCGCCAAGCAGAATCACTTCATCGGCTACTTCGATTCCAGGAATTCCAGTGACGTCCACCATGGTCAGGTCCATGGAAATTCGGCCGACGATCGGCGCGTAGTGCTCGCGCACGATCACGCGTCCGCCGGAGGAGAGGCCGCGGTTCAAACCATCGGCGTATCCCACCGGGAGCATGGCAATTCGCGAGGGTGCTTTCGTGACATAAGTTCCGCCGTAACCGAGAGCTTGCCCGGCAGCCATTTCCCGAAGAGAAAGAATTCGCGTCTTCCAGGTGAGCACCGGCTTGACCGGGAGCTTCAGCCCGCGTCCGCTCACCGTCCGCCCTGCGCGCTCGAAGGGCAAGTGATATCCATAAAGAGCCAGGCCCGGGCGCACCATTGAGTTCCAGCTTTCATGATGCGAGATGACCGCGGAAGTATTCGCGGCGTGAATCAACTCAGGCTGCAGGCCACACTCAGCGAGGGCCTTCCGCGCGGCCTCGAAGGTCTTCAACTGCTCGCCGACAGAAGGTGCGTCGAGGACCTCGGAAGATGCGATGTGGGTAGAGACGCCTTCGGCCTTCAGATGCGGCGACGAATTAAGAGCGGAACAAATGCCGGGCAAATCTTCAGGCGCAGCCCCAAGCCGTCCCATCCCGGTATCGATTTTGAGATGGATCGCCTGCTTAACTCCCAGCCGGGCGGCGGCGCGTTGCATCAGTTCGATCTGCCCAACTTCCCAAACTGTAGGGGTAAGGCGCAGCCTGATAATTTCTTCCTCTTCGCCTCGCCAGAAACCGGTCATCAACAGAATTCGCGTCCCGACACCTTCTTCGCGCAGAGGAATCGCCTCGTCGAGCGAAGTGACTCCCAGCCATGTCGCGCCCTCGTGCTCCAACGCCAGAGCGCATTCGACTGCTCCGTGGCCGTAGGCATCCGCCTTGACTACCGCGCAAACCGTCACCCCGCCGCTGACGTAGTCTGCCACCGTGCGATAGTTTTGCCTCAGCGTGGAAAGCGACACTTCCGCCCAGGTCGGGCGCGTAGCCGCGCGTTTCGCGATTTCCGTGGTGGCCACTGACGCGATTATAGTGTCCGCATGCGAAAGCCGCAGGTTACCGCTGGGCTACGCCACAGCCGCGCAAAATCGCAAGACGCTAAGCAGGCGCCCATGTTTAGCTCGCCTTGAGGGGACTGACGCGAAGCTGAAGGAGCCGACCGGTTGTGTCCTCTTGCCAATCCGGCTAACCTCTAGCATAATAATTACTTGTCTTGTTCCCGCCGGTGTCGGCATAGCCTGACCCTCGGCCCTTTCGGAAGGACCAGGAAAACAGCAAAGCAAGAAAGGAAACCAGTTCAGTGTTAATGATTCGTCTAGCGCGCGTAGGTGCGCGTAAACAACCGCATTATCGAGTGGTGGTGATCGAGAAGGAACGGCCGCGCAACGGGCGTCCGGTGGAGATCGTGGGGACCTACAATCCTCGGACCACGCCGGCCAGCGTGGAGCTCAAGCGCGACCGCATCGACTATTGGCGCTCGAAAGGCGCGCAGGTGTCAGAGCGCGTCGGCAAGATTCTGGGCTTCGCCGGGAAAGCTGCTCCGGCCGAACCGGTCGCGTCGTAAGTTCAAAAGCATTGCTTTTAGTTTTTAGCTGTTAGCCAAACAACTGGCGAGTGCACCAGTGCCTAAGCTAAAGGCTAAAAGCTAATAGCTAGCTCCTGCGATCTCAGCGGTTAAAAGCTTTTGAAATTTGCCGAGCAAGCTCGGCTGGACAGCCGAGGGCGGCTGTCCCCACATGGACATCGCGGATTTAATGCATGACTGACTCATCTCCCAATCCGAAGGCGCTGGTTGAGCACATAGCGAAGGCGCTAGTAGCTTCGCCTGACCAGGTGAAGGTCGACGAATTCGATGAAGACGGCGAGTTGGTCCTTGAGCTCGAAGTCGCCGAAGACGATATGGGCCGCGTGATCGGCAAGTCAGGCAAGATCGCGCGGGCGATGCGCAATCTGCTGAAAGCCGCGGGCGAAACGGTCGGCAAGCGCTACGAGCTGGAGATTTTGGAATAGAAAACAGCTTTTAGCTATTAGCCTTTAGCTTTTAGCCAAACCGTTTTTCGTCAGCAAATCAGCTTTGAGCTGCGAGCGAACAGTTACGAGCTCGAAGCTCACAGCTCGAAGCTCAGAGCTCAAAGCTTAAGAGCTACAGAATTGAATGACTTCGTTACTCTAGCCCGCATAGTCAAGACGCAAGGCCGTCACGGTGAAGTTGCCGTCGAAGTGCACAGCGATATTCCGGGACGGGTGCATGCGGGCATGAAGATCCAAGCTCTCGCCGAAGACGGTAGCCGGCGCGAGTTGCAGATCGATGACGTCTGGCCGCACAAGAATTGGCTGGTGCTGAAGTTTGCGGGCATCGACTCGATTTCAGATGCGGAAAATTTGATTGGCTGCGAGCTGCAACTTCCAGCCAGTGAGCGCGCCAAGCTGGAGCCGGGCGCGTTCTACGTGAGCGACCTGATCGGTTGCGCGTTGTTCGATCACGGACGCGAAGTTGGCGTGGTAAGCGACGTTCGCTTCGGCGCGGGTGAGGCGCCGCTGCTGGTAGTCGGATCAGGAAAGCATGAGCACGAGATTCCATATGCTCAGGTATTCCTGGAGCGGGCCGATGTTGAGCATAAGCGTATCGAGATGAATTTGCCCGAGGGACTGCTGGAAGTGAATGCGCCGCTGACTGAAGAAGAGAAGCAAGAGCAACGTAAAGGCAAAAATATTTAACCCCAGGCAATGTCGAGCACGAACTCCTGATCTCGGCGCTGAAAGATCTGGTATTTGGGTTGGTTTCCTTCGTGTAACTTTGTGTCCTTCGTGGTTGAAGATTTAAATGCATGAACCACAAAGGAACACGAAGGTTCACGAAGGAATGCGATGCAGATTGATGTCGTCACTATCTTCCCGGATTTTTTTCGCGGGCCGCTCGATTTCGGAATTATTCGGCGGGCGCGCGAAGCTGGGCTGGTGAAGATTGAGATTCACGACCTGCGGGCATTTACCCGCGACCGGCATCGCACAGTAGACGACCGCCCATTCGGCGGCGGCGAAGGAATGGTCCTGAAGCCGGAGCCGATCTTTGAATGTGTCGAGCAAATTGGGTTGGCGCAGCGCGATGAACGCGCCGCCGTAAAGCAGTCTGTGGTATTGCTTTCGGCGCAGGGCAGGCGGTTTGATCAGAAGCTGGCTTCTGAACTGGCGGAGCTAGAACGACTGGTTTTGATTTGTGGCCGTTATGAAGGTGTCGACGAGCGGGTGGGAACCCATCTTGCCGATCGCGAAATTTCGATTGGCGATTACGTTCTGAGCGGTGGAGAATTGGGCGCGGCGGTGATCATGGATGCGGCCACGCGGCTGATTCCTGGTGCGGTGGGGAATGAAGCGTCGACCCGGCAGGAGTCGTTTTTTGCCGGACCGGAGTTCGGTGATACTAAGTTGGCGGGCGCACAGGCCAACTCGACCTGCGGCTCGGGTGGGTTGCTGGATTATCCGCACTACACTCGCCCGGCGGAGTTTCGCGGGGTGAAGGTGCCGGAGGTGCTGTTGAACGGCAACCATGACGACATCCGGCGCTGGCGGCGGCGTTCGGCGCTTGAGAAGACGCTGCACAACCGACCCGATCTTTTAGAAGGTGCGCGATTGAGTAACGACGATAGAGAGTTAATTGCGGAAATTGAGCGAGCGGCGAGCAGCGAGCAGCGAGCAATGAGCGGCGAGCCATGAGCGACCCCGGGGTTGCTCGTAGCTCAAAGCTCAAAGCTCAAAGCTGCATTTAGCATCATCAAATTTCGAACCTGGAGCTAACATGACAAGCCTAATCATCGAAAAATTGCTGGCGAAAACCAAGCGCACCGACCTTCCCGAGTTCGTCCCTGGCGACACTATTCGCGTTCACGTCAAGATCAAAGAAGGCGACAAAGAGCGGTTGCAAGCCTTCGAGGGCGTGGTGCTGGCGCGCACGCGCGGTCCACAGGCGAGTTTCACCGTCCGCAAGATCAGCTTCGGCCAGGGCGTGGAACGTATTTTCCCCGTCAGCTCGCGCGTGATCGATCGCATCGAGCTGGTGCGTTCCTCGAAAGTTCGTCGCGCCAAGCTTTATTACCTGCGCACACTGCGCGGCAAGGCTGCCCGGCTGAAAGATGTCGAGCGCGAACATCCGGCTGCCGCTGCGGCGAGATAGAGATTTCGTAGAGACGTAGCTTGCTACGTCTCCCATCTCCTCACAAGATGCCGGCCAGACGTTGCAAGCAACGTCTCTACGTTGGCTCTCATAAAAGATTTAGATGAATGTGGGGAAAGCCCTCGGCTGTCCCCACGTAAATCGGGCTTAGAAGTGGTCGTCTGCGATTGCAGCTTGTCTTTCGCCATCCGGGCGTTCGCGCAAAACCCGCCCCAGCGCCTGGGCCTGGATCATGCGGTCCCATGGCCCCGCCTGCCAATTGTCTTTAATGCTGTCACGGCGGATCCATGGCGGCAGCGGAATATATAAATTCCGCGCTATACCTATTACGTAAGGTTCATACTTCATGCGCAACTCGTGCAGCTTTTCTTCCACCTGCGCGCCGTAGCCGAGCTTCAATCCCTTGTCGGCAAGCTGAGTCCTGATCTGCGCCAGATCTTCTTCGCTGAGCCGGTCGGGCGCCGTCGGATCGTAATGCGCATTGACCACTTGAGCTAAATCCACGACGGCGTGGCGTGCCATTTTGAAGGTCCATCGCGCCTGCTCGCTACTGACGCCATCAATTCCGGCGATGACCAGCGCTGTCGCATCCAGAATGACGGTCAGTGCGCCCAGCCATGATTGGTTGCTGTGCTGCGAACGATAAAAACTCAACACCGGATAGGACAGGTGGCTCTCGAGCACCTCAGCAGCCCACCGTTCCCAATCATGCAACACACGATCGAGAGTCCCGCGGTCCACGCTGCTTAAAGTGCGGCTCAGCAATTCAGCCGCGCTGGGCGGCGAACCGGCACGCGCATCGAGCAAAGAAATTTCAATCTCTCGCCGCGAAAAAGCCGTGTAGATAGTAGGCAGATACCCGATCACAACCGCCAGGAACGCAAAACCCATGCCGGCTTCGAACACCGAAAGCGCGCGCGAAAAATTAGACGCGGGGGTAACGTCCCCGTAGCCGAGTGTGAAAAAGGTCTCTCCGCTGTGATAGAGCAGCAGCGTGAAAGTAATGGGCTGATTGCCTGCGGCGAGGTGCTCGCCGCCGCCGAACTGCAGTAACGCGAAGGCGAAAATCAGACTTAATGCCCAGATTCCGAGCAGGGCAATCATCGACAGCGGACCAAAATATCCCAGGGCCGTTTCGCGCCGTTTCTGAGATTGAATGTGGCTGGCTAACTTGGCATACGGCGCCCAGGTGTTGCGATAAAACAGGATCGTGATCCGAAAGTGTCGGTGCACACGTCGCGGCAAGACCACGGTTTCGAAGGCGTCCAGGAGGACGACCACCATGATCGCAACCCCCGCGACTAGGGCCAGAATGTGCATGGCGATGAGATGATCCGAGTGGGGGAATGGTAGCAGATTTAGTTGTTGAGTCGCGCTTCTGAAAGACTGGCGCCCTTAAGTGGAAACCGTATGCGGACGACGCAGGCGATTACGCGATCGCGATGCCCACTCCCCGAATTTTCCCCGCAGGTTCGTGCGCAATAAAGAAAGCGCTAACATGGCAAGAAAAATGAAGATCAAACCTTCCGATGCTCCTGCAATCCCTTGACTGCGCTTGGGAAGGATTGCGAACTTTCCATAGACCAGCTCAATGTGTACCCAGTAGACCAGCAACGAAGTCTTGCCTAGCTGAATCATCGGGCTGAAACCCCATTCGCCCAGCCCCCAGCGGCACCAGAGATAGGCGGCGGTTGTCATCAGCAGAAGCATTCCAATTCGAAGGATGAAAAAGCTGGGGCTGGTGCGCCAATAGTCGTAAACGGGATATATTTTTACTCCCAGCGAGTCGAGAAATCTGGAAAATAAAATCAGAAGTACTCCGCCGGTTGCGATGGATACAAATGCATATGCGCCCATCTTCTTTGCGCGTGAGTTCGTCAGCAGAAATCCCAGCGCGAGACCCGCGAACGCAAATGCCGCCCAGGGAAAAATTGGGAACAGCCCTGACAGCGGCTGACCGAGATTGTGAAAGCCATCAACATAAGTCTCAAGTTCCCAGGGTAGAAAGCGCGGACGCCAGGTGGTCCAGAGCAGAGGAGTGAGCGCGGAAATTGCCGCGGCAACGACCACAGCCGTTAACACCAGGCCGGCAATTTTTTCCGGACGTGAACGTCCCCGGTTAAGCTTTTCCCGGACCGCAAGCACGATCCAGCACATTCCACCCAGCATCATCAGCGAAACGCCGATAGTATTGAGAATGTCGACGCGAAATAGATCGCTCCACGGCGCCCAGCCTAAAGCGATGGCGTACTCCTGTATCCGAAACAACAGGCCGAGCGCGAAAATTTCTGCGCCACGCGTAATCAATTTTTTCGCGATTTGATTACCGGAAAAATTCTTTTGCCGCAGCTTGTCGAACACAATGGCAGACGAAATCCCTGCCAGAAATAAAAACAGCGGCGCCGGGAATGTTCCGCCCAACTGCGACCAGGTATAGGTCTTTGAATCCCGTGCCGCTCCTCCGAGCCACGCGTCGTAACAGTGGGTTTGGAACATCAGTACGCAGGCCAGGCCGCGCAACCAGTCGATGTAACCCAGGCGGAATGATGGAGCAGAACTCACAATGGCAGTATAGGGCGAGAACGCGAAGTTTGATCGTTTAAGTCGGTCATCGAAAAAGGGATCGCGCGGCAGATGGAGTTCGCAACCGCCCCAAAGGCAATTACGCAGATGCAGCTTTAGGCTTCTGTTCCGTCTCCCCCGCCCTGCGTACCAGGTATTTTCCCGGGCCTGTCAGGAACTTCGCCAGCAACCCCGCGACGCGCTCCAGCATTACCCGCTCGTCCGCGCCAAAAGCATTTTCTCTGTTGCTTTCTACATTCAAAAAACCAATTTCGCGGCCCGCGATTTTCATTGTCACGATAACCTTTTTTCGGGTTCCCGACGCCTCGAATTGCGCGGGATTCGCGGGACTCGGAACCAGCGGCGCGAGCGCGTGTTTTTCCAGCGTCAAATAAATTCCAACCCACCCATAGTGGCGGCCTTCCGCCAGCAGTCCGGCAACTTTCTCCAGCGGCGAATCGTGGAAGGAAGGACGGGCCGTGGCCAATACTCGCTCGATATCGGTCAGGATATCTCGGGTTGAGCCGTAGGGTTTCACAATTTATTCGGTGGCAAAGACCTTGAAGTCTAACTGCCTCAGAAGCAGCGGTCAATTTAGCTAATCGCGCTTCTTCAGCTGCTCTGTTTCGTCTGCGGGTTGTGCCGACTTCTGTTGGGTAGAGTTTTCTGACTTGATCACTGACAGATTTGCCGGCGCATCGGGATGCATTCCAAAATCCCAAACGTAGCTGTTCATGCCTTCTTTTCCCAGCAACTCGACGATCGCATATTCGCCGGGCGTGAGCGGAGCTTTGGGCGTGAGTTTGATCCATCCCTGGGCGAGTTGCTCAGCGTCGGTGGGAATGATCTGCTCCTCCGAACTCGCCTTTCCCGAGATCGTAACTTTTATTGCGCCGACGATCCGCTTATCACCCTTGGCTTGTGCGCGCACAATGCGAAAGCGATCCCAAGGGAGCTGCGCCGCCGGCTTTTTACCCTTTTTTGCATCGGCCTGATCGTCATCCGTACCAGCTTCGAGATTGATGTAAATCGTCGGCAAAGTGGCGTGGACCTGCAAATTCGATCGGGCGCCAGGAAGTTCAATGGTGTGCTTCGAGCCGCCAATCGGGTTGATGACGCCATGCAAAACATTGTGACCGGTTTGACGATTGACTTCGCCATCGTTTTGATCGAGTGGGATCAACTGCGGTTCCGTCAGGTAAGTATCCAGAACAAAAATCCCGCCATCTTCCGGCAGGCGCAAACCGGGTGCCACATGCGGAGATTTCGATTCGTCTTCCGTACGCTGCGCTTCGAGTTCTTTTTCGAGTTGAATCGCCTCCGGAGAAAGTTTGCCGGAAGCGCGGTCTTTTTCATATTGATCGGTGGCTTTCCAGTCGACTAGCGAGTTGGGTACGTCTTCCCACTCGTTGCGCTCAGAGCTGAAATAGTGAACCCGATCGCCTTGAACCTCCCACTTGGTTGCGTCCTGGTAAGAGCCATCTTTCAGAATGAGGCGTTTGGCGGCCTGAGCGAGTGCGCTGGGCGAGCAAATCAGCGGCGCAATCGCGAGCGCAACAACTAGGAGAAACCGGAGCATGCTTTCATCAGTTTACCGCCGAAGTCGGCACGGGGACAGGCTTCCTGCATATCCAAACCCGTGAGCGCAGCGCCCCTCGACAAGCGCAGTGCCGGCTCTCGGCTGCCCCGGGATAAAATTTCCATTTCCCTGGGCTCGCCGTTCTGTCATAATTGATCGTGCACCCCAGCCTGCACAACTTTCCAACACAATTTAGAGCGAGGCAACGATGTCGGCAAAGTACATCTTTGTAACCGGCGGTGTGGTGTCTTCATTGGGCAAAGGATTGGCGGCGGCCTCTATCGGCTGCCTGCTGGAGAGTCGCGGGCTTAAGGTCAACCTGATGAAGTTTGACCCGTATTTGAACGTCGATCCCGGGACCATGTCGCCGTTTCAGCATGGCGAAGTTTTTGTTACCGACGATGGCGCCGAAACCGACCTCGACCTCGGACACTACGAGCGTTTCACCCACGCCAAACTTTCGCGCGATAACAACTGGACCACCGGCCGCATTTATGAACAGATCATCGCCAAAGAGCGTCGCGGCGATTACCTCGGAAAAACCGTGCAGGTCATTCCTCACGTCACCAACGAAATTAAAGCGGCGATGAAAAAAGTCGCGCAAGAAGTTGACGTCGCGATTGTCGAGATAGGCGGTACGGTGGGTGATATCGAGTCCCTGCCATTCATGGAAGCTATCCGTCAGATGCGCCAGGAACTGGGCCGCGAAAACACACTGTTCATGCACGTTACACTGGTTCCGTTCATCGCTGCCGCGCAGGAGCTGAAAACCAAACCCACGCAGCACTCGGTGAAAGAACTGCTCAGCATCGGAATTCAGCCGGACATTTTACTCTGCCGCACCGACCGGTTTCTCTCGAAAGACATCAAGTCCAAGATTGCGCTCTTCTGCAACGTCGAGGAAGGCGCGGTCATCACCGCCAAAGACGTGGCGTCTATTTACGAAGTGCCGCTGGTCTTCTCCCATGAAGGCGTGGACACACTGGTGCTGAAATATCTGCACCTCGAATCCAAAGACCGAGACGTTAAGCGGTGGGAGGAACTGGTTCACCGGGTTTACAACCCCAAGGCCGATGTAAGCATTGCCATCGTCGGCAAGTATGTCGAATATGAAGACTCGTACAAGTCGCTGAAAGAAGCATTGGTGCATGGAGCGCTGGCGCACAATTTAAAACTGCAAGTCAGCTGGATCGAGGCGGAAGGTCTCGAAGCCGGACAACGCGCCTGCGCCGAGCAATTACAGGATTTCGATGGAATCCTTGTTCCCGGCGGCTTTGGCAAACGCGGCATCGAGGGCATGCTGCAGGCCATCCGGTATGCGCGTGAAAATAAAGTTCCCTACTTCGGCATCTGCCTGGGTATGCAGACGGCGTGCATTGAATTCGCGCGAAACGTTTGCGGATTGGCGGAAGCGAATTCCAGTGAATTCGACCAGGCGACTCCGCATCGCGTGATTTACAAACTGCGCGAGCTGCGCGGAGTGGAAGAGCTCGGTGGAACGATGCGCTTGGGTGCCTGGCCTTGCAAGATCGAACCCGACACCCTGGCGCACAAGATCTACGGGCAAACCGAAATCAGCGAGCGCCACCGTCATCGTTACGAATTCAACCGCGAATATGAAGGTCCGCTGACTGCTGCGGGCCTGCGCATCTCCGGTTCAACCCCCGACGGCACTTATGTCGAGATGATCGAATTGCCTGATCATCCGCATTTTGTGGGCTGCCAGTTCCATCCCGAGTTCAAATCGAAGCCGCTCGAGCCGCATCCGCTGTTCAAATCGTTCGTGGGCGCCGCGCATGAATATGGGCGCGGGCGCGAAGCCAAAAAACAAGCCGCCGAACTCGAGATGTTTCACCGGCCCGTAAAGGTTGCGGGCCGCTAGCATCGAGGTGCGGCGCCTGTAAGCAGCGGACAGTTGATTCAGGAACTAAAGCCCGGGAACCGGCGGGCAGCCAGGAAATTCCTTCAGGAATGTGCTGCCGATGTAGCCGAGATATTTGATCCCGATTTCGCTGGTAAAAAATCCGTCGGCGGTCATGTTGCGCAGAAATGAAAAGAACTCCACTCCCTGGCTTATGCTCGGATCTGTGACCGCATTATTGCGATAGGCGATCTGATCAAGAATTTCTTTTTGCTGTGGCGGCGCGCAATCAAGGTAGAGCTTTCCGTAACGGTCCGAGCACGTGCCGTCCAGCCACATCAACCCTCCGCCCAGCTTCACTTGGTACTCGGTGTTTTCACTGGTCAAGAGATCGATGAACTCCGGAGCGCCGGCTTCAATGGCTCCTCCTGAATCGGAATCCGCTGGAATGATGGTCTGGCACAGCGCCTGCAGGGTTTTGTATTGGTGCGCGGGGAAAAACTTCGGCGCATAAACTGTGGCCGCAGCTTTTTCCGCCGCCACCATGCGGTGCGCGTATTCAGCCGCCTGCGCCGGAATCGTGCGCAGTACCGAAGTTGCGGCCGCCCCCATGGCCAATGATTTCAAAACGTCGCGCCGTGAAATTGACATTATCTTTTCGCCTCAATTAACTGCGATTGCTCCGCTCTCCGGCGCCCAAAATGGTTCGGCCGACGGGAAAAAGCTGACCGGGACCTCATTAACAAATCCCTTCAACCACTGCGTACACTCTTTCATTCCCGCCTGCTCCGAGGGAATGTGCCCAAGAATAACGAGCGCCTTGTGTTTGCCCTCGGTCACCGCATCTGCCACGTACTCGACCGTTTCCCATTCGCGGGTTTCGCCCACCACCAAAACTTCCACGCCTGGCATTTCGAGCGCCTGGGTTTCCTTTTCAAAGCCTGCTGCTCCCGGACTAAAGGCTACGCGCGTTAACTGCATCGCAGGGTCTCCCACAACTCGCATTACGCGAATTCGAAGACGCGCCTTCAGTTCAGCTGCCAGCGCCTCAAGCGGCATGCTCGGCAACGTGAATAAATATTGATTCGCAGGGTCCTGAAATTTCTCCCAGCCCAGCGCATGCACCATGCCCGCTTCAATACCATCCGGCTTTCGCGCGTGCCAGTGATCGTGAAAACGCCAGATGACCAGACCGTGCTTTTCGATGAATGCGCGTTTCTCCGCCAGTACCGGATCGTTATCTCCTTCAGCAAGATCAGGCTTATCGAGATGATTGAAGAAGGTCGGCTCGTGGGTGATGATCAGATTACATCTCGACTCGGCGGCGCGTTTTAAAACATCCAGCGTCGCCATCATAGTCACCGCAATTCCAGTGACCGGCGTGTCCGGGTTTCCTGCCTTGAAAGTATCCACGGTGTCGCCTTGCCACGGAACCCCCACATGCGCCTGAATGCGCTCGATCACCTCGCGAGCAGTCAAGGGCTTTGCTTGCGCGACCGTCGGCAGCGGCAAAATGAATGCCGCCAAAAGCAGACCGAAAGACACGCATGTTGCTCTCGTCATGTTCGTGGTTGCGTTTAAGAAATCCGTTACAGATTTCCTTTCTTCGCTTGATCCAGCAAATAATCCGAAGCTCGCCATGACAGCGCCATGATAGTAAGCGTGGGATTCTTGTCCGCGTTACTTACAAATGAAGCCGCGTCGGTCACGAACAGATTTTTCACATCGTGCGCCTGGCAATACCCGTTAAGAGCTGAAGTCTTCGGGCTGCTTCCCATGCGTACCGTACCCAATTCGTGAATGATCACGCCGCCATCCTCAATTCCATACGGGTGGTCGCCATCGGGACGGACTTGCCAGTAGTAAGTTCCGCCGGCGGTTTCGACGATGTCGCGAAACGTCTCTTGCATGTCGCGCGCCATTTTTATTTCGTTGTCGCTCCATTGCCAGTGGAAGCGCAGCACCGGAATGCCCCACTGGTCGACCGTCTCGGGATCGATTTCGCAGTAGCTCTGCTCGTTCGGGATCATCTCGCCGCGTCCCGCGAAGCCGATAAATGCTCCGTACATATCGCGGCACTTTTGTTTCAGCCCTGCGCCGTAGCCTTCATAGTCCTCGCAAACGCCGTCAAAGTCGCCCACGCCCGGCATTTCGCGGCCCCCGCCGAACTCGATGTGATAGCCACGCAAGAAATCGTTTTTGCGATCAAACTTCCACCACGGCATGTACATGTGCATTCCGCCCACGCCGTCGTGATTGTGCGCAGGCATCTTCGCCAGTTGCGGAAAATATCCGTAGCCTGAACTTCCGACGCTGTCAGTCAAATAGCGCCCCACCGCGCCAGACGAGTTGGCCAGGCCATCGGGAAACATGGCAGACTTGGAATTCAGCAGCAGGCGCGCCGATTCGCAGGCGCTGGCTCCCACCACAAAAGCTTTGGCGTTGATTCGCCGTTCTTCGCGCGGTGGCTTTGTCGATATAAGAGACCGCTTGCGCCCGGCCGTCTTTGCCGATAATGATTTCTCGCGCCATCGCTCCGGTGATCAGCGTGAGGCGCCCGGTCTTCTGCGCTGGAGGAATCATCACCTGGCTGGAGCTGAAGTTGGAAGCGCTGATGCAGCCGCGGCCGCACTGGGCGCAGTAATGGCACGCCGGGCGCCCGTTGTGCGCCTCGGTGATAATCGCCAGCCGCGATGGAATGCAAATAATATTCAGCTGGTCGCACGATTTTTTGATGATAGTTTCGGTGCAGCGCGGCACTGGCGGCGTCATGAAAACGCCGTCTGGCGCGCTGGAGATATTTTCTTTCGTGCCGAAAACACCGATGAAGGATTCAACTTTGTCGTAGTAGGGCGCCACATCGTCGTAAGTGATCGGCCAGTCGTCGCCCATGCCATCGCTCGAGCGGGCCTTGAAATCTACCGGGGCAAAACGCAGCGCTATCCGGCCCCAGTGATTGGTTCGTCCACCGACAATGCGCGAGCGGAACCAGCGAAAGCGCGAGCCCGGCGCAACTGTATAGGGTTCGCCATCGATCTCCCATGCACCATTGGGAGCGAGAAATTCCCCGAAGTCAGCGCTGGCCCGCCCACCCACTCCCGCGCCGCGGTGCGGAAGCTGGTAAGGCCAGACATGCTCCTTGAAATCTTTCTCTGGATTAAGCGGCGGCCCGGCTTCGAGCATTACAACATTCAGGCCGCCTTCGGTGAGAATCTTCGCCGCCGTGCCACCCGCGGCGCCCGAGCCGATTATGCAAACGTCGTACGTCTTAGGGGAGCGAATTACCTGGGCCATTAAGTCTCCGGCTCCGTGAGTTTTTCTTTAGGGTTCTGTGTTCCTGTGGACTATTAAACCCAACCACAGAGAACACAGAGTCGCGCAGACAAAACCCACAGAGGAAATATTAGAACCGCAACTTTTCCAAGTATTCGTAACTGGCCTGAATACTCTCAAACGGATCCGCGGGATTGTCGAACTCGACGAAGTAGTGCTTAATGCCCGCAACATCGGACTTCGCCAGAATCGCCTTCCAATCGATCTCGCCTTTCCCCACGTCTACCATGGTGCGGTCCTTGTCGAAATCTTTTATATGCACCAGCGGGAAACGTCCGGGATATTTTTCGAAATACTTGATGGGATCGACGCCTGCTTCATGCGCCCAGCCTAAATCCATTTCCATCTTGACCAGCTTGGGATCGGTTTCGGCGAGCAGAACATCGTAAGGCAATTTGCCGTCAGGCAGCGGCTTAAATTCTTCTACGTGGTTGTGATAACCGAGGTGCAGCCCGGACTTCATGCAGGTTTCGCCGGCACGGTTAAAATTCTCCGCCGCGCGCTTCCAGCCATCAGGCTGCTTAAGTACATCGCGGTCAATAGAGGGATTGACGATGTAACTGTGCCCCAGAATCTTTCCCGCCTCGATCACTTTGGGAAGGTTCTCGGGCGAGAGAGCGGAATAGGGCACGTGCGATGAGGGAGCGGCCAGGCCGTTGTCGTCCAAAATCTTTCGCGCCTCTTTAGGGGACGGATTGAAGGTTGGCAAGTGCGCGAAGAACTGCGCCAGCTCCACCTCTTTGTATCCCACCTTGGCGACACGAGCGATCGTGCCGGAAAAATCCTTGTCCAGCGCGGCGCGGACGGTATAAAGTTCCAAGCCAATTTTCTGGATGCGGTGTTCGGTTGCGGCCCATGAGAAGCGGCTCATCGATCCAATTGCGGCGGCGGTGGTGCTGACGACAAAAGTTCTACGATCCATATGCCTCCCTGACTTTTCCCGGCGAAACCCGTTTTTCGCTCAGCCATCTCCGCGGTCAAGCTTTTATCCGCAGAGAACGCAGAGAAAACCGGTGTGCGCAGAGAAGATGTAGCCAACTCTTTATGCCAATTGCGGCTCGCTCAGCAGCTCTTCGCGCACATTCTTCAATACGTAAAGCGCGCGTTCGACGCCAACTTCGCCTGACAGAATTGGATCTTCATTCTCAACACTGAAAATCCCGTCGTAGCCCACTTCCATATAGGCCCGCATGATGTCTTTCCAGGCGCTGGCGCCGTGTCCGTAACCGACCGCCCGAAAAGCGTCCGATGCGGTCTTCAAATCCTTCTTCTCGAAAATGAAGTTGAGCACGCCATACTTCGCAACTTTGTCGGGATACAGCACCGTATCCTTCATATGCGCGTGATATATCGCGCCCTGCTTTCCCAGCATGTGGATCACTTCAACCGGATTGCAGCCCTGCCAGAACAAGTGGCTGAGATCATTGTTGGCGCCGATTTCTTCGCCGACAGCATCCCGCAGTTTGAGCAAGGTCAACGGATTGTAGACCACAAAATTAGGGTGCATCTCGAGCGCGATTCGCCGGATGCCGTGGGCCCGCGCATACTTCACCGCGCCTTGCCAGTACGGAATCACGCGCTCCTTCCACTGCCAATCCTGCGCTTCCGCATATTCCGGAGGCCAGCGGTAGGCGATCCAATTAGGATTTTTGTCTGTGGGATTCGCTCCCGGGCAGCCGGAGAATCCTACAATCACCTTCACGCCAATCTTTTCAGCCAACAGCACGGTTTTGCGGAAAGTCTGGTCATCTCGCTCGGCTATGGCTTTATCGGGATGCACCGGGTTTCCGTGGCAGCTCAGAGTCGCGACTTTAATATTGTGATCATCGAATTTCTTCTGCCAGGCTCGAAGCTGCGCCGGGTCCCTCAGCAAGTCGTCGATAGGGCAATGCTTATTGTTGGGATAGCCCCCGGTGCCGATCTCCGCCGCCTCCACTCCCATTTGCTGGTACTTCTCCACCAGTTGATCCAGAGTCAAATCGGGGAATGCGGGATCGAAAACCCCGATCAAAATTTTGCGACGGCTCTGTGGCTTCGAGTCTTGTGAGTCGGCATCTTGAGAGCCCGTCGACTGCGGCGCGGACGCAGACATGCCGCGCGGGGCCGCGACGGCACCCGCGATTGCGCCTCCGGTGGTTGCCAGGAAATTTCTTCGCGTAGGAGAGAAGGGGATCGAAAAGTTCGACATTAGTTCCTCGACGTGGAGTGCAAGAATCGAAAGATTATACGCATAGAGAGAAGGATTCAAGCCCGGAACAAAAAGATGGATGCAAAAACTAAAGCCGCCCTTTCAGGCGGCCTTAGCTTCGTGGGTTGAACTCCTCAAGTTGTCAGGCCGGAGGCGGCCATTAGGTATGAGGACGTTGGGTATATGTTCTCGCCGACGCCGATCTCGCGCAATAACGTAAAAATACTACTGCCGGGCTACTCAGCTTCGGCCCGCGAATCGCGAAAATACCGTCTACGGCACATTCACCAGCCCATTGCGGATGGCATAAACCACCAATTCCGCCGTCTTATGGATTCCCAGCGCGTCCATGATATTGGCGCGATGCACGGCGACGGTGTTCGCGCTCAGTTCGAGCTGGTTTGCAATCTCCTTGTTCGACTTGCCATCGCAGATGAGCTGCAGTATTTCTACTTCCCGCGGCGTGAGGCCGGCATTGCGTTCTCCGCTGCAACGCCTGCTGCTTCGAAAGCTGTCCATCAAGCACTGTTTCGCCTTTCACCAGCCGCCGGATGGCTGAACTCAATTCCAGGTCCATCGCATTTTTCAGCACATATCCGCGCGCGCCGGCATCGATCGCTTGCCGCACCCAGGTTTCCTCGGTGTGCATGCTGAACATTAAGACCAGCGTCTCCGGCAGCAGTTGCAGAATTTTGCGCGTGGCCTGCAGGCCATTCATTCCCGGCAAAGCGCAATCCATGACTATCACTTGCGGCTTGAGCGAGCGCGCAAGTTTGATTGCTTCTTCGCCGTCGCTGGCTTCGCCTACCACGCGAATGTCTGCTTCATCCTCCAGCATGCGCCGAAACCGCGCCGCACAAGGCTGTGGTCATCCACCAGCAAAACCGAAATTTGATGGTCAGGCATTAGGCTCCAGCCGCTCCCGCGGCACGCGCATGCTCACCAGCGTTCCGCCGTCCGCCGGGCGCGCAATGGCAATCTGTTCCGCCCAGTAATTCTGCGCGCTCGCGCATGGCCACCAATCCAATTCCTTGTCGTGGCCGCAGCCGGAAAATCCCGAGCCGCGGTCTTCCATTCGAGTTGCAGTTCGTGTGACGTGAAGCGCAAGCGCACCCAAGCCTTCTTCGCTCCCGAATGGCGCGCCACATTATTCAATGCTTCCTGCAGAACGCGATAAATATGCACTGCCGCATTGCCGTGAATGGGAAACGGTGTTCCGGATTTCTCGTAGGATATGCCAATTCCCGTCTGCCTTTCCACCACCGGCAAATACCATTCGATGGTCGGCTCCAGCCCGGCTTCATCGAGCATCACCGGATGCAACGCCTGCGACAGGCTGCGAACTTTGTCGAGCGTGGTCTGCGCAATTTCTCGCACCTCCAGCAGATCAGTGCGCAGTTGCGATCCCTCGGGTAGTTGGTTGCGCGCCCGCCCCAGCATCATTCCCATCGCCGTCAGAATCTGCCCGAAATCATCGTGCAATTCGCGCGAGATATGCCGCAAAGTCGATTCCTGCGACGAAATTAGTTTCTGCGCCAGATCACTCCGTTGCCCGGAAAGTACCGCCAGCTGGTTGAAGATGAGCCGGTTCGAACGAATCAAATAAAGGCTGGTAAGAATTATTGCCACCAGCGTCGCGGTGAGAAAACACGTAAGCCTGGCGCGCCACACGATCGTAAATTTCGGTGACCTGGACGGCGGCCCGCTCCTCACTCTCATTATTCTGTACCAGTTGACGCGCGATCGAAGTCGTTAGCGCGGCCAATTGCGACTGCAGCCCGAGGCGGATTTGCTCGCGAGCCTGCTGCTCCTTTCCCTGACGGGCAAGGTTAAAAGTGTGCTCGACTCCATTCCAGAATTGCGCGAGTGAGGTTACCAGGTAGCGTTCCTGGTCGGGCGTTCTGCCCTCAGGCGATACCAGTTGTTCGCGCCGGAATGCGTCCTCCAGATCAGTGCGCATTCTTTCGAACTGTGGCTGCCATGCAGTTAACGAACGCGCCTGGGACCGGTCGACAACGCCCGTATCGAGCATATCGCGGAGCGAAATGCCAATTGAGTTCAATTCATTCTGGATCCGAAGCAGCTGGAGCGAGTCTTTGCGGTTGCGATCGATAAGGTTATTTTGCAGCTGCGCGCAGGCCGGCGATCTGCTTGGTCATATAAGCCGAATAGGCAACCACCGCCGCCAGCGTGATCACCAAGCCTGATATAAAGTGGAGTTGTCGGGGATTGTCCCGCCGCTCGCCGCACCGCGCAAGCATATAACGCATGGGCGGCGATCACAATCAGGGCTCCGCGCGCAGGCCGCTCGGGCTTACAATTAATTATGGCCAGCGGATGGGAGAGCAAATCGGTCGAACAACAGCAGGAAGAAGCTACACTCTTCCCAGCCCCAAGGCAGGTGCTCACCCCCGAACAGATTGCGACAACAGCAGAAAGCGCCGAGGCCTGGAGCTTTCCCGGCAGAGAAGTCTGCAGCAACTCGAAGTCGCTTCCAACCCGCAGCATCGCTCCATGCTCGAAGCGGCTCTGGCCGAATTAGACGCTCAACTCAAAGCCACCGTAGACCCAATCGATTGTGGAGCGACGGGCGTCCTCGCCCGTCCTAACTCAAGCAGCCGTTACTCAATGATATCGAGCCGTTACAATACACCTTGTGAAGAAGTTCTGGGAAAATCCGGCTAGTTTCTGGCGCCCCGGCCATCTCAAGGCAGCTCCCTGTCCCTCATTCGCTGCAGATCGGGTCCGTGCCGAATTTCTCCTGCCACGGTGCTCGCTCCCATGGCTGGGGTCACCGATACAGTGTTTCGCCGCTTCATTCGCAATCTGGGCGGCTGCGGCCTGATCATGACCGAGTTCACCTCGGCCGACGGCGTGCTTCGCGCCAAAGACCAGAAGGCCAAGCGCTACCTTCACTTTTATGAAGACGAGCATCCGATCTCGGCGCAGCTTTTCGGCAGCGATCCGCAGGTGATGGCCGAAGCGGCACGCATGGTCGAGGACCTCGGCTTCGACCTGGTGGATTTGAATCTGGGCTGCCCGGCAAAGAAAGTCGTGAAGTGCAATGGCGGCTCAGGCTTGTTGCGCGATCTGCCGCGCGATTCGAGGAATTTTCGAAGCGGTGCGCGCGGCGGTGAAGATTCCGTTTACCGTGAAGTTTCGCGCCGGATGGAACGACGAAGAAATTGTCTGCGTGGAGCTGGCGAAGATGGCCGAAGATCTGCGGACTGGCGCGGTGGCGCTGCATGCCCGCACCCGCGAACAGGGCTACAGCGGCAACGCGCGATGGGAGTGGATTGCCGCGGTGAAAGATGCGGTGAAGATTCCGGTGATCGGCAATGGCGACATTCGCACGCCGGAAGACGCCTGCGCCATGGTTGCCGCAGACCGGATGCGACGCGGTGATGATCGGCCGCACCGCGCCGTCGAATCCGTGGATCTTCCGGCAGATTGAGCAGTATTGCGCCGCATTACAAAACGGCCTTGTGGGAACCGCCGCGCGAACGCTGCTCTATGACGAACCATCCGAATCCGACCGCTACCAGATGATTCGCACTTACTTCCGCATGCTGATCGAAGAAGAACTGCCCGACGCCACCGGGAAGATGAAGCAGTTCGCGTCGTGGTTCACGCACGGCGTTCCCGGCGGCGCGGCATTGCGCAAAGCGATCTACGAGTCGAAAACCGCGCCTGAGATTTTGACCCGGGTGGAAAATTTCTTCGAGGCAAGACTTGCTACCGATCTCGAATCGATACCAAACCCGGTACTATTAGCCCCTTGACCGAGCGGCAACGAACTGTGTTCAACGTTGCCGATCTGTCCGGCAATGCGCCACCAGTACGGGCGAAGGCGCCAATACCTGCAGTCGATTCACTATTCATTCGGGTGCCGACCCTGAAATTCTGAGCAGCAAGGCTTCTCCGTCGGCTTGAACTCCATCAATTCGACCCGCGTAAAATCCGGATCGTAAAGATTCAGTTGCCACTTGCCGTCTCTTCCCATTTGCGCCTTCTCATCGCCATGAGGCTTCCAGCCACGCGATTCCAACTTGGCCTGCGTCTGCTTGATATCTTTCACCCCAAGCGAAATGTGGTTCATCACCCCAGTGGTGTGCTGATCGGCATTGGACTCCACGTTCAGCATGTACTCCACCCAATCGGTGCCGTCCGGCACCTGCATCGCAACCCAATCGGTTTCGTTGTCCTTCATTCCACCATGCCAGTAAATGTGAAAGCCGAGAATGTCGCGATAGAAATGGTCTTCGGCAGCGCGGTCGTGAACGATAAAGCCCACATGGATCATGTGCTGAGAAATAGGATTCGCAATGATTCCCGTATCGCCGATTTTGCGCTCGACGAACTCAATCTTGTGGCCTTCGGCATCAGTGACGAAAAAGCTCGGGCCCTCTTCCCGGTGACTCAGCGAGTCAACCTTCACTCCCTTTGCTGCAAGGTAGCTCCGCAGTGCGGCGCAATTGTCTGTAGCAAATGCGACATGGTCCATCCGATCGGTGGCGCTTGGATCCGGCGCCGGACTGTAACCCACGAATTGCTCTCCCACCACAAAGCGCTGCGTCTGGCCCTGCTCAAGCGGTCCGCCGGATGTCAGGTCGAGTAATTGCATGTAAAACCGGGCGTTCGCTTCAGGGGATGTGGTGTAGAAATCCACGTGGTCGATACCGGTAATCTTCGGTCGCTTGTCAGCCGACTGTGCGTTCGTAGCGACGACGAGTAGCGCGAAGCAAATGATTTTTCTCATTCAGTCTCCCAACGTGAACGGCTCGAAACGTTCGTTTGCGGGTTCAAGCCTTAGCCAGGCGGAACTCCTCACTATCCCGCCAACGCAATTTTTTCTTTCGCCATGATTTTCCCCCGCGAATCTTTCCCTAGGTAACTCCACGGCACCTCAGGATCGTGGGTGAACATGGTGAGCCAGTTCTCCGGAAGCGCGCGCGAGTAATAGCGCTTGCGGCTCTCGATGGTTTCCAGCGGATACAAGTCAAATCCCATTACCCAATTGACCTCGACATGGGCGCTGGTGGGAATCAAATCGGAGATATAGCACGCCGTCTGCCCGCCGCTCTGGACCATGACCGCCTGCATGTCGCGGGTGTGTCCGGAAAAAACTTCCACCGAAATCCCCCGAACTATTTCCGTCGTTCCCTGCAGTAACTGCATCTGTCCGCTCTCGACCAGCGGATCGTAATTCTCGTGCAGATAACTCACGGTGTCGCGCTGACCCTGGTGCGCGTGCTCCCACTCGCCTTTCTGAGCATAGTACTTGGCCTTCGGAAAAGTGGGCTTTACAGAGTCACCGGATCGAATCGTATTCCAGCCGCAGTGATCGAAATGGAGATGCGAGTTGATCACAATATCAATGTCGTCGGGAGACACCCCAGCCGCGCTAAGCTGATCGAGCAGCTTTGCCGGCTGACCATAAATCTGGACCATCTTGTCTGAAAGTTTGTTGCCTACACCGGTTTCAATCAGGATGTTCTTGTCTCCGGTTCGCACCAGCACTGAGTTCAGGCCGGTGGGCACGCGGTTCTGCTCGTCAGAGGCCATCCGCTTGGACCAGAGGACCTTGGGCACGATGCCAAAAAAAGCGCCTCCGTCAAGGTGGTAAACCCCGTCAGTAAGAGCGGTCAGTTCGAAGTCGCCAATATTTGCTCGCTGCATATTCGGACTTCATTTTAGCCCTTAACGCTTGACTCTTGGCGATTACCGCCTGATGCCTTGCCCACGGGTTTCGGCCGCAACACCATTGCGCAACGCGCAAAATCGCCTGGCCGCAGAGTCTAACTCCCGCACCCGCTTTCTGCAGGGCCCTCGATGTGCCGCTCGAGGCGCAGTTCGTCGGAGCATCATCAGCTTCCACGCCAAAAAAACGCATCCTAAATATTCTCGCCGAGTTTTTGCTACGCTGAGATTCACCAAGGAGGCTGCAAATGGCTCAATTTCAGCTCAACAAGCAAGCAACGGTCATGACCAGGTTGACCGAGCTTCTCCGGATTAAAGTCATAGTCAAGCTGCAGGAGTTTGGTGAAGTCAGCGGCGTCATCGAGCAGATCGTCGCCCCCGCCATCGCTGACGACCTTCAGCGTTCGATCGAAATGACGCAATTCAAGGTAAAGCTCGAATCTGGCGAAACCGTCACCGTTCCCGGTTCCGCATTCTCCAAAATCGAGTACAAAATTACCCCGAACTAGGACTAACTAACCGGCACGTAAGGATGGCCCATTCAAGCCCGCTTTTGGCTTAAGTGGGGCAGTTCAGACGGTTGTCCGCTGAATGCCTATTTTGAGTTGAGGTCTCTATTTTCCTTCAGGACTTCGGCGCGCGGCTCATGCGTCGCGCAAGCGCCTCAATTCGAGTTGGAATGTTCATATATCACAGACCACCGCATTCGCGTCCGTTCTCATTTCAGCGCGCTTGAAGGGCGCTTGATCTCAACTGTTCCGGGAAACTACAAATCGGCACCCGTCTGGAGAATTCCTGTTCAGGCCTGTGCTGATCTGAGCAAGCACGGGCTCCTTCGACTGCGGAATGCGATTCGCAAGCGGGTCGCATTCCTCCGCTCAGGATGACATCTGCTGGTATCCTTCTGACCTGAACGTCTCTTCGGACCCATGGAACTCTTCCTCGTTGACGGCACATACGAGCTCTTCCGCCATTACTATGCCGTGCCGTCCGCGCGCGATAAGCAGGGGCGCGAAGTTGGCGCGGTGCGGGCTGTCCTCGCGTCGGTGCTGGGGATGATTAAGGGCGGGGCGACGCATATTGCGGTGGCCACTGACCATGTGATTGAGTCGTTTCGCAACCAGTTGTGGCCGGGATACAAGACCGGCGAAGGCGTGGAGCCGGAGCTTCTGGCGCAGTTTCTGCCGCTTGAAGAGGTGTTGTCAGCGGCCGGGGTTGTGGTTTGGCCCATGGTCGAGTTCGAGGCTGACGACGCTCTCGCCGCCGGCGCGGCAGCCGCAGAAAAAGATGCTCGCGTCGAACGCGTCATCATTTGCACTCCTGACAAAGACCTGGCGCAGTGCGTGCGAGGCGCGCGGGTGGTGCAGCTGAATCGCCGCACGCGGGTGACGATCGACGAGCAGGGCGTCATGCAGAAATATGGTGTACCGCCGCTGTCGATTCCGGATTATCTGGCATTGGTGGGCGATGCGGCGGATGGTTATCCTGGGCTGGCGGGGTGGGGCGCGAAATCGACGGCCGCGGTGCTCGCGAAGTTTGGACATCTGGAGGCGATCCCGAAAGATTGCCGCGAGTGGCACGTGAATGCGACTAACGCCGGCGCGCTGGCTGATACGCTGCGCCGCGAATGGGCTGACGCGCTGCTGTTTCGCACGCTGGCAACATTGCGGACCGACATCCCGCTTTTTGGCGACGTCGAGCAGTTGCGCTGGAATGGGCCGAAGCCGGGGTTCGATGAGATTGCGGCGGAGTTGGATCAGGCGGTGACGGTGGCGCGCAAATCGTCGTCAACTAGATCGTCATCACGCAAAAACGCGAACACCTAAGCCGCGCAAGACCGGACGCTATGGCCGCGCCTCCGAATATTATCCTGTTGTCCCAATTATTCTGTCATCCCACTACTCTGTCATCCTGAGCGCAGCGGGCTGATTCGCTTTGCGAATCGGCCCGCGGAGTCGAAGGACCCCTCGGCTGCCAGTACTGCACCTGCCCTGGATAGGCATTCTCACTACGACATCGACGGGACTCCCTGACACGCCGGTATCAGCTTCAATGGTGAATGGGGTCCTTCGACTGCGTCGACGTTCGCTGCGCGAACCTCGACTTCGCTCAGGATGACAGTTTGATTAGAGAACATCACCTCTAACTGCGTTCAGCATCTGCAGCCGCTCGCGAAAATATTCTTTCCAGCTTTCTGGCAATGCCGCGACACGCAACGCGCGCTGGAGTATCTGCAGATCGTCATCCGAATATTGTTTGGCAATATACAACTGCGTGATTGCAGACACCGGTACCGCATTCGGATCTTGCGCCAGTGGTGTCATTTCATCTCCAACGCCGACCGCGCCTTCGCGTGTGACCGCAAGATAAAACCCCGATCGGCCACTAACCAGGAAGCGCTTGACCATATCGTCCATTTGGAAGCGGATGCCGAGCTTGTAGCAAGGCAGGCGCGGCTGGGTCACAACTACTTCCGCCGAGCCAACCGAAAAGCGGTCCCCGATGTGTATTGTTTGTTCACGCAACGCTGCGTCCTTACCGGCTG
The DNA here is from genome assembly GCA_963838785.1 of uncultured Acidobacteriota bacterium. Lineage (GTDB taxonomy): Bacteria > Acidobacteriota > Terriglobia > Terriglobales > Acidobacteriaceae > Gp1-AA145. The sequence continues at coordinate 496,215 of CAWISI010000004.1, forward strand.
AATTGAAACCTTCGTTGCCGAAATCCAGCGTGAAGTTCTCGCCGAACACTCCCAGCGGCAACTCGTGACCCGGCAATTCTTTTTTCCAATATTCATAATGCTCGAGCGGATAGCAGTACACCGCCTTGTCCTTGCCGCCGTGGACGGAGAGATCCGCCTGGCGATCGCCGTCGAGATTGAGTCTCCGAAGCGCGACCCGGCCGTCGACTGGCTGCTTGAAGATTCCGGTGCTGACGTTCATTCCATGCCAGGTCACCGCGCGGGGCAATCCGAGGTTTAGCGAGGCCAGCTTCATGTGCATGATGGTTCGATGAATTACACACGGTTTCGATTCGCCAGAGTTGCGCAATGTAACCTGCGGCACTACAATTCGCGCGGTCAATAAATCCACAATTGATCACAACGGAGGCGCGATGAAACTCAGAAATACTCTATTAGCGTTCGCGATGTGTTTTGCAGCGGCAATGTGCTTCGCAGCCAGCGACGCCATGATGGGCACCTGGAAACTGGACGCAGCGAAGTCGAAAGTGGGCGCAGGTTCGCCAACCAACAGCACGGTTACTTATGAAGCCGCGGGTGACAGCGTAAAAGTAACGATCGATGGCACCGCACCTGACGGCACCGCAACCCATACTGAATGGACCGGCAAGTTCGATGGGAAAGATTACCCCGCCACCGGTAACCCGGGTGAGGACATGCGTTCGTCAAAACAGATTAATTCCCATACGCTTCACGTGGTCTCAAAGAAGGATGGCAAGGTGGTTCTGGTCGCGCACGTTGTGATCGCCGCCGACGGCAAGAGCCGCACGGTCACAATCACTGGAACGGACGCGAAGGGCAAGAAGTACAGGAGTGTTGAGGTATACGACAAGCAGTAGACTTGGAGATAGCCAGAATTGGGGTGCCCCGGTAGCGGGCGCCCCTTATTTTTTAGCGGTAACTCTTTTGGTTCGCGGGCTGCGAAAACTCCACTCGCAGTTTAATTTTGATCCAAATACCGGTCAGGCGCTGAGCCAGGCCTTCTGCAATTGGCTGCGCGTTCCACTTTTACTACTTTGGTTCCGCATCCACTCCGGCCAACATTTTTGTTAAACAGTTGCCATACCTTGAACCGCAAGGTATTATGATTCTCAATGAGCACTCGTGACACCAATCCGAATTTTATGAATGGTGTGCCCGAGTTGCTGATTCTCCGGCTACTTTCAAAACAAGAAATGTACGGATACGAAATCGTGCAGGCGATTCGCAGCCAAACCGGCTCCGTCATCGCTTTCGGAGAGGGCGTAGTGTATCCCGTGCTGCACGGATTGGAGCGCGAGGGGGCGTTGAAATCGCGCCGGAAAAACGTCAACGGACGCAGCCGGGTTTATTACGCGGTGACCGGTTCTGGATCGCGGCGACTGGCTGAGCTGTCCGAAAACTGGAGTCATCTGGCAGGTGCGATTCACAAAATGCTGGCGGGAGGTCGCCATGTCCAAGCCATTGAATGAGCTTCGCGAGCGACTCCTGCGCGCCGGAGTGGCGCCACGACACGTGCGGCGTTATTTAAGCGAACTCTCAGACCACCTTACCGATCTTCGCGCCGAGGAGGAACTCGCCGGACGCAGTCGAGTCGAGGCAGATGCCGCTGCGCTCGCTCGACTTGGTGGCATAGATGGACTTGCCAAAGCAATGATCGAGCGGCGCGAGTTTCAATCGTGGAGCGCTCGCGCTCCTTGGGCGGTTTTCGGTTTTGGGCCGCTCTGCCTGCTGGCCGGCGCATGGTTCATTGCGCTGTTCGTTTTGTGGACAGGCTGGCAAATTTTTCTGCCGGAAACCAGCATGCCCTTTGTGCGGTTAACAAATGAGTGGGCGATGCTGTATTTTGGCGCAGGTCGATGGTTATATTTCGGTGCGCCGATATTCATCGGCTGGCTAATGGGAATGGTATCTGCACGTCAACGCATGAATGCGCTTTGGCCAGCGATGGGTGTGGTTGCAATCTCATTGCTTAGTGCGCTGGCCGAAGTGCACGCGAACCGAGCCGGCGTGCCCGGCGCACTTCCGCATGTTAGCCTGGACTTAACGCGGGTACACTCCGTGGGTGATGCTTCCGCAACTGCATTTCATTCCGCGATTATCCTGGCGCTGGCGGTGCTACCATGGCCGTTGCTGCTACGGCGAAAGGAAACACCCTCCACCATCTAGTCACTTTCGAGGCAATTGCCGCTCGCTAGAGATCGGGTTACTGTTTTCTGATGAAAAAGACCGCTGTTCGAAAGCCTGAAAAGGCCGCGATTTTAAAGGGTGCGAGTGCTCAAACCGTCGATGACTATCTCGCCAGGCTTCCCCAGCCTGCCCGCGCAACCTTGGAAAAAGTTCGCGCGGCCATCCGGTCGGTTGTCCCAGCAGAAACCACCGAAGTGCTCAGCTATAAAATTCCGGCGTTCAAATATAAAGAAGTGTTGGTTTGGTACGCGGCTTTCTCCGACCATTGCAGTTTGTTTCCCACCGCGGCAGTAATTGAAAAATTTAAAAACGAACTGCAGCCCTTTCAGAAATCAAAAGGCACTATTCAATTTCCAGTCGACAAGCCCCTGCCGGCAATTTTGGTTAAGAAAATGGTGAAAGCGCGATTAGCCGAAGTAAAAACCAAAAACTGCCGCTAGCCTCGAAATAGAAAACACTGGACACCGAGGAGCATAATAGAGTCTAGGAAAAGGTATGGAAAGCAAACCTCCACATCGCGGAATTGACATGCACCGCCTACCGGTTGGCGGTGACTTTCCTGGATTAGTTTTCGCGGTCGGTAGCGCGCTGATCTTCCTGATCGCGCTGCCCGCGCTGTGGTATCTCGTGGTCGGCGCGCTCGCTGTCGGCCTGGTAATTGCGGCGGTACTGCAAACCATCCAGGATAAGACAAACGTATCTCAGCCCAGCATTTTCAAAATCTAGTTGAGACCTTTGCTCCGCAGAAATTCTCTCACTACGTCTTTCACATCGCGTTTTTTCCCGTCCACTTCGTAATTCAGATGGCGCATCTCCTCGTCGGAAACTTTGTTTCCCAAGGCGTTCAGCGCGGCTCGGATTTCAGGATGTTCGGCCAAGGTTTGCTCGCGAATTACCGGAACCGCCTGATACGGCGGAAAGTAATGTTTATCGTCTGCCAGCACGAAGAGATCCAGCGCTGGAATGAGGCCGTCGGTCATGTTCCCGGCGATTAAGTCCACTTGATGCTCTTTGAGAGCACGGGTGAGCAGGCCAAGATCCATAATGCGCGGCGGCGTGGCGAAGCGCAGACCGTAAGTCGCAACCAGGCCTTTGTATCCGTCCGGACGCTCCATAAATTCATAACCGAAACCGGCGCGCCATTGTGGCGTGTACTGCCCGGCCTGCGAAAGAGTTTGCAGATGCAAGCGTCGAGCGTCGTCCCCGCGGATTTCGATCGCAAAGGTGTCGTTAAATCCGAAAGCAGGACCGAGCGTCAGATGAAAGCGGCGTTCGTACTCTGACTTCACGCGATCATAGACTGCCTTTAGATTGGAGGTCGCTGGTTCCTTCAACACTGCCGTCAGCGCGGTTCCGGTATATTCCGGATAAATGTCGATGCGTCCGGCGAGAATGCCCTGGTGCGCGATGTAAGTGCCCCCGAGATAGAAGCGGCGCTCCACCGGAAGATGTGCTTTGTTTTCGATCTGCTGTGCGATGAGTTCACCAAGGACGATCTGCTCGGTAAAATTTTTGCAGCCGACAACGATGCGATCACGGTGGGAACAACTGGAACACAGCACGAGGCTCGCAAGAACGAACAAAACTTCAAAGACCCCGCCCTGTCTTACCAAAGAACGGTGAGACAAGGACGGGTCACCCGAAGTCGTTTTGTTCATTGGCATGTCAATCAACACGCTGAGGAGTGAAGCGTTTTTCGAGCCAACCCAACAGCGTGTCGGCGGCTAATGCCATGAGCGCGGCGGGAATTGCGCCCGCCAGAATCACGGAGTTATTCACCATGGCCAGGCCGCGAAAAATCAATTCGCCCAGCCCTCCGGCGCCGATGGCCGCGGCAATCGTCGCCAGTCCAATCGAGATCACGATGGCAACTCTTACTCCGGCGAGAATTACGCTGGCCGCAAGAGGCAATTGAACTTTGAACAGCAGTTGCCATTCGGTTAGCCCCATTCCTCGCGCCGCCAGAATCACGGCACGATCCACGCCGGTGATCCCAGCGTAAGTGTTGCGTATCAGCGGAAGCAGGGCATAGAGCATCAGCGCCAGAATCGCCAGACGCGTGGCGCGCTCGCCGATCCATGGCGCAGGCAGAAGGAAGCCGAACAACGCCAGGCTGGGAACAGTTTGAATAATGTTTGCAGCCGCAATCACCGGCTTCCGCAGGCGCGGACGACGAGTAATAAGGATGCCGAGCGGAATACCCACAGCAAGCGCCAGCAGCGTCGAAATCCCGACCATCCACAAATGCTCCAGCGTGAGGTCGGCGATCTCAAGCCGGTTCTGCGATATGAAATGCCAGAAGTTCATTTCCGCCCTCGCGCTTCTTCGATCGATCCGAACGCCTCTACGTATTTTTTCACGAGCGCATCCGACGAACTCAGAAATTCCTCCGGCGATCCCGACCGAGACCAGCTTGCCGGCCTCGAGCAATGCGATTCTGCTTCCCAGCCGTAAGGCTTCATGAAGATCATGAGTGACAAAGAGGACGGTCTTCTGCAATTTTCTTTGCAGCGACAAAAATTCGCGCTGCAGATCGGCGCGGGTCAGCGGATCGAGCGCGCCGAAAGGTTCGTCCATCAGAAGAATCGGCGGATCGGCGGCCAGAGCGCGGGCTACGCCGACCCGCTGCCGTTGTCCGCCGGAGAGCTGATTGGGATAACGCGACGACAAGTCCGGGATTCAATCCCGCCAGGCGCAACAGCTCTTGAACGCGCGCGTGAATTTTCTCTTTATCCCAACGCTCAAGCGAAAGAATCAGCCCGATGTTGCGCTCGACCGTGTAATGCGGGAACAGGCCAACATCTTGAATGGCGTATCCGATGTGGCGGCGCAGCTTAATTACATCCCAATCTTTTATGTCTCGGTCGTCCACGCAAATTTCGCCCCGGGAAAGTGTCAACAGGCGGTTCACCAGTTTCAGCGCCGTGGTCTTTCCCGAACCGCTGCGGCCGAGCAGCACCAGAATTTCGCCACGCTGTATCGCAAGGTTCAGCGCGCACAAGATTTCGCGTCCACCCGATTAATACCGACGTCGCGGAATTCGATGACTGGGTCCGCAGCGCACCCGCTTTTAGCGTTCGTGCTCATAGCGAGAAAATTTCCTTCGCCGCAATCACGGTGTTCGAGTGAATGGTCACAGTATCCGCGACGTTGCGCGCATAGCCGCCCGCATAGGTCACCATCACCGGAATGCCCTGCGCCTTGGCCACGCGAAAGACCAACTCATCGCGCTTCTTTAATCCCTCGATGGTGAGCGCTAAGCCGCCGAGCTGGTCTTCCCGGTAGGGGTCGGCGCCAGCGATATAGCAGATCAAGTCCGGCTTGAATTGGCGCAGGCCAGAGCTGAGCGCGTTGTCGAGCCACCAAGATAGTCGTCATCGGTGATGCCGTCGGGCAAGATCGACATCGATCGACGACGGCGGCTTAGTCGGCGGGTAATTGTTTTCCTGATGCAGCGAGATAGTGAAGACATCGCCGGCGTGAGTTCCGCGCATGAGAGGTTTGCGTCCCAGAACGGACGGCCCGCTCGATGGCAGCGGCTCACTCACAGTGCGCGTTCCCGCAAAGATCGCCGCCGTGCCGTTGCCATGGTGAACATCACAATCGACGGTCATGGCAGTGCGGATCTTGTTGTCCCGCTGCATGCGTCGAATAGCGACGGCCACATCGTGAATCATGCAAAAGCCTTCGCCATGATCAGCAAAGGCATGATGGAATCCGCCGCCGATATTGACCGCGACGCCATCATTCAATGCATGCTGCGCAGCGAGAATTGACCCGCCGGCAGCGAGCCAGAAAGCCTGCACCAGTCTCGGCGAGAAAGGAACTTCAAGCTCGAGTTCCTCGCTGGCTGACAGAGTTCCGATCTTCAGTTTTTCGACATAACCGCGGTGTGTGGACCAGCAGGATGTCCTGGTCAGATGCAGGCTGAGGAGTAATGAAATCGTCCGGGCCCGGCGGCGGAAGTTTCGATCAACTGGTCTACGCACCCGGCGATATTTTTCGGCCGGAAAAACATGCTGTCCGATGGGCAAAAAATATCCGTCGCTGTAGATGAGCTTAAAGGGGAGCACCGGTAACGATGATACCGAAATTCGCGATGCTCCTATTTCCTCTGATTGTGTCATCCCGAACTCGCACGGCTGAAAGGGGCGAGAGAGGGACCTTACGATGCGCCCAGACATGCGCCAGCAGCAGCGCTGACTGGACTTTGCCTGACTGCTTGCGTCATGTGGTTGTCCTCGAAAGCACGACATGCGGGTTGTGCAAGCGCGACGTAAGGTCCCTCTCGCGCGCGCAAGCGCGCCCGTTCGGGACGACACCTCGATAGAGCGGGATGACGAACAGAGTTACTTCTTGCGGGCGTTCGGCACCGGCGGAAACGGCCGACGAATGGGCACGATCGCTCCCCGCGCAGGATCGCTGGCGGCGTTTGCGCGGGAGAGCACTTCTTCCTGAATGTATTTCACGAAGTCCTGAATCTGGCGCTGCATCTCTTCCATACGCTCGCGCATTTGCAGAATGATCGCCATCCCGCTGATGTTTACGCCCAGGTCGCGCGCAAGATTAAGGATGAACTCCAGCCGCTGCAAATCTTCGTCGGTATAAAGGCGAGTATTGCCTTCAGTACGCGATGGCTTCAGCAATCCTTCGCGCTCGTACAGGCGCAGAGTTTGCGGATGAATGCCATACATCTCGGCCACTGCCGAAATCATGTACGCGCCTTTGGATCGGCGTTTGGTCATACGAGCAAATATTACATCAGGACACCAAAAAGCCATGGATCTTCCCGGACTCACGGATTTGGAAATCCGCGAAAATCTGTCGAGCCGTGGCTGTTTCTTATTGGGCTGATTGGCCCTGAGGAACGGCCCATCCTGCCGGTTTGAGGGCTTGCTTCACGCCGTACGCCAGCACGCCTGCTCCGATGATGATCGCGCCGAAGGCGAAGGAACTCATTCCCGCTACCTGCTCGGTTTCACTGCGAATGAGGTCGAAGCCGAGCAGCAGCACCGGCGCCACCCCGACCGCGATCGCGCCGAACATCCCGCCAGGCACTCGGAACGGCCGCTTCAGTCGCGGCTCGCGGATTCGCAGAACCACGAGAGCGGTGAACTCGAGGGCGAGACTCAACCCGTAAATCAAAATGTCGATCGTGACCAGACGCTCGAAGCCAAGGTTCAGGCACGCGGCCCAGCCGATCGCCAAACGCGATGATCGCAACCCAGGGGGCGCGACGGCGATTCAGCTTGCCGAAAATGCTCGGCAGCATGCCGTCCTGCGCCATGGCCAGCGGCAGGCGCGAGTAGCTCATGACCAGAGCATTGAACATGCCGAAGGCGCTGAACATTCCGCCCACGACGAGCGCGATGCGCAGAGCCGGGCCGCCGAGCAGTCCGGCAATGTCAGCCCATGAGCCCGTTTCCCAGGCTCCGGCCGGTAGATGAGTCATCCAGACCGCGGCGACGGGAATGATGTAGCTCAATGCCACGATGGTCACGGCGACGAGCATGGCCCGCGGATAAGTCCGCTGCGGGCGCTCGACTTCGGTGGCGATGGTCGAGGCGTTGTCCCAGCCCATGTAATTCCACATGCAGATGAGCAGCCCGCCGATCAGATCGACTTTGGAAGTGGTTGGCGTGGTCACGGCGTGAAACAGCGCACCATATTTAAAAGGCGAGAGCAGAACAATCAGCAGAAAAGGCGACGACAGGGCGAAGAACAGCCATAGTGAGGTTGTCGAGACCACCTTCACCCCGGCGATATTCAGCAGCGAGCAAACAACGACCACACCCAGAGCCACCATAACGCCGCGATGGTTTTCTGCAAACCAGGGAAACAGCCGCGTGAGATACAGCACGAAAAGGGTTGGATAAATCGCCATGTCAAAGATCGACGCAGTCAGCGAGAGCCACGCCTCTTGAAATCCCCAGAAATTGCCCATGGAGCGGCGCACCCAGGCGTAGTAGCCGCCTTCGAATGGCAGCGCGCTCGAAAGTTCGCCGATCATGAACGCTGTCGGCAGGCTCCAGAGCAGCGGGGTGAGGATTAGGAAGAGGATCGCGCGCCCATATCCGGCGCCGTGGACGATGTCTTCAATGCCATAGGTTCCGCCGGAGACCATAAAGAAAGTGGCAGCCACCAAAGGCCAGAGTGTCAGGCGGGCAGATTTCTTTTTCTTCGGGGAAAGCAGAGTAGGCGGGAGTGGATGGTGTGTGGCGCTAGCTGTTGCCAATTGCGATGGCTTCCTCCTTGAAAACAGCTCTTGGCTGTTGGCTCTTGGCTAGCCTTGAGCAGTGAGCGCTGAGCTTTGGGCAACCTCAGCTTCCGGCTGCTCGCTCATGGCTCGCAACTCGTTGCTCGAAGCTAATCCGCAGAATTTAATTTACGGAAAATTTCCACAGATGCAAGAAGATTTTTGTGAATTTTTGTCGGAGGTAAGCGGCGGGAGTCTTTGAACGGAACAATTTGATTTGATCCTGCCCTCCGTTATGCGAAGGGCAGGATCAGCGATTTACTTTCCAACCATCTCGATGCACTCTTCGAGCACATCCATCGCAACATCCGCCTGCTCTTTGCTGGTGATCAGCGGAGGCGAGATGCGCACTGTGTTGGGGCCGCAGCCGAGCAGCAGAATGCCGCGTTCGAATGCCAACTCCACCACTCGGTCGCGTTCTTCGGATGCCCGTTCTTTGCTTTCCTTGTTCTTCACCAGCTCGACCCCGATCATCAGGCCGAGCCCGCGCACATCGCCCACCAGTTTGTGCTTCTTGGGCCAGTCTGCCATGCGCCGCTTCATGTGGTTGCCAACTTCTTCGCTCTTTCGCAACAGGCCTTCGCGTTCGATGACATCGAGTGTCGCCAGCGCTGCTGCAATACAGACCGGGTTTCCGCCAAAAGTTGAGGCGTGAGATCCCGGAACCCAATCCATGATGTTGGCTTTGGTAAGCGTGATCGAGAGCGGCATGCCGGAGGCGATGCCCTTGGCCATGCAAATGATGTCAGGCTGCACGCCGGTGTGCTGGATCGCCCACCACTTGCCGGTGCGTCCAACGCCGCTTTGTACTTCGTCCGCAACCAGCAGAATGCCGTGCTTGTCGCAAATCCGGCGCAGCTCTTCCATGAAAACTTTGGGCCCCGGCACGTATCCGCCTTCGCCCTGAACCGGTTCAACGAAAATAGCCGCAACTTCCTCGGGTGGAAGCGTGGTGTTGAACAATCTTTCTTCAATGAAGCGGGCGCAGGCCAGCGCGTCCTGTTCACCCTTGCGATAAACATCCGGATACGGAACGTGAGTCACTCCCGGAACCAGCGGGGCAAATCTGCGGCGCTGCTGCGGCTTCGAAGCGGTCAGCGACAAAGCTCCCATGGTGCGGCCATGAAACGCACCGTAAAACGCAATGATGTTCGGCCGGCGGGTGTGGTAGCGCGCGAGCTTCAGCGCGCACTCGACAGCTTCCGCGCCGGAGTTGCCGTAATAAATACGGTGTGGGCCCGTCATGGGAGCGATCTTCGACAAGCGGTCGGCGAGCGTGACCAGGCTCTCGTAGTAAAAATCCGTGCCTGACATGTGGATCAGTTCACCCGCCTGCTTCTGAATCGCAGCCACTACATCAGGATGGCAATGGCCAGTCGAAGTCACGGCAATGCCGGATGAGAAATCGAGAAACTCATTGCCATCGACATCGGTGATTACAAGGCCGCGGCCCTGCTTGGCCGCCAGCGGATAAGACCGGGTATACGACGGCGAAATAATGCGATCATCGCCTTCGAGCACGCGCTTAGCGTTCGGCCCGGGCAGAGCGGTTTTGATCTTGGGTCCCTCGAGTACGGACGTGGTCTTGGTTGACATGGAATCCTCCTGGAAACGGTCGTGCGTCGTTGGTCGTTGGCCGGGCAACATCGGGCGAGCTTCGGCCTTACACAGACTGAGGAGGTTAAAACTTAGTCGCTACCGAAAAGACTGGGACGGCTCTGCGACGGCAGTACAGCCAGATAGCGTCGCGGGCACACGAGCATGTGCAACCAGCAAGTGGGAAGGTGCGAGTTGGCATTCTGAAAATGCATGACAGGCTCGGCTTCAATTATATCCGGAGCAGGGCTATTTCAACGACTTTATGCCACCGCAGCCGCCGAAAGCATACTGGGCACCGCAACACTCTTGCCCGGCCCCTCGGCTACTGCCTTTTCGAGCGCTCGCTCAACCCGGTTGATCGCCTCAGTGACGATGTCCACCGCGTCAAACTGCTGGCGAATCACCGCCTCCGCAATTCCGGCGTTGAACGATGCTGCGATCTGCTTCTCCCCGATCGCCGTACCAATAAGGCGGCGCATCTTCTCCACCACGCGCAGGGCCTCAGTTTCTCCCGTCTCGCCCAGCACCACGGCAATGGCATTGGCGGCATAGCGGAATGCGAGATCGTTTTGCCGGACGTTGGCGGCCACCAATTTTCCTAGGCGTTGCATCAGATTATCGGCCGCTGCCTCGCCCTGCTCCCTCGCAATCGTGGCGCGCTCGGCGAAACGCATCAGCAGCACCGAAACCGGAGTTGCCTGCTGTGAGGCGCGCCGCACTTCGCCCATCAATAGATCGATATAGGATGCCCGCTTCAGCAGCCCGGAATTTTCGTCGGTGACCGAAAGATTTTTGACCAGCCGGCGCAGGCCCGCATTGTTCAACGCGATCGCCACCTGCTCGGCAATCATCTTGAAGACCATTACGTCATTGGGAGCCCAGGGCCGTGGTGTGCTCTCGATCAGCAACATGACGCCCAGGTGATCGTTGCCATCCATCAAGGGCAACGCCAATAGTGAGCGCGCATTCAGATCGGCAAGCTGCTGAGTCAGTCCCTGCAACTCGGGCGCACTCGAAGTATCGGAATAGGCCAGCGTACCCCGGCTGATCGCCAGATCGTGCAAGGTCGAGACCACCTGCTCGATCAACTCAGAATCTGCAGTTTTGCTTCCGTTGCCCGTGAATTGCTTCGCGGCGCTGGTCACCAAACCGGGTTTTCTCAGTGCAACCATGCAGCGCGAGAGCTTCCATTGAGTTCCCAGTTCAGTGGCTGCGACGTTCAAGACGCCGTCCGCGGTGTTCTGTTGATTCAGCTTGCGCGTGATGTCTGGAACCCTGGCAAAGCTGACCATATCCAGGTTTTCTGCAGTTGCGGGCGCCGCCACGGCCGGAGTGGAAACCGGAGCTGCGGGAAGCGGAGCGGCTTGCGAGCTGACGCTGCCGGTCGCATACTGCGGCGTCATGCCAGCAGTCGCATAGAGCTGGTAGAGATCAGGATTGCGGTCTTCCTCATGCGGAAAAAGCTGCTGGATGCGTTGCAGGCGCTCCAGAGCTTTGTTGCGCATGCCGTACTGCACCAGAATCTCCGCCTGCAGCATCAGGTCCTGCAGCGTGCCTGAACCCAACATCTTGTCCTCGGGATTACTGCGCGGCGGTTGTACGGCTGAGGTCCCGGTAAAGCGCGAAGCAATCACTTCATAGCGGTTCGACTCGATCTTTCCCTTCAGAGACTCCAGGCGCTTCTGGTGCCCGGTCTCATACGGATCAATCTCAACCGCCCGGTCGAGCGCATCGGCCGCCTTGGAAAAATTCTGTTGCTCGCAGTAGACATCGAAAAGTCGCAGCAACGTTGCAGAATAATCGGACTCGCGGTTTGCAGTGTTGAATTGATCCGCAAGAAATTCCAGCATCTCCGCCGATGGCCTGTGTCCGGCGGCGATGTCCTGCATCATCGCCAGAAAAGCCCGGCGTTCGCCCTTTCTACGCTGGAAGTGGTCCAGCTTCTCCGCCAGCATTACGGCCTCTTTATCCAATTGCGAGTCGAGGAAAGCGCCAATGAGATCGCGTACCTGCTCGATGCGGGAGGGGTTCTGCTCAAAAATTTGCCACACCAGAGGCAATGCTTCAGTCAGCCGATTAGCGCTCAGAAGAGCGCGCGCGTACAGATCGCGAAAATCGGGTGAGTTGTGGCCGATAGTCGCCAGCGGCTCAAGTACGAAAATGGCAGCGCCTATCTGTTGCTGCTGCATCAGGCACTTTGCATAACCCAGGGCAATAGGTTCTTCTGTGGGATCCTCGGAGTAACCGCGCTCATACCACTGCGTCGCGTCGGTTCCTGCGCTTTCATTCTGTTGCGCAATTTTCAGGAAAGCGGCGCCCGCGGCTTTTCGCTCGCCGGCTTCCGACGAAGCCTCGGCCAGACGCACCAAATTCTTCTCCGCTGGATCAAGCGCAACGATCCTGTTCAAAGCGGCCAGTGCGTCGGCTTTTCGACCGGCGCGATTCAATTCCTCTATCGCGCTCTCGTAGGTTTCAAGCGCCAGTTTGCGATTCGATGATTCCAGCAATTGCGCGAAACGGATTTTCTGGTCACAGGTCGGGGTGGCAAAACGCGCCAGCTTCTTATAGGTCAAGCTGGCTCGAATGGCATCTCCCGCCGCCACCTGGCGTTCAAATAGCTCGCCCAAAAGCCGTACCGCGTCGGGAATTCGTTGCAACGAAAGGCACAGATCGGAAGCCATCTGCCGGACGGTGTCGTTGCCGGTATCGAGTGCGAGAATCTGCAGGAATTCTTCCAGCGCTTCCGCGGGCTTGCCCTTCTGTAAAAGCTTTTCGCCGCGTTCAACTCGCCTGGCGATTTCTTGCCGGTCCGCCCGTTTTGCAGTCTCAGCCATGGGAAGATTTCTCGCGCCCGGTCACAGAGTCGGGCGCCTGCGGACCTCCGGTTGTGCGGAGTCGTCCACTTCAAGATTCTAGGCGGCTTGGCGGTACTCGAAAACCGAGTAACGAGAACCCGCAATTACTAAGGTCACTGTGCCCCCTCTCTTGCGCCTCGGCATTACTCCGGTAAGCAAATTCCTCGTGTTTTTACCATCGCACGCTTGTCACCCGGCTACACTCCGGGAGACTGCGAAGTGTGTTTAGCATGAGTCACGTTGGGGCAATTTATTTGGCAGAAAGCATGGCGTCTGTGCCGGCGAACGTTCTTGCCATGTCTGTACTCGGAGCTGGCGCCGGAGTCTACCTCTTTTATAAAGGTTTCCGGCTGCTACAGCGCAAACGCCTCATCCTGAATACCCCGGCTTCCAAAATTCGCAGCGCTTCCATGGGCCTGGTGGAAGTTAACGGCCTCGCCAAGGGGCCGAATGTCATCACCTCGCCTTTGAAACAGCTCACTTGTTACTACTATCGCAGCGCGGCCTGGGAGTTGAAGCAGCGCGGCAAGAGCAGCGAATGGGTCAAGGTTGCTGAAGAGAGCCTGCACGTTCCTTTTTATATCGACGACAACTCCGGCAAGTTGCTGGTCGATCCAACCGGCGCAGAGATGGATCTGCACTGTGAATTGCACCAGGAGTACAACCGCTCGATGCTGATGCACAGCGCCGACATGACAGCGTCGGTCTACAGTTTTTTGGGTCGCAACGGAGTGAATACAAGCCGGCCCATCAAGGTCGAGGAGTATTGCATACAGCCGGAAAACATCCTCTTTGTTTTGGGAACGCTTTCGCAAAATCCTGGCCTGGATGCGAGCGTTGCGCCAGGGAGAAATGGCCAGCGAGGTCCCGCGGATTTGTGGAAAGTCCGGCAGGCACCGCAAAATCTCGAGCCGCAAGTGGTTTACTTGTCTAACAGATCGGCTGCCGTTCCGGCGACTGAAATGACTCAGCAGCAGAAAATTGCCGCCGCACTCATGAAAGCTGGAATCAGCAATCCGGCGGCCTGGGCAGTCGCGGGCACAAGCCCGCAGGCGGCAAACGCAGGTGGGTCATCAACATCGTCGGCGGTCGCAATCTCGCCTGCCCCACCCGCGGAGAACGGCGAAGAGATGCAGGAACAATTCGATCTTCATCCGCCGGTGGTTTTGATGAAAGGCAGCCACGACCCGACATTTTTCATTTCCTGGCGGAGCCAAAAAGATCTGATCACGACCCTGGGCTGGAAATCCGCGCTCATGATTTGGGGAGGGCCAGCCCTAACACTTGTTTGCGTTTACATTTTGCTCGCACACTTTAACTTGCTTTAAATTCTGACCGCGCTTGGGGGAAATATGAGCACCGTTATTCTGCTTGGGTTTCTGTTTGCAATTGCCGGAGTCGCGATTTATCTGACGACGATTTACAACGGCCTGGTCGCGATCAAAAACGATATCGACAAGGCCTGGGCCAATATCGACGTCATGCTGAAACAGCGCCACGATGAACTCAGCAAGTTACTCGATGTCACCAAAGGCTACGCTAACTTTGAGAGCGGCACCATGATCAAGGTCACGCAGGCCCGAAACCAGTATCAGCAGGCGGTCACTTTCGACCAGAAGGCACAGGCCGACCAGAGCGTGACTTCTGCGCTACGTGGATTTTTTGCGGTGGCGGAAAATTATCCCGACCTGAAAGCCAACAGCAACTTCCAAATGCTGGAACAGCGAATTTCATCGCTCGAAAATCAAATCGCGGACCGGCGCGAGTTCTATAACGATTCGGTCAACACTTTTAACATTCGCATCCAGCAGCTCCCGGACACGTTCGTAGCTGCATTCATGCGGCTAACCCCACGCACCATGTTGAAAGTGGACGAAGCCGACAAAGCGGATGTGGCGATGTCGTTCGCGGCAGGAAAATAACTACATCAATATTGCGACAATCGAGGATGGGTTGAGACGAATTGTGGGTTATGCAGGAATTTGTTTCCTAACCACCTTTATTACCGCGCAGAACCTGCGCGTCGGTAGCGAGGCTCCGCAAGAAATTATTCAGCAGTTGTGGATGGATGCGACGGCGGGAGCGCTCTTCACCGATTACGGCATCAACAAAGCATCAGGGGTCTTTCAACATCCTGAAGATGCGGGCCGCAATAAACCTCTACGTGTATATTCGAATTACTGGGCAGTGTGGCCTCAGCGAATCAAAGGCAATACTGCCGAGGTCGAGGTAGGATACGAGCCACTCGGCGAAATCGACGCCAAACTGCGCTTCAAACCAGCACCCGCTGACGGCCCTTGCATGACAAAGTACGGCATTTTGTACCATCTGTCGCTAGTGCCGACCTACTTTACAGTATTTTTAACCGATGGAAAGAAAACAACAGGAATGCAGAAAAAACCTACCGGAGAAGTGGCATGGCAAATAACTGACCCACGGGATTTCCGCTGGACTACAGTTAATACAGCAATTCGATATGTGCTCGAAAAGCGTCAAAAAACTAAGGATTCTGTTATCAGGGCGAATGCAGATCAGACAGTAACTGTCCTCTTGAAATACCAATGATGAAGATAAACATCCGATAGAATTCACCAGTGCCAGAGCCGCTACAGATCGGCATTCTCGGAGATTTCGATCCCGCCTCCCCCACTCTTCCTGCCGTCGAGCAGTCGATCAAGCACGCTGCTGAAAAGCTGAAAATTGCTGCCGAGGCGAAGTGGCTGCCGACCGATTCCCTGCTCAGCTCAGAGCTCGACAAGAAACTCGAAGTATTCGACGGACTGTGGGCTGGTCCCGGAAGCCCTTACAAAAGCTTCGACGGAATGCTGCGCGGCATCGAGTTTGCGCGCCGTCGCGACTGGCCGTTCGTCGGCACATGAGGGGGCTTTCAATACACTCTGGTAGAGTGTGCGCGCAATGTTCTGGGCATGAAAGATGCGGATTCGGCGGAGAATAATCCGAACGCAAAAAATATCGTAATATCGCCGGTGCTCTGCGCCCTTCCCAGCCGCGCCGAAGGCGCCCCGAAACTTGCCGGCAAAGTCCCGGAGATTCGCATTCGCCCGGGATCTTATCTGCAGGGCTTCTACAAAAAAGATGTGGTCACCGAAGAGTTCTTCTGCAACTACGAAGTGAATCCTGATTTCGAGGGCGCAATCATCGAGGCCGGGTTCTCCATCGCGGCGCGCGGAGAAAATGCCGAAATTCGCGCCATCGAAGCCCCCAGACACAAATTTTTCGTCGCAACCTTGTTTCAGCCGCAGCTCTCATCAAAGCCCGGCAAACCGCACCCGATCATAGTCGAATTTTTGCGCGCAGCCTCAAAGTGGAAAACCGAAAAAGCAGAAGACGGAGTTCTGGAATGAAACCCTCTGTGTGTTCCTCCGTGAAACTCCGTGCTCTCTGTGCTAAGGGTTTCGGAAACCGTTAACCACCCAGAACACGGAGGTCCACGAGAAGCATCACAGAGGTCCTTCCAATCCCCCGCGATTCCGTGGAGTGCTGTCGTCTATTTCAGCTCTGGCCCGATCTCGCAATATTCCCCCTGAAAATAAAGCAACGGTCTACCGTCCCGCACCACGACATCTTCTACCTCTGCAATAAAGATGGTGTGGTCTCCCGCTTCGTGCGTCGTTTGCAGCCGGCATTCGAGATAAGCCAGCGCACC
Source organism: uncultured Acidobacteriota bacterium (assembly GCA_963838785.1). Classification (GTDB taxonomy): domain Bacteria; phylum Acidobacteriota; class Terriglobia; order Terriglobales; family Acidobacteriaceae; genus Gp1-AA145. Next base: position 512,800 of record CAWISI010000004.1, read on the forward strand.
GTGCAAGACCGGCGTTCCATGTTGCGTCCGGTCGAATTTCGCGCCGCTGGTTTGTTCGGCGACCACACCGTCGCGATCGACCAGCGCAAAGTACTCCGAAATTTTGCGCTGATCTTCTGAGAGCACGTTAATTCCGAACCTTTTTCGCGCATGAATGTGAGCGTGGGTGCGTGCTGTGTGACTGACGCAAACTAGCACCAGCATGGGGTCGAGCGACACCGAGGCGAACGCATTCGCAGTCATACCTTCAACTTTGCCGGCGTCGTCAACGGTGATGACCGTGACCCCGGTGGCGAAGCATCCCATCGCCCGGCGGAATTCTTCTTGCGTGGCGCTCATAGCTTGAATCAGATTTGTACCATGAACGCTGGATTTCCGGTGCACTGCGGCTTCGATTATGATTCTCGATGTCGATGATCGGCGGCGGATCGAAACAGTGATCGCACTGCAAATGCTTATTGAAACTCAAAACGACGGCAGCCGTATTTCCTCTCGCCACCAGCCGATGTTGCGCGAGGAGGCACATCACTGGATTAACGCACCTGACTCGGAATTGACGGAACTGCTCGTCCGCGCCCGCGTTGCTCGTGATCTTTTCAAGCCCGGCATCATTACCTATTCGCGCAAAGTATTTATTCCGCTCACGAATCTTTGCCGCGACTATTGCGGATACTGCACCTTTCGTCGCGATCCCGGGCAGCCGGGTGCGCACACTATGGCCCCGGACGAAGTCCTGCAGGTGGCGCGCCAAGGCCAAAAACTGGGCTGCACCGAAGCGCTTTTTTCTTTGGGTGATAAACCGGAGTTGATCTTCCCCGAGATGCGGGCCCGCCTGCGCACGCTGGGTTTCCGCTCGACCCTGCATTATCTCGAAGCCATGTGCGAGCTGGTGCTACGCGAAACCAACTTATTGCCTCATCCCAATCCTGGGTTGATGAGCGCCGAGTGGATCGCGCGACTCTCACGGGTTTCTCCCAGCATGGGCCTGATGCTCGAAACCACGAATGCAGCTCTACTCGCGCGGGGCGCAGCCCATGATAATGCCCCCGATAAGCTTCCCATAAAACGCCTGCGTACGATCGAAGAAGCCGGAAAGCAGCGCGTCCCATTCACCACCGGAATTTTAATCGGCATCGGCGAATCGCCGGCAGACCGCGTGGATGCGCTGATCGCCATTCGCGATCTGCACCAGCGGTACGGACATATTCAGGAAGTGATCATTCAGAATTTTCGCGTCAAGCCAGAAATTCCAATGGCAAGCTGGCCGGAACCGAGTCGCGGCGGAATGCTGCGAACAATTGCCGTTGCCCGCCTGCTCATGCCAGAGGTAAACATTCAAGCCCCGCCTAACCTTTCCGATCCTGACTACGAAGAACTACTCGACGCCGGAATCAACGACTGGGGCGGAGTTTCGCCGCTAACTCCTGATTTCATAAATCCCGAGCGGCCTTGGCCCCACGTGCTCGAACTCGAGAAACGAACCCAGGCAAGAGGATTTCAGTTGCGGCAGCGCTTGCCGGTCTACCCAGAATTCATGGAGCAGGCGGCGGCGAAGAGCGAACTGCTTTCGCAAAAGCTGGTGCAAACTGCAGATCGCGACCACTACGCGCGGAGAGCCGCATGATCGTCGTCCTGACTGGAGGCACCGGCGGCGCGAAATTCGTAGACGGCCTGCGACAACTGCTGCCTGCCGAGGAACTCACGCTCATCGTGAACACCGGCGACGATCACGCGTGGTGGGGGTTGTATGTTTCGCCTGACATCGATTCGATCGTCTACGTGCTCGCCGGCATTTTGAGCAGCGAACGCGGCTGGGGCGTGCGCGGTGACACATTTCACTGTCTGCAGGCGATGCGAGAACTCGGCGAAGAGGCCTGGTTCAGCGTTGGCGATCGCGATCTGGCGACGCATCTTTTGCGAACTCAACTGTTGTCGAAGGGGCAAACGCTCTCCGGCGCAACCTTTCATATTTCAAAACAATTAGGCGTGCGCTCGCGCATCCTGCCCATGACTGACATGCGTGTCGAAACCCGCATTGACACGCCCGCCGGCGATCTCAGCTTTGAAGAATATTTTGTGAAGCGCTGGTATCAGGATCCGGTGAACGCCGTCCGCTTTGCGGGAGCCTCTGAATCCGAACCCGCGCCGGGAGTGCTCGAAGCCATTGCGTCTGCGCAGGCGGTGCTGATCGCGTCCAGCAATCCGGTCACCAGCATCGGACCGATCCTCGCAGTTCCCGGCATTCGCGAAGCTCTGCAATCCACCCCGGCTAGTGTGGTCGCGGTCAGCCCGATAATCGGTAAGGCCGCGGTTTCAGGACCGGCCGCGAATCTTATGGCGGCGCAAGGTCTGCCGGTGTCGATCGCAGGAGTCATCAAGGCTTACGGCGACTTCCTCGATATTTTGATAGCCGATGACTCCGATTCCGCAGCCGCGCAACAATTGACCACCGGCCAGCTTCAGGTACATTGCACGGACATTCTGATGCGTACCGCCGAGGATAGAACTCGCATAGCGCACACTGCGCTTGGTCTTGCCTGTCCTGAAATTCTGGCCGAACCAGCGGCGGAGCTGCCATGATTCTTTTGCCGGTAAAAAATTTAAGCAACGCCAAGCAGCGACTGGCCGCGGTACTTGATCAGCAGATAAGGACTGAACTCGCGCAGCAGATGCTGACCGATGTGGTAGAAGCAATTGCGGAATTCGGCGCGGACCAGGTTGCGCTCGCAACCAGCGATCCCTTTGCCCTCGATCTCGCGCGGCGATTCAGATTTGAAGTTATACCCGACGAGTCAAATATTAGCGAAACCGATGCCATTGAAAAGGCCACGCAAGTGTGCGTAACCAGGGGGAATCGCGAGCACCCTGGTCATACCCGCCGATATTCCGCTCATCGCTGCCGCTGATCTCCGCGCAATTTACGATGCACAACCGGATACCGGCTCGGTGCTGGTGCCGGCCGCGGACAAGCGGGGAACCAATGCAGTCCTGCGGCGCCCGGCGGCGTTGTTCCCTCTGCGCTTCGGAAATGACAGCTTCATGCCGCATCTGGCGGCCGCCATCGCCGCCGAAAAAAGTTGCGTGGTGCTATCGCTTCCACGAATCGGATTAGATATCGATAGTCCCGAAGATCTGCGCGAACTCGCAATCGCAGCCGGAGAGAAGCGCTCGCAAATTCTGGCGCGCAAATTCGGGTTCGGTGAAATGCGGCCACTGGCAAGCGATTCGGCGGGCCGCAGCAGCCTTTTGGCGAAATCCTGATGCCGGCGAGTTGCGAGATTCGAGTGATCCCCGTCCCGCTTGCGGGTGAGATTTTGCCCGGGGATGATCTTGCAGAGAAACTTACCGCTGCGCTAAAGCGTCGCAAGCTCAAACTGCAGCAGGGAGACATCGTCGTAGTGAAACACAAAATCGTTTCCAAGGCGGAAGGCCAAGTGGCGCAGCTCAGCCGAATCGAGCCTTCATCCCCCGCTAAATCATGGGCGCGGCAAACCGGCTACGATGCCCGGATAATCGAGCTCGCGCTTTCAGAGAGCAAACGCGTTGTGCGCAAGAAAAAGGGCGTGCTGATTACCCAGACCCGTCACGGCTTCGTCTGCGCCAACAGCGGCGTGGATGTTTCAAACGTCGATGGCGGCAAAAGCGCAGTACTGCTGCCGAAGGATCCCGATCGCTCCGCCTCGACTTTGCGGTCCCGGCTCAAGCGGCTCTGCGGCGCCGACATCGCGGTCATCATCTCTGATTCATTCGGTCGTCCTTGGCGCGAAGGCCTGACTGAAGTTGCCATTGGCGTTGCCGGCATGAAGTCGATTGCAGATTATCGCGGGCGCAAAGATGTGCACGGATATCCCTTGCACGCCAGCTACGAAGCCGTCGCCGACGAGGTCGCTTGCGCCGCCGGCCTGGTATGCGGCAAGCTTAAGCAGACACCGTTTTGCATCGTGCGCGGCTTCGCCTACCAGCGTTCCCGAGGCAGCGCACGCGAACTGATTCGGCCGGCAAAGAACGATCTGTTCCGTTGAGGCTGAAATAGAAAGAGAGGAGCCATGCGGACCTGCACCAACTCCGAACTTGAAAACTTTCCGCAACTGGACTGGACGGACATTGCGTCGCTCCTGCAACCGGAATTTCGCGGCGCGCTCGAGCGAGTTCTGGACTCGCAGAATGGAAGCGCTCTTTCAAGTGAAGAATGTTCACTGCTCGCGAATGCCGAAGGCAACGACCTTCTCGGGTTACTGGTTGCTGCCGACCTTCTGCGCAATGAACTCGCGGGAAACATCGTCACCTACGTCGTCAACCGCAATATTAATTTCACCAACATCTGTTTCGTCGGCTGCAAATTTTGCGCGTTCAGCCGCGGGCCGCGCGAATCCGATACATATTTTCTCGATCCGTTGCAGGTCGCCGAAAAAGCCGTTCAAGCCGGGGAGCTCGGAGCGACTGAAGTTTGCATCCAGGGCGGCCTGCCGCGCGGATTACAGCCTTTTTATTACCGCGACATTCTCCGCGCCGTAAAGTCTGCCGTTCCCGGCATTCACATTCACGCCTTCTCGCCCATGGAAATTATGTTCGGCATTGAGCTTACCGGGATGAACCTGCGCGATTATCTCACCATGTTGCGCGACAACGGCTTGGGCACTTTACCGGGCACCGCGGCTGAGATTCTCGACGACGAGGTTCGCCACGTGCTCTCGCGCAATAAACTTTCAACCGCGCAGTGGAAAGATGTCATCACGACTGCGCACGAGTGCGGCATTCGAACCACCTCAACCTTGATGTATGGACATATTGAGACGCCTCAGCATTGGGTAAATCAGCTGCTGCTTCTGCGTGGCATTCAAAGTCGCACCGGTGGCTTCACCGAATTTGTTCCGCTGGGATTCATTCACAACAACACTTTGCTTTTCCATCAAGGACTCTCGCGCTCCGGGCCAACTTTGGCTGAGCACCTTAAGATCCATGCGTTGGCCCGTTTTATGCTGGCCGGCTCCATTAATAATGTGCAGGTCTCATGGGTCAAGCTGAACAGCAAGCTTTCGCAACTTTGCCTGCAGGCTGGCGCAAACGATTACGGCGGCACCCTGATGGAAGAAAATATTTCGCGCGAAGCTGGCGCGACGGCAGGTCAATACACCAGTCCGCAGGAATTTCAATCGCTGATCCGGCAGATCGGGCGAATCCCCGCGGAACGGAACACTCTGTATTCGCGAATCCAGATTAAAGAAATTTTCGAAAGCTTTCCCGCCGAATCGCTGCTGGAAGCGGAGTTCGCGTGACCATCGCAATTGTCGGAGGTACCGGGCCCGAAGGTTCGGGACTGGCGCTGCGATGGGCGCAGGCGGGCGAGACCATCATCATCGGCTCGCGCGATGCGCAACGCGCCCTGGAAACAGCCGCTAAATTATCCGCAAAAGCCGCGACCAATAAAAAAATATCCGGCACCGAGAACCGTTTCGCCTGCGCCGATGCCGAAATCGTTGTCCTCACTGTTCCCTTCGCAGCCCATGCCGAAACCCTAAAGCACATTGTGCCGTCGCTGCGTGCCGGGCAAATCCTGGTCGACACAACCGTTCCCCTGGCGGCGAGCGTTGGCGGGAAACCCACCCGCACCCTCGGAGTCTGGCAAGGTTCGGCCGCGCAACAGGCGGCAGAACTTGTGCCCGAGGGGGTTGTGGTGGTGGCCGCGTTTCACAACCTGGCCGCCGATCTTCTTCAACAGGATCTTCCTGTCGATTGCGACGTGATCGTCTGCAGCGACGACAAAAGTGCCGGCAAGAAGGTAAGAGAACTGGCGCGGAAAATTCCGGGAGTTCGCGCCCTGGATGGCGGAAAGCTTGAGAATGCCCGCATCGTTGAGCAGATCACGGCGGTGCTGATCGGCCTCAACATCCGCCACAAAGGCCACTCAGGCCTGCGCATAACGGGCTTGCCGCCGGCGGCGTTTGAGAACTGACAATGTGTCAGAAGTGCCCTGCATAACTCGATCCCGCTCGTCGTTTAACTTAGGGATAAGCAAATCAATAATGTGATCTAACCTTGAAATTTTGACACAACGCACAGTCTCTTCAATCTTGATCTTGGACAGAGTGCGCTACACCGCTGGTTCTTTATGGCCCCGGATTTTCCGGAGCCATAACTGTTTTAGCAGTCGAGCATTATTGCTCATCTCAGAAATCGTCCGGCCACCACCCCGGTGGTTAAGTCTTGAAGAAAATGCGCAATCATCCCCGGACGAAGGCTGCGCCGCTGTTGGGCTAGCGCTCCAAATAGAATCCCGTACACAACAATGATCAGCATGTACTTCGGCCCCTGGTAACCATGAGAAGCGCCGAAGACCACGCCCTGCAAAATAATTCCGGCCGCAGCGTTCTTAAAGAAAAATGAAAATTGCCGTTGCATATATCCACGGAAAATAACTTCTTCGCAGATTCCGGCAGTCACGGTGAGCAGAAAATAAACCGCAATCTGTGCCGGAGTGTGCGGCAGGATGCTACGAATCGCTGCATTGGGTGAAGCCTTTAGCAGGTGACCGATCAAACTGAGCGCCAGATTAGACACAATCAAAAACAAAATGCCAATGCCAATATCGCGCGGGATCTGCCTGGCGCCTCCCCAGTGCTCGCCGAGTAAAATCCGCATGCGGTGCTTCCTCAGCCGCAGGCCGAACCAGATGAAGCCGAATACCAGCCACTCCATCATGATTGCCACGATGTAGCTGGAAATCTGGTTGCGCTGCCGTCCGCCTGGCGCCAGCCCGCGCGAATAATAGCTCAGCCCTGAGATCGCGAGCATAATGAACACCACGGCGACGGTGTGCCATGCAGGAGCAACTGGCGAGTTAGGTGAAGAGACTTCCGGATTCGGGTGGGTAGACAATCAGTTTTCGCTCGTCCATCAGAGTACCCGATTTTCATTCCGCTCGCTGCAGGTTTTTGAGCTCGATCCGCTCACTCCGATCCCGCTCCCGCTGATAAAATAATGGTTCCTATGTTTGAGAACCTTCAAGAACGGCTTCAACGAACTTTTAAATCTCTGCGCGGGCAAGCGGTCCTCAATGAAGAGAACATGCAGGAGACCTTGCGCGAGCTGCGGCTGGCGCTGCTTGAGGCCGACGTCAATTTCAAAGTCGTCAAACAGTTTATCGACCAGGTGCAGGCTAAAGCGATTGGCCAGCAGGTCTCGACTTCACTCTCGCCGGGCGAGCAGGTCATCAAGATTGTTCGCGACGAGCTGATCGAAATCCTCGGCAAAGATACCGCCCGTGTAAAGTTCGCATCGCAACCGCCAACAGTCGTGCTCATGGCGGGCCTGCAGGGTTCCGGTAAAACTACAACGTCGGGTAAGCTGGCGCACTGGTTCAAGAATGGCGGACATCGTCCGCTGCTGGTTTCTGTCGACGTCTACCGTCCCGCCGCCCGCGAGCAGTTAAAAGTTGTGGCGCAGGCGATCAAGGCGCAGATCTACGAAGGCCAGGTCGGTGAAGCCAACACTGCGACCGTCGAAAGGCTCGCCAAAGAAGCACGGCGGGAAGCCATCAACTCCGGCTGCGACGTGCTGATCGTCGATACTGCCGGTCGTTTGCATATCGACGATCAGCTGATGGACGAGATGCAGCTGCTCAAGCGCATGCTCAATCCATCAGAAATTCTGTTTGTTGCTGACGCCATGACCGGGCAGGACGCAGTCAAGTCTGCCGACGAATTTCACAAGAAGCTTTCGCTCACTGGTGTAGTGCTCACCAAGATGGATGGCGATGCCCGCGGCGGCGCGGCGCTTTCGATTCGCCAGGTCACCGGTTCGCCGATCAAGTTTATCGGCGTGGGTGAAAAGTATGATGCGCTGGAGCCATTCCATCCCGATCGCATTGTTTCGCGCATTCTCGGCATGGGCGACATTCTTTCGTTGATCGAACGTGCCGAGCAGACGGTCGATAAAAAGAAAGCTCAGGATATTGCCGCGCGCGCGCTTTCCGGCGATGGATTTTCGCTGGAAGATTTTCGCGATCAGTTGCGGCAGGTACGCAAAATGGGTTCGATGCAGAGCCTGATGGGCATGCTGCCCAGCATCGGCCCATTCGCGGGATTGCAGAAGCATGCCGATAAGATCGATGAGAAGCAGATTAATCATGTCGAGGCCATCATCAACTCGATGACCGCTTATGAGCGCACCCATCACGAAGTAATCAATGGCAGCCGGCGCAAGCGCATCGCCCGCGGATCGGGCAGGACCGTGCAGGAAGTGAACAACCTTCTTCGCCAATATGCGCAGATGCGAAAGATGTTCAAGCAGATGGGCAAAGGCAACATGATGCGCAGGCTCGCGGGGATGAAGATGCCTTCTTAGTCTCTGCCCGGCTGATCAGGCTTCTTCGCGCAACCGCGCGGCTCCGTCATGAAACGTCACAATTTCTAGTTCTCCCGCATCCTGCAATCTTGCAAGTTCTTCCATTTGCGCGGAAAACTCCAGCTCCGTTACTGCCTCCCATCCGTCTGCCTCAGTTCCGATACCGTGAAATGTCAAAACGTGCCAGCAGCCAGGGCGGACCCAGGCTCGAACCTCTTCTCCGCTCGGCGCGATCTGACGACAGTCCACGGCAAAAGGATCGAAGGGATCTCCGGAAGCGTAGAAAGAATTTTGCCTGCCGGCGCGCGCTTGGCGATAACCCGCCGCCTTCGCCGGTTCCTTCAGTGAGCGAATCGTGTCGTAGAACGGATAACAGAACGACGGCACCTCAATTCCCATCCAACCCTCGATCAGGCGCTTCGACTCAGCCGCCTCGTAAAGCGGGTCGCTCGGCTGGCGTTCGTGTTTCACCGTATGGCTCGCGATCTCGTGCCCATGCGCAGCCATTTTCTTCAGCATTTGTATATCGCGGTTAGTCCACGCGATCTTGTGCCACTCGTAACCTCTCTCGTCGGCCCACGGGTCTTCAAAGATCGATTCCGTATTGGCGATTAAAAAAAATGTTCCGGGAAAACCGTGGCGATCGAGGACGGGGACTGCTCGTTCAAACTGACACAGCAGCCCATCATCGAAAGTAAGAGATATGAAAGCTTTGCCCATAGCTTCAAATTACACGAGAGCCCGCGCGGCAGTTGAGAGCCCGTCCACTCTGCGACGAAACATCATCATAATCTCAAACCACCGAGCGGCCTTTTGCGTTCGTGCTAGAATCCTGGCGTCTCAACGATTGCTTTGTACTCCATCCAGGCTGTATGTCTCGCACAATCATCGAACCTTTCCGAATCAAGAGCGTTGAGCCCATCCGCTGGACCACTCGCTCACAGCGCGAAAAGCTCTTACGCGCAGCTCATTACAATCTTTTCCTGCTCCCTGCCGACGATGTGCTGATCGACCTGCTGACCGACTCCGGCACTGGAGCCATGTCCACGCATCAATGGGCCGCGATCATGGAGGGCGACGAGAGTTATGCCGGCAGCAAAAGCTTCGATCGTTTTCGCATTTCCGTGCAGGATATCTTCGGCTACCGTCACGTGATTCCCGCCCATCAGGGCCGCGCCGCCGAGCGGATTCTTTTTGGCGTGACCTGCAAGAAAGGCGATGTCGTTCCCAATAACACCCACTTTGATACCACTCGCGCGAATGTAGAATTCGTCGGCGCCGAAGCCGTCGACCTGGTTATCGCCGCTGGCCGCGAGCCGCAGACGACATATCCGTTCAAGGGAAACATGGATGTGCAGGCGCTGGAGTCATTGATCAACCGCGTGGGACGCCGGCGCATGCCGCTGGTCATGCTCACCATCACGAATAATTCCGGCGGCGGCCAGCCGGTTTCGATGGAAAACATCCGCCAGGTAAGCGCGCTTTGCCGCGAGCACAAAATTCCGCTCTACTTCGACGCATGCCGCTTCGCCGAGAATGCCTACTTCATCAAGCTGCGCGAGCCCGGCTACGAATCAAAAACCCCCAAGCAGATCGCGCAGGAAATGTTCAGCTATGGTGACGGCTGCACCATGTCTGCCAAGAAAGACGGTATGGCCAACATTGGCGGCTTTCTGTGCACTAACGATGACTTGCTGGCCCAACAGGAAAAAGATCTGCTGATTTTGACTGAGGGCTATCCGACTTATGGCGGACTAGCCGGCCGCGACCTGGAGGCAATCGCAGTTGGATTGCAGGAAGCCTTGGCGGAAGAATACCTGCACTATCGGATCGCGTCGACCGCATATCTGGGCCAGCACATCTCCGAGCACGGGGTTCCGATTGTTCAGCCGCCGGGTGGCCACGCAATTTATCTCGACGCTCGCGCATTTTTGCCGCACATACCGCTGGAACAATTTCCAGCTGTCGCTTTGGCGACCGAGTTGTATCTTGAAGGCGGAATTCGCTCGGTGGAAATTGGCCGCCTGATGTTTGGCGCCGCCGCGAAAATGGACCTGGTGAGACTGGCGATTCCGCGCCGCGTCTACACCCAGAGCCATATTGATTACGCAGTTGAAATTATTCTCGAGGTCTGGAAAAAGCGTGAGGCGGTCCGCGGGCTGAAGCTTACTTACGAAGCGCCCTTCCTCCGGCACTTCACCGCCAAGCTGGAGCCGGTGAGCTTCGGCAGTTGAGAAACAATTTCGTTATGCAGCTTTGCGGACAGCCTTTGCTGGCACGGCAGGCGAACTTGTTTGCCAATCAAACAAATCCAGGTAAACTGCTTCCATTTTTTTGGCAGCGTCTTCCCATAAGTAATTTTCCCGAACGCGTTCCTGGGCCCGCCGGCCGTCGTTCTGGCGCAACATTTGATCCGGGATCAATTTAGCCAGCATGCGTTGCAGGTCGTTCCCGCTGCCGGCCTGAAACGTGAAGCCGCTCTCGCCTACCGCCTCCAGGTTCTCTGCGACATTGCTCGCCAATACGCACACGCCCGCTCCCATTGCATCCAGCAGAGCAAGGGAAAGGCCCTCCATATCTGACGGCAAGACGAAGAGCGCAGCATTGGTCAAAAGTTCTTCCAGCGAATCACCCGATAGCCAGTCGAAAAATTTAATTTTTTCGCTCTGATGCTGCGCGCAATCCGGCAACATAATCATCAGTGTGGCTTGAGCCCCCCGCCAAAACCAATTTCATGGGGGTATCGAGTTTTTCAAACGCCTCGATCAGAAATGGCAATTCTTTTCCGGCGAAAAGCGTCCGAGAAAAAGCGCGTATGCGCCGGCCTCCAGCCCGTTGCTTTGCAGGAAATCCCCTTCATGGCATTCCCGAATTCGTGTACCGTTCGGTACATAAGCGCACTCCTTCGCGTAATGCTGACGGTAATATTCCCCCAGCGTGTGCGAGACTACCGTGGTCGCGTTCGGCAAGCGCGCTGAAGTCCACTCGCAAAACTTCAGAGCGCGGCGCGCAACCCAGCCCCATTTTTTGCGTTGCCAATCCAGCCCCTGCACCGTGACCACAGTTTTTTTGCCGAAGAGCCGCGGCAAAAACGAAAATAACGACGGCCCCAGGGTGTAGTACTGCACCACATCGCAGTTGCTGAAACAGGCATGAATGGTGCTCAGAAGGGTATGTATAAGGGTTTCAAGATGCTTGGTGCGGATGGTCGGCAGCCGCACGATGCGGAGCCCACGGTATTTTGCGCCCCTGGGGGTGAAATAATTTCTGCAATATGCAGTGACCTCATGACCCATCTCCGCCAGCTTCGCGCCCAGTTCTTCGTAGCAGGTTTCGATCCCGCTATATTTCCCGATTACGCCCCGCCCACCGATGAACGCAACCCGCAGCGGGCGAGGTTTCGAGAATTCGGCCAACCGATGATCGTGACGTGAGGAATTCCGGCGGCGCGATTTTTGGTTTCGCTAATGAACTGTATATCCGCTCCAGGACTTCGAAGTGCTGATGCTGGGAGTGTCTCTCTTGCACCACCGCCCGCCCAGCCGCGCCCATCTGCTGCGCCAATTCTGGGCGGGCATGCAGGAACGCAATGGCAGAGGACAGTTGGCTCACGTCTTTGACTTTGTAAAGGACGCCGGTCCTGCCGTCATCAACCAATTCGCGTCGCGAACCGAGATCCGACGCCACCACCGCCCGCCCCAGCGCATACGACTCGAGAATGCTTTTCCCCATAGTCTCGTATGCTCGCGAAGGGAAAACCGTGAATTGTGATTGAGCTATTAGGTCGTTTAGGGTCGCTCCGGTCACATGCCCGGCAAAACTCACATTGTTTAGCCGCAAGCTTTTTCTTAGTGCCTCCAGCACCGGACGCTGCGGCCCGTCCCCGGCAACCACAAGGCGGATATTCCTCAGGTGTTGCATGGCGAGTAGAAGGTCATCAATCCCCTTTTCGGCAGACAGCCTCCCAAAATATAAAATCGGTGCGTTTGGCCTCGGCGGCGGTGCAACCTGCGAAGGGCAATCCTGGAAGTGAGGCAAGACTTCAATTCTCCCGCGCGCCCAAGTGCAGCCATTCTCGATCAATTTCTGTTTGACGAAATGGCTCGGCGCCAAAATCAAGTCAACGCATTTTTCATATGTCGAAATCCAGCGATGAAAGTAGGCTTCCGCCGCAAGCACGGCTGAAGCGGCCGTGCCGCCCGGGTAGCACCGCTGGCCAATTAAATTCCAAAACCGCCCGCCCTTACATCGTTCGCAAACATCGCCCGAAGATGAAAGCAGGTTATAGTTGGGGCAGATCAGTTTGAAATCATTGATGTGATAAAGCACCGGTACGCCGCGTGACCGCAGCTCCCACAAAATCGACGGCGTCAAGTGGTGATAAATATTCCTGACGTGCGCGACCTCAGGCTTGAAGTCGTCGATCATCCCAGCAATTCGTTCGCGGGCTTCGGTCGAATAAACAGCCTGGAGCGCCAATCGACTCTTCTTAACGAAACCCACGTTCCGCTTAAAGTCAGTCAGCGGAACAAAGTATCGGTCAAAAGCTGTCGCCGGACCGCGATCGTCCAACATTGAAAACAGCGCGGTTTCGTGGCCGCGAGACCGCATGATATCCATGGCCTCAAACAGGTAGGCTTCGGTCCCGCTGAATCGGAAGTTGTACTTGTTGCAATACAGGATGCGCATGGGAGCTTTCTTGTTCGCTGACATTCGTATCGAGTTGCTGAATGAAATCGTTGGCCCAGGTGTTCAGGTTTCGCCGCCGGTTGAAGTGCGAATCGATGTGCGCCCGGGCGTTGTGGCGAAGATGCCCGAGAGAAGGCTTGGTGGCAGCGATATAAACCAGTTTCTGCAGAAAATCCGGCATGGAATGTTGTCGATAAAGAAATCCAGTACTCGCGTCCGTGATCAATTCAGGAATGCCGGTTATTGCCGGCGCAAGTGCCACCCGCTCCATTGACATCGCCTCCATCAGTGCCTGGGGGATGCCTTCGCTGTTGCTGGTGATTATCACTACGTCGGCTTGAGTGTAGAGTTGCGGCAAGCGCTCGCGAGCGACGTAGCCTGGCAACTCAACCTGGTTACGCAAGCCCAGTTGTCGAATGAGATTTTGCAGCCGTCTTCGTTCTCCACCTTCGCCTGCGATAACGCAACGAAAAATCAACCCTGCATTCTTCAATTCAAGGCATGCGCGAATAAGGAATTCATGGTTCTTGATTGCGTGTAGTCGTCCCACGGACAGCACACGAAAATTGTGATCCTCCTCCGGCTTCAGCAACGGGCGCCAGAATTCCAGGTCGACCCCCAGACGATGAACCAGAATCTTGTCGGGGCTTACCGGATAATTTCTGCAAATGTAGTCGCGGTTGAACGCTGAAACCGTCACGCAAAATTGGCAATTCTCGAGCTTGCAGTCGAGGTAATCCGCGCGCACCAGAAGATCTGAACCGTGGAGGGTCAGGCTGAAACCTCCATCCAGCAGCCGTGCCGCCGTCATTCCCGCCCAGGAAGAAAAGTATCCGTGGTGAACATGAATGTGACGGATTGATTCTTTGCCAAGCGCTGCCGCCAGATACACTCCGAACCATGTGTGCACTAAACCTCGAACCCGTTGTGCGACCGGTTCTGGTCCCCGGACAACGCGCCATAACAGATCGGCTATTTGCGCAGCGTGTGAAATGCACATCCAGAACGCGCGAATTGCAACTTGCATTTGCAGCGGGAAGACATACAAAGTCTCGCTCGCAAATTCTTCGGCTTCGGTCGGGACGTTTTCCGGTCGTCGAAAGCTGCACGGAATCACGGTTCGGCCTCGCCTGCGCAACTCCGCGATCTCCGCCCAGACATACGGTTCCGCCGCCTCGGGAAAGCTGTTAGCGAGATAGACGATCTTATTCATCTGGCGAACTCAAATCGTGGATACACATGAATTTTCTTGTCGGCTGTGTGAGCGGCCAGGATTCCGGCGATCGTAAAAACAAGCGCATTCACAAACTGATAATTCATGACCACCGCGCTGGCATTCAGCAGGTACACGCCCAGCAGCAACGGCCACATCTGGCGAAAATGCGAACTCACAAACGGACCGTCCGGCTCAGAGCTCCCGGACTTATGCAAGCGAAACAATGAAATCATCAGCCAGATGTAAAACCCAATCCCCACCAGACCGCGCTGTACCGCCAATTCCAGAAACGTGTTGTGGAAGACGTAATACTCGGGATGAAAGCTACTGACTCGCTTCTCAACCTCTTGCTGGATCTCCAGATCATTGCCCCAGCCCAGCGCCGGCTTTTCGGTGAACATTTGCCAGCCCGCACGGTACATCTCGGTCCTGAAGTCGACAGGTGAACGGTCCATGGCTCGTTCTGTGAACGAATCCTGATCCGTCCGGTAAAACAGCAGAACTCCCGCGCCCACGGCCACCAGCACACACCATGCCAGCGCCACCCGCCGCAGTTTGCTGGAGGTCGCGAAAAATAAAACGCCGGCTACGGAGAGCATCGACGCTATCCAAACCGCGCGCGTCTTAGTTGCCAGTAGTGCGAGCGGCACCGCAACAAAAAGCCCCGCAGCCAAGATTCCACGCAGCTTTTCACGGCGATAAGAATCCAAAGCAACCAATCCCAACAAGTTCAGACACAAGCCATTGGCAACCGCCTGTAGAAGCGGTCCGCGCGCCCGGTCGGCATGGATGCCGATGCCCTCGTCGGTGATAAATCTCGGCAAGATAAAGCTTTTTTCATCTAATAAGAAAAAGATGGCAATTACCGTCAGATAAGCCAGCACCATTAGCAGAAATATTTCCAGCCGCCGCAAAGATTGGTTATCACTGAAGACAAGCCCCGCAATATGGAAGAACACACACGGAATTACCCACTTCGCGGCAAACACGCTCCAGGCCTGGCAATCAAATGGCTGGGTGAGCGGCCCCCATAGTCCGAGCAGCATTAATCCCAACAGCGGCCAGGTAGCTGGATACGTCCGCAGCGCACCCTGACGAAGGCAGAGCCGCATCGCCAGCAAAGCCACGAGCGCTGCAAGCGCAACCCGGTCGACGGGAAATGATTTCAAATCAGGCGGGCGGAACAACATGGCAGTTAACGTGAGCAAAAATACCAGCGCCGGCAGACTTACCCACAGGTGGAACAGCCTGAGCGGAAGAACAAATAGCGTCATTCCGGGCAATCCGGGTCGCGAAGGCGCAGTTGCAAGCGAGCTCACACGCCGCTCCCTTCAAAAACCGCCTTCACAGTTCTGCAAAGAATGCGGAGATCGAGCCACAAATTCCAATTTCTGATGTACTCCACATCTAAAGCCACGCTGCGCTCAAACGACGGATCCCGCCGCGCGGTCACCTGCCACAAACCTGTCATTCCGGGTACGAAGTCCAACCTCTGAAGGTGTCGCGGCTGATAGTGATCGACATCATCGGTGGGGTGCGGACGTGGCCCTACCAGGCTCATGTCACCAAGCAGGACGTTCCACAATTGCGGAATTTCGTCCAGGCTATATCGGCGCAGAAACCGGCCAATGCGGGTAATTCGCGGGTCATCTCCGATTTTGAAAAATGCGCCTTCACGTTCGTTTTTTCCTCGCAACTCAGCTTTGATCGAATCCGCATCCCGAACCATGGTGCGAAACTTCAGGCAGGAAAAGCGACATCCCTTGCGTCCGGTGCGGCTCGCCCGATAAAGTGCGGGTCCCGGCGAATCCAACTTAATCAATGCTGCAATCAGAAACAAAAGCGGGGACAAAAGAATTCCGCCACCGAGCGCGAGCGCAACATCGATTCCGCGCTTGATCGCCAACCTCACTCCCGGCGCCCGATGATCGCGGACCTTCAACAGCGGGATCTTGCCGACCTTTTCGAAGTCGACTTCGGAGGCAGACGGCGGAATATAAATCTCAGGTGCGATCTTTACATCAAGTTTGTTATAGCAAGCTTGCTGGATGGCAGCTTCCACCAATTCAGGATCGGAGCTGGCAATAATAATTTCGTCGATGAACTCCTCGCGCGCAATTCTGCTCAGCATGGCAGGCCCATAAATATTTTTCAGATGGTTTTCCGCCATGCATCCTTTCACTGTCCGCTGCGAATTTTCGTCACAGTGAATCGCCTCTGAGATTTGTTTGGCTTTGGTCCCGCTTCCCACGATCAGCACATTTCGCATTTGATAAATTCGGGGGCTTAGGATTCGTCGCAGTTGCCGGGCTCCGATTAAAGCAGCCAGACTGCCGAGGGCGATGACCGCCAACTCCCGTGCTACCCAATGCGTCGGCCACATCGGAACCATGCTCGCAAAGAGTGACGGCCAGAAAAGTGCCCAGCCCACCGCACAGTTCTCCGCCAGAGAGCTTCTATTCCGCGAATACAAGTCTTCTTCAATTCCAAAGATGAGGAAGGTAGAAATAAAAATGCCCAGAGCAGACCAATGAAAGGAGCCGGAGTGAAGCAGCCGCGCTGCGAAGACAAACATGAGAATAATTAACGCCGAGTCCAGGATCGCCGGCGCCGCCATCGCGGCCTCAAATCGCCGGCAGAATCTCGGCAAAAGCCGCCCGGCAACTCGGTTCCGCACAGAGTGGCCCACTTCTCCGGCAGAGGGCGTGTCGGTACTGCCGGGAATCAGCCGTGCCAAATCGGAGTAACCCACCGGGGCCGGCGCAAGCAAGGCGCTCAAGGCTTTCGGACGCTTCAGCGTCTGAAACTCGACGACATTGGCGAGGTGTCCCATAAGTAAGTTCACAGTCGGCGATAAATTGATTCGGGAATCGGCATGGTTCTCTGGTCGAGCACCGTCCCCAGCAACTTCACTCCTTGCCTGATCAATTGCTGTTGCGCTCTGAGCGCGGCTTCGCGCCGCGTAATGTTCGCTGTAATGACCAGAACAGCCGCTTCGCACAAATTGCAAAGCCCCGGCATCTCGCTCTCGCTGACGGCTGCGGAAAGCAGGAAGTAGTCGAATGCCCCGCGCAATTCTTTCAGCCCATCCTGCGTCGATCCTCGGTTGTCGTTGCGCTCTTGGCCCAGCAGCGCGGCTGGAATCTGCCAGACTCGCTCCGCAAGCCGTGAGGAATACATTTGCCACAATCCCCGGCCAAAGGCGGCAGGCGGTCCTTTTCCCGCCCACGGACTTCGTTCAAGCGGGCTGACACTTTCGATGATTCCGACCATTCCGCCCGAAATCTGCGCCAGGCTGGTAGCCATTTTTTGCGTAAGCGGCGAGGCTTTGGACCTCTCATCGGCTGCGGCCACAAGAATCGACGTGCGCCGAGGCTCCGCGTTCGGGAAGAACAACTGATGCATCAATGAGAATGCGGGATCGTTTGCCAGATCCCGCAACGGAGCTGCAGCAACGCTGGCGGGCGGTTTGCGTTCGGGGGAACGAACCGCGCCGGGGATGACATGCTTCCAGACTTGTGCGCCTACACTCATGATGCCTCCAAATCGCCGGTTCGCTCGACTGCTGCGGGCAGCGAAACAAGAACTGGAGAGCCCAAAAACCTCACAACTTCGTCAGCCGTGCGGAAGCAGGGATCCAGGTAGTCAGTCGCAAAGACCACGCCGGTGCTGAACACGCCGGCGCCAATGAAGGCGAAACAGGTAGCGGCAAGAAAGGACCACGTCGGAAGTGCTGGAGCGCGAGGCGATTCGGCGATCGCGACATTCAAAACCCCATTTCGATCGAGGGCATCTCCAATCCTTGCTTCCTCCCGCTTGTTGGAATAGAGCAAATATTTATCTTCCGCCGCTTTCACCTGTTGTTCTAAGTCCTGCTGCGCTATAGCATTCTCGGCCAACTTTTCGGCGTCCTGTTGATACGCCAGCACCTGTTCCCGCACTGCCATCCGCTTTTGCGCCAAAGTCTGAAGCTCGATCTGATTTTTGAGATGTTCTGAGTGCGCCCAATCGAACTCGGGATCATCTTGCGTGGTTTCGTCGCGCAGGGGCTTCGATTCCTCGGCGTCGATGGATGCCTTGGCTTGGGCGATTTGCTGGTCAATCTCCTGAACCAGGCGATAGGACGGTTGAAACTTGGTCATCAGCGCAGTCCGCTGCAGCTGCAGCTCCAGCAGCTTCGATTTCAGCTTCTCCTCCAGCTGAGGATTGTCCGCATTCCTGATCGCTACGACTCGTCTTTGAGGTAGCGTAAGCAGATTCGCGTCGAGCAACCGGACCCGCGCTCCAGCTTCCGCCATCGCAGCTTCAACTCCTCGTTCGGAGGCTTGCGCATCGCTTAGCTTTTGCAGGACCAGATCACGTTCCAACCCTGCCGAGGCGATTCCCTGCTTCTGGATGAAGCCGGTCAGGTCATCCTGAGCCTGTTGCAGCACAATTCGCGATTCATTTACCTGCTGTTCAAAGAAGTTTTCCTCCCCCGAAGGCCGGATGCTGGACGCGTGCTTCGCCAGGTAAGAGCGCGCCAGAGAGCTCAACACGGCGGCGGATCGCCTCGCGTCCGGCGAACTGTATGACACCGTGATCAGTCGTGATTTTCGTACCGGCTGGATGTCCAATTTACTTGCCAGACGGCGAACCGCCTTTTCAACTCGCTCCTCGGGACTTTGCCCGGTCAAAGATGAAATCCAGGTTTTTTGCCCCAAGCCATTTTCGATCACCACCTGCCTGAGAATGTCCTCGTCGTGCAGCAGCTCCACTTCGGAGTTCAGCTCTTCCTCCGTAATCTCATCGTGCTCAAAAGCCGGCGAGGGACTGGGAGTCGGCGTGACCACTGGATCCATACGTCCTCGCCGCAGCATTACCTTCATCTCCGCTTGGTAGGACGGAAAAAGCGCTGCGTAAAGAATTCCACTGGCCGCGGCTAAAGAGAAAGAAATGAGTAACAGGCGCTGGTGCCGGAAGAAGACTGCTGCCACATCACGCAGAGTGAGAGACTGTGACGATTCTCGACCGACGATTTGTAGGTCACGCGACATATCAGAACTGCGCAGGTGTAAAAAACGTGCTCAGGCTCGAGATCGGCAAGAACTTGCGAATTTTCGATATCCGGTTTTGTGGAACAAACAGCATGTCCCCAGGCTGGAGCTGGAGGTCCTCTTCCAAATTTCGCGCCGCCAGCATGGACTTGACGTTCAGGACGTGGGCTTCCACTACGCCATCGTTAATCTTCCTGAATACAACCACTTGTGAGTGCTTAGACTGCTCGGTAAAGCCTCCGGCAATGGCTACCGCCTCGGCAACGGTGGTCGGTGACCGGAGTTCATATTTCCCGGGATGCCCAACCTGTCCGCCGGCCACGAAAAACGGCCGCTCGAAATCCTTCAACATGACACTGACTTCGGGATCGCGCAGGGTAGGCGCGTAGGCGTCGCGAACCAAATCCCTAAGTTCGGAGACGGTCAAGCCTTCAGCGAAGATCGCGCCGCCCATCTTCAATGACAGAAATCCGTCTGGAAGCACCGTCGCCGATTGATCAAACTCCGGCGAGAAGGTGAACTTAATCTCCAGCTCATCGCTCGTGTGCAGCCGGTATAGCGGATGGCGCGCCCCCGTCAAGGCCGGACTCCCATTCATGGGACCCCTCGTACCATCCGCCGTACTGGTGCTGGTTGCCCCTGGCGCGCTTGGCCCTTCTACCGACTGAGCGCGCGCAAGGACCGGGCACTGGGCGAGCAATCCGCAAATCAATGACAACAGAGCTGCACGCTGAATGTTCATGAGAAGAGATTGCTGCGACCCGACTTATGCGCCGCGGAAAGGAAAATAGTTGGGCCTCGCAAAACCGGCAAGACGCGGAAAGTGGATTGCACGAAAGTAGCTAGTCTCGCCACGAAGGTACTGCCCGAAATGCGAACCAGAATCGTGGAAATCGGTGCGCGAGAAGTTTTCCACAGATCACGAGGAGCTCCTAAGTTCTTTGGTCACTGCAATCAGAATTGAGAGCAGCTACATTCCTTATCAGCCGTCTAATTTCTTTCGCGTTGGGTAGCCATGACAATTGAAAGTAGTCCTTCCTCGAATGGGATCAGCGTGTTGCTGGCTGACTCCAAGCAGCTGGAAAATCAGCTTCTGGCCGGTTCACTTCGCAGTCAAGGGTTCGCGGTGTCCTCATGCTCAAGTGAAATTCCGTCGATTCTGGAATTCTTTGAAGGAGGCGGAGCCGACGTTGCAGTGATCAGTTGTTCGGCGCCATATTCCGCCGTGCCCGACATTGCCATACTTCGCACCTTTCACCTTATGCATCCCGAGGTCCCCAAGATTTGCCTGATCGATACCGAGAACCGGCAAGTCGCGGTACAGGCTTTTCGGGCGGGCGCCCGCGGGCTGTTCTGTTTGGGAAATTCCTCCTTCCAGGAGTTTTGCCAGGCTATCGAGCGGGTGCATCGCGGCGAAATCTTCGCCTCCAATCAACAATTGAGCTATTTGCTTGACTCGGTTTGTCAGTTGCCCTCCCTGCGCGTGCTGAGTGCGACCGGGGAAGTCCTGCTTACTTCGCGCGAAGAGCAGGTGGTGGCGCTGGTGACGGATGGACTCTCAAACCGCAACGTCGCTAATGAGCTTGGACTCAGCGAGCACACGGTCAAGAAATACTTATTTCGGATATTCGACAAACTCGGGATCTCAAGTCGCGTCGAGCTGGTGCTATACGCCTTGCACCACGGCTCGCCTCAACCGCCGGCATGCAATGTGGGGGCATAAAAGGACGCAGTTTAATATTCAGCAAATATCCGCATAGAACTTCGCCAGAAATTCGCAGGCGCCATCCGCGTGTGCCGATGGCTGTCATACAATGGCAGTCGCCGGGACACTCCCGCGAACTCTAATGACCGTGCCGGGAAAAGAAGACACTCCCCAAAAAACCGATTTGCGCGATCAGGAGAAACAAGCCGCGGCCCGTGCTGCGGTCGAGTTGATTGAGCCCGGCAACATCGTCGGGCTGGGTTCAGGCTCGACTGCCGCTCACGCAGTACGCGTTTTGGCGGAAAAAGTACGCGCCGGACTTAACCTCGTCGGCATTCCCACTTCGCAACAGACGATGCATCTCGCCGAGCAGCTTGGTATCCCGCTCGCCACGCTCGACCAATACCCGCGCATCGACATCGATATCGACGGCGCCGACGAAATTGACCCGCAACTCAATTTGATCAAGGGTGGAGGCGGCGCTTTCTTACGCGAGAAAATCGTCGCCTCGGTATCCCGGCGGTTTATCGTAATTGCCGATTCCGCCAAGCAGGTACAGCGGCTGGGTAAATTTCCCCTTCCGGTCGAGGTGGTTCCCTTTGCCCATTCTCTGGTCAAACCTCGCATCGAGGCTTTAGGCGCCAAGGTGACGTTGCGCACTTACGCTTATGGCAATCCTTATATCACCGACGAAGGCCATCACATACTTGACTGCCATTTCGGAGAGATTGCCGACCCGCCGGCGCTTGCAGACCAATTACGCCGCATTCCCGGCGTGCTCGAGCATGGGCTGTTTATTGGAATGGCGGAAATGGCGCTAGTGGGAAAAGATGGCCAAGTAATTCGAATTTGCAGATGAGAGTTCGCTCTCAAACCCAGAAAAATTACGGCACCTGTACTGAATCTTCATCTTCCTGGTAAGTGACCGCAGCGGTGCGATCGAGTTTGTCCCAGGAGAACGACTCCCCGGTCACAGCCCGCTTGATCGTCTTGAAAAGCACCAGAGAGAACAGCTGCCGGTAGGCGAAGCGCTGCAACCAGACCTGGCTAAGCAGCCACGGATCTTCGCGGGTGTCGGGCGTCCGGCGCTCTAAAGCGAAGGCTATACAAGAGGTAATGAAATCAATAATGAGAAACGCGGCAAAGAAAATCACCAGCCGCTGAAAGCTCGCGGGATCTGTCGATCCGGGATGAAAGTGCTTTTGCACGAAATACCACAGCGCCCCCACCACGAACATGATGTCGATAAACGGCGAAACCAGCGGCAGCAAAATCTGGAATACCACGATGTTCGGCAACGCGATCCAGCCCAGTACGCCTTTGCGCGCGAACACTCCCCGGTGTTTGTAAACTGCCTGCAATATTCCGAATGACCAGCGGAATCTCTGCCGCATCAGCCCATTGGCATTAGTCGGGGCTTCGGTATAAGCCAGCGCCCGGTCTTCATATTCCACGCGATAGCCGCGGCGCAGCAGCGACATCGTCAAATCAGCATCTTCGGCGACCGTGTCGGTGTGGAACGCCCCGGCCTCCCGCACCGCAGAAACGCGCCAGGCCCCGATGGCTCCCGGAACTACGCTGACCGCGCCCAGAGTGTTCAGTGCGCGGCGCTCAAAATTTTGACTGGTGATGTACTCGAGCGCCTGCCAGCGGGTCCACAAATTCACCCGGTTGCCGACCTTTGCATTGCCGGCAACCGCGCCGACCTTGGGATTCAGAAAATGCGGAACCAGTAAAGTGACCGCATCTCTGGCGATCACCGTGTCGGCATCGATCCCGATGAAAATTTCCTCTTCCTCTCGAAGGTGCAGCAAGCCGAAATTGAGCGCCTCAGCTTTCCCGGAATTGGGTTTGGTCAGTATCAAAAGGCGGCCAGATGCCTGTTCTCGTGGGAAATGCGATCGCGCAACCGCTAAGGTGTCATCCTTCGATCCGTCATCGATTACGATCACGCGAAGATGGTGATAGCTCGAGCGCAGGGCGGCGCGGATGGTGCGCTCAATCACCTTTCCTTCGTTATATGCGGGTATTAGAACGGCCACTTGTGGACTGTAAGTATCCGTCACCTCGCGCCGATAGCGGCGCCGGTAGAGACGATCGACGATGGCCAGTAACCCAATAAACAGCAAGCGTCCGGTCATCAGCAGGTCGCCCAGGAAGAAGATGAAGGCAATGGTTCTGACGCCTGCGCCATACATCCAGAAACCTACCCAGGTCAGCCACGCAGACCAGAGTTCATTGCGCCCGATCGGAGGCATAACCTCGTCCCGGGTTTTGTGCCAAAGATCGCTGACCGAAACAATCCGAATTCCCTTCGCGCGTACCCCCTCGATAATCAGTGGCAGGGCGCGTACCGTCTCCCGCCGGTTCCCGCCGCCATCATGAAGCAGAATGATATTGCCGCAGCTGATATCGTTCGGCTGGCACGGCGGAAGATGCTGCAACACAAACTCTGCGATCTGCTGGCCCGAGCGAGTTCCCCGCCAGTCATCGGGATCAATTTTGTCGCCGATGGTGAAATACCCCATCTTCTCGGTCTCTTCGAGTGGTCGCACTTCGTCTTCTGTGTCTGGTTCAGCGTCGATCGAATATGGTGGCCGGAAGAGGTGAGTTCGAATCCCCAGCCGGCTGGCGAACAAACTCTCAGTAAGGTTGAGTTCCAGCTCCACCATGGTGTTCGAGAGATCGCTGATATCGGGATGAGTAAAAGTGTGGTTCCCGATCTCATGTCCCTCGTTGTAGATTCGCGAGGTAAGCGAGGCGAACCGGTCAGCCTGATTTCCTATTAGAAAAAACGTAGCAGTGGCGTGTTCGCGTTTGAGAATGTCCAGAATCCTGGGTGTCCAGTCAGGGTCGGGACCGTCGTCGAAGGTGATGGCAACTTCATTTGGGCTGGCGCCGTATCGCCCCACGCGGTAAGGCTCAGGCAAAGAATCCATGGTCTCGTCACTGATCAGGCCGGTGGAATCATCCATCGACATTTTGCGCTCGCCATCTTCAGGCGTGGCTTCAACGTTGAGAATCTCCCCACTGCCTTCCAGATCCACATCCTGGCCGGGCGGAACAATGTTCAGCTTGGAAGGAGCGGCCACTTCCATGGGGAAGTCCCATATTCTCCACAGCGAACGGTCTTCCGAACCCAGTCGCCACAACGCAAAGGTGCGCACCCCTATCTGGCGCCCGGCGCGCATTTCGTTCAGCGCAGTTACCCCGTCCAGGAACCAGATATCGTGCTGCAGGTTATGCTCGTCGAGATAGACTACGTGCGGATTCATGCTGTCATCGTCAAAATTGACGTCAGCTTCGGAGTCGCGGGCCGCAAGCCAGGCCTGCTGCACGGTTACATTGACATCGTGCTCATCCGCAGGCATCGGCCCCCGCTTCGGCTTCTTCACCCAGTCGTAACCGTAGTTCGCGATTGCGCAAATGAGCTTGTCGAGCGGGACCAACTTCTTGGCCTGTACCAGATTGTTGGTGAACCAGTCCTGCGCAGCGATTGGCCCGGCGGTCCCGCCACCACCGGCATAATGCTGGTCATAGTTCATGAGCACCAGGCCATCGACCGCCTCACCTACGCCCCGATAGTCAAAATCCGAGTTGCCAGGCGGCGCGCTGACATACAGCTTCATCCCCTTAGCGTGCAGATCGGTCGCTAGCTCATTTAATAGAGAGACAAAATCAGGCTGCGCTTTTTTAGGAAAATCTTCAAAGTCGACCATCAGGCCACGGTATTTGTCGCTGGCCAGAAAAATATCAACTTGTCGACGGAAGTTAGCCCGGGCGTCCGGGTCGATGAGAAAGTCCGAGATATCGATCCATTGGCTGCCGTCAAAATTATTCACCAACGGAAACACATCCGTTCCGGTGTCCTCGGATTTCAGGAACGGCATCAGCTTGTAATCCACCGGACGCACCGTGCCGCCCTGAATAACGTCAAAAAAACGGTTGGTTTCCGAATCTACGCCTTGCAGGTGACCGTCGGGCGTGAGCACGTGCAACCATTCCGGATAAAGCAAGTCGATCTGGCGCGCGTATTCACGCAACGACGAAAAGCTCGCCGCATCCCAGGGTACGTAGAAGGCAGCGCGAATGCCCTCGTCGGTATTCAGTTGCACCGTGGAGGGAGCAGATTTTGTCCGCCGGTGGCTGCGGCGTGACAGCAGGTTGCGTCTTTCTCGCGCTTTTTCCTTTTCTGTGGCCCGCAACGCTTTATAAGGTTCTTTCAACGCATGGTAGGGGCGCTTCTCAAACGGAAGCATTAATTTGGGCAAGGGCTCGCGCGTAGCGGTGTATGTGAACA
Source organism: uncultured Acidobacteriota bacterium (assembly GCA_963838785.1). Classification (GTDB taxonomy): domain Bacteria; phylum Acidobacteriota; class Terriglobia; order Terriglobales; family Acidobacteriaceae; genus Gp1-AA145. The sequence continues at coordinate 538,089 of CAWISI010000004.1, forward strand.
CCGCAATGACCGCGCTGACCAGAATGCCAGCCACGTCGAGTAGTGTCCGAAGACGTTTCCATCGACCCCGTTTGGGATCATAAAAAACCGGATGCGCCATGCCTTGAAGACCAAAAACATCCTATCGGCAGGATGAAGGAGGGTCAAACTTATCTATTAGATGCGTGATCTCCGAAGCACGTGGACCAGTTGGAATTCCTGAAATCGAGTTATATTGCCAAGGTGAGCGAACTGCTCCGCAGAAATCTGAGATTTTTCGCGATTTTCTCCGCCGCGGCTATTCTTCTGCGGCTGCTCTTCATTTTCCGCTTTCCCGGAGTGGTTACCGACTCCTTCGTCTATGGCGACATCGCCAAGAACTGGCTGCAGCATGGCATCTACGGCCTCAGCGGCACCGACGAAATCTCTGCCACTTACATTCGCCTGCCCGGATATCCGGCGTTCCTGGCCTTCATCTTCGCCATCTTCGGCATGGAGCATTACCGCGCGGTTTTGTTAGTGCAGATGTGGGTGGATCTCGGTACCTGTTTTCTATGCGCGGACGTGGCGCTGCGATTACTGGGACCCAGGTTCGCCAAGATCGCATTTGTTCTCGCGTGCCTGTGCCCGTTCCTCGCCGATTACTCGGCTGCCGCGCTCACCGAGACGCTTGAAATATTCTTCACCGCTCTCGCCTTTGATCTGGCAATCCGGGCATCGCAGCGAAATTCCCTGCGGGATTGGGCGGGGTGCGGCGCAGCCTGCGCGGCATCTATTCTGCTTCGGCCCGACGGCGTTCTGCTGGTAATCGCAATTGATGTTTATCTGCTGGCGAAGATTTTAGTCCCCGTGCCTGCTGACGGCGCGCCGGGCACAATCCCGGCTGCCCGCGGCCGCACCCTTATGCGTAACTTTCAGGCGGCTATTCTGGTTGCCGTAATAGCCCTCGCCCCTCTGGTGCCGTGGGCGATACGCAACTGGAAAGTTTTCGAGCGTTTTCAGCCGCTCGCTCCGCGCTATGCGAATGAAGAAGACGAGTTCGTGCCCATGGGTTTTAACCGCTGGGTGAAAACCTGGATCGCCGATTATGCCTCGACCGAGGAAATTTATTGGCCGGTTTCCGGAAGCGAAATCGATGCCACGAAATTACCTTCGCGCGCATTCGACACCCCAGCTCAGCGAGCCGAAACCGAAGCAATCATTGACGATTACAACCAGGCCCTCCACATCGCGCCTGATCTCGACCGCAAATTCGAAGCCTTGGCAACCGCCAGGATCCGCTCACATCCTGTGCGTTATTACTTTGAGCTTCCCGTGCTGCGGATTCTCGACATGTGGCTGCGTCCGCGGACCGCGATGCTTCCGTCAGACAGCCGCTGGTGGGAGTTCAATGACGACCCGGCTTGGTCGGCGCTCGCTGTAGGCTTCGGGATCATCAATCTGGGTTATGTTATCTGCGCCCTTGCGGGCTGGATGTGCGCGCGCAGAATGGTTTTCACGGGCTTGCTGGCTTTGTTTGTCGTGCTGCGATCGGGTTTTTTGGCAACACTTGAAAATCCCGAGCCCCGATACACCCTCGAGATGTACCCGATTGTGATTATCTTTGCCGCGTTCGCAATCGGACATTGGTTCGCGCGACGAACCAATGTGGACTAGCTCAGCGGCGAATCGCTCATGCGAAAGCGTGTCCGCACGTGCTCGGAAAGCAGGGCGATGGCATGACGGTTGGCGATTGGATCCATGCGCGCGAGATAACGCATGGCCTCAACTAACACACGCTGCCCGTCAACATATCGTGGATCAGAAGTGCGCTCGCGCGGCTTTTTCCGGCTGAGGTCGGGGACAACTGGGATTGTAAAAACTTTGGCCATGACGCTCCGATGAATTTTCTCGCTCTGCTTCTTGGATGGTGGTTTCGAGTATAACGCCGCATGTTTCACTATGCAGCCAGAAAGTTCAGCGCCAGTATCGCCGCAACCCGATGTTTTTCAATGGGTTACAACTTTAGTGTTATCTGAGGTCTTCAGCTTGAAGAGTTTGTCGGCGATTTTCTGATTCAGTTTGATATCGGAATAATTGGCCAACCGGTAATCGCCATTCGGCGCAATTAGCTTTTGCTGGATGGACACGCCATTTTGAAGATCGATCCAAAGAATAATCTGTGAAAATTTGCCCTTGATGCCCTCCGCTTTGGGAACCAGCTGAAGTTCCACGGTGTCCACTCCGTCGATCTTCTCCTCGCCGCCGTAGCTTACGTCGAACGCCTTGCGGATATCCTCTCCGCTGCTGCCGAATCCCAGAACCAGGAAAGCCTGGAATTCTTCGCGGTGTGCCCCGGCGTCGTAGATATCCAGCTGTGCGGTTTTTACCTTGTATATTTGAATTTTTCCCCCCGAGAAGACGACCCGTTCGTCGTCCGGCGGATCCATATAAGCCGCCATCCGGGTTTCGTCCCGGTTGCGCTCGAAATAAATCTTGCCGGTCTGCGGCTTCTCAGATTCATTGACTACGCTGTTGAAAGTCGTCCAGGAAAATTTCGCCTCCGCGCTGCGAAAACTTGCGGCGGTCTTGTCCAGCTTGGCCATAACATCATCCAGGCGCTTGTCGGGCGCGGCAACTCCCGGCATAGCAAACATCCAACTCATCAGCGCCGCGCATACGAATCTGGTATGTGATTTACGCAATCTTGGTCCGTTTTATTCCCGCTGCACCCATGCTTTATAAGCGGTAACTCGCCCCCGCCTATCCTGTATAGCTTCGTAATGGGAGATGCTTACGCTTCCGGCAATCGGCTCTATCACCCGCAGCAGCGCGGCGCGAATCGCGGCATCGTCTCCTGACGGAACAGCGCCCGAGTCCACCTGATAAATGAACTCTCCATGACCATCCGGATAAACCAGAACCCCGGTTGAACGCGGGGTGTGCTCGACCGGGCGATCGTTGAAGTCAATCAGCTTGGGCGAGAAGAATACAAAGATCAAAATCAGCGTCACCATGATGTCGTACTGCACGGTGCCGCGCTCGTAGGACCAGAAAATGAAACTCTTGATGGTGCGCCATGCCGGGTTGGCCGGCACCGCCGGCGCCTCGGGCTCTATACGGGTTTTTAGCTCTGTGGGCAAAGAATAAACTCAAGTCACTGCGTCATCGGACCATTAAATCATTGCAATAAAATCTGAAATCATTCTCGCTGAGTGCCCCAATGATTCAATTCTTCACCAGTGTAGATGTTTTTCCCGTTTTCGAGTTGCTTTAGTCTGGCTTTCGCGGCAGGATGCGCTCGGTCCCCATATACGGCTGCAGCGCCTTGGGCACCAGCACGGTGCCGTCGGCCTGCTGGTAGTTCTCGAGGATCGCCAGCCAGGTGCGGCCGACCGCCAGGCCGCTGCCATTCAGGGTATGCACGAATTCCGATTTGCCCTTGCCCTCCGGCCGGTAGCGGATGTTCGCCCGACGCGCCTGGAAAGACTCAAAGTTCGAGCACGACGAAATTTCGCGATACAGTTTCTGGCCCGGAAGCCAGACCTCCAGGTCATAGGTCTTGGCCGAGGAGAAGCCCATGTCGGCGGTGCACAAAAGCATGACCCGATAGGGCAGCTCCAGCTTCTGCAGGATCTCTTCCGCATCGCGGGTCAGCTTTTCCAGTTCGTCGTAGGACTGCTCCGGGCGGGCGAACTTCACCAGCTCCACTTTCTGAAACTGGTGCTGGCGAATGATTCCGCGCACATCTTTTCCGTATGATCCCGCTTCGCTGCGAAAACACGGCGTGTAAGCGGTCAATGCAATGGGCAGCCGCGAACCCTCGAGCGTCTCGTCGCGATAGAGATTGGTGACCGGAACTTCAGCGGTCGGAATCAACCACAAATCTTTCTCTCCATGCGGCACCCGAAACAGGTCGGAGGCGAACTTCGGCAGTTGTCCGGTGCCATACATCGACTCTGAGTTCACCAGATATGGCGGCAGAATTTCGGTATAGCCGTGCTCGCGGGTATGCAGATCGAGCATAAAGTTGGCCAGCGCACGCTCCAGTCGCGCGCCGCCATCCCAGTAAACCGCAAAGCGGGCACCTGACAACTTGGCCGCGCGCTCCAGATCAAGGATTCCAAGCTGTTCCCCGAGTTCCCAATGCGGTTTGGCCGCGAAACCAAACTCCGGCAGCTTTCCCCACTTGCGAACTTCAACATTCTCATCCGCCGATTTGCCGACCGGTACCGATGAGTGCGGAACATTCGGAATTCCTGCGAGCGCCCCGGCCATGCGCGCCTCGTACTCTTCGACAGCTTTTTCAAGCTCCTGTATCTGAGCGCGCATTTCCTTGGTTTCTGACACCAGCTGGCTGGTGTCCTCTCCCGCCTTTTTCATCTCGGGAATTTTGGCCGACAGCCGGTTGCGCTCCGCTTTAAGCGTCTCCGCCGACTTGATTGCCTGCCTGCGCTGCGATTCCACCTTGGGAAAGTCATTCAGCACGGTCGTCGGATCCATGCCGCGATTTCGCAGCATCTCCTCGACCGCTGCCAGGTTATTGCGTACAAACGAGAGATCAAGCATGGAACCAATACTTTAATGTAAGAGACGTACAATTACACCTGCCGGCATACTGCGCAACCGCGGCTGGTGCAGTACAATCCGCTCATGATTCCGCAAGACCTGCTCGACATCCTGGTTTGCCCGCTCTGCAAAAAACCGCTCACTATGCAAGGCAACAGCGAAAGTCTGAAGTGCGCCGAGTGCCGCCGGGTTTATCCGGTGCGCGACGACATTCCGATTCTGTTGATCGACGAAGCCAAAATCGACGCCGCCTGAGATTGACCATCCAATGCGCTTTTCGGCGCACTGATCGTCTCGCTTTGACTCGCAATCCGTCTCAAAACCGAACACCCGCATCGCCAATTTGACACTTTGTGTCACCGCTGAGACCGCATATCTCCTCATGCTTCCCGCCCCTCAGCCGATGAGACTAGCAACTTCCCGTACATTCAAGTGTTTAAGCGACTATGGTCTTCTCCCGCCGAATGTACAGGAAGGTTGCTGGTTCGGCAGACAAATTGCATGCAACAAAACCGGTTGCAGCTGAGTCTAATGGGTAGAAGCGGTCAAGGTCGGAGGTGGAAAATGCGAGAACGATTTTCAGTCACCGAACTAACAGCTCTGCGAACCGATCTGCTGCAAGGCGGTTTGGCCGATTCGCGTGAGGCTGCCGAATTGGTGCAAATTTTCCTGATGGGCCGGGGCTACGGTGTTTCGCCCCAGGCTGCACGGGATGCTGTAAGCCGGGTGGAAATGTCCGGGTGTGCGCTGCCGGTTCTGGAACGCGAGCTGGAAGGTCTGGCTCTGGTTCAGTAATCGCGCGTGAAACGTGGTCCGTAGCGGTGCGGACCCAAACAATTTAAAGATCCGCGGGGACCAGAGACGTAAACCAGTCGTTCCCCACAGATGAGTAGCAAGGAAGCAGCCGGGCCAACCAGCCCGGCGTTCTTGTTTTTGCTGTGTGATGAGGTTTTTGCTATGTGATGGTGTTTTTGCTGTGTGATGGCGTTTTTGTTTTGTGTCATCCCGAACTCCTACGCCGAAGGCGAAGGAGAGAGGGACCTTGCGCTGCGTTTGCATCGCCGCCAACGCAACCAGGATCACATCCAGCGCCGCCCCCGGACGCTCCCCCGCCCGCCGTTCTTGTTTTTCGTGTGTCATCCCGAACTCCTACGCCGAAGGCGAAGGAGAGAGGGACCTTACGCAGCGTTCGCATCGTCACGGACGCAACCAGGATCATGTCCCGAAACGCAAAGCCCCCGGCATTCTTGCTTTTACGCAACCCCCTACCTCGACCTCCACTCCTCATACATGGCATCCAGCAAATCCTGAGAGTGGCCGTCGTAGTCAGCGCTGAGCTCCCACATGAAAACTCCACCGAACCCGCGCTGCTTCACATAACGGACCTTGCGTGCAGTCGACGCTGGCCCGTCATAAGTGATAAATCCCGGGGCCATCAAATTAACTAAGTAAGGGGCCTCTGCCGCTCCATCCAAATGCCAGCTCCAGCCCTCGCGATCGATGCGTTGCTTGATGTAGGGAGCGTAGTTCTGCGACGAGCTCGCACACGCCGAACACTGTCCCCAGAGCATGTCAATCCCATCCCATTCGTACCCGTAAAAAGGCGTGCCGATATTGAGCTTCGAAATCGGAACTCCATACTGCTTTTCGTAAAGGTCCATGGAAGTCTTCACGCTTCCAGCCTGCTGCGGGTCATCCGGGTCTTGAAACAAAGGTGAGACCAGTCCGGTTGCCCCCGACCAGGTTCCGTAGAAGTCGTAGGTCATCACGTTCATGAAATCGAGCAAAGGAGCAAGCGCCGGAATATCCAGGCCCTCTCCGTAATTTCTCGGGTCGGCCGTCACCGCCATCGAGATCAACCACGGCGAAGGCAGCTCGTTGCGCAGCTCCTGCATAAGCGTGTTGCAGTTCGCGCGGTCGCCAGGGTTTGGCACCTCCCAGTCGATGTCTACCCCGTCATATCCATACTCCTTTAGGAAGTGATGAACGTTCTCGACGAAAGCCTGGCGATGCGCCTCCGATCTCGCCATTTTGTTGAAGCGAGGCCCTTGGATGCCATCGCCGCCGCCAATCGAAATCAGCACCTTGACCCCAGCCGCATGCGCCTTTTTGATCAGCGCGGGCTCGATCGTGCCGGCCGGAATATCGAGCGTACCGTCGGTTTTGGCGCTGAGCAGAATGAAGGCGTGCAGGATATGCGTCAGCTTCGAGTAAGGAATCTGATCTGCGGTATAAGGCGGGGTGTTGTACTTCGACCACGCCGGATAATACCCAAGCAGGCGCTTATGTCGTGAGAGCTCGCTTTGAGCGGAAAGTGGAAGCGAAATGGTTAGCAGAAACAGGAGGCTGGCGAGCCCGCAAACCACGGAACGCATGCAACGACGGAAATCTGGGAGCGACGGCATAAGTGGGGAATCTCCTTTGACGATTCCAAAAAACGGAACAATTCTACGCCCATTTCGGCCCTTAAAAACTCTTTTCACCCTGTGAGTGAGGTTCCAGCAGCAATCAGGCCAAGAGAAGAGTTGAGTTGTTGGGTTCTCAGCGAGCTCTGCGAATCCTCTGCGTTCTCTGTGGTTAAAAGCTTTTGACTTTAGTAGGAGAAGGAAAAGCTCTTAACCGCAGAGATCGCAGAGAACGGCGCGGAGATCGCAGAGAGGTCCAGCAGCAATCAGGCCAAGAGAAGAGTTGAGTTGTTGGGTTCTCAGCGAGCTCTGCGAATCCTCTGCGTTCTCTGTGGTTAAAAGCTTTTGACTTTAGCAGGAAGAGGAAAGGCTTTTACCGCAGAGACCGCAGAGAACGGCGCGGAGATCGCAGAGTAGGGCACTCCTATGCGGATCGAACATAAGTCGCGCGGACCAAACAATTTACGCGCCCCCTCCCGCATCTCCCCAACTCTGTCATTCCGACCGCAGCAGACCACCGCAAAGCGGTGGTCTGCGAAGTGGAGGAACCTGCTGTTAAAGCTTGCGGGCTGCCCCGGCTGTCACTTTATGCACCGTCAAAACTGAGGCTGCCCCAGCCTTTGCGGTTTTCAAAGGCTGGGGATTTCTGCCGCTCCCGCTGCGAAGTTTTGCAGTGGAGGGCCGGGTGACACCGAGTAGGAGAGAAAGGTGCTGAAACTAAAAACATCTCACGCCGCAACCGTTTGACGTCACGCAGACGTTCCGCATCTCCCCAACCCTGTCATTCCGACCGCAGCAGACCACCGCAAAGCGGTGGTCTGCGAAGTGGAGGAACCTGCTGTTAAAGCTTGCGGCTTCTTATCGCACCGTCAGAACTGATGCCGATCGGAGTCGCGGACTTTCTGATCATCTCGGGAGCTTTAAAGCTTGTAGACAATCTTATGTCGAACGATTCTCCCTCCGACGACGAGAACGAGAGATTGGACCTATTCTCTAAGCATCGAATGCTCCAGCTACGCGCCCAACGCCCTCGGCGAACCTCTGAAAACTTCACCACCTTCCAAAACAGGCGACAGTCGCCGGATTCAGACCACCCATTGTCTTGTAAAAACATTGGGCAACTTGTCCGATTTTCAAAAAAAAGCTTGAATTTGGCTTCTGCTTGGAACAATAATGCAACCCTGTTCCTTCCAGGAGTACACAATGCAGTGCTTTGACCGACCCGTTTTGTCCCGCAGGCTTTCCAGCTATTGTCACCTCAATACAAAGCGGTTTACTCGCCGCATGCCGGTCCTGTTACTTGTGCTGCTGGCATGCCTACCCGCAGTCGCCCAAGTGGTGACATCGGATTTCGAAGATGGAACCGATGGCTGGACGGGCTTTGCAGGCGCTTCGGTTGCCACCAGCAACCTTGAGGCAAACACGGGAAGCAATAGCCTGCTGGTCTCAAACCGCACGCAGACCTATCAGGGGCCGGGCATCGACCTCACTCAGGCTCTCACCCTGGGGCAGCCGTACACGTTCAAAATTGCCGTGCGCCTCTCGGACAGCACGCCGGGTTCCGACACCGTGCACATGACTATGATGAGCACCATCAACGGCTCGCAGACCTTCAATACGGTTGCGACGGCTACCGCCACGAACACCGGGTGGGTCACCATGTCAGGCACGTTTGCCTCCGCAACTACTGGAGTGTCAGATCTCTTCCTCTATGTTGAGGACGATTCGAACGCCAATGCCGAGTATTACGTGGATACTTTCAGCGTTACGGCTACGAATGGCGGCTGCACCGTGCCGCCGGACAATTCCGGTTTCGACAGCACTTTTGAGGATGGCAACACCGACGGATGGGCTCCGCGTTTCGGATTGGGAGCGGTCGCAAACACAACCGCCGACGCGCACACTGGAACTCATAGCTTGCTTACCACGGGGCGTACGGCTACTTACCAGGGTCCGGCGCTCGATATCACCGGAAAGATGTGCAATGGCCAGCAGTACTGGGTCGAAGCCTGGGTCAAAATGGCTCCCGGCCAGCCGCCGACATCGTTGAACCTGAGTCTGCAATTAACCGATGCCTCCGGCAACCTTACTTTCCCGGGAGTTGCAAACTCACCAGTCGAAGTAACTGACTCGGCGTGGGTGCGCATTAAGTCAAAGCCTTACACCTTCTCGGGCGCTTACACCGACCTGATGATTTACATTCAGTCGAACGAAAATCCGACCGCTTCGTTCTACATCGATGACGTGATGGTGCAATATATGCCGCCACCGGTCATCGAAAACATTCCTCCAATCGATCAGGCCTACGCGGGAGATTTCCCGGTCGGCTTCGCCGCATTGCAGTCCGATCTTTCGGGCGCGCACGGACAGTTGGCCGCGCTTCACTACAACAGCGTTACTCCGGGTAACGACCTTAAATGGGACACCACCGAGCCCACCGAAGGTAACTTTAACTTCGGTCCGGGCGACAACATTCTTGCCTTCGCCCAATCCCATGGCATGAAAATGCGCGGTCATAACTTTGTCTGGTATCAGCAGGTGCCTAACTGGGTCTTCGAGGATGCGGGCGGTGTTGATATGTCCACCGAACCATTCAGCCAGGCCAACAAGCAACTGCTGTTGTCGCGTTTGCAAAATCACATCAATGCGCTGATCAACCACTATCAGGGAAACATTTACGTCTGGGACGTGGTGAATGAGGCCATCGATGAGACCCAACCGGACGGCTTCCGCCGCAGTAAGTGGTACCAGATCACGGTCGATCCGAGCGCCCCTCCTGCGCCTCCCGAGTATATGGACGACGCCTTCATTTATGCCCGCCAGGCGCTGGATAATCTCGGCCTCAGCCGCAAACAGGTCGAGCTGTGCTACAACGACTTCAACACCACCATTTCAGCCAAGCAACAATTCATCTACAGCTGGGTAAAGGGAGCGATCGCCCGGGGTGTGCCCATTGATTGTGTAGGCAATCAATTCCACAATACGATCAACTTTCCCATTGATGACCAAGGCTCGGCATCGTCGAAGCAGAGCGTGATCAGTACGCTGAATCTTTTCGCCAGCCTTACTTCGACCGCCGGAGTTCCGATTGTCAACCAGATAACCGAGTTCGACATCAGCCTCTACCGCTACGGCAATTGTTCGCAGACCTTCTACTTCGATAATGACGATCTGCTGGCAGGAGACACGGCCGACCTGATCAATCAGGGCTATCGTTATCGCGATTACTTCCAGATATTCAGGAACCTGAAGAATGAGATTGACAGTGTCACCATCTGGGGACTCGGCGATGACGACAGTTGGCTCAATCCCAGCGCGAATGTGGCAGGCTGCTCGGGGATAACCGCGGCAGACGCTCCACTGCCTTTCAATGTCTACCTGCAGCACAAGTATGCATACACCGGCCTGGTCAATCCGCTGGCTCTGCCCGGGGCAAACATAGTTACAACGATTGCCGCTAACTCAGGCACAGTGCTGAATGGAAGTTCGGCGACTTACGTGATCACGGCAACTAATAACGGCCCGCTCGACGCGGCCGGATTGACGTTCAGCGATACATTGCCGGCCAATACCACCTTCCAGTCCTTCACGCCTGCTTCAGGATGGACGTGCACGACTCCCGCGGTGGGAGGAACCGGGCAGATAAGTTGCACCGCGCCCGCATTAACCAACGGCTCGGCCGCGCAGTTCACGCTGGTTGTAAATATTCCTTGTGCAACCGCCAACGGAACCGCGATCACGAATACGGCAACCGTAACTTCGACTACGGCGAATCCGAATCCAACCCCGCAGAACAGCGCGTCGGTGACGATCACTTCTTCAGATCCCGCGCCGGTGATCTCCGGCCTGCGAGTCGATTTCCCGTTGCTGTGGCCTCCGGCAGGTGAGTTCGTACCGGAGTTCGTCAGCTACCGAACAAGCGCGACGTGCGATCCTAATCCGAAGCTCGCGCTGTCGGCCGCAGTCTCGGCCAATCAGAAAGACAAAGACCTCAATCGCGACTTCAAAGTGATTGACCCGCACCACATCTGGCTCGAGGCCGAAAATACGCCGCGCTCGCAAGAGCGAACTTACACCATAACCGTAACTGCAACCGACTCCGCAGGTGCAAGCAGCAGCGGTTCAGTGGAGGTGAAAGTCCTGCGCTTCCCATAGCCAAATGCCGGCGAGTTGGCCACTCTTTCGCCGCGACTAACAAAAGGTGGGTGCCCCATCCTTGCATTCTTCGCAAGGGCGAGGCCCCAACACGAAACGGTCCCTAGCGCTGCGAACCCAAACAATTTCGTCCCTTTAGTGTCATCCCGAACTCATTCGCCGAAGGCGGATGAGAGAGGGACCTTACGCGGCGCGTGCATCATCACAAACGCGCCCAGGATCATATTCAGCCCCGCTCCAAACGCTCCAACAGCCCGGCGTTCTTGTGTTTGGGTGTCATCCCGAACTCATTCGCCGAAGGCGGATGAGAGAGGGACCTTACGCAGCATATGCGTCATCACAAACGCAACCAGGATCATCTTCAACCCCTCGATCTGATCCAACCAGGTCGGCGTTCTCGTTTGGACGACTGTTCCCATCTCCTCAACTCTGTCATTCCGACCGCAGCAGACCACCGCAAAAGCGGTGGTCTGCGAAGTGGAGGAACCTGTTGTTAATGCTTGCTTCGGTTCACTTGCGGGTGCCCCACTTCTCGCCGGTGTTGCGAGAAGTGGGAAATGCGATTCACGCCCCGCCGGGAATCAGAAAATATCGTTTTCTCTCCCACTCCTCCCAAAACTGCGCAGAGTGGGGCACTGGCGCCCTCAGGTTTGTAGTAGACAAGTGGGCCACCCGCCTTCTCCGGTGTTGCTCGAATGGACTATTCACTTCTCGGGAACAACGTGTTGAAAGATCACAGCCACCCGCCCAAGTTCTGTCGCGGGCACTCACTTCTCAGCAGCCTTCGGGCCTCCCATGAACTTCTCGACAACAAGAAGAATCCAGAGGATCAGAGCAAAATCTACTGTGGCGATGCCAACATACACGAATACGGGAATCCACTTCGTGGTCCAAGGGACAAACAAAACCCACAAAACATGAGGAACTGCGATCACTGCCATAGTGACCCAGAACCACGTTTGCCTCCGCAGTTTCCATTTGAAACGGATCACTATGGCAATCATGCCAATAGTAATCGCCAAGGGCCACACCATTTCTAACCGCCCATACAGGGCGAACAGAAAAGTAGTGGGCGCACCAACAACAAAGATTAATAGCTTCGTGCGCCAAGACAAACGCAACTTCTTGGCCTCTTGAATTTCACGCTTCAGTTCATTTATTTGGGACATTGATAAACCTTATATGCTGCCCCTGTGTCCCAAGCCACTGCAACAGGGGTTGTAAAGTCGCTTAGAAGAGGCACGAAATCTGCAGCCGTGATTCCTGCCCCGCCGGGAATCAGAAAATATCGTTTTCTCTCCCCACTCCTCCCAAAACCGCGCAGAAGTGGGGCACTGGCGCCCTCAGGTTTGTAGTAGACAAGTGGGCCACCCGCCGGCGAGTTGGCCACTCTTTCGCCGCGACTAACAAAAGGTGGGTGCCCCATCCTTGCATTCTTCGCAAGGGCGAGGCCCCAACACGAAACGGTCCCTAGCGCTGCGGACCCAAACAATTTCGTCCTTTTAGTGTCATCCCGAACTCATTCGCCGAAGGCGGATGAGAGAGAGGACCTTACGCGGCGCGTGCATCGTCACAAACGCAACCAGGATCATATTCAGCCCCGCCCCCAAACGCTCCAACAGCCCGGCGTTCTTGTGTTTGGGTGTCATCCCGAACTCATTCGCCGAAGGCGGATGAGAGAGGGACCTTACGCAGCGTATGCGTCATCACAAACGCGCCCAGGATCATCTTCAACCCCTCGATCTGATCCAACCAGGCCAGCGTTCTCGTTTGAACGACCCCTGTTCCTATCTCCTCAACTCTGTCATTCCGACCGCAGCAGACCACCGCAAAAAGCGGTGGTCTGCGAAGTGGAGGAACCTGCTGTTAAATGCCTTCATCGACTCACGCGCGCGATTGCCCCACAAGGGCCACGGGGGGTGCCACATGTCTTTTGCGAGAGATCTCCTGATTCGTGAACCGGCGCGTCCAACCCTTGAGCAGTTATTCAGGCGTTGAACTTGGGCCGCGCGGCGTGAATGATCCGGATCGATTTGAAAAGCCCACTTCTCGCAAAAAGCGCGAGAAATGGGGCACCCTCAGGTTTTGTAGTGGAGAAGTGGGCCACCGCCTCCCGTCCTGGGTTACTCTGATGAGATCGTAGGCCCGACATAGCGTCAAATAACTTATTCACGTTCTCGGTTGTTGGCTTGGTCGGGAGCCAGCGAATCCGGAGAGTCCTGGTCAGCGACAAAACGTTTTTTCCTCGCCGTTAAGGAGGTTTCTCATGAGGCGCGTCCGGCAAGTGGTTGTTGCGTTGGTAGGCCTTTTCTATGTTGCCCTGCTTTATCCGTTGGTCACCGATCTATGGCACAGCAAATGGTTGGTTCAGATGCAGGACAACGAGTGCGAGCCGATGTTCATCACGTTCCTCGTGACTCTTGGCCTGTTTCTGTTGCTGGCGGCGCTAAAACCCGCAAAGTACAGGTTGGTGATTGCCTTCGCGGCGTGGCACGGCCTGGCGCATTCCGCAACCATGCTGATCCAGTCCATGGAAACCGCGATCCATAAGGTTCCACGCGGTTACAACGATGTGATCCTCTTCGGGATGATTGGAATTGCGCTTCTACTCGTTGTCCCACCGGCGGAGGCAAAGGCTGTCGTACAATCTCACACCAGTGAGCCGTTCCCCAGCACATAAGATCGGACCGCAATTGGTTGAGGATGCATCCGCGTGCCCATCCAGAGTTCAAGCGTCGTGGCGGAATGGAATATATTCGTTGCCCTTGAGATAGAGCGACGACGGTCACTTCAATCAGTGCATAATCGCCAATGCAGTGATCGAGGACGAATCGGTAATCGGAAGTCGGCCAGCGTCTAGGATTCAATCTCCAAATCGGATCAGCCTCGGGGCTCTTGCTGACTCCAAAACTGCTGCCGCGCAGGCAACTGTTGTAATCAGGCGTTATCACTCGTTGACTGCCAAATTGGGAGTCTTAAGTGTAATGGCGATTTATCGCCAATCGAAACCGATCCCTGGCTTGAGCTTCCGCGGCGGATTAAACCGGCTTTTTCACTCCGGATCGGTTGGGTCGTTGAACAGGACCGTGAGTTTTATGCTGCCGTGTCCGAACTGGGGAAAGTTTGGTGTAGTCCGAACTCCCGGGTCGAGGGTCGAGGCGGTGTCGTCCGGCGGAAAGAGGACGAGGGAGTCGAGGAATTTCAGTACCGCGGCCGACTCCGATCCCGATAGTCTGGCGTAGGCATTGCGTGAAGCTTGCGATTCTCCGCCATGCCGCAGAATTACGTCGTCGAGAGTAACGCTGCGGCCGTCGTGGCCATAGGGCCCCGTCGAGCCGACGCCCCATAGCGGCCGCGTCAAAAATACTGTTTGCATGGTGCCGTCGTAGTTTCGCTCGTAAAAGCTCGGGCCCAAATCGTGGCGTTTGAAATCCGTGAAGATGTTTTTCACCAGGAAAGGATTGCCTTGCGCTTGCTTGAGGGTGGGCAATCCGCTGCCGTCGTCGAGAGAATTGATTAGAGGCGTAGCCGTCGAAAACAGCGAGTTAAAAATTCCATTCACCCGATCATATTTAGTATCCAGGTCGGCGACGCGCCGGTCGTGGTTGATCTGCAAATCGGCGACGTGGCACTGATTACAGCCGATCTGGTTGAACAGGGAACGGCCCAGTGCAGTTGTGCTGTCCTGCTTGCCCAAGCCCGCCTTGAAATAATTCAAAAGATAAAACTCGAGATAGTCGACGATGGCTGGATCGATTTCGTACTGTCCGGTTTGAGCGTCAGGCGCGGGAGGAGCATCGATCTTGTCCTGTGTTCCATCCAGCACCATGCCCGAGGGAGTGACCACTTTGTTGCCGCTGTGCGCGCTCGCCAGATCGGGATCGTTGACCTCAATTCCCACTTCCTTGTGCAGGGCGCCAACAATAAATTCGCGCATGGAAATGGTGGTGCCTTCGGCGAAGAAAGGTTTGATTCGCAGGTCAGGGTCAACCCCTTCCACCTGCGAATAATCAATCGCTCCGCCCGGACTGACGGTGATGGAGCCGAAATGAATTCCCTTGCTCTTGAGGGTGACCGTCAAAGGCCGTCCGCGGCGGGCGGCGTTAATGATTGCCTGCTGCCGAATGCTTCGCAGATCGGTCGTGATCTCATCGGCCAGCATTTCCTTCAGGCCGAGACCAAAAAGATGAGGCGCATCGCGACTGTCCGGCCGGCTCGCGTTATCCCCTCCCGAACCGGCCGAACCCTTCGGTCGGCCATGACATGCCGAACAGCTGTCGGCGAGTCCGGCGCCGATGGCGTTATCTGTGCTGATATCCCCTACGCCATCGCCTTCGTTCCCGCCTTGCCCCTGCGCCCGCGTAAACTTCCGCTGGAAAAGCTGCCGCCCGCGACGGACGGCCCGGAAAGGATCGCGGTTGATATTGAAAAGAGATGAGTTCCAGGTCATTACATCAGCGCGGCCGGGACCGGTTTCATCCTCGAGCGACTTCGCAATGCCCACGCCGGCGGGGTTGGGAGCGAGTGTACGGTCAGTTAACTGAGCCCACAGAGCCGACGAAACCAAACCCAACAGCAGCCCCACCCCAAGACTTCTGAACCTCATGTTCGATCTCCCCTACCCGGCTCACAGAGCAGCTTTACGCCTAAATAAGCTCTGGCTCGCGTGAAACTTTCCGTTGTACAATCGCAGACCTGCAGAACTGCTTCCCCGGCGGAATGCACCCTATTTCGTATGTTGGTGGAATGTCCTAAAACCCGGGTTCAAAAATTCTCAAAGTTTCTCAAGCGGTACTTATGCCGAGTGTAATCAGCAGCTTCTATGAATTCGGCGAATTCTGCCTCGATCCTCAAAACCGCATATTGCGGCGCCGGCAGGAGGTCATTCCGCTAACTCCCAAGGCGTTCGACGTGCTCTGGCTACTGGCCGGAAAAGACGGTCAGGTGGTCACCGAAAGATGAGCTCATGCGCTCGGTCTGGTCCGATAGTTTCGTGGAGGAATCGAACCTGACGCAGACGGTTTTCATGTTGCGCAAGGCGCTGCAGGAAAGCCCGAGTGAACGCTATATTTTGACTGTTCAGGGCCGAGGTTATCGCTTCGCTGCGCCGGTCAAAGAAATTCCGAGGATTGAGCGGGCGGCCGAGGAAGCGAGTCGTCCGATTGTTACTCAGACAGTTGAGCCAGATACTGATTCGACAGAGGCAATACCCGCCCTTGGCAATCGACAATCGCGAAGCTATGCCTGGATTTTTGCGGCGGTCAGCGTCACCGTTCTTCTGATCCTGGGATCATGGGACTATTTCCACAGATGGAGTTGGCAGAGCCGAACCCACAGCGCACCCAAGCGCATTATGCTGGCGGTTTTGCCTTTTAAAAACCTTACCGGCGATCCGACCCAGGAGTACTTCAGCGATGGCCTGACGGAAGAGATGATTACCCGGCTGGGAAACCTAGATCCATGCATCTGGGCATGATTGCGCGGACCTCGATCATGCATTACAAGGATGGCGCAACCACCCTCGACCAGATCGGCCGTGAATTGGGCGTGCAATACGTTCTCGAGGGCAGTGTCCGCCGAGAAGGTGAGCAGGTGCGGGTGACCGCGAACTGGTGCAGCTCAAAGACCAGAGTCATCTGTGGTCGAGGCAATACGATCGCGACCTTAGCCATCTGCTGGCGCTGCAAGGCGAAATTGCCCAGGAGATTGCGGACGAGATTGAGCTGACCCTGAGCGAAACAAAAAAACCTGCCAATTCCTGCCCCGGGCATCCTCCACGCAATCCTACGAAGCTTATGACTCGTACCTGCGCGGCCGGTATTTTTGGAACAAACGAACCGTCGACGGTTTTCGCCAGGGAGTTGAATACTTTCAGAAGGCAATCAATCAGGACCCCAATTTTGCCCCGGCATATTCAGGCTTAGCCGATGCTTACGCGTTGATGAGTACCTATGGTTTTGTCTCCGCGGGGCAATATATGCCGAAAGCTCGGGCGGCCGCGGTGCGCTCGCTTGCGCTGGACGAAACTGAGGCGGAGGCCCACGCTTCGCTTGCCGTGATCGCCGAAAGTTATGACTATGATTGGGTGACTGCGGAAAAAGAGTTCCGCCGCGCCATCCAGTTGAATCCTAACTATGCCACTGCCCACCACTGGTACGCGGAATGCCTGGCCTTTCAGGGCCGCTTCGACGAGGCGCTTAAAGAAAGCGACATCGCTCTGGGCCTGGATCCACTCTCACTGATCATTGCGTCGGACCCGGGCGCAATACTTTATTTTTCGCGGCAGTATGGGCGGGCCATCGAGCAATTTCATGCAGTGCAGGAATCGGATCCGAATTTCCTCGCGCCCGCATGGTGATTTTCGCCTACGTCGAGCAAGGCCAATACGCTAACGCGATCTCCGAAATTGAAAGGTGGCGACGCGCGGACTCGAATCCTGGAGTTGGGCGCTTGAGACCTACATCGAGGGACGGGAAGGCACCGAGCGGAGCAATACGCAACGGTCGAGGTCACATAGAA
>CAWISI010000005.1:0-801522 GCA_963838785.1 uncultured Acidobacteriota bacterium
CCTCGAGATCGCGCAAACTGCGGGCATTTTTGGATGGGGTAAGGGATTAAAAGCCTCACCACAGAGGACACAGAGTTACACAGAAAACTAAATTCAAGAACGCGCGAGGCATCGCGCCTTTCTATTGAAATGGGCTATCGGATCGGCTGGATGATCGGGGATACGGGGGAATTTTTACCGGTAGCGCCTTCAGACTGGCTAAGATTGCACGCAGCGATTTAGAGGGGCAGCTCCGGTGGTGCTTGGCTTCCGATTTCGTTTCGACATCGGCCCGCGCGGATGAAAATAATGAGCAGCTCCGAACCAGGTAATCGCAGTGGAAGAGCGGCTCTTTAGAGCCGCGTACCGCGTCCTCAGAACATCGGCACTCCGCCTGTGGCGAGCTAAAGCTCGCATTTCAAATCGACACACCTTACGCGGCCATAAATGGCCGCTCTTCCACGGCTCTTCAGGCAGCGGCGAGTGAAAGATTAACGGTCGTTCGCGGCCGCGCGAATGGAAAATAATGAGTAGCTCGGAACCAGGTAATCGCAGTGGAAGAGCGGCTCTTTAGAGCCGCGTACCGCGTAAACGATTTTGGGCTTTAGTCCCTGTGGACTGCAGGCCCTAAAAAGGGCGCATCAGCCGACACGGAGACGGGCCATGTACGCTCAGGGAAAGCTTTAGAGCCGCGTACCGCGTCCTCAGAACATCGGCCCTTTGCCTGTGGCGAGCTAAAGCTCGCATTTCAAATCGACACACCTTACGCGGCCATAAATGGCCGCTCTTCCACGGCTCTTCAGGCAGCGGCGAGTGAAAGATTAACGGCTGTTCGCGGCCGCGCGGACGAAAATAATGAGCAGCTCGGAACCAGGTAATCGCAGTGGAAGAGCGGCTCTTTAGAGCCGCGTACCGCGTAAACGATTTTGGGCTTTAGCCCCTGTGAACTGCAGCACTAAAGGACGTCACACTCATTCATGAATGGCCGCTCTTCCACGTCAGTTCCAGGCGTCGGACCTTCACTCTTCAGCCTGCCGCGTCGAATGCCGCTTTTCCAGCGAAGGCTGACGAGTACGGATAGGACTCTGGCTTTTTCACTAGCCGCGCACGAACCGGATTCAAGCGAATGTATTCCGCGTGACGGGCATAGTCGTGATCGTCACGAATGCGATGATTCGTGAAGCTCTCTTGCCACACCAGTCCTGGTTTCGCTTTTCCGAGACGGTAGGAAAATCCGCCTTTGATTAATTGGATCGCACGTTCCAGCGAAAGGCCGGCGGCGGGCGTGATCAAGAGATGCAAATGGTCGGGAATGATTACGAATTCATGCAGCTCATATTTTTCGTGTTCACGATAGTGTTTAAGCACATCCATCATCAACTCTGCCGTATGTTGATTGCGGAACAACTGCGAACGCTGCCAGGTTACGGTTGTGACGAAGAAGCTTCGGGCGAAGTTCATCTTGAGCAATCTATGCGCCCGGAGATGTTGTGTCTGTGACATCCATACGTCGATTCGGGTCAAGCATTGTGGAATTTTTAAAAATCGTGGAAGAGCGGCTCTTCAGAGCCGCGTACCGCGTCAACAATTTTGGGCTTCAGCCGCGGCGCCCTCAGGCCCTAAAGGGCGGTCAATCCGTTACGATCGGCAACGCGGCCATAAATGGCCGCTCTTCCACGTTATAGAATCCCTCCGTGCGCAAAATGGTCGCGACACAAGGTTTTGGATCGGCGCGTGATCGGGCGAAACGGTTGTGCTCTTATGCTGTGCTGATTGAGGGTGCGACGCTGCTTGCGCTGGCGGTTCTGCTTGGGGTGGAGAGCCGCTCGCGCACATAGCTTTGGAGCACACGTGCAACCAAAAAAACTACGAGGCAGAAATCATTCCATCCAAGTATGGAATGGTTTTCTGCCTCGCATCGTCACTGCGCGGTAACGTATTCGGTCGAGTACCAACCTACTCCGTAAACATCCCAACCCTTAACAACGATTTTGTGTTGGCCGGACGATAAGGAGAACGAGTGGCTGATAGTCTTACCGGCGACCGAGTAAACCATCTTGTCGTCGATGTAAATCTGCATCGTCTTCACCGTGCTGCTGCCGGGAGCAGCGGCTGAGATGGTGACCTTCGAACCCACCGTGGCATTGGGTTTGGGTGAAGATATGGTTATGGGGACTGCGCTTACCTTAAGGTTCACGGCTTGCTTGTAAGTCGCTCCCGAAGCGTTCCATGCCTGAACAACTACCAGATGGTTGCCGGCGGATATCGGGAGAGTAGCCTGAACTCCAGTCCCGCTGACCTGGTAGACCAGCTTGTGATCGATGTAAATCTGCACTGTCTTAACCGGAATGGGATCTACCGAAGAGGCGGAGACGAAAATTGGCGAGAAGATGTTAGCTGCGGGAACGGGTGAGATTACTTTGACCGAAGGCGAAGCTGACACCACGGAAAATTTACTGGTGGCAAGGTTTCCCGCATCATCCGCCGACTCTACTGCCAGCGTGTGGCTGCCGGCGGAGAGGGAAATCGAAGTATTCAGGATATTGCCACTGCTCTGGAACTGCGAGTCGCCGTCGACATAAAGTTGCATCTTGCTGACTTTATTTTGCCCGCGCCCAATTGCGCCCACCTCAACCTGCGATCCCACCACAGCTTTCGGGGCAGGATTGGTGACCACTACAGCCTGGGCCTGCACATTTACATAAATGCCGCGCTTGTGAATTCCACCCGCTGCATCCCACGACTGAACCACGACAAAATGCTGGCCTGAAGTCATAGGGAGCGAAGTATTCACCGCGTTGCCGCGCACCTGGTACTGCAGAGCGTTGTCTACATAGATCTGCACCGCGGTCACGGGCGAACGGTTATTTGTAGCCGCCTGGATAGGTACCGGCGAAGCTACGACGGCATTGGGAAATGGCGTAGCAATGTTCACCGTGTTGAAGAAGTCAGCCATTGGAAGTTCGACCGCACCCGCTGCAGGGCAAGAAGCAAGTCCCATCGAGGCGCAGACCGTACTAAGGAGATTGGCGTGATCGTATCGCACCGTGGATTTATAAGCCGGCTTCACCTGCGGGCCGATAACCAGGGTCGCCAGCCGTCCGCCGCAGCCGCTGTTAATGGTGGAGCTGCAGCGATTATCCTGCGTGTAACCATCGCTCGATAAGTCGGCCTCATCCCAGACGATGAAAAGAATGCCGTCGCCGCCAGGCTGAAATTCAGGCAGGCTCAGAATAGCGGGAACGTGTTTCGACATCCAGGAGTCCGCGGCTGCAAGCGATCCATTATGGGCATCGTCGGCAAGATCGGGAGTGATGTAGGCAAAGTTAGGCGTATCGTGGTTTGCTATGTCATTTGCCAATTGATTGTAAGGAACCGAATTGATCTTCTGGCTGGCGGTGCAACTGTCAGTAAAGTCGATGATGGGATTGTGGCGGCGAACATAATTCAAATTACTGATTCCGGCGAATCCGGCGTAAGGCAGGTCTTCCTGGTAAGAGCGCCACTTATAACCCTGTGCAATCAGTTGCCGCACCAGGTTATTCACCCCGAAGCAGGTGGTGTTCGAGTTATTACTGGTGAGCGGTTGCCCGGCGAGCAGCCACATCAACGCGGATATCGAATTGTGCTGCTCTGAGTAATATTGAGTCGCCAAGCCGTACTTCGATGCCAGCGAGTTGAAATATGGCATGCTGGAATTGCCAATGGTCGACTCGTAGCTATGGTTCTCTTCAGTAAGAAGCCAAATATGCTTCGATTGCGGAACCTGCGCCCAGGTTACTGAACTCAACAATACCAATCCCAACGCTGCAAACTTCATTGAACCTCCTAAATTCAGTTCTTGATCGCGAACAATTCACTTGCGTGTTCCTAACCGGGAGAGAACTTCTCAAGATTTAGAAGGGCCTGGGGCAAAGCTACAAAGTCTCCCGGAGGCCAACAATCGAACGAATACCTTAGCTGGATGTGTAAATCAGGTCACAAAGGTACATGCACAAAAGCGTTGGAAAAGTATTTGCCTCTAAGTGAAGAACACAATCGAGTTAATTCAATCGGATGGGAGTGTAAAAGATGGTTCGAGGGCAGCTACAAATTAACCAACAATTGATGGAGCCGTTACATAGGTGTCCCGGACCAAGGTAATCAGCCAGTCGATGAGCAGCGCTTCACGATCGTGGATGCGGGGTTCGTGAGCATGTATCGAGATCCTCTGCGGAGATAAAAATGGCTCCGGCGCGAGCGCCGAAGCCATTTGCTTTCCTGACTGATACCAAATTACGGCAGGTAATAACGGAACGAGGTCTCGAAGATGTTTTCGTTGCCGTGTGGTTCCGTGAAATGGGACGCGACGCAGGGGCCGAGAAGCGCGGAGCTACCGCATGCCTCCCATGAATTGCGGAGGAAGTAGGAGTACTGCGGTCCCACCTGAATCGTTCCTTTTGGCCCCTTGTAGAAGCGATACCAGAAGCCGGCCGTGCCTTCAAGTACGCTGCGGGTGTTGGCGGTGCAGTTTGACGGGTTGGTGGGCAGAAATCCACTGGATGTGACCGGCACCAAACCGCTGCTCGGACTGGTCTGCGAGGGAGCGCCTTCGGTATAGCAACCAAGGTTGTTGGCCGTCGGAGATCCGTAGCCGACGGTCTTGCCGGCGCCATTGAACTCATAGTGACGGCCAACGAACTCGCCACCTGCGTCGAAATAAACGTCCAGCTTGGCGGTATGGAATTCTAGCGTGCCCAATCCCTGCGCGCTCTTCAGCAGAGCCAAAGTCCCGTCCGGATTCACAGTTGCATCTGGAAGCCCGGAACTGCCATAACGGCCCATGCCGTCTCCGCCCAGGAAGTGCCCGCCCACATCAATATGTTTGTGAGCGAGGGAAACGCGGGCGTTGGCGCCGACGCCCCCGGCAGTGGTTGAAAAGTCATAAGCTCCCACAGCCGAACCCGCACCAGCTCCGGGATAAACACGATCGCGGAAGCGGCGGACGACGCCGAATACCTCGAAGTGCCCAAAGCCCGGTTCAGCCGCCGCCTTGAAAACAAAGTCAGGCGAGGGATTAAAGCTGTAAGTTGCGGACGGATTATACAGACCGCCGCTTGTGCCCGCCGCGCCCAGCAGGAAATTCAGCGACTGGCCGCTGGCGGAGAAGATGGCTTGCGCGTTTTCAACCGATGCGCCCAGCCAGAAGCGATTGCCAAAATCCTTGACCACGCGGAATCCATACTGGCGTGCCCAGCTGAAGCCCACGTTATATTGCGGGTCGATGGTCATGGGCAAAGCTTCCGTGCGGTTGTCCATGCCCTTCTTGGTTTCGGTCACCAAGCTCCACATTTGTCCGCCGGTAAAGCTCAATCCGTCGCTCAGAGCGGCCTGTCCCCACATCTGCCGTTGCCGCAGGGTGTAGCTGTTGCTCTGGTTGTTGTTCGAGGTAATACCAGCTGATAAGAAGTCGGCTTCCACGTACCCGCGAAGTGTGGCGTTACTCAACTTGCCTTCGGCCAGCATGCCGATTCGGGACTGACGTGCGGAACCGAAGAACTCGCTCAACCGGTCAGCTTCAGCGCCGGGCATAGGAATGGAGTTGAACGGTGTGTTGATGTCAGAGCCCAGGGCGTGGGCGCGCCATACCGATTCTGCCGCCAGAAATCCGACCGGGGTGATATCGATCCCCTTATAGTGCACGGCAATCGGACTCTCCGCATTGTGAATCATCTTTTGAGTTTCCTGCAAGGCCACTGCGGAATTGGTGGTGTTGTTCTTCAAGTCGGTGACATCGCTCTTCAGAGCAGTTACGGTCTGCTGTTGCTCCGCCGATTGCGAAGCCGCCGCATCGGCTTTCGACTCCGCCTGGGAGGCCGCGTTTTGGCTTTGATCCAGCTTCTGCTGGAGCTCCTGAAGCTGCTGGTCGCGGCTCTGGACCTGTCGGCTTAATTGCCGGATCTGTTGCTGCTGAGCGTCGATGGCCTGTTTCATCTCGTTCAGCTGGTTGACGACGGCGGGATCGGTCCGGGTGGTCGTCGTCCGTCTCCTGGTTTTGGTAGCAGTAGTCGTTGTCGTGCTCTGCTGGGCTTGCGCTGCCAGCGCCCAGAGCAGAAGCGTAAGCGACAGAGCCATGACTCGCTTCATTTTTCTTTTCTCCTGTAAAAGTAGAACTGCCAAACCATGAACCGAGCCCTTGGCGAAGGTCCTCGGTGAATGTGAGTACTACATCCTAGCTTTGGCTTAGTTAACAACTGATGAACTATCTTTTAACATCGCGTGAATTCTACGCGGCTTTAATGTGACAGGAAAACAGCCGGGGGCGGCTGGGGAGACGACGGTGCCGCGCGGCCCTTTTCGGGACGATTCTCGCGAGTTTCCCGGAGCGGGTCTAATCCAGAAGAGTGGCGGAGGACGGCGCAGACTGGCTGCCCTCCACGTAATTAGTGATTACTGTAAAGACTTTGGGTCGGAGCGGTTCTTAGGAGACGCCCTTCGTAACTCAGCATCCAGGGTATGAGCTGCAGCCGGAGTTGCGACCTTTCCCTGGCGCAGGATTTCTTTGGCAGTCAATTTTCTGCCGTAAAGTTTTTCGTTGGCGCCGTTGTCAGGGCGCAGAGTCGAGCCTTCGAGCGAGATGCCGGCAAACAGCCCGCGAGACCGCGAATAGGAGAGAATTTCCGCGCGCATGGCAATGTCGGTGGCAGCCGCGGCAGTGCGGCCTTTAGGGCCGGCGGCAGCCGAAGCGTCGGCTCCAAGTTTGATCTTGCTGCCCATGAGCGATTCGGCTCCACGCGGATTCATTACCAGCAGCACGAAATCCGTAGCTTGGGCGCCCAGTTGAAAACCGAAGTTTCCGCCTTCCAGGGCGTACATCGCGGGAGCGCCCCAGGGCCCGGTGAAATGCTCACCGCTGCGGCATACCATTACCCCGCGTCCGAAGGCGCCGCCGATACCAATCGCCACTTTTTTGACCGAGGGAAGGACAATCACGCACTCGGCGTCGTCCAGCAAATCCTTCGGAATGTCATCAGGAATGTTGAGAATTTCTTTCAGCACCACGCCGGCATCTTTCACCCGATCGACTTCTTTTTCATCTCCCGCACTAAAGGCGAGTGGGACGAAGGCGAGCGCAAGCATAAATGCGATCATCATTCTCATGGATTGACCTCGGTTGACGATTAAGTATTCAGCATTTTACCTTCCGGAGCTGGATCGCGCCTGAGCAAATCTTTCATAGCAGTGACCCTTCGAGTGCTCCTTTTGTAACTTGGAGATGCCGCACCTGTGGCCTAAAGTCAAGCCAACGGTCAATTTAAATCAGAAGCGCCTTCGGCAAGGGACTTGCATCTAATTGAGTGATGTAGCCTCTGGCCGTGGCTATGCGTGCAATTTTTAGGCGGACTGGGAATGAAGTACATACATTGGGCTTCTTGTCTCGCGGTGCTGGTCCTGGCTTCGATGCCATTGCACGGGCAGAATTCCTATATGAAGCCGAGTGCCGACCTCGCCGCTTCTGCTCCTGATGCTGATTCCGCGGACACGAATTCTGTTGTCACCATTAAAATCGCGCGTGAATGAAGTGAACGTTCTGTTCATTGCCATGAACAAGCATGGCAAGTTCGTGCGCGATCTGAATGAAAACGATTTCACCATCCTGGATGATCACAAACCGCCGCAGCAGATCGTCCGCTTCTCGCAAGAGACCGACCTGCCGCTGCAGATCGGGCTGCTGATTGACACCAGCGGCTCAGTCCATGGGCGCTTCCAGTTTGAGCAAGAGGCCGCAGTCGGATTTCTGCAACACACGCTTCGTCCCCACTATGACCATGCTTTTGCCATGGCTTTCAGCGCAAAAAACAGCGTCGTGCAGGATTACACCGACAACGTAAGCCTTCTGGCTGCCGGAATCGACCATATGCAAGATGGTGGCGGGACCGCCCTGTATGACGCCATCTACTCCTCCTGCAAAGAGAAGATGATGCGGGACGATTCCGACCGTCCGGTGCGGCGGGCGATCATCGTTATCAGCGACGGCGAAGACAATCAGAGCGAACACACCCTGGGCCAGGCTATTTACATGGCCGAACGCGCGCAGGTCATCATTTACACCATCTCGACCGATGACAGCGGATTGATTCTTCGCGGCGACAAGGTTTTGGAACAGATTTCAAATGCTACCGGAGGCCGCGCCTTCTTTCCTTTTAAGATGAAAGACATCAAGTCCTCATTTTCGGCCATCGAAGATGAGTTGCGCAGCCAGTACGTGATCTCATACCACCCCGCGGATTTCGACCCCGATGGCCGCTTCCGCTCCATCGAAATAACCTCTCTTAAGAAGGACTTACAGATCCGCGCCCGTAAAGGTTACTTCGCCCCTCAACAGTAAGTTGGGGCGCCGCTTCCGGGTGTTAAAATTGGCCTTGCATATGTTTCGCGCCAGGCTTCATCTTCTCTGGATTGTTCTGCTCTGCGGTGCCGCATCGGGCCAGACCGCGCACCGAATGAAGGCGAAGCAGGCAGCGAAACCATCTCCTGCACAACCGGTACCCGCCAGCACTACCCCCACAACTCCAGCCGCACAGCCGGTGACGCCGGAGCATGGGCCGTCTTCGCCGCCGCAGGTGAATTTTCAAGCTGGACAGTTAACCATTGTGGCCAGAAATTCCACCATGAGCGATGTGTTAAATGCGGTCAGGCAAAAGACCGGGGCCAGCGTTGACATGCCGGCCGGATCCGGAGACCGCGTGGTGGGGCAGTTTGGCCCGGGCTCACCGCGAGACGTAATGGCGCAGCTGCTGAATGGATCGCATTACGATTATGTGTTGTTGGGATCGCCCGCCGACCCGCGCGCGTTGAAGAAGGTCGTGTTGATGGCGAAATCCAACGGTCCTGAACCGGGGCCGGTGCCCCAGGCCAATCAACCGCAAGCCGAGAATGAAAATCTCCAGGCCGTGCCGGATGTGGAAAACCAGCCTCAGGAAGATAACTCGGAGAACCCGAGCGTACAGGAGTCTCCGCCGCCCGAAGAGCCGCAGGCTGACCAGGGCGAGCAGGGGGATCAGAACTCGCCCGCAGTGAAAACCCCCGAGCAATTGTTGCGGGAATTACAACAGCAGCAACAAAACCAGAGTGGACCGCCGGGAGCGCCCGGGCAGCCGCCGCGATAAATCCTCGTCTTTCCGTCGCTTAACCCGCTTATGGTGAAATAGCTGAGTGCTTCTCAGCGTCTCACTTCGCTCCGCGATCCAGCGCCTGACGTCTGCTCAGGTGCCCTCTCCCCGCATGAATGCCGAATTGCTGCTCATGTTCATACTGGGCCGAGACCGGGCCTTTTTGTACGGACACCCGGAATATGAGCTAAGCGGCGAAGAGCAGGCGCGCTATGAGGATGCGCTGGCGCAACGCGCACGCGGAGTTCCGGCGCAGTACATCACCGGACATCAGGAATTCTGGGGCATGGATTTTCTAGTATCGCCGGCAGTCCTGATTCCGCGCCCGGAGACCGAGCATGTAATCGAGGCGGTCCTGGCCCATGTAGGGCGGGCGCCCTCGCCCGCCAAGGTTAAAGTGGTCGATGTCGGCACCGGCTCGGGTTGCATCGCACTGGCGCTGGCGAAAGACCTGCCCGGCGCTGAAATCCACGCGACTGACATTTCGCACTCGGCATTAGAAATTGCGCAAGCAAATGCTGCCCGGTTGCAACTTGAGTCGCGTGTCCGGTTTCATCAAGCGGATTTGCTGAGCGGAATCGAAAAAGAATCTTTCGATTTCGTGGTTTCCAATCCGCCTTACGTTGGCGAGTGCGAGGAAGACACGGTACAGCTCGACGTCCGTAAGTTCGAACCGCGAAATGCGGTATTTGCAGGGCCCACCGGGCTGGAAGTAATTGAGCGCTTGATTCCGCAAGCAGGTAACGCCTTGAAGCCGGGCGGCTGGCTGGTGATGGAGATTAGCGGGACGATTGCGGGGCGAGTTAAAGACTTGCTGACGGAGTGGGCGAATGTGCAGATCGCCAAAGACCTGCAAAGGATCGAGAGAGTGGCGGCGGCGCAGAAGCTGTGAGTTGCTTGGCGTGTCGCTGAACTGCAGGCAAAACCAACAGCTTTTAACCGCAGAGATCGCGGAGAAAGGCGGGAGAACGCGGAGAAGTTCAATCCGACAAAAGACTCGTTTTCTCTGCGAACTCTGGGGTTTCTCTGCGTGCTCTGCGGTTAAAAGCTTTTTGAATGCAGCGCCTGTGATCGTACGGGCGAAGCGCCCGAACCTCACCAAATCAGGGTTTCTCCACCACAGCCGGCTGAATTTCTTCTACATCGACTAAGTCGTCGGATATTTGCCGGTGTAGCAGGCGGTGCAGTAGGTGGTCTTCTCGCCGTCGCCGCAGGCTTTCTTCAGGCCTTCGAGCGAAAGATAGGCCAGCGAATCCGCGCCGATGATATTCGCGAATTTCTTCGATCGATCTTGTTCGCGGCGATGAGTTCTTTCTTGCGAAGGCGTATCCACGCCGTAGAAGCAGGGCGAAATCGTCGGCGGGCAGGAGATGCGCATGTGCACTTCTTTCGCGCCAGCGCTGCGAATCATGCGGACGATTTTCTTGCTGGTGGTGCCGCGCACGATGGAGTCGTCGATCAGCACCACGCGCTTGCCTTCGAGCAGGCTGCGCACCGGATTCAGCTTCAGCTTCACGCCGAAGTCGCGCACAGTTTGGCTGCGGCTCGATGAACGTGCGCCCGACATAGTGATTGCGGATCAGGCCGAAGCGAAACGGAATGCCGCTCTCGGCGGCGTAGCCCATGGCAGCGGTCACGCCGGAATCCGGCACCGGAACAACGAGATCGGCTTCGACCGGAGCTTCGCGCGCCAGCTGGCGGCCCAGTTCTTCGCGGCTTTCCTGCACCGGGCGGCCGAAGACCCGGCTGTCGGGACGCGAAAAATAGACGTGCTCGAAGATGCAGCTCGACTGCGCGCAGCGCCGGCGCATAGAAGCGCGAGCGTGACGCCTTCCGGCCCGACGATCACCAGTTCTCCCGGCTTCACGTCGCGCTCGTAGGTTGCGCCGATCAGATCGAAAGCGCAGGTTTCGGAGGCAAACACAATGGTGTCCTGCTTGCGTTCGCCATGCGCGCGGAATGCGTCCCATGGCCAGCGGCCGGAAGCCGCGCGGATCGCGGGCGGCAAAGATGCGGTCCGGGCTGATCATCACCAGCGAAAACGCGCCTTCAACGCGGCGCAACGCGTCGGCCATGGCTTCGGGCAGAGTTTGCTCTCTGCGAAGCGCGATCAGGTGAACGATCACTTCGGTATCGCTGTTGGTCTGGAAGATCGAGCCTTGAGCTTCCAGGCGCGCTGCGAATTTCTGGCGCATTGACCAGATTGCCGTTGTGCGCCAGCGCAATCATTCCCTTGTTCGATTGCACCATGATCGGCTGGGCGTTCAGCAGCGCGGAATCGCCCGCGGTCGAGTAGCGCGTGTGGCCGATGGCCAGCGTGCCGCGCAACTTCGCGAGTACCTCTTCGGTAAAGATGTCGGCGACCAGGCCCATGGCCTTGTGCACGTGCAGAGTCATGCCATCGGAGGTGACGATGCCGGCCGATTCCTGCCCGCGATGCTGCAGCGCATGCAGGCCCAGATAGGCGAGCTTCTCCGCCTCAGGATGGGCGTAGATCGCGACTACGCCGCACTCGTCGTGAAATTTATCGGAGTTAGCCATTCAGCCGTCAGCCCTCAGCTTTCGAGTAATCGCCGCTTGTAGACTCGTCCGCTATCCAGCAACTGCGGATCGCTGCGCAATAGCTCTCTCCAGCGCGCCTTCGTAACGCTTCGCTGAAATCCGAAACCGGCCGCAGATCACAGACCTGGCCATCGACTTGATTTCCAACTGCTCGGAAACCGTTTCGCCGATTGCATCGGCAGAGATGCCATGTGTTTCCGCTACCTGTTTGATTCGCGCCAGCTTGCCGGGGTCGCAGGAGATCACGATCCGGCTGGCATCTTCGCCAAACAGCACAAACTCTGGCGGCAAGCCCGCTGGCGATGCAAGATCGACCTTGACGCCCAACTGCCGTTCGCAAATGCAGCATTCGGCCAGAGCGACCGCCAAGCCGCCATCCGAGCAGTCGTGCGCGGAATCGACCAGTCCGCGCCTGAATCATCTCGATAATGGCCTTCTGCAGCGCGGCTTCTTTTTCCAGTTCGAGTGCCGGAGGAAATCCCCAGAGCTCGCCCAGAATTTCTTTCGCGTACTCGGAAGAGCCGAACTCGATCTCCGCGTCGGTCAGCATCGCCCGGCTCGCCGCGCTGCAGCAGCACGATCGCGCGGCCCGGCGTCGCGAAATGCGGGAACGCGGCTTTGTGACACGTCTTCGAGAATGCCGACCACTCCCAGCACCGGCGTCGGATAAATGCCTTCGCCCAGAGTCTCGTTGTAGAAGCTGACATTGCCGCCGGTGATGGGAATTTCCAGTTCCTCGCAGGCTTTGGTGATGCCATCGATCGTCTGCGAAAACTGCCACATGATGTGCGGCTTCTCGGGATTGCCGAAGTTCAGGCAGTTGGTCGCGCCGACCGGCGTCGCGCCGGAGCAGGCCACATTGCGCGCGGCTTCCGCGACCGCATGCATCGCGCCCAGCTTGCGGATCGAGATAGCACCAGCGGCCATTGCCGTCGAGCGCCATGGCCAGAGCCGCGTTGCGAGCCCTTGATGCGAATCACGCCCGCATCGCCCGCGCCCGGGCCTTCGACCGTGTTGGTCTGCACCATGGAGTCGTACTGCTGCCACACCCAGCGCTTGCCGCAGATGTTCGGGCTGGCAAGCAGGCTGCTTCAAGATCGGCGGTGAGATCGCCGACTGCTCGCCGAGCTGAATGTGCTCCGGCATTTCGCGCGGAACCGGCGGCTCCCAGCGCTCCAGCGGGCGGTTGTACACCGGAGCATCGTCGGTGAGCGCCGGATTGGGAATCTCGGCGACCACTTTGCCGTGCTGCAGCACGCGCATGCGTGTTCTCGGCGGATCACGCGGCCGATTTCGACCGCATCCAGTCCCCACTTCTCGAAGACTCGGAAAACTTCCTGCTCGCGGCCCTTTTGCGCGACCAGCAGCATGCGCTCCTGCGACTCGCTCAGCATGATTTCGTAGGCGGTCATGCCGGTTTCGCGCTGCGGCACGCGGTCCAGTTCGATCTCAAGTCCAACGTCGCCGCGCCCGCCCATCTCGCAGGTCGAGCAGGTCAGTCCGGCCGCGCCCATATCCTGAATGCCGACGATGGCGCCGGTCTGCATGGCTTCAAGGCAAGCTTCCAGCAGCAGCTTCTCCAGGAACGGATCGCCGACCTGCACATTGGGCCGCTTCGCTTCGGAGCCTTCGCTGAATTCTTCGCTGGCCATGGTCGCGCCGTGGATGCCGTCGCGCCCGGTCTTCGAGCCGACATAAATCACCGGATTGCCTTCGCCCGCGGCTTTGCGCGTAAAAAATCTCGTCGCGCCGGACCAAGCCCGAGCGCGAAAGCATTGACCAGCGGATTGCCCGAGTAGCAGGGCTCGAACTTGGTTTCGCCGCCAAGATTCGGCACGCCAAAGCAGTTCCCGTAGGAGGCGACGCCGCTGACCACGCCTTCCAGGATCGGAATGGTTCTTGTGAATCTCGGCTTGTGTGGTGCGGGCACTCTCGTCCGCGCTGTCGGCCAGGCGTCCGACCGACATGGTCCGTGATCGGCCCGAAACGCAGCGAATCCATCACCGCGACCGGCCGCGCGCCCATGGTAAAGATGTCGCGCAGAATTCCGCCGACGCCGGTGGTGGCGCCCTGAAACGGCTCGATAAACGAAGGATGATTGTGCGACTCGATCTTGAAGGCGCAGGCCCAGCCATCGCCGATATCGATGATGCCGGCATTCTCGCCCGGGCCCTGCAGCACCAGCTTGCTGCGCGTGGGCAGCCGCTTCAAATGCACGCGCGAAGATTTGTAGGAGCAGTGCTCGCTCCACATCACGCTGAAGATGCCGAGTTCGGTGAGGGTGGGCTCGCGTCCGCCCAGCAGCGCTTTGATTTTTTCGTATTCGTCGAGCAGTGAGCCCGTGCTCCCGGAGGACTTCCGGAGAAATGGCTAGGGTGGCAGGTGGTCATGAGGGGAAGTTCTATTGTCGCATTTCGCGGATCAAGCTAAGCAGAGATCGCAGAGTTCAGGAGAAAGCGAGTGGCCGCGGACAAACTTTGTATGGAGCGCCAGAGTGGCGTCCCCACTGCTACTGGCTAATATACTGAAGCCGATGAAATCCATCATCGTCGGCACCGCCGGTCACATCGATCACGGAAAAACCGCGCTGGTCAAGGCGCTTGACCGGAATTGATGCCGACCGCCTGGAGGAAGAGAAGCGTCGCGGCATCACCATCGACCTCGGCTTCGCCTCCACCTGGATCTGCCGGCCCCGGCGGTGAACTGTTGCGGCTCGGCTTTGTCGATGTGCCCGGGCACGAGCGCTTCGTGCGCAACATGCTGGCCGGAGTGGGCGGGATCGATCTTGTGCTGCTGGTGATCGCTGCGGATGAAGGCATCAAGCCGCAGACCCGCGAGCATTTCGATATCTGCCGACTGCTCGGAGTCCGGCATGGCATAACCGTACTCACTAAATCCGATGCCGTGGATGCGGAAACTCTGGAAGTTTTGCGCCTCGAAGTTGAAGACTTTCTGCGCGGTTCTTTCTTGGAGGACGCCCCGATCGTGCCGGTCAGCGCTCTGAAATCCACCGGGCTGGACGAACTCAGGCACCAACTGCTCCGAGTCGCTGGTGAATTGCCGGGGCGCGATGCCAGCGCAATCGTGCGGCTGCCGGTCGATCGCGTTTTCACGATGAAAGGGTTC
The DNA here is from genome assembly GCA_963838785.1 of uncultured Acidobacteriota bacterium. Taxonomy (GTDB): domain Bacteria; phylum Acidobacteriota; class Terriglobia; order Terriglobales; family Acidobacteriaceae; genus Gp1-AA145. Next base: position 14,820 of record CAWISI010000005.1, read on the forward strand.
GGCACGGTGGTCACGGGCACGCTGCTCGCGGGGACCATTCGCAGGGAAGATGAACTGCAACTTTTTCCTGCCGGCAAAAAGGTGCGGGTGCGAGGTGTGCAGATCCACGGAGAGTCGAGCGAAAAAGCGATCGCTGGAGAACGCACCGCCCTCAATGTGGCGGGGGTCGATAAACACGAACTCGAACGCGGCATGGTGCTGGCTTCGCCGGGCATGCTTCAATCTGTCTCGCGAATGGATGTAAAACTCTCGCTGCTGAGTTCCGCTAAGCGGCTAAAGACCAGTGCGCGCGTCCACCTGCATGCTTTTGCTTCTGAGACCATCGCCACTGTGAATTTGTTCGAGGGCAGGTATCTCGAACCGGGCGCCGGAGCCTTTGCGCAGCTTCGTTTGACCGCGCCGTTGCTGCTGGTTCCCGGCGACCGTTTTATCATCCGGCAATTCTCGCCGGTGATCACCATCGGCGGAGGCACGCTCTTGGACGCGTTTCCAATTCCAAAGCTCAAAGGCGAAGGGCGTGAGCGGTTGCTGCGCGCCACACTGGGCGGGAATCAGGAAGAAATTCTGCGGGCGCGAGTCGCGCGGCGAGCGGCGGGAATATCGACCGAGCAGTTGGTGGCGGAAACCGGGTGGTCGCAACCGGTGGTACGCGCGCGAGTTGACTCGTCAGTGAAGAGCGGCGCAAGCGTGGCCTTCGGCGCCCGGATTTTTGATCCGGCCATGGCATCGAGCCTTAAGGCTGCGCTGCTGTCTGCGGTGGAAGCATTTCAAAAACAAAATCCACTGGCGCCAGGAATAAACCAGCAGGCCTTGCGGGACCGCTTCGCCCTGGAATCCGACGTCTTTTCAGCTGCCACTGCCCAGCTAATTAAAGAAGCCAAAGTAGAGGCAGCCGGCGACATCGTTCATCTTCGCGGGCGCGGCGTGGTGATGAAAGATGAAGAGGCTGAATCGAGGAAAATTATCGAGCAGGCTTTCGCGTCAGCAGGATTGAAAGTGCCGTCGCTTAAAGAGGTGCTGGCCAGCCTCAAAATCGACAAAGTCCCAGCCCAGAAGCTGGTGACTCTGCTTCTGAGAGACAAGATATTGATTAAAGTCTCCGACGACCTGGTGTTTCATCACGCGGCATTGAGCGAATTGCGCAGGAGTGTGGTTGCGCACAAAGCCAGGTCGCCGAAAATCGACGTAGGAAAGTTCAAAGAGCTGACTGGAGTCAGCCGCAAATATGCGATCCCCCTGCTCGAATATTTGGATCGCGAACGCGTCACCAAGCGAATCGGCGACGAGCGAGTGATTTTATAAACTCCGGCCGGTGAAAAGCGCACCTCCTGCAGCCCCGACATCTGCAACCGGCATCTACTAACTTCCGCAGCGGCCGCATGCCCAATGCTTAAACCCGATGCCCGCACACCAATCTCGAAACGCAGTCTGATAGGGCTGAATGCCGCGAATTTCTTTCAGGCCGAGATGGTCGGGGTGGTGCTTCCTGCGCTCAATATTTTCCTGAGAGAGGCGCATTGGCGGTACGAGGAGATCGGAGTGGCGACGGCAGTGGCCGGATTGGGCACGTTGATTTTCCAGACTCCGGCGGGAATTATCACCGATCGGGTCAAGCAGCGCAGGTTGCTTTTTTCGCTCGCGGCAATAGTAACCGGTCTGTGCTTTGCGCTTGTCCCTGGTATGGCTGGTTCGCATTTCTGGATTCACGCTGTGCTACTGGCGGCCGGGGCGTGGCAAACTTTTTTTGTGCCCCTGCTGGGAGCGCTGGCGCTGGCGCTCGTCGGATATAAGAAACTGAACCGCACCATGGGTACTAACCAGGGGTGGAACCACGCGGGCAATATTGCGGCAGCTCTCGTTGCCATGGGATTGGTCGCCGCTCTGGGAGTGAAATCAATCTTCTATGCGGTGGGAGCTTCTTCGCTGCTGGCGGCATCGTCAGTCCTGCTGATTCGCGAAGGCGATCTCGATGAACGCCGCGCCGCCGGCTTGAGTGAACATCAAGAGAAGCCTGTGAGTTGGGCGGTGTTACTGCGCGATCGCACCGTTCTCTATCTGGTTATTTCAATTTTTCTCTTCCATCTGGCGAACGCTCCAATTTTGCCCACCGTCGCGTTGTACGTGAAAAAGCTCGGCGGATCAGATAGCCTTACCACCTCAACCGTGTTAACCGCGCAAATTGTAATGGTTCCGGTGGCGTTGCTGGCGGGACGTTTATGCGATTCGTGGGGACGCAAGCCGGTAATGTGCGTGGCTTTTTGGGTGCTGCCGGTCCGGATTCTTTCTTATACATTGGTGAGCAATCCGCGGACGATAGTATGGCTGCAATGTCTGGACGGCATTGGCGCGGGCATTTATGGCGTCGCGGTGGTTGTGTTGTCAGCCGACCTCACCCGCGGCCGCGGTCGATTCAACACCCTGATGGGACTCTTTGCCACCGCGCTGGCGATCGGAGGCGTGCTCGGTCCGCTGATCACAGGCTCAATGGTTGAACATGTTGGATTTCGGACAACCTTCGTTGCCTTTGCTGGATTAGCCGCGCTGGGAGCCATTATGTTTACAACCTTTGTACCGGAAACCCGGACCGACCCCGCCGTCATGCAGGAGTCAGCGGCGTGATCTTTGCCTTGGCCGTCAATCCGGAAGTTCACCTCCTGATCGCCTACGCGATATTTATCGCGAGCTATATGGTTTTTGCCATCGGGCGATTCCCTGGCACAAAGATCGATCGGCCTGCGGCGGCAATCATCGGGGCGGCGTTGATGTTTGGTTTTCGCGTCATCAGCCCGTCCACAGGCATTCTCAGCATTGATTATTCAACCGTGGTTCTGCTCGGGGCCATGATGCTGATCGTTTCCAGCCTGCACCTCGCGGGATTTTTCGAGTGGGTAGCAGCTCTGGTCGCGAAATTTGTTTCTCCATCTTACTTATTGCCAGGGGTCATTTTTACCGGCGGAATTCTCTCGGCATTTCTGGTGAACGACGTGGTGTGTCTGGTGATGACCCCCTTGCTGTTGAATATCTGCCGGCGCTTTGCCAAGCATCCCATGCGTTATTTGCTGGCGCTGGCGACCGCCTCCAACATAGGCAGCGTGGCCACCATTACCGGCAATCCGCAAAATATTCTGATTGGATCGATTTCCGGGATCAGCTATCGTCATTTCCTTTCCGCTCTGGCGCCGGTGGCGATCGTCGGCCTGTTCATAGATTGGATGGTGCTGCACTGGCTGTGTCCCGACCGCAAAAGCGTGGCCCAGAGCGCGGTGGCTAATTCTGTCGCAATCGATCGCCCCGATCATCGGCGGCTGGCATTTCCACTGATTGTTCTGGCGATGGTGCTGGCGGGATTTCTGGCGGGTTTTTCTCCCGCCTTGGTGGCAGCGATAGGCGGGGCGCTGCTCCTGATTCGAAGATCGGTCCCTTCGGAAGAAATTTATAAAGAGATCGATTGGCCGCTGCTGGTATTTTTCATCGGATTATTTCTGATTGTCGGGGCGGCGGAGCAGGCCGGCCTTGCCCAACCCATGCTGGCGACGGCAGAGCGGCTGAATCTGCACAATCCCTGGATCTTTACCGGGGTGGTGGCGCTGTTTTCAAACGTTGTCAGTAACGTTCCCGCGGTGATGTTACTCAAAGACCTGGTTCCGAAATTTCACAATCCCACCCAGTTTTGGCTGCTGCTTGCCATGGCGAGCACGCTGGCGGGAAATCTGACGGTGACCGGATCCATCGCAAATATGATCGTGATCGAGAAGGCGCAATCCGAGGTTGTAATTACGTTCAAAGATTATTTGAGGGTCGGAGTACCAGTTACTCTGGCCACGTTAACCGCGGGCGTGGTGCTGCTGCACTTCTTGGCCTAATAGGCATGAACTTTTTTCTTTCTTCCATCCGCAGTTCCATCCTGCCGGTAAGATTTTGTTCTGACGCTATTCCCTCAAATCGCCCGCCGCTCCTGGGTTTTAAGAGGTATGAAGTACGCGCTTGGCCAAGGCTTCGCGTGAGCTGATTTTCCAGCGCAAACGAAAGAAGCATGGCTTGTTACCGCACGGGTGTCCAAAGGGGATGCCCTTCTGGGCTGTCCCTTCGTTATCTGTCATCTGCCTGATCAGAAAGCTAGAGTGCAAGAAGCAGCCGATTGTGGGCTTGCATCTTCTTTCGAGGGAATTATGTCCCCCATTACCTTGGCCGATGCACGGACAACAACTCGAGGATTTCGCTTCTGCCTGGCATTCGTGGCTTTGCTGCTGGTGTCTACTTCCTGCTTCGCACAAGCTCGCTACGCCACTGAGAATTTCGATGAGCCGTCGCAGCTCTGGCGGATCATTCGCCCAATTATCATTCGCGCCGATTTTTCGCCCGCGATCCAGGGCCAGGCCTACGCCTCAACGCTGCAAGTGTCGGGCGGACTGGCTCCTTATAGATTTTGGGTTGCGCAAGGTGCGCTGCCGTCAGGATTGTCGCTGAATGCAAGTACAGGTGTAATTTCCGGCGATCCCGCAGTGAGCGGAACATTTGCGTTCACGGTCGCGGTCATTGATGCGCGGCATGCATTGGGCCGGCAGCTGTTGCAGTTTGATGTTTCGCCCGCCGCCCCGTCGCCGATTTCGATTTCACTGAGTCCACAGAGTATCCAGGTCGCACCGGGCGCGACCGTGCAATTTGCTGCGGTGGTAGAAAACACGCCCCAGACCGCCGTTCTCTGGTCGGCCAGCACGGGGTCGATTACCCCCAGCGGATTGTTCACTGCGCCCGCGCAAGCAGGAACCGCGGTGGTTACAGCCATAGCGGTTGCCAGCAGTGCGGTTCGGAGCTCGGCCAATGTTTCGGTGCAGCGGGTCCAGAATGCGGCGCCGCTGACAATTGCCACCATGACCCTGGCGAGCGCGCAGGTGAATGTTCCCTATAGCGCCAGCTTCCTCGCGCAGGGAGGCAGTCAGCCTTACAGTTGGTCGGTGGCATCAGGGCCGTTGCCTTCCGGCTTAACGCTTGATTCTGGCACCGGAGTTCTTGCCGGCACTCTCAACCAGCCTGGAACCTTCACCTTCACCCCCGAAGTGCGCGACGCTTCCGGGCAGACTTCCGCCCGCCAATTTACGCTCACTTCGACGGCAGTAAGCGCTACTAACTTTGATGGACCAGCCGAGTTGCCACGCACCACGGTGCAAAGCACAATGTCGGACACTCCAGCGCCCGGGAATACGATCAATGTGGCGGCGGGGGCGAGTTTTCAGTCGGCGATCAACAGCGCGAACTGCGGAGACACGATTGAGCTTCAGGCCGGAGCTACGTTTACCGGCAGCTTCATGTTGCCGGCGAAGAGTTGCGACGACAATAACTGGATCGTAATTCGAAGCAGCGCGCCGGACGCATCCTTGCCGCCGGAGGGTACGCGCATCAATCCTTGTTATGCAGGCGTGATGTCATTGCCGGGACGGCCGGCATTTACCTGCCCCAACAGCGGCGTAATGGCGCGAATCGTCTCTACGAAAGGCACCAGTCCGCTGACCCTGGCGGCGGGTGCAAATCACTACCGCATCGGACCGGGGCTTGAAATCACCCGCCCGGTCGGAACCGGAATCGCCTACGGTATGATCGCCAAACAGGATACCCCTGCCGATCACATCATTGTCGATCGCGATTGGATTCACGGGACCGCGCTCGACGAAACCGTGCGCGGCGTGTTCCTGGGCGGCATTGTGTATGCGGCGGTAGTCGATTCTTACCTGAATGACTTTCACTGCGCCGCCATCATCGGAGCGTGCTCTGATGCGCAAGCCATTGCCGGCGGCACCGGAACCCAGCCGCAGGGTACTTTCAAGATCGAGAACAACTTCCTTGAAGCATCTTCGGAAAATATTCTTTTTGGCGGCGCCGGTGGCACCACCGTCCCCACTGACATAACTGTCGTTCACAACCACATGTTCAAGCCCTTCATCTGGATGCCGGGCCAGCCCGGTTTTCTGGGCGTGGCTAATCCGGATCCAAGCAAGTGCGCGAACTACAATGAGCCCGGCCGCTGCCCGTTCGTAGTGAAAAATTTATTCGAGCTGAAGAATGCGCAGCGCGTGCTGATCGAAGGCAACGTGCTCGAGGACACCTGGGCGGGATTCTCGCAGCCCGGAATTGCCATACTGTTTCAGGCGCTGAACCAGACCGGATCCAACAACCCGAACACTACCGTGGCCGACATCACGGTGAGATATAACCGCATTGCGCATGCGGCCAGTGCAATCACTGAGGCCATCGTTTGCCTGAGTTGCAGCGTCAATCCTAAGTTTGCCGGGCACTTTAGCGTCCATGACGATTTGTTTGACGATCTCAACCCCTTTTATGGGTTGGGCCAGGTCAGCATCAATACCGGCAAGCCTTTCCAGATCGCGCAATGCACCACATGCGCCACCATTCAGGGGGTTGCTATCAATCACGTGACTGTCTTGATGGCTGCTCCGAAAACATTCATGGTGCTGGGAGACATGTCAACCGCTCCGATTCAGGACGTGAAGGTGACCAACAGTATCGTCTCCTCGTTGCCAGGAACCGTGATCACCGCGACCGGCAATGGCGGATCGTGTGCCTTTTCGGGCGACTCGACTCTGATGCGTTTGCAACGTTGTCTGGTGGCGCCACAAATTACCGCCAATGCTCTGATCGGGGCGAGCGGGGCATGGCCATCAGGCAACTACTTCCCGCCGAATCCGGGCGCGGTGCAGTTTACCAGCTACAACAACGGGAATGGCGGCGACTATCGCCTGCTGCCCAGCAGTCCCTACAAAAATGCCGGCTCGGACGGCGCCGACGTAGGCGCGAACGTTGACGCCATCAACCAGGCAATCGCCGGGGCACTGTAAACCGCACATCGGGTGAGCCTCCTGTATTTGGTGTCGAGGACAGCCAGCGGCTGTCCTCACCTCACTCAGACTTTTTGATATCTCATCGCTATAGTCCCATAATTCACCCAGCGCCCTGCCCTCGCAGTCCATCCGCCGGCACGAAATTGCGCTCAACCAGGAAATAGGTCCCGCTGCAAAAACCTGGGAAGAACTGGAACCGGAGAAAAGCGATAAAGTGGGTAAGAGGTTGCTTGATCAACCTTCAGCCCCGGCTTATACTCCCTTGGCCTAGTCGTTCGGAATCGGAAAGCGACGAATCTGCTCTGGATTCGGGGTGGCTGAGAGACAATCTCCGAGATTTCCGAACCGTGAGCTGTGGCGGGCACCTCCGCTGCAGCGGGATTGGCGCATGCTGACTCATGCCTTGGAAGGTGTGACGGAATGGCAAGTATGAAGCTCGAAGCAACCAGAGTCCAGTTAGAGACCGAGGTAATCCGCACTCCAGAGAAGATCAGGCAGCGCTATCAGCAGAACCGCGACTGGCGCCTTTACCAGAAAGAATGGATTTACAAGAACATCGATCTAAGAGGCAAGGACGTTCTTGATTTTGGTTGCGGCACCGGTGAAATAACTACTCAAATCGCGCTCCTCGGCGCAAATTGTGTATACGCACTTGATGTCACCCCCGGACTTCTGCAAGCTACCCGACGTCGTGCCGAACTGGACGGGGTCTTAGATCGCGTTCGGACGATATGCGGAATGGTTCAGGATGTCGAGCCCCGGCCGGTGGATGTCATCATTGCTTTTGGCGTACTGCACCATTGTTTTCCTCTTGAAACTGTAATGCCCAGCCTGTTGCGCTGGCTCAAGCCTGATGGCGTGTTTGTTGCGGTAGAGCCAGTTAGTCACCTGGCCCCGCTGGAGTGGCTAAGGAATCGCTCTGGAATACCCTCTGACCCACTGGATGAAGGGGAACGGAAACTACGGCAAGAAGACTTGCATTATGTTATGAGTAACTTTGCCGAGTCGAGAATCATTCACTTCCATTTGCTCAGCCGGCTCTCAAGATTGTGGCCCAGATATGGGCGGCTGTATCGTCGATTGGATCAGCTAATCCTGGCTTTGCCAACGGCCTGGAAATTCGCGGGTAGCGAGCTGATTATCGGCCACGCTCCAGTCCGGAGCTATCTGGATTCTTCAACGCGCGCGATCGCCTGAATTATGGAGACGCCCGGCGTCGATAATTTTCAGAGAGTCGAGAAACATCTAGCAGCTCGCCCTTCAACTCTTCGAATTGCCAGCTCAGCGGGTGATGGTTTCGAGCGTAAATGCAGCAGCATCGGGCTTGGCGCCGGTGGTGGTTTCATATTTCAACCAGCGCATCAGCGGTCCCCATGCGGCTTCGATAATTTCCTGAGCGCTTTCCGGAAGAGATGTTTTCCAGTTGCCCGACTTGGCGGTGCGCACAAAAGGTATGTCCTTGCGGGTGTTTTTGGTCAGATACCAGTTGCCTGATTGTCGTTTTTCCAGCTCGCGCATTCGGTCGGCCGAACTCTGCTGAACAGCAAGCTCGATTCGCCGGGTATCGGCGTCTATTTCGAGAAAACTCGCGATCTTGGTCAGCTCAACGGCCGTATTGGCCAGCATGTCTTCATAACGCAGCAGCAGAAATTCCGGAGAGTTGTATCGCGTGGCCAACCACCCGGCCACGTTTTCTCCCCAGGAGGCGTAGGTGCTGGTCTCACCAGCGACGAAACTTTTCACGAATTTCTCTATGGGATAGTTTTCGTCGATTCGCCCGCGCTTCATGTGAAAGTGGTATTGCGATAAGACTACGTCGCGCGGGTCCCGCACGATGTAAATGATGCGGCGATAACGCGGGTCAAAGTATTCGTGGCTTTTCAGAATGCGCGGCCGCGGGGTTTTGGCCAGCTCCCGGGTGGAAGCGGCCTCGGGTTCAGGAATGATCTGATTGATGTTGGAAAAATCCGGGCACATCTCGGGATGCACCAGATTCGCAATCAGGAAGCGCGTCCAGGTGTTGCCGGACTTCGGATAGGAGACGATGAAAACGTCATCGGGAAATACCGTCAGCTGCCGGCCCGGGTGTCGAAGTCCGAGAGCGCTTTTTATTGCTTGCGTGATGCGATCCAACATCGTCAAGTCCTTCTAATCTGCGGCCGCGTGACTCAGTTTTTTGGCCGCCATTTTCATGCGAAACACAGAGCGCAAAATCTCGGTTTCACTGCCGCTCAGTTCGAATAACCATAAAGGTATGGCATAAAGCACAGTCGAAATGATACCCAGCGCAAACAGGACTTTATAATCCGGCGCGGCAAATTTGATCGAAAGCAGCACGGGTACAACCAGCGACAAGGCAACGAATGCCAGGGTGCGCAGACTGCGGCGTACGTACTCAAAGTAGTCAAGGTTGGCCACGCGGCAAACATAAATCGGCTGCACCACGATTCTGGTAATCAGGATGGGAATCAATGTTCCCAACGCCACCCCATACATTCCGTACCAATGCACGAAAACCAGGCTCAGCACCAGGTTTGCTATGCCCTCGATGGAGTTAAAGATGGCGTAAAACTTGTGTTTCGAAATGGCATAGAGCAGGCTGACTGACGGGCCTTGCCACAGCGACACCGTGACCCCGACTACCAGCAGAACCAGCACCAGGTAAGAGTCGGCATAGTGTTGTCCCATCCAGCGCACGATGAATGGTTTGCCCCAGGCCAGCATGCCGAATCCGATAAAACTGGAAACGCAGATCGCGCACTTGCTGGCGAAGAAAAATGTCCGCTTAAGGCCTTCGAAGTCGCGGGCGCCTTCCTGTCGGCTGAACACGGAAGGAAACACCCCGAACATCGAGGACATGAGATCGAAGAAGTACTGGGTCAAAACTCCGCCCACCCGATAGTGCGTAACCGCCACCAGGCCGACATAACGGGCCACTACCACCACGTCGACTTTGAAACGCAGAATATTTGCCAGGTTCGCGATCAGGCTATAGGCGCTGTACGAAAACAGAGAACGGGCGGTGTCGCGCTGCCAATACTTGCGGTCAAAGTGAAGGAAGGGCAGTTCACGATGCGCATAATAAATCAGGAGCCCCATGGCCGGCAGGCTGGCGAGCACTGTGACCCAGGCCAGGCCAACCACGCCATAGCCCAGATAGATGACGGGGAAGATGAGCCCGGTCCGCAAAACCAGGGAGAGCAATTCAACCGACGCGGCGATATCAAAGCGAAGATGGGCCTCTAGGAGGCCTTTGAAGACGCGAGTGGGAAACATCAGGGCGATGCTGGTGCCCAAAATGAGGATCAGCTTCCAGAACAGTGAAGCATCTTCGGGCGTGCGGCATACCCAGGGCGCTGCGGCGGCAATCAGCCCGCTGATTATCAGCGCCGCCAGCCCGATCCCGAGGTACAGGCGCAGCGAGGTATTGAAAACCCGGTTGCAATCCTCGTGATCGTTCGCGCCGAGAGAGCGGGCGAGGTAGCGGCTCACCGCGGCCGCCAGGCCGAGCTCGAGCACGCCATAGTAGCCGACAAAGGTCGCGACCAGGGTCCAAATGCCGTAATTGCGGTCGCCGAGCGAGTGCACGACGAACGGCATGATGACGACCGAAACCACCGCCGTGGCAATGGTGTTGGCAAAGCGGAAGAAGAAGCCTGAAGCGAGTTTGCGCGCGGTTCCTGACATGTCCAGGTTCAGTATTTCGTCATCGTGGTTCTGTAGGCTGGGTGCAACTTGGATACCAAGCGTTGGGGTGTAAGTTCCGTGTTTTCTCAGGTGCGGGGCGCAGGCTCCCCTAAGTTGCAAACTTTAGCACATGCGCAGCGAAATGCAGGTGTTACGGGAGTCAGGGAGGTACCTTTCAGTGGGATAGTTTCAGAAAATTCAGGTGTACAATGGTGCCATTCTTGAGGCTGCTCACGAACCCGGTTGGATTGAGTGCCTACCTATATATGCAACAATTTGCGACCGAACCGCCTGACTGCTATTAAGTTATTGTAGTTCATAGTCTCAGAGTGCTGAAGATGGCATCCCGATTGCTTTTTCAGCAGGCGAACACCGGGGGGGAACCACGCTTTACGGCATCCAATACGTCCTGAAATACGCGCTCGGTAAAGACGTTGCGGGCCGCAACCTGGCGGTTTATCCCGATGATACGTTTATCGTTTCGTATCCCCGGTCGGGCAATACCTGGACCCGCTTCCTGATCGCCAACCTGCTGCACCCCAACGAACCAGTCACATTTGCCAATATCGAGATACTGGTGCCGGACGCCGAGGCGCAATCCAGCCGAATGCTCAAGCGCACCCCCAGGCCGCGGTACATCAAGAGCCACGAATATTTTGATCATCGCTACCGGAAGGTGATCTATATCGTTCGTGATCCTCGCGACGTGGTTTTGTCGTACTACAATTTCGCCAGGAAGTATCGTCATATTGAAGACAACTACCCGCTCGAGCGCTACGTAGAGGATTTCGTTGCGGGCCGGCTCAGCTCGGCGGATTGGGGCACTTGGGCCGAGAACGTCGGCACCTGGATTAGCGCACGCGGGAAGGACCCGGATTTTCTGCTGCTTCGCTATGAGGACATGCAGCGAAATACCTCACAGGAACTGGCGCGAATCGCGGATTTTTTTGGAATTCAGGCGAATGCGGCGAGCCGCGAAAAAGTGATTCAGCGGAGTTCTGCCGAGCGCATGCGGGAGTTGGAGAAAAAACAGTCGAAGGAATGGGTTTCGACGAAAAACCAGCGAGCAGACATTCCTTTCGTGGGCGCTGCTTCCACCGGCGGCTGGAAAACTAAGTTGCCGACGGCTTCGGTCGCGCGGATAGAGTCTGAGTGGGGAGCGCTCATGCAGTTCCTCGAATACGAGGTAGTAACTGAGGTTGGACAAAATGCCGGCGCGGAGAGAATCGCACTCTCACCTGCCGGACAATAGAGTCGAATGGAATGGGGGAAAGACTGCGAATAGCAATTCTCGGCTGCGGCGCAATCACCAAAAGCCGACATCTGCCGGCCGTTCTGGCCCATCCGGACGCACAACTGGCTGCGCTTGTGGACACGGATACGGAACGGGCAGCGGCGCTAGCGCGGCTCAACCGCGTGCAGTGCCGCATCGCCGCCGATTACCGTTCCGTGCTCGGCGAAGTCGATGCCATCATCAATGCCCTCCCCAATAGTCTTCACGCCCCAGTCATCATGGAGGCTTTGAATGCCGGCGTGCACGTTTTGTGCGAGAAGCCGCTGGCCACCACCTCCGCCGACGCGCGCGCCTGCTGCGAACTCGCCACCCAAAAAAATCTTGTGCTGGCTGTCGGCATGAACCGCCGCTTTCAAGCCGGAAGCCTGATCCTGAGTTCGGTGTTGGAGGAAGGGCTGCTCGGCACCATCCAGGGTTACGACTGCCAATATGGCGGGTCCTACGACTGGGAAACCACTTCAGGTTTTTATTTTTCCAAAGCTGAAGCTGGCGGCGGCGTGCTCATCGATTATGGGGTTCACTTGCTCGACACCCTGGTCGACTGGTTTGGTCCGGTGGTGAATTTTGATTATCAGGATGACGATTGGGGCGGCGGCATCGAAGCCAATGTGATCCTCGATCTTCATCATCGCGGAAAATATGGAGACATTCATGGCCTGATGCGGCTGAGCCGCACCCACGAGCTGCCGAATCGCTTGCTGGTTACGGGATCGGAATGTTCATCGGAGAATCCGGCGTCAGATACCGATGTGGTTCTGGTCCATCGCCGTCTTGCCGGTCAGGAAGTCACTATGACCCTGCGCCGTCCGGAAGCGGATATGGGGTTCCGCTCCAATAGCTTCTATAAGCAGCTGGCGAATTTTGTGCGCAGTGTTGAAGGCATTGAGCCGCCGGTGGTGGATGGTTGGCAGGCGCTTTCGATCATCGAGTTAATTGAGCAGTGCTACGCGAATCGTCGAAGAATCCCGGAGCCGTGGTCAGAATTGGCGGACGCTCGCTTCGAGGTGAGCAGTTGAACTGGCTGCAGAAGCCCATCTTTGTTACCGGGGCCACGGGCTTTATCGGAGGACGGGTTTGCGAGCGTCTGGTGCAGGCGGGGGCCAAAGATGTTCGCGCGCTGGTCCACACCGTGCAGCACGCTTCAAGAATTGCGCGCTTACCCATCAACCTGGTTCCCGGCAGCCTGCTCGAGCTCGCCTCGCTCCGCGAGGCCATGGGCGACGCGAAGATCGTCATACACTGCGGTCTGGCGCCGGCGCGGGGTATTTTAAGCAGCACCGAGAATACGCTGAAAGCCGCAGCTGCTGCGGGCGTCGAACGTTTTGTTCACATGAGCACGGCGGCGGTGCATGGATTGACTCCGGCGCCGGGCAGTGAAACTGAGTCGGCGGCGCTGCGGCGGACCGGCGATCACTATTGCGACAACAAAGGGCGCGCCGAGGGAATCGTCAAGAGTTTCCATCGCCGGGGACTTCCAACGGTTATTCTGCGTCCTTCGATTGTGTACGGTCCGTACTCCGCCTGGTCGATTCGTTTGGTTCGCGAGTTGCGCGATGGCAAAGTGACTCTAATCGATAACGGTAAAGGCGCCTGCAACACCGGGTATGTCGACAATCTGGTGGATGCGGTGTTTCTGGCCATTGAAACCGACAAAGCGGTAGGCGAGATTTTTTACATCACCGATGGCGAGCGAATCACCTGGGGGGATTTTATTCGCGCGCATGTACCTATGGTGGAGAATGCGCCATCGCTGAACGAGATCAGCAAGCAAGAGGTAAGGGATTATTACCGCCGGCAGCCGGGACTGATTTGGGGATCGATTCAGCAGAGTGGCCAGTTGCTGCGTAGCCGCGAGCTGCGCATGTTGCTGCGGCGCGTGCCTGCCATGGAGCGGGTCCAAACTGCTCTTTGGGGCTGGATGCAGGCGCAGCCGGAAGAAAAACGGGAGCGGATTCGGGCGCGCTTTTCGCCACCCGGCGACGCGTCGCCGGAAAGTAACGGCGACTTCTCCATGCCCGAGGAAGTCACGGTCGCAACCCAAACCGGCACAGTTTTCTTCAGCATCGATAAAGCAAAGAAAATCCTCGGGTACGAGCCGCGGGTTCCTTTCAGTCGGGGAATTACGATGGTGGAGCAGTGGTTACGCTTCGCCAATCATCTGTGATCTGAACATGACTGCGCCCGGCAAACTGAAATCGGTGGCTAAGAAAGCGGTGCTGGCCAGTAAGGCTTTGCGTCTGCTCAAGAAACCGGGCGTAGCGGTGCTGATGTATCACTCAGTGAAGGAGCGCCCCGAGCAGCACGCCAATACGCTTGGCGGGATCGTTCACTCCACCGGGATATTCCGTCAACAAATGGAAACGCTGGCGCGCCGCTGCACTCCCGTCGGCATGGACGACGTGTTGCTTTTTGCCAGGGGCGAGAAAGAGCTTCCATCCCAATGCTTCGCCGTCACCTTCGATGATGGCTATGCCGACAATTTGGAAATCGCAGCGCCAATCATGGAGAAGCTGGGCATTCCGGGCGCTTTCTATATCACGGTCGGCTACATTGAAACGGAAGATTTACCCTGGGCGGTACGAGTACGCCATGCGTTTGCGACCACGAAAGAGAAGTCGTGGACTGCGCCAGACGGTTCCACATTTTCGTTTTCTGAGCCTGATGCGCGCGGCCGGGCCTTTGCGCAATCCTGCCAACACCTGAGCGCGCTGACTGGAGCCGCACAAAAAGCCGCGGTGACGAAAATTGAGCGGCAACTCAACGTAACTCGCTTTACGCAACCCGACATGATGTTGAATTGGGAGCAAGTGCGCGACTTGGCAAAGCGCGGGCACGTTGTAGGATCGCACACGGTCTCGCATCCAAACCTGGCACACGTGAAAGATGACGCCGATCTTCGGCATGAGCTGGCAGAATCGAAGCGGCAACTGGACGCGCAGCTTGGCAGTCCGGTGCGGCATTTTTCTTATCCGGTGCCGGCTTTGAAACCGCACTGGACGGCGCGCACGGTTGAGGTGAGCCGCGAAGCCGGTTACGCCACCGCGGTCACTACCAACCCCGGCCTGGTAAACCGCGATGATGATCCCCTGAGTCTGCATCGAGTTCGTCCGGCGTATGACATGGACGAGTTCAATTGGGTGCTGGAGTCCAGCCTGGCGGGACGCGCGGTTTAAGCCATGAGCCGCATATTTGTTCTTGACGGTCACTCGTGTGCGGCACTGGCATTCACGCGATCGTTAGGGCGCGCCGGGCATCAGGTTTTTGTCGGAGCCGATCACAACCGTTTCGCAGCCGCTTCTTTTTCCCGCTATTGCCAAAAGTTTTTTCGCTACTCTCCCGCGCCCGCACAACCCGAAGTTTTCGCCGAAGAAATTCTTTCCATCTGCATCCGCGAAGAGATCGACTTGCTCATACCTATGACGGACTGGACGATGGTTCCGATCTCGCGCGTGCGCGATCGTTTTCCGGCGTGTTGCTCGGTAGCGTTGCCGCCTGAGAAAGCCATGGTGGCCGCGGCAGACAAATATCAGGCGGTCGAACTGGCGCGGTCACTGGGAATTGCAGTGCCGCGCACCGAACTAGTGACCTCGCTCGGCCAACTCGCCACATTGAAGGATTTCAGTTTCCCGGTAGTTGTGAAAGATCGCTACTCGATTCGCTGGACTGAGCAAGGCGGCGTTTCAGGATCGGTACGTTACGCCTACAACCAGGACGAACTTTCGCGGATCGTCGGCGAGCGACTCGCCGTAGTGCAGGACGTTCTGCTGCAGGAATTCGTTCACGGCGCGGGAATGGGCTTGGCGGGATTTGTGAGCGCGACCCAGCTTCGCATACCGTTCGAGTGGAAACGCATTCGCGAAATCAATCCCTGCGGATCCGCGAGCAGCGCGCGCCGATCGGTCTCTTTAGAAGATGACATGCTGCAGCACAGCGAAAAACTCTTGCTGGGCCTCGGATTCCGTGGCCTCGCGATGGTGGAATTCAAGCGCGAAGCCAAAACCGGCCGCCCGGTCTTCATGGAAGTAAACGGCCGGCCCTGGGGATCGATGCAGCTTTGTCTTTTCAGCGGTATCGATTTCCCGAAATTCCTGGCAAACTTTTATCTGCAGAACGAGCTTCCCCCCGAGCGCATCAACTTCAAAAAAGGGATCACCTGCCGTTGGCTTTTGGGCGATCTGGTCCATCTGAGAAATGTAATGGCCGGAAGGCCGCGCGGCTGGCCGGGAGATTTCCCTGGATTCTTATCGACTGCGCTGAAAGTGGTTGTGCCCTGGTATCCCGGTTTGCGATATGAGGATTTTGCTTCGGCTGATCTGAAGCCCGGAGTGGCGGCCTTGAAAAATTGGTTTCAAGCACGCCTGGCGCGATCGAAGGCGGTGGCAGCGCGAGCTAAAACCGCGGCCGAGAACTGACCGGCTCGGCTATATCGCGCGAAGCGGAACTCTCCTGCTGCGATAACGAATATCCCAGCCGCTGCATAATTTCGCCCCATGCAGTTTCGATACATTGCGCCGAAGCCGGCGACAGCGTCTTCTTCCATTCCCCGCTCTTGGCGGAGCGGACGAACGGTTTGTCTTGCCGCGTGTTCTTGGTCAGGACCCAATCTTTGGCCTGTTCTTTTTCAAGGGCGCGCATGCGATCGGAGGAACTCAACTCAACCGCACGCCGAATTGCCTGTGGGGTCATCTCCAGATAGGGAAATGAGCGCGCAGCCAGAAAGTCGCCGACCTGGCGCAGCGCGCCTTCAGGATCGGCCTTCATGTTTTCATATTGCAGCAAAAGAAAGTCGGGACTGCCGCCGCGAATTGCCAGCCAACTCTGTACATTTTCACCCCACGATCCGAAGGCGGAATCGAACTCGCCGGCCACGAAGCGTGGAACGTATTCATCTATGGGATAGCCATCGGGAATATTCCCGGCCTTGACATGGTGATGATAGAAAGACACGGCGACATCGCGCGGATCGCGAGTGATGTAGATCAAACGCTTATAGAGCGGCTGAAAAGACTCGTGGCTCTTGAGCAGGCGCGGACGCGGCCGGCGGCGCAGGATGCGATCAGGATTGAAATAAATTTCTGGAATGATCGACTCAATGTTGGCGAAGGTAACCGGCTGTTCAGGGTTGAGCAAGTTTCCGATCAGAAAACGCGTCCAGGTATTTCCCGAGCGCGGATAAGAAACCAGGAACACATCGTCGGGGAACGCGGTCACCCCGCGCCCTGCCATAAGCTGCCCGGTGAGCACGCGGAAGACGCGTCCCGCAGCGCCTAACAGTTCTTTGGCGCGCCCGGGTTGTGATGAATTGCTTGCCATATGACTGTCTGTTTTCTATTTCTTTGCTTTCGCCAATTCGACGGCTAGTCCTTCGATACATTCCTGCAACGTGCCGCAGCACTGGCGCATGTAATTCTCGTCGCCCGGATAAGGATCGGGGATGTCGCGTCCTGCCGCCCGATTCTGCTCCGAGAATTGCCGAAGCATAAATAGTTTGTCGCCATCGTGCGGAAAGCGCATCAGGAATTCGGCGGCATTCTGAATATCCATCACGATCACCAGGTCGTTCGAGTCGACCAGCTGTTGCGTCAGTAACTGGGCGCGATGAGCGTTTACGGAAACTCCGAACTCTGGGGCGACGATTTGCGCGCGAGGATCGGCGCTGCGCCCCGCGATGGCATGCATGCCCGCTGATGCGATCTTCACATTCCCAAGCCCGCGCTGCTCGAGCTGGCTTCTTAGCATCGCTTCGGAGACAGGACTGCGCATAATGTTTCCGTGGCAAACGAAAACTACGCTGCTCACCCGCTCCGGCAAGACAGGTTTTTGTCCGGCCCTTCGCCAAGCGCGCGCGACGCTCGCAAGCCGTGCATACCCGGAAGGCGAAACCGCTTTCAATTCAGCTGCCACCCGCAGTCCTGCGACTACAGTTGCCGGCACAAGCCGCTTAATCAAGTTTTGAATGCGCCTACCAGCCGATGGTTTGCCGTCGGGCTGAGTGGGAGGGGGAAAATTCCCGCCAGCCGGTCGGTTGCTGGCAGAGAAATTCGGCGCGCTGGAAGTTTGCTCCGTTTGCAGCAAGGCCTCCCGAACATCATTCGTCGCAGCAGTCATCATGGAGCCGATCTGTGGTGATGTTAGCAGTTGTTGTGCCACTTTCGGTTTGCCTTCCGGAGTTCCTCATTGAAAACAAATGACTTTTGGCTTTGGGATCGCGCCGCGGCTGGCCTGGTGCCGGGTGTGAAAAATCTTGCATGGGCAACGGAGCAGCTTATTACCGTTCGTGCGAATTCAACCCTCACCTCAGGCAATAGTGTTGCCGGACGAATTCGTCTCTGGAACAGCGCTGGATTCTGAGGCATTCCGCCCTGCGCGGCCTCTCAGATGCCGCAAACCGGTCTTTACGCGAAGAGAAGTCATATAGAGCCAGCGCACGGCCGGGGGCGCGATTCCAAGCAGCATCAGTGTGACGCGCAAGCTGGCTCGGTTGTAAAAAATATTCGCCTTGGAAAAAGCGCTGGCAGCTTCGCGGTATCGGCGTGAGACCAGAAAATGCTTGCCCTCGTCCAGGCGGATGAGGGCCTCGCAGCGTTCGACCTGCGCTCGTATGAGGGCCGACTCTTCCGCGGAGAGATCCATGGTGGTGAGCGTTTTTCTATAAACCGCGAGTTGGCCTTCGCGCAGGGCATCACGGTCGCCTGACAGGCCTTCTTCGCTCAGCGCATGGGTCCCGAGCACGGTTCGCTGGTAGTTCATCTTTGCGCCGCGATGCGCCATTCGCAGCCACAGATCGAAGTCTTCCGAACGGCGAAAAGCGGGGTCGAACGAGCCAGCGTCGATCACCGATTGCCGCTGGGCCACGGTAAACGAGGTCAGCACGGTGCATTGTTCGCGAATCAGGCTTTCGAAATTCACCGGGCCGTTGCTGGGCGACGCGTCCATGCAGGTCGGCCAGCGTCCTGCCAGCGGTCCAACCCGTTGCGCGTTTGAATAGACGAGGTCACACGCCGGTGGACCCTGCAGCAAGCGAATCTGTCCGCTGAGGTATGAGGGCGACCAGGAGTCATCGCTATCGAGAAAAGCGACATAGGTCCCGGACGCGGCCCGGATACCTGCATTGCGGGCGCCGCTCGGGCCCTGGTTGGGCTGCTCGAGGTAGCGGATGCGGTCACGGTAAGGGCGCAGAACCTCAAGTAATTGCGGCGTGTCCGGCGACCCGTCGTTGATGACAATAATTTCGTGATCGGAAAATGTCTGGGCGAGAACTGATTGGATTGCGCTGACAATGTGGTCGGCGGCTTTGTAGGCTGGAATGATTACTGAAACCAGAGGCTGATGGCCATGCGATGCTTGGGTCTCGGCATCATTCATGAATGGTTACTGTGATCAGATTTGGATATTACCAATCCTTGGCGAAACTCGCCAGAAAGAGCAAGATATCGCCCACCATCACCCGCCCCGCACCTGCCAGCTTCGCAATTCCTTATGTTTTGCGCGGGATTGCCTCAGATGTAGAATGGCTGCGCGCGCTACGAGACAGCGGTCATGGCGAAAGGGTGAGATTCGCCCCGAATCCAGAGATTCAGGTACAAATCTGTAATGCGCCTCTGACAACATGCCCAGCCAATCGCCCGACGCCTTATCTGAGAAGCCTCGCCATTCCAGAATCTCCCATTTCGCGACCGTATGCCTGATTTTTCTGATCGCTTTGGGCGCCGGCATGGTTTGCCATGGGCAGTCCCCTCAATCACCGCAGCGATCGGGTTCGCAGTTCGACGGCCCTGCAGAATTGCCACGGGTTTCGGTGTCGAGCTCAATGGCAGATACACCTGCAAGAGGACGTATCCGAGAAGTGCATTCCGGGGATAAGTTGCAGATGGCCCTGAAACAGGCGCAGTGTGGCGACCAGATTCAGTTGCAGGCGGGAGCATCTTTCGAGGGAACAGTCCTATTGCCCGCCAAAGATTGCGATGACCAGCACTGGATCGTTCTGCGGTCCAGTGCTGCGGACAGCGCGCTGCCCCAGGAAGGGCAGCGCATTACCCCGTGCTATGCGGGAGTATCGTCCTTGCCCGGCCGCCCGCAATACTCATGTTCCTCCGCTCATAATTCGATGGCCCGTCTGGTGGCAGGCAAAGGAGGCGCGGCGTTACGTTTCGCAGAGGGAGCGAACCATTACCGCATCGGCCCGGGGCTGGAATTGACTCGAGCGCCGGGTGATGGCATTCACTATGGGCTGGTCGGTCCCCAACAGGACCATCCGACCAAGGGCATAAACCACGTCATCATCGATCGGGACTGGATTCATGGCACCGCGACCGATGAGACAGTCCGGGGCATATTTCTGGGCGGCTTTACCTATGCCGCCGTGGTCGACTCTTACATCAATGATTTTCACTGCGTGGCGGTGACCGGTGCCTGCGTCGATTCGCAGGCGATCGCTGGAGGGGTCGGCAATCTGCCCGAAGGCCAGTGGAAAATTGAAGATAATTTCCTGGAGGCCGGGGCGGAGAACGTTCTATTCGGCGGCGGTGGCGGAACGATTATTCCAACTGACATTACCGTTCGCCGTAATCACCTGTTTAAGCCTCTCTCGTGGATGCCGGGGCAGCCCGGTTTTGTGGGCGGAGTCAATAGCGAACCCACGAAATGTGCCAGCTTTAACACTCCGGGTTTCTGCCCTTTCGTAGTAAAGAATCTGTTTGAACTCAAGAATGCGGAGCGGCTTCTGTTCGAGGGAAACATACTGGAACACTCATGGCCGGGGTTTACCCAGCGCGGTTCATCCATTCTGCTGCAGGTGATGAGTGAGGGCGGAAATCCGGCCGCGACCGTGGCCGACATTACGATCAGATACAATCGCGCCTCGCATAGCTCCAATGGAATCGCCATCAAGTCCCCGAAGTCGGACGCCGCGGCCCAGCCGAGGTTGGAGGCACGCATCAGTTTTCACGATGATGTGTTCGACGACATCGGCCCGGCCTATCAAAACGGCACCACGCGGGCTGTGAATGTGCCTTTCCAGGTGGGTCGCTGTCCCTCTTGCGCGCCCCTGCATGATATCGCCATTGACCATGTGACTATGCTGCTGCAGCATCCGCAGGGCTTCATGATTTTGAGCGCTCCAAAGACTGACCCAATTGTTAACTTTGTTTTCACAAATAACATAGTCAGCTCCTCCCCGGACCTCGCAATTACCTCCGCAGCGGCTGGTTTATCTTGTGGTTACGATGGCAATACAAATGCGAAGAGGTGGGAGAACTGCACGGCCCAAGGGGTGTTTACACACAACGTGCTTATAGGGGCGACCGGTCAATGGCCGCGGGGAAATGTCCTGGACCATGACCTGGACGAGGCTGGTTTTGTGAAAGCGAACGGCGCGAACGGGGGAGATTATCACTTGGCGGCAAGCAGCCGGCATAAGCACACCGCAGGGGACGGCAAGGACCCAGGCGCCGATATAGATGCAGTCGAGAGGGAAACCCGGGGCGTTGCGACATTGGAGCCGTAGGGTGGGGCATTATCCGAAGTGGAATCGGAATTTGCTTCGTCGAAACACTCACCGGCCGGAGGTAAGCTGAGTCCGCATGCGATTGGATGTCATTTTGCCGACTTACAATCGGCACCAGTTTTTAAAGCTTACGCTGGACAGCTTACTGGCCGCTCAGCGTCCAGAAGGGCTTACCGTCTCGATAACGGTCGTCGATAATAACTCCCCCGACGCCACCCGCGAGACGGTCGAAGCCTATCAGCCGAAGTTTGCCGGGCGGCTCAACTATTTGTTCGAAAAAAAGCAGGGGCGCTCGCATGCCCTGAACGCCGGCATCGACGCCACCACCGGCGACCTGGTCGGCATGATCGACGATGACGAGCAGGTCGATCAACGCTGGTTTCAGATCATTCAGCAGATGTTTGCCCAGGGAGACCTCGATTTTATCGGCGGCCCGTATGTGCCGAACTGGGGCGGCGCGAAGCCGGTCTGGCTGCCCCCCAATCATGCGGGAGTGATCGGGTTGGTGGACGCCGGAGCTCTCCACCGCTATGGCACCAGCAACGCCGAGCTGATGGGCGGAAATGCGGTTATCACGCGGACCATGTTGAGCAAAGTCGGCCGTTATTCAACCGACCTGGGCCGCAAGGGCAGCCGTCCCCTGGCTGACGAGGACACCGACATGTATCGCCGTTTGCTGGCAGCCAGAGCAAAAGGCATGTATGTTCCTGATCTGATCATCTACCACTACATTCATCCTGACCGCCTGACCAAGAAGTATTTTCGCGCCTGGCATTTCTGGCGCGGCGTCTCCTCCGGAGTTATGGATAGAAGGCAGCCGCAAGAAACTCCGTACCTGCTGGGCATTCCGCGCTTTCTGTTTGGCAGGGTGGGTCGCGGAGGATTGAAGATGTCAAGCCACTTGGTGAAATTGAAAAAAGACGCCCGCGAAACCTTCGCCTACGAACTGCAAATCTGGGATCTGGCCGGCTTCTTCTACGGAAAGCACTGGTACAAGGCCGAGGACGTTTAGCTGCCGGGTGTCGCCCGGATGCCGAAAAATTCACGCCAACGCCGACTGGCAAAGCCTCCGAAGTAACGCATTCCCAACTCATGCGTGAAAGCCTCTGCCGGTTGCCGGCGAACGACGGCGGAGATCCATCCTCCAGCGTCGCTGAGAGCTTGACGATAAAAATGCGCGGGGACGCCAAAGAGTTTGCCTAGCCGCGACTGTTCCACTTCTTCCGAATGCAGGGCGGCGTAGAAGCGGCCGTGGCTGGTGTGCCATTTGCGGTGATACTTCTTCTCCATCCGGTCCGGTTCGATCTCTGCCGCGACCACCAGCTCAGGGAGGTAGAGACCACGGCTGCCGGCGCGCCACAAGCGCAAGAGTATTTCGTGGTCTTCCAGTGAGCCGATGCCATCTTTCACCCGCTGAAAATCGGTCTTGAACAGCCCAACCTTGTCGAAAGCGCTTCGCCGGAAGGCAAAGTTGGCCCCGATGAGGCAAAGTTGCTTTTCAGAATCGACATAAAACCGGCCATCGCCGTAGTCAAGCAAGGCGAGCGGGGACCAGTTCGGCCGAGTCAGCCATCGAGGAGGTTCAGCCGGCCAGCGGGGCACGACCTTGCCGCCCAGGAAGTCTACTTCCGGGTGGTTCTCGAACCCGGCTTTGATCTGCCACACCCAATCCTCAGCCGCTCGAACATCATCGTCGGTAAACGCGATGATTGGAGCCTTGGCCGCAGCAATACCAGTATTGCGTCCGTAGGACAATCCCTGCCTGGCTTCGAATAAATATTTTAATTTTTGCGGGTTTTGTGCCGCCAGGGTTTCAACAACCGCGCGAGTCTGATCGGAAGAATTATTGTCGACCAGCAGGATTTCGTAATCGAGCTGCGGAGGTATCTGCGCCAACAGCGCGCGCAGCGCCCCTTCCAGCAGCCGACAACGGTTATATGTGCTGATGACGACCGAAACGTCCATTGAGAGCTGAATCGATCAGCGATCCTCGATTACCAAAAAGGGCCGGCGACCGGATTATTTTATAGAAATCGGCGCGCGGCGCTTGCTTTATCTGAAATCGGCTATTTAGCATGTTTCGCATTCCTGCATTGAGTAGTTCGCTCTGGCCAGTTTAGAGATTTTAGAACTCGGACACTGTTGGAACGCGCCGCTAAGGTTTTCGTCTTAGCCCGGAAGCCCAAATCCAGATGTACCATAGTGATCTATACACTTCTGGGTTACTCCTCGCACACTGTTTAAACAAGATTGGCTCAGGTACGCAGGCTCGCAGACAAGCATTGCAAGCCACGCAACCAGGCCTAGCTCTCACAACTCAGCTGGAGATTAAAAAATGGCAATCAGCCAGAAGTGTTCTTCCCTAAGGTATTTACTTGTCGCAACCTTTCTAGCTTCTGCAGTCGTGGGCGTTGTTCCGGCGTACGCGGCTAATACCAATATCGTGCTCTATGCTTCCAAAGCCCCGGTAAGGGCTGGATCATGGGTAGTTGTTTCGGATACTACCGCGGCTGGCGGATCTGCGATGACGACTCCGGCCACTTCGGCCAAGATTGCCAAACCACTCGCCGCCCCAGCGAGTTATTTTGAGATGACGTTTCCAGCGAACCCCGGCCAGGCCTACCACCTGTGGATCCGCGGCAAAGCAGCCAATAATTCTTATGACCACGATTCCGTTTTTGTCCAGTTCTCTGACAGCTTGTCGGCTAGCGGAGCTGCCGCAGATCGCATCGGCACGACTTCGGCGATAGCGGTTGTTCTGCAGGGCTGCACCGGAAATCCTGAGAGTGGATGGGGCTGGGAGGACAACGGGTGGTGCGGGGCAGGAACGAACATTAAGTTCCAGTCGCCGGGCCCCCATACCATTCGCGTGCAGCTGCGCGAATCCGGATTCACGCTCGATCAGATCGTTCTCTCTCCGCAGACTTACTTGACTGCGGCGCCGGGGTCACGCACCAACAATACGACGATCCTTGCGGCGAATCTGCCTCCCCCAGGCCCGCCGCCACCTCCGTCGGTGAGTATCGCCGCGAACCCGCCCGCCGGCTCCGCTCCATTGAACGTCGATTTCACCGCCAAGGTTTCCGGAGCAACAGCCTCGAAGTATGCCTGGAATTTCGGCGACGGAACCACCTCTACGGCGGCGCTGCCTGCGCACACTTACGCCAAGCCGGGTAGCTACACAGCCAAGGTGACTGTAACTGACAACAGCGGAGGCACCGCCAGTTCCTCCAATATGGTTGCGGTGAGCACTACTTCCAGCGGGAGCAACCTGCGCGTGGTTCAGGCCAATATTTCATACGGTGGGCACGGGACTGACAACATCATCAATCTGGACCGCACCACCGACTGGCTGGTCAAACTCGATCCCGATGTGGCTTCGCTGGTAGAGACGATTGGGGGCTACAACGATCCCACGCTTATCTCCACCTTGATGAAGCAAAAGACCGGGCTGACCTGGTACACGTATTACGTTCCCAAGTTTGCCGGCTGCCCCGAGGGGGTAATGGTCCTCTCCAAGTGGCCGATAGTGAGTTCCGCCCCGCTTTACATGAGTTACCAGATGCCGGTAGCGGAAGCGACGATTAATGTCAACGGCAAGCTGATCAGCTTCTTCTCCACCCACTTCCAATGGCCCGAAGGCGCCGGAGGGCAACGGCAGGTGGAAGCTAACCAGCTGGTGGCTTTTGCGGCGAAATTCGCCGAGCCCCGAATCATTGCCGGAGACTTGAACTCGCAGGTTTACACACCCGAAGTCGAAACCATCCTGGACCAGTATTATGGCGCCTGGGATGAGGCGGTGAGCAAAGGAATCGCAACCGCATATCCTGACAATCCTGCGGGCACTCTAACCCGAACCCGCAGAAGCCGTATCGACCACATCTTCTACTCGAAGAGTGCGACCGGCGTAGCGGTAGTAGGAGCCGAACTTCCGGATCAACGTGCTCCGGGTACGGCGGCACAGGTAGTGGTCAAAATCGGGACTTCCGACGACAATGGGGTTCGCCCGTCAGACCACAACTTCATTGAAACCACGTTGACTATCGATTAATCCCCCACGCCAGCAAAGATAAAAGGCAACCGCGAAAGCGGTTGCCTTTTATTTTTCGAGCCCAACCTGATCACATCACTGGTAAGTAAAGATCAGCGTGCCGCTGCTTTGTCCGTCAGGATTCAACACCACCACCGGCGAAGTTCCAGCTGCGTTTGCCGGGGTAACCGCGGTTATTGTGGTTGCGGTCGCAGTCTGGACTACGGCCGCCTGACCTCCGACGAATACCTGCGCACCAGTTTCAAAGTTAGTGCCGGTAATCGTCACTGTGGTCCCGCCTGAGATTGTCCCCGAGCTTGGCGAAACGTTGCTGATGGAAGGCGCGGTGACAAAGGTGAAGCCCTGGGTCAGCGTGCTGCTTCCGCTGCCGGTGTCGATAATACCGGTAGCCGGGTTCATGTTGGTCACCACTACATCCATCGAGCCAACCGGCATCGGCGGAGTGGTACCCACAAGGCACGGCAGAGGCACGCCGGAGCCGCATAGCGTGGGGTTGTAAGTCACGAACATGGTTACCCCGCGAGTTCCGGTTCCGACCGGCGGCGGCGGACCGCCAAAGCTGACAACCGCCCCATAGTTAAAGCCAGTGCCGGAGATCACAAACTGCGTACCCCCGTTCATTGAGCCAACGGCCGGGGAAATACTGCTAACGGTAGGAGGCGCCGGCACCGGTGCTGCGGCGTAACTGAAAGCCGGAGTCAGTGAGGTCGAGCTCTGTCCATTGGGGTTGGTAATCACAACATTAACGGTTGAGCCAGCCACTCCCGGCGGAGTTGTGGCCTGTATTGAAACTGAAGTATTACTCACAACCGTTGCTGGAACGCCACCGAAGGTGACCTTCATGCCCTTGACCAGGTTGCTACCGGCGATCGTAACCGTATCTCCGCCAAGCGGTGAGCCAATGTTCGGCACTACCACGTTCAACACCGGCTGGGTGGAAAGCGGAACAGTGACGTAAGCGAAGCCGTTGGTCAGGGAGCCTGTATCGCCGGCGACGTTGGTGACCGTGACGCTCGTATTCCCGCCAACGTAGGGCGGCGTGACCGCGGTGATGGTTGTGGGGTTAACGACCACGATCTGAGTGGCAGTTGCCACGCCGAAGCTGACGGTCGCTCCAGCCGCGAAATTTGTCCCCGTGATGGTCACCGGAACTCCACCCGCGGATGAACCAGTGCTAGGTGAGATGGAGGTGACGGTCGCTCCGGTCGCAGTTGTGCCAGGTCCAGTGGTGAAGCTCCAGACCGGCCCGATTGCGCTCAGATAGGTCATCGTCTTGCCGACGATCTTCCAGTAGTAAGTCGTGTTTGGAGCCAGGCCTGAAACCACAAACCTTCCGTTCGCGTGATCAGGCGCCGGACTTACACTTCCGGTGACTACATTCTGGGCAATGAGCGGTGGCGACGATTTCGTCCCCAAGTAAATGTCAAACATCTGTCCCCAATAACCTGGGTCCCAGCTGAGGGCAACCGTCTGGGTCTTGACGATTGAGGCATTCGCCGGGAGCTTATTTACCGGCGCGCCGGGCCCGCTGGGCACAAAGGCTTTGTACTCCTGCGGAGAATTCCAGCGCCGCTCGAAATGATTCTGAAACCAGCCGAAAAACCAGGGCTTGGTAGTGTTGAAATAGTCGTGCTCCTGCTGGCTGTCGAAAGAAGGGGTGGTCCAGTTGGACGAACCCCAGATCGCCAAGTTCTGACCATACAGCAGCACTGATTTTTCGTGATTTTCGCCGGCGTGCTTGGTGATTTTGATGGGAATGCCCGCCATAAACAAACGGTCTACGTTATATCGGACCCAGGGTCGAGCGGTGTTCTGATATTCCGAAAGATCCACCAGCATGCGGATCGGAATGCCCCGCTGAAAAGCCGCTATCGCGGAGCTTGCGACTTGCGCATTGGTGATGCGGAACATGTCGATGTCGATCTTCTGCTGCTCCTGGGTCATCGCGCTCTCACTCTTGGTACCGTAATCTCGATACCAAAGCGAAGAGGGCAGAAAATCCATTCCACAGCCTCCAACCGCTTTGCAAACTTCACTTTCAATCGGATAAACCGCGTAAGAGGGAAGCAACGTCATGCCAGAGGTATTGGCAAAGTCGGCGAAGTCGACAGTATCGACCCACCACGAGTCATACATAGTGCGAAAGCTGTTGACGATGGCGGGATCGTCACAATAGTAGACGGCTTCGTCAACATAGTTCTGGTACGGAGTGACCGGCACTAACTCCGAGGGAGTGTAGTTTGCGCCACTGAACTCCACCACGCCCTGCCCTGCGAATAACGCCATCTTCCAGTGCAAAATTCCAGGGGCGACGCGTTGCCGCATTGGTACAGGCGGGGTCATGGCCGAGAATGTCTTCAGAATCGCTGTGTTGGTGGGTTGGCCTTCATCGGCGCGCGGATCAACCATCATCCGCACTTTCACGCCGGCTTTGATTTTTTTGGTCAGGGCCGACTGGATGTTTGGGTCATCCATGAACCAGTAAGCGGTGTCGATTTCGACGTTTTCGTTCTGGATGAGGGTCAACAATTGGGTGCGGCAGTTTTCAAACGAGCCGTCACATAACCGCTCGGTAGCCGACGCGGGCAGGACAAAGCCACAGAGCACGAAGACAAGGATTGATACAGAGGCAAGCAGATTTTTGTAATTCATAACCACCTAGGAGTAGAAGTGCTGCAAGAGTAATGGGGTTTCAAAACCTGAAGAGGATCCGAATGCTTCACTGAGTGAACCAGCATACAACTCCCACACTTAAGGTTTCAAGCCCGTCGGCCTGGAACTACCGACGAGGTTCAGTGCATTCAGAGTGCCAGATTTTGAAGTGATAACAGCGGACTTGGTTGCCTAAACTAAGTCATTAGTGGAACTTGTCAGTAGGGAGGACGGGTTTTGTTCGATAGCGACTATAGGAAGATCAGGTGCTTGCGCATAAAGGGAAATGTTTTATCTACGAGTTTCAGCTACGAGGATCCAGCTCCATGACTTTGTAAAGTTCTGTAATCGCTCGACTTGTAGCAGTTCCGGGTTTGTAAAACAACTCCGCGGAGACCGCTTGCCGCTGGCTCGACAGCTGGCCAGGGTTAGAGAACGCAGATTCCGTGGCTTCGACCGCCTGGCGCGGGTTTCGAACGGTTGTAGAAGCTCTTATTAGAAGCTCTACGTAATCCGGATGAATATTGGTCCGCGCGATAAGCTCCGGCATTTCGATTCGAATCAGCGGTCGATCGAGTAGAAGATACTCAAATCCCGCGGAGCTATGGTCGCTGATCATGACGTCTGAAGCGACCAGGTAGGGAGCAATGTTTCCGCGCGCCGCCAGGTGGCCGCCGTACTTCTGCAGAACCGGGCTCAGCCGCTCAACCCAGTTGATGCCGCCGGAGTTTCTGGGATCTGGGTCGCGCGAATTGTCATGCAGTTTCACGATTACGCAAAAGCCGGCCCGGCCCAGTTGCTCGACCAGCTCCTCGCCCATTGCGTTTAACGATGCATATGGAGTCCAGGTGGGAGCATACAAGACTGTCCGGCGCGCGGGATCGAGATGCAGAGATTCGAGGATCGCATTCCGTTGCAGTGAGCCATCGACCAGGCAATCCGCCTTGGGCATGCCGATCAGGCAAATGGCGGAACTCTCAGGATCGATCGCACCCGCGGAAATGAAATTGTTAAGCCGCCGCTGATTGATAAAAAACAGCCGGTCCCACTCGCGTAGAGATTGATCGGGACGATCGTAAACGTTTCCATACTTGCCGGCCACACCGTGAAAAGTCTGAATACGCGTGGTGCCGCGAGGCAACTTCGCCCAGATGAAATCAGCCGCCAGATAAGCGTGGAATTTCATCAGCGCAGCGCGCCTGGGGCCGATAATCTGGATGCCATCGCCGGCCTCCGCAAAAATTGGACGTTGATTATCGGGATGAACTGTGGAGGTGAAGAAGAACTGGACCCGCGAATCCTGAGACAACTTGCGATAAATGGGCGCAATCATGCTGAATTCCATGGGCAATCCAGCATTGACCAGAATGCGTCGCCGGTGCGGACGCAATGCCCGCCCCAACCGAGTGTCCAGCGAACGCGCCTGGGCGATGATTCCCGGAAACGTCATCTCAGTCGGCTCCGCTTAGGAATAACGGCGTGAGAGGCCAGAACGAGGCTTGCGGCAGAACTCATCGGTGATCGTTAGATTCAGGAATTTGCGGCAGTATTTCCGCCTGCGCGCGCCGCAGGTCGTCGGGGAAGTCTATTTCGATCCATGGAAAACCGCGAGTGCTTACCGCATGCAACGGGCGGGTCTTGGTGAACTCCAGGAAAGCGCGTGGCGCCCAGCTCCGCTTCGCGCCATCGGCAATGAGTTTGTCTAACTCTTTGGCCAAAACAGCGGCCCCGGCGGCGCCGAATTTCACCATGCCAACGTTCTCGCCATCGGCCTCGGATGGATCCATCACTTTCGAAATGTCGATCAATCTCCCGCCCCGTACTTTGACCTTCATTTCTTCATCGCCATACTGGGTATCGTTACGCCAGGAAAGCAGGATCGCATCCTCATGCCTGGCGGTAAGTAAATCGCTCAACAACTGGGGATGAAAAAATACGTCGGAATTCATGACCACAAATCCGTCGCCGAAAAAATTTCGCGCCAGCCATAACGAGTAAAGACTGTTGGTTTCGGCAAAAAGCGGATTATCGATGTATTCGATGTCCGGACCACAGGCTTGTCGAATGCGGTCGGGCTGAAAGCCCACGACAACGCCGATCTCCCGTATTCCAGCATTCCGCAAGTATCCAAGCACCCGATGAATCAACGAAATTCCACCCAGCTCAACCAGGCACTTTACCGATTCACCGGAAACCGGCTCGAGTCGTGAGCCTTTGCCGGCCGCTAATATGATGGCTCTCAAATAATTCCCCGTAAGTTATCCGCCAAAATCATTCGACCTTCAACTTATCAGACGCCACTTTCATTCACTGCCCTTTATTCCGGTCTTTCAGCCGTTGCCGTAAAACGCCGAGAAAGAACCACAGCTCCAGCTCGTGCTCGAAAGCGGCCACCCGCCGATCTTTTAATCGCGCCTCGACCATTGCCTGCGCCGACTCCAGGCATGACCGATACATATAACGCGGCACGCCAAGTACGGTACGAACTTTAGAAAAATCGACGCTGGTTTCTTCTGGGGCTTGCATGTCGATAGGATGCTGCTGATAAAGCATGGCCCGGCTGACCCCGTGCCAATAAGACCACTTTCGAAAGTATCGTTTGTGCAACCGGTCAGCAGGGATGACGTGATGCACCACCATGCCGGGAGCGTACATGCCCCGCAAGCCCGCGTCGCGGGCACGCAGCATCCACTCACGAACTTCCTGGCCAAGCAGCGTTCCGGCCTTCCGCCCGAGATTAGGGTCCCAGAATCCCGCGCGGTCAAAGGCTTCTCGCTTAAACGCCAGATTGACGCCTAATGGTGCATACCGCTCGCCAAATTCCACCGGCTCCGCGCCGTAGTCGAGAAGCGCAATCACCGCCCAGTGCCGGCCTCCCTTTTCAGAAAGCCAGCTTGGCTTGGGGCCAGACCAGATGGGAAGCACCTTCCCGCCGACGAAGTCGCATCGTTCTCGAATTAACGCCAGCTCCGCTTGTTGCAGCCAGTCCGGCTCGAAACGAACGTCGTCGTCGGTATTGGCAATGATTTCGCCCGCCGCTGCCTTGATGCCTGCATTCAGCGCGGCGCTGCGTCCGACCTGGGGTTCAAACAGGTAAAGCAGTGCCGTGGGAAAATTCGCCCTGGCTTCGGCGATGACTTGCGGGGTGGCGTCGGTCGAATTGTTGTCGACAACCAAAACCTCCCAGCTTCCAGGATGGTTGATTTGAGCAAGGCTGGCTAAAGCCTGCTTTAACTCGGCCGCACGGTTATAAGTAGGTATTACGACCGAGAATTGCATTCGTAAGCGGAGCGGCCTCACCTCTTCGAAGTCCCCGAAGTCGACAACAGAACTTCGACGAAGCCCTTTTTGGCTGTAGTATTCTAGCGCAGTTGCCGCATCGGGCATGCGTTTTGAATTGACCTGCTCGATGACGTCCTTTCATGCCGCCAATCATCGAAGTCAGTCACCTCTCAAAAGAATACGAGCTCGGGCGATCCATTCATCGCGAGAACCTTCGCGAATTTCTTATGCGCAAGCTGGGACTGTCACGGCAAAAGCCTGCCGGCGAAGTGCCCCGGCAGCCGCGAAAGTTCTGGGCGCTTGAGGATGTCAGCTTCGAAGTTGCGCAAGGCGACGTGGTGGGAATACTTGGGCGTAATGGCGCCGGCAAAAGTACATTGCTCAAAGTCCTATCGAAGGTCACCGATCCCTCTCGGGGAAGCGTCACCCTTCGCGGGCGGCTGGGCAGCCTGCTTGAAGTCGGCACCGGGTTTCATCCTGAGCTGACCGGCCGCGAGAATGTATATCTCAACGGCGCCATCCTCGGCATGAGCAAAGCTGAGATCGACCGCTGTTTCGATGAGATCGTCGCCTTTTCAGAGATCGGAAAATTCCTCGACGTTCCGGTCAAGCGCTACTCGAGCGGAATGTATTTACGTCTGGCCTTTGCCGTGGCTGCGCACCTGAACACGGAAATTCTGATTGCCGACGAAGTGCTGGCGGTCGGCGACGCCGCATTTCAGCGAAAATGCCTCCGCAAGATGGGCGAAGTGGCACGCCAGGGCCGCACCGTGCTTTTCGTTTCTCATAACATGGCGGCGGTCGCAGACCTGTGCGTGCGCGGGATCGTGCTCGACGCCGGCAAGTTGACTTTCGATGGCAGCGCGCAGCAAGCGATTCAGCTCTACATGGGAATGATGTTTCAGTCGCAGGGCGCGGGCAGCCACATTATCGATTTACGCGAGGCGCGCGACCGGCGCTCGCCGCAGGGAAAATTCCTGCAGGCGATCGAGCTTTACACCAACGAAGATAAACCGGTCATTGGGAAGTTATCGCTGGGTGAAAGGCTGAAGGTGCGGGTTCATTTCAAGCTTCCGTCCGCGACCTCAGCCTTCAACGTCGGTCTGGGTTTCAATAACACCGCAGGCCAGCGCGTATTCACTGCGCACACGCTGTTCGAACCGGAGCGTGATCATGCCGCGGTCGCTGGCGATCAGGTTATGGTGTGCGAGATTCCGAAGCTGACCCTGCTGCCGGGCAATTATCTTTTACGAGTCTGGCTTGATGTCGGAAATGCCGAAGCCGATCTTATCGATTCCGCCGCACAAATTACAGTTACGGAGTCGGATTTTTACGGCGGAGGCAAACTGCCGGGCGACGGCATGTTCGTTCTCGATCATCGCTGGTCGCTGGTATCGTGAAATCTTCAATGGTTATTCCGATCACGACGAAATGCCGTATGCTGCAAGTCTTTCTGCGCGGGGAGCTTGATGCCATCATCTTTTGAGGTAACGATTCGACCGCATCGGGGATGGCAACCGATCGATCTGCGTGAAATCTGGCTCTATCGCGAGCTGCTGGCTTTTCTGGTATGGCGGGACATTAAAATTCGCTATCGTCAAACCCTGCTAGGCGCGCTGTGGGCGGTCCTGCAGCCGCTCATCGCCATGCTGATCTTTACCTTTATTTTTAACCGGCTGGCGGGCGTGAAGAGTGACGGGCCGCCGTATCCGCTGTTCGCACTGGCCGGGCTCGCGCCGTGGACATTTTTCTCCACCGCGGTCTCACAGTCTAGTAATAGCCTGGTGAGCAATCAGCAGCTGGTTTCGAAAATTTATTTTCCGCGCGTTTTTATTCCTCTGGGCGCGGTCGGCGCGCTCTTGTTGGACCTGGGGCTGACCCTGATTTTGCTCGCGTTCTTAATGTTTCATTACCGCTGGCCGGTTTCGCCGCAGTTGATATGGCTTCCGGTATTCATTGTCGCCGCCGTGCTGGCGACCTCCGGAGTGGGACTGGCGCTCTCGGCATTCAATGTCAGCTTCCGCGACGTTAAGTATGCTGTCCCTTTCCTCATACAGATGGGCATCTTTGTCACTCCGGTTATCTATCCCATTCGCTACATACCCGGGCACTGGAAAATTCTCATGGGCCTGAATCCCATGGCGGGAGTTGTACTGGGCTTTCGCTACGCAATCCTGGGAAGTCCCTCGCCCTGGCCGGTGATGGGGCTATCTCTCGCCGTGAGTGTGGTGCTATTCGTATCCGGGCTGCTGATCTTCCGAAGAATGGAGCGGCGCTTCGCCGACATCATCTGACGTGCAGCCGATCGTCCAGGTCGAGAAGCTGTCAAAAGAGTACGTTCTGACTCGCGACTCATTCGAGCAGGGTGGCGTGCGCGCGGCGCTGGCAAGAAGATGGACTGCGCTTAAGCGATTCGGCGGCGCGCAGAGTGTCGGCGAAAGTGACCGCGAAATTTTCTGGGCGCTCAAAGACGTATCTTTCGATGTGAACGAAGGGGACGTCGTCGGCATCATCGGCCGCAACGGCGCCGGCAAGAGCACCCTGCTGAAAGTGATTTCACGAATCACCGATCCCACGGAAGGACAGGTGGTGTTGCGGGCCCGCATGGCAAGCCTGCTGGAAGTTGGAACTGGTTTTCATCCTGAACTCACCGGGCGAGAGAACATTTTTCTTAACGGCGCAATTCTCGGCATGCGCAAAGCTGAAATCGTTTCTCAGTTTGACGAGATTGTGGCATTTTCGGAGCTGGAAAAATTTCTCGACACTCCGGTGAAGCACTATTCAAGCGGCATGCACGTGAGGCTGGGATTTGCCGTGGCCGCCCATCTAAACCGCGAAATTCTGATTGTGGATGAAGTCCTGGCCGTCGGCGACATGGCTTTTCAAAAAAAATGCCTTGGCAAAATGAGTGAAGTCAGCCGCGTGGGCAGAACCGTGTTATTCGTTTCTCACAACATGGCAGCGGTAGAAAATCTCTGCCAGAGGGGAATCGTGCTGGATGGTGGCAGGATCGCATTCGAGGGCACGTCGAAAGACGCGGTCGGCGATTATCTGGGCCGGCTTACCGGAGAACGCGATTCTTCCGGACACGTCATTGATTTGAGCGCAGCGACCGATCGTCGTTTTGCGCGCCAGCCTCTGCTAAAGCAACTGGAGCTTTACACCAATGAAAATCGCGCCTTGGTGAACGACCTGCAGATCGGCGCGCGATTACTGCTGCGAGTGCATTTTGCGCTGGAGGAGCCGACCTCGAATTTTAATGTTGGCCTGGGGTTTGATAATTCCTACGGGCAGAGAGTGTTCACCGCACACAGCCAGTTCCAGCCCGGCCGGCGCATGACTGAGCGGGTTGGCCCGCAAACCTACATTTGTGATATCCCCAGCCTGACCTTAACTCCCGGTGAATACAGCCTGCGAGTGTGGCTTGAGATCGACGATGCGGAGTCAGATCTGATCAATGACGCAGTCCGACTCCGGCTCATTGAATCCGATTACTATGGCACCGGCAAAGTGCCGTGGAACGGGGCTTTCGTGCTGGAACATCACTGGCACAGGGAATAAGTGCGATGGTAGCCGCGAAGCGATTAATTTACGCCGACGGGGGTTGAGGTCCGTACCCGGGTAAATACGCTTTGCGGCTTCGGCTTCACTTCGACCGGGGGACTCTGGCAGGCGCGATACAGCACTCCAGTGAAAGCCACCAAGCCGTAGATAAAAAGTTCATACGCATAGCTGGCGAAAAACGCGCCCAGCAGATATCCCGCGAAGCTTGCGCGCAAAGCTCCGGTCAAAATCTGCGCCTCCGGGTCATCTCTAAAGCGCTCGGTTTTTCGTATGTCGCGTAAATTTCGAAAGACCTGGCGCAGGATCAAAATAAACAGAATCAGCGCCGGAATGCCTGCCTCGGAACTCAATTGCGTATAAGTGTTGTGAGTCACGTGCCAGTACTGGGTTGCGCTGGCGAAATTCCCCGGTCCCACTCCGAACAGAGGATGTTCCAGGGTGAGCTTGATGCTCTCTTTTAGTAACTGCTTGCGGGCTTCGTGGGAGCCTAAATCCAGAGCGTCTACGCTGGGATCGAAGATTCCCATCAGGCGCGTGCCATAGTGCGATGGGAGGATGACCGGCAGCAGCAGCAAAGCGATGAAGAGTCCAGCCACGATGATGTAATTTCGCTTTCCTCGAACGCCAAATTCCCAGAAGGAAAAACAAACCGCCACCACCAACGCCATAAATCCGCTGCGCGAGTAAGTCAGAGTGACAGCCCAGACCATCGCCACCAGGCCAATCGCCCACAGCGCTTTTTTAATCGGATTGCGGGTGGCCAGCAGGAAGCCGAGGCCGATGGGCCAATTCAACGCGATCATGATGGCGAAGTCATTGGCGTTCGCATAGAGCCCGGT
Source organism: uncultured Acidobacteriota bacterium (assembly GCA_963838785.1). Taxonomy (GTDB): domain Bacteria; phylum Acidobacteriota; class Terriglobia; order Terriglobales; family Acidobacteriaceae; genus Gp1-AA145. Next base: position 50,548 of record CAWISI010000005.1, read on the forward strand.
GCCGATCTCAAGCCGCGTCATGCCGCGGAAAAAGATGCAGCCGATCACGGACATGATGGCAACTGCACTGGCTTGAATAAACAGTAATCGCTTAAGCCTGCTGACAGATGTGACGGCTATTCCAATCATCACCGTCATGAGGATGCACTTGTCGAAATCTTCGAAGACCGTCGCGAATGCGCCGCCTTTCCAGGTAGCGAAAGGGATGCACAACACACACTGGATGAAGAGCAGCAGTACCAGCTTGGCTTCGATATTCAGCTTGAATCGGGCAGACTGGCTCATGACGCCGAACACCAGCGATAACAGCGCCAGGCCGCCGATGATCTTGGCTAAGGGAATGCCGTAAATGAACTTAAGGATGTCTTCGGGGCGGTAGTAATAAAATCCCCAGAAAGCTACGATTAAGACGTACGCTGCGGTGAGCCCATTCTCCGGCGTATTCCAGGTGCGCTCGGTTTTTACGGTGCTGATGAAAGTATTCACGGTTTCCGACGTACCTGCCTTACCGCAATTCGCCTTCCAATGTCGATAACGCAACTTCTTGTGTCATTCTGAGGTCTGGATTCTCGCAAAGTACTCTCCAAGCTGGAGAACGTGGGCAATTTTGATTATTGCCAATCCCTGTCCCTCTCAGCGCATAAGCAGGACGCGGGAAATAGTGGTAAAAAATTATCCACCTCTGGCTTGAAAAAGGCAAAACTGAGCAGTGAGGCTCAACTTTCGCTCATAACCTGCTCTGTATACGCAGGGTGATTACGAATGCGGTTGCCGCGACGCGGCATCCATTCTGCTGCGCCGCTCAGCCATCCTTCAAACTCGAGCTCGGTCGACTGGGTAGTGTCCACAAAACGCGGAAGAAGCAGGGGGTTGTTTCCACGATTGGCTAGCCCCGGATCGCACGTCGTTCCCGATACCACTCCCTCGGCTTGCAGCCAGGGTAGAAACTCCAGTTCGTAAAGACCGCTGGGATAACAAAAGTGGTTCAAGGGCTTTCCGCCGACGATCGATTGAATCCGGCGGCGGTTGTCGCGAATTTCTCGGCGGAAGAGCGCTTCATCCATGGGCGTGCGGTGGCGGTGAGTGTGAAGCTGGAAGTCAACGCCTTCTTTCGCTAACTGCTCAATCTCAGCCGCATTCATCAACTGCAGGACGCGCTTCGCGACCAGCGCCTGATAGTCGACCCCGATGGTTCGGGCCAGTTCTTCAGCGATCTGATTTTTCTCCGCTTCCGGCAAATTACGTTCGCGGGCCGAAGTCACTAACTTTGTCACCATGGCTTGGCGCGATGTTTCCGTCCGCAAATCCATGGCTTCCGGAAGACCAAACCTGCTGCCGCCATCGAGGACTTTCCCGCGCTGCTTCCACAACATATATGAGCAAGCCAGGTTGAAAATAGGCCGAGCGTAATCACAGTAGTAGGTGGTCTGGTAAACCGTGGCGGGAAAGCCATGCGCTTTGAGCAGGGGAAATGCATGCTGGTAAAAGTCGTAAGTGCCGTCGTCGAATGTAATTACAACGCTGCGCGGCGGCAGGTCTTTCCGGTAGAGACGCTCGACGGCTTCGCCGAGCGGCAAAACCTTGTACCCGCCACGGCTGATGGTATCCAGACGTTGGCTGAAAAGCTGCGGACTGATGTATGTGGTCGGACGCCACAGATGCTCTTCATCGATTGATATTCCGTGATAGCAGAGGACCATTAGCCGCTGAGCGCGCCAGTCGCTGTCACGCACGTGCTCAAACACCCCGCCGGCCCGTAAAGCGGCGAGTGATCCCAGGCGAAGCGGTCGATACACTGATCCAAGCATGGATAGTACGAACTCAATCGTATCCTAGAGGTAAGCCGGCTTTGCAGCCATTCGCAAGCGCCCCTCGTAACCGATGGGCTGCACCGAAGTAATCCCAGCTCGTGATCGGGAGCGCAAAACTGCATGGTATCATCGGTTTCGCAATCAATGATTTACCGCGGGTTGTAACTATTTGTGCCGCAACAACTCGGATCCGGCTGCGGTTTCTGCGGTTGGACTTTCGATTGAGAACCGCGACAATATTCGCTAATTATTCCGCTGCCACGCGAGTCCTACGATGAAGCAGGTTTTACGCAAGGGCCTGAAAGACATTATTGTTGACGAAGTTCCCGATCCGGTCGTCACCCCCAATCACATCGTTGTTCGTCCCTGTTTTTCTTTGATCAGTTCCGGCACCGAAACCGCCAGCATTCACAGCGAAGGCGTGCTGAAGGCAGTAGCGGACAACCCATCCCATCTTGCGACGATCTGGAATGCGGTGGTCAAGGTCGGTCCGCTGCCCGCATTTCGCGAAGTGAAGGCGAAATTCAGTGAGTACGCGGTGCTCGGCTATTCCGGCGCGGGCATCGTTGTCGACAAGCATGCTTCGGTTGCGGAGTTCGAAATCGGCGATCGCGTGGCGTATGGCGGCGAGGGCACCGGTCACGGCGAAGCCATTCTGGTGGCCCGCAACTTGGCGGTGAAAGTCCCCGATCAGGTTGGGTTCGATCACGCGTGTTTTGCGACCCTGGGGAGCATCGCGATGAATGCCGTCCGGGTCGCGAATATCGGCTTGGGCGAGCGGGTCGCGGTGTTAGGACTTGGGCTGGTCGGTCAGCTCATCGCGCAACTGGTTACAGCACAGGGCGGTTCGGTGATGGCGGTGGATCTTCGACCGGAACGCGTGGAACTGGCAAAGCAGCTGGGCGCTGAAGATGGAGTGTTGGCCACCGCTGCTCCCGAAGGCGCTCTGGCGTTTACCAACGGCAAAGGCGTGGATTGCGTTTTCATCGCCGCGGCCGCGAAATCAGACGCGCCATGCCAGACCGCAGTTGAGATTTGTCGCGATCGCGGGCGGATTGTGGATGTGGGCGCGGTGCAATTGAGTTTTCCCTGGAATGCGATGTACCTCAAGGAAATCCAGTTCTACATGGCGAGGGCTTACGGGCCGGGCAGCTACGATCCGGCGTACGAAAAGCAGGGGCACGATTATCCCTTCGCCTATGTGCGCTGGACGGAAAACCGCAACATGCAGGAGTTCCTGCGGCTCATGTCGATTGACCGGGTGCGAGTGAAGCCTTTGATCACTCACCAGTTTGCCCTTGAAGACGCGTCGAAAGCCTACGAAACGATCATGAATCCGGCGTCGGGCAGCTTGGCGGTACTGCTGCAATATCCGGTGTCGGCCGATGTCGCGGACGTACCTTTTGTTCCCAAGCGCAAAATCGTAACTGCAACCCACTTTGAAGCCAAGCCTGAGGCCGCAGGCGAAACCGGAGTGGCCTTGCTGGGGGCGGGCAATCTTTCACGCTGGGTGCATCTGCCAAATATCAAAGCCGTTCCCAAAGTTCGGCTGCGTGCCATATGCTCCGCGAATGGGGCGCGGGCCAAGGGCTTTGCGCTGCGTTTCAAAGCGGATTACTGCTGCTCGGACTACCGCGAAATCCTGGCTGATCCGAAAATCGGGGTGGTATTCATTGTCACCCGTAATTCCAGCCATGCCGATCAAGCCATCTCCGCGCTGCGCGCCGGGAAAGATGTCTTCGTCGAAAAGCCGCTGGCATTGACGATCGAACAATGCCACGCACTTTACTCCGCAGTGCAGGACAGCGGGCGGCAATTGACCGTCGGTTTCAACCGGCGCTTCGCGCCTTATTACGTCGAGGTCAAGCGCGAGCTGGCACGCCGCACTGCTCCCGCAGTCCTCAATTGCCGGGTGAACAGCCCAGGCATTTCCGGCTCGTACTGGATGGCAGATGTCGCGGAAGGCGGCGCGCTTCTAGGCGAGGCCTGCCACTTTGTTGACCTGATGTATTGGCTGCTCGATTCGGAGCCGGTCAGTGTTTCCGCATTTTCGCTTCCCACCGGCCGTCAGGACACGCTAGGCCAGGACAACATTGCTGCCAGCTTCCGCTTCGCCGATGGCTCGGTCGGCAATCTGACTTACTGCACCGTCGGCAGCAAGACCTCCAGCGGCGAACGGCTGGAAGCTTATGCGCCCGGCCTGGGCGCAATCACCGAGGATTTCAAAAGCTTAACCGTGCAGCGAAAAACTGCGAGTTCGCGCTCTTCCTGGACGCCGCACAAAGGCTATGCGCAACAAATTCAATCCTTCTTCGAGCGCCTGCGAAAAGGGCAACGTTCTGAGATCGGGGTGGAAGATGGCATTCGCGCCACCGTCGCCTGCCTGCGCATGATCGAGTCTTCCAGTACGCTGATGCCTTGCGCCATCGACTGGCAACGCGAGGTCGGTCTAGCGTCGCAATGAAGGTCCTCCAGCTCGGGCCGTATCCGCCGCCGAATGGCGGAGTGCAAACCCATATCGCAGCCTTAGTCGAGTTCCTACGGCAAAATGGCGTCACCTGCGATGTAATGAATCTCACCCGCTTTCGCAGGCCATCGGCGAATGGAATCTTTTATCCCTCCAATTCCGTCGAAGTTCTGGCACATCTGTTGTCCCATGGTTATGACGTAATACATCTGCACATCGGTGGGCGTATTTTTCTGCGCCAGCTGGGATTGGCGATCGCGTGTTCGGGCCTTCCCAAAACCCACAGCGTTTTAACCTTTCATTCCGGCGGATATCCATCATCTGACGAAGGCCGTTCGGCGCACCCGCGCACTCTGCGGGCATTCGCCCTGCGGCGTTTCGACCGCATCATCGCAGTGAACGCCGAGATTGCGACTTTCTTCGCGCGCCTCGGAGTACGGCCAGATCGCATCCGGTTGATTTCGCCACACGCGCCTCCAGCCAGAGTTGGAGCACCGGCAGAACTTCCGCCCGCAGTAGAAAAATTTTTCGTCGACCATCAACCGTTGCTGATCACGGTCGGCCTGCTGGAGCCAGAATACGATTTGGCTTTGCAGATCGAGGCCATGAAATTCGTGCGAGAAAAGTGGCCAAAGGCCGGCCTGCTGATCGCCGGATCCGGCAGCTTGCACGAGGCCTTGCGCCGCCAGATCGACCAACAGACTTATGCCGAACACATTCTGCTGTTTGGCGACCTTCCCCACGCTGCGACCCTTGAGGCCATTACCAGGGCCGACCTCATGCTGCGGACCACCTGGTATGACGGCGATGCACTCTCAGTTCGCGAAGCGCTGCATTTCGGTCTGCCGGTGATTGCCACGGACAACGGAATGCGGCCCGCCGGAGTACAGTTGATTCCATCCCGGGATTTGGGGAAGCTGCTGGCCGCCATCGAAGAGGCCCTGGCTAAGCCTGCCACCAATCGCGAATTGCCCGCCGCTGCCGATACCTCCAACCTCGCGGCCGTGCTTGATCTTTATAAGGAATTAAAACGCTGAACGCCGAGCCGGTTCCTGGGAAAATGCCGGGAGCAGTGTGCAAAGTTTTTCAACAATGCATGCGGCAAAGACACGTCACTGTTACGTTATTAACATTGTAAGCTGCTGAAAAGGCGATAGATGCGTACGCTCAGAAGGCCGCCAAATCCTCCACTTCGGCAAGCGACGTGCCAAGACAGCTATGGGATGGAAACCAGATTCACCAGGGTGTCGACACGGTATTACCCGAGTTCTCTAGCGGCATCCCGCCTGATTGTGGATAATAAGGTAACCCAATGAAAATACTGTGGGTTAAGTCAGGCAAGCTCCTCCCGGTCGACGCCGGGGGCAAGATCCGTTCTTATAATATTTTGCGTCACTTACAGCGGCACCATGACCTGCTTCTGCTCACCCCTTATGGCGGTAAACGCGACCTGCAGTACGAAAATGAACTGACAAAAGAGTTCCCCGGCGCTTTGCCCATGTGGACTGCGGCCCCTGATTCCAGCACGTTGCAAAGGCTGTTTCACTACCTCTACTGTTTTCCGTCGGGTGTGCCCTTTGCCATCAGGAAATTTACCGATCGGGCGGCTGGGAAGAAGATCGCCCAATTAATGGAACAGGAGAGCTTTGACGCCATAGTTTGCGATTTCCTGGCTCCTTCTTTGACATTCCCAAAGCAGCTCTGGGGACGGACAATTCTGTTTCAGCACAATGTTGAAACCGTGCTGTGGGACAGAATGCTGGCCAGCGAGCCCAGTCCGCTGAGGCGGCTTCTGTATCGCTTGGAAGCGGGAAGGATGCGCCGCTATGAGTGCTCCGGCATCGGAAAATTCAAGCATGTAATTGCCGTGTCTGACCAGGACCGCGCTTACATGAGCCAGTTCATGCCGGGGGAAAAAATAAGCGTTGTGCCCACGGGCGTAGACCTCGAGCAGTTCCGGGCGGCATCCGACGGGCAGGCGAGTGAGCCTCTGGTCATGTTCACCGGCACCATGAATTTCGAGCCGAACATGGACGGAGTGGAGTATTTTTGCCGCGAGATCTGGCCGCGAGTCTTGAAAGCTGTGCCCAACGCGCGCTTTCGCATCGTCGGAAAAGAACCGGTGGCGTCGGTAAGAAGGCTTGCGTCCCAATCCGTGGAGGTCACCGGGACCGTGCCTTCAGTCGTCGAACACCTGAAGCAGGCCTGGGTGCTGGTGGTGCCGCTAAGGATGGGAGGCGGAACCCGCCTGAAAATCTACGAAGGCATGGCGATGGGACGAGCGACGGTTTCGACAACCATCGGCGCCGAAGGCCTGGATGTGCGGAACGGGAAGGACATTATTCTTGCCGACGAAGCGGAAGCCTTCGCCAACGCGGTGATCACGCTGTTGCGCGAGCCGGAGATGCGGAAGCGCTACGAGCGGGCTGCCGCCGAGGCTGTGAGCCGCTTCGGCTGGTCCTCGGTAGCGGAAACATTTGCGCAAATTCTAGGCGGGCAGGCTTCGGCGAAAAGTTCGAATGAAAACGCCATGGTGCACGCGGGCGCGGTGAGAGCATAGTTATGCGGTCCAGCGCGAACAACAATTCAGGGAGAGACGTTCAGTGAAAAGCATTTTCTCGGTGGACGTAGAAGATTGGTTTCATATACTCGATTTCCCCTCCGCTCCGGATATCTCGCAGTGGAACTCGTTGCCCTCCTGCGTCGAAGGCAATTTCAGGAAGCTGCTCGATATCTTCAGCGCCAAGGATGTCAAAGTCACTTGCTTCTTTCTCGGCTACATCGCGGAAAGATATCCGCACCTGGTTCGGGAGGCGCACCGCCGCGGACACGAGATCGCATCGCACGGATATTCGCACCGGCTGATTTATTCGATGACGCCGGAGTCGTTCCTGGAAGACGTCAGCAAGAGCAAAACGATTCTCGAAAACATCACTGGACAACCGGTGCTGGGCTATCGCGGCCCTGGATTTTCGGTCACCAAAGACACTCCCTGGTTTTTTGACACCATTCTAAAAGCCGGATATCGCTACGACTCCTCGGTGTTCCCCGCGCCGCGCCAGCATGGCGGCCTGGAAACCGGCCACTATGCGCCTCACCTCATCGCCAATCAGTTGATGGAATTCCCCATTACCGTGACCAGCGTCATGGGACAGCGGATGTGCTTTTTCGGGGGCGGCTACCTGCGTCTGTTTCCTTACTCTGTGATTCGCCAGATGTGCCGCAAAGTGCTCGGCGAAAATCGGCCGGTGGTGTTCTATATTCACCCCCGCGAAATAGACCCCAACCATCCCCGATTGAATTTGAGCCGTGCGCGTGCGTTCAAGTCCTACGTAAACCTGAGCAGCACCGAGCCCAAGATCAAAAAAATTCTCGACGATTTTGAAGTGACTTCTTTCGCGCAATTCATCGCGGAGAACCCCTCGATTTTTCTTGAAAACGACGACGCTAAGCGTTCGTCAAAACCTGTATCTAAAACCAAGACGGTCTCGGAGGCCGCATGACTGTGACTGCAAATCGCACATCTGAGTTTTTCCATTCGTACGCGCATGACTTCAATGCCATTTATGGCAACAGCAATACATTTGTAAACCGCTGGATCAACCGCTATCTTCGCGCCAGCATGCGCATGCGATACGAAAAGACCATCGCCGGCTGCTTTCCTATCGAAGGCAAGACGGTCCTCGACATCGGTTGCGGACCGGGTCACTACAGCGTGGCATTGGCCAAGAATGGCGCGGCGCGGGTGTACGGCACCGATTTTGCCGATGAGATGATTGCCATTGCCAGCCAGAATGCGGCGTCAAGCGGCGTGAGCGGCCGCTGCGAATTCGCCCGCCACGATTTCATCGCCGATCCCATCGAGGGCAAATACGACTACAGCATCGCCATGGGCTTCATGGATTACATGGCCGATCCGCGCAAGACGATCGATAAAGCTCTGTCTGCAACCAAGGGCAAAGCGTTTTTCAGCTTTCCAGCCGAGGGAGGCATTCTCGCCTGGCAACGCAAGCTGCGCTACAAACAGCGCTGCCCGCTTTACCTCTACACTCGCAAGCAGCTGGATGAATTGTTTTCCGGCGTGCGCCGCGATCAGGTGAAGATCGAGCCAATTGCCCGCGATTACTTCGTTACGGTGACGATGTAGGGAGTTTAGCGGCGGGCTTGCAGCAGATCCGTATACAGCGCGTCGGTGTTGGCAACCAGCTTGTCAAAGTTGAAGTCACGCCGCACGCGTTCGCGCCCGGCGTGCGCCATAGTGGAAGCGGCTTCCGGATTTTCCAGCAGGTGGAGAATCGCCTTCGCCATGGCATTAGGATTGTTGGGCGCGCAGAGCAAGCCATTGACTCCATGCTCAATGACTTCGCGGTTTCCGCCGACATCGGTTGCAATCGCCGGCAGACCCGCTGCCATGTACTCGAGCAGCGCGTTAGGAAAACCCTCGGCTTGAGACGGCAGCACCGCAATGTCGCAACCGGCCAGCAAATCCGCTACGTCATGACGCTGGCCGAGAAATAGAACGTTATTTTTTAAGCCAAGCTCTGCTGCCATATTTTCGAAGGCTGCTCGCCGCGTGCCGTCGCCAATTAACACGAATTTGGCTTGCGGAAATTTTGCGCAGACTTCAGCCGCGGCTTTGATCAGCGTGGGCTGACCTTTGACGTCGCTGTGCATGTTGGCAACGCTGACGATGAGTTTGCAGTTCTCAAGCCCGGGCAAGAGGCGCGCACGATTTACCTGAAGGTTCTTGAAACGATCGAGATCGATGCCGTTGTGAACTACGCGAATCGATGCTGGCGGAAAGCCATCTTCATGCACCAGTTGCTGGCGAATTTCCCCGGAGTTCACCAGGACTGCCGTAGAAAGTGATTGCAGATGGCGGAGAATCTTTCGGCGCTTCGGGGTGTACCAGGCCAGGTGCGCGAGATCCCGGCGGCTGGAAATGATGACTGGCACCCGGGCCAGCCACGCCGCCGGGATTCCCAGAAGGTTTGACCAAAGGTCATGCAGGTGAACGACCTCGAAGCGCTTGCGTCGAAGAAACTTCGCCAGCCGGAGGATCTGATAAATTCCCGCCGGCGAATTCACCCCTCCGCGGGTCTTCCACTCCATTACTGCAACGCTCGACCCCTCGAGTTTCGCCAGCAGCGGTCCGGCGAGCTGCAGGCATCCGAGAGTCACCGCGTAATGCGCGGGATCGAGCCGCAGGGCCAGCTCGACGGCTTGAGTTTCGGTCCCGCCGATTTGTAAGGAGTCGAGAAGAAAAAATACCCGCCGACGGTCATCTGCGGATCCGCCGAAATGGCGGACGCTATCTTTGAACTCCGCACCCTCGGGCAAGCGGGTTGAGGATGAAGACACACTTTGCATATCAGGTGGCGCTGAGAACTGAAAGGGTGGTGGATTGCAGCCGGCTTCCGGCACGAGCTTCCAGAAAATTGCGATGCCACAATTCGAGCATCAGCAGCAGCCAGAGTTCGTGCGAGCGGTCGCGGCGGCCGGTAGTATGTTCTTCGACCAACTTCCGCAGCGCGGCCTTCGAAAAATATCCGCGCTCGAGCGTGCGCGGTTCGAGGAGAATTTCCACTAAGTCGCGCTTCAGTTCCTGCCGCATCCAGTGGACCAAAGGCATGGCGAATCCGCGCTTGGGACGATGCAATACCTCGGACGGAACGCCCACCCGTTCCGCGAGCTTTTTCAAAATATATTTTTCATCCATGCCGCGCAGCTTCAAAGAAACCGGCAGGCTGGTCACCCACTCTACAAAAATATGATCCAGCATGGGCACCCGCACTTCGAGCGATGTGGCCATGCTCATGCGATCTACTTTGGTCAAAATATCGAACGGAAGATAGGTTTTCGTGTCCAGATACAGCAGCCGCGAAACGAAATCTTTCGCCGGAGCCTCGTCGAAATAGCGCCGGAATAAGTTTAGAGGCGAATCGACCGCATCCGACCATGCCAGAAAATCTTTGCTGAACAGTTCGCGCTCGCGTCCCCACGCCGGGAAGTGCGAAACGCTGTCTATGTAACGGTCACGCAGCGGCAGCGAAATGTTGAAAAGGAACCGCCGCCCGTAAAAACTCGGAGTGCGGTGGAAAATCTGATCGCGATAAACCCGGCCCAGCCATTGCGGAAGATGATCGAGTTGGCTCCGTCGCAGCAGCCGCGTGTAACGTTCATAGCCGGCAAACAACTCGTCGCCGCCATCACCGGAGAGGGCGACGGTTACGTGCTCCCGCGCCAGTTTCGAAACGTAATAGGTTGGCAGGATCGAGGAGTCGGCGAACGGCTCTTCCAGTCCGGGAGTCAGCTTTTCAAGCGTGCCGACAACGTCAGGATGGAGAATCAGTTCGTGATGCTCGGTCGCGAATGCGTTGGCCACTTGCCGCGCGTAATGAGTCTCATCGAATTCGTTATGATCGAATCCGATAGTGAAAGTTTTCACCGGCCGCGACGTCGCCTTGGCCATCAACCCGACGACGATCGACGAATCGACGCCCCCGCTCAGCATGGCGCCCAACGGAACATCGCTGATCAGCCGCATGCGGACGGCTTCCGACAGGCGCTTTTCTAATTCCTCCAGGCACTCTTCTTCCGAGATCGGCGCGTGCGTTCCGTAAGCGGGAAGGTCCCAGTACTGCTTTATCTTGATCTGTCCGTTGCGAAATTCAAGCAGATGTCCGGGCGGAAGTTTATGGATTTTGCGAAATGCTGACTGCGGATCAGGAATGTATCCGAAATAAAAATAATTGAGAATGCCTTCGCGATTGACCTCCGCCAAGTCGGGCGCCGCTTCGAGCAATGACTTGATCTCGGAGCCGAACACCAGCCATTCTCCGTCCATCGCATAGTGCAGCGGCTTTTTGCCCAGACGATCACGGGCCAGAAGCAAAGAACGATTACGCGAATCGTATATTGCAAACGCGAACATGCCACGCAGACGTTGCACGCAATCGCTCCCGAACTCTTCGTAGAGATGAACGATGGCTTCGGTATCGGTGTTGGTGCGGAAGACGTGGCCGCGGGCGCGCAGCTCATCGCGCAGCTCGATGAAGTTGTAAACTTCGCCGTTGTAAACGATCCAAATGGTCTCGTCTTCGTTGGCGATGGGCTGGTGGCCGGTAGAAAGATCGATGATGCTGAGGCGGCGCATGCCCAGCCCGGCTGGGCCGTTGACGTAAGCGCCATAATCGTCCGGCCCGCGATGGGTAATCACATCGCACATGCGGCGGACGACTGCGCCATCCGCCACGCACCCGCGCTCTGTGCCCATCATTCCGGCAATGCCGCACATATTGCTTGGTGAATCCTCCGGGTATCAGCTGCGCTCAGGCGGTGCGGTTTTGGACCGGCTTGGTACCGCGGACTGCGATCGGCCGGTAAAGCACATGCAGATCTTCCAGGCCGCAATCTTCAAACCAGCGGAACACTTCTTCGTAGGTGTGCTTCGATTGATAGACCGGCGAGTACCAGTCGAAGGTGTCGAGCAGCCGCCATTCGCGTTTCGGATTCATATTCATCGGAATCGCGTTGGCGAGTATCCCGCTGAAAAAAGAGCCCACGCCCGGAATGAATCGCAATCCGCGATGCACATAGTAAAGCGGGTCAAATGCCGCGCACAGCGCATGCAGAGACTTCGGGGACAACTTTGTGGTGAACTTGCGGTAAACATCGCTCATGCGATACCAGCGCACGTAAGCGCTGTACAACCAGATCGCAATGCTTCCGCCGGGCTTTAATAATCTGGGCAACAATTTGAATGAGCGTTCGCAATCCGGGGTATGGTGCAGAACGCCGATGCTGTAGATGTAATCAAAACTCTGCTCGACGAACGGCAGGTTCAAAACACTGGCCTGGCAAATCCAAACGTTGTCGCGCGCCGAAAGGTTCCTGGCGGCAACGTCGGCGGCCAGACTCAGATCGATGCCCACCACGTTCGCACCCCAGCGGCTGGCGACTTCGGCAAAGCGTCCCATGCCGCAACCGATGTCCAGTATCCATTTGCCGCGTAGCTCCTCGGGACTGAAGCCGGTCGACTCGGTGAACTGCTGTTCAGATAATTTGGAGACTTCATTGTCGAGCTGGGTGCGGGAGTACTTGCCCCACTCGAAGCCGAAATTTTCCGCGTAGCCCTGCGATTCGACGAAGCGCACCACCCCGTTGGTGATGGGAAAAACAGTGGAGCAGCTTCGACACTGCATTCCGTTGTCGCGCAACGCCAGGTCGCCCTTACAGCGCAGGCAGCGCAACATGGGAATGAGCCGTTCGAAATGCGCGGCGCGAGAGTCGTGATCGCGTCCTGCTGCTGATATTGGTTCTTCGACCGTTGTAGTATTCAGTGCCATCTATTTTTGTCCATCAGCGGGCGCTGAAACATCCCGCTTCGATTGTTAGCTTACCTTTTGCCAAACTGCCCGGTCTGCGCCAACCAGACAGCGAAAGAACCCCACAATAAAAGCCAGGTGCATGGCGAACAAAAAATACGGGACTAGACCGTAACGCACACGGCGCATGTGCTGATAAAAAAAGAACCCAAGTCCGGCCCAACAATAGAAGAGCACCTGCGCCGCCAGGGCCACGCGGTAAGAAGGGCTGTGCATCAGAAACACATTGCTGATCAATAACGTGATAGCGAAGAACGGCACCAGCCAGCGCAGCAGCTTGTGCGAAATCAGCGCAAAGGGAGTGAACCCGCGCCAGGGGACGCGAACCAGGTCGCCCAGCGCGCGGAAACTTCCGACCGCCAGACGCACCCGGCGGGTAAATTCGCCTGAAACGGTGCTGGCAGGGAACTCAATCGCGACCGCTTCGGGATCATAGAGCACGGAAAAACCCAGCCGGCGGGCGCGCATAGGAATTACGAAATCTTCCAGGATCGTGCTCTGCGGAATGGGTGAGAAGCATTCACGCCGGAGCGCATAGATGCAGCCGCTGGCATTCAGAATCGCGCCTAACCGCGCTTCCATCATGCGCAGCGCACTCTCGTATTTCCAGTAAGCGCCTTCAGTCTGGCGCGCGTCGGAGCCAGCCTCATAGCGCACCGCGCCACATACGGCGCCAACCTCCGGATCGGAGAAATGGCGTACCAGTTTTTTGATCGCATCCAGTTCGAACAGTGTGCCGGCATCGCAAAAAACTAAAATCTCATTGCTCGCCTGCGCCACCGCCTGATTCAGAGCATTGGCTTTGCCTTTGCGTTCGGTCAGCAGAATGCACTGGTAATTTTCTTCTGTAAGGTTTTGCAGGATCTGATTTGTGCCATCCTCTGAGCCGTCCGAAACGAAGATCACCTGCATCCGCTCGCGGGGAAAATCCAACTCGCGCAGGTTGTCGATTTTCGCCAGCAGCACTTTTTCTTCGTTGTACGCCGGAATGATGATGCTGACGCCCGGCAATCCGGAGGGAGCCGGGGTTTCGGTGCGCCGATTGCGCGGAGAGCCCAGATAGCGCAAATCGCGCCATGCCTGGGTAACCGAGTAAGTAAGGAAAAGGACCAGCGGATACAAAACATACGGGTACAACACCAGCCCGACGCTGATCCAGAATGCCACTTTCGCCACCACAATGGTTTCCGCGCTCATCGCCCTCCCCGGCCGAGCAGAAGAATTTTCAGCGTCTTGAACATGATCAACAGATCAAGAGAAAGCGACATGTTCTTGATGTAGAAAAGATCGTAAGCCAGCTTTTCGGAGTTGTCGGCCAGAGTCGCGCAATAACCGCGATTGATCTGCGCCCACCCGGTTGCTCCCGGCTTCACGTTCCAGCGCTGGTTGTATAAAGGAATCGCCTTCACCAGCTCCTGCTCCTGGTCGGGAACAAACGGCCGCGGTCCTACAAAGTGCATATCTCCGCGCAGAATGTTGTAAAGCTGCGGCAGCTCATCCAGCCGGCTCTTGCGCAGGAAGCGCCCCAGCCGCGTAATTCGGGGGTCATCTTCTTCTGCGGGAGGATTGATCTTGCACTCATCAATGGCGTGGTACATGGAGCGAAATTTGTATAGCGTGAAATTCTTTCCGCCTTTGCCAATCCGCTTTTGCAGGAACACCGCCGGGCCCGGCGAATCAAGCCGAATGGCGAGTGCCACTAACAGCATGACCGGCAAACACAGAATTAACAGAATGAGCGAAATAAGGAACGAGAAGACCGTCTTCCACGCCGTTGCCCACCGTGATGTCTGCAATCCGGACGAAAACAAAAGCCAACTCACGCGCAACGATTCCAAAGGCAGCTTGCCGGTGAGTTTCTCGTAAATCTCGGCCCCGTCTTGTACTCGCGCATATTGCGCCTTAATGGCCAGCAATTCATCCATCGGCATTTTGCCGCGCTGGTCTGACATTGCCACCAGCACCCGCCGCACCTCGCGGGTCCGAACCACTTCCGAGAGCTGGTCCGGAGTTCCCAGGTGGGGTAGGTCGTCGCGCGCCTGAACGGTTGACGTGCTGATATAGCCCAGAAGCTGCAAGCCCAGGTCTGGCCGGCTGATAATTTCTTCCGCCAGCTTTTTCGCCAGCGGGCCATCACCCAGCAGAACCGCGCGCTCCCGCAGATGTTTGGAGCGGAAGAGCCACAGGAACAACTCTCTCCAGAACCACACCAGAAAGAGAACTAAAACCAGGCCCAGGGCAAAATTCTTGGCGCCCAGCCGCGCCCGCGGATAAGCGGAATAAAGCACCGCCATCACCAGAGTTCCCACGCCCGAAACCTGGATGAGGCGGATGATCACCTCGCGGCGATTGCTCAGAATGAGCGAATCGTAGAGGTCACCATAGTACATGCACAAAACAAACACTGCGGTAATGAGGAAGATGTTGGCAAAGCCGCCGTCATAGTTCAGGAAGATGTCCGCATCCCTGCCCATTAAAAGGACGCAGGAAGTCGTAAAGGCCAGCACCACTACGCAAGCTTCAGAAAATGCGAGCAAAAGCGTGCGGCTGGGGAAATACGCGTTGAATATGCGGATGACCATCTCGACTATCTCTACAGCTCAATACCTAAAAAAGCGGTGCCCTTAACAGTTATCTCAGCAAATCATCACTTGCGCGAGATGCCCGAGGTAAGTTGAAAACCTGCAGGTACCTCGCCTGAAATCACTGGCTACTTCGCTTAAGGCCTTGCCCATGGCCATTGGGCTTGGCGTAAGCGTTGTAGTAATACTGCGAATATTCGGGCAAGGTGCTTATTCCATTCAGTACGACCCCAATTAAGTTGTCTCCAAACTCCTGGCGGGCCCTTTGTGCGATGTCGAACGGAGTGGAATTGGACCGCACCACCATCAGGACGCCATCGCAATAATTCGCCAGCAAAGCCGCGTCAGAAACCGCCGCCGCCGGAGGTGAATCGACAATGATCCAGTCGAACAAGGGCTGTAACCGGTTAAGCAGCGTGTTCATGCGTCCGCTGGCCACCAACTCCGCTGGATTTTCGTTGTTAGTGCCGGCGGGGATCAGGAAAAGGTTCTCCATGGGGCCGCGCTGGATAACCGAAAACTCGTCATTCTCCGAGCGTAAATATTCCGAAAGCCCTGGTCCCGCCTCGGCTCCCAGCGTCAAATGCAGGTGCGGGTTGCGCAGATCGGCATCAACCAGCAGGACGCGCTTGCCCTGCTGCTGCACCAGCGCCTGGCCCAGATTAGCGGTCACGAACGACTTGCCTTCTTTGGGCAAAGGGCTGGTGACCAGCACCTTCGACAGCGGATGCTTTTCACGCGCCTGATATAAACGGCTGCGCAGGGTGCGGAATTCTTCCATCCCGTAAACGTGCTCTTCGCCGGTGAAGAAAAGCATGGTCTTCGCATCCGGCTTCCAGTTGGTGTGACGAGTGCGGGAAAGCAAAGCGTCGCCGGTCATGGGTACGGCTGGCGCGGCGGAGGCAATGGCCGAATGGCTGGGCGCCTCAGCATAGACGCGGGCGTCGAGTACCGCTGGATCCGGGTCTGGAGCGATCTGCGGGATGTTTTCTGAAGTCGCTCTTTCCTGCTCGGCTTTCTTTAAGGCTTCGTGAATTCGGCTCATAGTTTCCCTTCTTCGGTTACTTCGCTGGCCTCACGCTGCGATTCTTTCAACCGCTCGGTGAGGTTTGAAATTGTTTTCAACGCATCCATAAGATCGAACTTGTCGGGAACCACCTGTGACGCAGGGCCGACATTGTGACTGCTTTCCAGATCAAAATCGCGCGCCACCGCTTCGACCACCTCCGGCGCAACGGTTTTGCGCTGATCGACGAAGGCGCTTACCAGGCAGTGCTCACATAACAGGTTGACGATGCGTGGAATGCCGCCGGAATAGCGGTGGATAGCGGCCAGCGCTTCCGGCTCAAAAATCTGCTGTCCATTCGATCCTGCAATGCGCAACCGCTGATGGATATAAGACTTGGTCTCCTCGGCGGTCAGAGGATGAGTCTTCGCCCGCAAGGTCAAGCGCTGCTTCAACTGTCGAAGACTCGGATGTTTCAGCCGTTGTTCGAGTTCGGTTTGCCCGACCAGCACAATCTGCAGTAGCTTCTCGGTGAAAGTCTCGAGGTTGGTCATCATGCGGATTTCTTCGAGCACTTCGTCGGGAAGGTTTTGCGCTTCATCGACAATCAGAACCGCGGTCTCTCCCGCGCGGTAACGCTCCAGCAGCCAGTTGTACAGCCGCATCAGAATCTGGCTCTTGGAGCGGGTTTCCGACGGCAGCCCGAAGTCCGCCATCATGTAATCCAAAAACTGCGGCACATTCATTCGGGAATTGAAGATGAATGCGGTGGGCACCTGTTGCGCCCGCAACCACTCCAGCAGCTTATTGATCAGCGTGGTCTTTCCCGTTCCCACTTCTCCAGTGAGCAGGACGAAGCCTTTGCGGCTCTGGATGCCGTAGGTCAGGCAAGCCAGTGCTTCTTCCGTGTGCCGCGTCAGAAACAGGTAACGCGGATCAGGATTTACGTTGAACGGGTTCGCGCGCAGTCCAAAAAATTCCTTGTACATGAACGGTTAAACCTCTACTTTGTCGCCACGATCGCCGGTCCTCGACTTCAGTCCAAGCGTGCCGTTGCCATTGGCATAAAAATTCGCCGGAGGATTCCCCACCCACGGCACCTGTGAAAGCACCGGAAGGTCGAGAGCGGCAATTACGTCGCTTTCATTGCGCAACGACTTGTCGCGGAATTCGAGCAGAAGCGCGAGCCCTAAACCAATCGCTAACCCGCCTCCCAGGCCACCGGCGGCGAATAACGGCCGGTTGGGAAAACTCGGTGCGTCCGGCGTGTCGGCCGGAATCTGCAGGCGCATCTGCTCGCCCTGCTGGTCACGCTCCATGGCCACACCCATTTCGGACTGGCTCTTTTTGTCGAGCAGGTCGTTATAAAACTTCTGCGCAGTGTCATAGTCGCGAGTCAGCTGCTTGTACTGCTCTTCGATACCTGGGCTGAGCGCGACCCGGCCCTGCAGAACTTTTATTTGCGACTGCAGGCTCTTCTGGTCGCGGGTGGCTTGCGCTATTACGTCGTTGTACTGATGGATTTGATTCCGCAGCTGCTGAATCTCCGGCGAATCCGCGGCATTCGATTGAGCATTTGAGAGCGTCGATTTACTGGCGGCGGCGTTAATCTCGTCAAGCTGCTTTTGCAAATCGGCGATCTGCTTCTTGGTCTTGACTACATCGGGAAAGTCATCGGTGTAGCGCCCCTGGAGCGTAATCAACTGCGCCTGAGCCAATGCCAGCTGCTGCTGCAGAGTCTGTGGACTGCTCGAGGACTGCGAAGATTGCCACGCCGCCAGCTGCTGTGACAGCAAGGATTCGGTGTAGGTCTTATCCTGCTGGGCGCGGCTTAGGGTCTGGCTGGTGGCGTCCAGCTGCGAATTGAGTCCGCTCAACAGTTTGAGATTGGTGTCTTCATCGCCGGGAA
The DNA here is from genome assembly GCA_963838785.1 of uncultured Acidobacteriota bacterium. Lineage (GTDB taxonomy): Bacteria > Acidobacteriota > Terriglobia > Terriglobales > Acidobacteriaceae > Gp1-AA145. The sequence continues at coordinate 68,710 of CAWISI010000005.1, forward strand.
GCTGGCCCATATACTGCCTTTTGAAGGCAGCAAGCTTGGAATCGAGATCATTCAAATTGCCTTTGGCGTCATCCACCTGGCGCGAAAGAAAATCGGTAGTGTTCTGCGCCGCCTGTTCACGGTCGCGCAAATTTTCCTGCAGCATGATGTCGGCAATTCCGGCGCAGATGGCCTGGGCTTCGCGCGGATTATTGGCGGTGTAATCCAGATTGAATCCGGGAACCTGGGGCTTGCTGCTGGGCGCCTGAAATTGCTTGTTGGAGGCCTTGCCCTCCGGGCTTGGCACAATCACCATCTCTACCGGCTCGATGGCCACGCCGCCCCGAATCTCATCCATCTGCGCATCCACATTCCCCGGGCGTAACACGCCTTGTTGAGTCAGCTTCTGAATGAGCGGCCGTAGGCGGTCTGCGCCCAAAGCCTTCTGCTCGAGGGTGGCTACGCGCTGCGACAGGTCCTCCGTAACTACGGGCGCAACATATCCTTGCGGGACTTGTTGCTGCTGCACGAGAATCAGCGCCTGCGACATATATTTCGGCGGAAAGGCGTAAGAAACCAGGAAGCCGACCAGGGGCGCGAGCAGCGTAGGGATGAGGATGATCTTGAGACGGCGCCGCAACATCGCGCCGTAGTCGTCCATGGTCAGTACACGGTTCTGAATCATAATTGTTCCCATTCTGCCAGCCGGAGCTGGCCCTAAATCAATCCAGCCGAATCGGCTGCGGTGTCCAGTTCAAACCGATCAGCAAAACGTTGCGTCCATACGAAGCCCCACAACCTACGCCTCCGGCGGTGCAGCTGGAGCCGAAGGCAAAGGCGTTGTATTGATAGCTGCCGAAAACCCCAAAGTGCTTGCCCAGCCGCCGGTGAGCTGCTCCGCCGAAATACCAGTAGCTGTAGCTGGTGGCTCCGCCCGCGGCAACTGAAGTCGCTCCCAGGAGGGCCGAATTGTGCGAGTATCCAGTGTCCAGCAACACCGTCCAGTGGCGGCCCCATAAGTGGTTAATGTTGAACCTGCCGGTATCAGTTTTGGCTCCGCCATAAAATCCTGAACCGGAGCTGATGAAGCGCAGGTAAGTCACGGAGAAGTTAGTCAGCGCCGATACCCGGTAGCGCAGCGATACCTGGCCGGAGCCGGTAACGAAGCTGCTTTTCACATTCACGCAAGGCAGCAGAACGCTGCTGTTGGTACAAGGCAAACCGGTCGGAGCTACGCCAAGGAATTCCTCCTGCGACTGGCTGCGGTGCACCCACTCCGGCCCGCCTCCGATCAGAAGGTCCAATTTGCCGCTGATACGATGTCCGTACTCCAGCTGCCATAAATCCACGTTCAGGCTTCCGGCGGTGGTTCCGGGGAAATGCAGCTCCTGATAGGCGTAAACCAGCGCGATCTGATCATGACGCGAAATCTGGTGGTTATACGCAATCTGGGCGATAGACTCCTGGCTGTTGAAGTAGCAGTTCACATTGGTAGGACAGAAGGAAGTTTTTGGCGTGGTCAGAAAATCGGTCAGACCATACCCGCCGGTCAGCACCACGGAGCTGCGGGGACTTAGGTATTGCGTCACATCGGCGATGGCCATGTTGGTAACCTGCGTGCCGATCGCCCCATACGTTACGTTCGAAAAAATTCCATTGCCGGCCCCACCGTTGAACCCCCCTCCCAGGCCGCCACCCCCGAACGCACCCGCCCCGCCGAAGGAACCAAATCCAAATGCCCCTTCCGGCAAATAGCTGAAGGAATCGCGCACTGCCAGTTGACCGGTGCGCCAGAGGAAACGCTGAGTCGCCGCCAGCGAATGAACCTGGTATACGTGCCCGCCCGCGCCGTTATACCAGTCGACTCCGCCCACATAGTCAAGATCGAATGGGTGGAGCTTCCACAATTTCTGCAGGTCAAGAGAACCCAGTGCGCGAGTACTCTCCGTAGTGTCTGAGTTAGAAAAGTCGCCGAGGCTGTTGGTATCGAGAGCCTCGCTGAGTTCGACTTTGGGCGCGAGATAGCTGCGGTTCCCGAATCCCGGCTCGAAGCTGGGCTGGTCAAGCCCGGAGAGCGGCGGGTTGTCACTCATCTGCGTGGTGGTATCGAGCCCAGTCGCGGCAGGTGGCGCGCCGCCGGCGTCCTGATCACTGCTCGATTGTGCCCGCAGGGCTGGAGCGCTCATCGTCAGCAACGCTAGGGCGAGCACGAATTTTGTCGGCAACTGATTCATGTGCTTACGGGACAACAATCGTGTCTCCCGGCCTCAGAGCGATGTTCTGGCCACCTTCGCCCTTGATCAATCGCTTGTAATTCACCGCCAGCTTTGTCTCGGCACCGTTTTGGTTGCGGAGAACGTAAATCCCTTTGGTATTGGCAAATTGCGTGAACCCGGCGGAGGAAAGCGCCTGCAAGACAGTCATACTCGGCGTCAGGTTCATTGCTCCCGGATGCAGCACTTCACCGGTGACGTAGACACGCTGGCTGTTCATCTGCGTGACCACAATGGTCACGTGAGGATCGGAGACGTATTTCTTCAGTTTGTCGGTGAGCGCCGCACCCAGTTGCATGGGTGTGAGGCCCGCAGCCTGGACGTCGTTCAGCAGCGGCATGGAAATCTTTCCGTCGGCGCGCACCGGAAGAGTCTCCGTCAAGTCCGGCTCCTTCCAGACGGAGATGTAGAGCGTGTCGTCAGGACCAATCACATAAGTCTGGCTACTGGCCTGCGAGGTCGGCGGATCTTTGGCCAGGTTCGAGTTCTGCGCGGCCACTAATCCCGGCAAACTCGTCAGCACGAAAGCTAGCGAAATCCACATTGCGGTTCTGCGTCTCATTGCTTCTCCAGTTTCAGGGTTTTCTGCGGCTGAGCTGATGTCATGAGGCCTCACACTCTCCGAAACCAATCTGTTTGAGTTTGTAGAGCAGGGCTTTATAGCTGATCTGCAACTCCTGGGCGGCGCGGCGGCGGTTCCATCGGGTTCGGGTCAGCGCTTTGAGGATCAGCTCTTTCTCGGCTTCCCGCGATGCTGCCTTGGCTGCTTCCTTCAGCGAAACGCGGTTGCCATTGGAACCGTTATCTGGGCGCACCAGCATCGACCGCAAGCCGCCCATGGCTACTGATTCATCTCCTACGGCGACGATGGCTCGCGCGGCGGCCTCAAGCTCTTTCAGATTTCCCGGCCAGGAGTATTCCAGAAACAGTTGGCCTGTGGCGGCGCTTAGCGACGGCGCTTCACGATGAAAAACTTCGGCATAGCGGGCCAGAAAGAAAGCCACGAGGGTCGGGATGTCTTCCTTGCGTTGCCGCAGCGGGGGTATTCGCAGACATACTCCGCTCAGCCGGTAATACAGGTCTTCGCGGAAAGCTCCAGCCCGGAGGTCACGTTCGAGGTCTCGCGAACTGCCGCCGATGACTCGCCCGCCAGAGGGCGCTGGATTCGAAAGGAATTCCATCAGGAATTGCTGGCACTCAGCATTCAGATCGCTGACCTCGTCGAGATAAACTGTGACCTGCCGAGGTTGAAGGTTCGACGCGAGCGCCGCGACGCTCATGTCAGAGCAGTGCAGGATGCGGAACTCGCCAGTCGATTTACCGAATCCGTTATAGATTCGCTTGGCAATAGTGCGCTTTCCGGTTCCAGCCTCGCCGATCAACAATACCGGTACGCAGTTATGCGCTAACTCCTTAATGACCGCTTCCATCCCCTTCATGATGGAGCTCACGCCCTCGAGAAAAGGAGGACCCATCGGGGAATCTGGGGCTAAGGCTGGCAAACTGAGATATCGCTCCTGGAAAGCTTTCGGGACTGGCTATTCACCACCACAAGGCGAACTGCTGGGATAGCCGGTCAGCACTCACTAACAGCACGGCTGGGGCCACAGTCGCTGATTTCGACGGGAAGCTAAAAAATACCCAGCCGCCGCGTGTTTTCAGCAGCTTACGATTAGCGACTGCGTCCCAGCGGGAACTCTGTAAAATTACACCAACTCGGATAAAAGAGAAAATCTTTTCCCATATTTCCGACGGTGACGGGAAACTAACTAATACTGGGCGGTAGCACTCTTTTGCCTTAAGCTGCTCACATTCAATGGACTTGCAGCATCCCATTTTTTTTAAGGCGGGATCAAAAACAAACTGATGGCAAGTGAGTACTTTTTTGGCCTGCGCCTCGTAGCACAGCTCAGGCCGGGATATGGGAGGCTGCTTTCCTGTCCGACGGCATCATTTCTGAGAGGATCGCCAAATCTGGAGGATGATAGCTAAGCCTTTTTGTTTCAATTGATAAGCATGTATTACGGTAACTTACGAGGAACTGCGGATGGAAGCAGCCGGCTCCGTCCGAACCCCTTTCCGTCCGATGTCTCGGCCCTGGAATTGCAAACAGATCAGGGTTGGAATATGTTGGGGCATTCCGGTCGGCTAAACCCATGAGGAGCGCTGTGGCACAGGCGGTTTCAGTTCCCGAGCCGATCCCAGTCAGGAATCTTTCTCCGGGCTGGTACGCTGCCCTGCTGTTGGCTGTTGGGGTCTGGCTTTACGCTCCAGTCCTGATTCGGCTGGCGGGACAATGGTGGACGGACCCAAACTTTTCCCACGGCTTCATCGTGCCGTTGTTTTCGGCTTTTGTGATATGGCAGAGCCGGGAACGGCTTAAAACAATCGCGTGGCGTCCCTCGACCTGGGGTTTGCCGATCATCGTGTTCTCTCTCGTGATGCTGCTGGTCGGGACCTTCGGAGCCGAACTGTTCCTCTCCCGCATATCGATGATCGTGCTCATTGCCGGGGCCCTGATCTTTTTCATGGGGTGGAGGATGTTCCGGGCGGTTTTGTTCCCTTTGTGCTTCCTGTTGTTGATGATCCCAATTCCCGCAATCGTTTTTAGCCAGATTACTTTGCCGTTACAGATGCTGGCGTCAAAGCTCGCCGCCGGCACATTGCCCTTGTGCGGGGTCCCGGTGCTGCGCGAGGGCAACATCATTAATCTGCCAGCCATGCCGCTGGAAGTGGCGCAAGCCTGCAGCGGAATTCGCTCGCTGATGTCGCTCATGACTCTGGCAATCATGTATGGATATCTCACGGAGCGCCGGATATGGGCACGGATTGCGCTGGCCCTGGCCGCGGTTCCGATTGCGGTGGCTGCCAACGGGCTCAGGATCGTCGGGACTGGTCTGATGGTGCAGTATTGGGACCCGAATAAAGCCGAAGGCTTCTTCCATTTATTTTCAGGCTGGCTGGTATTCGTCTTCTCGCTGGTGCTGCTCTTCGCGCTGCATCGCCTGTTCAGGTTTTTTGAGCGCAGAAGTGGGATGGCGGCATGAAGTGGAGATTTATCAGCGTACTGGTGCTGATGGGAGCGGCTGCGCTGCTCTTACGCGCGCGTAATACGAATGAGATCGTACCCACGCATCAGCCGCTGCAATCGTTTCCGCGAAGTTTTTCGCAATGGACTTCGACCGATGTTCCTTTAACCAAAGATGTTTTGGACGTCCTGGGGCCGGGCGATTTTCTCGCCCGAGATTATCAGAGAGAGTCGAGCGCGCCGCCGGTGGGATTATTCATCGCCTATTTCCCCAGCCAGCGTTCCGGCGACACCATCCACTCGCCCAAGAATTGTCTGCCCGGTGCGGGTTGGGTTCCATTGCGCTCTGACCGGGTCAAACTAAGTTTGCCGGCCCAGTCGCCCTTTGTGGCGAACCGTTATTTGATCGCCCTCGGCGAGAACCGGCAGCTGGTTTTGTATTGGTATTGGGCACACGATCGCGCCGTGGCCAGCGAGTATTGGGCGAAATATTATCTGGTGGCCGACTCGATTCGCATGCGGCGATCGGACGGTTCATTGATCCGACTTACGACCAAGATTCTGCCCGGAGAGAGTATTGATTCAGCCCAAAAGCGTCTTCTGGGGCTGGCCGACAACATTTCGCCGGTGATCGACAAGTACATTCCCCGTTGATGGATCGTGATCTGTACGCGTAGGGCGGTAACTGGAATTCGTAATTCGGCGCCGCAGGCGCCGACTGGAGAATCTGTAATGAAACGTTCCTCATGTTTTCGATTGCTTCTGGCGCTGGGGTTGATGGCCGCGATCTTAACTGGTTGCTCGCGGGACCCGAATGTGCGCAAGCAGAAATACTTTGAGAGCGGACAACGCTATTATGCCGAGGGAAAGTATCGCGAAGCCGTAATCCAGTTTCTCAACGCCACCCAGATCGACAGCGGTTTCGCGGCTGCGCACTATCAGCTGGCGCAAAGCTATATCAAACTCCAGGATTGGCAGCATGCTTATCTGGAAATCTCCCGCACCTTGGAATTGCAGCCGGATAATTACAAAGCCCATGCCGACATGGCGAACATGCTGTCCGCGGACTATGCTTCGACCCATAACCCGTCTGACCTTTCAAACGCTAAAGAACATACCGATCTGCTGCAGCAAAAACAGCCGGACGATCCCGACACTCACATTGCAGCGGCCAACTTGCTGAATGCAGAGGAGAAATATCCCGAAGCCGTAGTCGAAATTCAGAAGGCGATTTCGCTGGCCCCCGATCGCGGCGATTCGTATTTGAATCTGGCGCTGGTGCAGACCAAGACCGGACAATTTGACGCCGCAGAGGCCAATTACAAAAAGGCCATTGCCCTCAAGGCTCAGGGCGAAGACCCGCAAATGGCTTTAGCCGCGTTCTATCAGTTGCGCGGACGTTATCCCGAGGCCGAACAGCAAGTTCAGGCAGTGATTGCCGCCAATCCTGATGACGTCAATGCCCGCCTTGCCATGGCGAAGCTTTACATGTCGCAGGGCAAACGGGCCGAGGCAGAACAGTTTCTCGGCCAGATGAAGCGCGATTTTCCTAAAGACTCGGTCGCCTATCGCATGTTAGGCGACTACTATTTCACCGAAGGCGACATCGACAAAGCTATAGCGGAATATGCTTCCCTCCATCAGGCCCATCCCAACGACCCCGCGGTAACTAGAAATTACGTCCAGTTGCTGATTCTGAAGAACCGACTGACCGAAGCCGACCAATTGAATGAGGCCACGCTGAAATCGAAGCCCACGGATGACGACGCGCTTACCTTCCGCGGAGAGATCCAGCTGCGGCGCAATCAGCTCAACGAAGCGGTGCAGACCTTGCAAGCGGTGGTGACAAGAAATCCAGATATGGCGGTGGCGCACTATCAGCTGGGCCTTGCCTTAAACGGGCTGGGAGAGCTGAATCGCGCGGGAACCGAATGGCAGCAGGCGGTCCGGCTGCGGCCTGCGATGGTGGAAGCGGATCGCGAGCTGGCGGGGCTGGCGATGCAAAAATCCGACATGCCCGGTCTGGAACAATATGCCAGTGAAATCATTCGCCTGCAGGCTGCATCGCCAGATGGCTATGCCCTGCGAGCGATTTCTCTAATGGCCAGAAAGCGTTATGCGGAAGCCGAGATGGACGCGCGTAAAGCAATTGATACCGCCCCGCAGTCGCCGGCTGGTTATCTGCAAATGGGCAATTTGCGAGCCCTTCAGCAGAAGAATTCTGAAGCGGTGAGCTGGTTTGAGCAGTCGCTTGGCCGCGATCCGAATTCGGTCGAGGCGTTGCGAGGTGTGGCAAATGTTTATGGCAGCCAGAAACAACCTGATAAGGCCATCGCCGCCATCAACTCTCACATCGCGGCGTCGCCACAGAATAGCGGCTTCTACGGTCTCTTAGGTTCGGTGCTGTTAACCAAGAAAGATTTTCCGGCGGCAGAAACGGCCTTTAAGAAAGCCGTCCAGCTGAATAAAAACAATGTTGACGCTTACGCACAGCTAGGCCAGTCCGAGATGTCACGCGGAGCCTTTGACGAAGCGCTGGGTACATACGCGCAGGCGATCGCGGCCAATCCTAAGGAGCCCGCTTTTTACATCCTGACCGGCGTAGCTGAAGAGCATAAGCACGAATTAGACAAGGCCAAGGCCGCGTACCAGACTGCATTGCAATTGCGGCCGGACAATCCGCAGGCCTCGAATAATCTGGCTTATGTGTTATTGGAAACCAACGGCAGCGCAGACCTGGCTTTACAGTTGGCGCAAACCGCGCGCCGCAGTATGCCGGAATCGTCCAACGTGGCCGACACTCTGGGCTGGGCGTTTTATCAGAAGGGAGTCTACCAGTCGGCAATCGGGATGTTTCAGGAGGCGATCAAACTATCCGCGAAAAATAAAGAGAAAGATAACCCGACCTATCATTACCATCTGGGGTTGGCTTATGCGCGCGCAGAACAACCGGGTCCTGCCCGGTTACAGCTTGAACGCGTGCTCAAGATCGATCCCAATTACAGCGGCGCAGATGACGTCAGGAAGCAGTTGGCGCAGTTGCGATCGTAGGATCTGGCGACCGGCGAGCCCGGCAGGAGAGGCGACGGAGCGGCTTACAGCCAGCGGTCAACCGCTTCCCACCAGATAAGTCGGGTCCATTCGGCATAGTTCAGCTTTGCCCATTGCCGGTGGCGCCACCAGTGAGTGCCGAACTGCTGAGGGTCGGTAGCGGAAGCGGCTGAACAATGTATGCCGGGAAGTTCATGTTCGAAAATGCTGAGGGCGCGGCGGGTGTGATAGTCCGAGGTCACGATCAAAATGCTGCGCGGCTTCCATGGCGCCACGCACTTCGCCACGTTGCGAGCTTCCGCCTTGGTTGAAAGCCCGGCAATCGGGCAGATGGATACCAGATTTTTTTGCGGCAGTTGCTGAATGTAGTCGCGGGCAATTTCAAGCATGGTGGCTTTATAAACTTTGGCGCCAGCGGGAACATTCAGGAGCATCCGCGGAGCGTAGCCTTGCGATAGCAGTTGCAGGGCGCGGGCGGGACGGCTGTCGGTTTCCCCAGCCAATACGACTATGACATCCGCGGGCTGGGGATGATCGGCGACCAGGAGGCTGCCGGAGACGGCCGCAAAGAGTAAGGCTGCGGCGGCCAAAATTATCAGGAGCCAAATACGCGATTTCCCCATCTCGTGCCATGCTCCTTCAGGTAACGGAAGTAACCCGGTGAAAAGGATTTCTAACACGGGCAAAGGTTAAATTTGCGACCCTGTACCTGCCGAGTAATCCAGGTAGAGATGTTAAAATTTGTGATTCCACTATGAAAAGCTCTGTCATTTCCGCAACCCATTTTTCGGAACTCAAAAGTAAGATCGAACAACGCAAGGCGCGAGTCGCGATCATTGGATTGGGCTACGTCGGGCTCCCGCTCGCCTTGCTCTACTGCGATCAGGGATTTCCAGTAACCGGTTTCGACATCGATCAGCGCAAGGTATCCACGCTCACCGATGGCGGAACTTATATCTTCCGGATCACCCCGCCGGAGATCCAGAAAGCTCGCAGCCAGGGATTCTCCGCCACTTCGGATTACGCGCAACTCGAGCAGATGGATGCGATCATCATCTGCGTTCCTACTCCGCTCAACGAGTACCATGAGCCCGATATGAGTTACATCACGGGCACCGCCGAAGCCCTGGCGCCGCACCTGCAGCCCGGGCAACTGGTGGTCCTCGAAAGCACCACTTATCCCGGCACCACGGAAGAAGTGCTGATTCCGATTCTCGAAAAAGGCAACCGGCAAGGATTAAAAGCTGCCCGCAAAGGCGAGCCCGACGACAAGAAATTTTTCGTTGCTTTCTCTCCCGAACGCGAAGATCCCGGGAACCAGGATGTGGCCCGCCAGGATATTCCCAAGGTGATTGGCGGATTGGAACCCAAAGCCTCGGAACTGGCTGCGGCGATGTATGGCGCGATCTTCAACCGTACCGTCCCGGTCTCGTCCCCCGCGGTCGCCGAAATGACCAAGCTGCTGGAGAACATTTATCGTTGCGTCAACATCGCGCTGGTCAATGAGCTCAAATTGTTATGCCTGAGAATGGGCATCGATATCTGGGAAGTGATCGAAGCCGCGAAGACCAAACCCTTCGGCTTCCATCCTTTTTATCCGGGGCCCGGCCTCGGCGGTCACTGCATCCCGGTCGATCCGTTTTATCTTTCGTGGAAAGCCAAGGAATGGGATTTTCACACTCGCTTCATCGAACTGGCTGGCGAGATCAACAGCAATATGCCGTATCACGTGCTGGATTCTGTGGCCCGCGCCCTGAATCAGCAGAAGAAGGCGGTCAACGGATCGAAAGTGTTGCTCCTGGGTGTGGCGTACAAGAAAGACATCGACGATTTGCGCGAGTCCCCGGCTTTAACCATCATTGAGCTGCTTAAGAATGCCGGCGCCGAAGTCAGTTACAACGATCCGTATTTCCCGACCGTGGGCCGCGGGCGCAAGTATGACCTGCAGATGAAGTGCGCGCCGTTGGATAACCTTGCACAGTACGATTGCGTGCTCATCGTGACCGACCATTCGGATTACGATTACGAGCGCATCGTAAGAGACTCCAAGCTAGTCGTGGACACCCGGAAAGCTACCCGCGGGATTGAGAGCCCGAAGGTTGTTCACTGCTAACTGCGCCGTTAGGCGATTGGCTTAAACGGTAAAGATTGATTCACCGCAAAGAGCGCCAGCTCGAGCCGGCTTGAAACTCCGACTTTGTCAAAGATGTTGCTCAGGTGATGTTTGACCGTGTCCTCGCTGATCTTGAAGTACTGGGCGATTTCCTTGTTCGCGAAGCCGGCAACCACGGCGGCCACAATTTCCAGTTCGCGCGGGGTCAGCCGATATTTATTTCTCTGCGGAAAAGATGTGGGTGAGACCAGGGTGCGGAGATATTGCACCAGGTTCGAGACGCTTTCGCGTCCTACCCAGTATTCTCCATTCATCACGGCGCGAATGCTCTTAAGCAGGATCTGTGTGGCCGAGTCTTTCAGCACCACGCCGCGTGCGCCCAACTGAAGCGCCTCGACAATTTGTTCTTTCTCCGCGGCTGCGGTCAGCAGGATTACCCGGACCGCTTTGGCGTCTGACGCCAGTTCGCGAAGCGTTTCCAGCCCCTGCCGGCGAGGCATGGCCAAATCGAGCAACATGACTTCGGGCACCAGTTCACGGGCCAGGGACACTGCTTCTACTCCATCGCAAGCCTCGCCGATAACTTTGAACTCGCCCTCCGATTCCAAAAGCCGCTTCAACCCGTCACGGAAGATCGGGTGGTCATCGGCAATGAGAATGCGAACGGGTTGAAGCCTGCGGTTATCCATTTCCAGTTTTCGGAGATAGAGCGAGGACTACGGGCCCAGGAACAAATTACGGTCTTACTAAATCAGGCCATCATGCAAGATCAGGTGAATATATTCTGCGCTGCGCCGCCAACCTCAACTGGCTGGACCTGCGGAACGTAAACTTCGATGCGAGAACCTTTATCCGGATTAGATTCTATCGTGAGATCGGCCTGAATGAGGCGGACCCGTTCGCGAATAATGGCCGGGGCCCGTCCCGTGGCCTCGAGTTCAGCTTGTGAAATCCGCCCGCTAAAAGGAAATCCGCCCCCATCGTCTTCGATGACGAGTTGCCATCCCTCTTCCTGCTGCAGCAGCTGGACCGTCACCAGGCTGGCGCCGCTGTGCTTGCGCACGTTGACCAGCGCCTCCTGGGCGATGCGTGCCAGCTCACGGCAGACTGCTTGCGGCAGCATGATCTCATCCCCGTCCAAAACAAATTGCGCGGCAATGCCGGTCTCGCGCTGAAACCGCTGCACCGTGTCCCGCAAATAGCCGGGCAAACGATGGGCATCGACTGCCGTAGACTTCATCTCCTGCATGAGTTCGCGCAGCTTTAAAACTTCTTCGCGCAACAATCCCTGAATGCGCTCCAGTTCACCGGTCATGGACTTCCCGGCAGGCGCGTGCCGGCGAAGCACGTCTACCTGCATCTCGACTCCGATCAACGATTGCACTGCACCATCATGCAACTCTCGCACCAGGCGCGCCCGTTCAGCCGCGCCCGCCCGGCTTCGCAGCCGCCGCATGAGGTAGAGATTGTAGACCGCGGGAGTGATCTGCCGGACCAGGTCCTGGAAGAAGCCGAGTTCCTCTTCGGTTCCGGAATGAAAATTGGGATCGATCAAAAAGATCCTGCCCGCGAGCTCATGGGAAAACGAAAAAGAAGAGGCGGCCAGGGATTGAAAGGGGTAGACCCCGAGGAAACCTCGAACCACGCCGAGATCCACGTCTTTCAGATTGGCGCCAGTAGCATCCAGTCCAGTGATGCGAATCTCATCTTTTTCGCTGCGGGTTGCAACCCAGGTTTCGGCTTGGCTTTCACGCAAGTAGAATTCCGCGGATGGCGGGCTGGCGTCGCTCCACTGCAGCTCAGGAAATTTGGGATTTAACAAGAGCTCGCCAATGTGAATGCGATGGCCGCCACTCTCACGAGTAACGATAAGCGCCCGCTTGGCGCTGTAGAGTCTTACCAATTCACTGAGAATGTTGGCGAGCGACCCGGACAAGCCGACATCAATGCGCACCAGCCGCAGCATCCGGGCGGCGATGTCTTTTTCCGCACTCAATCTTTTTTGGCGCTCTGCCAGGTAGCCCAGCAGAAGCCCCAACACGATCAGATACACCGATTCCATGAACAGTTGTTTGGGTTCAATCCCCAGGATATTGACTTGAACACTCGGCAAAAGGTGATGAGTGCTCAAACTATTCAACTCCCGCACGATGCCTGCTTTGAACGAAACACTCTCCAGCCAGAGCAGCGATACCGAAGCGACCGCGGTCATGACCGTTTCCCATAAACCCCAGCGGTAAGCGGCTGCGGCCAGCACAAAAACAAAAAACAGGAAAAAAGGATTGTTCTGGCCGCTGGCGTAGGGAGAAATCAAAGCCGGCCATAACACATCGACGCAATGGACCAGAAGGCGAAGCGGGGATGAAGACTGTTGCGGCGAGCGTAGCAGGATCAGAATAGCTGTGGAATGTGCGATGTAAAAACCCAGCAATGCATAGGCCCAGGGCGAGCGCACAGCTTGTGGGTCCAGCCACAAGGCGAACAGCGTGCACATCGCGAGGAACACTCGGGCCCGTGCCAGCCAGCGCTCAGTCTGCAGATTTTCTTCGGGACTGAGAGGTGACTTGCGCCACATCGTCCGTGGACGGAAGCGAGTCAGCCAGTTTCGGATCATTACAGCCAAAGCAGGGGCTCCCCGGTGGATATTATGGGCTTAAACCTAGAGATATCAAGCTGAAACGCTAGGAAACACCCGAAAGACCGGCTTCGCTCCTGCAAGCCGGCAGAGTGATTTTAGTCTTACCAAAGTGGTTACTGACGTAATATCCCGCAAACGCGCAAACATCCTAGAATTGCTGAGGGCGAGGTTGATGTCTTCGCGTGTTAAAACGTGGGGTGTGGGGCTGGTGTGTCTGGTGGCGCTCCAGACTGCCGCATCATTGTTGTCTGGACGCAGCTTTTTCTTGGTTGCGATCAGCGACGTTGTCCAGTGCCTGCTCTTACTCTCGGCGCTTTTGTCTTGTCTTCCCAATATTTTCCGCCATCGCGGCCGTACCCGCCTGTTTTGGACTTTCATGGCGACCGGCCTCGCCTGCTGGTTGAGTTATCAGTTCGTATGGACTTTTGTCGAAGTAATACAGCGCCACGAAGTTCCCGATCTGTTCAGTTGGGATGCCCTGCTATTTCTCCACTTCGTGCCCATGATGGCTGCCTTGGCATTGCAGCCCAACGTAGAGGCGCATGACCGCGACTGGCGGTCCGGATCGCTTGACTTTGCACTTCTGCTGCTTTGGTGGGTGTACGTTTACGTTTATGCGGTGATCCCATGGCAGTTCTCGTTTGCCAATCCAGTGGCTTACCAGCTGAATCTCAATACTTCTTATCTGGTTGAGAAAGTGGCGCTCCTCGGGGGCCTGGCGCTGTTGTGGTATCGCAGTAGCGGCGGTTGGAAGAGGATTTACGGGCATTGGTTCGCCGCCAGTCTTTTCTATTCCACCAGCTCTTACCTGGCCAATTGGGCGCTCGCGCGGCACACCTATTATTCGGGAAGTATCTATGACGTTCCTTTGGTGGTTTCAATGGCGTGGATGAGCGTGCCCGGCCTGCTTGCGCTCGATATGCCGGTGGCTGAAACCAAATCTGCCAAGTCGTTGCCGCGGGGAGTTTGGGCGGGGCGTCTTGGCATGATCGCCGTCTTTTCACTTCCGGTGTTTGCGTGGATTTCAGAGTTCGATCAGGCGATTCCGCTGCGCGTCCGCAATTTCCGGTTGCTGTTGACCCTGGCTGCAATGCTGGTCATGGGCGCAATCGTTTTTATCAAGCAGCACTTTCTCGATGTCGAGCTGATTCGCTTGTTGCGCGCCTCGCGACAATCGTTTCAGGAGTTGCAGTTGCTGCAGGCCCAGTTAGTGCAGTCTGAGAAGTTAGCTTCCATGGGCCAGTTGGTCGGTGGCGCGGCGCACGAGTTGAATAACCCGCTGACTGCGATGCTTGGTTACTCCGAGCTTTTGGATGCGACTGAACTGACTCCTGAGCAGCGTAGTCTGACCGCGAAAATTTCGCAGCAGACCAAGCGCGTTCGATCACTGGTGGCGAGCCTGCTTAGCTTCGCCAAACAGGTGCCATCGGCCAAGACCGCGGTGGACGTGAATGCGATTCTGCAAACCTGCCTGAAACTGGGCCAGCCGCAGATGGAAGTCGCGCGAGTGAAGTCTTCAATCGAGATGACGAATCCATTGCCGCGTGTGCAGGCGGATTCGAACCAACTGCTGCAGGTCTTCTCTCATATCATCACCAACGCCGTAAATGCCATGTCTGAGCGGGGCGGGACCATAACGGTCTCCACCCGCGCCGACGGTGGGCTGGTAATCATTCAATTCGCAGATACCGGGCCGGGCATGATTGAGCCGGCTCGCGTCTTCGATCCCTTCTATACCACGCGCCCGGTAGGCCAAGGCATTGGCCTCGGATTAAGCGCTTGCTATGGAATTATCCAGCAGCATGGCGGCAAGATCAGTGGCCGTAACCGCGAAGTAGGAGGCGCGATATTCCAGATCGAGCTTCCCGCAGTCTCGCAAGGCGTGACCGAGATTGCCCAGGCACACGCTGCCAGCAAGCCTTCTTAAGCGGTCATTTCCAGGGTGCGCTTCAACTGGCCACACGCGGCGTAGATGTCCCGGCCGCGAGGCCGCCGGATAAAGGCTGGTATGCCGGCTTCCATCAGGATCTTTTGAAACTGAAGCACGGCCTCGGCTGTGGGTGTGTGAAATGCCACTCCCGGTCCCGGATTCAGGGCGATCAAATTGATCTTCGCCTTCGTGCCGCGAACCAGCTCCGCCAGCTCACGCGCGTGCTGCACGGAATCATTGGTGTTTCGGAGCAGCACGTATTCGAAGGTAAGCTTCTCGCGATTGCGCAGAGGAAACTCGCGGGCCGCGGTCATCAGATGTTCCAGGTTCCATTTTTTGTTGATCGGCATCAGCTGCGTTCGCAGCTCATCATTGGGGGCATTCAATGAAATTGCCAGCTTCGGCCGCACCGTTGCCTCGCCCAGATCATAAATTCGCGGCACGATTCCGGCGGTTGAGACCGTCATTCTGGCTTCCGGAATTCCGACACCTTTATTCAGAAGCCTCACCGCCTTAATAAAATTTTCAAAATTTAAGAACGGCTCTCCCATCCCCATGAAAACCAGGTTCACCCGATCATTGGGCGGGGAAACATTTTGCTCGCGCAAAACCGCGATCACCTGCCCGACAATTTCGCCCGCGCTCAGATTCCGTTTCACCCCGAGAAGCGCGGTCAGGCAGAACTGACAATTCACCGCGCACCCGACCTGGCTGGATACGCAGATTGTGGCGCGGTTGAAGCGTCGGTCAATCTCCTCGGAACCGGCTTCGCTGCCGTCCCCGGATTCTCCCTCGTCGCCCTCCGGCATCCATACGGTTTCGACGGTCTCGCCATCGGCGAGCTTCATCAGATAACGGACCGTGCCGTCGCTGGACGAAAACTGTTTCGCAACCTCGGGAAGGCCGAGCGAATACCCCTCGGTTTTCAGGTGCGAGCGGAAGTCCTTCGGCAGGGTGGATACGTCGTCTATGGAGCTGGCCCGCTCCGCGTAAAGCGCATGAAATAGCTGCCGGGCGCGGTAGGCGGGCTCGTCGGTTTCCTCCGTAAGCCGCGTAAGTTCTTGAAGCTCAAGCCCCAAAAGATTGGTGTTAAATCCTTTGTTCATGCATCTAATTCCTTGCCTGAGCTGATAAAGGCGATGGCCATCATTTTAGACCGATTCCCAGCGGGCCATCACCAAAAGAGTACTAACTATTTATTATTCAATAGCTTGGGATGACTTCCACGCAGCAGACCCAGGTGTGTAAGAATCAATACGCAGACAACATCATGGATGAAGATCGCAATATCCAGCGCGCGGTTTTGCCGAATGGCCTGACCGTCATCACCGAGGAGATGAAACACATCCGCTCGGTTTCAATAGGCATTTGGCTTAAAACCGGTTCGCGCGACGAAGACCTGCCGTGGAATGGCATCTCCCATTTCATCGAGCACATGGTTTTTAAGGGCACCCAGCATCGCACGGCGGAAGAAATCGCGCGCCAGGTGGATTCAATCGGCGGCAATATGGACGCATTCACCGCCAAGGAATGCATCAGCTTCAGCATCAAGGTGCTGAATGAGCATGTGCCCATTGCGCTCGATGTTCTAAGCGACCTGGTGTTGAATCCAGTCTTCGATGCGCAGGACATCAGCCGCGAGCGCGGCGTGATCCTCGAAGAGATCAAGATGGACGAAGATAATCCCGATTACCTTGTCCACGAAATTTTCACCCAGAATTTCTGGAAAGATCATCCGCTGGGCAGACCGATTCTTGGAACTCGCGACACGGTCAAGAAATTCGACCGCACCCCGGTGTTCGATTTTTACAGCCAGCGCTTTTCGCCCGGCAACATGATCATCACTGCGGCGGGATATCTGAATCACGAGAGCTTTGTCGAGGTCGTGTCCAAGCACTTCGCAAACATGAAGCCCATGAGCAATGGCTTTCACAGCTCTAAGCCAAAGATTGTTCCGAAGATCATCCTGCGCAACAAGAAGTCGCTCGAGCAGGTGCAAATTTGCGTGGGCGTGCCGTCGTATCCCATTACTCACGAGCGCCGGCATACGTCTTACATTCTGAATACGCTGCTGGGCGGCGGAATGAGCTCGCGATTGTTTCAGAATATCCGCGAGCGGCAGGGCTTGGCTTACGCGATTTACAGCGACCTCAACCCTTATCGCGATACCGGTTGCATGTCGATCTATGCCGGCACATCGCGCGCATCCGCCGGCAAAGTAGTGGAGTCGATCGTCTCCGAGTTTCGCAAACTCAAAACCGATATGGTCACGCCCGACGAGCTTCGCCGCTCCAAAGATCAGCTCAAGGGCAGTCTGATGCTCTCGCTGGAATCGTCGAATGCGCGCATGTCAAATCTGGCGCGGCAGGAGATGTACTTCGACCACTTCTACGGGCTAGATGAACTGATTGCCAAGATTGAAGCCGTCACTGCCGAAGAGCTGCAGGAACTGGCCAACCAGTTTTTTGAAACCGACAACATTGCGGTCACCGTTCTCGGAAATCTGAACGGCCTGAAACTCACCCGCGAACAACTGGCCTGCTGAGGCACTAGCCGTGTGGGTCGGACACTCTTGTCCGACGGCCGAATCGACACTCTTTTGTCATTGTTTTCCTCCACGGGCCTTCTATATTGGCGTAAGTGGCCAGTGCAGAGACGGTCGAATCCGCGAAACAATTCCTCCTGAACCGACTCATTGAGCAGGCATCTCAGGACGGCGTCGCGCTCTCCGATGTTGAGAAACGAATGTTTTTGTTTTCAGAGTCATCAGCCAACACAGATTGGGACGCCAACGAAAAATTCGAGGCAGAGTATGACGACTCGGAATACGAGAAAAAGGTCACGAAACTGCTGCGGCGTGCACATTCTCGCGATGTAAAAAGTTCTGCCACGAAGAGTGGGTGGCGAGAATGCCTGAGGGCGCTCAACAAAGAGGATTTCTATGGTCTCGTCATGATTGATCGAGCGAAGATTTCTCGGCCGAAAAGCCTCTCGGGGTCTCTCTCGACATTCGACGCTCCATCGATTTACCTGATGCTTCTACAGCTCGGAATTCTTACCGTTGCTTTCGCGATACTCTTGAATCGTATTGGATCTCGTTTTTTTGCCTCCGACGGGGCAAGGCTTGGCACGTTCCTGTTTCTTGTGGTCATAGGTTGGGGATTAGGCGACATGTATCGCCGATGGGACAGTAAAAGGGCTGTCAAGGCGCTCCAGAACTTCAGCCAAGGTGACGGCGGCCCCAAACAGTAGGCAACTTTCTAATCTCATCCCTTGGGCGTCCTGTAAAATTTAACAAGGCATGTCCGGAGCCGTCCCCCTTAATTGTCCTTCTTATCCCAACTCAATCCGCAGCAGCGTGAGGCTGTCGAGACCACTGACGGTCCGGTGCTAATTCTCGCCGGCGCGGGCAGTGGCAAGACGCGCGTCATCACTTACCGCATTGCGCATTTGATCGAAAGCCTCGGTGCCATGCCGGAGTCAATTCTCGCCATGACCTTCACTAACAAGGCTGCGGCCGAAATGGGAGAGCGCGTTGATAAGCTGGTCGGCGGACTGTCGATCGCCAAGCCGGTTATTTCTACGTTCCATTCCTTCTGTGTGCGGCTGTTACGGCGCGACATCGAGGCCATGCGAATCCCATCGAGCATTCCCGGCAAGCCGCCGATCGGCCATTCAAAGAGCTTTGTCATTTACGACGAGTCTGATCAGCAACAAGTCACGAAATCGATCATGCGACGGCTGGGAATCGACGACAAGCAGCTCACCCCGCGAGCGGTGCTCGGCCAGATCTCCTGGGCCAAGAACCACATGCTCGATCCGCAGGAGGTCTATCTCAATTCGGCCGACCCGAAGACCGAACGGATTGCGCAGATTTATGCCGAATATCGCAAAGAGTTGCTGCGGGCCAATGCTCTCGATTTCGATGATCTGCTGCTCGAAGCGGTGCGGCTGCTCAAGTCAGCGGCCGAAGTTCGCGACTATTACAACCGGCGCTTTCAATACATTCTGGTCGATGAATATCAGGACACCAACCGTCCGCAATATGAGCTGATGAGAATGCTGGCGGGCACGCGGCACAATGTGTGCGCGGTGGGCGATGAAGACCAATCGATCTATTCGTGGCGCGGCGCCGACATTCGAAACATTCTGGAGTTCGAAAAAGATTTTCCCGAGGCCAAGATTGTCCGTCTGGAACAGAACTACCGCTCGACGCAGAACATTCTGCAGGCCGCGTCAGCGGTGGTGTCGAACAACCTGCGACGCAAGGGAAAGAACCTTTGGACTTCGCGCCAGGGCGGGACCAAGATTGGGTACTACGAAGCGCCCGATGGCGAGAACGAAGCGCTGTTTGCGGCCGACGCCATTGCTCGCTACATGCGCGAGGCCAACGACCGTGGCGACGACGCGCGGGCGGCGGTGCTGTATCGCACCAATTCGCAATCGCGATTGTTCGAAGAGGCGATGCGCCGCTACCAGCTGAAGTATCACGTAGTCGGCGGATTTTCTTTCTACGAGCGCGCCGAGATCAAAGACCTGATTTCGTATTTGAAGGTCATTCACAATCCCGACGATTCGGTTTCGCTGCTGCGAGTGATCAACACGCCGGTGCGCGGGATTGGAAAGACTACGGTGGAGGTAGTCGAGCGCATCGCGCTTGAAACCGGCCTTTCGCTGTGGGGTGCGATCGTGGAGTGCATTCAGCGCGGGCTGCTGCCGGCGCGTGCCCAGCAGGCTCTGAAATCATTTCATGACTTGATCGAAGACGCGCGCGCGATGGCGGCCGGGACCTATGCGGAGAGGCTGCAGAAAGATGTGGCGCCGGCGCCCTCGCCCGCGATGGATGCGGCAGTTGAGGCCGATGGCGATGTGAATGACATCGAATTCGATCCTGGGGAGTTTGAGAACATTTCGTTTGATTTTGGATCAGACGAGGTTTCAGAGGAAGTCGATGAGGTGGTTGAGGGCGCTGGGGGTGTAACGGCCGAGGGGGAAATCGCGGGCGAGGGCGCCCGCGCCACACCAGAAGGCTTTCGCACTCCCGGTGAGGCCGCCCACACCGCCGAGCTCCTGAAATTCCTGATCGACCGGACTGGGTACATCAAGATTCTCGAAGCCGAGGATTCCCCGGAAGCTTACTCGCGAATTGAAAATATCCGCGAACTGGTCAACGCCGCCATGGATTCGAAAGATCGCGGCGAAACTCTCGACCAGTTTCTCGATCACGCCGCGCTGGTCAGCGACGCCGACGCCTACGACGCCCGTGCGCAGATCACGCTGATGACGCTGCATGCAGCCAAAGGCCTGGAATTCCCCCTGGTGTTTTTATGCGGCCTGGAAGAAGGCCTGTTCCCGCACTCGCGCACATTCCTGAATCCCGACGACATCGAAGAGGAGCGTCGGCTCTGCTATGTCGGCATGACCCGCGCCATGGACCAACTGGTGATCACGCGCGCAGTTTACCGCCGTCGCTATGGCACCGACATGCCGGAAGCCAGCATACCGTCGCGGTTTCTGGATGAAATACCCGCGGAGTTGTTGGAGGAGTTGGGGAGATCTCGCGCGAACCGTGTGGGTCGGACACTCTTGTCCGATAAAAGTGAAAGACCTGGCTCAGGCCGTTACGGTTCCTATTCGCAGGGTAAGGGCGCTCGGACAGGAGTGTCCGAGCCACACGGCCAGCATTACGCCTACGAAGACGAAGATCAGTCAGCGACGTGGAACGAAAAAGCCGAGGCTGCGCGCAAGCCAGCCGCGCCCAAATACAACTCCATCGACAACATTGCCGAATTTTTCGCCTCGCGCGGCAAAAGATTCAGTGTGGCGAAAGTTCCGGTCGAAGAGCCTAAAGGACGCCGCGGCTTTCGACCCGGGCAGAAAGTCAAGCATCCAAAATATGGAGAGGGTACGGTCTACCATCGTGAGGGAGAAGGCGAAGAGGCCAAGATTACGGTACAATTTCCTCGCTTCGGACTGAAGAAGCTGGTAGAGAAGTACGCTCAACTCGAGAAGGGATAATGGAAATTTGGTAATTTTGTAATTGAGTAATTTTGTAATTTGAAACCAGACTTTTAAGCTCCACACGCTTACGATTTTCCAATTACCAAATTACTAAATTACCCGATTACAAAATTACCCAATTACTAAATTACCCAATCAAAAAATAAGGACTTCATGGCCAATACAACTGCACTCAGCAAAGACGAACGCAAGAAATCAAAACGCGCTGCCCGCAAAAAGCGCAAGACCGACAATCCGTTGAAGCCCCGGGAATACGCTCGCGGGTCGAAGAAACCGAAAGTCAAGAAGCTGGTTCGCGGACAGGCAAAGCGCTAAATCCTATGTGGGGCGGGCGCTTTCGCCCGCCTTCCACAAACGAGGACTTTTGGGACCATTGTCATCCACGACCGATCCTGCGGCGCGCTCCAATAGCAACCAGCTTCTATGCTGCAAATCCATCGATAAACTGATCGCTGAGGCCGAGCAGCCTGAACATCGTCTTCGCAAAACGCTGGGGCCATGGTCGCTGACCGCGCTCGGCATCGGCGCGATCATCGGGTCGGGAATTTTCGTTCTCACCGGCACCGCGGCCGCCGGCGAGCATTTCGAAGTACCCTCGATCCTGCACGCGCAGGTGCTGGATCTGCTGATTAACTTTCTGCGCACCGGCAGCACTGCCGGCGCGCTGATGCATGGCCGCCCGCCGGCCGGGCCATCGATTGCGATTTCATTTCTGCTGGTCGCGGTCGCATGCAGCTTCGCCGGACTTTGCTACGCCGAACTGGCTTCGATGATCCCGATCGCGGGAAGCGCCTACACCTATTCTTACGCTACGCTCGGCGAAATCTTTGCCTGGATCATTGGCTGGGACCTGATTCTGGAATATGTGGTCAGCAATGTCGCGGTCGCTGTCGGCTTCAGCGGCTATTCGAAAGCGCAACTGGCGGTCTTTGGAATTCACCTTTCCGACAAATGGTCGAGCCCGGTGTGGGCCTCGGGTGGATGGACAGGCGCATACTTCAACCTCCCGGGATTCTTGATCGTTTTTGTTCTTACTTTGCTTCTGGTGCGCGGAGTTCGCGAGTCCGCCGAAGCCAACAACATAATGGTGCTGATCAAAATCGGCGCCATTCTTACTTTCCTGGTCGTGGGCGGAATGTTGGTGCATAAGGCGAATTGGGTGCCGTTCGCCCCTTCGGGATTTGCCGGCGTCCTGACCGGCGGCGCGATCGTGTTTTTTACCTACATCGGTTTTGATTCCGTCTCGACCGCGGCTGAAGAGTGCGAGAGGCCGCAGCGCGATTTGCCCTTTGGCATTATCGTGTCGCTGATAGTCTGCACCGTCTTGTATGTGGGCGTGGCGATTGTGCTGCTCGGAATGCTCAAATACACCACCTTCGTTTCCGGCGAAGCCGCGGAAGCGCCAGTGGCATACGCACTGAAAGTTCTGGGGGCGCATCCGATATTTCGTTCGGTCATTGTGCTGGGCGCGCTGATGGGAATGATTTCTTCGATTCTCGTATTTCAATACGGACAGGCGCGAATCTGGTATGCCATGTCGCGCGACGGACTTCTGCCCAAACTCTTTTCCGCAGTCCATCCCAAATTCAAGACGCCGCACTGGTCCACGTGGATCGCTTGCTTTGCGGTGGGAATTCCAGCCGGGCTGGTCGATATCGGTGACGCGGCCGATCTGTCAAATATCGGAACCCTGTTCGCTTTTGTCCTGGTCTCGTTAGGAGTTATCTTCCTGCGGCGCAAACAGCCGGATCGTCCGCGCGCCTTCCGCGTGCCTTTTGTTCCCTGGTTCCCGCTGATTTCTGTAGTTCTCTGCGGCGGCTTGATGATGGGCTTGACCGTGATCACCTGGCTGCGGTTTGTAGTGTGGCTGGTGATCGGGCTTCTGATTTACGTCTTCTACAGCCGCAAGCACAGCGAATTCGCTAAGAGCTAATCACTCACGCGCTTTTCATTTGGGCTTGTGAAACCAGTTGCTGGTAGATTTTCTGCACCTGCTTTTTGGTTTCTTCGACACTGCCGCTGTTGTCGACCACGAAATCGGCAGCCTGAATCTTGGCTTCATCAGGGGCCTGAGCCATCATCCTGCGGGTGACTTCACGCTTGGCGGTTTCGGCATCGACGTGCAGGCGTTTTTCCCAGCGCTCGATGCGCTGCTGCGGCTTGCAGCTCACCACGATGACTTTATCGAAGCTCCTTCGCAGTCCGGCTTCGAGAAGCAAAGCCGCTTCTAGCATCGCGATTGCATCTGGTTCGCGGCGGCCGATCTCTTCCATCCACTGCTGGTATCGCTCGATCACCCCAGGATGTACCAGGCTGTTCAGTTCATAAATGCGCGGGCGTTTTTGGTCGAACGCCAGCTCCGCCAGGCGGGCGCGGTCGACTGTCTTGTCGGCATTCAGGATTTCCGGTCCGAAGCGGCGCACTACTTCCTCATATACCTTTTCGCCGGGGCGGATCAGGTCGTGCGCGATCGCGTCCGCGTCAATGGTATGCACGCCAAGTTCGGCGAACATGCGGCCGACCAGCGATTTTCCGGTTGCGATACCGCCTGTCAATCCTACTTTGAGCATGGAGCGATTATTTCACCACAGAGACCCGGGGCACGGAGAAAAAAATTCAGCAACTACCTCGAAACGACCTCGAGAAAACAAGTTTCCACCCAGATGGTCTCTCCGAGGCTACCCGTCACCGACGTAATATCGAGCTCCGCCATCCCAACCTGGTTGAACCCAGCGATCACGAATTCGTGGCCCACGCATCTCTCGAACGTGGACCTAGTAGGCAGATCGGGGTAATCCGGAAGGTTGATGGGAACTCCCACAAGCCGGACATGGGTGCCTATGTTCACCGATACAATTTGTGCCTTCGTGTGAATCTTAAGCGCGCGAAAGTTCTCCGACTCGGCTGCCCCGGCGCATCTTCGCGGCCTTCACCGTGTTCGACATCAGCATGGCAATGGTCAGCGGCCCGACTCCGCCCGGGACCGGGGTGATCGCGCCCGCGACTTCTGCGACTTCGGGATGCACGTCGCCCACCAGTACCGATCCTTTGCTGCGAAACGTCTCTTCGCGTTTGGCGTTGCCGGCGAACAAGCGCTTGAATTCTTCCGCCTCGGTCACGCGGTTCATGCCAACGTCAATCACCGTCGCGCCCGGGCGAACGAATTCTCTGGTGATCATTCCCGCGCGGCCAATAGCTGCGACTAAGATGTCGGCGCGACGGCAGACCGCAGGCAGGTCGCGCGTTTTCGAGTGGCACACGGTGACGGTGGCGTTTGCGTTGAGCAACAGCATCGCCATCGGCTTGCCGACAATATCGCTGCGGCCGACCACGACCGCTTCCTGGCCGGCGATCTTGATCTTGCTTCTTTCCAGCATTTCCATCACGCCTGCCGGAGTACAGGGCACGAGACCGGGACGCTGGGTGGAAAGAAAACCTACATTCATAGGATGAAATCCGTCGACATCTTTTGCCGGATCGACGGCCAGCAGAACTTTCTTAGAATCGACCTGGCGCGGTAGAGGCAGTTGCACCAGAATGCCGTCGATTTCCTCGCGATGGTTGAGATCAGCGATGAGTTCCAGCAGCTCCGCCGTGGTCGTCTGATCAGACGGGGTATGTTGCTCGCTGTAAAGTCCGACTTCGCCGCTGCTCTTCACCTTGCCGCGCACGTAAATCTCCGACGCCGGATTATTGCCAACCAGCACCACCGCTAACCCTGGCCGCATTCCCGCTGCCGACAAGGCTTTCACCTCAGCGGCAACTTCGCTGCGAATTTCGGCCGCGATCTTGTTTCCATCCAGAAGGGTTGCAGGCATGGGTGAGTGAAGAGAAATTCTAGCAGGTCGTGGGCGACCGACGCTCTACCCAATCTCACCCGCAATTCGCTTTTTTGCGATACTGAAAACATGGCGTCCGTCGATCCAAAATCCGTCAAGGTTCACCTCACCTCCGGCAACGGAGTGGACATTGAGTGGAAAGACGGTCATGTCTCCAGCTACACCTTCCCTTATCTGCGAGATGCGTGCCCATGCGCCATGTGCGATGAAGAGCGCGGCAAGACTGGCCGCGAAGCGGGACAGCCGGTAAAGCTAAAGCCCGGCGAACTGCCGATGTTCAAGCCCGCCGTTAAGCCGGATTCGGCAGAACCCGTCGGCAAGTACGCCATCAAGTTCAACTGGAATGACGGACACCAACTGGGAATTTATTCGTGGAAGTGGCTACGAGAGATCTGTCGCTGTAAACACTGCCTCGGAGCTCTCGAAGCGGGGGACGACTCCGAAGCCCAGGTGAGCTGATTTGCCACGGCTGCTTGCCATGTGGGGACGGCCGCCCTCGGCCGTCCGGTCGGGCTTGGCTCGACAAAATACGCAGCGTCGAAAATTCTGCCGCGCCTTTAACTGCTTATTGCACAGTGAAGCTGACGTTCGTACTGTGACTCAACGCAGTTCCTGAAGAATTCGTGCCCGTACCAGTAACGGTCACGACATAACTCTGGGGCGCCGAAATTTTAGGCGTAACGCTGGAACTGCCGCCGCCGCAGCCGATCGCCGTGAAAGCGATCGCCAGTAGTGCGAGTCCGAACAGCGCCGCCCACTTACGCCGCGAAGGTACGCCGAGAAGAACTACGGCGAACAGGCCGCCGGTAGCGCCGAAACCGGTTATCGCCAGTCGTGCCATTTGAAATCCTGATTTGCCCGACGGCATTTCGCCCGGCATTTGCAGCTTCGCAGATGCCGTCAGACTGAGGGCCGAGGTCTGCGTGTTGCCGGAGCTACCGGTGAAGGTGACGCTCGGTGGATTCAGCGAACAACTGATGGTGACCGATGCCGAACTCGCGCAGGCCAAATTCACCGTGCCGGTGAAGCCGCTGAGTGCCGTGACGGTGACCGTTGAAGTCCCGGCGATCCCTGAGGCCGATGATGAGGCCACCGTTCCATCGAGAGCGAAATCTCCCACCGGTGTGGTTGCTGTCCATGCGGCGATCAGATTGGCCACATTCAGCGACCCCAGGCCGGTGACCCGATCGTATCCCGCGCCCGCTGAGAATCCGATGCTGGTCGTACCTGTCGGGCAATTGGGAGTGCCTGCGGTGCAAGGCACGTTGTTGTTTCCTGAGGTAATGTCGTGAAACGCGGCCGGTGAGCTTGCGGCCAGCGCGTAGAGCATGGGATTCACGTTGCCCAAGCCGTTTGAGCCGGTCGCCTGGTTAATCAGGGCAAGAATGCCGGCAAAAGACGGAGCGCCGGCAGATGTGCCGCCAACGCCGTCGAGGACATTGTTGTTGCTGCTGACCGAACTGCTGGATCGAAAGCCGTTCGCACAACTCGTGACCCCCGAGGTGCCAGCGAAAATGTCCTGGGAACAGATCAGGTAAGAATCGTGGGCATCGGCCGCGTTCAGAGCGATATCCGGAACGTCGCGCTTGCCATCTCCCGGAACGCCTGCGCCGCTCTGCCAACTAGGCTTCGCAAAAATCGTGCTCGCGCCCCCGCCGCCGGCGCTCAATCCGCTGGTGCTATTGTCGTTCCAGCTGGTTTCAGGAATGTATGACAGGGCAGTTCCTGTGGAACTGGTCGAGTTGCAGGTTCCGAGCCAATAGGTGGTCGCTGCCGCGCAGCCGCTGGTGACGGTAGCGGCCGCATCCCCGGTGAATTGCGTGCCTCCTACGCCCGTCACTTCTGGAATGCTGGCGGGAACATCCACCGCAAGCCCTTGGCTGGCCGAACTCCCGGTGTCGCAATCCGCGGCTCCGCTATCTCCTGCGGGACCGCTGATCGTCTGGCCCTGCGCATTCGCCTCCTGGGCCCATTGCTGCATGGTGAGGACGAACGAGGTGCCGAGGTTTGCCTCACAGTTCCCGTAGCTGATACTGATAATCGGCGCTGAATTGTGAGTTATGGCGTATTGCAGGGCGTCGAAAACGTTGCTGGTGCGGTTGTCGCAGGTCGTTCCCGAGCCGTTACCGGCGTAGATGTATTTGATGGTCGCATTCTTCGCCACACCCTCTGACCACTCCAGATCGAGGTCCGCTTCGGTGGCATCGCCGGTGCAGGTCAATGCGGTGCCGGTGCTGGGCACCTGAGTCTGCTGAAAATTGCTGCTGGTGCGTCCCGGCAGGGCGGCCGCGCTGCGGAACTCGTCAATATCAGTCGTGCTGATGAGGGTTTGCCCAACCACCGCGATCGTCTCTCCCGTGCCGTCAAAGTTCGAAGGCACGTTGTAGATGGTGGCGAAGTCTGCGGGAATCACGAAGTGATTGCCGGTTGCGTTTGAGGTGAATTTAGCCAGCGGCTTGCGATACCGCGGCTGGGGATGGAAATCATTCAATCCGCGCACGCTTAGAACTTCGGCGGCGAATGCCTGCGGCACAGATACGTCGCTGCTATTCGCCATGTGTTCCCGGCCATTTACCAGGTAATGATGGATCTCAGTCTTCAGCGCGTACTCAACCTGCCCCACGCTGCCGTTGAAGGAAATTTCGTTGCGGTTGCGGGAGACACCATTCACGGCTAGTCCCTGCGATTGCAACCAGGAGCTGACTTTGGCCAGATCGTTCGCCGTCATACCAAAACGCGCGGCGTACTGCTCGGGAGTAAGCCACTTGTGGTAATTCGCCGAAGAGCGGTCCTGCTGTTCGCGCAGTAGTTCTTTTAAGTCGGTTTGTTGCGAGGCAGACAGCCGGAATGTCAGCGCGACCCCACTAAGTTGTTGCTCCGGGCTGACCCGGCCCGCGTCGAACTGCGGCCGCGCCAGCGGGTGCGCGGTGCCACGCACGGCCGCGGTCTGAGCGGAATCGACGGCGTAAAGAACTCTGTCGCGGGCGCCGTTTTGCGGGCTGCCGGACGCTGCCAAAAAGAATACCGCGCAAAGTGTCAACAGCGCGGTTAAAGCCGCCGCACCCACACGGGTGTAAGGTTGGTTAAACATATGTGATTGTCCTAGGTCGAACGCCGATCCTGCGATTGAGCCAATTGCTGAATAGATTCAGCGTACCCCAAGCAAGGATGTATTCCCAAGTGACTTCCGGCTGTAAAAAAATGTAAGTCACACATTGGTAACCAGTGTCTAAGTGATCCCAAAAGCAAAGCAAGTCGAATCGTGACAACACCTATTCATGGGACACTTTCGCAAAATGGCTTACACTGTTGCTCGTTAACCCTGGGGTCAAGTGTGAAACTTTCCGTCGTCATGCCGGTTTATAACGAGAGCGCGACTGTGCGCGCGGTAGTCGAACGCGTGCTCGCAGTGCCGCTTGAAATCGAGCTTTTATGCGTGGATGACGGTTCGCGCGATGGATCGCGCGAGATTCTGCAAGAGTTGGCCTCTGCCAAGCCCCAAGTCAGGGCCTTTTTTCAGCCCCAGAACATGGGCAAAGGCGCAGCCCTGCGGCGTGGAATTCTGGAGGCGACCGGAGACTTTGTAATTATTCAGGATGCCGATCTTGAATATGATCCGGAGGAGTATCCATCGCTGCTGGGGCCGCTGATCGAGGACAAGGCAGATGTGGTATACGGCTCGCGCTTTCTCGGCGGCGGCCCGCATCGAGTTCTTTACTTCTGGCACTCGGTCGGCAACTGGCTCTTGACCCTGCTTTCAAACTGCCTTACCAACATTAATCTCAGCGACATGGAGACGTGTTACAAGGTCTTCCGCCGCGAGATCATTCAATCCATTCCCATCGAAGAAAATCGCTTCGGTTTTGAGCCGGAGATTACTGTAAAAGTCGCCAAACGCAAACTGCGAATTTATGAGGTCGGCATCAGCTACCAAGGGCGCACTTACGAAGAAGGCAAAAAGATCGGCTGGAAAGACGGAGTTCGCGCCCTGTGGTGCCTGCTGAAATATTCAGTCAAGGTAGAGCCTGACAGACGCCCGGTTTCCGTCTCGGCGCCTTTATCGCGCCCTGAAGACGCTTCTCAACAGCGCTGACCTACGCGCACGGAAGTAACCGGCAAAGCCCCGAGTGCCTTCAGTTCCATACCCGTTGTCTCCTATCATGAAATGCGAGTTCTTCTACGGACACTCTTGTGAGCCCATGCCGACTCTCGGTCGTCGTTCCCTGTTTCAACGAAGAACAGGTCATCCGCGCTTGTCATCAGACGCTGAGCGAAGTTTTGCGCGCGCAGGTGGGGGACTACGAGATTGTCTACGTGAACGACGGTTCCACCGACAACACGTATCAACTGCTCGCCGGGTTGCAACGGTCGGACCCGAAAATCAAGGTCATTGACCTGGCTCGAAACTTCGGACATCAGATCGCGGTTTCCGCGGGACTGGCATATGCCGAGGGCGCGGCGGTCGCGCTGATGGATGCCGATCTTCAGGATCCTCCTGAGGTCCTGGTGCAGATGTTTCATCTTTGGGAGCAAGGTTACGAAGTGGTTTTTGGTGTGCGTAAGACGCGGGCGGGTGAAAGCTGGTTCAAGCTGAAAACCGCGGAGTGGTTTTACCGCATCCTGAATCTGCTCTCCGATACGGAAATTCCTCGCGATACTGGTGACTTCCGGTTATTGGACCGCAAAGCAGTCGACGCACTGCTGCGAATGCCGGAGCGTGATCGACTACTCCGAGGGCTTTCGAGTTGGATCGGATTCCGTCGCTACGGTCTTGAATATGAGCGATCGGCCCGCGCTGCCGGAGTCACAAAGTATCCTTTCCACAAAATGCTGCGGCTGGCGCTCGATGGCATCTTGTCGTTTTCGGTGGTTCCTCTGCGGCTGGTAAGCGTAATGGGAATTGCCGCTGCCGGCCTCTCGTTGCTTGGCATCTCCTACGCACTGGTGCTCCGCTTATTCACCCGCATATGGGTCCCGGGATGGACATTGCTTTTTATCGGAATGCTTTTTATCGGCGGCATGCAGATGCTGAGCATGGGAATCGTAGGCGAATATATTGGCCGCATCTATACCGAAGCCAAGCAAAGGCCGCTTTATCTGGTGCGTGAAGTTTTGGCTTCCACCGCGCAACCGCCGCTGGCCCGGAAGGCTGCCAGCGGATCCGCGTAAGCAGGCATTCAGGCTTGCTCTAATCTTCTATGACTGACGTCGCCATTGTTGGTGCAGGCTTTACCGGGCTCTCGGCAGCGCTCGAGCTTGCCCGCCAGGGATTCAAAGTAACGGTCGTCGAGAAGGACAGCGAGCCGGGAGGGCTCGCCGGCTCGTTCGCGGTCGGCGAGCAAAGGCTCGAAAAGTTCTATCACCACTGGTTCACCAGTGACCAGCACATCGTGGACCTGGTGCGCAGCCTGGGCCACGAGCAAGATGTGCTCTGGCATCCGACCAATACTGGAATGTATTACGCCCATCGCCTGTTCCGGCTCAGCCGGCCGCGCGACGTGCTGGCATTCACTCCGCTTAGTTTCATCGACCGGTTGCGGTTGGGATACATGACGCTTGCCGCGCGACGGGTGAAGAACTGGCAGGACCTCGAAGGCGTGACCGCGAAGGAATGGCTCATCAAGCTGGGAGGCGAAGAAGTTTACCGGGTGGTTTGGGAGCCGCTGCTAATCGGCAAATTCGGTGAATACGTTGAGCAGGTCTCCGCCGTGTGGCTGTGGAATAAGTTGAAACTGCGCGGCGGCAGCCGCGGACGCGGCGGACAGGAAATGCTTGCCTATTACAAAGGCGGATTTAGCGCGCTATCATCGCAGGTCGCAGCCGAAATCGTAAAGCTCGGAGGCGAAATCCAGTTAGGGACCTCGGTGCTTGCGGTGTCTTCAGCCGGCGGTCATGCCAATGGTCTGACCACGTCGGAAGGCTTTGTCCCCGCGCGAGCAGTGCTGCTGACTGCACCCCTGCCGCTGGCGGCAAACCTGATCGCACCAATTGTCCCGCAGGGCTATGCGGAGAGCTTGCGCCGAATCCGTTACCTTTCAAACATCTGCATGGTGCTTGAACTGAACCGCAGCTTGTCCTCCCTGTACTGGCTGAATGTCAACGATCCCTCTTTCCCTTTTGTCGGCGTGATCGAACACACCAACTTTGAACCGGCGAGCACTTATGGCGGCAGGCATATTGTTTACCTTTCGAAATACCTGCCCAGTTCGGCGGAGTTATATCGCGCGTCAAATCACGATGCCGTCGAGATTGCGGTGGGCGCGCTGAAGCGAATGTTTCCTGACTTTCATCGCGACGCCATCGAAAAAGCACACGTATGGCGCGCGGATTACGCCCAGCCTTTAGTTGAACGCCATTACAGCCGACTCATTCCCGACTTTGTGACGCCGGTGAAAAACCTGTTTCTTTCGAGCATGGCGCAAATCTATCCCGAGGACCGGGGGACGAATTACGCGGTTCGAAATGGTTGCGCCGCGGCCCAGGCTATTGCGGAACACCTGAAGCGCTCGCATTCGGCCGCGGAAAGCAACTGGCGCGCCAGCGCGGCCGCTTCGTCTTTATAAGGCTGGATCCGATAAAACGCGTCATGCCCCGCTGTACGGCGCGCAGTCCCAATCGCCGGCGAATTTATTCTGGCTTCTTGTGGGCCTGGACCGGAGCTGGGGCGGGATGGGTATTCGAAGAAGGCTTATCGGGCGGGCGATAGGAGAACTTTACCGGCTTATCCTTGTGCGCCTCGGCCGGAGGCACCGGCGTACCCGATGCTCGGTTCCGGGCCGGTGACGGGTTGTGGGCGGTCTTCGGTTTCTGAATACTGCTGCGCTCGATACTGGCCAGCTCGCGAGAGGTAGAGTTTTTCCGCGGTGCTGTGGTGTCGGAGGGCCGAGATTTATGAGCGTCGACGGCCACCGCCCGTTTATCGCGCAGCTCGGGATCCGGCGCCTTCTTTTGCGCAAATGCAATCGTAGTCGGCAGAAATACCGCTAGCGCCAGTAAAAGAAGCTTCACCTGTTAATCATACCGTCGAATTCGGCCCCAGGCACCAAGCTTTTTTGGCACCTCCGACTATCCGGAAGTTACCTTTGGTAAGATCATTAAGTGCTGGTTTTCTGCTAGATTTGGGATGTCTTCAGGAACGCCGTTTTCTTCATCCGCTTAATTTATGAGTGCTTTGGCGATAGCGCCAGAACTTTGAGGGAGGGTTTGTATTTTGACCAATTCGACGAGCCATCTTATCCCGCCGCATGGCGGAGAACTTGTTCAACTGATTGCCTCACAGGAGCGTAGCGCGGAATTAAAGGCGCATTCAAAAGACTGGCCGTCATGGGACCTGACCCCTCGTCAGGTGTGTGATCTGGAACTGCTTCTGAGCGGAGGGTTCTCCCCTTTGCGCGGTTTTATGCGCCGCGCCGATTACGAGCGGGTCTGCAATAACATGCTGCTGGCCAGTGGCGTGTTCTGGCCGATGCCGATCACCCTCGATGTAACCGAGGAATTCGCGAAGAAACTGACGCCCGGCAGCAGCAAGATTGCATTGCGCGATCCCGAAGGCGTCATGCTGGCCGTGCTGGACGTGGAAGAGGTATGGCGACCGGAGCGCAAGGACGAAGCTCAATCCGTTTTCGGCACCACCAGTGCCGTGCATCCCGGAGTCGACTATCTTCTGAACAAATCGAATCCATGGTATGTGGGCGGGAAACTCGAAGGCCTGCAACCGCCTTCGCATTATGATTTCAAGACGTTGCGGCTCACCCCTGCTGAATTGCGGGCTGAATTTTCCCGCATGGGCTGGCGGCGGGTAGTGGCTTTCCAGACCCGGAATCCTATGCACCGCGCGCACGTTGAGCTGACGTTTCGCGCGGCGAAGACCGTCGAAGCGAATTTGTTGATTCATCCGTCGGTCGGAATGACCAAGCCTGGCGACGTGGATTACTTCACCCGGGTGCGTTGCTATCAACTGCTAATGGCGAAGTATCCGCCGGGAACCGTGAAGCTCTCGCTGCTACCGCTAGCCATGCGTATGGGCGGGCCGCGCGAGGCCATCTGGCACGCGCTGATTCGCAAGAATCATGGCGTCACTCACTTCATCGTCGGCCGCGATCACGCCGGGCCGGGTAAGGATTCGGACGGAAAGCCATTTTACGGGCCGTACGAGGCGCAAGAATTATTTTCGAAACACGAGAAAGAAATCGGCGTCACCATGGTCCCGTTCAGCATGATGGTCTATCTGGAGAACCAGGACTGCTACGTACCGGACAACGAAGTGCCCAGCGGCGCCCGGGTATTGAATATTTCCGGCACTGAACTGCGGGCCCGCCTGAACGAGGGCCGCGATATTCCTGCGTGGTTTACCTATCCGGAAGTAGTGCGCGAGTTGCGACGCAGCTTTCCGCCCCGGCACAAGCAGGGATTCACGGTTTTCTTCACCGGGCTTTCAGGATCAGGAAAATCGACCATCGCCAACGTTCTGCTCACCAAGTTTTTAGAGACAGGCGGCCGTCCGGTCACCATTCTGGACGGCGATCTGGTGCGGAAAAATCTTTCATCGGAACTGGGATTTTCGAAAGAACATCGCGACATCAATATTCGTCGAATCGGTTATGTCGCATCGGAGATCACAAAAAATGGCGGTATCGCGATCTGCGCTCCCATTGCACCCTACGATTCCGTGCGCAGCCAGGTGCGCCAGATGATCGAGCCCTACGGAGGCTTCATCCTGGTACACATCGCAACCCCGATTGAAATCTGCGAACAGCGCGACCGCAAAGGACTCTATGCCAAAGCGCGCGCCGGCATTGTAAAGGAGTTCACCGGGGTTTCTGATCCTTACGAAGCTCCCACCAACGCCGAGGTAGTAATCAACACCGCGGAATTAAGCGCGGAGGAAGCGGCGCAGGAGATCATTCTTCACCTGGAGCAGCAAGGGTTTATCGGAGTCAGTCCTGAACCCGCGCTTACGGCGGGAGCGTAGATTTACGGCACCAACATTCAGCAGTTTAAGTACCCGGCACGATAACGATGGAATTGATCGCAGTCAAAGTCCTGATAGGGCTTGTGGTTGGGTTCCTGATTGGCCTTACCGGGCTGGGCGGGGGTGTACTGCTGCTGCCGATCCTGATCTTCGGTCTGAAGATCCCCGCGATCGTCGCCGTAGGCTCTGACGCAGCCTTCAACTTCATAACCAAAATCCCTTCCAGCGTTGTGCACCTGATGAAGGAAACGGTGCGCCGCCGGGTCGTCGCCGCCCTGGCCGTCGGCAGTGTCCCCGGCTCCATATTGGGGGTTCGCCTGCTGCAGCACCTTAGGGTGGTGCACGGTGCCGGGGTCAATGACTTCATCAAAGTAGCGGTTGGTATTCTGCTGGTTGCGGTTTCGTCGCTGTTGTTAATGCAGCGGCGGATTGAAAAGGAAGTTGCGGGCCGGCACCCCACCGCCAAGTCTTTCACCGGAATGGCGATTATCGGGCTATTCGCGGGCTTTTTGGTGGGAATGACTTCGGTTGGTTCGGGCAGCATCATCATGATGTTGCTGCTCATGTTCTACAGCTATCCGCCAAAAGTGATGGTCGGCACCGACATCGTGCATGCGGTCATCCTCACCGGCGTAACCAGTTTTCTGCATTTTCGATTGGGCAACGTCGACCCTTCACTGGTCGCCTATCTGCTGATCGGATCAATTCCTGGCGGAATTCTGGGCTCGAACCTTAGCACCCGGGTTCCCGTGTTGTGGTTACGCCGGATACTCTGCGCGATCCTGCTCAGCACCGGCATCAGAATGTTGTGGACACCGGTGCATTTCCTCGCCAGATGACAGCGTCTTCCTATTCCAGTGTGCTCGAGAGAATAGAAGCGGCGCTTGTAGCGGCCGGGGAGATTTTCTCGCGCTTCACCCCCGGAAAAATCCAGACTGAATACAAGTCCGGGCACGACCCGGTAACCGAAGCCGACCGTGCCCTGGATATTGCATTGCGGAAAAATCTGTTGCGTGACGGCGAAGGCTGGCTCTCTGAGGAAAGCGCCGATGATCTTTCGCGCCTCGATCGGGAGCGAGTCTGGGTGGTTGATCCGCTGGATGGAACCCGCGAATTTGTGCAAGGCATTCCAGAATTTTGCGTTTCGATTGCCATGGTCGAGCGCGGACGCCCCGTCGCGGCCGGCCTGTGCAATCCGGTGACGAACGAAACTTTCATAGGCGCAGTCGATTGTGGCCTCACCTACAACGGCACGCCGGCACGCGCCAGCCAGAAAAAGGAATTGCAGGGTGCACTGGTCCTTGCCAGCCGCAGCGAGACTAAACGCGGCGAATGGAAGCAGTTCGAAAATGCACCATTCAAGATCCAACCCATGGGTTCGGTGGCCTACAAACTGGCCCGAGTGGCTGCCGGACTAGCTGACATCACTTTTACTTTGACACCTAAAAACGAATGGGACGTTGCGGGTGGAGCGGCTTTGGTGGCAAGTGCCGGAGGCTTTGTTCAAACCCTGAGTTCTTCACTCACCTGCAACTGCGAGGACCCGCTCATCGATGGATTGATCGCAGGCGGCCCGTTGCTTAAGAACGAACTGTTGCAGTTCCTGGCGCCGCATCTGCATCCTGAAATTAAAAAATAAAACGGCCGCCACCCGGGCGGCCGTGTGCTGAGCTAAATCGCTTTCTACTGCACGGTGAGAACTGTGGTTCCGTTCACTCCGTTCAGGCTTGCCTGAATGGTCGTGGTGCCCTTTGACGCGCTACTCGCCGTACCGCTCGAGCTGATCGCCGCTACTGCCACGTCTGACGAACTCCACGCGACCTGCACGGTGATATTCACGGTTGAGCCATCGGTGAAAGATCCCTGGGCAGTGAAGGTCTCTGAAGACCCGAGATTGATCGCCGGATTAGCCGGAGTTACGGTAATCGCAGTCAACGTTGCATTAGTGACGGTAAGCGCCGTAGTCGCGCTTTTGCCCGAGAAGGCCGCGGTCACGGTAGTGCCGCCGACGGCCATACCCGTAGCGACGCCTGCGGTGTTGGAAGCGTTACTGACCGTCGCAACCGAAGGAGTCGACGACGTCCATGTTGCCGCCGAAGTCAGATCCAATTCTTGACCGTCGGAGAAGGTACCAATCGCGCTAAGTTGGGTCTCAATCGTTGCCGGAAGTTTAAGATTTTGCGGCGTTATTTTGATTGAAACCAGGCTCGAGCCTTCGACGACCAAACCGAGCGTCGCGCTCTTGCCGCCATAACTTGCGGTGATGGTGGTTGTGCCCGTCGATTGCCCGGTCACAAGACCGGCAACGCCGATCGTAGCAACACTGGTGTTTGAGGAAGTCCAGGTGGCGTAGGGGTTCAGGTTCTGCGAACTACCGTCGGCCCATTGCCCTTTGGCGTTGATTTGCAAAGTCGAACCTGGCGCGAGGATTGTTTTGGTAGATGCGGAACTCAGGGTAATAGAGCTTAGTGTCGCTGAGCTCACCGTCACAGCGGTTGTTCCACTGGCGCTCGCACCCGCGAAACTGAAAGCAGCGCTGATGTTGGCGTTTCCTGCCTGGTTTCCTACTGCTATGCCCCCGCCTCCGATTGGCGCCACGGCAGTATTGTCTGACGTCCATTGCACTGAATTACTGATGTTTTGTGTGCTGCCATCACTGAAGGTTCCGGTAGCCGTGAATTGCTGGTGCCAACCTAAAGGCAGCGTCTGGTTAACCGGAGTGACGGTAATTCCACTGGCAACAATTGTTGCCGCGCTTACCGTGAACTGAATACTTCCGGTGATGGAACCAAGTGTGGCTGTGATGGTCACAACACCCGGCTTCAGCCCTGATATCTGGTTCCCCGAATTAAAGCTTGCTATCGTCGGGTCTGACGAGACCCAGGTGACACGCGAACTGAGATTGTCCGTGCTGCCATTGTTAAACGTTCCAGTGGCGATGACCAGGGTATTTGTTCCCTGGGCGATAGTGTTGCTTGCATTCGCTTGCAGCGAAATGCTGACAAGATTGCTGGCATCTACCGTGAGCGGACGGCTGGCATTTACCGACTCGAACGTTGCCGAAATGTTCGTCGTACCAAGGTTCCTCGCAGTGACCAGGCCGCTAACCGTGATCGGGGCAACGGAAGTTGAACTCGATGCCCAATGCGACACATTGGTGACGTCCTGCGTAGTTCCGTCATTGAAGGTGGCCGTTGCGGTGAATTGCTGACTGACGTCTATTGCCATCGACGCAGGGCCAGAGATTGCTAGCGAAGTGGCTGTCGCAGAAGTTACATTTAACGTCGCCGTGGCCGATATTGACCCAGAGGTCGCCGTGATCGTAGCCGATCCTGTTGCAACTGCTGTGGCCAATCCATTGGTCGGAGCACTACTGCCCACAGTAGCAACCCCGGTATTGGATGAACTCCAGGTCACGGCACCCGTCACATTTTGCGTGCTGTGGTCACTGAAGGTGCCAGTGGCGAGGAATTGCTGCTCCGTCGACGGAGCGATCGTCTGGCTGCCGGGGCTGATGGCAATCGAAACCAGCGTAGGTGGCGGGGGTGTCGAATTATTCGTTCCTGAGCCGCCGCCGGAGCATCCAAAAGCAGCAATTAAGGTTGCAAGTGCGGTCACGAGCGCGACCTGACGAGTTGAGAAGAACGTTGAAGAGTTCATTGCGCAGACAGCAGGAGCAAGGGAAGAACCAAAGCGGGGCGCGTAACTCTATCATTCTGAGTAGCTGACGACGTGCTCGCGCACAGGACAAAAAGGCAAAAGGGAAAACTATTGCCACGCGAGAGTGGAAAAATTCTCTCTTGTTACCAAAGTAATTCCACTTTTGGGCTATCCGCGGGGCTAAATGCCGCCTTTAAGCCGGCCGCCTTACCAGCAGATTCCTTCGTAGGAAGCGGCTTTGGGCCGCGCTTTCGCACTCAGATTGACCAGGTCGATCACCATCTGTCCGTCCCTAAGGTGTTCATTCAGCTGCTCTTTGTCGACCTTGGTGCCGACAATGACTACCTCGCCGCTCTTTACCACCTCCGGTAAGTCAGACGACAGTAGCGAGCCGATGTGAGGAATCACTTCCTCGATATATTGCCGGTTCGAACCGGCCAGTCTTCCTAGCGAAACATCTTTGTCCCATATACGAAGCTGGCAGCCTTCTCCCAGAAGCC
This sequence comes from uncultured Acidobacteriota bacterium, assembly GCA_963838785.1. Taxonomy (GTDB): domain Bacteria; phylum Acidobacteriota; class Terriglobia; order Terriglobales; family Acidobacteriaceae; genus Gp1-AA145. Next base: position 106,713 of record CAWISI010000005.1, read on the forward strand.
GCTTAACTAGTTGAACCTGCGGACTTTCGCGGAGATCATCGGTGCCGGATTTAAAGCTCAAGCCGAGCACCGAAATCTTCCTCTTGTTGGAACGCAGCACCGCTTCTACCGCACGATCCAACTGTTCGGCGTTGCTGGGAAGCAGGGATTCAAGCATGGGAAGCTTTAAATCGAGCTCTTTGGCTTTGTAAGTGACCGCTCTTAAGTCTTTGGGAAGGCAGGATCCGCCGAAGGCAAAGCCGGGAGAAAGGTATGCCGGCGAGATATTGAGTTTTGTGTCCGACGTAAAAATTCGCGTCACCTCTTCCGAGTCCACTCCCATGCCCTTGCAAAGCGTTCCAATCTCGTTCCCAAAGCAAACTTTTACCGCGTGGAATACGTTCGAGACATACTTAACCATCTCAGCCACTCGAATGCTGGTCTCAAAAAACTGGCCAGGCAATCCGCTATAGAGCTCGCGAATCAGAGTTCGTTGGCTGGGATCGCCGGCCCCGACGATGGTATAGGGCGGAGTTCAAAAAGTCCGCTACCGCACTGGCTTCCCGCATGAATTCTGGGTTGTAACAGACGGCGAAATCTTTGCCCGCCCGTTTTCCGCTGGCCTTCTCAAGCGCTGGAATGACCAGGGATTCCGTAGTGCCCGGAAGCACGGTGCTGCGCAGAACCACCACATGGTAAGAGTCTTTGCGCTTCAGCGCTTCACCGATTCCCGAAGCCACGTGCTCCACGTGACTCAAATCGAGCTTCCCGCTGCGTAAACTGGGGGTGCCGACGCAAACAAATGAAATCTCAGATTGCAGAATGGCGGCGATAGAATCGGTGGTGGCTGACAGAAGCGATGCTTTGTGGGCTTCGGCCACCAGCTCGGTCATGCGGGCTTCGACGATCGGGCTTCGCCCCGAGGCCATCATTTCAACTTTGGCCGGGCTCACGTCAACCCCTACCACCCGATGACCCATGTGAGCAAAGCATGCGGCGGACACTGAACCGACATAACCTAGTCCGAAAATGCTGATCGACGAACTCACGCTATATTCCTCCTGGCAGGTTCCAGTTCAAAGAGTCAGGTACTCAGTATGACATCGAATTGCCGCGATCCAGCAGATGACCGAAGTTTAGCCAGTTTAGTCGAACCGACCTGTTTTCTGCGACCCCGGCGAAGGCCCGCTGTTATCGTAAATATGCGTGCTATTCTGGGCCTTCACCCAGTCGCTTGCACGCGATATGCGATTCAAATCGAGGATTAAATACAGTCGTGAGCCTGGCATGGCGAAAACACTGGTCGCGGGCTAGGCGTCTTACCTGGGACGAAGCGCATACCCGGTTACGCCAGGAATTCGGCAAACGCTTTGACGCCGGCTTTCCACGCCTGGCGCGGCGTTCTGAGACCATCGACCTGAACAGAACGAAGGTACGGGGCGAATTCTTTTTCACCTCTGCCAGCCTGCCGGAACGGGTCCGACTCCTGAAACAGCATTTGCCCGCCGAAGCCGGCAGCATCGTTAGCGAAGCGGACAATATTTGCCGCCACCGCTTCCGCCTGCTCGGTTTTAGCGATCTCGATTACGGACCGCGAATCGACTGGCATCGCGATGCGGTGCATGGCAAGGTTTCGCCACTGATGCCGTGGCACAAGATTGATTTCTTCGACTTTGCCGGGATCGGCGATCACAAAATTATCTGGGAGCTCAACCGGCATCAGCATCTGGTGACACTGGCGAAGGCCTGGCTCCTCAGCGGCGCCGACCGATATCCGCAGGAGTTAATTTCTCAGTGGTACCAGTGGCAGCAGGCCAATCCCTATCCGCTGGGAATTAATTGGGCCAGCAGCCTGGAAGCGGCATTCCGAAGCTTGTCCTGGATCTGGGTCGACCAACTGCTTCTGGATTGTCCGCAGATGACCGAGCAGTTCAGGTCAGATCTGTTGCGCGGCCTGGCATTTCACGGGCGCTACATCGAACGCTATCTTTCGACTTATTTTTCTCCCAACACTCATTTGCTGGGCGAGGCGGTTGCGCTTTTTTTCATTGGCGTGCTGTACCCGCAAATTTCGTCGGCGGATCGCTGGAAGAAAAAGGGGCTGGCAATCCTGCTGGACCAAGCCGAACGCCAGGTCCGTGCGGACGGAGTTTACTTCGAACAGAGTTTTTACTATCACGTCTACGCGCTCGACTTGTTTCTTCACGCGCGACTGCTGGCAGCGCGAAATCAAATTGACGTGCCCGCGAATTTTGATCGAATCATCAACAGAATGCTGGCCGTGGTGCGGGCGCTTGCACAAAATGGGCCACCCCATGGCTTCGGGGATGACGACGGAGGCCGGCTATTCAATTCCGCGCGTAACCTCGCCGCGCACCTGAACGATCCGTTAGCGATTGGAGGGGCTTTTTTCAACGATCAAACGCTTTGCGCGGCAGCCCCCCTCACCGAAGAGTCGATCTGGCTTCTGGGAGCGCAGGCGACATCCTGTCTTGCCTCTAGCGCAGCAACGGCGTCCTCAGGTTCGACTTCGTTTCCCGATGGAGGCCTTTATGTCTCGGCCGATTCCGGCAATATTCGGCAGCAGATCGTGATCGATGCCGGACCTTTGGGTGCGATGCGCGGCGGTCACGGCCATGCGGACGCGCTGAGCGTGAACTACTCCGTCAATCAACGACCTTTCCTTGTGGATGCAGGCTCCTTTTGTTACATGAGTTCGGGAGACGAACGAGACAAATTTCGCGGGACCGGCGCACATAACACTCTGCGCGTCGATGAACTCGATCAGGCGCAGCCCGATGGACCCTTTGCATGGAAGATGCTTCCATCTGTTCATGCCGATTCCTGGATAAGCGGCGATACCTTTTCCTTTTTTTCCGGCCATCATGAAGGATATTTGAGGTTGAGCGATCCGGTTGTTCATCGTCGCTTTGTCTTCCATCTTTATGAAAATTTCTGGTTGGTCCGCGATGTTGCCGAGGGCAATGCATCTCACTTACTGGAAACATTCTGGCATTTCCATCCGCAGGTTGTGATTAATCGTGACCAGAGCGGATTAATTTTCACCGCCGGTAACGGTGATCCACACGTGGCCTTTGTGGCTGTGACCGATCCTGACTGGGAATGCGCGCTAACTGGCGCTCAATTCTCGCCAATCTATGGAGTCGCGGAGCCGGCGCAGGCGCTGCGCTACGCTGCGGCGCTGCCGCTTCCGGCTGAACACGCGCTGGTAGTTCATGCGGCAGACGTGACCGGGGAAAATCGGCGGGAGTTGAGGCGCGTGAGTTCGCAGCCGGGAACCACCGTTTACGAATATTTCGAAAACGGACTGGCGCATGTTTTTATCTTTCGCGGCATCAACACCGGGGAATGGAATTTTTCCGGCTGGGAGAGTGATGCGGAGTTTTTTTATTACCGTGCGGAGGCGCAGCGCACCTCGCATCTCATCGCTTGCAACCTCACGCGCATTCGATATCACGGCGAGCAGATCCTGTCGGCTGCACAACCAGTCGAACGCTTCGAACACTGGGAGCGCGCTGGAAAACGGCAGGCTTCATCGTCAGACCCGGAAGTTTTGAAGGCACTTTCAGATACGGCGCTGGCATCGCTGGAACCGGGCGTTATACGCTGATTGCAAGCTGAAATAAGGCAAACTTATGTGCGGCATAGCCGGTGAAATCAAGTTCGGACGCGATGCTCGAGTCGACCTCGAGACCATTCGGCACATGTGCAACGTCATGGCGCACCGCGGCCCGGATGATGATGGGTTCTACGTTTCAGGTCCGGTCGGTTTGGGCATGCGGCGGTTGAGCATCGTCGATCTAGCCCGCGGGCATCAGCCCATCGGCAACGAAGACGAAACTGCGTGGATCGTATTCAACGGAGAAATTTATAACCACGCTGAGTTACGCGAGCAACTGCAGGCCCGCGGCCATCGTTATCGCAGCAATAGCGACACCGAAACCATCATCCATCTGTATGAAGAGTATGGCCGCGAGTGCGTCCAACACCTGCGCGGCATGTTCGCCTTCGCCATATGGGATGTAAAGAGGCAGTGCCTGTTTATCGCGCGTGACCGGCTCGGCATCAAGCCTCTTTATTACCGGCACACTCCAGATTCGTTCACCTTCGGTTCGGAAATCAAAGTTGTTCTGGCGGCAGGAGCGCGAGCTGAGTTCAACCGCCGCGTGCTCCCCGAGTATCTGGCCTTCGGATATGTCTCTGGCGCTGAAACTTTTTATGACGGCATCGTGAAGTTAATGCCCGGCCACACCATGGAAGTCAGCCTGGACGGGCGTGCGAATATCGAGCCTTACTGGGACTTGCCGGTCACGCCGGCGGATTCAACTCACGATGAGGCCTACTATGTGGCGCGATATCGTGACCTGCTGGAGCAGGCCGTCAACAGCCACTTGATGAGCGACGTTCCGCTGGGAGTGTTTCTCAGCGGCGGAGTGGATTCGAGCGCGGTGGCGGCGCTGATGACCAAATTACGGCGCGCCCCGGTCGAAACATTTTCGGTTGGATACGCGGAAGATCAATACAGCGAACTTCCGTATGCCCGCGTAGTAGCCGAACATCTGCATTCGATTCATCATGAAGTCCTGGTCAGCCGGGAGCAGTTTTTCGAGGCGCTTCCAAAACTGATCTGGCATGAAGATGAGCCCATCGCCTGGCCCTCGAGCGTTCCGCTGTATTTTGTGGCAAGGTTGGCGAGGGAACGCGTCAAGGTGGTCCTGACCGGCGAAGGCAGCGACGAAACCCTCGGCGGATATGCGCGTTATGCATTTACATTAAAGAACGCCTCGTTCGATCGTTATTACCGTGGACTGACGCCAAGCGCGCTGCGCCGGCTGATTCGCGGCGCAATTCAGGACTCGACCTGGATCAGCGCTCCGCTCCGCCGTAAGTTGGCCCATACCCCGTTGGCGCGTGATGGAAATTCCTGGGCATCGCTTTACTTCGACAATTTTCTATGTGCCTTCAGCGAGAAGGAGCAGCGCTCCCTGCTGTCGAATAAACTCCTGGCCGAAGTCAGAGCCGGTGCGCCATACGAAAGTTCGCTGCAGTATTGGAATCAATCATCCGGCGACATGCTGCAACGTCTTCTTTACACCGACATAAAAACTTACCTGGTCGAGTTACTCATGAAGCAGGACAACATGAGCATGGCGGCTTCAATTGAAAGCCGCGTACCTTTTCTCGATCACGTTCTGGTGGAATTCGCGACCAATATCCCGCGCCAGTTTCAACTGCGCGGATTGAGCGGAAAGCAGATCCTCAAAAAAGCCGTGCAAGATCTGCTGCCGCATTCGATTCTGTATAGGCAAAAGCTGGGGTTTCCGACGCCCTGGAGCCGATGGTTGAAAGGTCCGCAGTTACAGATCATCCGTGAGTTGTTGCTCGAGCCCCGAAGCACGGATAGAGGACTGTTCAATCCCGCGGCGATCGACCGTTTATTTGAGGAACACCAGGCGGGCCATGTAGACCATTACGATCGCATCTGGCGGTTGCTGAACCTTGAGCTCTGGCACCGGGTTTGCGTTGAGGGAGATGACCACCAGGAGTCTTCGCAGTCTGAACAGCGCGAGAGTTCGGTGGCAAAGAGTTAATCTTTTGGGTCGTGGTTCAGGTCTGGCCGCTCCCATTCGTCCGGTAACATATAAGTTCGATAGCTAAATCATGAAGAGGTAACTATGAAAAAGCTTCTGCCTTTAGCTTTACTTGCGTGTGCAATCAGCTGGTCGGTTCCGAGTCCATCGCAAATTTATCGCGGCCCCAATAGTGCGAAAGAAGCGCAGAAAGCCGCGCGCAAAGACCAGAAGAGAGCAGCGAAAAGGCAACGCCGTGCTATGAAGAAGAATGCGCGAGCCCAACGCCGGGCCGCAAAGCGGAGGAAACGTGGAGTGTAACCTGCCGCGTATAGAAATAAATCGGATCTGCCGGCTTAAGTCCGACAAGTCATCCAGACTTGCAGCCCCAGGACCTTTAGACAGCTAACTCTGCGGTCATCGATGAACTAACTCGATGCCGATGATTTCTCCCCACTCTTCGCGTTCGCCCTCACAAGCCCGATGAACGGATATTCCTTTGTTGTTCCGATAAATCAGTAGTGGGCAAGTGTGATCGTCCGAATCGGGATAACTCCCAGGACAAATCTCATAAAGGGTGGGGTCTATTGTAAGACTCATGGTTCTAGCAAACGACAACCTACCAGAGGACGCTGAGGATCATTCAGAAAAAGAAACGCGGTCGATATTCCGACAGATAAAGTCTCTTATCTGATCTGCAGGAATTGGCGTTGCTCAGCCATTCAGGAACAGTAACTGTAAGGGGAAACTCACAAGAAGCTGTATTGCGCCGAACGCCATTAGACTCGCTGGAATTTTAGCCGGACAAGCGACGATATAGCGGCCCATGAAGAGCATGGCGCAAGCACGACTTTGAGCCCTGATCTGCCGCGTTCAGAAAAATGGGGCTGCGGCTTTAAGCCGTCAGCCCCAAAAACTTCAGCGTCGATCAAAACTATTTGATGGTGCCGTTCATGCCGTCAGGATAGAAACCGCCGGAGTGACTTCCCCCGCCGTAAACGATGTTCAATACCTCTGAAGTAGAACGTGGAATCGACAATGCATTGCTATCCACGTCAAAGGGAGTTGATTGAGTAGGAATCACATCTTTGGAGTCGACCTTGGTGGTGGCCATCTCTCTGGATATAACTCGATCTCGGACCGCGCCCGCGTGTTGTGCTTCGGTAGCCAGAATTCTGGCAGCCGCGTCGAGATAGGTTTTGTTACTGATCAAGGGAGCGGCGCCGAGATAAGCGCTCACGCCTACATCCTCAAAAATGCGGGCTAGTTTGAGGAAATCATTCACGCTGGCGAAACCAAAACCTACCGCGTCCAGGTTGATGGCCGGCTTCTTGACGGCAGCCGAGCCCAGGGCGGAGCGGAGATACAGAACGTGGTCTTGCTCATCGGTGCGAAGTGCCGAGGCCAAATATGCAATCGGCGATCCGCTGAATGAAACCATCTTTCCCCCCGTGGTCGGGCCGCTGACGGCGGAAGACGGAATCACTCCACGTTGTTCCAGCGTGGATCCGTAGGTGGCCATGGAATAAAACTCAGCTTCGAGATACTCGAGGTTCAATGCAAAATTGATGATGTCGGCGTCGCTGTAGGTTGTGGATGCGCTGAGCTTCTCAACCGTTCCGGCTAGCATAGTGGTCGCAGCGATTCCCAGGCCGGCGGTGCCGGCGCGTTTAAAAAACTTGCGGCGGTCGAAACTGCTGCTGGAAACCTTGTCAAGCAGATCGTTCATAGACATAAATTCTCCTCTAGAAGAAGATAAAAAGGCCCAAGGGTGAAGCTGACTCGACAGTGACAGTCACTTCTCAGTCAGCCAGGAAAAACGGCAAGCAGCGCATGTTTCCAGAGAGGGACGATCCCGAAAAACAGTCAAAGCATTTGGTGCATGCAGAAAACTTTAAGTTGGCCCAAATCCCAAGCGGGGCGGCCTGTTTAGCGAAACTAAAGTTTCAGGCGGCTGCGCTTGGGCGCCGCGGCACTTACTGGCGCATGTTGGCGCTATTAGGCCGCGTCGCATTCCAGGAGCTGCTTTCTCATCTCCAGCTGTTCAATGGCTAACCGAGCCAGGGATTGAAGGATAGAAAGCTGACACTCACTAAATTGGCGAGGAACGCGATCAAGTACACAAACCGCCCCCAGCCCGTATCCGTCTTCATTCAGAATGGGAGCGGCGGCATAGAACCTTACTTTCGGATGGGTCGTCACCAGCGGGCTGCACATGAAACGCGTATCTGCGGCGGCATCCGGCACCACCATTACTTTGGACTGCTGAATGGTGTGGTGGCACAAGGTAATCTCGCGCGGTACTTCGGCTTCAGTCAATCCGATACAGGACTTGAACCAGATGCGGGTGGGGTCGGCGAATGCAACCAGCGCGATCGGAACCTCGAATATCCGCGCCGCTAGAGATGCCAGTTCGTCAAAGATCTTCTCCCCGGCAGTGTCCAGAATTTTCATTCGATCGACTTCCGTGACCCGGTCCGCTTCGATCCGGGTGCGAGCGGCCTCGACTGCGGCCGATGAATGGCCCTCGGAAAAGTAGTTCGCGAGTTCCACCCGGTTCCACACTCCCAGCCGGTCAAATAACGAATGCACCACGTTCTTGACGATCTGTTCGGTAAGGTTTTGCGCTTTCGCGATGTCACGGTTCGAATAACCCAGGGCTACGTACATTGCCACTTTCAGTTGCCGTTCGGTAAGCGAAGGAGTGGTAATGGACAAAGGCGGCGCCGACACCGGTGGCGCCATTGCATTAATGAGTGCGACCGGAAGTTTCGCCTGGGATTCAGGGTCGCTGGGAGAGTTTTTTGTCTGCATGGAATAAGAACGTATGAAGCATCAACTCGGATGTGGCTGGCCCGGTTAAGGTTTGCCGGGCAGCTCGCGCCTGAGTCTCAGGTCAGGAGCTTTGCATTCGATGAAGGAAATGTTTTTCCCTTCTCGTCATCACCAGGTTTGCCCACTTGTTAGCTGGATTGTAAGATCAGAGCAGCACTCAGCCTTCAGCACTCCGTATTCAACCCCGAAGCAGGCCTGTAGATCCAGCAACGCCGGTAGATTGCTGAACGCTGATGGTTTGAGTGCTGAATGCTTTCATGCCCGAGATCCACGCCAAAACCGAATTGCCAAAAGCCTACGAACCGGGCGCCATCGAGGCGCGCTGGGCGGAATCGTGGGTCAAGCAGAAGCTGTTTTCGGTGCCCACCCCTGCCAAGGGCGACACGCGTCCGGTATTTACCTTGCTTCTGCCGCCGCCGAATGTGACCGGGCGTCTGCACATGGGCCACATGCTCAACCAGACGCAGATGGACATTATTGTGCGCTGGCACCGCATGCGCGGTTTCATAACGCTTTGGCTGCCGGGAACCGACCACGCCGGCATCGCTACGCAGATGATGGTGGAGCGACAACTGGCCAGCGAACACAAGCGCCGTACCGATCTTGGCCGGGAAAAATTCATCGAACGCGTTTGGGAGTGGAAGAAGCTTTACGGCGGCGCCATCCAGGACCAGATGCGCCGGCTTGGCGCCTCCGTCGATTGGGAGCGCGAGTATTTCACCATGGACGAAAATCTTTCGCGCGCGGTGCGCGAGGTGTTCGTTCGTTTGTATGAGCAGGGGCTGATCTATCGCGGCAAGTACATCGTGAACTGGTGCCCGCGTTGCGCCACCGCAATTTCCGATCTCGAAGTTAAGCACGAAGAAGTGCCAGGGAAGCTTTGGGAAATTCGTTATCCGGTAGTTGGATCGGACGAGTTCATCACCGTGGCCACGACGCGCCCGGAAACAATGTTGGGCGATACTGCAATTGCCGTCAATGAGCGTGACGAGCGCTACACGCACCTGCACGGGAAAAAAGTTTTGTTGCCGCTGATGAATCGTGAGATTCCGATCATCACCGACGAGCTGGCGCAGCCGGAGTTCGGCACCGGCGCAGTGAAAGTCACTCCCGCGCACGATGCCAATGACTTCGCGGCCGGACTGCGGCACGACTTGCCGCAGATCGAAGTCATGGACGAGCACGCGCGCATGAATCAGAATGCCGGACCTTACGCCGGACTCAAGCGCGAGGAAGCGCGAAAAAAAGTGCTGGAAGATTTGCGCGAGCAGGGATTTCTTACTGGCGAAAAAGATTACGCGCTGGCTTTAGGCAAATGTGACCGCTGCGGCTCGGTGGTTGAACCGAGACTTTCCACCCAGTGGTTCATAAAGATTCAGCCGCTGGCGGAGCGTGCGATCGAAGCCGTCGAGAAAGATGACATTCGTTTCACCCCGGCTAATTATCGCCAGATTTATTTGAACTGGATGCGCAACATTCACGACTGGTGCATCTCGCGGCAGTTGTGGTGGGGGCATCAGATTCCGGCATGGCATTGCGACTGCGGTGAAATTATTGTTGCGCGTGAGACTCCGAGTTCATGCCCGAAATGCGGGAGCTCCAGTTTGAAGCAGGATCCGGATGTTCTGGACACCTGGTTCTCCTCTGGACTTTTGCCGTTTACGGCGTTGGGATGGCCAGAAGCGACTCGGGACTTGGAAGTGTTCTATCCCACATCGCTGCTGATCACCGGCTTCGATATTTTATTTTTCTGGGTCGCCCGCATGATCATGCTGGGCTGCTGGTTCATGGCGCCGCCGGAAAAACCATCCACAGGCCGCGTGGGAACAGGCCGTATGGAGACAGGCCGTGTGGAGACGGACCATGTAGGGACGGGCGCCCTCGCCCGTCCGGACGAGCGAAGCTCGTCAAAACTCAGCGAAACGGACCTTCGCGACTCGGTCCCATTTCGCGAGGTCTACATTCACGCGCTGGTTCGTGACGCCGATCGGCAGAAGATGTCGAAGACCAAAGGCAATGTCCTCGATCCCATTCAGGTGATCGAGAAATATGGAACGGATGCAACGCGGTTCACTCTGGCCGCGATGTCTTCGCCTGGGACGGACATCGCATTCAACGAAAAGCGCACGGATGGCTATGGTGCCTTCGCCAACAAAATCTGGAACGCTGCCCGCTTCATGTTCATGAACCTGGAGCGTATCGGCATGTGTGGCGCGGACACTCTTGTCCGCGAGCCTGCGGGGCAACGGCCCGGGAGGACGGGCGAGGGCGCGCGTTCCCACATGGGCATTACCGGCTTTCAAGCCGCCACTCTCGATGACCGCTGGATTCTTTCCCGCTTCAATAGAGTGACGAAAAATGTTAACGACTCGCTCGCAACTTATCGCTTCGACGAAGCTGCCAATGCCATCTACGACTTTTTTTGGGGAGAGTTGTGCGACTGGTATCTTGAATTGATCAAGCCGCGACTGCTGCCGGAATCTGATGCTGCGCGAGCCACGTGCGCTAATCTGGTTGCACTGTTCGAAGCTTCGTTGCGGTTGCTGCATCCCGTAATGCCATTCATCACCGAAGAAATCTGGCACGCAATGTACGACGGCAAGCCGCCGCTGAAATCGCTGGCGCTGGCCGCGTATCCGCAGGCGGATCAAGCGCAGGTAGATAAGACAGCCGAGACCGAAATGGCCGTCCTGCAGGACCTGATCGTGAGCGTTCGCAATCTACGCGCGGAGTTGAAGGTCGAGCCCAAGCTCAAGACGCCGATCGAAATCTTTGCCGGCGAGCCGGAGATTCGCCAACTCATTGAGCAGAACCAGAGCGCGGTGTTGAACGATCGCCAGGCGAATGTCGAGAAGCTAAGCTTTGCTGCGGAGTCGCTGGCGAAGTTGGCGAACACGCGGCATACCGCGCGGTTCGATCTCCGCCTGGTTTACGAGAAGCAGATTGATGTTGCGTTTGAACGCGAGAAGTTGACAAAAGAACTTGATAAGCTGGAAAAAGAAGAGGCCAACGGCGAACGGCAACTGGGCAACGAGCAGTTCGTGGCCAAAGCGCCCGCCCATGTGGTCGAGAAGCTGCGCAGCCGCAAGGCAGAGCTGGAAGTTCTGATTGAGAAGCTGCGGAGTAAGGTGAAGGAATTGGGATGAGAGCGCCCTCGGCGGCTAAAGCCGTGCCCTCCCGTTGGTGTGCCAGGGACGGAGAAAGCAGGTTCCTCCACTTCGCCGCTCGTTTTTCGCAAGCGAACGAACCGCTTCGGTCGGAATGACAGGGCGACGGGGCTACAGGTTCGGCAAGGCTAGAGCCGTCTTCTTTCGAAGCGCTTTTTGTTAATTGGCCAAAGGGCGAAAGGCCAACGACGAACGACCAACGACGAACGACCAACAACGAATTATGGACTTCAATAGCCGGCGCATTACAGCAATTCTCGAGAACGCGTTGATCGAAGATCGGGCCACGCGCGATGCCACCAGTTACGCCTGTATCGATCCCAACCAGCGTGCCGCGGGAACGATTCTCGCCAAGCAGGACTGCGTTCTTTCCGGTTTGGGCGCGGTGGCCCGCATTCTGGATGTTTATGCCATGCTCGACGGAGCCGTGGTGTCGCACTATGAAGTCACCAGCCATCCCGAAATTTTCGACGGCGTGCGATTGCATAAAGGTCAAACCATCGCAGTCATTCGTCATAACGCGCGGGTGCTGCTCTCCTGTGAGCGGGTGATTCTGAATTTACTGCAGCGGTTGAGCGGAATTGCCACCCTTACGCGCCAGTTTGTCGAGGCCGTCTCCGGCACCAAAGCCAAAATTCTCGATACGCGAAAGACCGCGCCCGGCCTGCGCCCGCTGGATAAATATGCGGTGCGTTGCGGCGGCGGCCAGAACCACCGGCTCGATTTGTCCGACGGCGTGCTGATCAAGAACAATCACATCGCGCTGGCTGGCGGTATCAAGCCGGCGCTCGAACGCGCGCACCGCAACCGGCGTGGCACGCAGATCATTGAAGTCGAAGTGCGTAACCTCGCCGAGTTGGAAGAAGCGCTGGCAAACGGCGCCGAAGCCATTCTGCTCGACAACATGCAAGTCGCGGAAACTCGCGCCGCGGTTGAGCGCTGTTCGAAGTCGGAGCGGCGCATTCCACTCGAGAGCTCGGGCGGAATTAATCTGGAAAATGTACGCGCCTATGCCGAGACGGGAGTCAATTTTATCTCTGTCGGCGCGCTCACTCACTCCGCTCCCGCGGTCGACATGAGCCTGCGCATGGTCACAGCCTAACGACAGCGGATTTGCGGTGACAGCTTCCGTCGCGCATAATTCCAGCATCGCGAAAACAACCTTAATCCGAACTCCCCGCAGAGCGTCTGCCGCTCACAGCGCCGAGCATCAGACCGATGAGCGTCTCGGGCGAATCATCCGCGTGCTGATGAATTATTCGACAACCGTAGTCAGCGGAACCAAGCTGGCGCAGGAGATCGGGTGCACTCGTTCTGAGGTGTGGCGCCTGGTGCAGCAGTTGCGGACTTTTGGCGTCGAAATCGCCGGCCATCCATCCAGCGGATACCAACTGACCGCAGTGCCTGATTTGCTGTTGCCGGAGCTGCTTCAGCCGCTGTTGCGAGGCACGATTTTCAGCGAACACATCCAGCATTATTATCGGGCCGGCTCAACCAACACGATTGCTATGGAAGCGGCGAGTGCAGGCGCGCCTCATGGCAGCGTCTTTCTCGCCGAGCAGCAAACCGCCGGTCGCGGGCGGGGTAGTAACCATTGGCACTCGGCAGAGTCGGCGGGAATCTATTGCTCGGTCATCCTGCGGCCAGCCTTGCCGCCATCTGAGGTGCTGGTCCTATCGCTGGCTGCGGGATTAGCGGTGCAAGCCGCGGTACAGGAAATTGATCCGCGGGTGACGCCGGACCTGAAGTGGCCGAATGATTTGTTGACCGGCGGCAAAAAGTTTTGCGGCATCTTGACCGAGATGAACGCGGAAGCCACGCGGGTGCGGCACATTGTCGTAGGCATAGGAATCAATGTGAATCAGGCTGCCTTCCCGACTGATTTGCAGCCAACCGCGACCTCGTTACGAATTGCGACCGGGAGCAAATGGTCGCGAGTAGATCTGTGCGCGGCTTTGCTAAAATCGCTCGACCGCGAATACCACGAGCTGATTTCGAGTGCTGCCGCTCACCATGACATTCTGCGCCGGTTTGAAGATCATTCTTCGATGGTTCGCGGCAAAGCGGTGCGCATCGAGGAAAATGGCGGATTTGAAGGAATCACGGAAGGGCTTGATCCGCGCGGGTTTTTGCAGGTCCGCACTGATGCTGGACTTCGAATTGTGTACAGTGGGACGGTAAGGCTGGCCACCAGCCACTAATCACTGCTTATGCTGCTTGTTCTGGATGTCGGCAATACCAACACCGTGCTCGGGGTATTCACCCGCGCAGACTCAGGCTCGCCCGCTAAGTATCAGACCCTTGCGGCGAACTGGCGCGTGACCACGCGCGCCGCCCAGACCATCGACGAATACGGCGTGCTCTTCCGAAATTTATTTTCAATGGAGGGCCTGGAGCCGAAAGACATCGGTGGGATTGTCATATCGTCGGTAGTTCCTCCGCTCGATTCCACCCTGCGGCGGGTTTGCGAACGCTACTTCGAACGCAAGCCTCTGTTCATTGAGCCGGGAGTGAAGACCGGCATGCCGGTGCTGTACGACAACCCTGCCGAAGTCGGCGCTGACCGGATCGTAAATTCGGTTGCCGCCTTTGAAAGGTATGGCGGCCCTTGCATCGTGGTGGATTTCGGGACCGCAACGACTTTCGATTGCGTAACCGCGAAGGGCGAATATCAGGGCGGAGTGATCAGCCCAGGAATTGGCATTTCTGCCGACGCGCTCTTCACCCGTACTGCGCGGCTGCAGCGGGTCGACATTCGTAAGCCCGCCCGCGTCATTGGCACGACCACGGTCGCAAGCATGCAATCCGGTCTTTATTACGGCTATCTCGGCTTAGTAGATGGAATATTGGAACGGCTGCTCAGCGAGCTGGGAAAATCCACCAAAGTGACTGCGACTGGCGGCTTGGCGGCGCTGATCGGATCGGGATCCAAATACATTCACAATGTCGATGAATTTCTGACCCTCGAAGGTCTGCGAATTTTGTGGGAGCGAAATGCAGACAAGAATTTCGCAGACGGGAATCGAGACGCGCGCGCAACGAAATCTCGATCTGAGCATCGGTCGAAGAGCAATTCCTGACAGTCTTTGACGTCATTTCCCTCAGGCTTCTACATGTGCCGACGACTGTAAAACCATAACCACAGAGAGCGCTGAGGTACACAGAGAAAATCCACAGAGGAATTCTGGACGGGTAGCCGGCGAAACCTATATCTCAATACAATCTGAAACTCACCTCAACGTTCACTCGCACGGCTACTGGAATTCCGTCCTTCATGCCCGGCGAGAATTTCCACATCTTCACAGCGTCCATCGCTTTTTCATCCAGACCCATACCCAGCGAACGTCCCACGCGTATATCGCGAGGCCGTCCCTGTTGATCGACAATCAGCGAAAGTATGACTACTCCCTGCTGTTTTATTCTGCGCGCCTCGTCTGAATATTCCGGCTCAGGGTCGTAGATCGCCTTCGGAGCTGAAATTCCACGGCCGATGGTGAAAACCCCGCCCCCGGCTCCGATATCCGAACCCGGCCCATAGCCCAGTCCCGTGCCGCTGCCTAGACCGGTGCCTGAACCACTTCCAACTCCTCCGCGGTCGCCCGATCCATTCGAGGGAATCACGACATTCGAGGAAATCATGTCCCCAATGTGGTCCGACTGCGGCAGCTTTACATCAGGCGGTCCGACCACCGTTGGCTGCACTGGTAACATCGGATCCGATCTGCGCACCACAATTGTGGCCGGAGCAAGTTGTTGTTCGCTCATCTTCGGCGGCGTCCCTTTGGTAGCCGGAATCGGATTGTGATCGCCTGAACCTCCTCCTCCGCCGTTCGACGAAAAATAAGTCAGAATGGGAGTAGTTGTTATGGACTTAATCATCGGTCGACCGCCAACCCAAATCCCCGACGCAATCAGCACGATTAACGCCGTGTGTGAAACGAACGAAACCATGAAACTGCGATGATCGGCAGGAAATATCCGCAAGTCTTTGGCGCCAAAAATCGGAAGCATCTCCGCAAAAGCAGCGGCACTTGTGACCTGTTCAAAAGCCGCCTCCTGGCTGGCGCGGACAGGATACTCCTCCAGCAGCTCGGCTTTCAGCTGCCGCTTGAACTCCGGATTCGGAACCTCCCGCAATTCGGCAGCGATCGCGGTAAGAGCGCGCCACTTTCTCTGGGTCTCGACTATGTTGCCCGCAAGCAACGCTTCCAGCTCAACGTTCAGTTCGTCGGCATCGGTTTGTCGATTCATATCTTCCTCCCCATTTTTTCCCGGAGATTTTCTACCGCTCGGAGCTGAAGCTGCTTGATCGCTCCCTCGCTGCGGCCAAGCTCAGCGGCCACTTCTCGGATACTGCGTTGTTCAATGAAGCGCCGCACAATCACCATTTGCTGGTCCGGCATCAGTGATTCAACCATCTCGGCAAGAATGGCTTTTCGTTCGATTTCATCGGAGCCGCCCTCGTCCCAGTCTTCCTCCAACTGTGCTGGATTGCGCCCCAACTTCTGCCAGTGCGCCGCGAGCACGTTTGCCGCAATTCCATACAGCCAGGAGATAAACGGCGCGTCTTGCCAGCGGAAGTTTGCGATCGAAGCCAGCGCCTGATGAAAGACCTCGGCAGTTAAGTCTTGGGCATGATCGCGCGAGCCAGCGCGGCGAGCGATGAACGCATATATGCGATCGAAGTTTTGTTCATACAGTTCGGCAAAACCAAGTGGTTCATTTTGCCCCGCCTTGACCTGCAGGCCGTTCTCATCTTCGTGTGCGACAGTTTTCACTGCAATCTCCGCGAGTTCTCTATCCGACTAGTTATTGCTCCGGGAGGCATGAAAAGTTACGCGGCTACTTACAATTTTGTGAGATGCCAGGAGTTTCGATGAAGCAGGAATAATTTATGGGCGCCCGCCGTGGTCTCGCAGGGTAACCGAGACAGGATGGAATTTGCCGGACGAAGATACTGCAATGGAAACAATCGAGGGACGGGGCACCTGGAGCTCAAATGCGGGGCGAAATTTTATCTTTGCTGCAGTGCGTCCGCTCGGCTCAGCGTAAGCACCACCGTCTGCGCCAAACGCTCAACTACGGCAACGTCGCCTTCGTCGAAGGCACAGGGTTGGGTAGAGAAGACTTCCAGCAGACCAACGATGTCTCGTTCATACAGCACCGGGGCGGCGAGGATGGAGCGAATGTCCAATTGCCGGCAGGCCCGGGCATCGACGCGCGGGTCCACCTCCGCGTCATCGCAACGCAATGGCTTTCCCAGGCGGACGCATTCGCCGCTGAAGCCTCTGGTAACGTCGAGCAGCGTTCCGATCGGTAGAACCGTGCCGCCGGCAACTGCGCGGCAGACCATGCCGGTTTCGTTGCTCAGCGCGGCCGCGGCCCCGGTCCCGCGAGTGATCGAACAGGCCCGGCCGACGATCAGTGTCAGCGACGCATCCAAATCCCCGCTCAGCGATTTGAACTCGTATTGCACACTGGTCGAACTCGAACCGTTTCCGTTGTGGCCGTTCCTCGGTTCTGCCTCCAGGCTTAATGCCACTCCGTTGCCGTTTTTGTTTTGGCTCGCGCTGCGATAAGCAGGCTGCTCGCGTACCACCCACCGCGGCGCCTTCCAGCTCGGCGTGGAATCATGACTGGTGAGCCACTCCCGCAGCCGCATCCGAGATTCCTCGGGAAGATCCGAAAACCTCACTCCCGCCCGGCCCAGTGCATCCGCCCAAGCCACATAACCTGTGGTTTCGAGATAGATCGCCGGCTCGCCCAACGAAAGATGCATCGGCACGCGGCTGTGCTCTTCGAGCGGAGACATGGTTTGCATGGCCATCCCCTCTTCACTCAAATCAAGGATCATGCCGCCAGTCGCACCATCGAAACTGGCGAACGCCGGCGTATTGATCTTATGGCGGAGCGAGTGGCGCCTCTCGATTGCAAGGTTATAGTTCACAGCAGGCCTTTACTTCTTACGAGCCGAATTAGTGGGCGGCTGGCCAATTGCAGTAATTAACATGATGGGCGTAACCGAAATGGATGAGAAGTACACGCGCGGGTACATGGCTTTCAAAATGCTGGATGTTGCGCCGGGCCAAGGTCGTGTACCTTTGTTTCGCTCAATCCTTCCGCCACCCACGTGTCATCCCGAACTCGTTCGCCGGAGGCGGACGAGAGAGGGACCGTATGAGCCGGTGAAATGGCGTGAACGTGATTAGGACAATTCGCAGGTCCATGCGCGAGCAAGACTGCGCCAGACTGCATAACCGGCGCAAGCCGATCGTGAGATCCCTCTCCCGCTCTCCTTCGGAGTGCAGGTTCGAGATGACACGTTTATTCAGTTAACCGTCCGTACTTCTTCAAAACCTCCCGTAGCTGATCGTGCGGCAGAGCGATCACTTTGTGATTGTTCACTCCCGTCATGGTTTCCGCGGCGACCATTGCGTTGACCACGGCCTCCTCAGTCGCCTGCACCGTGGCCAGAAAGATCGAATCAAGCTCGCCATTGGGCATCATGGCAATTTGGTGCAGTCCTTTTTCCCCGATGGCTCCCGGATTGGCAGTTGAGAACGCAATGAAAAGATCCCCCGAGCCGTCGCCCGAGTAGCTGCCATCGCGTCCCAGGCCAAGCGTTACTCGCCGGGCGACCCGCTTCAACTGCGTCGGAATTAATGGCGCATCAGTCGCCACCACCACGATGATCGACCCCGTGTCATCGTCCCAGATTTTGGGTGCGGGAATTTCCCTGCCGACATTGACTCCAGCAATGCGCAGTTGCTCGCGCTCGCCGTAATTGCACTGCACCAGAACGCCCACCGTAAAGCTGCCTTCCTTTGTCGTAACCAGTCTCGAGGATGTTCCAATCCCGCCCTTGAATTCATTGCAGATCATTCCCGTCCCGCCGCCGACGTTGCCTTCTTCCACCGGCCCGCCGTGCGCCGAGTCGAGCGCGTGGATCGCATCTTCTGCGGTCACGTGAAATCCATTGATGTCGTTTAAATATCCGTCCCAGGTTTCCGCCACCACCGGCAGCGACCACCAATAGCCTTCCGCATCCGCCTCGCCCCGCTTCACCTTCCAGCGGATCACTGCATCACGCACCACCCCAACGCTGTGCGTGTTCGTAATCATCACCGGCCCATCGAGAAATCCCGAGTCTTCCACCCAGTGTGTTCCGGTCATTTCGCCATTGCCGTTCAAGTTGAACCATCCGGCAAAAACCGCATCGCGCGAATCCTTTCCCCGCGGCAAGATTGCGGTCACTCCCGTCCTCACCGGCCCGGCGCCGACCTTCAGCGCGCCGTCGCCGGAGATCAGCGTAGTGTGCCCCACTTCGACGCCCTTAACATCTGTAATCGCATTCAACTGCCCAGGCTTGCCGTCAAATGGCACTCCCAGATCGCGCGCCCGCGGCTTGCTCTGTGCGCCAACTGATAATGCCCAAAAAAGCAGAGCCGACAGCCATACCATGCGGTTCATTTTGCGCATCCAAGTCCTCCAGAGTTGCAACACGAAGACTCGCAGTATACGAGACACTTATGACTAGAACCTATGAGCGTGCGCGGACACGGCGACCCCAGGTCCGGGCTGAGCGGAGAAAGAAAATGGAAAACTGGAAAAAGTTTGTACTGGCGGGCTCGGCAGGAGTGGCGGCAATTCTTCTACTAAAAGGCAATCGCACCGGCGGACTTCTGTTCAGCGGCGTGGCACTGGCCGCCCTGGCTTCGGAGTATCCCGACACCTTCGCCGAGATTCGCACCCAGCTGCCGGCTTACATCGAGCGGGGAACAACCGTGCTTGAAGTGGCTACGCGGATCGGTGAGCGCTTCGCCGACATTGCCGAGAGCCGGGGTAGCGCCTGGTATGAATCGCTGCTCAGCAACTAATTTCGGCTAAGCTACGCGCCTTTGGGGCTTCTTGCGCGCCACCTGCACCACGGACAACGGCAACCGCATGGTTCGCGTTACCGACTGGTTGCCTTCCGCTACTTCGATGGCGATGCCTCCATCTCCATGTGGAAATGGATCGGACACGATCTCTAGCTCCTGACCATATAAACGTACATGGTTGGAGCGCGCATAACCAAGGCTGATTAACTTCCGGCAAGTGTCTTTATCCACGTCCACGGAACGGTCAACCTCAATCGTCATATTCCACCTGGGCCGCTGGGGCGGCAAGTAGCTCCTCCAGTTTAACTCACCCGCGTCATGATAAAATCCGGATTCCAATGTAGACCTAAGTGCTTTATTACAAATAACTTAGATATAGCTCTGTGGAAATCTAGTCGGCTCCTCAGTGATCTCGCCCCTGAATTGCTAAACTCGCTCTCATGAACTTTGGTCGTCGTCTACGACTCCTGCAGGCCTCTTTTGAGTCGCATCGTCTCGACGCCGTTCTAATAACTCACCTGGCCAATATCCGCTACCTCTGCGGCTTTACTGGCAGTGCGGGCGTCCTTTTAGTAACCCCCGACGCGAAAGTTCTACTAACCGATGGCCGCTACACCGAGCAGGCAAGGCAGGAAGTCAAGGGCGCAAAAGTCAGAATCGTTAAGAAAGCCGCTCTGATTGCCGCCGCTGAATGGCTTCAAAAGCAGCCAAAACTGCGTCGCCTGGGAATTGAAGCCGCACACATGACCATTGCCGACCGGGCGGCACTGGAGGATGCAGCCGCCAAGCGGGTTGTCATCGTTGCCGCCCCTCCGCTCGTCGAGCCTTTGCGGATGGTCAAAGATAAGAACGAAATAGCAAGTATTCGCGCTGCCTGTCACCTGGGAGTCGAGCTATTCCGGACCGTAACCGAAAATCTGCGGCCCAAGGCCTCCGAATCCGAAGTCGCGGGCCAACTTGAATTTGCCGCCAGGCAGGCGGGTGCCGAGCAAATGGCTTTTCCCACCATCATTGCTGGCGGCGCTCGTTCCGCTCTTCCCCATGGCCGTGCCTCCCGCGCGCTGCTGCCTGCCAACGGATTCGTGGTCTGCGATTTCGGTGTTATACTCGCGGGCTATTGTTCCGATATGACGCGCACTGTACACCTGGGTCGTCCGAAATCTGATGCGCGTTCGGGTTATGAGGCGGTCCGCGAGGCCCAACAGGCGGCACTTGAAACCGTAAAGCCCGGGGTCACCGTTAGCGAAGTCGACCACGCCGCCCGAAAGCTGCTTTATAATCATGGATTGGGAAAGTTCTTCACCCATTCAACCGGCCATGGATTGGGCCTGGAGATCCACGAGGCGCCAAAAATTGCCACGGCACAGAAAGAAGTGCTGCGGCCGGGCATGGTAATCACCATCGAACCGGGAGTTTATCTCCCCGGCAAATGGGGAATACGCATCGAAGACACGGTCGTAGTTACAGAGACAGGTTGCGAAATTCTGACTCCCTGTCCTAAAGATTTGCTGACGCTCTGAATTCGTTTTCTCGAGTGCGCGGACGGCGAACCGCGCATTTTCTGCGCTCCGAATCGAGAGAAGGGGACCACCCCTTCCTGTTTGGCGCGCGGTGGGAATCACTAAGGCATGAACCAGAAAGAAATTAAAGAGCTCGTCGAGTTCCTGATCGAGAAAGACGTCACCGAGTTCGAACTCGAACGCGGCGACGTTAAAGTCCGCATCAAGCGCGGAACTCCGCCGCCAGCGCAAGCTTCTGAGCGGATCATTGCGGTTGCCGCTCCGCATCCGGCGGTGCAGGTTCCGGTGGCTGCAGCACCCGCTGTATCCGGGGCGCCACCTGAGGCTGCCCCTCCAGCCGCTGCCGCTCCTCCGCCCCCGGAAGAACTCCACATGGTTAAATCTCCGATTGTAGGCACCTATTACGAATCTCCATCGCCCGGATCGCCGCCCTTCGTTAAGCCCGGCGACTCGGTTGAAGTGGGCCAGGTGCTTTGCATTGTCGAGGCCATGAAACTGATGAATGAAATTGAAGCCGACGTAGCCGGCGAAGTCGTCAAGTTACTTATGAAAAATGGCCAGCCCATCGAGTACAACCAGGAGTTGTTCGCGATCCGGCCTAAGGCATAGACAGGCAAACGGGAAATCGCGAGGCTCAAGTACCACCGTGGTAGAGCGGCCATTTATGGCCGCGTTAATGCCGAGATAGGACCAAGCGAGCTTTAGCTCGGAGAGCGGAAACGATTCTTCCTCTCCGAATGAGCCTGCCCGAATCCGAACCCAATGTTCAAGAAAATCCTAATAGCCAACCGTGGTGAAATTGCCCTCCGGGTGATCTGCGCCTGCAAAGAGCTTGGCATCAAGACGGTCGCCATCTACAGTGAAGCCGATCGCAACTCCCTCCCAGTGCGCTTCGCCGACGAAGCCATCTGTATCGGCCCGCCGCAATTAGCCTTAAGTTATCTGAATATTCCCGCCGTCATCAGCGCCGCTGAAATTGCCAACGTCGATGGCATCCATCCCGGCTATGGCCTGCTGTCGGAAAACGCCAACTTCGCCGAAGTCTGCGAGACCTGCAACATTAAATTTATCGGCCCGCCACCCGAAGTCATGCGCCTGATGGGCGAAAAGGAAAAGGCCCGCGCCGCCATGAAGAAGGCCGGTGTCCCCATTCTCCCTGGTTCCGACGGCGTGCTCGGCAGCGAAGGCGAAGCGCTCGAAGCGGCACGCACCGTCGGCTTTCCGGTGATCATCAAAGCCTCCGCCGGCGGAGGCGGGCGCGGCATGCGCATCGTCCGCACCCCCGAAGAACTTCCCGCCTTATTCCACGCTGCTCAATCCGAAGCTGCCGCCGCTTTTGGAAACGGCGACATCTACATGGAAAAATATGTCGAGCATCCGCGCCACATCGAATTTCAAATTATTGCCGATCAATACGGGACCGTCGCCAGCCTCGGCGAGCGCGAGTGCAGCATTCAACGCCGTCACCAGAAGCTGCTCGAAGAATCACCCTCCACTCAGGTGACTCCAGAACTCCGCGCAGAAGTCGGCGACATGCTTTGCAAGACGCTGTCCGAGATCGGCTACGTGAACGCCGGCACCATTGAATTTCTCATGGACAGCAATCGCAAGCTCTACTTCATCGAGATGAATACCCGTATTCAGGTCGAACACCCGGTCACCGAAATGGTCACCGACGTTGACCTGGTGAAGAGTCAAATACGGGTAGCGTCAGGCGAGCGCCTCGAAGATATTCTGCCCAGCCCGATCGTGCCCCGAGGCCACGCCATCGAGTGCCGCATCAATGCCGAACATCCGGAAAAATTCACCCCGTCAGCCGGCAAAATAACGGCCTTTAACCCGCCCGGCGGCACCGGCGTGCGCATGGACACCGCCGCCTACGCCGAAGGCGTCATTCCGCCCTATTACGACTCGTTGATCGCCAAGCTCGTGGTCCGTGGCAAAGACCGCGAAGAAGCCATCTCCCGCATGTCGCGCGCACTCGAGATGTTCATCGTGGAAGGCATCCACACCACCATTCCTCTGCACCGCAAAATTCTCGCCGACCCCGAGTTCCGCGCCGGTAAAACCGATACCAGCTTCATCGAGCGCTTCTTCGCCCGCAACGCGAGGGAAAAAGAAAAGGCCGCCAGCTAATTAAAGACAGCTGGCAGTTTTTCTTCATATTTCTTTTGACCTGGCATTTCTCAAATACACTTCAACAGCTCAGGCCAAGCGAGCTACAGGATATTTCGCCAATCAGCGCCTTCCATTCGCCTTCCATGTCAATGAGTGATATAGCGATGTTACGGCAATCGAGAATGATGTAGTGTCTAATCGGTATGAAGCGACCCTCGACAAATCTTTTCGTTCTGTATTTCCTACTGGTGCCTTTGATGGCTCAGAATGAGGGCAAACCGAACAGCCGCTACCCCGCTACCGACATTCCTACAACCGTCGACGAGGCGGTTGCAGTACTAAAGACAAAATGGCTATCCGCGAAAGACCTCGATTGGCTCCTTCGCACACCACAAAAGCAGGCGGTTGGTAGGCTGTACAGGCCGTTCGGTACTGGCGTCCGGAATCAATTCCATCTTTGGGGTGACAATCAGCAACTCAGGGACTCATGTGGCGTGAATGATGCAGAGGGATGTTCCGTGGTGATTTTCAATAGACTCTGGGAGTCAGTTCGTTCGGAAGCCGATCCATCACTCGTGCGACAACTTGATTGCCAATTCCAGCTGGCGGACACGATTCAAATCAACTATAAGGGCTTTCACAGCATAACTACCCGAGAACTGATCAAACGGTTGCAGTCCCAGATAAATACTCAGATGGAAAGTCTCGAACACGCCAGCACCCCCCCTTGCCAAAACTCCCTTGCCCTACAAGTGGAAGGGAAGCTGGACAAGGACTGCTTCGTCGATGCGTCATTCGCACGGCATCGAAAAGGTCAACCGAAAGATCAGCCGACCGAAGCGAATTTGGAGACGATACTTGGTTGGTTAGGATTTACAAATTTCTTCATGGCTCGACACGTGCCTCCGAAAATCGTTCTCAACTATTCGCGCCAATGCCAATTCCGGAACCAACCGCACTCTTACTAAAAGCTCAACTGTTGAAATCAGGCGTTATCACAACTGTGCGCTTTTCATTCGCCTTTTTCCATGTCAATGAGTGATATAGAGATTTTTTGCTGATTACCTTGAAACGCGAGCGGGTTAGCCGTAAAATTCCTCACGGCCAACAAGGGCGCGCACAATCTACACGAGATTTCCTAACATTTAGAACTCAGGCGCGACCAGATAGTCAATCCCTCAGTGATTCGCTTTAAGATCAAATTCTGGTTCAACGCGGAAGAATCATGAAAAAAATGAAATGCCTAGAGCGGGCTGTAGGCATCGTGTTGGCACTGCCACTTTCAATAGGGATGCTCGCATGCGGTAAATCCGGAAATATCTCTATCTCACCACCGCCGAGTTGTGTCACGAATTGTCCTCCTGCTCCCGAGTTCCTTTACGCCACTAGTCCCGGCGCAATTGTCGGCTTCAAGATCGATCAGTCCACGGGAGCATTAGGCAGTCCTCTTACGATGTCGGGACCGAGTCAAAGCCTGGGGATGGCGGCCACGATAACCCTGGGCCGATTGTACGTTTCCGATTTTACTAATAACCACGTACAGGGATTCTCGATCAATTCGTCGACGGGTGGGCTCACTGCGATCCCCGGATCACCATTTTCCATAGGTGGAACACCTCCGGGTGCAGGTGGCATATCGCCGTTTGTCAGCGGAGGCGCTAACCTTTATGTCACCGACCTCAATGCGAGCGGGGTTGCGGCTTTTACTTACAATTCATTTACCGGAGCGGTTGGCACGGCTGCAGGTTCACCGTTTCCTGCGGGAGATACTCCTGTGCAGGCGGTGGTAGCTGGCTTGCAAAACCAGTTCTTGTATGTCAGCAACCTGAATGATTCAGCGGGTGGGATTTCAGCTTTCACGATCAATCAAAACACCGGGACGCTAACTCCGATTCCGGGCTCTCCATATGCCACGGGCCCAGCTGGAAGTTTCCCGGGGCCATCACCGCTTGCAGTCGGCGGCAGTGGTCAAAATATTCTGTATGTAGGTCTGGTTGGAACATCCAACGCCAATAACAAAATCGCAGCGTTCGTCATTGACCCAAATACCGGCGCGCTCACGGCTATTCCCGGCTCGCCGTTCGTAACCGGCAATGTCCCGCAATATATGGCGCTCGTGCCTATAACGCTGGTGGGAGGCACCGAGTTTCTTTATACCGCCAACGTTCAGGATAAGACCATCTCCGCCTTCGTTGTTGACGGCAATTCCGGAACTCTGACGCCGCTAAATGGCGCTCCTTACCACGGGGCGACTTCGCTCGGCGGTCTGGCCGTAACTCCGTCTGGCACTTCAACGGGGAACTTTTTTCTGTACGCGGCGGACCCCACAGCCAAAACCGTCATAGCGTATACCCTCGACGGAACTACGGGCGCTCTGTCCCCCGTTTCTGGCTCGCCATTCGTAGCAGGTAAGGCGCCCACGCTCTTGACGGTCGCGAATGTCCCCGCGTTATGAGCTATTTTCGGGCCCGAATCGCTTTGCCGATGCTTTATTTCGGTTTACGTCGGATTTGAGTTTCATTTTTCAAGCAGCCATCCAATTTTCATCTCGCCATTCTTCCTCAGCAGCCTCATTGTTGTTAACAGGCGCTATCACAACTGTGCGCTTTTCATTCGCCTTTTTCCATGTCAATGAGTGATATGGCGATTTTTCGTCAACTGAGGGTAGCTTCCCGGCTTGCCGACCATCGAGGAGTGAATCCGATTGCTCAAGCGTTGATCACCAACTACAAGCCGCAAGTTCGTGCTACGATTCAGCGCATGAGGTTCCCCGCTGCTGTCACGGAGATCCCTGCCGCCAGCGTCGACAAAGCCGTCTCCTACTATGTCAATCAGCTCGGCTTCATCTTAGATTTTGGCAACGAGCAAGGCGGCATTGCGGGCATCTCAAGGGGGAATTGCAGACTATTTATCACCAATCGCTCGTTCCGAGAATCCTACGGCAACGAAAGCCCCATTCTTTTCTGGCTCAATCTCGAAAGCAAGGCTGAGGTGGATGAACTCTTCGCGGAGTGGAAGGCCGCGCACGCGAAGATCGTTTCCGAACCCGAGGACAAACCGTGGAAGCTGCACGAGTTTGTGGCGGCTGACCTTGATGGCAATCTCATTCGTGTGTTCTATGATTTCCGGCTCGACGTTTCGCGGAACGACGCCTCGGGCAAAGCGGTCTAGCATTCATCGATTTTTCCTGCACAACGGGCAAATCGGAAGTCAACTGTCGTTAACAGGCGTTATCACTCGTCGACCGAATCACTCGGATCAACTCCAGGGCTTTCCGGTATACCACGCGGGTCGTAGTTCCGCAGGCCCAAACCAACCCCAGTCGTTCAGTGTCCCCGCCAAGCAGGGAACTGGAGGTGTTACACGCGCTGTACCCAGGGAATCGCCCGCAATCGACGATTCCGCGAATCGAGCAATTAGCAGGCTTGTCGTCGGCGGATGGCGTCAACCAGCAGTTGCCATTGTTTGAAGGCTTTCTGCTCGCTTAAATCTTTTTGACTTCCTGCAGGGCGTTTTTTCGGTTTCACGCGGATGGGCATTCGCTTCCGAGGCTGGGATCGGGAGTTCACAGGTACACCACCTATAGCCAGAGTATTTAAAAGCAGAGTACCTGCTCCGAATGTATGAAATCAAGCAAAATTTCGGCGGAAATAGCCATGTACCGCGTGCCCGACTGGGCGGGAAACCTCGGACGCGATTTGCGTTTCAAGCTCGATAGAAGTGCATTTCATGAAAGCTGGCGCCGTGCTGCTCTGCATTTCCTGTGCTTGACATGTGGATAAGGCGTCCGCAGAAACGGCTCATAACTCGTTCTTCAGGCTTCGCCTGAAACTGCGAACCTCTGAAACTCTGATCAGTAGCGGCTTTCAAGAGCTTTTGCCTTTTCTGCGAGGAGCGACGACTTTCATCCCACTGCACCACCAATGGAGAATTGACCGCTCACTCTGCAGCGCGTAAATTCACAATCAATTCCCATAAACTCCAGCCGCGGATTTCAAGAGAATTGCTCGTCGAAACTCTGAAACCTTGAAACTCGAAACTCTGAAACTTTGAACCCTGAAACTGAAACCCTGAATTTTACCGCTGGAGTCTTCATGTCCGATGTCTGGAACACATACCGAACCCGTTTTCTGGTCAAAGCCAGGCAACTTACCGAAGCTATGACTTGCACCGACGTTCTTGGACGCGAACAACGCGGCCAGCCCGGAGACTACGTAATCGAATCGCCGCACGGGCTACGGATTGCGCCTCGCGAGGTTTTTGAGGATTTATACGTCTTCTTTAGAGAAGAAGAAGCCGTTCTTCCCAGTGAGCTTTCAGCCAGTCCAGAGGCCAAAAGTTTAACCATCTAAAGGGTCAATGTGGAAAAGCCGTCCCGGAGCAGGAATTCACCCAGTTAATTCAATGCGATACAATATATGGTGATTTGTTGTTGACAGGCACTATATACAGCAGTACTGTTGCTATCCCAGAGGCAGTAATCGCCACCCGAAAGGGCGCGATTTTTCACCAAACTGAGACACGATTTGCGGCCGAGGTGACCCAGCGCGTTCTCAAAACCATTAACCGCGGCGACCGTTTCCGGCACAATGTCCGGCTGGGAAACGCAACCCTCTAAATCGGAACTAATTGAGGAGTGCGCAATGGAAAATATTTCGCAATTGGTCGACAGTTCTCTCGCCCGCCACGGCGTTTCCACGAATTTCGACCATCTCCGCCTGCAATGGTCCAGTTGGTTCCGTTGTGAATCCAGCTTCAGCGTGCTGCTTGCTCCTGCCAAACCGGGGATCTTTGCTTTGGGAGAAGAGATCATTCCGTCGGCGGGAGCCGCAAGCAAGCGCATGCTGGCGCTGTTTCATGTTTCCGAGGCCGACGATTTGGGAATGGCCCTGGGCCGGTTATTCCTACCCGGCACTCCGCTGCGTGCCCGCCTGACTTCGGGAAAGTGTTTTGCCCGCTATACGGTAATAGAAGATTCAGCCCAGCGTAGGCTCGCAACCGAAGTCTTCCAGCGCTGGATGGAAGAAGCAGCCGAAACCGCCTCCGGCATCAGCTCGTGTGGAGCGGACACTCCTGTCCGCTCAGCAGCTGTCGAGAGGCCTGCGGAGAAGCTGGCAAACGACGCAGAAGCGGGATCGGGTCTCCGCAGCACCAGCAAAGTAGTAGAAATTAAGCCTTCCACTTCATTCGCGTGGGGTATGGAAGTCCAGGAACGGGAAGTAGAAGAACTAAAACATCCGCAACCGCTGCCCTCCGGCTTTTAAAAGGAGCAAACTGTTTGCGGATAAAAATTTTTTGTGTGGGGACAGCCACCCTCGGCTGTCCAGTCGAGCAAAGCTCGACATAGCTCTGAAAAGTTCGTATCAGGGCGCGACTTCAGTCGTGCCGAAATGTTCGTGCTGTTGATGTACGCGCCTTTGGGCGCTAACCAAACGCCAGGGAGAGAGAACGATGGCCGAGACCCAAACTCAAGCTCAAACAACTGTTGCAACCGTTGCATCAACGCCGAAAACCAACAAAGTTTCCGGCCTGACTCTCCGCCGCTTCTTCACCAAGCCCGGCGTCTCTCCCTATGACGAAATCGAATGGGAAATGCGCGACGCGCTCATCGCGGACGCAAAGGGCAACCCCATCTTCGAGCAGAAAGACGTCGAGGTCCCCAAAGACTGGTCAATGACCGCCACCAACATCGTGGCCAGCAAGTATCTGCACGGCGAAGTCGGCACGCCGCAGCGCGAGACCGGCGTTCGCCAGCTCGTCGGCCGCGTTGCCGAAACCATTCGCGACTGGGGTTTAGCCCAGGGCTACTTCCGCGCTCCAGAAGACGGCGCCACCTTCCACGACGAACTCGTGCACCTGCTCATCCGCCAGTATGCGGCGTTCAATTCGCCGGTCTGGTTCAACGTAGGATGCGATCGCATTGAGCCCAACTCTGACGGCCGAAACTGGCACTGGAATCCAGCGCTCGGCCGCGTCGAATTCGGCGTCACCGGGTACAAGAAGCCGCAGTGCTCCGCCTGTTTCATCAACTCAGTGCAAGATTCGCTCGATTCGATTCTCACGCTAGCCAAGACCGAAGGCATGCTCTTCAAGTGGGGATCCGGCACCGGCACCAATCTCTCCCCGCTGCGTTCGTCGAATGAAACCCTCAGTGGCGGCGGCACGGCCAGCGGTCCGCTCAGCTTCATGAAAGGTTTTGACGCTTTCGCCGGCGTCATCAAGTCCGGTGGCAAGACGCGCCGCGCCGCCAAGATGGTCATCCTCAATGTCGATCATCCCGACATCGTTGAGTTCATCGAGTGCAAGCAGAAAGAAGAAGCCAAAGCCCACGCTCTGGTCGCCGCCGGGTACGACGGTTCATCTCCCGACGCCGAAGCCTACTCGTCCATCTTCTTCCAGAACGCCAACAACTCCGTTCGCGTCACCGACGACTTCATGTACGCCGTCATTCGCGACACCGATTTCTCCACTCGCGCCGTGAAAGACGGCCATCCCGTAAAGACTTTCAAAGCCAAAGAGCTGCTGAACAAAATCTCCGAAGCCACCTGGCACTGCGGCGATCCCGGCATGCAGTACGACACCACCGTCAACCGCTGGCACACTTCGAAAAACACCGCGCGCATCAATGCTAGCAATCCCTGCAGCGAGTACATGTTCCTCGATGACTCCGCCTGCAACCTCGCCAGCATGAACCTGCTGAAGTTCGCCCCCAACGGCACCTTTGACGTAGAGGCCTATCGCCATGCGGTAGACATCCTGATCACCGCGCAGGAAATTCTCGTCGACAACGCCGGCTATCCGACAGAAATGATCATGAAGAATTCGCACGATTATCGTCCGCTGGGTTTCGGATACGCGAACCTCGGCGCGCTGCTCATGGCATGTGGCCTGCCCTATGACTCTGACGGCGGCCGCGACTACGCGGCCTGCGTTACCGCAATCATGTGCGGCGAAGCCTATCTGCAGTCCCAAGATCGCCGAACTCTGCCCGCCACTGGTCCCCGCAACCGAGCCCACAAAAAAAGGCCTCGCCGAAACCAATCTCGGATTACCCGAACGTCATGCCCGGCGGCGCCTGCCCCGGCTGGTACATCAACCGCGAGCCATTCCTTGACGTAATCCGCATGCATCGCGCCTCAGTCAACAACATCGACAAAGCGAATGTGCCCAGCGCTCGATCTTCGAAGGCTCCAAAGCCTGCTGGGACGAAGCCCTGGCCCACGGCGAAAAATACGGCTACCGCAACTCGCAGGTCACCGTCCTCGCGCCCACTGGCACGATCGGCTTCTTCATGGATTGCGACACCACCGGCATCGAGCCCGACCTTGCTCTCGTGAAGTACAAGAAGCTGGTTGGCGGCGGGATGATCAAGATTGTGAACAACACTGTGCCTACGGCGTTCTTCAAACTCGGCTACACGCACGATCAGACCGACGCCATCGTCAGTTACATTGACGCGACCGGCACCATCGAAGGCGCGCCGCTTATTAAAGACGATCACCTTGCCGTGTTCGATTGCTCGTTCAAGCCGGCCAAGGGCACGCGGTCGATTGCTTACATGGGACATCTGAAGATGATGGCGGCGACGCAGCCGTTCATCTCCGGCGCGATTTCGAAGACGGTAAATCTGCCTGAGTCGGCGTCGATCGAAGACATCACCGAAGCCTATCTGCAGGCATGGAAGCTGGGATTGAAAGCTGTCGCCGTCTATCGCGATGGATGCAAAAAGTCGCAGCCGCTTTCGGCCGCGGGAACCAAGACTGCACAAGCCGTCCGGTGTGGAGCGCGGCGCCCACGCCCGCTATCCCTGAAGAAGAATGCACGCGCCGCCGCGCGCCATCCGTCATCGCTTGGATGACGAGCGCATGTCGATCACCCACAAATTCAACGTCGGCGGACACGAAGGCTACATCACCGTCGGCCTCTACCGCGACGGCAGCCCCGGCGAACTTTTCATCACCATGGCGAAGGAAGGCTCGACCGTCTCCGGCCTGATGGATAGCTTTGCCTGCGCCACCTCGCTGGCGCTGCAACACGGCGTCCCGCTCAAGCTGCTGTGCGAAAAATTCGCCCACACCCGCTTCGAGCCCAGCGGCTGGACCAACAACGCCGACATCGGCTTCGCCAAGTCGATCATGGACTACATCTTCCGCTGGCTGCAGGCGCGCTTCCTAACCGGCCAGCAGCAGTTGCTGTTCGACAACCTGAGACCAAAGTTGTCAGCCGGTGATGCAGGTGCAGGGCGAGCAGCTTCTCCCGCCGAAGTTAGCGACTCGCCTCAGCCAGATGTCAGCTCCCCCCGAGAAGCTGAGCGCCGAGCGGACCGTTCACCCACCGGCAAAATCCACGCCGCCGACGCTTTGGCCGAACTAGTCGACCTAGGAGACGCTCCCAGTTGCCACGTCTGCGGCTCGATCATGGTGAGAAACGGCAGTTGTTATAAGTGCATGAGCTGCGGCAGCACGAGTGGGTGCTCGTAGAGTCAAAATCCCCACCCCTGTCGCAAAAACCGCGACAAGGATGGGGCACCCGGCTGGTTCTTTGTGATGAAGCATGAGCTTCACGATCGTTAGTCCGACTCGCGACGTTGAAGTAATCGCAAGCGGTAAAGGCGTTCGCGAGCGGAGGCGTTTGTGGAAAGCATACGGAAAGGGCCGCTGGAGAAAGTTGAAGGCAACAGCAAGAATCAAATTCTCCGATGGCGCAACTTGCGAGGCGGAGATTCATTGGTATGAAGCCCATGGGATCGGCGCGAAGGAACACAAAATCAAGCGGATACTCGGGTAAGGCAGCGGCAAATGCGCCGAACGTCGGCCAGGTGCGCTTTGTTCTTTGTGTTCGCAACAAGAACTATCCGGCTTCGCTTGAATTGCGAAAGGTCTACCGTCTGTTACCCGACGACCTCGCAGCCCGGCATCGTCAGGTTCGGGTAGTGGACGAATCGGGTGAAGACTATCTCTACCCGGAGGAATATTTTGTTCCGATCAAGTTGCCTCCGGTAGCAGAGCGAGCGGTGCTGGGGAGCACCTAAGGTTTGGACAGTGTGGGGCGGACGCTCTCATCCGCCACGGCCAGAGATTCGCGTGTGAGGGCACACGCGCCACACGAGTTGGTTCGCGGCTCGATGATGGTTCGCAACGGCAGTTGCCATAAGTACATGAGCTGCGGCTCGACATCGGGGTGCAGTTAGAAATTTGGGAGGAAACATGAGTAGTAGGCATTGCAACGATGGACTAGATGGACGGTGTCGTGACGCGGACGGTGAGATTCGCCATAAACGGAGCGACACGTTGGTTCGGACCCTGCGCGATGAATATGGTGACAACTTCGCGTCTGATTTTCGCAGTGATGCGAAGCTTGGGACAGTGCTGAAGGAAACTGGCGCGAGCTCATTGAGCGAGTTACTCAAGAGCCATCGCTAAGGATTGGGAAGGGCACGGCTTCAGCCGTGCCGAAACGACAACGTAGCTGAGCGGCTTTAAGCGCTGAGGTCACAGCAGTAACAAAGACGCAAGCTGTGAAGCGCAGGGCACGGCGAACGCTGTGCCTTAATTTATTTAGGGGTGAATGGAAATGAATGGCCGCGTTTACATGATTTTGTCCTGGCTTGTTTGCGCAATATCGGTCGCGATGTCACAAACGACAACCGCCCCGGTCGCGACGGCATCTTCACAGATCGGTTGGGTTGAGTCCTGGCGACTAGCAACGCTGTCCTTCGGGATAGTCGATAAAAATACCGAGGGTAAAGAATTCTATAGAGTTATCGGCACGGGAGTGCTATTCGCATTAAATTCGAAGACCGGATATATCGTCACTGCAAAGCACGTTTTCTACGAGCCAGAGAAGAACTGGCATCCCGCAGAACTTCGAATACGCTTTGGTTGGCAAGACAAGGAATCAGTATATGAGGGGCTTGGGGCGTCCGTCGTTCTTCGGGACGATGCTGGGAATGACCTGTGGAAGTCCTTACCAGATGGATCGGACGTTGCGACGATCAAAGCACCTCCTCCAACGCAACTAAATCAACCTGCAGTTACGACTAGTGTTATTGCAAAGGAGGACGACTTCTTCGAAGGTGCGAATGTAATCGTGCTTGGTTATCCCGGCATTGTCGGAAACGAGTATTTGGTAAAAGCCATAAACCGGGGCGGAGTGGTGGCCTGGCTGAATCCTAAGGACGCATATGAAAGCCCGTTTCTGATTGATGCAAATGTCTATCCTGGTAACAGCGGTGGCCCAGTCATTAAAGTTCCAAGCGGGTATAACAAGCAGGGCACTCTAGTCCTTGGAGGTCAGGCTGTGTTGTTGGGCATCGTCTCACAGGCTCCTGGACAGGTACAGGATCTGGAGCTTCGGGTTCCTGGCAACTTCCTGCCGCTTAAAATCCACCAGGAAATTCCGGTAGGCGGCACGGGCGTAGTGGTGCCCGCAACCAAAGTCCTACAGTTGCTGAAAACTGTTCAAGCTAACTAATCGGCCGGCTGACAGCCGTTTTTCTCTCCAGATTCGTCGCCCAACTTCGATTCGAAGCCTGGGAATTCTCACACAGAGAGTCAGTCCCGAGACCTCGCGTCCGCGGGTGGCCATTCAAGCCCGCCTTTGGCTTGAGTGGGGCAGCTACTGCTGCAGTTAGTCTTCCAGTGGCGCGTTCGCGTCCGCGCGCCGTCCATTCCGACTCCCTTTCAACTGGCTTCTCCAATCCATCAAAAAAGTGTAAGGCGCTCACTCACGCTCGCGCGTTTGCATGTAGCACGTGGTGCGGCCTCAATTCGATAACAGTTTCCTCAGCGGTTATTATGGTATTGTCCTTCGACCGAAGCGGAGGCGAACTATGACCAAGCATCTGGAAATCCTTTTAGAAGCCGCAAAGAAAGTTGTTCTTACCCCGGAGCAAAAGGAAGAGCAGCGGCGCAGCTTCGTTTATGGCAACTTAGTAATCGAGAATCCGCGCATCACGCGTGAAATGGTAGACCGCGCCGCCGACGAAATCAGCAATCCGAAACCATTGCGGATGGGTTTATACTAGAGGCAATGGCGCACCCGATCAGAGTTGATAACAGCAGGCCCGCAACGGTCACCGAGACCGCAGAGGCCTTGGGAGTCTCCAAGAAGCGCACTGCACAGCTTGTGCGGGACGTGCGCCGAGTTCTGCATAGGGACATCAAGAGCGGGAACATCGTGATTAGCCATAGGAGAGCGGGAAGGTTCGCTGGGAAGCCCATTTCCGGTAATGCCAAAGCAAAGCTCCAGAAAACGGCCAAGTCGCGCGCCAAATCCTCGCGTTAGTGCGGGATCGGTTTTCCTCAACGTCCCCTACGATGCAAAGTTCGAAAACCTTTTACTTGCATACATCGCAGCCATCAGCGCCTTCGGATTCACTCCACGCGCGACGTTAGAAATTCCCTTTAGCCAGAGGCGGCTGGATCGAATTCTCGACTTGATCAAGGAATCGCAATACTCCGTTCATGATTTGTCGCGTGTCCAACTGGATCGGGTGTCTCCGCCGACTCCGCGCTTCAATATGCCATTTGAGCTGGGGCTCACGATCGCCTTGGAAAGGACCGCTCATCCGACTCACGCCTGGATCGTTTGTGAATCGAAAAGACGGCGACTCAGTAAATCTCTGAGTGACCTCGATGGCACAGACCCGTACATTCATGACGGCAAATTGCTGGTGTCTTTCGCGAGATATCGAACGCATTTGTCGGCAGCGAACGCAGGCCAAGCGTAACTCAGATGATGCAGATATATAGGGTGCTTCGTCTGCAGTTCAATGACGTTCTGCGGCGCGCTGGAGCAAATGACCCGTTCAACGCGAGAGTGTTTAAAGAACTCGGGGTAATAGCGCGACCGCCGCCGAAGAAATAGTTGCGCGGTGAGAATTGGAGTGAGCGGTTCTACTGCTGAAGGATCTCCATAGGCTGGTTCGCGACTGCGCGCCGTGCGCTGCGACTCACTTTCAACTCGCTATTCCAGTCATCAAGAAATGTAAGGCGATCGCGCGTCCGCGTCTCTCTCGACTCGCACGGCACGGCTGAAGCCGTGCCCTTCCCGCGCGTGCTGACGCATGGAAACGCAAGGTTCCCATTCGACTCCTTCGCGGCGCTCAGTCGCTCAGGGCAGGCTCTCGACTTCGCAGGATGGTTCGCGTTGCGAATCATCCTGCTGCGCTCGGAATGACAGAGCAGGGGTGGGATTCGCATTCGGCGGGTGGCTCATTCAAGCCTGCCTTGGGCTTGAGTGGGGCAGTTTTACTGCGCAGAA
This sequence comes from uncultured Acidobacteriota bacterium, assembly GCA_963838785.1. GTDB lineage: Bacteria > Acidobacteriota > Terriglobia > Terriglobales > Acidobacteriaceae > Gp1-AA145. Next base: position 142,067 of record CAWISI010000005.1, read on the forward strand.
AGTTTCCTTTCGTCAGGTTCAGGGTGCCTTAAAGGCGATCTGTGGAAAACTTTGTCAAGCCCCCAGCATTGCGGTTTTTCTTCTAATCCAATCATTCCACTCACAATATAAAGTTCGAAACCTTGGCACAATTGCCCTATTCAATCTGTCACAATGGATATAGAAGGTAAGTAAAAGCGCGGCTCTCTCGGCCGCGCTTTTCGTGTTTGGGGCCAATATTCAGGCGTTAGGCGGGCGACTCAGCCCGCTGCCGGAATTCCGAGCGAACTCCCAGGAATTTCTTTCGCTCCCCAACGCACAATATCGAACCCAACGAAATTCGGGGACTGAAACCTAAATGACCGATCCAAACTTACTCAATGGAACCATCAACCCAGCCAACCTCAACAACCGGCAACGCGGAAATCTCGCCGAACTTGCCTTCATGCGCAAAGCCGCCAGCCTTGGCTTGTCCGTCGCTAAACCGTGGGGTGAGGGCGAACGTTATGACGTAATCGTGCGCGTGGAGAACGTCTGCTGGCGCGTTCAGGTGAAATCGGTTTTGGCCAAAGCACCATCGAAGACCCACTATCGCATTAAGACGTCGACAGGCGGCGGCATTCATTCCCGCATCATCCTTTACTCGTCAAAAGAGATCGATTTCCTCGCGGCTTACATTATTCCCGAGGACGCCTGGTACATTTTTCCGGCAACCGTCATCGAACCGCGAAAAGTCATCTGTCTAACTCCGGGATCAAAGAGATCTAAATTCGAGAATTATCGCGAGGCCTGGAAGCTGATGAAACCACCCACACCCGAAATTGGCTGCGCCGCTTCAGCCGGCAGCTGATTGTAGGCCCATACTGGGACCCGAAACGTGGATTCACCACCGCCTTTGCCACCCGTGTGCCTGCACCACCGAGCATCGCTTCCTGATAAAAATAGATCATGCCTTTGACAACGCTCGATCCCGTGGCTGCTCTGGTGGTGATTGATTTGCAGAAGGGAATTACCGGATTGCCGACGGTGCATCCTGCCGGCGATATTATTGGCCGCGCGGCGCAACTGGCGCGGGCTTTTCGCGAACGCGGCCTGCCGGTGGTTCTGGTAAACGTCGCCGGCGGAGCTCCGGGAAGAACCGATGCCGGGCCGCCGAAGTTTGCGCGGGCGGCGGATTGGGCGGATCTTGTGCCGGAGCTGGAGCGGCAACCGAGCGATCATCTGGTCACTAAGAAGAGCTGGGGAGCTTTTCTGGGGACGGACCTCGATGCTTATTTGCGCCAGTATAAAGTCACGCAAATTGTGCTCGCTGGAATTGCGACCAGCATCGGGGTGGAATCGACCGCGCGCAGCGCCTACGATCTGGGATACAACGTCGTATTGGTGACGGACGCAATGACCGATCGAGATGCTGACGCTCAGCGCAACAGCATCGAAAAGATTTTCCCGCGGATGAGTGAAACCGCCAACACAGAAGATGTGCTGAAGGTGTTGAAATCTCGGAGTGATAAATAGAGCGCTAATTTTGATCGGCTTTTTCGTCGGATTCTATTCCGGCGTTTGCCAGCGGGCGGCGCAAGGCTCGTTCGCCGGCAGCGGAATGGATCGAGCGCAGTTTTTTTATGCCAAAGCGGCTCTCTGGAATTGCCGCCTAAAGCAAGAGAGTTAGGGTTGCGACGCCGATTTGTTCCGCGATTTCTTCGGGTTTTGCCCGAAATATTTGTTGTTACCCGCAAACGCGTCGATGGTCATTCGGGTAATGGCACCTTTGTACTGCGTAGTGTCCTAATGCACGGTTGCACTGCCTGACTTCCCGCGCCAGAATGGGGTTTCGGCGGATTCTATGGATTTGTTCAAGAGCGCAATGCACTATCAAGGGCGAGTTTATAATCACCCGTCCGCATCCGCCGATAGAACGAATTTAGAGCCAGCCAAACCGACCAATGGAGAATACCTTGGGAAACTCTCTTGTCGTACCTTCCCCTACTCGAAAGTTTTCAGCGCGAGCCGCGCTGGTGGATTTGCAGGAGAGCTCGCGCAGCCTGCTGTCCGACTGCTTCCGGCAATTCGGTATTGATAGTGTGAGCATGACGGGCGAAAGAGCAGATCGCCTGGCGAGCGAAAAATTTGAGGCTTGCGTAATTCCGGTGGGCAGCAAAGCTGCACCGGTCCTCGAGTCCGCCCGCCGGTCGCGCTCGAACAGCCGCATGGTGATCTACGGGCTGGGAGGCACGATCAAGGAAGCGCTGAATCTCTCGCAGTTTGGCATCAACGCCATTTTTCATGAACCGCTGGAACGCCCGGCTGCAATCAAACTGTTGCGCTCTACACGAATGCTGGTACTGCACGAGTTCCGCCGCTATGCGCGGGTTCCGGTGATCACGCAAGTGGCGATCACCGCCGGCTCGAACAATCGCCAGTTCGAGGCCAGCAGCGTGGAGATCAGCAGCGGCGGCATGTCGCTGAAGTGCGCGGAGGAAGTGGCGCCGGGGTTGCCGGTAGAAGTTTCATTTGCGTTACTGACTTTGCCCAGAGTCTGGGTGCGCGGAAACGTGACTTGGATAAAAGCTGCCGGGAAGTCGTTCGGCATCCGCTTTGATCAAACCGATAATCGGAGGCTCAAGGTCAGAGAGTGGGTTGAATCCTATCTCGAAAGCTGAGTCAAGCTGATCAGCGTAAGGCCGATCAGCTGGGATTTGAATTAGATCTAATGTGTCCGGCGCGAACCTTTCCCTCCGGATTTTTTCGCGGGTCAGAGACTCGCGCTCCCTCTGGTTTTCTCCTGCCATCCAGCTCTGCTAATGGAGTGTTCCCTGTATTGCCTCGAATTGTGTCCGGAGATTAGGCTTTTGCCTGGATACAAACCAACAGGAGGCATTCATGAATTGGGACCAGGTTCAAGGAAAATGGAAACAGGTGAAGGGCGAAGCAAAAACCCGCTGGGGGAAGCTGACCGATGATGACCTGGACGTGGTTGCCGGACAGCGCGATCAGCTGGTCGGCCGGGTGCAAGAGCGTTACGGCATCGCCAAAGACCAAGCCCAGAAGGAAGTAGATGACTGGAACCAAGGCTTAGGCGCGGAGAACGAGCGCCAACGAGAGCGCGATCTGGATCGCAAAGCCAGCTAGCAGTGCGATGCCCACCTTTTGTATCCACAAAGGGTGGGTTATTTTTTTTGCTAAGCCGGGCGCTCAGATTTAAAGGCCGGCGAATGATCGACGCTCAGCGGGATGCTGGCGAGGACAGTAGTTCCGCTCCCGTTGGAAGAGACGGTAAATTTCCCACCCAATTCGTGAATACGCTCGCGCATGCCGGCCAGGCCAACTCCCAACTTGCTGGACTCGGCTTCGATTTGCCCGATCACATTGGGCGGCATTCCACGGCCATGATCGCGGACCTGAATCGTAACCAGTTCGGCGTCAACGTCCAGGCTGATTTCCGCTGACTTGGCACGGGAGTGGCGATGAACATTGGTGAGACTTTCCTGCAGGATGCGAAATAATGCGATTTCCACCGCATCCGGAAGGCGCGGCAGGTCCGCCGGCAGATCGAGGCTGACTGGAATTCCGCTGCGCTGGGAAAATCCGGCGACGAACCAACTGGCAGCAGAGGCAAAGCCGGCTTCGTCTAGCAGCGGAGGATGCAGCAAGTGCGACAAAGTGCGAGTCTCGGAAATGGCCCGCTCCAAAATATCGGCGCATTCATTTAACAGCGGATCTTTTTGCGCCGAGCGCGAGGCCAGCATATCGATGGCAATTTTCATTCCTGCCAGGTATTGCCCCAGGCTATCGTGAAGTTCGCGGGCAATTCTGCGGCGCTCCTGGTCCTGGATGCCGAGCAGCCTGCCGCTTAGTTTCCGCAGAGCATCTTCCGCATTTTGTCTGGCGGTGACGTCTACCGCGGTAATGCCTACCTGCGTGACAGTCCCGCCACGCTCGCGAATCGGAAAATAGTTGACTAGCCAGTGACGAATTTCGCCGGGCTTGGCGGGCAGTTCAGAGGACACCTCGCGGTCTAATGCCGGCTTGCCAGTCTGCAGGACCTGACTCAGGACTGCCTCCGCGCGCATGCCGGATTCTCTGAAGACCTGAGAAACCGGGCTGCCCAGCACATCTTCCCGGCTCATACCGGCCATTTGCGGCAGTACATCATTGACGCGGGTATAGCGAAACTGCGAGTCCAAAATGCCAAAGCCGATCGTTGAAGATGAGAAAAATGCGTTGACGATCTCGCGGTTTTGCAGCGCCGAACGCTCGGTCTGGCGATGGCGGGTGAATTCATAGCTGAGCAGAAACATCTCAGCCAACAACAGCATCAGGGCGATGATGAAAGAGGCAAAGATAAGCCGCAATGTGCGCCGGTAGTTAATACGGGAAGTGCCTTGACGCTCTGCCAGCAGATGATCTTCTTCGTCGCCCATCGTATGCAAAGAGGACTGTATGCGGTTGCCGAGCGCGGCGGTCTGCCGGGTAATCTGAATATCCGTTGCACCATTGGAAGTTCCGGCAGCATGGGCGTTGAGGGAACTATTAGTCAGATCAAGCAAGCCATCGATATCTTTGGAGACCTGGCCGAGTTCCTGCTGGCGATCCTGGCGATCGGACGTAAGTTGCCGGAGGCGTCCTAGATCTCCCGGGACCACTGCTACCGCTGAATGGTAATCATCGATAAAGGACTGATCGTTGGCGATGGTGAAACCGCGGCGCGAATTGGTGAGCTGGAAAACGTCGGAGCTGAGTCTGCCAAGCGCAGCCTGCACTTCGCGAGTGTGCGAGACCAGGGCTTGGCTATCAAACAATGTTTGAGTAGCGCGCAGCAGGAGAATGCTGCTGCCTACCAGCAAGACGACGGCGATGGCAAAGGCCGTCCAGGCAACACCTCGAAGCGAGAAGGTCATTGCGGCTACTTGGATGCGCGAATCCGCGGGTTTCTATATTAAAAGTTGCTGTACAACGCCACTAGACAAATGGCTTGGAACGGAGACGCTAGAAGCCCGGCCGCATGATCATGCAGAGCAGCCATGATCCAGATAAATGTCATTTCGCTGGTTGAATGTTTGTCGTCCGCGGACCGCCCCGATGAGGAAAGAGTATATATGCTTTCGCAGCGCTGACCATTACAAGAGCGATGCCCGGGCTCCTGTAGAATAAACGTATGAGCAGCTTCTCAGAGCTGGTGCAGATTGAGACCGGACCCGTGGTCCGGCAGCCCAAGCCGGCATGGCTGAGAGCAAAGGCGCCTGCGGGGGAAAATTTTCACCAGTTAAAAAAACTGGCGCGCGGGCTGGGGCTGCACACGGTCTGCGAATCCGCGCAGTGCCCGAACATCGGCGAATGCTGGAACCATCGCACCGCGACCTTTATGCTGCTGGGCGACATTTGCACTCGCCGCTGCGGCTTTTGCGCGGTGCCAAAGGGCCGGCCGCTGGCGATTGATTGGGATGAACCTCGCCGGGTTGCAGAAGCGGTTGCGACTTTGGGACTGAAGCATGCGGTGATCACCAGCGTAAACCGGGATGATGACAATTTAGGCGGCGCGAGAATTTTCGCCGAAACCATCCGCGAGGTCAGACGAGTAGCTCCTGAATGCCGAGTGGAAGTGCTGATTCCCGATTTCCAGGGAATGGACGAGGCGCTGCGCATTGTGCTGGATGCAAAGCCGAATGTGCTGAACCACAATACCGAATCCGTGCCCCGGCTTTATCGCGCAGTGCGATCGGGAGCGCGTTACGAACGCACACTGCGGCTGCTGCAGAACGCCAAGGAATTTTCTCCGGGGATGGTGACGAAATCCGGCGTGATGGTTGGGCTGGGCGAAACCATGACGGAACTGGTTGATGTCTTCCGTGATCTGGCGGAAAGACGAGTCGATATTTTGACCGTGGGCCAGTATCTGCGGCCCTCGCGCGATCACTTGCCAATTGCCCGCTTCTACACTCCGCAGGAGTTCCAATATCTGAAAGACGAAGCGCTGCGGCTCGGCTTCCGTCACGTGGAGTCGGGGCCACTGGTGCGCTCAAGCTACCACGCTCACGAGCAAGCCGACGCGACTTGCAGCTAGGCTGTGCCCCGGTCGAAGATAGCTTTCAAAACAAGAATCTTTTGATCAGGCGGCCGATTCTGACGCCGCGATATGCCACAAAATAACGGTCAGGTATCCGGAGCGTCTTCCATTCTTCTACGCTGGGAGTTGTAGCGAGGCGCCATACGAATTGGGTACGGTCACGTAACCTTTCCCGGGTGCGGAGTTGGGCGCGAAAATAGCGGACTGATTCCGTATCAGGTTCATAATCCTGCGGCAGTCTTCCGGCAATCGCCGAAGCAATTTCTGCCGCACCTGCAATTGGCGAAGGCAGCGGTGCGGGCAAAGTCAGAGAAAACACGACGCCCGCGGCTAAAAGCGAAATTTGCAGAATCTTCAGAATGCCGAGCCGCATGGCTTCGCCGGCGATCCACTCCCAATCCAAATGGAAGTGCGTCAGCGCCGCGATGTCGCGCAGCATGCCGAGTTGTGACCACTCATGTTTCGCAGCATGAACACAGAGCACGAGCATCAAGTCGTTGTGGCCAACCGTCCGCAAGCGTGTACCGTCGATATCAATCTGCACGGAGCGGCGGAACAGTTGGTTGAGATCGAAGCTCATCGAGTAAAAACGGGGCACAACCTGCCACTGCAGTTCAACCACGTGGGGCTCTGATTTCAGGTCGAAGGCGCATTCGTAACCCGAGCGCAAGTGAGATTTTTCCTGTTTCGGAGACAGACGCAATCCGGATGCGTAGCCTAATTCCTTCAGTGCAGTTCTCGCCGACCAGACGTCCTGTGGCCTGACCAGAAGGTCGAGATCGCCGAACTGGCGCAAACAGGGATCGTGATACAGAAGTTGCGATAGCGCCGGCCCTTTGAGAGCCAGGAATTCAACCTGGCGCCGCTCGAAATTTTGCGTGATTCTTGCCAACTCGGTCGTGAACCGCATTGCGCGCCAGGCGTGTTTGTGGGCGCGAACCCGCAGGGTGGAAGGAATGCCGTTTTCTCCGGCCAGGGCTGCATGCAATACAGGAATCAGGCGGTGATGTTCGGCTGAATCGATCACGCGCTCCCAATCGAGGCGAGGCGTCAGTAGGGACGTTAAATCGGCGTGCTTCGAGGGCAGACAGCAGGCGGTGAGAAGCTGAAATTCCTGACTGCGAGTCGTGCCCATCGTCGGAAGACGAGGCAATTCGATCTGTGATGCTGCGGCCAAAAGCAGTGACCCTGTGGACTAAGTATGTCCCTGCGCGAATTCTGTCTCCGGAAACGGTGGTTCGCGTCCATAGAATCTTCTAACAGCGGAGCGAAATGCGGTAGTGTCTGCGGTTGAACCTGTCATGAACAGCATTGTTTTTGAATCCGTGCACAAGATGTTCGGGCAACGCGGATTCCGCTTTTGGCGAAAGCCAGCGGCAGAAACACACGCGGTGAAAGGGATTTCTTTCACCGTGAAGCCGGCAGAAGTGCTGGGCTTGCTTGGTCCTAATGGAAGCGGGAAGAGCACCACACTGAAGCTGATTTCTACCATGCTGCTTCCGGACCGCGGCCGGGTTTTGGTGGGTGGAGACGACACTGGCAGCCATGGGCAAGCGGTGCGAAGAAAAGTGGGCTTTGCTTTGGCCACGGAACGGTCGTTCTTTCCGCGATTGACGATCCGGGAAAACCTGGAGTTTTTTGCGGCCCTCGAAAATGTGCGTCGGCGGGAGGTTGCAGAGCGGGTCGAGACGGCGCTTTCGTGTGTGTCATTGAGCGATGCCGCGGGCAAACAAGCCATGAAGCTTTCGTCGGGTATGTATCAGAAGCTGGGAATTGCGCGGGCGCTGGTCAAACGGCCGTCGGTGTTGTTGCTCGACGAACCGACCCGTAGCCTCGACGCTGCGGCCACGGAAGAGCTGTGGAGTTTGATCAGGAATTTATCGGGGGCCGGCATTACAGTGCTGCTGGCGACGCATAATTTCGAAGAGGCTACAGCCCTTTGCGACCGAATCGCGCTGTTGAGACAGGGCGAGTTAGTGGCGACTGAGAACGCCGGCGATTTTGACGCCGAAACGCTGAAGAGTTTCTATCTGGAGATCACCGGCGATCACATACCTGAGCGTTTCCGCATAGGCGTACCCGCATGATTGCCGAAAAAGTAATTGCGGTATTGAAAAAAGATGCGATCACGGCGGTGCGATATCGCAATGGATTTGTTTTATCAAGCCTGGCGCAGGTGGCGCAGTTGGCTACGTTTTATTATCTGGCGCGAGCGGTGGGACCGCAGTTTCGTCCTGAAGGCATGCCGTATTTTTTGTTCCTGCTTATCGGGACGGGGTTCTACACCTTTCTGTTGTCTGGGATCCACAGCTTTTTGAAAACGGTGCAGGACTCGCAGCAGACAGGGACTCTCGAGGTATTGTTGACGACTGCGACCCCGGCGGCGGTCCTGGTTTCTTTGGGAGTGCTTTCTGCATTCGGGGAAGGGTTTCTGCAATTTGCGGTTTACATTGGCGCCGGCATTTTTCTTTTTGCGCCCGCTCTGCACTTTAGCCCGGCAGCATGCGGGCTGGCGTTTTTGCTTTCGATCCTGAGCGCGTTCGGAATCGGGCTGATTGCGGCAGGAGTGCAGATTTCCATCCATAAAGGATCAGCGGTTCTATGGTTACTGGGCTCGGGCGCGTGGTTGATGTCAGGGACGCTTTTTCCGGTCACCACTTTGCCAAAACCGGTGCAGTTTGTCTCTTACCTGATCCCTTTCACCCATTCTTTGGCGGCCATGCGGATGGGGTTGCTGGATGGGAGTTTCAAGGCGGCGGCGCACGAGGTTGAGATACTCAGCGTATTTGCGTTGTTTCTGGTTCCCGCAGGGATATTATTTTTCTCGCAGATGGTGCGCCGAGCGCGGCAAAACGGAAGATTGTCGTTCTATTAACGGACTCTGCATCGATTCCGTTACTTTGGTTTGTCAGCTACTCTGAATTGCGGACAACCAGTTCGAGAGTGTCGCTAGAATCCGCTTACCAGCATGGCTTCCACTGCCACCAGCCAGCCTCAGCGACGCCTCGGGACCCGAGTTCGGGCGCAAATTCCCCTGCGGATCACCAGTGTTGCGGGCGAGATTATTTCGCAAAACTGTCACACCGTGATGGTAAATCCTCAAGGATGCGCGGTCCGATGCGCGCGACCCTTGGCGCAGGGCCTGCAAATTCGTATCGAAGATCTGCCGGGCAGAGGCAGCACACTGGCGAAAGTGGCTTGCAACCGGTTGTTGGAAGAGGGAAGCAAGTTTTGGATCATTGGAATCGCGATCGAGCCTCCCGGCAATTTGTGGGGCATTAATCCCGTGCCTGAGGATTGGGGAGCTTACGCTGCGCCGCCGAAATTCTTCGCTAAGTCGGTGAAATATAGCGTCGAAAACACACCCAAAAAGTCTGCGTCCTAGGTCTTAGCAACGCCCCAAAACCCACGAAAAATACATTCAGTCGTAACTTTATTTTCCAGTTCCGGTCAATGGAATGAAATGCGGACTGGCGGGATCGGAGCCCATTACATCAAGGTTTCCAATGCGCAAGCCGGGAATCATGGGCTTGAAAAAGACCTGAATGGTGCATTGCGCGCCGGCGGCAAGCGCCAGGCCGCAATTATTTTTTTCGGTGAAATCGATGCCCGAGGCAATGATCTGTTCCATAGTGATATTCGATTTGGTGGGGTTGCTTAGGGTGATGGTTTGAGCGGGGCTTTCAGAATCGACTGCGGCTTCGCCGAAATCGAGTTTTGCAACCGAAACCTGAAGTCCAATTGGAGGAGTTTGGGCGAACAGCGTCGCGAACGCCAACATCCCGACGATCGGGGTCACCCACGCATGCAGGCCTCTCAAATTGCGCTCCTGAGCGGTGGCCTCGCTCCAAAAATCGCTGTGCCCAGGCGGACACAAGTCGCACCCTCCTCAACCGCGATTTCGAAATCGTGCGACATACCCATAGAAAGCTCCACCATCTTAACTGCTGGAAGTTGGCGCGCGGCTAGATTTTCAAACAACGCGCGCATTTTTTGGAAGTATGGCCGCGACCGGTCAGGGTCCTGGTCGTAGGGCGGAACGGTCATCAGGCCTTGGATTTCGAGGCATGAAAGTTCGGCCGCGGCAGCCAGCAACTCCTCCAACGCCTGCGACTCCGGTGGCAGGCCGTGCTTGGCGCTTTCTCCTCCAATGTTGATTTCGATGAGGACGGAAAGTTTTTTGCCGGCATCGGCGGCGGCAGAGTTTAACTTCTGTGCCAGACGGAGCGAGTCAACCGAATCAACATGCGCGAACAACTCTGCGGCTTTTGCGGACTTATTGGTTTGCAGGTGACCGATCATGTGCCACTGAGCGCCGGCCAAATCGCCGAGGGCTTCAGCTTTGCCGGCAAATTCCTGGACGCGATTTTCGCCGAAAACCCGAATGCCGGCGGCATAGGCTTCGCGAATCGGCGATGGTGCGATGGTTTTGGTCACGGCCATCAAGGTGATGTCGTCGGGATTGCGCTTCGCGCGAAGAGCGGCGGATTGAATTTGTTGCCGCACCTGCGCGATGTTTTCGACGACGGACATAAAAGCGAAAACCACTGAGGACACTAAGTTACATGAAGGGAATGCACGAGCGGATACTGAGACTTCGGGCGATGCAAAACCAAACACGGACGCGAGCCCTTGCCTCCAATTCAACTAATTGGTGGCGGGTGGCCGTCCATCATCTAGTCACGAATCACCAATCACTAGTGTCTTACATCATTGCAACTGGCGGCGCGGGTTCATTGGGATCGCCGGCAGCGCTAAGCGGGGAAAAGATCATCAGCGCGGCGAGCAGAACCAGCACGATCGTGCCGCCAAAAAGATACGAGGGATTGGTAAAAATTTGCGGTGGATTACGCGGAGCAGCCCAGACGTTCGCCTTCAGCGCAGCCCATAGTAGGCCCATCAGCGCTTCTCCGGCAATGAGGCCGGAGGCAGTCAGCACTCCGGCATTTTCGGCGCGTGCGGTTTGGGCAGGGTTCAGTCCGCGACGACGCGCAACCCAGTCTCCAATGGCACGGAATATTCCGCCAACAAAAATTGCCAGCGTGGTTTCAAAGGGGAGATACATGCCGACTGCGACCAGCATGGGGCTGCGCACCTGCATCATAATCATGCCGATTCCCATAAAGATTCCGACGCCGACCAGGGCCCACGGCATATTGTGTCCGACAATGCCCTGGGCCAGCATTGCCATTAATCCCGCCTGCGGCGCGGGAAGTTCCTTGCTTCCGAATCCGAATCCCTTTTGCAGATACATCAGCGGGAAGTACATGACAAGGCTGGCCACAACTACGGCGATCAACTCAGCAATTTGAATTTTCCGCGGAGTGCCGCCGAGAATGTAGCCCACTTTGAAATCCTGTAACAGCTCGCCGGCAACCGAGGATGATACGCAAACTACGGCGGCAACTCCGAGCACCGCCGCCACGCCGTGCTGGCCGGACACCCCCAGCGCAACCATCAGCAGAGCGGCGATCAGCAGAGTAGAGAGAGTGATACCGGAGACGGGATTGTTCGAGGATCCAATGATGCCGCACAGACTGCCAGAGACGGTGGCAAAGAAGAACCCAACGATCAGCATTACCACCGCCGCCAGCACCGCCGGCCACACCAGCCCTGAAACGTGAATGTACAAAAAGCACATCAGGATAAACATGAAGGCGATCAGCGCGAACACGGTCTTGAAATTCATGTAACGCTCAGTGCGGAGCAGGTCGGGTTGCTCGCCCGGATTGCGGCGGAAATCCGCGAAGGCCTTGCCCAGACCCGCGGTCAGGCTTTTGCGCATGTTAAATAAGGTGTATGCGGAGCCAACCAGCATGCCTCCCACCGCGATGGGGCGAACGATGAATTTCCACATGGCGAAGGCCATGCCAGACCAGTCCCCGGGCGCAGTTGCCGGAAGATATTGCTTGAGCTGAGGACCGAGGAAGAACATCATCAGCGGAACCAAAAGTCCCCACGCCAGAATGCTGCCGGAAAACTGCAGCGCTGCCAGGCGAATGCCAATGATGTAGCCGACTCCCAAAAGCGCAGGGCTCACGCTAGGCGCGGCCACGGTGCTGGCGCCACCGGTCGCTAAAGCATTTCCGTTGACGACGGTATCGATTTTGACCTGGCTGCGGCCCAGTGCGCCGAGGCCGTACTGAAAAGTCTTATCGACGGCAAATAATCCAAAAGCGCCGAGCAAATAAACAATGCTGCCAATTCCAATATTCCAGAACAGATATTTTGCAGCCTGGGCCCCGCGGCGTCCGGCTTTGTGAATTTCGGCGGCGGCGACCGATTCCGGAAAGGGCAGCTCTGGATCTTCGACCATGCCTTTTCGCACCAGCGATATAAACAGGACGCCGATCACACTGCCCACCATGATCAGGGCGGTGGTCTTCCAATAGGCTTCGTGAAGACCAAATGACGGCCACACTCCCGCCATGAGGAAGGCAGGGATAGTGAAAATCGCTCCAGCGGCAATGCCTTCGCCGATAGTCCCCGAGGTACGCGCGATGTTTTCTTCGAGGATGGTGCCTTTCCACATGCGGAGCACCGCCATGCCTATAACTGCGGCGGGATAAGTCGCAGCAATCGTGATCCCGGCGCGCAGGCCCAGGTAGGCGTTTGCGGCTCCTAAAATGACGGTCATGAGAAGGCCGAGGAGAACCGCTCGGAGGGTGAACTCCTTCATTTCAAGGTGTTCGGGAACGAAAGGTTGGTGTTTTTTACCGCCTGGTGTCACTTTAGCCGGCTCACTCATGCGAATCCCTTCGACATTCAGTAGTCTTCACGAACTTTCTAAAGCGCAACACAACAAACCGGGTTGCAACGGGTTGGATCAGGTTATACCGCAAACGACCGGGCCGCACCTTAGCATGGCTGGAGGGAGATTTACAAGTCATGCCCGCTACGTCACGTTGCTATGCGGGTTATAATGTGAGAAGCACACCGCGCCGTTCGCCTTCTGCTCATTTGGGAGGTCACTATGTTGCTGAAGCATTACCAATGCCCCGATTGCGGCGGATTCGAGGCCTACCGTTCGCGTCGCCGCAACCTGCTCGAAAAATACATTCTTCCGGCCATGATGCTGCAGCCGGCCCGCTGCATGAATTGCCATCGCCGGACGCGAGTTTCAATTTTCATACATTTGGCTGAGCGGGAGAGCAGACTCTCAACCCGAGGACAAGCTGCCGCCTGATAGTGTGCCGAGTGGTGCGCGCGGGTTTGCCACAATTGCTTGCGTCTAGAGACCTCGCTATACTGAATGCAATTCGTCCGGCTGGAGCCTGACCCGGCGCCGAACGAGGGAGGCTCTGTCTTCAGCAGTAGCGGAGACATAATTCGCAAGGGCGTTTCCCCACCCGAAGAGGCGAAATTCGGGCGTACCACCGGTCATGGCGCGAGAAGTTTCTTGCGCACGGTGACTTCCGGCGCCACGCTGATCGCCGAGGGTGTTTTTGCCTCGTTTTTCCCTTCTGATTGCCGTCTCTGCGGCGCGCCTCTCACCAACATTTCCCGCTTACCGGTGTGCCTGGATTGTTTGCTGCAATTTAGTTCCGCTCGACCGGAGCACCTGCGAGATTTGCGGCGAGGAATCTGGCGGGCGGGTTCATGAACCAACCAATTTGCGCGGCATGCCTGGAACCGCGTCCGCATTTCATAAAAGCTACTGCTTATGGAGCTTACGACAGCGAACTGCGCGAGCTGATTCATCTGCTCAAATACGAGCGAGTCGAACCGGCTGCCAAGGCCCTGGGTGAACTGCTGATAGAAGCGATTCAGAAACTTGGCGCAGTGGACGATGGTGTTCTTGTAGTTCCGGTTCCGCTGTATCGTTCAAAGCGGCGGGAGCGAGGATTCAATCAGGCTGAACTGATTGCGCGTATGGCAATAAAGAAAAATGTGAAGTCAGGCTTAAAACTGACGACCGATGTGCTCGTTCGTACCCGGCCAACGGTTTCGCAGATCGGATTGACGCGGCCGCAGCGGGTAGAGAATATGCGAGGCGCATTTAGAGTTGTGCATCCAAACAAAGTAGCTGGGAGCAGGGTGATTCTGGTCGATGATGTTTTGACCACCGGGACTACGGCATCCGAATGCGCGCGGGTTCTGCAGAAAGCGGGCGCGGAGAAAGTCTGGGTAGCGACCGTGGCCCGCACATTGAAAGAACGGGGATTCGAGAGCGGGCGATTTACGCCGCAGAGTGTAATGAGCGCAAAGGCATCATAAGCATGTCTCACAGGCACAGTTCGGGAGCGGAGTATGGACGGCACAGTGTAACTGCGGCTGTTTTCGGCATTGGGATGGGCATTGGAGTCCACCAGGAGGACGACGTGCATGCACTGCACGCGCCGGTCCTGGTGCTGAACGCTTCATACGAGCCGATCAATGTTTGCGCGGCGCGGCGGGCGATTGTGCTGGTGCTGAAGGGCGTGGCCATGACCGAAGAAGAGAATGGCCATTTTTTGCACGCCGCGCGGCTGGCGCTGCGAGTGCCGTCAGTGATCCGGCTGCTGGAATATCGCCGGATTCCGCATCAGACGCGGGCATTATCGCGAAAGAACATTCTGCTGCGCGACCGCAATACCTGCCAGTATTGCGGCGAAGTGATGGCTTCCGGCGAACTCACTCTCGATCATGTGGTGCCGCGTTCGCGTGGCGGGGCCTCGAGTTGGGAAAATCTGGTGGCGTGCTGCCATCCCTGCAACCGCAGCAAGGGAAATCAAATGCCCATCGAAGCGGGAATGAAGCTGATGCGCGAGCCGCATGCTTTCAATCTGCATACCAGCCGGCACATCATGCGGTTAATGGGCAGGTCGGATGACCGGTGGCGGAAGTATTTGTTCTATTAAGCTTTCGAGATTCAGCGGTTAGGAAACTCTGAAAGCTGCCTCGACACAAATACCCTCATTTTGGTTTCTGCTCATCCGGTGTTCCGGTTGAAGCTGCCCCCTGGAATGTAACCTTCGACTTGCTGCCGAAGCGCTTGTAATCGGTGTATTTCACGATCTCCCGGATGTGAACATCCTGATAAGCGCCCTTGCGGAAGTGCAGGGTGTCATCGGCCATGGTGTACGCGGGAAACCAGTACTGGCCGTCGACCTGAATACGCCAGGTGGTGAATTTAGGGAACAGATTTTCGTTGTCTTTCTTGCGAATGTCAGGGACCGTCTTGCCAGCCGTCTTTACGATCTGCAAGTCCTGATTGTCCACCCAAATGCGTCCTTGAAAATAACGTTTGTTCTTTTCAATCTTCTTGGGCGCCACGTCAAAAACGTAACAGTGAAGTTCATCCTCCTGCTGCTGGCCGACGTAAATGATGTCGTATTCAGGGATTTCGTCGGAGGTGAGCACGAAGGGCAGCAGGTGGCGAATGTCCTGTAAATCTTCGGGGGACATCATGATTTCGGTGAGTGTGTTCTGCGGAGCGAAAACCACGTTCTCCAGGTGGTGGCCCTGGTTGTCATAGGTGACGTCGAAAACTTCCCGGTATTCCCCGGTGACGGTATCGCCGTCAAGGGTTTGGACTTTTACGTCCTGACGGAAGGTGTAGTTATCGCGCGCTTCTTTAAAATCTTTTTCCCTGGTGGAAAACTTCTGAATGATCTGCTCGGGAGTCAGTCCTTTGGGTGGGTCGGTGGTAAGAGGACCCTCTTGGGAAAATGCCGGAAGCGCGAGCGCAAGGACCGCTGCAACCATGGGAAGCGAAATACGAATCGATTTCATAAGTGGAAGACGTACCCCGTCTTAAGCGTACCCTAAAAGTTAGATGCGGCGAAACCAGGCAAGATGCCGAAAGCAGTTACGGTCAAAATTTCACTTTCGAAGTCGTTTTGGGCGCCTGGTTACGGGGCAGTTTGACGGGAGGCCGAGTCATAGTTTCGATATCCGATAGATTCGCGATTGGTTGTAATATGAACAATTCTCATGACCAAGGGCCCCGTGACTGTTGAACCGTCTCTCAACATACCGCAGGAAATTTCACGCCTGTCGGCATTGCCGGAAGTGCAGGCGGCGGCGCAGTGGTTTCGCGACCAGGAAGCTGAGTTCGCACGCTGGCAAATGGAACTGGCGAGGATCCCGGCGCCTCCGTTCGGTGAAGCCGCCCGCGCGGCCTGGGTTGGTGAACAGTTTCGGGCACTGGGTATCAAGGATGTGCGCAAAGACAAGATTGGAAATGTGTGCGGTTTCCGCCAGGGTAAGCGCGATTCGGTGCTCTCGATCAGCGCGCACATTGACACGGTTTTTCCTGCCAACACCCCTCTGAATATCAGGCAACAGGGAAATAAACTCTACGGGCCCGGAATATCTGACAATGCGGCCGGGGTCACCGCGTTGTTCGCCATGGTGGCGGCAATCGAAAACTTCAGTCTTCCTCATGAGGACTCGCTTTTATTCATTGGAAATGTGGGTGAAGAAGGCGAGGGCGATCTGCGCGGAATGCGCCACATATTTTCGGAATCGGAGTGGAAAGATGCGATCCGCAGCAGCCTGGTGCTGGATGGCGCGGGCACTGACACTATTGTGGCCGAAGCTCTCGGCAGCCGCCGCTTTGAAGTCATCGTGCGAGGGCCGGGCGGTCATTCGTGGAGCGACTTTGGTGCGCCGAACCCAATCATGGCGCTGGGGCGCGTGATTCACCTGTTTTCGCAGACCAAGGTTTCGCCGTCGCCCAAGACGACTTTTAACATAGGAGTGATCCGTGGCGGCACGTCGGTCAATTCGATTCCGGAGTCGGCGAGCATGCGGGTTGATATTCGGTCGAGTTCGGCGGCGGAGATCGACCGGATCGATCTCGAACTGCGCCGCGCCATCGATCAGTCAATTCAAGAGGAGCAGTTGCGCAGTCCTCAGCGCCGCGACCCACTGCATTATCGCGCCAGCCTCACTGCGGAGATGGTGCCCATCGGAAACCGGCCGGGTGGCGAACTGGAGCAAAATGCGCGTGCCATCCAGATTGCGCGGGCAGTGGATTTTCACCTGGGTAACAGCGCGCAGATACAGCGGGCCTCGACCGATGCTAACATCCCGATTTCGATGGGACGGGAAGCCATCGCGATAGGTGCTGGAGGAAATGGCGGCGGCGCTCACACCTTGCAAGAATGGTTTGATCCCGCGGGTAGAGCGCTTGGATTGACGCGCGTTCTGCTCATCAGCCTGGCACTAGCCGGTGCCGGGAAGTGAGCCGGCGAATCTTCCACTTATTTCTTTTGGTAACCAATATCTTCGGAAACTACCTCATGGCTCAAAACGTCGGGCATCCAGTTGCGGATTCCATTTACCTGCACGGCAACATTTATACCGGTGTGGTGGGCGATGCTTCATTCCAGGCGGTGCAAAGGGCCGAGGCAATGGCGGTCCGCGAGGAGAAAATCCTGGCGGTGGGCAGCGCAGAAGAGGTGATGAAGTTCAAGGGGCCACCGACCAAAATTCTCGATCTGGATGGACGGTTTGTGATGCCGGGCTTCAATGATGCGCATATGCACCTGACCGAAGCGGGATTCAAGAAGCTCACCGTCGATTTGACGGGAACGCGCTCGCTGCAAGAATTTCAAGATCGGATTCGCAAACGGCTGAAGACCGCGGCAGCCTCAGAATGGATCACCGGTTCGGGCTGGGACGAAACTTTATGGCAAGGCAGCCAACTGCCCACGCGCGAGGACATCGATGCGGTCACGTCGGAGCATCCGGTTTTTGTGATGCGGATTGATGGGCATGTTGCGGTCGCTAACACCTTAGCGTTGAAGATGGCGCGTGTGACGCTTGCGACCAAAGATCCCGAAGGCGGCGAGATCGGACGTGACCCGAACGGTGAGCCGAATGGGATTCTGCGGGAAACGTCGCAAACCTTAATCACCTCACTCATTCCTGCACCCACTGCGGCGAAGCGGCGGCAGGCAATTGAGGCAGCGTTGCAGGACATTGCGCGATCGGGGGTGACTTCGGCGCAGGATTTTTCGGGCGACGATGGCGAAACCAACCTGGCTAATTTCAAAGTCCTCGAGCAACTCGAGAGCGAAGGCAAGCTGACGGTTCGCATCTCCGAGTGGCTGCCATTTGATGAGCCGGTGGAAAGTTTGAGGCAGCGACGCGATGCGCATCCGCAGTCGGATCCTATGTTGCACACGGGCATGCTGAAAGCTTTCATGGACGGATCATTGGGCTCGCACACCGCGGCGATGATCAAGCCATTCAGCGACGATCCGAAAAATTCGGGCCTGCCTCGCTACGAACAAGCCAAGCTGAACGAGATGGCAATCGAACGGGTGAATGCCGGGTTCCAGTTGGGATTTCATGCTATTGGGGATAAAGCCGTCGAGATGGCTTTGGATGCCTTTTCCGAAGCCGAGAAGTCGGCGCGAGCCGGCGGGGTGAAAGCGCAAGACGGAGGTGAGGACTATCGTTTGCGAGTGGAACATGCGCAGGTCACGAATCCCGCCCAGGTGCAACGCTTTCGTGAGCTGAATGTGATTGCCTCAATGCAGCCGAACCATGTGCTGACGGATATGCACTGGGCGGGCGCGCGCTTGGGGCCGCAGCGCGCCGCGCATTCCTATGCGTGGGCGGAATTTGAGAATGCCGGCGTGCATCTGGCGTTCGGGACGGATTATCCGGTTGAGCCGGTTGCGCCGTTTCGCGGAATTTACGCTGCGGTCACGCGCAAGAGTGAAGACGGTAAGCAGGAATACTATCCCGCGCAAAAGTTGACGATGGAGAAGGCCATCGCCGCTTATACAACCGGACCGGCATACGCCGAATTCGCGGAGAAGCAAAAGGGAACACTGGCACCCGGGATGTTGGCAGATTTTGTGGTGCTCGATCGCGACCTCACGGCCATTCCTGCTGCGGAGATTTTAGGCACCAGAGTGTTGCGCACAGTGGTGGGTGGAAAAACCGTGTATCAAGCCAAGTAGCTTCGCTCGAAAACGAAACCGACGGCTGATAAAGCTGGCGGCTGCGATCCGGTGCTACACTACCCAGCGTGTCGGCGCTGCCTCCCGAAATCGGCAGAAAATCTGGAATCGCGCGCTTTGGAGGGTTCGAAGCTGATCTGGATTCACGTGAGCTTCGCAAGCAGGGCCGCCGAATTCGTCTGCAAGACCAGCCCTTCGCGGTGCTCGCAATTCTGCTGGAGCGCCCAGGAGTCGTAATTTCAAGAGAAGATATCCGGCAAAGGCTTTGGGCCGCGGACACGTTCGTTGATTTCGAACATAGCCTCAACACCGCAGTCAACAAGCTTCGCGAGACGCTGGGCGATTCCGCGGCCAGCCCTCATTTCGTGGAGACGGTGGCGCGTCGAGGGTACCGGTTCATTGGGGAAGTGAGATGGGAAAGGGTTACAACTTTGCCTGCGCCGGTGGCGCAAGGCGAAGACGTTGAAATTCGGCCGGAGCTTCCCGAAAGCCCGGCGCGGCCTCACCCGTTTGCTGTTCGTTTTAATCCAGATCATGTTTTTAGCTTTTTATCTGGAGGCGCTGTTTCACTGGCATGGAGTCGAGCAGGTTTCCTGGTGGCTGGGCGAATTCAGCCCTGATTCTGATTCTTGTACTGGTGACCGCGGGAATCGGAATTCCAGTGCGGCTTTATCTGATTTCGGCGACGAGTTTTGACTACGCGATGCTGGGTGAAAAATTCCGGAAGATATTTGTTCCGCTGTTAGCACTGGATGAGTTGTGGGCGGTTGCGCCATTTCTCATCGTGGATCGTATCGGGTTCGGAGCGGCTTTTGGCGCTACTGCGGCCTTGCTATACGTTCCATTCGCCGAGCGTACGCTGGTGCGAATGACGTATCCCGAAGGTAATCGGAGCAGGTAAACAAATTCATCTCAGAAAGACAACCATTCACCTACGCAAGAAGGTACAATAATTCCTGATGGCGAATCCGACCCCGATTGCCGCATTTCTGGCAGGCCTGGTCTCATTCCTTTCGCCATGCGTTTTGCCTCTGGTTCCAGGCTACGTTTCGTTGATTTCCGGAGTGGGTGTCGAGGAGCTGAAGGAGCAGAACAATGCCCTGTTCGGCAAAGTGATGATTAATTCGCTGGCATTCGTGGCCGGATTCAGCATTGTTTTCGTGACGCTGGGAGCTCTATCGACCGAAGTGGGCCAACTTGCGGCGCGCTATAAGTCAGTGCTGGCGCAGGTCGCCGGGCGTGGTAATTATTGTTTTTGGACTGCACCTCACCGGAATTTTCAAAATCAAGGCGCTTTACGCGGACCGAAGCGCATGCACAATGTGAAGGGAGGCAGCACGGCTTGGGGTGCATTCGTAATCGGTTTCGCGTTTGCCTTCGGATGGACGCCCTGCGTTGGGCCTATTCTTTCGGCGATCCTTTATCTGGCGGCCGAGCAGAATTCAGTGAGCAAAGGAATCTGGCTGCTGACGATTTATTCTTTGGGATTCGCGGTGCCATTCCTGCTGACCTCGCTCGGGATCGAGCGCTTTTTAAAGTTTTACGGCCGGTTTCGCCGGCACATGCATGCCGTGGAAATTGCCAGCGGCGGCCTGCTGATTGCCCTGGGAGTGTTGCTGGTGTTCGGGAGATTTACTTTGCTGTCTCAGTATTTTTCGTATTTCAACCGTTTTGTTCTGTAAAGGAGTTTTGTGAAACGCGATCCCATAATTCTGATTGTGGTTGCGATGGTGATTTCGATCATGCTGGTATTCGGCATTCAGCGAGTGCACGACGAAGGTCGTTCCTCCGGGAAAGTTGCAAGGGTAAGGAAGCGCCGGATTTTTCTTTGCCGACGACCCAGGGAAAACCATGAAACTTTCGGATTTCCAGGGCAAGGCGGTGCTGTTGAATTTCTGGGCGACGTGGTGCGAGCCTTGCAAAGTGGAGATGCCCTGGTTTGTCGATCTGCAAAAGAAATACGGACCGCAGGGGTTGCAGGTGATCGGTGTGGCCATGGATGATGCCAGCCCCAGCGTGATCGCGGTCTTTTGCGCAGAAGATGGGAGTGAATTATCCCATCTTGGTCGGCAAAGAAGAGGTTGGCGCTCGAATATGGAGGGATCGAATATTTGCCGTCGACTTTTTACATCGGCCGCGATGGGAAAGTGATGGACCATGCCTTCGGACTGGCCAGCCGCTCGGAGATCGAAGCCAACATTGAAAAGGCATTGGGCCAGCAGGTGGCGACAAAGTGATGAAACGATCGTTCTGCGGCGTGCGTAGTTTTACTGGTGTCTATTGCGGCCCCGACCGCAAGAGCTTGAGAGAGGGAAGGCCTGGGTAAGTATGGTAGCCGGCAGCGCTGATTCCGACATCGACCGCGGAAGCCCCGGAACGTGGATCTGCAGTTTCGCGTCGCGCACGGGTTCCACATAAATTCCAACCAGCCCAAGCAGGAATATCTGAAGAAGACGGAACTGCGGCTGGATCGCGCCGACCGACATCAGTGATCGGCAGAATCATCTATCCACCCGGCCAGGACCGCAGCTTTCCATTTGCGCCCAACGATAAGCTGAGCGTTTACAGCGGAGACTTTGAAGTTGGAGTAACCGTGCGGCCATTGCACAACGTATTGCCCGCCACGTATGCCATCCACGGATTTTTGAAGTATCAGGCTTGTGACAATGCCGCCTGCTATCCACCCAAGCAACTGCCGGTGACTTTTGAGGTCAAGATCATGAAGGGCCAGGGCCGAAGAAGAAAAATCCCGCGCAAAGCCCGCACGCGCACAGCTGATCAGATTTTTGCTGTCGCCGACAGCGGCAACCAGTTCCTCGATATTCTTCAGGCGGGCCATTACTGTTTCGCGGCCCATAAGCAGTCATTACCGCAAACAAGCTTGGCGCCACCGCCTGGCCGGTCAGTGCCACCCGCGCGCCATTAATCAGCGCTCCGGCTTTCACTGCCTTTTTCAGCCGCGAAATCTCGCAGGATCTTTTCCGTTTCCTGTTCGCTGAAATTTTCAGGTGATGCATAGCGACCGCCCAGTTCGATTAAGAAGTCTGCCGAACATTTTCACTTTAAGGAATTTGTCGACCGCCGCAGGATCGGGATCGAAATCGTCGACGAAGAATGCACGGAACGATCCGGCGAAATCTTTCAGACTTCGCGCCCGAGGTTTTAGAAGTTCGATCGTTGAAAGCAGCCAGCCGCGATCCTGGCGGGCGGGATTGAGACCCGCTTTCTTCCATTCTTCTTCGATCAGCGGCAATAACTTCTCGGCGGGATAGGCGCGAATGTATTCGGTGTTGAACCAGTCCAGCTTGGCGCGATCAAAGACTGCATTCGAACGCGAAATGCCATCCAGGCTGAACAGGCGGATGAGTTCCGAGTCGCCCAGAACTTCCGGAGTGCCTTCGGGCGGGGTCCAGCCGAGCAGCGCGAGAAAATTGCGGAATGCTTCCGGAACGATGCCTTCATCGCGATAAGACATGACACTGGTAGCGCCGTGGCGCTTGCTGAGCCGCGTTTTATCGGGACCAAGGATGAGTGGAACGTGCGCGAATACCGGCATAGTCGCAGCCAGCGCCTGATAAAGCAGCACCTGCTTGGGAGTATTTGAAATGTGGTCGGCGCCGCGAATGATGTGCGTGATCTTCAGATCGATGTCGTCCGCAACCACGCTCAGGTGATAGGTGGGGCTGCCGTCGGAACGTAAGAGGACGAAATCCTCAAGCTCGCTGTTGGCGAATTCGACGTTGCCGAATACGGCGTCATCAAACGAAGTATTGCCGCCTTCTGGAATTGCGAACCGCACGGCCGCCGCTTCGCCGGCTGATTTTCTGCGCAAGGCTTCAGCAGCGATTCAGCTTGCGGCAAGTGCCGTCGTATTTTGGAGGCCGGCCTTCCTCGGCGGCTTTGGCGCGGCGCCGTTCCAGTTCGTCTTTACTGCAGAAACAATAGTAGGCGGCGCCGGAGTCGATCAGCTTCGCGGCGGCGGCGCGATAGAGATCGGTTCGCTGGGTCTGATAGTAAGGGCCTTCATCCCAAGTTAATGCCCAGCCACTGCATGCCTTGCAGAATGCCCTCGACCATTTCGGCGGTGGAGCGCTCGAGATCGGTGTCTTCGATCCTGAAGGATGAGCGTGCCGCCAAAATGACGGGCAAACAGCCAGTTGAACAGCGCGGTGCGGGCTCCGCCGACATGCAAGTAGCCGGTCGGAGAGGGGGCAAAACGGACCCGAGGTTGGGCGGATTGGAGCGGCAACTGAAAGCAGTGGTCGAGGAGCATTCCTTTAGTAACCAATCTGGATGTTACGGGGCATGGCGGAACCATCGTCAAGTTACACAAAAGACTAGGGTCTGTCGCGCATCGAAAGGCATTACTGGCGGGGCTAAAACTGTTGTTTTCAAAGACAACATATGAAAGCATAGAGGCTGGCGTTTTCCCCGCGCAGGCTGACGACGGAGATTCGTGTCGGTCAAAAAATGAACAGTATTCTTATCAGTACCGCGATTTTCCCGGGCTTAGTGGCCTGCCTGCTTTTTTTGCTGTTCACGTATCTGCATGAGCAGAGCCGGCAGCCTTATTTCCGCGCCTGGCAAATGGCCTGGGCGGCGTACACGCTGCATTTTCTGCTGGATGCCTGGTCGGCGGTATCGGAAGCCTGCGCGCACCAATTGTGTTTTTGTCGTCGTTGCTGCTGGTGGCAATGGCGGTAGCGATCCTGGTCTCAACCCGTCTCACCAAGCGGTTGACGACATCGGAACGGCGTGAGGCTTTCGGCTGCGCTGGTATGAAATCGTGGTCGCGGCCGCGGGGATGGCTTTTTCTCTGGCGCGAGCAGTGCGTCCGTTATAGCAGAGCAGACGTTCTGGCCGGGACTTAGGTTCGACCCTTTGAACTGTTTGCGGCTCTCATCCTGGGATACAGCTCGCTCGACTTTTATCGAACGGCGCGGCGGCGAGGCTCGATCGCATTCCGGTTGCTCTCATTTTCGCTGGCACTCTGGGCGGTACTCACCACCTTCGGCCAGCTTAAGCCGATCCATATGCTGGGCGGCGATCTTCTGGGACCGATTCCGCAGATGCTGCTGGGTTTGGCGATGGTGATGGTGCTGTTCGAAAACGAGCGCAACGCGGTGCAGGAAAATGCGCTTGCGTTTTCGAAACTCGACGTAGATCCGATGCGGCTGCTTTCGGTCAATGATCTGGTGCCGAGCATGCAAAGGATACTGGACCGTTTAGTGGCGCCGCTGCCGACTACAAGAGCGGCAATCTGCATTTCGGAACGTTGGCGCGGCGTGCTGCCATCGGTGCAACTGGGATTTTCGCCGGAGTTCGCGGCCAAGCTGGACGCTACCGGCGCCGGGGAATACGTCTGTGAGTTGGCCTACCGGCGGGGCGGATTCGTTTCATTTCGCAATCTGCCGGAAATGTCCGAGCCGCTGCCGGCCTTCCCGGGTGGAAGGTTTGAGCAGTTTCGCGAGTCGGTGGTGGCGGAAAGTATCCGCAACGCGACTGCGGTCAGCCTGCAGACCCGCGAACACAATTTCGGCGTAATACTTTTTCCGCATACTGAGCGGCGGTTGTTCGGCGATTCCAATTTGCGGCTTTTGATCGGCCTGGCTTTGCAAATTGGACTGACGCTGGAGAATTACGTCGTCATGCACGACGCCCAGCGGCGCACCAAGGAATACCAGCTGCTGACGCAGATCGGCCAGGCGATCAGTTCGCGTTTGAATCAGGCCGAGGTGCTGCGAACGGTGCAGAAAGAGCTGGGTCAGATTTTTGATACCTCCAATTTCGAAGTCACGTTCCAGGATGGCGAGCGAATTGTTTACGAACTGGAAGTTGAAGAGGACAGGTGCTGCCCAAGCGCCATCGCAAATCGGACAACGGTTTGACTGAGTACATTCTGCGAACCGGGCAACCGCTGCTGATTCGCTCAGACATGGACCGGACACTGGAGCGGCTGGGGATTACTTTGTTGCCTCAGGGGCCGGTGAAGTCATTTTGCGGAGCTCCGATTCTGGTGAACGGGAAAGTCGCCGGTATGATGGCGGCGATGAGCGCCAGCCGGGAATACGTTTTCGAACAACGTGATCTGGAAGTTTTAAAGACTGCGGCCGGCCAGGTTTCGGTGGCCATTGAGAACGCGCGATTGTTTGCTGAGGAGCAACGCCGCTCGCGGCAATTCGCTTTCCTGAATAGCGTTTCGAAGACCGCAATTTCGAGCGAAGACGCCGAGCAGATGCTGGCGGAAATTGTCGGTCACATCCAGCGGAACTTCCGCTTCGACCACATCGGCATTGGCATTCTCGACTACGCGACCAAGGAAATTGAAATCCGGGCTGAGGCTGGCACCACGGCGCACGAGAAGGGAAAGAAGATCGCCTTGGGGACGGGCATTATCGGCCGGGTGGCGCGTACCGGGGAGACTGCGCTTCTCCGTAACAGCGAACCCGGGCAATTGCAATCGCTGCTGCCGACTTCGAGAACCGTTCTATGCATGCCGATTACCTACGGCGACACGCTGATGGGCATTCTGAACGTGGAAAGCGAGATCCGAGCGCGCGGTCGCGGATGACGATGTGCTGGTGATGAATACGCTGGCTGACTTGCTGGCGACCGCACTGCACAACTCTTTCGTCTTCCAGAAGCTGCAGCAGCAGTCGATCACCGACGGCTTGACCGGCATCAAGACGCGGCGCTTTTTCTGGGAGGCGTTATCGTCGGAGTGGAAACGCGCCTCGCGTTCGGGCCGGCCATTCTCGGTGGTGCTGGTCGATCTGGATAAGTTCAAAGAAGTGAATGATTCGACCGGACACCTGGAAGGCGACCTGGTGCTGGCGCGCGTCGGGCGGTTGCTCGAAAACAAGTGCCGGCAGTCCAACGTGGTGGCCAGATACGGCGGCGATGAATTCATCATCCTGATGCCGGAAACCGGCGTGGAACAGGCGCAGATCCTGGCCGAGCGCTTGCGCTTGTGGCTGGCGACTGATCCGATGCTGAGCGAGCACAAGATTACCGGCAGCTTCGGCGTGGCGAGTTTCCCGGTGCACGGATTTTCCGCGGAAAGCATTATCCGGGTCGCGGACATGGGAATGTACATTTCGAAAAAAGCCGGCGGC
This sequence comes from uncultured Acidobacteriota bacterium, assembly GCA_963838785.1. Taxonomy (GTDB): domain Bacteria; phylum Acidobacteriota; class Terriglobia; order Terriglobales; family Acidobacteriaceae; genus Gp1-AA145. The sequence continues at coordinate 168,127 of CAWISI010000005.1, forward strand.
GACCGGGTTTCAACCGCGGAAGAATTCGAACGCGAAGAAGGCGGAATTCTGCAGCGCCAGCTGGTTTCGGGATACATCGAAGGATTTTTGCAACGCGAACGCACCGGTCCCGAGCATCTGGAAGAACTGGTCGGGAACGCTACGCAAGCTCTCAGTGAGTCCCGAGGACAAAGAAGGCATTGCATTGCGGGATTCAATCGAGACGCTGGCGCGCGGCGGCGGAATCGAGAGAATTGCATGCTTCCGGCCACGGCGAGGCGGTGGCGCAATACTGCGAAATGATCGGCCGCGCGCTTAACCTGGCGCCTGAGGATATTCGTGAGCTCAGCTTTGCGGGACGGGTCCATGATCTGGGCAAAGATGTTCGTGCCCGAGAGAGTGTTGAACAAACAGGGATCGCTCAGCGAGGAAGAATTCAACTTACTGAAGAACCACCCGATTTTTGCGGGCGAGGTCCTGGCCACCATGCCGGGCGCCGACCGCATTAAGAAGGCGGTCGAGTGCCATCACGAACACCTGGACGGCACGGGATTCCCCGCGGAACTCAAGGGCGATGACGTTCCTTTGTGGGGGCGAATTATCGCGGTTGCGAACTCCTACGTGAATTTGACCAGCGACCGCATGCTGACGCCGGCTAAAACCAGCGAACAAGCCATCACCGAACTGGAACGCGGCAGCGGGACAAAGTACGACGGCATGCTGGTGCGCATCCTGGCGCGTGAGTTGAAGTCGGAGCGCAGCTTTCCGAATATCGGGTAAGCCGACAGACGCTCGTCTCACGCCCGACTTGCTAAATTCTCGTTCCTTCCCGAAACTATTTCAGCATGCCTATATCTGTTTCCCTGGATGGTAAGGTCGCCCTCGTCACCGGAGGGTCGCGCGGAATTGGCGCGGCTACGGTGCGGATGTTCGTCGAAGCGGGCGCGCAAGTTTTGTTCAACTATGAAAAAGCACAAGCCGCGGCTGAAAAACTGGTCCGAGAATGTGGGGACAAAAACTGCGCGGCAGTTGCTTGCAACCTGGAAGGAACGCAGAGCGCGAAAGAGTTGATCGCCGCAACCGTCAAGCGATTTGGCCGGCTCGACATCCTGATCGCCAACCACGGCATTTGGCCCGCCGATGACCTTCCAATCGACAAGATGAGCGATGAGCACTGGCGGAGAACCCTGGCGATAAATCTCGATTCTGTGTTTGCGCTGGTCAAGCATTCCGTGATCGAGATGAAAAAACATGCCAGCACGAAGTCTCCGGCGCATATTGTGCTGATCAGTTCAACCTCGGGCCAGCGGGGAGAGGCTTTTCATACCGACTACTCGGCCAGCAAAGGCGCGCTCATCAGCTTCACGAAAAGCCTGGCCCTGGAGTTGGCTCGGCAGCACATTTATGTGAACTGTGTAGCTCCGGGATGGGTGGATACCGATATGTCGCGTCCCTCGCTGGATGATCCGGCAATCGCGAAAGAGGTTCTCCGGCCGATACCGATGGGGCGGGTGGGTACGCCGGAGGAAATCGCCGGGCCGATTCTGTTCCTATGCACCCCGCACGCCGGTTTTATTACCGGCGAAATATTCAACGTGAACGGCGGAGCGGTGCTGGTAGGTTAGCGGCGGGCAGCTTAGGACGGGCCTGAGCGCGTCTAAGATAAGAAGAGCATGAAATATGCACTCATCGCACTATTGCTGACTGGGCTCGCTTTCGGGCAGGACACGACTCCGTCCGACACCGATAACAACCCAGCCACTCCCACTGCGTCGCAGCCGATTCCAACCGATCAGGCAAACGCACAGAAAGCCAGGCAGATACTTGATCAAGCGATTGAGGCGCTGGGCGGACAGGCCTATCTGACTTTCACCGACCAGAAGCAGGAAGGGCGCGCCTACAAATTCCACCACGGCGTGCCGAACAGTATGGGCCTGGTGTTTTGGCGATTCATCAAATTCCCCGACAAGGACCGAATCGAGTTCACCAAGAAGCGCGACGTGGTGCAGATTTATAACGGGGACAAGGGCTTCGAGATTACCTACAAGGGCGTTCGTCCCTTAGAACAAAAAGACGAACTTGGTCCTTACCTGCGCCGCCATCATTACGCGCTGGATGTTGTTCTGCGGCAATGGCTGAACCAGCCGGGCGTGGCTCTTTTCTATGAGGGCCAGACCGTGGCCGCGCAAAAAGAAACCGACCAAGTCACGTTAATGAACAATAAGAACGAGGCGGTGACTTTATACATCGATATCAACACTCACTTGCCGGTGAAGAAAAGTTTCTCCTGGCGAGATCCCGCGGACAAGCAGCGCAATGTGGAAGACGAAATTTTTGATAATTACCGTCCGATTCAGAAAATCATGACCCCATTCGACACTACACGGATGTACAACGGCGAGATGTCTGCCCAGACATTTTTGACTAGCGCCAGCTACAACGAAGATATGAGCGATTCGCTGTTCGACCCCGAGGCTGCACATTCCTCCAAGCGACACTGAACCTTTGGATGCACCCAGGGTTAAGGCATTCAGAAGGATCTCTCCGCCGGAAATGTATTTGTAAATATTTGTAAATAAATGGTTTAAGTTGACCCCGGTATAGCAATTCTGCTACAGGGTGTGGTGAAATTGCCACAGGCAACTTGGCTCCAGCACTGGTAGTTTGGAGTAGAGAAACCTTCTGATTACAGAACAAACAGTTCGTGCGGCAGCCCGCTGCCAGGGTACCGGCCTGCACTCGGGGGCGCCGGTCAGTCTGGAAATTCTGCCGGCTCCGGCGGGAACGGGAATCATTTTCCGTCGCGTCGATCTCGACGGTTTTGAAATTGAAGCGGTGGGCAAGAACGTCGCGCGCGTCAGTTATGCCACCAGCTTGATGAAAAAAGGCGTGCTGATTTCGACTACCGAGCATTTGCTGTCAGCGTTAGTGGGTATGGGGATCGATAACGCGGTCATTCAGTTGGATAATCTGGAACTGCCGATTCTGGATGGAAGCGCGAACCCTTTTATCGATCTGATCAAGAAAGCTGGGATTCGAAAGCAGCGCCGTCCGCGGACTTATATTAGAATTTTGCGGCCGCTGGAGTTTCGCGAAGGCAATAAATTTATCGGAGTTTATCCGGCCGAGACCTATTCGGTTTCCTACAAGATCAATTTCCCCCATCCCTTGATCGGGCGTGAGACTTTCTCTCTGGAGCTGACCAACGGACATTATGTTTCGCAAATTGCGCCGGCGCGAACCTTCGGATTTCTGCATGAAGCCGAAGCCATGCGGCAGCAGGGATTGATCCGCGGGGCATCGAGCGAGAATGCGCTGGTGCTGACTCGCGATGGGCTGGTAAATCCGCCGTTGCGTTTTGAAGATGAGTTCGTGCGGCATAAGATTCTGGATTTAATTGGCGATCTGGCACTGATCGGACGCCGAATTCTGGGCCGGGTGGTTGCCGATCGAGCCGGCCATGCCATGCACACCGCGCTGGTTTCGCGGCTGTTGCGCGACCGCACCTTGTGGGAAGAGACTACGCTGCCGGAAGAGCCCGCAGAGCATTACACTCACGAGAGAGAGCGCGCGGCCATGCAAGTCAACTAGTCGGCGGCTTGCGGTAAGAGATCAATCGTCTCGATGACCGCTTTTTCCTGCTCCAGGCGTTGCAATTCAGCGCGAGCCAGGGCTGCAAGATTCTGAGCGTGCGACTTGGCTGATTCCTGGCATTCCCGTGACAAGGGGGCTACGCGGACGGCAAGCAGCGGCGCGTCTTGCTCGATCATCCGCAAAAGCCTTTGGGCGCGATCAATTCTGGTTTCGACTGGAAGCATAAGGGTTCTGATATAAGCATCGCTGGTGGGCGGGGCGGAAGCCAAGTTGCAAGCTGGATTCCCGGGCGGCCGCTTTTTTCTGAAAGGTGATACCCCAAAGCCGCACACTTAAACTTGATGCACAAAATTGTCTATCTCTCGCTGGGCTCGAATGTCGGCGACCGCGCCGCGAACCTTAAGGCTGCGATTGAAAAGCTGGGAGCACTGGGCGATGTGGCAGCGGTGTCTTCGTTTTATGAAACCGAGCCGGTCGAGACCAGCCCGCAGCCCTGGTTTCTGAACTGCGCGCTGAAGCTTGATACCGAGAAGATGCCGCGTCAGTTAATCGCCGCGATTTTGGGCATTGAACAAGAAATGGGCCGCCAGCGCCGGCAGCCGAAAGCGCCGCGCACAATCGACATAGACATTTTGTTGTTCGGCAATTCGGTGATTGAACTGCCGTCGCTCGCCGTGCCGCACCCGCGATTGCACGAAAGACGCTTTGTGCTGGAACCGCTGGCGGAAATTGCGCCGGACGCACGGCATCCGGTATTTAAGCGAACGATCCGCGAATTGCGTGACGCATTGCCGGCCGGGCAAGTGGTGAAAAAGTTGGCGGCAGGGTGAAATGCCTCCGTGAAAACCTCGGTGTAACCCAGTGCCCCCTGTGGTAAGGTTTTTGACTTTACGGAACGATAATGCGCCCGCTCTCCTGCGGTGCAGCGATTGTAGATTGCGGTTCCGGAAATTGCCGGAACACAAAATCGACAAATGCGCGGGACTTCGGACGGCCGGAAGTGCGGGTGTATGCCATCCGCAGCAGAAAAACCAAAGCCACGAAAACGTCAGAGTCGCGTAACCGGCTGTAGCCTACATGCTTCTGCTCGGCCTCGCGATATTCCTTGACCATCTTTTGAACTTCGGAAGCGACCGCCTGATGAGCAGGGTTGGTCACCGGCGTTTCGTAATGCAGGCCCGATCCCGCCAGAGTTTCGTAGTTGTGTGCCAATGCGCTTAGCACCGAAATTAAGTCCGTATCGCGGATGCCCACGTCGACTTGCGCGCTCTTGGCCAGGGCATAGCTAAGTCCGAGAATCAGGTGCTCCTGCTCGTAAAGAAATTGCTGCCCAATTTCGACCTTCGGAAACAGCGCGCTCTGGTCTAATTGTTCGAGGGGACGCGGCTTCTCATGCTGTCGCGCCTGCTGCAGATAAACGCAATCGCTGGGGCAATCGAGCGTGACCTCGCGCTGCTCGCCGCAACATTGCGGACAGATGCGCCCATGGATGGCGGGGCAGAAGCGCTTTTCTTTGCGTTTATTGCAGATGGCGCAGGCCAAAATGCGTGATCTCCGGTGTCCATTATTTCATGCAGAACAGGATTAAGGCTTAAAAGGATGGGGAAGCGAGTGATATGGCGACGTTACGACAGTTAGGCGAAGGGTAGCCTCTGTCGGTGTCTAATACAAGTGGGGATCTAAGGTTGAAGAAAGCACTTAACTGGATTTTGGCCGTATCGGGCGCATTAGTCGGAGTTCTGGGTCTTGCCTTTTTTGGACTTCAGAACCCATCGTACGCAACCTTGGATAGATGGTGGTTTTCATTCATAGCAGCCTCAGCGTTATTTGCACTTGTTCCCCTACTCGGCTCGACACTTGTCGCGCTGAACAAAAGGGGGTCGGCGGCCGTCTCGTTCCTTTTGGTTGTACCGCTTTTTGCGCGCTGGGCATTTCTTAACGCTGAGTTCGACCCTTACGGTTCTCACCTCGACGCATGGTTTGCTGGGATTTGTATTGTTTTGGGTTTGTATTGGCTCATTGTCCGGTGGAGAGAGTGGCCCCCGCTGTTTTCGCGCTCCCTGTCACCTCGCAGCATAGTGATCAACTGCCTCGTCGCGTTGCTGGTGGTCGTGGTGCTCGATCTCAGTGCCACCTTTATTCTCGTCGTGCGTCCGTACAGCTTGAATCTCGATTGTCGTCGTAGCGCCGTCTTTTCCGGATCCACATTCGGCAACGGTGCTGTCTTTACAGCACATCTGATTCACGTTGGGCACCAGGCAAGGATCTCAAACTCATGGGCAGGGACCTGGGCGCTTGCCAAGATAGACGAGATGTTTTGGAGCTGGCCGTTGCCCCGTATCGTGCTGCTAATCGCTCCAGAGGGAGGTCTGATCGGCCCGGACTACTTAGTAGATGGGCGCCGACCAATCGGCGGTGTGACTCGATTTCTGCCGATTGTTGAGATTCGGCGTTGCTGTCGAACCCAGCCGCTGCCGGATGCTGGGCTAGAGTTGCGGCTTCTCAGATCCGGATTCCCTGTCCGAGACGTTCGCATCATGGGTCGGGTGGATAGGTGGGTAGGCAAGATATCGAGGGAGCCATTCGTGGCGACGAAATATGCTTTGGTACAGGGTGCTCAGGTTGAGATCGCCGGACCGCATGGGGTCATCATGGCGACCACAGACCGGGAGGGAATTTATGACGTCGCTGGATTGCCACCCGGAGAATATCAGGTGCGACTACCTACCGATTCCGGTCAAGAATCCCCGATTTCCCTCACGAACTTTTCAACGAATCTGGAAGCTGGACAGGTTGCGGAATATTCTTTTTCGTTTCGTGGGGCTGCCCTCCGCGGCAACTAGAGGCTTCGCTGCGCCCACGCGCAACGTTGGAGTCCTCCACTGCGTAATGATTTCCAACGGCCGGGTGCGCACCCTTTCGTTCTGTGCAAGAGTGGGTACATCGAACCCCTTCAGAGTTGGAAGTGATCTTATGGTGACAAGTTCGCGGCTCAACCCGGACTTCCTTTTACTCAAATGCTGGTTCATATCAAAATAAGACCACTTGCTGCCGACAGTCTCTGTTCCCGCCCTTCGCAAAGTGCGCGAAGAACGGGGCACCCACCACTTGTGGGTGGTGCCAACGAGATCAAGGCCGAGGCGGCTAAACAATTAAAATCGCATTGCAATGGCCCCTCCCCGAACCGCGATTCTTCCCCGATGTTTTTATGACCGCGATCCGCGCCTAGTGGGGCCGGAACTGCTGGGCAAAGTTCTAGTCCGTCGCGATGGGCGCAGCCTGCTTACCGGACGCATCGTTGAAGTCGAAGCCTATCTGGGCACGAAAGATGCGGCTGCACATTCTTTTGTCGGGAAGACGGCGCGCAATGCGGTGCTGTTCGGGCCGCCGGGATATGCGTACGTGTATTTCATTTACGGCGCTCATTTCTGCCTGAATGTCTCGTGCCTGCCAGATGGAGTCCCCGGCGGAATTTTGTTCCGCGCCGTCGAGCCGATTCAGGGATCGAAAGCCATGTTCAAGCTGCGGGGGATTGACGAGACTTCTGATCTGCGCCGGCTCACTCGCGGTCCGGGCAGGCTGGCTGCAGCTTTTGGAATTACACGTGAACGGGACAACGGGAAAGATCTAACTTCTTCGCGGTCGGACCTTTATATTGCCGATGATGGCTCGGCGCCGCCCGAGGTGATGATCACGAAGAGAATCGGAATCAAGAAGGCTGCGGACATGCCCCTGCGCTACATTGTGCCGGGAAACAAATTTGTGTCGGGATGAAAATAGCGGGGAATGCTACGGGCGACGATGCCCGTAGCCCCACAATCACTGGAGTTAAGCTTTACTGCTCTACTGCTTCTTTCTCGATTACGACCTTCATGTGCGCGGTCACGTCTTTGTGCAGCTTCACCGGCACGGTAAAATCGCCGACCGTCTTCAGCGGCTCGTGCAACTGGATCTTGCGGCGATCGATGTTGAAGCCTTTCTTGGTTAGAGCATCGGCCAAGTCGCCGGAGGTTACTGATCCGAATAGCTGATCGTGCTCGCCCGAGCGGCGCTGGAATGTCAGCGACACCCCTTCGAGCTGCTTGGACAATTCCTCAGACTGGGCCTTTTCTTTGGCTGAGCGGCGGACCGAGGCGGCGCGCATCTGCTCAATAACTTTTTTGTTTCCTTCATTGGCTTCAATAGCCAGGCGATGCGGCAGCAGAAAATTGCGGCCATATCCTTCGGCGACTTTCACCACGTCTCCGCGCGAGCCGAGTTTCACGACATCTTCTTTGAGAATGACTTCCATGATTGACTCCTAATCAGTTGTGAGTGGCCAGTTGTTAGTTGCTAGTGAATTGACGTACGAGCCACCAGCCACCGGAAACTCTTAAGCTGCTCTGCCGGCAAACGGCAGCAAAGCGATATTGCGCGCCTGCTTGATCGCCAGGCTCAGACGCCGCTGGTGCGGCGTGCATACGCCGGACAAGCGCCGGGGCACGATCTTGCCGCTTTCGGCGACAAACTGCGCCAACAGGCGAACGTCTTTGTAGTTGATGGAGTCGATTTTCTCGACGCAGAATTTGCAGACTTTCTTGCGGCGGAAAAATTTCCGTCCGCCCGGTCCGCCTTCACGTCCACCAGGACGCGGTGGGCGCCGCTCTCCGCTGTGGGAATCGGATCCGGATGATGGTCTAGTTTCGTCAGCCATGATGCTCCTTAAAAAGTCAAAATCGTCGTTGGTCGTTAGTCGTTGGTCGTTGGCGCGGCGTTATCGGCGACCCATCAGCTCGTCGCTCAGGCTCTTGCCAACGACGCAGGACGCACCACCGATGACCGTTCTTATGCCGTTACTGCCGGGGCTTCTCCCGCAACTTCGGGAGCCGGGGTTGCTGTTGCCGGCGGGGCTTTCCGCTTGGAATCGCGAATGGCCTTGATCTTGTTCAGGCGCTTTTGTTCCTCATCGATGCGCACGCTGAGGAATTTAATCACCGGTTCGCTCACTCGCAGGCGCCGTTCGAGCTCATGCACCAAACCGCCGCTGCCCTCGAAGGTCAGCAGCAGATACATGCCGTCATGAAATTTGCGCACCGTGTACGCCAGGCGGCGCTTGCCCATCTTTTCCATATTCTTGACCTGGCCGCCGGAGGAAGTTACGGCATGCTCCAGCGTGGAAATCAGTTTGTCCTGGTCTTCTTCGGTCATGTCGGGCCGGACAATAAACATCATTTCGTAAGTACGATTCATTGCACTCTCCAAATTCTAGTAGAGACGTTGCTTGCAACGTCTGGTCTGGGCCGTTGCCCATAACGTCTTATCGTGAAACGTAGCAAGCTACGTCTCTACGGGTCCATTTTTTCCGGCGGCTCGGGTTTGCGATTGAAACGTTGCATGGCCGCTGCCGGTCCTTCTTTTACGATCATTTCCGCCGCTGCAGCCGCATCGGTCAGGACCGGATCGAGCGACTTCAGCCGCGTTTTGTTGAGCGGTGACAGCAAATACTCTTTCCCGTCCCGAACCGCGTGTTCCGGAGCAACTCCAATCCGGATACGCACAAAATCTTTGGTCCCCAGCGAATCGATAATCGACTCGATGCCGTTATGACCGGCCGAACTGCGGTTCCGATGCACGCGCAAACTGCCGAACGGAAAATCCAGTTCGTCCTGAATCACAATCAAGTCCGACTCTGGACTCAATTCGTTCTTCGCCACCAGTTCGCGGACCGAAACCCCGCTCAGGTTCATGAACGTTTCGGGTTTGGCAAGAATGACCTGCTCATCCCCGATGGTCGTGCGCGCGGTCAGCGCCCGGCACTGCCGGTTTCGGACTTCCACCTTGTAATCGTCGGCCAACCAATCGACGACCAGAAAGCCCAAATTGTGCGGCGTGAACTGATATTCAATTCCCGGATTGCCAAGTCCCACAATCAGCTTCACGCTGGTTTAATTCGCCGCACGTCGCACGCCGTTTGTCGTTCGCAAAATCCAATGCTGCCTGGTGATCGCGGCGCACGACGCTCGGCGCAAGACGCACGGCGGTTCCTCACTTCTTTTCCTTCTTCTCGGCCTTTTCTGGTTTTGCGCCTTCGGCAGCGCCTTCTTCTGTCTCCTGCTTGCCTTTCTTAATCACTTCAGGCTCGGCTGGAGCAGCCGCCGCTTCACCCGCAACCGCGTCCGCGGCCGGAACTTCTTCTTCCTTAATGGTGATAATGTGGGCGACCGGCTGTTCGGGATCGCTGAGGTACTTGAGTTTGTCGTTTTTCGGCAGGTCCGAAATGCGTAGTACCGTGCCAAATACCAATTCCGAGACGTTCAATTCGATTTCGTTCGGAATGTCGCCGGGCAAGCACTCAACCTCGACTTCGCGCGCGATCTGTTCGAGAATGCCGCCTTGCTGCTTCACCCCGGCGGGCTCGCCGACCAATTCGATGGGCACGTTCACGGTCAGCTTCTGGTCCATGGCAATGCGCTTGAGATCGATGTGCAAAAGCGAACCTTTGATGGGCTCGTATTGCCAGTCAACGATCATGGCCTTGGTGAGTTCGCCTTCGAGAGTGAGATCGAAAACCGAATTGTGGCCGGTTTCCGAATGCAGAATGCGGGAGACCTGGCGCGGATCCACGCTCACCGTCATGGCCTGCTTGCCGGCGCCGTAAACCACGGCGGGAATTTTGCCCTCGCGGCGCACGCGGCGGGCGTCGTTCTTGGTTCCCGCTTCACGCGGCTGGGCTTCTAATAAGCTTTTATCGGGTGCTGCTGTAGGCATATGTTTAATTCCTATAAGAACAATTTGCTCACGGACGTTTCTTCATGAATCGACTGGATAGCGCGTCCGATCAATCCAGCGATGGAAAGAACTGTAAGCTTGCCGCCGCAGTCGGTCTTGGCGGCTTCGGCTTCGGCGGACAGCGGAACGGTGTTGGTCACTACAACTTCCTTGATGCAGGAATCGGAAATGTTCTGCACCGCGGGCGGCGAGAGCACGGGATGCGAAGCGCAGGCATACACCTGGCTGGCGCCGCTTTCCATCAGGGCGCTGGCGGTTTTAACCAGCGTGCCCGCGGTATCGATCAAGTCATCGATCACTAAACAAGTGCGCCCGCGCACGTCTCCGATCACATTCATCACTTCAGCGACGTTGGCTTCGACGCGGCGCTTATCGACGATGGCAAGAGCAGCGTCAACCTTCTTGGCGAAAAACCGGGCGCGCTCCACGCCGCCGGCATCCGGCGAAACCACCGTCAGGTTGGGCAGATTCAGCTTTCTAAAATGATCTACCAATACCGGCGACGCAAACAGGTGGTCGACGGGAATATTAAAAAAGCCCTGAATCTGCGGCGCATGCGGATCGATCAGCAGCGCGCGGTCAGCGCCTGCGGTGGTCAGCAAATCCGCCACCAGCTTGGCCGAGATCGGCGCCCGCGGCTTATCTTTCCGGTCCTGCCGGCCATAACCGTAATATGGGATCACCGCGGTAATACGCTTCGCGGAAGCCCGTTTTAAGGCGTCAATCATCAACAGCAGTTCCATCAGGTGCAGGTCGACCGGACGGCAAGTCGGCTGCATGACGAAAACATCTGCGCCACGAACGTTCTCCTGAATCTGGACGTAGGCTTCTCCGTCGGCGAATCTTCTCAGAAACGCCTGGCCGCGCGTCATGCCGAGAAAAGCACAGACCTCGTCCGCCAGCGGCTGGTTAGCCGTACCGCAGAAGACTTTAAACTTATCGTCGATACGAACGCGATGCGGCTTGCGATCATGCTTCTCGTCTGGGCTCATCTTCTTTTCGGTCGCGGTAGCGAGAGTAGCCATAGAAGTCGTCGGCCTTCAAATTCGTCGTTCGTCGCTGGTCGTGCGTCGTTGGCCAAACCCGGCAGCCCACGCTTTTGGCCGACGACCAATGACCGACGGCCAACGACGGTTTTCTGGCTGGGCCGCTAGGATTCGAACCTAGACAAAGTGCTCCAAAGGCACTTGACCTACCATTAGTCGACGGCCCAGTGAGCTGCTGACTTCGAGCTGCCAGCTTCGAGCAATAAGCTTTGAGCAATCTCTGCTCGCTTACTCGCGGCTGATAGCTCGGCGCTCACAGCTTCTTCCAATATTGCCGCCGCGTCAAGGTGTTCGTGACTACGGCCGGTGTGCCTGCCTGGGCAAGCGCTTTTGCTGCAACTGCCGCTTTCTGCTTTGAATCAAACAAGCCGTAGATAGCCGAACCCGAACCGGAGAGCGAGGCATACCGCGCACCAGCTTTTTCGAGCACACGCTTGACCTCAAGCAATTCGGGATACTTGGGAAAGACGACTCTTTCGAAGTCGTTTTCAATCCCGGTTCGGACAAGGTCGAGCAGTGGGCTCTCGGCCCGGCCTCCACCTCTGGCGGAGACACCGGATCTGCGGCCACCGGTACTCGGCGCCGCACTCAGCCACGCAGAAATCTCACGGCTGAACTTCAACATTCTATCGGAGTGAGCAGGAGCCGTCAATTTTGCAGCGGCCATATGGGAAGCACCGGCCGTGTGAGAAGCACCAGCCATGTGGGGACGGGCGCCCTCGCCCGTCCGGGCCGAGCTTCGCTCGGCAAATTCAGGGGCTAAAGCCGAGTTTTCGCGGGCGCGGGCGCCCGCGCCACACAACCTGTCCCAATCAGCGAAGGCTTTCGGCGTGGAGATCGCAACATCCGGCAGCGCGACGACGCACGGTATCGCTGGCAAATCCTGCAGAGGATACACTTCTTCCCCGCGTCCGACTCCGAGCACGGTTCCGCCAATCAGAAACAGCGGAACGTCGGAACCAACTTCGGCGGCGATCCGCAGTCGCTCAGCCGCCGGCAGTTTTTTTCTCAGCGCACGCTCGAGCGCAAGAAGTGTAGCGACGGCGTTTCCGGAAGCTCCGCCCAATCCACCCTGCACCGGCAGGCGCTTCTCGATTTCGATGACGACCCGGCCTCGGGCTTTCAGCGCCCGCACGGCGTGTTCGGCGACTTTATAGCAGGTATTGCTCGAATCGGTTGGAACGCGCGGATCTTTGCAGCGAATCTCAATTCCCGATCCCCGCACGACCGACACGCTCACAACGTCATGCAATGCAATCGTCTGGTAAACCGTGCGTAGCTCATGGAAGCCATCCGACCGCAAAGGGCCGATGCACAGGCCGAGATTGATCTTTGCGAAAGATGGAAGCGTAACTCCCATGAACGATAGATTTAATCACATCGCCCCGTCCAGCGCGGGAGTTGCATCCACTGCGATCAAGGGCAAGAGTTCATGCGCGGCCGCGGGGCGGCCGCATACGCCGCCGTAGTTTTCGGAGGCCAAGCTCTAATCTCGCAAAAACAGTATTCCCTGATGCACGCTGTGGCTGCGGGCTTTTTCAAGGACTCGGACTGAGGTAATATTTTGCGAAATGCATTGGCTATCAGACCAGGCGATTAAGATCGCAATCGCGATCGCCATGACTGTGGCATTTTGGCTGGCGGCGTGGCTTAGGCTTCGTCCGCAATGGTTTAAGCGAATGCTGTCCACGAATTGGCCGACCACCCTGGGAACTATTGAGAACGGGACAGTCTCGGTGCTTCGGGCCGAGCGGTCAGAGGCAGTTGTCTGTACCCTGAACTACTCGTATCGGGTTGACGGTTCGTATTACGGCGGAAGCTGTCTTCGGCAATTCTCGGACGAGCAGTTGGCTTATGACTTTATCAACTCAAAAACCGGCACATCTGTGCAGGTTAAATATGATCCTTCAAGGCCAGCAGCTTCAGTTGCCGAGTAGTCTAAAACGGAGGCCGCCTGCTCTCTCGTAAGAACGGAATTGCGCTCATGCTGGGGGTTGCGGCAGGCATCGCGCTGCTTACGGCGCGCCTGCCCCCGATTCCGCAGCCCGCCTCCTATCACCAGTAGTTTGCCGATCAGCGCGGCTGGCTCGGTATTCCGAATTTCGGCAACGTGATCTCGAATGTGGCATTTGCGGTCGTCGGGATCTTTGGGATCGTCTTCATTCAGCGCAATGCTTCGCGCATATTTCTCGATCCGCGTGAGCGCTGGCCGTATTACGGAGTCTTTATCGGATTGTTACTGACGGCGTTCGGCTCCGGCTTCTACCACCTTGTTCCGAATAACGCCCATTTAGTTTGGGACCGCCTGCCAATGACCATCGTCTTCGGTTCGATGGTGGCGGCGCTGATCGTCGAACGCATCAGCGTTCGCGCGGGATTGCAGCTTCTGCCGTGGTTGATCGCATTCGGCGCGGCGAGTGTGGTGCAGTGGTATTGGACGGAACTCCACGGTCACGGCGATCTGCGAATTTACGCAGCCGTGCAGGCCTACTCCGCAATCGCCCTGTTGCTTGCGCTCCTGTTGCCGCCGCGTTATACCCGGAGCCGGGACTTTGCGGTTGTCTTCGGTTTCTATTTTTTGGCGAAAATATTCGAAACTGCCGACCGGCAGATTTACTCGCTTGGCCACGCGGTCAGTGGCCATACGCTCAAGCATCTGGCTGCTGCCGCCGCAGGCTATTGGATCCTGCGCATGTTGCGTCTGCGGGAACCCTTCCCGCAGAATTCATTGCCTGTTAACAACCCGCAGGTAAACTCACAATTATCGAAGTAGAATTGCGGGTGACCGGCTCAACTGCCTGCCGCGACAGCGTCTCCCCTTCATGCACAAAGCCGCACTCTTTTATAACCCGCATTCCGGCCGGCGAAAAAAGCACCGCCTCAAAGACGTGGAAAGTGCTGCGGCGATTCTGCGTGCAGCTGGGATCGAAGTGGAAGTTGCGCCGACTCGCGCGGCTTCCGATGCCGCCGCCCAGGTGCGCATGTCGATTCGCGAAGGCTTCGACACCATCGTCGCATGCGGCGGCGACGGCACAGTCCACGATGTGCTGCAAGGGCTGGCAGGAAAAGACGCGGCGCTGGGAATTATCCCGCTGGGTACGGCGAATGCATTGGCGCACGATTTGCGGCTGCCAATTTCGGCCGAGGCTGCGGCCCGTGCTTTGCTCACTGCGATCCCGAAGCGGATCGCAGTAGGCAAAATCGAATTCCGCGACTTCAACAATATTCCCAGCTCGCGATATTTCACAGTAGCTGCCGGCGTCGGCGTCGACGCGCATCTGTTTTACAAGCTCAACCGCATGATCAAAGATCGCATGGGGATGCTGGCGTACTACACCAAGGCGACACACCTGTGGTTGACCCATCGCATGCGTTATTTCCAGGCGGAGTTTTCGCAGAATGGCGGCGGAAAGCGGAGCGAGGCACGCCTCTCAGAAATGCTGGCGGTGCGCATCAATCATTTTGGCGGGGTACTTCGGGAATTGGCCCCTGGCGCTTCCCTGGCGCGAAATGACATGCGACTGGTGTTGTGCCGCACCGGCAATCGCGCGCTTTATCTGGCATATGTTTTTCGCGGCATGCTGGGATTATCCAATGGAGTGCCCGGCATTGAACTGGCCCATGCTGACCAGATCACCTGCCGCCAGGTGCACGGCGGCAAGGACGAGGAGATATACGTCGAAGCCGACGGCGAGCTGCTAGGACGGCTGCCGATTACGCTTTCGATGGTGGCGGATTCGCTGACCGTGCTGGTTCCAAAAGACCATCCGATGTACTGACGTTGTGCAAAGTGGCGCAGCCCTCCCTGGCTTGCGCTGTGTTACAAACTTCACTTGGAACCGATCACCCATTTTCTGACCGGGGCGGTGCTCGCCCGGGCCGGATTCAATCGCAAAACGGCGCTGGCCACGGCGACCATGACGCTGGCGGCTGAGGCTCCTGATCTTGACGTTTTCTGGGGATTTAAAGGCCCGGTGTACAGTTTCGCGCACCATCGCGGCTTTACGCACTCGTTTCTCGGCCTGCTAATCGTTTCCGCGGTGGTGACGGGTTTCATGTATCTGATTTGGCGTTTGCGCGGACGCAGGACGAACATTCCCGATTTGCCGCCGCGATGGAAGCTGCTGTTTCTGTTTGCTTACATCGCTGGGCTCAGCCACATTCTGCTCGACTTCACCAACAACTACGGCGTTCGCCCGTTCTGGCCTTTCTGGGAGAAGTGGTATTCGTGGGACATCGTTTTCATCGTCGAACCGGCGCTGTACGTGATCCTGGTCGCGGGTCTGGTTCTGCCGGCGATTTTTTCTCGCCATGAATCCGCGCCTCGTGGGCGAAGTTTTGCGGTCGTGGCGCTGATGTGCGTGGCCGGACTTTATGCGGCGCGGGACCATGAACATCGCAATGCGGTGCATGCATTAGAACGACAGCGATTCAATGCTGCAGCGCCGGTGCGAGTTTCGGCGTACCCCTATTATTGGAATTTATTTCGCTGGTATGGAGTGGCGGAAACAAGAAATTTTTTTGCGAGTTCGGACTTGGACTCGCGCAGCGGGGAGGTGAATCGCGGCGACCTCGAGTTTGTTTCGAAACCGCAGGAGACAGCGGTCACTCTCGCCGCAAAGCGATCTTATTTGGGACGAGTGTATTTGAGCTGGGCGCAGTATCCGCTGGTGACGCAAACTTCTACGGTGGATGGCTGGATGGTGCGCTTCAGTGATTTGCGGTACGATTATCCTCCGCTGCGGGGTGGAAACACGTTATCGGCAACGGTTGAGTTGGATAATCGCTTGCATGTCGTTGGGGAAAAATTTGGACGGCGGGCGCAAGTGCCACCAATTGATTGAAGCGGTTGGAGCTTTGCTTTGCCGGACAGCCGAGGGCGGCTGTGCCAAGTGGTTTAGGTGTAAAGACGTAGCTTACGTCTTAGACGTTGCAAGCAACGTGTCTACGTCTTAGATGTTGCAAGCGACGTGTCTACGTCTTAGACGTTGCAAGCAACGTGTCTACGTCTCAGACGTTGCAAGCAACGTCTCTACGATTTCCAAACTTGACGTTCTGGCTCCAAGACTCCAGAATCAATAGTGCTGAGGTGATTCATGTTGGCTTATCTTTTTGTCGTTATCGCTGCTGCCGTTCGCTTTATGCCGCATCCGTGGCACTTTACTCCGGTGGCGGCGTCGCTGCTGTTTTTTGGAGCGTATAGATCGCGGCGCGAGCTCTGGTTTCCGGTGGTCTTGCTGGCAGCCTCGGACCTGCTGCTGAACCGGTTCGTATATCACTATCCCTTCACCTGGGACCTGGTGGTGACGTGGGCATGGTACGCAGCGGCGCTTGGGCTCGGAATGGGGCTGCGCGGCCACATCAAGCCCTTGTGGATCATGGGCTCGGCCGCAGCCACTTCGGTCTCTTTTTATCTGCTCAGCAATTTTGCCGTCTGGGCCGCATATGACATGTACCCCAAAACTTTGTCCGGGTTGATGACTTGCTACGCGATGGCCATACCATTCATCCGCGGAACGCTGGAGGGAGACCTGCTTTTCACGGCGATCTTGTTTTCGGTCCCGGTGGTGCTCAAGCAATTGTCTGAACGCGACAGCCGCAGTCACGGAATCGCAGCGGCGTAGTCGTGTCCATTATTTATTTACCAGGTCAGCGAGGGCTTGCAGGCTAGGGGCTTCAATGTCCGGCTTTGGCGTGGGCTGGCTTTGCCGCGCCGGCATTCGGACACGACGATGGTCGATTCACCCACGCGGTTGAGATCCCCAGCGACTGGGCTGGAATGACGTCGTGGTAGACGCTTTGTCCGGCGTGTAGCCACTGCCCCGCAGACAAGACCATCCTCTTTTGCGCCAAGCGAAATATTTCAAGTGAGGGTTTATAGGCGCGGGCCTGTGAGGCGGTGATCACATAATCGAACTTGACCGCGAGTTGCGGGGCGGTGACTGCAAAAAGATCCTCATCGATATTAGACAGGATGCCGAGCTTGAATTCTCGTTTCAATTGGCGAAGCGCGGGTATGGTGTCGGGAAATGATTTCCAGCTTGCGAGAGAATTTGGCAGGGATTGCTGTTCCTTTACTGAAGGGGCAAATCCCAGACGGGCGCCGAAGCCGCGCACCACGGCTTGCAGGATTTCTCTGTAGGGTTGATATTCGCCGGACTCTGCATCGGCTTCAATGTCTCCGTACATGCGCAGAATTTCAGGATCACTGCGATGCGCACCGTGAGCCGATAGGATAGGGCGGATCGCATTCAGGATGCCGGCCTCCCAATCAATGAGAGTGCCATAGCAATCGAAAGTGATAATTCGGAAACGGCTGAAGTCGAGAGCCAAGCGGTGAGCCATCGCTGGCCAGCCACTTTGACCCCAATGGCTGGCCGAAATGTAAGTTCAGATTTACCTGCTGATTGTTAAGGGCGACTTCAAGGTGAAAGCTACGGCTGATTCTGCGGGAAGAACGATTTCCTTATTGCCGGTGTAAGCCGACCCCGCCGTGCCTGCGCCTCCGCCGGCCAGTGCGCCGATAGCCGCGCCTTTGCCTCCGCCGGCAATCGCCCCAATGGCTGCGCCCACACCTGCGCCGCCACCAACCAACAATCCAGTGCGCTTGCCTTTGCCCTTGGTGGTCTGCGTCAGGACGGCGGTGTTAACTGGAAGTTGTTGTCCGTTGACGGTGATGGAATCCAATTTCAATTCGAGAAGCGAGCCGCCGGCGAAATGTCCCATGGACTTTGCATCGACAACTTCCCCGCGAACTCGCGCGCCTGAAGGGATGGCTTCCTGGCCGTCCACTTCGACGGGCCTTGCCAGCCTGCCGCCGAATGTCTGCCCCGGCTGGCTGATTTTTGAGCCCACTTCATCCGCCAGTTGGATGGTGATTACTTTGCCGGCGGGAACGGTAAGAGTGACGGGCTGGGGTGGCGGAGAGTTTTCCGGTGCAGGCATGCTGTTGTTTGCCTGCGAATTGCCGGAGTTTTGAGGATTATTACTCTGGGGCGGCTTGGTGCAACCGATTGCGAACAGCAGGGTCAGGCCCAAAATCCACGTTCCGAAACGCACTCTCATAACACCTCCGGTGTTAACGATGATTACCAGAATCAGAACTGAAGCAGCAACTCACAAAAGTACAGATCGCGCGACTCGCTCGATCAAACCAGGTCGTCGATGACCGGCAACGCAGGTTCGATTGTTTGAGAGCTGTTTCCGTTGCCCGTATTGGTGACGTTAGCGGGGCTCTCGGCAGCAGATGCGGCTGCCGCGGCGGCAACGGGTTCGTCTTTTTGCAGGAATTTAGCGGTATTCAAAAGAGTGCGGCCAAGCGAAGGGTTGTAGGTTGTCCAACTGGAATCGTTCTCTGCTTCCCGTTCGAAATGGGCGCGCATGCTCTCCATTTTTGAATCAAGGTCATCGAGGTAGTGCAGCATGAGGGCTTCGGGGAACATGGGAAGTTTGGGCGATCCAAATTCATACTCGCCGTGATGGCTGATGATCAGGTGCTCGAGCAGGGTCTTGTACTCATCCGGGAAGTTGGGAATCTGCGCAATTTTGGCCTGCAGCATTTCGAGTTCGATGATCATGTGACCGAGCAGCTGGCCGCGGCTGGTGTAAGAAAAAGAGCGTGAATAGCTGAGTTCGTGGATCTTGCCAATGTCATGAAGGAACGCGCCAGCCAGCAGCAGGTCGCGGTTGACTTGAGGATAATTGCGGCACAGCAGATCGCAGGAACGAAACAACGAGACCACGTGATCAAGAAGGCCGCCGATGTAAGCGTGGTGAAGGGTCTTGGCCGCGGGCGCATTGCGATAGGCGGCGGCGATGACGGGGTCGGACATGAAAGCATGAATCAGCGTTTTCAGGTAGGGATCGCGAATGGAGTTGACGAATTCTTCGAGCGAATGCCAGAGCTCATCCACATCCTTAGTGGTCTTGGGCAGATAGTCGGCAAAGTCGACTTCCGAATCGCCTAGTTTCCGAAGCTTGTGGATGGTGAGCTGAAAGCGGTTCTTGTATCTGTTCAGCAGACCCTTGATCTTGAGGAAGTCTTCCTGCTCGAAGGCGTCGATGGCATCTTCGACGTTGTCCCACATCTTGGCATCAATCTGGCCGCAGCGATCGGCGAGGGTGAGCGCCAGGTAAGGCTCACCCGATTTTTTTGGCTTGACCTGCTTGGTCGTGACAACAAAGCTGGATACGATAATTTTGTTCTCGAAGCGGACGCAATCGGAGAGGAAGAAGTCTTTCATAACTGAATAGGCCAAGCCGGGCGCTGGTCCTGGCATGAATTCCGTTGCCGAGAAGCTTAACCTAAAACACGCCCAGTTTCTTTCTCTTTTTAAGCTCTTTGGCGCTGGATTCTTTTGCCGCCGTAGTCACAATGGGCTTGCTTTCATTAGGACTGGCGCCGGTATCGACATAACCTGGGCGTATGTCTATGAAGGCCTCTTCGCGGAGTTTTTTCAAATACAGGCGCAGCGCCGGCTGAAGCCGCTGCATATATACGGCTTCCTGAATTCGCGGCTCAATTTCTTCAAACGCCGGAACGCCGGCGCTCTGATGTTCGGTGACTTTCAGAATGACGAATCCCTGCTTGGTGCGGATCACGTCGGAAACCGCATCTTTTTTCATGCCGAATGTAAGGTCTTCGAGTTGCTTGGCCAGTTTTCCGCGCTCGAACAAGCCGAGATCGCCACCCTGCGCCGCGGACGGCCCTTGCGATTCTTTTTTGGCAACATCTTCAAAATTCGCGCCGGCTTTGATTTGTTTCAGGATGGCATCGGCTTTGGCTTGCGCGGCCGCGATCTTAGCCTCGTCATTACCATCCTGTTCGGTGGAAACGAGAATCTCGCTGAGTTTTACCTGTTCGGGGCGCGCCAGTTCAGATTTGTGCTGCTCGTAGAATGTATGCTCTTCATCTTTGCTTATGTTGATTCGCGAGCCCACTTCGCGCTGAATCACCTGCTGAGTGATGATTTCTGTGCGCATGTTCTGCTTGAAATCTTCAAACGAAACGCCTTGCGCGGTGGCGGCCTTTTCCAGGTCTTCCATGGTGTCGAGTTTCATCTGCTTACGCATTTCATCCAGGCGCTTGATCAGCTCGGTGTCGGCGGAGATGTCGAGGTCTTTGCCTTTTTCGAGAAGCAGTTCACGGTCAATCAGGCCGCGAAGCACGTCCTTCTGGCTGTCGGAAACCACTTTTGCGGCATTATTAGGATCCTGCTGTTGGGCTTCGTCCTTAAGCTGTTGTTGCTCACGCTCATAATCGGTGCGGGTGACGATCTGGTTGTTGACGCGGGCGATGATCTCTTCCACCACGGTATCGGCGGAAACAAGCCCGGGGGCTAAAATGGCGACGGCGAGAATAAGGCGAAACACGACTCGTGACATGAAACATCCAGAAAAAGGGGTAAGCTAGCTTTCAATTATTGTAACCCGCCGTCCCGATCCATGTGCGGCGGATTTGATTAACTGGAAGGAAAAATGAGGCACCAAAAAGAACCCGCCCATGCATCCTATAATGCCTAAATGAGGCGGTTTCATCAAATGCGAATTTGGGGGGCCGCAGCAGTGGCCGTGGCCATGCCGCTGTTGTGCCTTGCGGCCAAAGAGTTCTCCTTGCCTAAGGTGCAGCCTGCCTTCAGCTTCCCTGCGCATGACCATCATGCGGCGGAAAATGTGACCGTCGCGGTCGATCCTTACGACACCGCTGCCAAGGAGAACATCTTTAGAGTGAAATATCGGGAGCATGAGCTGCTTCCGATCCTGCTGATTGTGACGAACGACTCTGACCAGCCCATTGAACTGGCCGACATGAAGGCGGAACTGGTTACGTCAGACCGAACCAAGCTCAGTCCCGATACCGACGACGACATTCTCAGGCGAATTTCTCATCCCAATGCTTCCGGCACTCGATATCCGGTTCCTTTCCCCACCAAGAAAGTGAAGGGTGGAGTGAACTCCAAAGAATGGAATGAAATTCAGAGCGCGCTCTTCCGGGCGAAGGCGGTAGAGCCTCGCGGCTCACAGGTAGGATTTCTCTTTTTCGATGTTTCTGACATTTCCAACCCTCTCGGTGGTGCGAAGTTTTATCTGACTGGAGTGCGCAATTCCGCGGGAGAGGATTTGATGTACTTCGAAATTTCTTTGGATAAGTATCTGGACAAGAAGCCGTCAAACTGAATTCCGGCGGCCGGACTTCAGGTTCGCTTCGATCCCCGCGAAAGACGAGACCCGGTTGCCGTATCTTCCTCCGAATTCTCGGCTTCAAGATACGACTTTATGGAAATCTCAAGCTGGGTTTCAATGGTTTCCCAAACCTTGACCATCTCGGGTATCAGGTAGCTGACTTGTATAGCCAGCAGATTCTGCTGCACGCATTCGGCTAGAGATCTAAGTAACAGCTTAGCTTCGCGCACTACCAGCGGGATGGTGTAGTGTTGCTGCCGGCGCATGCGCCCGTGACCACGCGCGGCGTCTGTATCGGAAGGGCTGTGCTGCCTGCCCCGGGCCCTCTCTATCGCCTCCAGCAATAGCCGAGGTACGTGGTCCTGACGGTCAGCGTCCGGGAGCGGGATAGCGCCGATCTCACCGTCTTTTTTCACCGCCGTCAACCAATGTTTGACGATCCATTGCAAGTGCTCTTCCATGATGTCAGGCAAGCGCCGAGGCTGAATTCCCCGAGTCGGCGTTCTTTGGGTAAGCTTTGCCTGTATAGTTCGAACCAGCGGCTCAATCTCGGTTGGTTTGATGAAGTAGTCATCCACCTGTTGACGGATGGCCTCAAGCGCGGTTTCGAAGGCGGGATAGCCTGTGAGAATAAAATTTACCGCGTCGGGTTGCGTCCGACGCATGGCGCTGACCACGGTGAATCCATCACCCGCGTTTCCGACGTTGAGATCGGCGATCAGCACATCGAACTTTTCGTGGGAGATAAGGCGCAGGGCGTCCGGAACGGTTCCGCTGGAGATCACCTCAAAGCCATGCGCCTCGAGCATAAGCGGCATGGTCGCCCGGATGCTTTCTTCGTCATCGAGGAACAACACTCGAGTCTTCTGGGACATTCATTTGCCTCATTTTTGTATTTTGTCGACGTCGCTTTAGATGCAGGATGAAACCCGCAAAACCTTCCGAATGTGGGAAGTTGGCGCAATGCGCCTGTTTGCGGGAGACAATTGTGGAAAACGTAAGCTTATGAAATGGCGTTCGCTCGAAGAAGCCAAGGAAGTTGCTGAGCGTCGATCTCTGGCGGAAGTCTTTGCTGATCGCAAAGAACTTATCGCAAAGTACGTTCCGGCAGAGGTGCAAGCGGCTCACCTGCGCGCCATTGCCGAGGTGAGGAACTCCGGAATTGCGGATCGAGTGTTGCAGCCCGGCGACAAAATGCCCATTTTTGAGCTCTCCGATCAAAATGGAACTGTGGTTCGGTCGGCAGATATGCTGCGCAGGGGAAGGTTGGTGGTCTGCTTCTTCAGGGGCCGATGGTGCCCATTTTGCGTGGCCCAGTTGGAAATAATGAACGCCAACTACTCGCAAATTCAGAGTTCAGGAGCGGAACTTGTGGCGATTTCGCCACAGACCATGCGTCAGGCTTACCTCATGGCTGACCAGCACCGCTTGCGCTTTCCCTTGCTCAGCGACACTGGAAACGGTGTCGCCCGGCGGTTCGGTTTGGTTTACCGGGTACCGGAATATCAGCAGGAAATCTATCAACGGGCATTTGTGAATCTGCCTTTTGCCAACGGCGACAACAGTTGGGAGCTGCCGATTCCCGCGGTCTACGTAGTGGATCAGAATTCGACGATCCAGTACGCAAGTGCAAATCCCGACTACACCACTCGGCCGGAACCGAGCGAAATCTTGCACATGCTTTCGGCGGCGATGAAATAGTTTTGGATTGCCGACCAGCTAGTTGAGAGGGCTTTGCACAGACTGCGTGTCAGGGGACGGTCGGTTGTCACAATCGAACTGTCCAACCGTCCTAAACAGGGAAAGCATAAATTCCTACAATTCCCAAACAAGTAAGCCGGTTCCTGGTTTGAACCGCCTCCGGTCCACTCAGGGAAATCGCTTGCAGAATTGAGGAATCTTATGACCGCGGCCATCGCACCCACTTCATTCGCATCGCCGATCTCGCGAACATCGGAAAATCCGGCGCTTCTGAACCTTCTTATCGTTGACGACGAGCGCGCGGTGAGAGAAGCGGCGCGAGAGGCTGCTCTTGTGCTCGGCTACCGGGCTGCGGCATCGGACTCGGCCGACCAGGCGATGCGCCTGCTGGAATCGCAAAATATCGACGTGGTCCTGCTGGACATGAAGCTGCCGGGCGCGGGAGGTCTCGAAATCCTGCGCCAGATCAAGAGCCGAAGGCCGGACATCGAGGTAATCGTGATCACCGGGCACGGAACCGTGGAGTCGGCAGTGCAGGCGATGAAGGCAGGTGCATACGACTTTGTGACCAAGCCTTTCAGCCTGGACGAGCTGAAGCTATTACTGGAGCGCGTGGCCGCTCATCTGAAGCTGAAGACCGAAAACCGCATCCTTCGCGAAAAGATCAAGTCAAAGCAGGGCTTCGGGAGCATTATCGGGCGCGCTCCCGAGATGGATAAGCTCTACCGTATCATCGCCAAAGCCGCGCACAGTGCCCACCCGGTGTTGATCCTGGGGGAGAGCGGGACAGGAAAGGAAATGGTGGCGCGGGCGATCCATTATTCGGGTCCTTACCGGGATAAGCCGTTTATACCGGTGGACTGCGGCTCGCTGGTGCCGACGTTGATCGAGAGCGAACTGTTCGGTTATGTCAAAGGTGCATTCACCGGCGCGATGCAATCGAAGGCAGGGCTGCTGGCGATCGCCGAGGGAGGGACAGTTTTTTTGGACGAAGTGGGCGAGCTGCCGGTTGACCTGCAGGCGAAGATGTTGCGGGCGCTGCAGGAAAAGGAGATTCGACCGGTGGGAAGCACCAGGACGGCGCCGATCAACATACGAATACTGGCGGCGACCAATCGTGATCTGGAACATGCGGTGGCGCACGGATCGTTCCGGCGTGATCTCTACTTTCGTTTGAATGTGCTTTCGTTGCGAATTCCCCCGCTGCGCGAGCGGCGTCAGGACATTCCGCTGCTGGCGGGACACATACTCGAACGGCTCTCGCAGAACTCGGGGCGGATGCTCGAACTGAGCGACGACGCCATGCGGGCGCTGTTGGCCTACGATTGGCCGGGCAACGTGCGTGAGTTGGAAAACTGCCTGGAGCGATGCTGCGCAATTACCTCCGGGGCGATTATTCACGTGGTGGATTTGCCAAGCGCGATCACCGGCGCGCCGGCGCGGCTGGTGGCAGAAGCGCCGGAGAGCACGATCGTCCCCTTGGTCGATCTGGAAAAGCAAACGATATTGAGCGCGATCGCGCAATTGAACGGCGACAAACTTATGGCGGCGCGCATGCTGGGGATCGGCAAGACGACGCTTTACCGCAAGCTGAAGGAATACGGCGCGGATATGTGAGCAAAACGGGACTGTTTTCCCGAAACGGCCACTCAGCCGAGGGCGCGGAAGAGCTTAGTGCTTTATTTTCAGGCGGGCGCGTTTGGCGTTAGAGTTGCGAGAAGAATCGGCATGATTCTAATCATTTGGAACTCTGGCAAAGCTAAGGAATGCGCGCGCGCTATCGAACATGCGATGCAGGAGCAGGTGCAGGTCGCTTCCAGTTTGCACGAAGGTGTAGAGCAATTGCGGACAGGCGAATTCTCCGCGGTAGTGGTCGACCAGTGGATCACCGAAGCTGAGCCGGAGCCCACCAGCGTTGTGTTTGATCATCTGGGAATGGCGGTGCCGGTATTCGTTAACTTCGGAATCAGCGGGGTCGAGAGAATTTTGCGGGAGCTGCGCGCCGCTTTATCGCGGCGCGGGCTCGAAACCGTGCTGGCGCGCCATAGCGCGCGCCAAGCGCTGCGCGATGAACTGAAAGATGATGTCACTGTGCTGTTGCTTTCCTGCGGAGTGGCCTTAGAGGATGCGGCACTTAGCGACATGGCGCGAACCCGGCTGCAAAAGATTGAAGGCCTGGCGAAACACATCAGCGAAAAATTGGCCATGTCGCATCAGGAACATGCGGCTGCCGCGGGTGCGTAGGGGATCACGCGAAGAAGATTAAGCGGTTTGCTCGGCGGGAACGGCGTCCTCTTGCAGCATGAATTCCAGCACCTCCTGCGGTACGGGCGCATTCCACACCGGCGCGAATGATTGCCGGTGCAAAGGTGACGGCCCATGCTCGCGCAATGCCGCGAGATGTTTAGGCGTGCTGTAGCCCTTGTTCGAAGCCAGGCCATAAACCGGGAAGACTGGGTCCCACTGGCTGATCATCTGGTCGCGATGGACTTTGGCGATAATCGATGCGGCCGCAATCGAAGCTGACAATGCGTCGCCATGAATGATCTTTTGTTGCGGCACTTCGAAGTCAAGCCGCATGGCGTCGATCAGCAGATAATCGGCTCCAGGGCGGAGCAGAGCCACCGCCTCATGCATAGCCGCGCGCGAGGCGTGATAAATATTGATCTGATCGATGCGGGCAACGTCCACCGACGCCACCGCCCAGGCCACAGCGTGTTCGCGAATGCGTTCGGCGAGCACCTCGCGGCGATCGGCGAGCAAGAGTTTCGAATCGCGCAGGCCGCGAATTCGGTAACAAGGATCCAGAACCACCGCTGCAGCCACCACCGGTCCGAAGAGCGAACCCCGTCCCACTTCGTCAACTCCCGCTACCAGCTTCGCCCCGGAACCCCAGGCCCGTTTTTCGAACTTCAGCGTGCAGTGCAGGCGCTTAAGCAATCGCAGTTTAAGGGCAGAGGGAGAAAGCTCTTTTCCTGTACGGGATTTGATTGAGGCGGGCATTAAACCAGCAATTCGATCTTTCAGCCATCTTCACGCAGCCGAGCTTGTGAGCGCAAGCGGAAAACTCTGGAGCAAGTGCAAAGCACCGAAGGCGTTCCCCAGTACATATATGATGGCTAAGAAATGCGAACTGGATCTCGCGCCGGCGATCCGCGGCTATTGCTTTGCCTGATGGCTGGCTTGCTGGCAATCGTGGTGCAATCGGGGGAGTTGGGCTCGGCTGACACCATGCACCGGCTACAAACCGCGCATTCTTTCTGGACCAGTCAGCCTGCGGTTTTTCCCAGTGAATATCCAGAATTTGGCGTGCATGGGCGTGGGGGCAAGCTTTACGACTGGTACGGCATTGGCCAGCCACTGCTGATGTTGCCCTTCGACATTGTAGGCACCGGAATCGCGAAGCTTCACATCTTTGCCGACTACGGCGCCGACACCGACCCCACCGTGCGAAATATCTTCGTCACCTGTTCAGTCAACGTGCTGCTCAGTGTTCTGACGGCGCTGGTGTGCTTTCGATTTCTTCTTCTGCTTGGGTTCGACGCAGCGCAGGCGGTAGCAGGCGTTCTGGCGCTGCTTTTCTGCACCACTCACCTGCACTACACGCAGAACATGATGGAGAACAACTACATCTGTCTGCTGACGATGACCGGATTTTGTTACCAGTATGAATGGTTGCGATCTGGAAGCCGGAAAGCCTTATTGATTGGATCAGGCGCTCTTGGACTGAATCTGTTGACGCGGCTGACTACCGGGTTGGATTTAATAACGGCAGCCGTTTTTCTGCTGCTGGTTCTTTGGTTTGAGAACCTGGAGTCCGGCAAAGTACATGTGGGGACGAGCGCCCCCGCCCGTTCGGTCGAGCGAAGCTCGACTACTGTGGTGCATGCATTTTGGCCGCGCGGGCTTGTATACGCAAAAACGGCGGTCCCAATCTATTTTGTTTTTCTGTTTCTTGATCGTCTCTATCAGTTCTACCGTTTCGGAAACTGGACGACCACGTATGTCCATTACTTCACGATTGAACGGCGTTTGCAGGACCCCAGTTTGCCGGCGAACTATCCCTGGACGACTGCTTTTCACGCCGGATTTCTCGGGCCGCTGATTTCGCGGGAGAAATCAATCTTCCTATTTGATCCATTAATTGTGCTCACGATTTTGTTGGCCGTGATTCTGTGGCGGCATTGCAGCGCCAGGGTAAAGGCATATGCGATTTCGACGCTGTTGCTGGTCTTCGGCTATATCTGCCTTTACGCGCGCTACTACGAATGGAGCGGCAACTTTGCCTGGGGAGACCGCTATGTTTCAACTGCGGCTGAGATGGCGGCCTTCATCTCAGTTCCTTTACTTTTGAAATTCCGCGGGCAACTGGCGAGGCCTGTGTGGATCCTCGGGCTGTTGCTCATCGTGACCAGCTTAATCATTCAGTTGGCATCGCTAGCCTTCTGGTTGCCGCTTGAAATCTACCAGGGCGATGATTTCGGCCATCCCCAGTGGGTAATCTGGCTGCGTTTTAAAAATATCGTCGCATTTGCCCTGGGCAAAATGGACGCCTGGGGGCTGAACACCGATTCGATGGGTTATGACCAATGGGATTATCAACACATCACCTGCTGGAATTTTTTGCCGTTTGTGCTGCGGCGAATTGGAGCGGCGCCGAGGTGGCTGGCGGATGCGGTGTTTGTGGTGTGGACAGCGAGTATAGGGGCTTTGATCTATTCCACCCTCAAATTGGTAGAACTCTACCATAATGTGGTAGAATTCCACCATGAGCCTGAATATTAAAAATGAAGAGACCTACCGGCTTGCGCAAGAACTGGCCCAGCTCACCGGAGAAAGCATGACCGCAGCCGTTACCGAAGCCGTGCGGGAACGCCTGAATCGGGTCAAAAATAAAGGCATGGCCGAGAGACTCCTGAAGATTGCAAAACTTTCTGCCGCCCAGTTAAAAGGAAAACCGCTGCCCGATCATGGAGAACTGCTGTATGACGAGAAGGGCCTCCCAAAATGATCGTCGATAGCTCTGCAATCGTCGCCATTCTGAGTATGGAAAGTGATTCTCGAGAGCTTGCTGACGCTATCGAAGAATCGTCGGATCGGCGGATGTCGGTTGTTAGTTATGTGGAATCGGCTGTGGTCCTTGATTCCCGCCGTAACCCGGCGCTAAGCCGGCATCTGGACGATTTCATTCGCGAAGCGGGACTTCAGCTTGAGCCCGTGAGCGTCCAGCAGGCTAAACTTGCGCGTGAAGCCTATCGTGACTGGGGCAAGGGGCGCCATCGCGCAGGATTAAACCTCGGCGACTGTTTTGCCTATGCCTTGGCGATAGAAAAAGGAGAGCCGCTGCTGTTCAAAGGCAACGATTTTCGAAAGACCGATGTAGAGCCGGCGGAATACTGAGCGCTCAGTCCCTACTCCACCGTCACCGACTTCGCCAAATTCCTGGGTTGATCGACATCGCAGCCGCGACGGACGGCGATGTGGTACGCCAACAGCTGCAGCGGAACGATTTCTAGAATCGGCAATAGTTCTTCGGGCGCCGCTGGAATGTAAATCACGTGGTCGGCGGCTTCTTTTATTTCCTCATCGCCTTCGGTGGCCAGAGCTATCACCTGGCCGGAGCGGGCTTTGACTTCCTTCAGGTTCGATGCCGTCTTTTCGTAACGCACCATTGAAAGAGCGTCTTTCGGATCGCGGGTGGCAATGATTACAACCGGAAGATTCTCGTCGATCAGTGCGTTCGGGCCATGCTTCATTTCTCCGGCGGGATAGCCCTCGGCGTGGATGTAGGAAATCTCTTTCAGCTTAAGAGCGCCTTCGAGCGCAATTGGATAATGAATTCCCCGGCCGAGAAACAGAAAATCCTGCGAGCGCACGTATTGCTTGGCGAGATCTTCGCAGTCTTCTTCGTGAGTGAGCAGATGCTCAAGTTTGCCGGGAATTCGGGTCAGTTCCTGGACGGCATCCCTGGCTTGGTCGCCGGTGAGCGTGCCGCGGACCTGCCCGATGTAAAGCGCGAAAAGATACAACGCCGTCAATTGCGCGGTGAACGCCTTAGTTGACGCGACTCCGATCTCCGGGCCCGCGTGAGTGTAGATGGTGCCTGCAGCTTCGCGCGTGATCATCGATCCGACCACGTTGCAGATGGCGAGCGTTTTCGAGCCTTTAGCTTTCGCTTCACGCTGGGCGGCGATGGTGTCGGCGGTCTCGCCAGACTGCGAAATGACAAGAGTGATTGTGTCACCCGGGACGATGGGATCGCGATAGCGCCACTCGCTGGCGTAGTCTACTTCTACCGGAATGCGCGCCAGGCGCTCGATCATGAACTTGCCAGCCTGCGCGGCGTGCCAACTGGTTCCGCATGCGGCGATGTTGATCTTCTTCGCTGCTTTGAACTCGGCTTCAGTAATTTCCATTTCGTCGAGGAATACGTGGCCAGTTTCCTGCGAGACTCTGCCTAAAGTGGTGTCACGAACCGAGCGCGGCTGCTCATAAATTTCTTTGAGCATGAAGTGCTTGAATCCGCCTTTTTCCGCCATGATCGGGTCCCAGGTAACGTGCTGCACCTGGCGAACGATAGGTTGGCCGTTGAAATCAGTGAGTCGTACTCCTTCGGGAGTGATGACCGCCAGATCGCCATCCGCAAGGAAGAACAAATCGCGGGTGTGATACAGAATCGCGGGGACATCTGAGGCGACGAAATACTCGTCTTTTCCTAATCCAATTACTGCCGGCGGTCCGTTTCGGGCGGCAACGATTTTATTGGGCTCATCAACTGAAATCACCGCCAAGGCGAAAACGCCGGTCAGCTGAGTGACGGTCTTGCGCACCGCTTCTTCGAGCGAGGGCCGATGACCGTTTCCCGCATTCACGTAGTACTTCTCGATCATGTGGGCGATGATTTCGGTGTCGGTTTCGGTGGTGAATTTATGTCCTTCTTCGGCGAGCTTCCTCTTCAGCGAGACGTAGTTCTCAATGATGCCGTTGTGCACGACGACTACCCGGCCGGTGCAATCGCGATGAGGATGAGCGTTTTCTTCGGTAGGGCGACCATGGGTGGCCCAGCGGGTGTGGCCAATGCCGTAGGTGCCGTCCAGCGGCTTTAGGCGGATGACCTCTTCAAGGTTGCGGAGTTTGCCTTCGGCGCGGCGAATCTGCAGGCCATCGCCGTTGCCACAGACCGCGATCCCGGCTGAATCGTAGCCGCGGTACTCAAGCCGTCTCAGGCCATCCAGAATGACGGGAACAACCCGCTTCTTGCCAACGTAACCGACAATTCCGCACATGCCGCCGACTCCTACTTAACTATGTGGGGAGGAACTGAACGCGAAGCTGAACTGCTTATTCTTCAATGGAATACCGAAACTCTTCGATGACCGGATTGGTCAGGACTTCGCGGGCGATTTTGCCAATCGCGCTCTCCGCCTGGGTTTTATCGAGCCCGCCATCCAGCGTCAACTCGAAAAACTTGCCCTGACGAACGTCCTGCAATCCCTGATAACCCAGTTTTTGGAGCGCTCCCTGGATCGTCTTGCCCTGGGGATCGAGAACGCTCCGCTTCAACGAAACGTATACGTAAGCTTTCATGGGGGATACCACATTATACGGCAACCCACAAAATGCTATTTAAACCAAAGTTATCAGCTGGTCTGGGCCCAATTACGAATGCCGGTAGGCGAACCAAAGACGGCATGAGTAGCCATGTTCAACGGTGTGCTCTAGCCGAAAAGTGCCATATTTTTTCTCGAAATAACGCGCGAAACAATGCTTGTATTGCGGTTTTCTGTAGTAATATCCGCTACTAACAAGACGACCTTTGCATCGAGGGGAGAAGGTGTACGATGCAACAGGTTCCTGAGCGCCCTTTAGACCGCCACTTAAGCGAAGACGAGATTTCTCGCCCGCACCGAATTCTATTTCACGCTGCCGATCTGGCAGCGCGGCGTAATCTGCCCGAAGTCATGCAAGAGCTCTCGCGGCGTTTACACGTTATCTTCGATTTCCGTTTCACCAGTTACGCCCTTCACGATCCCGATAAAAATGTAATGCGGGTGCAAATCCTCGATCAGAGCTTGCATGTCACCGATCACGAAATGGAAGTTTCCATTGACCGATCTCCCTCCGGCTGGGTATGGACCCAGCAACAACCGCTGGCCCTCGAAGACTTGAATGAAGACCTGAATATGGTTTCTCGCGGCTTTGGAGATACGATTGAGCGTTATAAGTCGCAGGGGATTCGGTCTCTGATTATCTTACCGATGACGACCGGGCGGCGGCGACTGGGCTCGCTGGGGTTCGGTGCGGCGGAGCCTACGCATTACGACGAAGCGACCGCAGGATTTTTGCAGCGCCTGGCTGGGCTTGCAGCTCTTGCCTTGGAGAGTGCCATAACCAAGGAAGCGGTCGAGGGTGAGGAGGAGCGTCTGCGGGCGCTCACCCAGGTCAGTATTCAATTGTGCGAGCGCAGTGTTCAGGAACATAAGACGCTTCAAAAGGAACGTGAGCGGCTGGAAACAGTGCTGGAGATAAACGCCGCTCTGAGTTCTTCCCGCCTCGATCTCAAGCAGATGTTCCCTGCGATTTCGCGCTCCCTGGGGAAGGCAGTTCCTCACGATGCAGCCGTAGTCAGCTTGTGGAACGATGAAGAGGGCGTCTATCAAACTCAAGCATTGGGACCGAATCAGCCGGAGGCATTTTCACCCTGGGGTTGGCGGGCGGCGGCTAATGAAAGCGTTACCAACGCAATCCTCGAGAAGAAGCCGGATGGGGCGGTTATTCAACGCGAGCAGCTGGAAAAGTTTTCTCAGCGTTTCGTCATTGTAAAACAGGCGGTGGATGCAGGTCTGGTGAGCTGGTGCGTCGTTCCGATGCGATCGGCCAGCCGCCTGGTTGGTGTCGTGTACCTGGGGAGCAGGCATGAAGATTCCTTTAATGAAAAAGACCTGGATATAGTGAGGCAGGTGGCCGCGATCGTTGCGCAATCGGTTGATAATGCCCTGGCGCATGAATCCGTCCAACGGGAAAGAAGTACCCTTCAAACGTTACTGGAAATCAGCCGAAGCCTGACCCCAAATCTCAATAGAAAAAAATTATGGGTAGAGATAGCTCGTAACCTGCGCCGGGTTGTGAATCCTGAATATGCCCAGTTGGCCTTGTATGACAAAAGTGCTCGGGTTGTGCGGGTGCACAATCTGGGCCTTCAGCCAGCGCTCCCAGGCGTAACGGCGCCTGATATGGAACCTCAGTCTGAAATAGCCTTTGATCCCGCGCACGGGGAATTTCTCGCCTCGACCGAAGTTGAAAACCTCGGCTTAGAATTTGAAAGGCGAATGTCGCGCCAGGGCTTTCGAACAACCCGCTCCGTTCCGATTGTGGGTCCGGGCGGTGCACTGGGAACTCTGGACATCGCCAGCCATGATGAGAACGCATTTGCTGCAGCGGACGTGCAAACCCTGAAGCGGGTGGCGCTGCAGATCGCGATCGCTATCGAGAACGCGCGCGCTTATGAAGAGGTGGCGTCGCTCAAAGACCGGCTCGCAAAAGAAAAAGTTTATCTGGAGCAGGAAATCCGCGACGTGCTTGATTTCGAGCAAATCGTGGGACGGAGCCCCTTGCTCACACACGTGCTCGAGCAGGTGAAGACGGTGGCGCCGAGCGAAGCCAGCGTGATCATCCTCGGTGAAACTGGAACGGGAAAGGAACTCATTGCTCGCGCGCTTCACAAACTGAGCCCTCGTGCGAACGCTAATTTCGTGAAGCTGAATTGTGCGGCCATCCCCACTGGGCTGCTGGAAAGCGAACTCTTCGGACATGAGAAGGGCGCATTCACGGGCGCCGTCAGCCAAAAGTTGGGACGGCTTGAATTGGCTGACAAAGGCACGCTGTTCCTGGACGAGGTCGGCGAGATCCCCCTCGAGTTGCAGCCCAAGTTACTGCGAGTCCTTCAGGACCAGGAGTTCGAACGATTAGGAGGGACGCGGACTATCCGCGTAAACGTGCGCATTTTATCCGCCACAAATCGAGATATCGCCAAAGCTGTAGCCGAGCACGAGTTTCGCAGCGATCTCTACTATCGGCTGCATGTTTTCCCGATTCGATTGCCACCGCTGCGCGAGCGGCGTGGAGACATCCCCTTGCTGGTCAACTTCTTTGTGCAGAAATTCGCGCGCCGAATGAACAAGAATATCGAGACCGTTCCGCTGGATTTTATGAATGCGCTGGAGCAATGGCACTGGCCGGGGAACATTCGAGAGCTGGAGAACTTTATGGAACGGTCCGTGATTCTGACTGAGGGCCAAGCCTTGCGCGTGCCCGTCAGCGAATTAGTCAACGTTTCAGATCAGACCGGGGAGGACGTGCGGATGGGGTACCCGGTAACCAGCGCCCACGGAACGCTGGAAGAATTGGAGCGGCAATATATCGTCCAGGTCTTGCGGCAATCGATGGGCATTGTATCCGGCTCACAAGGCGCGGCTGCACGGCTGGGGATGAAGCGCACGACACTGCAATCCAAAATGCAAAGGTTGGGAATCAGCCGCGAAGAGTACGCACGATGATGAGAAGAGCTGAAGAATGCCGAACAAGTTCGGCTACTCTGCCATTCGGTCGGCAAGCACATTCCCGAGTGCGCTACGACGCCATAAAAGCTGCGATCTGCTGCCATTGTTTTTGGATACTTACGAAGCTAGTCGCTTTTGGTATCCAGAGTGCATTGGTTACATTATTCGCGAGATTTAGGGGAGTGCGAAATGCCATTACGGGAGCCGTTGGGGCTTTCCTCCGGCAATCACACCCAGGTTCCAGTTGCCGCCCTCACGGGGTTTGCGGTCAAAAAACCGTGCCGGTCGATTTCGACGCCGCTCTTGCCGGTTTACGCGCCGGCGGGTCGCCGTCCAAGCGCTGCGCGGACACTGGTCAAACTCGACCCTCTCTATCTTTTTTACTGCGGACTCCGTTGGCATAAGCACGGAGAAACCTCATCGGGGTGGGAACTGGTGCAGGCCATGCGCTCGAACAATCGTGGAGCGAGGGCGTTGGCTGCCGAACTTCTTGCCGAAACTGAAGACGGGCGTTTGCTGGTACGAGATTTGCGGCGCACGCGCAATGGATTAAGAATGCTGGCCGGAAGCGCCCCGTCTGAGGTTGAAAAGCCGGCGAAAGGGAACGACATGATCACGCCATACGGGCTGCCGATCGTTGAGGACTGCATGCGCTGTCCGCTGAGGAAAGAGAGTTGGTTCTGTCAACTGTCCAGCGACTTGCTTAACTCCTTCAGCGCATCCAGCCACCTGGCCACATATCCCGGAGGGGCGATTCTGTTTATCGAAGGGCAGATGCCTCGCGGAGCTTTTGTTCTCTGCGCGGGAAAAGTGAAGCTTTCGACTACTTCAAGAGAAGGCAAAGTTCTGATTCTGAAAATTGTCGAACCCGGCGAAGTGATGGGATTAAGCGCGATCATCTCTGGCGAGGCATACGAGATTACCGCGGAGACGTTGGAGCCTTCTCTGGTCAACTTCGTTGATGGAGACGGGCTGCTCCGGCTTATGGAGCGGAGTGGAGAACTGGGACTCCGCTCCGCGCAAGCCGTCAGCCGGGAATTTCAGTATGCATATCGCGAGATTCATGAACTGGTGCTTGCCCGATCGTCTTCGGGAAAACTGGCGCGACTGCTGCTCTCCTGGATGACCGGAGCGCAGAAGGAAAATCGTGAGTTTCGGCTTCAGAATCCGGTTACCCATGAAGAGATGGCACAA
Organism: uncultured Acidobacteriota bacterium; assembly: GCA_963838785.1. Lineage (GTDB taxonomy): Bacteria > Acidobacteriota > Terriglobia > Terriglobales > Acidobacteriaceae > Gp1-AA145. The sequence goes on from CAWISI010000005.1 coordinate 203,150, forward strand.
AGAATAGGCGCTTCCCGAGAAACCGTTACGCGTTTGCTGAGTGAATTAAAAAAGAGAGACTTGATCAGGCTGGACGGCGCAACCCTGGTGATCAAAAACCGGACCGCGCTCGAGGCAATGGCTGTGTGAAGGGCTGCTTGCAGCCAACTTGAGCGGCCGGAGGCTCCTCCCCGGCCGCTTTTTTGTTTTCAGCTCTTAGCCATTAGCTCTTAGCCATTAGCTCTTAGCTCTTAGCACAAACCCTTGATTCATGATCCCTGCTTTGGGCCACGAATTCCTAGCCGAAAGCTAAAGGCTAAGAGCTAAGTGCTAAAAGCTGCTTCTCACAATCCAAACAACTCTCTGAGTCTCTTAGTCTGCGCGCGGCTCACCGGGATTTCGGTCTGCTTTTTGTCGTCCATGCGCAATTGATAGGAGCTTTTGAACCATGGGACAACTTCCTTGATGCGGTTAATGTTCACCAGGTAAGAGCGGTGGGCGCGCCAGAACAAATCGGGATCAAGACTGTCGAGCAACTCTTCCAGGGTGCGGCAGTTCGATTGGCCTTCCATTCCACTCACGCCGCTGGTAACAACCGTAATAATTCCGTCTTCGATGGAAGCGAAGCAGATATCTTTCTGGTTGACCAGGAAAAGCCGGCCGACAGCTTTTAAAAGAATTTTGGAAGTCTGCGGCTTCTGCGATTCCAGCATGCGGACCAGCGCGTCCAGCTTTTCTGACGGGCCGTTTGCTCCGGACATGGATTTTGCGCGCTCGACGGATTGCGCAACCCGCTTGCGGTCGAATGGCTTCAGCAGATAATCGACCGCATTCACTTCGAACGCCCGCACCGCGTATTGATCAAATGCGGTGGAGAATACGATCTTGGGCAGGGCGATTTTTTTGTCGAGGAGTTTTTTGATTACGCCAAAACCGTCGAGGCCCGGCATCTGCACGTCGAGGAAAACCAGATCCGGATTGTGTTCACGGATCAGGGTGACGGCTTCAAGGCCATTCTTTCCCTGCGCGACCACTTCGACATCGCCGATGTTTTTCAATAGATAAGCAAGCTCGTCGCGCGCGAGCTGCTCATCATCAACGATCAAAGTCGAGAGTGGCACTTTCTTCTGCCTGCACCATGAGTATAGTCGATGGCCTGCGGTTCCTCCGGGCCTGGCTCATGAGGCCTGGGTGCGGCGTCGGCCCGCGGCGAACGCGGTCACCGAATTCAGCATTTACACTAAGTTCAATGAACGTCATCTTCGGAATCAATTCCGTGGCCGAGGCATTGAAGTCGCGCGGCCGGGGCTTCGAGTGGGTGGGCGTCGCCAAGGAACGAAACGATCTGCGGCTGCAAAAAATAATTCAGGATTGCCGCAATGCGGGAATCGCGGTGCGATTTCTTCCCCGCACCGAGCTCGATCGCATGGCCAGGACGGCGGCGCACCAGGGTGTGGTTGCGGTGACTTCAACTAAAGCCTATGTGGACCTGGACGATGTGATCGCGGCCAAGCGCGGCGAGCACTCACTGGTGATTGTTCTGGATGGCGTCGAAGACCCGCACAACCTGGGTGCGATTTTGCGCACCGCCGATGCTTCGGGGGTGGATGGTGTAGTGATTCCAGAACGGCGTGCGGCGGGGATAACCGGGACGGTTGCGAAGTCGTCAGCCGGCGCAAGCGCGCATCTTCCCGTGGCCAAAGTCACAAATATTGCGCGAACGCTGGAAGATCTAAAAAGTAGAGGGTTGTGGATCGTGGGGCTGGATGAACGCGGAAAGCAGAGCTACGACGAAGTCGATTACAAGATGGATTGTGCTCTGGTGCTCGGCGCTGAGGGCAAGGGCCTGCACGATCTGGTGAGCCGGAAGTGCGATTTCCTGGTTTCCATTCCGATGTTGGGACAAGTACCGTCATTGAATGTTTCGGTGGCCGCGGGAGTTGTGCTGTTTGAGATCGTAAAGCAGCGGCGGAAGAAGTCGGGATGAAACTTCTGGGTTTCGTCTTTGTAGTTTACAGTTCGTTATGCGCGGCGGCGCTTGATCGCGAAGCGTTCACTTTTACCCAATACGACCTCAAAGTGCGCGTGGAACCGGAGCAGCAGCGGTTAGGAGTGCGTGGCAAGATTTCACTGCGAAACGATTCCAGTTCTCCGCAGAGAAGCCTCTTGCTACAGATTTCGTCGAGCCTCAACTGGAGCTCGATTCAGTTCGAAGGCAAGCCGGTAGAATTCGTGTCGCAGATTTACACCTCGGATATCGACCACACCGGCGCGTTGTCGGAAGCGATTGTAGTACTGCCGCAGGCGGTGGCGCCGAAACAAACCGTCGATCTCGAGATTGGATATGAAGGCGTGATTCCGCAGGACGCGACACGGCTCACCCGCATCGGCATGGCCGCAGACGCGGCGAAGCATTCGGATTGGGACGAGATTGCGCGATCATTTACGGCGGTGCGTGGAGTTGGCTACGTCGAGTGGTATCCGGTTGCGATGGATGCGGTGAGTTTGTCAGACGGTGATGCAGTGCCGGAGTCGGTAGCGAAGTGGAAACAACGCGAAGCAAAAGCAGAAATGAAGGTCACGTTTACCGGTTCCGGCTCAGGGGACATGACAAAGTTATTGTGTAACGGTCCTGGAAATCTTATTTCTTACCCGCAGGCCGGAGCGTCGTACCAGGAACAGAACCAATGCAACTACCTATTGCGGCAGGTTCCGCTTTTTATAATCGGGAATTTTGACCTGTTGGACCGGACGGCAGTCAGTATTTTTTATTTGCAGGAACACAAGACCGGTGCCGAAAACTACGCCGCCGCGGTCGAGGAGTTGTTGCCCCTTACTTCCAAATGGTTCGGTGACCACAGGGATGGGACGGAGAGCAAGGCCGAACTCGTGGACCTGGTGGACAGCCAAGCCGCAACTTACAAAACAGGAAATCTGTTGCTTATGCCGCTTACCGGCAGCGACACAAAGCTGCTGTTTTCTGCAGCTGAGCAACTGACGACGGCGTTGTTCCCATCGCCGCGACTTTGGATACACGATGGTCTGGCGAGTTATGCGCAAGCACGGTTGATTCAAGAAAAGGAATCGCGACAGGCGGCCATCGACTACCTCCAGGCGCACCGCCCCACGCTGGTGGACCTGGAGAAAGTTTCTGGCCGACCTAACGGCGAAGACGATTCGCTCATCGGTTCGGTCGACGCCTTTCGGGTTCAGACAAAATCGATGTACGTGTGGTGGATGCTGCGCGACATGATTGGCGAAGGTGCGCTGGAAACCGCCTTGCACCATTACAAAGCGGCCGATGACAACGATTCAAAGTACATGCAGAGGTTGATTGACTCGGAGGCCCATCGCGACGTGCAGTGGTTTTTCGATGACTGGGTTTATCACGATCATGGGCTGCCGGATTTTCGGGTGGCATCGGTTTACCCGAGCCGCTTGCCGAGCGGCGGCTACATGGTCACGGTCACGGTCGAAAATCTGGGTGCGGCGGGCGCCGAGATTCCAGTCACCTTACACATGCAAGGCAGCGAAGCATCTGACCGGCTTATAGTCCCAGCGAAATCGAAGGCTTCAGTTCGAATTCAAACTCCTACGCTGCCGCTCGAGGTGATCCTGAATGACGGCGGCGTGCCCGAGAGCGATACCAGCAACGACGTTTACAAAATCGAATCAACAAACCAGTAAACCGGAGGACCTTTGGCCTACATTCAATTTCTTGGCGCAGCCGGCACCGTGACCGGATCAAAACACCTGATCAATACTTCCGGCGATCTGTCGGGGAAAAATGGAACGCAGATCCTGGTGGATTGCGGTCTGTTTCAGGGACCAAAAGAATGGCGTGAACGCAACTGGCAAAACTTGCCGGTAGCGGCGGCGGATATCGAGGACGTGATTCTGACGCACGCTCATCTCGACCATTGCGGGTGGCTTCCGCGGTTGGTGAAAGATGGATTTCGCGGATCGATTTATGCCACACCTGCAACCATCGACCTCTGCGGCATTATTTTGCCCGATTCCGGGCACTTGCAGGAAGAAGACGCGGCCTTCCACAACCGGCACAAAACCTCGCGTCATGATCCGGCGCTGCCGCTTTACACCGAGGCGGAGGCTCTGGAGTGCCTGAAGAGTTTTAAGGCGGTAAATTTCGGCGAGACCAAGCAGCTTTCCGCTGATCTGTCATTCCGCTTCGTGCATGCGGCGCACATTCTGGGGTCGTCGATGGCGGAAATAACTCTGTCTGCAAGTGGTAGCGCGCGGCCTGCGAAGTTGCTGTTCACGGGCGACATCGGCCGCGTGCGTGATCAGAATATCGCGCCCGGCAAGGTGATTTATTCGGGACCTCAGTCGGGGGAGACTGCCGACATTCTGGTAATGGAGTCGACCTACGGCAATCGCAGCCACCCGGCGGATGATCCGCGGCCAGCGCTTGCGGATTTGATTCGCAAAACCGTCAACCGGGGTGGGAGCCTGGTGGTGCCGGCATTCGCGGTCGAGCGTACCCAGAAGTTTATTTTTATGCTTAAGGAATTAATGGAGTCTGGACAAGCGCCGCGGATACCGGTTTATTGCGATAGTCCGATGGCGATCAAAGCCGTGGAAATATTTCTTAAATATACCGATGAATATAGCGACGCGACCCGGCAATTGATCGATCGCTATGGATCCCCGCTGAAGTGGCAGGGATTTATTTTTGCGCAAACTGCAGAAGAATCTAAAAAGATCAATGAAGTGAAATCTCCTTGCATCATTATTTCGTCCAGCGGTATGGTGGCCGGAGGGCGTATTCAACATCATTTGGCTTTGCGCCTACCCGACCCCAAAAATACCGTGCTCTTCATTGGTTTCCAATCGCCGGGTACTCGCGGCTTCACCATTAGAAACGGCGCGACTGAGGTAAAAATGCTCGGCCAGACGGTACCGATCCGGGCGCAGGTGGCGGCGCTGGAACAATTCAGCGATCACGCCGATACGCCCGAGTTGCTGGAATGGCTGCACACTTTCAAAAACAAACCTTCCGCCACCTACCTGGTGCACGGAGAACCGGCCGCGGCTTCTCAGTTGCGCGATGCAATGACGAAAGAATTGGGATGGAACGTGCAGGTCGCGCAATGGATGGAAAAAGTGGAATTAACGATCTAAGCTCGGGAGCTGGTGAATTTCACCAAAGCTTCCAACTTTTTCAGTGCGGCGCCGGAGTCAATGGACCGGGCCGCAACCTGGGCGGCATCCGGCAAATTAGCGGATTTTCCAGCGGCAACAATTGCGGCGGCCGCGTTCATCAGCACAACGTCCCTTCTGGGAGATTTTTCGCCGCTCAGAACATTGCGCACAATAGCGGCATTTCCGGCGGCGTCATAGGCACCCGCAATTTCTTCCAAGGATGCAGGAGAGATGCCGAACTCTTCTGGCCCAATCTCGTAAGTATGCACCTGGCCTTCGCGAACTTCGCCGACCCGAGTGGGACCGGTAATAGTAATTTCGTCCAGGCCGTCGAGGCCGTGAACCACGAAGGCGCGGTGAGCTCCTAACATACTCAGGGCTTCGGCTAGCTTTTCAACCAACTCGAGCGAATAAACGCCGACCACCTGCGCCGAAGCCCCTGCGGGATTGGTAAGCGGGCCCAGCAGATTAAAAACCGTTCGCAAACGAGTTTCGCGGCGCGCGTTTTGAACATATTTAGCGGCGGAATGAATGTCGGGCGCGAACAGAAATGCCATCCCAACCGTTTCCAGGCATTCGCCGAGCAGCGCCGGCGGCATTCGAATATTCACCCCGAGAGCTTCCATCACATCGGCGGCGCCGCATTTCGCGCTCAGCCCGCGTTCATCGAGCTTGGGAGTTGAGCTGCGGTTTCCGTGCTTGGCGACGCGAATTCCTGCACCCGCGACTACAAAGGCCACAGCGGTCGATATGTTGAAAGTTCCGGCTGCATCGCCGCCGGTGCCGCAGGTATCAACCAGAGATTCGCGACCGGTGCCGCTGGCGTCAAGCAGGGAACCAAGGTGGATTCGAATCGGGGTTGCAGCCGCGCGAATGGCCTCCGCGAAGCCGACGATCTCTTCAACCGTTTCCCCCTTCATGTGCAAGCCGACCAGCAGCGCCGCTATTTGCGAGTCGGTGCACTTACCGGAGAGAATTTCATTCATCACCGTGCGCGCATCGTCGCGCGACAATGACTCGCGATGGCTAACAATGCGGTGAAGAGCTTCGATAATCATATCGACCAGAAGTCTGCTTTAAGCAGTAACAGAATGAGCGATGAACCCGCAAGGCGTGAGCCTGCATGGGCGGCCGATCTTTAATTTATTGGGCGACGGGCTCAGCTGAATTTGCCGGAAGCGAAAATGCGCTCTGGCGATGGGCCCGCCGATGAGTCTTGAATCGCGGTTCCATGGCCGCAACCGCGCACCACGAATAAAATAACGCGGCATTGGCCGGAATCTGCAGATTGAAATCGACCAGACTATGCACCAGGATCCCGCTTATCCCTAAAATTGCTGCGATCGCGACGCCGCCATTCAGATTTGATGCCCATTTGTGGGTCTTGCTGAGTGCCTGACGAAATGCGATGACTAAGAACCAGATCATAATCATGAAGCCCACAATTCCCGTTTCTGCCAGCAACTGCAAGAAATCGTTGTGTGCCGCATTGACGAAAGAATCCGTGTAGAAACTGCGGAAGCGTGGATAGGCTTCGGCGAAGGTCCCTTGCCCCCAACCTAACAGCGGGCGATCTTTAAACATGCGCAGAATGTCTTTATCGATCTTCAACCGCACGTCGGTAGAGAGGTCGGCGTGTCCAGCTGTCGCGAAAGTAGCGATGCGGGCTTTGACCTCGCGCCCTCCCGTCCAGGCAATGGTTGCGAGCGAGACCAGCAGGAATGCGCTGAGAAGAATTGCAATACTTTGTTTCTGCCGCTCCTGGAACACGAATACCAAAAAAATCGCAATCTCAACCGCAAAGGCAATCATGCCGCCGCGCGAACCAGAAAGAAAAATGGTTGCGCCCATGAAAGCCGCAGCTGAAGCAGCAATCCACCTTTCGCGCTGGTTGCCGAAGCGGCTGAAGGCAAAGACTAAGGGCACGGGAACCAGCATCTCCATCAAACCCGCGTAGTGGTTGTGATTGACGTACGGTCCATAAACCCATCCGCCGAAGCGCGGAGTTCTCAGCCAATAGAGCTTTGTGGGAGCGCTCAAATTTTGCAGCACAGCGAACAGCGCAATGGCGGTCCCGTAGATCGTCAATACGGTGCCCAGCGTGCGAACTTCACGACCACGATTAAAAGTCTGAACGATGAGAAACGAGACGATCCCATATGAAACGTAAAGCAGCAGATCCGAAAACGTGTCGTGCCAATAAATCGATACGCCCGGCAGCAGTTGGATACATAGGACCGCGGCGAAGGCGATCATGGCAGGGAACAGCGGGCTCCAGCGAATGCTGAATTGGGGTGACCGCAGTTGATCGAACACCCAGACCATTAGCAGAAGCGCAGAGGCGCTTTGCAAAACAAAGATTGACCAGGGATCAACTGCCCCGAATGCCAATGGGCAAAACAATAGAAGGGCTATCACGCTAAAAAATATGCGGCTGCCTCGCGGCGCGGGAGCTGGGATTGGAAGGTTCTCGATCGGAAGTTGCGGCAAAGGAAGAGGAGCGGTCATGGCTGCTCCTCGTGCGCCGAAAGCGAAGCGGCGTAATTCGAGGTCACCAGCTTCAGGCCGCTAATCCAGAGTTTCCCCCGAATCGGCCGATTGGCCGGCACGCGAGCAATCCGCAGGACAATCAGATGAGTTTCCGGACCGGTGGTGAAGCTATCTTCCACCCGGCTCCATGAGATAGAGTCACGCAGGTTTTCGCTCATGAAAAAACTGCTGCCGCTATATGCGTCCTGAATTGCGAATTCCGCGCCGCCGGCCCCGTCCATGTCCTCAGCCTTGTAGTTGGCAACAAACTGATAACGAGTATCAGGATCTACGTACACCAGTTGATGAATGCCGGCGTCCTCAATTGCCGGACCTTCAAACTCTATATTCAGCGAGCGGCCGGCTCCGATCAGCGTTTCATCCGGATCGATGGCCAGCGAGACCGAAGAAGATTTCTGGTACATCCAATCGAAACCAGCGTTCAAAATGTCGAGATTGAAATCTCCGTTAACCAGAAGGTTTTCTTCCGTGGGTTGGTATCCCGCCAGATCAGAGAGATTCGCCGCCTGCTGCCAAACCCGCGATGCCTGCACAGGATCGTTATGCGTGAATAGGTATCGGAGATAGTCGAACAAAAAACGGCGCTCGACTGGTTGTTGAAGGGACACGATTCTTTCCCATACTTTGGCTGCGGCCTGAGTTTCGCCACCGGAGACGAGAAAGCTCAAAAATGGTTCATCGGCGCTGACCGGAATTACGTTCTGCAGCAGGAAGTCGATGTCGGGACGAACGCGCCAGCAAACCCGGAGAGCCTCTGGCGTGAGCACCGCATCATTTTCGAGGACGGTGCGGTATTCGCGCAGGGCCGAATTCACTGCGCCTTGTGAAAGGTAAAGGTTGGCCGCCTGCCAGGCCACCCTTGCGGTATGGGGATCGATTGCGGTGACTCTATCCAGGGATTCGCGCTCGGCGCCGAATTTGCCGAGCAGTTGCTCAGCGGTAGCGCGGTCAAGCCAGTAGTTCGAATCGCCCGGATCCAAGGCAACCGCACTTTGCAATTGCGGCAGAGCGTCTGCCGGGGCCTGCTGGACCAGCATTTCAAACCTGCCCAGATTGTTGCGGTACTGCGCATTTACGGGATCGAGGTTCACCGCTTTTTTAAGGGCGGAGGCGGTGGGGATGGAAGAGAATCGCGCGGCGAGAAACTGCGTCGCGCTAAGCGCCAGATAAGCGGTTGTTCCCGTAAAAAAAAGAAACAACGCGGCTAACCGCTTTCCGGATTGCCGGAGCTCAACATGCATGGTAGTAAAACCGGCTACGCGCTCGATGACGCAGCTCGCGCCGAGTCTTTCTCCGATTCGATTTCGTCGTCGTAATACCGGTGTCCGTATTTACCCTGATATTCGTAGTAGTAGTAATAGTCCGGCGAATCCAGATTGACCGCATTCAGGAGCACGCCGGCAACCCGGGCATTGACTTGCATCAGAATTTCGCGCGATCGCCTCAGCGCTGGCTTGGTGGTCTGCCCGCAACGGATGACCAGCACGACCGCGTCAGCGCGGGTCGAAAGCACAACCGCATCTGTAACCGAGAGGGTCGGCGGAGTATCTATCACGATGTGGTCAAACTGTTCGCTCAGTTCAGCGAGGATCTCCACCATCTGCGCCGATGCCAGCAGTTCGGCAGGGTTTGGCGGAGGAGTGCCGGCGGGCAACACGAAAAGGTTGGGCATCAAAGAGGAGCGGAAAATCGCTTCCTGTAAATTCGCGCCGCCGGTAAGCACATTACTGAGCCCGACCCGCGGGCCCATGCCCAGGGTCTTGTGAATACTGGGACGGCGCAGGTCGGCGTCGATCAAAAGCACGCGCGTGCCTTTTTGCGCGAGTACGGTGGAGGTATTGACGCTGGTGGTTGTCTTGCCTTCCTGCGGCAGGGCGCTGGTGATCAAAATAATTTTCGGCGGCGCTCCTACAGATGTGAGCAGGAGCGAGGTTCGCAGGGCCCGGTAAGCCTCCGACATTTGCGATTGCGGCCGGGATTGCGTGATCAACTCGACGTTCTCTTTTGAAGTGGCCACGGAAAGGCCGCGCGAGTTGGCTTCCAGATTGCTTCTCGATCCAAGAGGAATCATCCCAAGGGATGGCAGTCCGGAAATCGCCTGCGCCTGCTCAGGGGTGCGCACAGTGTTGTCAATGCCTTCAAGTAGGAAGGCGAGCCCGATTCCGCTAGTCAGCCCCAAGACCAAACCAAATCCCAAGTTGCGTGGAACATTCGGCTCTGTTGGAACGGCCGGAGTTCGCGCCATGTCAACCTGTCGAATATTGTTGGAGCGCAGGCCGGCCGTGACTCCGGCTTCTTTCAACTTCTGCAGCAGCCCCTCATAAAGATTTCGGTCGGCTTCGAAGTCCCGCTTCAAAAAGCTGTACTCGATCGCGCTTTCATTGAGCTTATTTTCCTGCTGCTTCTGTTGCTCAAGAGCGGCCCGCAGCATATTCTCGCGCTGCAGCGAGGCCAGATAATCGCTGCGCAAGCGGGCCGACACCTTTTTCATTTCATCCTGGATCTGAATTCCAATTTCCTTGAGTTGATTGCTCAACTGGGCCAGCTTGGGATAAGACGGCCCGAATTGCGTACTCAACTCGGCGATTTGTATCTGCAAATCAGCTTTCTGGCCCTGTAGTCGTTCGAGCAGGCCAGAGGAGCTGGCAGAGGTTTTGTACTCAGAAGCGCTCGAAGCGACCGCCGCGGCTGATTCGGTGTCGCCGGTTTCAGCCAGTCGGTACACTGATTCCTTTTGCATGCGTTCAGATTCCGCAGTAGTCAGCTCTTTATTCAGCTCGTCCAGTTTGGCGGTGGTGATGTTCTGTTTTTCGTCGATTCCGAGGATTTGATGGTCTTTCTGGTACTTGACGAGCTTTTCCTGGGAGGTCTCGACTTTCATCTGCAGGTCAACCAGCTGGCGGGAAAGCCAGTCCGAAGCCTGCATGGTGGATTCGAAACGGGTTTTGAAATTCTGTTCGATGTACGTGCTCGCCAGTGTATTGACAATCTTGGCTGCGAGTTCTTTGCTCGGGCTGAGAAAGTGAATATCAATGATGCGGGTGTTGGGCTCCAGCAGGACTCGCAGATTTCCTTTGAAGCTGCCGAGGAGAGAACTGGCGCGGGCTGAATCCGGCTGCAGAGCGTCAGTGGTGAGCTCCAAAGAAGACGATGCCGGCGAACCGTTCCCGCCAAACTCGGGCAGACGCTCCAGGTTGAGTTCTTTGATGACCTGCAGGGCCAGCAAATCGCTTCGCAGAATTCGAACTTCGGTATCCAGGTCAGTTGGGTCGTAATAGTCGGCCGCCGAATTAGTTTCATCGCGCAGGCCCTGTAATACGGGATCCGGCTTATTGATCGCAATACTTCCGACGGCATCGTAAATCGGAGTTGTCCGCAGGGTCGCGATAACTGAAGCGCCAAAAATAATACCCACGCAGCCCAGCACGATCCATTTGCGCTTGATCAGGACCCGCAAATAATCGCGGAGGATCGAATCATGATTTGGCAAGGCGGAATGGCTGATAGCCAGGTTCCTGCCCCCAAGCAGCGAAATGGGCGTCAACTCCCGCGGACTGGAATTGGCGTGCAATTGCGGGGCGTCCATCGGCCTCCCTTGAAACGACTGATGCAATCCAGTGGTCGCAAAATTGCGCGAAATTCTGGGTGATCCAGTATCTCAGACAAAACCAGGGCTGGCCTTAATTGGATTGGTTCGCGGCACAGAAAGAGAGGAGATTCACAGCAGCGGGCGGTGGACAATCGCTATACTCGGCACAATAGAAACATGAACGCCGAGAGGACGGTCGGAGATGAATTGGACTGAGCAGGTAGTGCTCGTCACCGGAGGTACGGGATCATTCGGGCAGAAATTCGTGGAGATCATGCTGCGGGAGTATCGTCCGCAAAAGCTGATCGTTTTCAGCCGGGATGAACTGAAGCAGCATGAGATGCGGACCGCCGGACTCGACCATCCCAGCTTGCGCTATTTCCTGGGCGATGTTCGCGACCAGCAACGGCTGGAAAGGGCCTTCTCCGGGGTCACGGTCGTGGTGCATGCCGCCGCGTTGAAGCAAGTTCCAGCCTGTGAGTACAACCCATTTGAAGCCATTCAAACCAACATTAATGGCGGCAAAAACGTTATCGAAGCGGCAATCAACTGCGGGGTCAAGCGAATTGTCGCGCTCAGCACTGACAAAGCCGTGAACCCGATCAATCTTTACGGCGCCACCAAGCTGTGCGCGGAAAAAATGTTTGTGCAGGCCAACGCCTACGCCGGCGCGCAGGACACCCGGTTCAGCTGCGCCCGCTACGGGAATGTTGTCGGCAGCCGGGGAAGCGTCATCCCGATCTTCATGGAGCAACGCACGCGCGGGAGAGTTACCATCACCGACTCACGCATGACCCGCTTCTGGATCACTCTCGAGGATGGAGTGCGGTTTGTGATCCAGTGCCTGGAACAAATGCATGGGGGAGAAATTTTTGTGCCGAAAATTCCCAGCATGAAGCTGCTGGATATGGCGCTGGCCATCGCGCCGGACTGCCAGATCGAGTCCGTGGGAATCAGGCCGGGGGAAAAGTTGCACGAGGTCTTGCTGTCGGAAGACGAGGCCAGGAATGCAGTCGATTGCGAGAACATGTTCGTTATTCAGCCTGCGCAACCGTGGTGGAGGAAAGAAAATTGGAAAAGCAAAACTCCGATACCTGAAGGCTTCCGTTATTCCAGCGAATCTAATTCGCGTTGGCTGTCGGCGGAAGACCTCTACCGGATGGTAGAAGGCAGTGCGCCGCCCGAGACCATCAACCGCGAAGCTCCGGTTCGAGCGACGGCCTGACCTATGACTCCTCTCGCGCCGGTGAAAGACGTTATCGCCTTGCACGGTGGAAAGCCGGTGCGAGACCGGTTTCTTCCTTACGGGCGTCAATCCATTGATGAGGACGACATTGCGGCGGTGGTAGAGACGCTGCGCTCCGATTGGCTCACCACCGGTCCCAAGGTCAATGAGTTTGAAGAAGCTTTTGCGGCCTGGGTAGGCGCGCGCTATGCAGTAAGCTTCAGCAGCGGCACGGCAGCATTGCACGGGGCCGCATTCGCTGCAGGTCTTGGTGCGGGCGATGAAGCGATTACATCTCCCATGACATTTGCCGCCACTGCAAACTGCATTCTCTACCAGGGCGGCAAGCCTGTTTTCGCTGATATTTGTGAAAGCACGCTGAACATCGATCCTGCAGAAGTATTGAAACGCATTACGCCCAGGACAAAAGCGCTGCTGCCGGTCGATTACGCCGGTCATCCGGCCGATCTCGACCAATTGCTCGCCATGGCCGAGCATCACGGCCTGGTCGTGATTGAAGACGCATGCCATGCGCTTGGGGCCGAGCATCGCGCGCGGCGGGTGGGCAGTATCTCGCACATGACCGTCTTCAGTTTTCATCCCGTGAAACATCTGACCACCGGCGAAGGCGGAATGGTCACCACCGACAATGTGCGCTTCGCGGACACGTTGCGAAAATTTCGTAATCACGGGATCAGCAGCGGCGCCCGTGAACGCCAGGCAAAGGGTCAATGGCATTACGAGATGGTGTTGCTGGGTTTTAATTACCGGTTGACGGATATTGCGTGCGCGCTCGGCTTGCGTCAACTGGGGAAGCTAGACAGGAATTTGCAGCGGCGCAGAGACATTGCCGCGAGTTACACCGATGGACTGAGCAGGCTGCCGAATCTAATTGTTCCCGCGATTGAAGAATGCGTGTCGCCTGCTTGGCATTTATATCCCGTGCGTCTGGATCTGGCCAGGCTATCGGCAACTCGATCCGAAATTTTTCAGGCGCTGCGCGCGGAGAACATCGGGGTGAACGTTCACTACATTCCGGTGCATCTGCATCCCTACTATCGCGAAAACTTCGGCTATCAGCCGGGAGATTTTCCCGTGGCCGAAGCGGCATACGAATGTCTGATCAGCCTGCCCATGTTCCACGGCATGGATGATCGGGATGTGGACGATGTAATTTGCGCGGTTCGTAAAGTGGTTTCGGAATACGCGGCATAGCGCACGGAAATTTCGGGAGAGGGATGAACGCTCTGGTCATCGTGCAGGCGCGCACTACCAGTAGCCGTTTACCGGGGAAAGCATTGTTGCCGGTCGCGGGATATCCCAGCGCGATATTGGCGGCTCTGCGGGCCGGCAACCGGCAACATCGAACTCTTCTCGCCACTTCGGATGATCGCACCGATGACTTGTTGGCTGCGGAGGCACGGAAACATGGGATCGAAGTATTTCGTGGTTCGCTGAACGACGTTGTGGCGCGATATTTTTATGCTTCAGCCACCTTGGCTGACGACGACATAGTGGTGCGACTCACCGCAGATAACGTTGTGCCCGACGGGACCCTGGTGGCGGAAATCATGGAAGCGTTTGAATGCAGTGGCTCCGAATATCTGGATACTGACCCCGCGCTGAGCAGGCTGCCGTATGGCGTGGGCGGTGAGGTATTCACCGTGGCTGCGTTGCGAAAGGCGCACGCCATGGCGGTGTCGCCTCAGGATCGCGAGCACGTGGGCTTGTGGATGCGGCGAAATTGCAGTTCGACGATATTCACGCCCAAAATCTCACGATCTGAAGATTTCAGCCATCTTCGCTGCACAATTGACAATCCAGAGGATTACCGACTGGTCAGGAAGCTTTTTGAAAATGTTTCCAACCCTCGAGAAATTGGATGGCTCGAACTCACCCGCAGATTAGCGGCATTACCCGATCATTTGCAATTACAAGTGCGGGGCCCGAAAATTCCGGGCACCGTGCGCGAGGGATTTGTGCTCGGCACTGCGCAACTGGGGATGAACTACGGGCGAGTCAACCGCACCGGCAAGCCGACGAAGCAAAGCGCGGTTGAAATGCTCCGTTATGCGATTGCGAACGGCGTAACTGCTCTCGATACCGCGCGCGCCTATGGCGAGGCAGAATGTCTCATTGGCGACGCGCTGAGCGGAAGCTCGCGATCACGGACGCATGTGATCACGAAAGTGGATCTTTCCGATGTGGCCGAGGATGCGTCGGACTCCGAGGTGCGGAAGAGCGTCGATGTCAGTGTTAATGCGTCATGTCGTGCCTTGCGCGCCGACAAACTGGATACTCTGCTGCTGCACGACTGGGCGCACTACCATATGTGGTCCGGCGCCGCATGGCGGCGTTTGCGTGAGCTTCAGGTGGAAGGCAAAATTTCGCGTTTAGGTGCATCGGTTTACTATCCGCATGAGGCACTGCAGGCTCTCGCCGATCCTGACATCCGGCATTTACAAATTCCGCTGAACATTTTGGATCGGCGTTGGCGACAGATTGCCCATGCCGCCGCGCAGCGTCTGGATGTGATCGTGCACGTGCGTAGCGTGCTGCTGCAGGGAATTCTCGCGCACCCGCCAGACCAGTGGCCGATTGTCGCCGGTTTCGATAACGCAGAGTGCGCTCAAAAACTTCAGGCCCTGACGAAAAAATTCAACCGCGCTCACGTCCCCGACCTGTGCCTGGCATATGTGCGCTCGCTTCCTTGGGTCTCCAGTGTTGTTGTGGGCTGCGAGACGCTCGATCAAATGCAACGAAACCTGCAACTGTTTTTGCGTCCTGAGTTGTCGTCTGAAGAAATTGATGAATTGGAACACGGGTTGCCGGGTGCGCCGGAAGAGCTGCTCAATCCTGCAAAATGGGAGATGTTAGAGCAGAAGATTGCCCATGCAAGTTGATCCGTCACGCCAGTTCCGGCTCGATGGCCGGGTATGTTTTTTATCCGGGGCCACTGGTCATCTTGGGCGTTCCATGGCAGCAACTCTGGCGGCTGCCGGAGCGCACCTTCTGGTGAACGCGAGAAATGCCGAGAAAGTGGAAGAACTGGTTGCAGCTTTGCGAAGCAGCGGTTGGCAGGCCTCGCCCGCGGCGTTCGATGTCACCGATGAAGTCGCGGTTCAAAGCTGGGTCGAACGTACCGGGCGCGAGCAGCGGCGGCTCGATGTAATCGTGCATAACGCCACCGCGGGGAGGCCGGGCAGCTTTGCGGACATTCAGCCCGCGGATTTCGAACAGGTTTACAAGATCAATGTTATCGCTGCCTTTCAGCTGCTCAAAGCAGCGTTGCCGCTATTGCGAAAGTCAGCGCAGTTGACTGCGGGCGCATCCGTCATAAATATTTCCTCGATGTACGGGAGTGTGAGTCCCGATCCATCGATTTACGGGAGCAGCGGCGCGAACAATCCTCCGTCGTACGGCGCTGCGAAAGCCGGAATGCTTCAGCTCACTCGCTATGCTGCGTGCCACCTTGCTCCCGACCGAATCCGGGTGAATTGTTTGAGCCCGGGGCCATTTCCCTCGCGGCAATATCTCGAAAAGGATACGGAGTTCGAGAGCCGATTGCGAGCAAAAGTTCCAATGGGGCGCACCGGAGATCCCAGAGAGCTTGACGGGCCGCTTCTGTTCCTGGCCTCCGACGCGTCGTCGTTCGTGACTGGAATAAATCTTCCGGTTGACGGAGGCTGGACGGCGTGGTGACCTTCGCATGAGAACCTTGTGCCTGCATCCCGAAGACGATCCCGCGCGCGGTCCCTGGGCAGCTGAGAGCTGGGATCGGGTTGTGGATCTCGGATCTTCGGGAGCGCAGACGCGAGACCGGTGGAGCGGGATATTCGGCTGCCCCATCGAGGCGATTCCGAGATTCGAAATTAGCCAGTTTTCGCGAGTCCGGCGCGCATTGTCTTCGGGCTCCGGTCGTACCCTTGACGAGCATGGATTGGATTGGTGGGAGCTGATATCGATTCGATTTCACGATCAGATAACGCTGCTTCTTCGCTTAGAAAAATTGGTCGAGGAGCTTTCTTCAGGGAATGAAGTTTGGGTCACGCGTCCAGGACTTCACGCCAGAATATTGGGCGTTCTTTTGAATCGCGAAGTTAAGTGTTTCCGCCAGCAAGCAACCCGCCTTCAGGAAACTCGACGGCTGATTGGAACTGCCCGCAAGTTTAAGTTGTCGCAATTGATTCAGATTCTCGGGGATAAATACGACGCAGGCTATAAAATTCGCCGCTTCACGTCTCGTCATCACCAGCAAAGATCCGGTCGCACGGTTGTGTTGATGCCGGTTGCGCAAGGCAATGCGGCCAGGACCGCGGTGTCTTATGCAAAGACGCTTCCCGCAGAAAAGTTTCTGCTGGTGGCGACCCGTCAAAGCGGATTGACTGTCGAGTGCCCCGGCAATGTTTTGCCGGCAAAACTCGCCTCATATGCCGGACGAAAAAATAATGAAGGCGAACTTTGCCAGATGCTAGCGCGATGGCGGAAAGCTGAAGCCACGGCGATCGCCAATCCGGAGATGTCGATACTGATGCGGACCGGCGTTTTTTCGGGAGTTACAAAAATGCTCCGCGACGGACTTGCCATTCGCAATGCCTGGCTCGAAGTTTTCGAAAGGGAAAGCATCAGCGCGGTATTGTGCACTGACGACACCAATCCTTACACTCACATTCCGCTTCTGCTCGCGCGAAACCGCGGGCTGCCAACAATCTCCTGCCATCATGGCGCGCTGGACGGCAATCATCTCGCGAAACGAAGCTATGCCGACGTTGTTCTCGCCAAAGGCCACATGGAGAAGCAGTATCTCGTCGGCACCTGTGGCTTAGCGGAAGAAAAGATAGAAATCGGAGCGCCATCTTTACCTCCAAAAATGAGGGCCGATAACCATGCCCGGCGAAACTCGATCATTTTCTTCTCCGAGCCTTACGCCTTGGACGGCGGACGTTGCGACGAATTTTATCGCGAAATATTACCGCCATTAGCTGACATGGCTCGCCATATGAATCTTGACCTGGTCGTAAAGTTGCACCCCATGGAGAGCTTCCAGGAGAGGCGAAAATTCGTGAACGGAGCCGTGGACTCCCTTCAGCGGAAGATCGTACGGGTGGTGGACGGCGTGCTCACTGAGCAACTGCTTGCTGGCGCCCGCTTTGCTGTAACCGTGCAGTCGACCGCTGCCGTGGATTGCGCAATTCGTAGAATTCCAGTTTTCTTGTGCGCGTGGCTGGACTATTCGTACTACGGTTACGTTGACCAATTCATTCGATACCGCGCGGGGCTGCCGCTGAATTCTCCGGCTGAAATCGCGAACATACCTGGCGCATTGGAAAACTTCCGGGCTCCATGCCAGGAAGATTTCTGGCAAACGATTTCGGCCCGAAAGCTCGCAGAACTGTTGGTTGGAGGGTCGAAGATGGCGGTGGCGATTTGAGCCTTGGCCCTGACTCAACTCTCGGAGAAATACTGATTCGCGCTGATGCCAGTCCGGAGATCGGGACGGGCCACGTCATGCGCTGCCTGGCGCTGGCGCAAGCATGGCAGGACGCCGGTGGTTCAGCCAATTTTTTAATGGCCCAAGCGACGGCATCTATCCGAGCCAGGCTGGTGGCGGAAAACTGCAAAGTCTTTGCTCTTTCAGAGATACCCGGAAGCGAGCAAGACGCCGCATTGACCAGCGAATATGCCAGCCGCCTGGGCGCTGAATTCCTGGTGGTGGACGGCTACGCTTTCGGGGCGAACTATCAGCAACAGTTGCGAAACTGCAAGCAAAAGTTTCTGTACGTTGATGACGCAGGCAAATGCGAATGTTATCTGGCGGATATTGTTCTGAACCAGAACCTGACCGCGGCAGAAGACCTTTACGGCAACTGCGCGCCGGGGGTTTGGCTACTGCTGGGAACTTCTTTCTGTCTGTTGCGGCGGGAGTTTACTCGGATCCGAAAATGGCAACGCCAAATCGCTGCCTTGGGTCGCAATGTCCTGGTGACGCTCGGGGGCAGCACGCCGTCAGACGCTGGTATCCGCGTTATCGAAGCACTGGGCCGTGCGCGGATTGAGGATCTTCGCGCCATTGTCGTTGTCGGCGGCAGCTCTCCAGATACGGTTAAGCTGGAAAGTTGTGCGGCAAAATTTCCTGGCAAGATTTTTCTGCGACGAGATGTCTCAAACATGGCGGAGCTGATGATGCAGGCCGACATCGCCATCTCTGCTGCGGGTTCGACGTGCTGGGAACTGTGCTTTTTAGGGCTTCCCTCAATTCTGCTCGACATCGCAGATAACCAGACTCCAATCGCCACTGCATTGCAGCGTCGGGGTTGCGCCGTCTATGCGGGGAACGGGAACAGCGTGTGCCCAAGTGAGCTGGCTCAGACACTTGAAAATCTGGTTGCGTCACACGACGTTCGCGAGTCGATGTCGGTGCGCTCTCGAGAGCTTGTTGAAGGAAGGGGCGCAGAGAGGGTAGTTTCCGCAATGCACGACGTCCTACGCCAATCGTTTGCATCCATCAGGAAGAGTGCGCGCGCTTGAAGATCGCCATCAACCAACCGACATATCTTCCGTGGGTGGGATATTTCGATCTTATCGATCAGGTTGATCTCTTCGTTGTGCTCGACAACGTTCAATTCGTCAAGCAATCGTGGCAGCAGCGTAACCGCATCAGGGCAGGTAACGGCTTGCAGTGGCTAACGGTGCCCGTCGTATTTCGCGGACGGCTAGGCCAACTTATCAAAGATGTAGAAATTCGGGATTCCGGGTTTGCGCGCGATCATATTCGCGCCATCGAACTTGCCTACCGTCGTGCCCCATTCTTCGTCCAGTATTTTCCCGCCCTTAGGCAAAGGCTCGAACACCTACGGGAAGGTTTGCTGCTGGATTTGAATTTAGGCTTGATCAGCTGGGTATTGGAAATCCTCAAAATAAACACTCCGCCCGTGCGGGCTTCCAGCCTGAGCGTAGGCGGCAAACGCACAGAATTACTGGCAAATATTTGTCAGGCGGTTGGCGCTACTGAATACCTCTCTCCGCTAGGATCGGCGGAGTACTTGCTGGCAGAGCAGGATGTGCTCCGCAGTCGCGGAGTCAAAATTGAGTTTCAGAATTACGAACACCCGCAATACCGCCAGGTTTTCGAGCCTTTTGAGCCCTTCGCGTCGATCATTGATCTGCTTTTCAATTACGGTGAGGAAGCCACAACAGTTATAAGAACTGGCCGCAGGAATTCTTATTCCGTCGAGCAGCTCTCGTTGATGAGGGCGTCAGAAGGTCCATGCGTGGCACCGATCGTTGCCTGACCTACTGAATCGAAGTTAAATCACTTGCGGCGTCCTTCGAAAATCCTGCCCGGAAACTCCGCAATACTCAATGCAAGCGCAATTCACGTTATCGCAAAAGATACAAACGCAAAAGCTGTTGTTGCGGATGAGACCATCGACTAACTAAGATTCGGATAGTGCAAACTGCTGCGGAATTGGTGCCCATGGCTGAGATCCCCGTTAATAGGCACATCCGCATCTCTGGGCGCGAGATTGGGCCGGGGTGCCCGGTCTATGTTATTGCGGAGCTTTCTGCCAACCATCATCAGGATTTTGAGCGGGCGGCGCGGCTGATCGATGCCGCGAAGGATGCCGGCGCTGATGCCGTCAAGTTACAGACCTACACACCCGACACCATCACCATTCGCAGTGATCGAAGCGAATTTTCTATCGGGGGGGGAACGATTTGGGATGGGCGTTCACTGCATGATCTTTATGGCGAAGCTTTTACCCCATGGGATTGGCAGCCGAAGTTGAAAACGATGGCAAATGACGCCGGGCTGGTATTGTTTTCCTCGCCTTTCGATGAGACTGCGGTTGATTTTCTCGAGGCGATGAAGGTTCCGGCCTACAAGGTCGCGTCATTTGAACTGGTGGATATTCCATTGATTCGAAAAATCGCGCGAACTGGAAAGCCGATGATCATATCCACTGGAATGGCGAGCGAAGGCGAAATCGCCGAGGCCATAGCCGCGGCGCGGCAAGCAGGCGGAGAAGAAATCGCTCTGCTCAAGTGCACCAGCTCATATCCTGCGCCGGCGGACGAGGTGAACTTGAGAACGATTCCGGAACTGGCGCGCAGATTTGGCGTTCCTGCAGGACTGTCAGACCATACCATGGGCATCGCCGCGCCAGTGGCGGCGGTAACTCTGGGGGCATGCGTCATCGAAAAACATCTGACATTGTCGCGGGCAGACCGTGGACCCGACAGCGCGTTCTCGCTGGAGCCGGATGAGTTCCGCAGCATGGTCGACGCAGTTCGCTTTGCAGAGAAAGCGCTCGGCGGAGTCAGCTTCGGTCCCAGCGAACGCGAACAGGCCAGCCTGAAATTCCGGCGATCATTGTTTGTAGTCGAAGAGGTAAAAAGCGGCGAGCCGTTCACTGAAAAGAATGTGCGGTCCATCCGTCCTGGACACGGGCTGCATACCCGGCATTTGCCGCAAGTCCTTGGGCGCCACGCGGTTTGCGATATCGAACGCGGCACGCCGCTTCACTGGGACCTGATCGGCGGCTAGATTTGTTGGATTTTTCAGCCCCCGAACCATTTAAGTGAACCCTTCTTGGCATATCGTCGGCAAATCAACTGCACTATCCTCGACCACAGAAGCCGATTCTCCTGATAACCGCTCATGAGCGCTGCTACACACATTCCTGCGCAGGAAGTCGCAGTGCTGACCCCTGTCCTGGTGGACGACGAGGCTGAGTTCCGCAGCCGCATGGGGAGCATTTCACGTCAATCCTTTGTGTGCTTTGCGGGAACGGTTTTCACCGCCGCTGCGGCATACTTCTTCAAAATTTATCTCGCCCGGGTGCTGGGCGCTGAAGCTTTGGGCTTGTATGCGCTGGGCATAACCATCATCGGATTCATAGGCCTATTCAATTCGTTGGGGCTGCCGATGTCTGCATCGCGATTTGTGGCCGCATATTGCGCTAAAGGAGAGTACTCCCAACTGCGAAGGTTCTTGCGCGGCAGCCTGGGGTTGTTGACCGGACTGAACGTCGTACTGGTCGGAGTAGTGCTGTTGGTCGGACCTTGGCTGGCGGTGCATTTCTATCACGCGCCCAAGCTGGGCGCTTACATGTGGGCGTTCGCAGCATTGATGATGCTCGGCGTTCTCAATATGTTCCTGGGCCACGTGATGGCGGGATATCGCGAAGTGGCGCGGCGCACATTGATTACCCACTTTACCGGCACACCCGCGAACATCGTGCTTGCCGTGCTGCTGATCAGTCTTGGTTTCGGGCTGACCGGATATCTGGTGGCTCAGATTGTGAGCGCAGTTCTGGTCTTTTGTCTTCTAGGGGCATCGGTCCGGAAAATGCGTCCCGTCCAGGCCACAGATGGCCGGGCGGGAGTCTTCATTCAACGGGAAGTGGTGGCATTCTCCGCGGTGGCTTATGGAATTGCGGCCCTGCAATTTTTGCTCACTCAGGCGGACAAGGTCGTGCTCGGGTTTTGCCTCGACGCCAGGCGCGTAGGCATATATGCTGTGGCAAGCGCGCTGGTAGCATTCGTTCCGATTGCCCTGAATTCGGTAAACCAGATTTTTTCTCCCATCATCTCTGAACTTCACGCCGGAAAGAACCATGCGGTGTTGCAGCAGCTCTATTCCACGCTGACTAAATGGGTCATGATCCTCACCATCCCCCTGGCGCTGAGCATGGTCGTCTTTGCGCATCCTGTGATGTCGATTTTTGGCGCCGATTTTCAAGCCGGCGCGGTGGTCGTGATGATCGGGGCCGTGGGGCAAATTTTTAATTGTGGAGTCGGCTCGGTGGGGTTCCTGTTGTTGATGTCAGGCAATCAGGGCCAGCTGATGAAAATCGAGGGCATCACTGCAGTACTGCTGGTTGCGCTCAACGTGCTGCTGGTGCCTCCCTTAGGAATCGCAGGCGCCGCGATCGCGACCACCGTCACAACCGTCATCACCAACGTATGGGCATTGATCTCGGTCCGCCGTCTGCTCAAGATATTTCCTTACAACTCCGGATATCTAAAACTTCTGTTGCCGAGTATTTGCGCGATCGCGGGAACGCTCGTGGTGGTGCGGGTGTGGGGAGGAGTTCACCCGCAGTGGAAGATAGCGGCTGCCGGACTCATCTGCGCGTACGGAGTTTTTCTGGGAATGCTTTTCCTGGTCGGCCTGGAATCGGACGACCGTAAGCTTGCGAAACTTGCCTGGACAAGGGTGGAGCAATCTTTTCGAAAGACGGTCTTTGCCTAAACATGGATGAATTGCGACAAATTGCGCTGCCGGAGTACTTGTGCCGCGCCGCCGAAGAAAAGTTTGCCAACCGGTTTGGGTCGCTGGAAGAGTTCCTGAAAGCGGCGCTCAATGAATTGGTGCGTGATGACGCGATGAAGATGGATGAACATGAGCAGCGGACCATTGAAGCCCGTTTGCGGGCGCTGGGGTACGTTTAATTCTATGCGGGCCGGAAGCGCGCAGCAGATGTTGAAACTCAATTGTGAGCATTGCCTACAGGGGACAGTGAATTGCTAGATTTCGCGCGCAACTGGTTTCGTCAGGAAACCCAGCCGGCAGGATACTTTTTCTCCCGGCCGCTGGTCACAATTCAAAGCGACGATTGGGGACGGCTGGGTGTGCGCGATCGCGAGGGCTATAGCTGGCTTCGCGAACGGGGAATCAGGCTGGGCGAACATCCCTACGATCTCTATTCATTCGAAACCGCAGAAGACCTGGCTGCGTTAGAGGCAATGCTCTCCGCACACCGCGACTCATCCGGCAGGCCACCCTGCATTGTTATGAGTTTCTGCACCGCCAACCTCGACTTCAAAAAGATGAAGGCGCGGGAATATTCAGGCATTGAGCTCCTGCCTCTGGCGAAGGGACTCCCCGGGTCTTGGTCGCGGCCGGGATTACTCGAAGCTTATCGAGCCGGGATCAGCAAGGGCGTGTTTTATCCCGCAATGCACGGCGTTACTCATTTTTGTCCGCTGGCCGTCGAGGCGACCCTCGCAAAGGGAGGCGAACGCGCCGAGCTTCTGCGGCTATTCTGGGAAGCAGAGACGCCATACATCTATTGGCGAATGCCGTGGATTGGATATGAATACTGGAAGCCCGAGAAGCCGCGCGCGGGATTCTTACCAGAGGAAGTTCAACGCGGGCAGATCGGCCGAGCCCAGGAATATTTCACCGCCCTGTTCGGAATGCCGCCGGTCTCGGCCTGCGCACCCGGCTACTTCGCCAACCGCGACACGAGAAAAATATGGTCGGAGGCGGGGATTCGAGTCGCGCAAAACGGCACCGGAAACGGACTGAATGCGCCCTACCTGGATGAATCTGGCATTCTGCACCTGAACCGCACCATCGATGTCGAGCCCAGCCAAAGAGAGCTCGAGGTCGAAAAATATCTGCAGATCGCGGATGCATCTTTTGCCCGCGGCCTGCCGGTCATTATCTCTACGCACTCCATTAATTTTCATTCCACGCTGAAAGACTTTCGAACCCCTACGCTGGCGGCTCTGGATTCCTTGCTGACCGCGCTCGAAAAGAAATATCCGAGCCTGCTGTACGTGCATGACCAGGATCTATATTCCATTGTTACCGAAGGCGCCTTTCGGGGTCGCGATGCGCGGGTAGCCGTGTCCGCCAAGCGACAGGAGTGGAAGACGCGAGTCGCTCACCAAGGAGCGCTGTGACCGACTCGCCGCGCTCGCTGGTGTTGATTACGGTAGACTGCCTGCGGGCTGATCGCGTGGGCCGTCGCGGTCGCCGTAGTTCGACCACGCCTTTTCTGGATCGCTTGTCGGAAGAGAGCTTCACGTTCAAGAACGCGCTCGCATCCGGTATTCCCACCTATTATTCGCTGCCCGCGCTGCTGGCCTCGCGGTATCCGCTGGCGTTGGGTCGCGACGTGATTGGGCTGGCTCCAGGCGAGAACACGATTGGCAGCGAACTGCAGCAGGCGGGATTCCGCACCGCGGCATTCGTTGCCGGCAATCCCTACGTGTGTGAGGCCCACGGATACGGCAACGGGTTTGACGTCTTCCGTAATTTCATGGGCGCCGAGGAAGTGGATTTACCGGCTGATGAATATCTGCCGGCACAGCGGTCTTTACGAGGACGAGCCAATCGCGTGATCTCGCGGGCGTGCCATCGCCTTCCCGCATTCGGCGTTGCATACGATGAGCTCTATTTCCAGTACTGCCAGAGAGTAAGCGCTAAGAGTGTTGGATCGCTCGACAGCTTGAGGAAATTTCCCTCCGCTGACGTGGTGATCGAGTCTGCCATGGCATGGCTGCGGCAGAATTCAGAGGGACCGTTCTTCCTGTGGATTCACTTGATGGATCCGCACGCGCCATATTATCCGAAGCAAGAGCCGGTGCGCGAAATGCCGCGCGATTCCGAAGCAGCCCTCCGCCTGAATTCCTTTTGGGCTAGAGAAGATATCAGTTTGCGCCGGCTGAAAACCCGAAGCGCGTCAGTCGAGGCTCTCTACGATGACGGTGTCCGCTGGGCTGATCGGCAAATCGGGCGGCTGGCGAGCGGACTCGCGGAGTTGAATCTGTGGGACCAGTGTGCACTCGCCGTGACCGCCGATCATGGCGAAGAATTTCTTGATCACGGTAGGCGATTCCATGCCCCGCTTGCTTTACATGAAGAACTGATACGAGTACCGCTGCTGCTGCGGGTCCCAGGACATTTGTGGGGCAGAGAGATTCAAGAGCCTTTTGGCTTGATCGATCTGGCGCCCACACTCTTTGACATGCTCGATCTTCCCGCCCCTGCCAGCTTTCGAGGGCACAGCTGCTGGCGGAAGCTGGTGGCTGCTGAGCCGTGGGACTTTCCTGTACTTACGGAATGCGCTTACGCGTGTACAAATCCTTTTATTTCAGAGAAGCGGCTTGCAGCCAGAATCCTGGCGGTGCGCAAGAGAGAGTACAAGCTGATCATCAATTTTGCCTTAGGAACGGATGAGTTGTATGACCTCAGTTCAGACCCGGGCGAAATGAATCCTCTGCCTGCCGAAATAGCCGCCGACGTGCGAAGAAATTTATTGCAGTGCGCGAAGAAGCATGTCGCTGAATCTCGCGCGTCAAGAGACTCGGATTTGCGGCTTGCTGCCCAGACCCGGGAACTGCGGGCGCAGTGGGCACGGGCCGAGGCCATCAGGCCAAACTGAAGCGGGGAGTTTTGATTACTTGAAGCCAATTCGCATTCTTGTCGACAGCTTTGCCGATGCCGACTTGCCCAACGCGCAGATGGGCAATGCCAGGGAAATCGTGAGCCGCCTCGATCCCACGCTTTTTCAGGTGAGCATTTTCGCGCGGGGACAAGCCGATGATCGGATTGAAACGCGGCCGAATACCCGCCTGGTCCGCTTGCCGGCACGACGTCAGACGCCGCTGATCCTGCGTGAATTCTTGTGGGGAAGACACCAGATTCTTTTCTATCTCAAGTCATCCCCCGCTGCCCGATGGTATTTGAGTGCGCGGAGAAGGTGGAAAGACGCACGAATTGCGATTGGAACCGTGGAGTCGCAATCGGATCTGAAAAATGAACCATCGATTGTCTCTGAGCAAATTCTGCTTTGGGAGCGGACTATTCTTCGCTGCGACCGGCTCTACAGCAACTCGCGGTCGGTGCAGACGAGCCTCCAGCGCGAATACGGATTGCCCAGCGAAATTATTCCCACTGGCGTCGACACAGGGTTTTTCACTCCCGGGAATCAGCTTCGTAGTAATCAGAGACCGCGGGTCCTGTTTGCGGGATCGCTGCGCACTTACAAGCAGCCGCACTTAGTGGTGGATGCGGCTGCGCGATTTCCGCAGGCAGACTTCCGCATTGCCGGCGAAGGACCTCTGGCGGCAGATCTGACCTGCCGCGCGGAGGCGAAAGGCGTGAAGAATCTCGAATTGCTGGGTGCGCTCCCCGCTGAAAAACTGCGCAAGGAATATCAGAGCGCAGATATTTTTCTGTTTCCTTCCACATGGGAAGGCTCGCCGAAGGTGATTCTGGAAGCCGCAGCCTGCGGTCTGCCGGTGATCGCGAGGAGCAATTATTCGCCCGAAACTGTGCTGGAAGGCGTAACCGGTTACCAGGCATCGTCGGAAGAAAAGGTTTTCGCTCAGCTGGAGCGGCTGATTCAGAATTCCGAGCTGCGGCGTGAGCTGGGACAAAACGGAAGGCGTCTCAGCGAGAAATACGATTGGGGTTTGATTACCGCTCGGTGGGAGGAAGCATTTGTGGAGTCGCTGGCGCATTCAGAGTTGAGGAGAGCCTCGTGAGCAGCGTCGCCTGTATCGCGCCTGTGCCTCAGGAAATTCAGAACGGATTTGTCAATCCCAAGGTTGCGCCGCTCCGCGTACTCACCCTCACGCCCTTTTTCCCTTCGACTGAAGATCCTACGCAAGGGGCCTTTGTAGCTGAACCGCTCACGCACATGAGCAATTTCGGAATTTCGCATGAGGTCATTGCGGTGCGCCCCTTCTATCGCGGGGCGGCGCATGCAGCGCACGGCGAAACAATTTGGAAAAGCTACTTCAGCATGCCGGGGAATACCGGACTACCTTTTGCCGGAGAATTTCTCGCCGCTCAACTCACCGCTGCTATTCGGCGCAAACATCGCGATTCGCCTTTCGACATTATTCATGCGCACGCCGCGCTTCCCTGTGGGCACGCCGCCGCGATCATCAGCCAGCGCCTCTCTATTCCTTTTGTTGTTTCGGTACATGGGCTGGACGCGTACTTCACTCGCCAAGCCGGACGGTTCGTGAGGGGCCGCTGCCAGCGGGTTGTGGAGAGCGTGTATCGCCGGGCCAAGGCCGTAATTTGTATCAGCGAGGCGGTCCGAGAACAGGTGAATCGACACGCGCTGGCGGCAACCGCAGTTATTTATAACGGAGTTGATGCCGAAGCGTTCGCCCCACAGATCGCACCTGATTTGTCACCAGTTATTTTGAGCGTCGGCAATTTAATTCCGACAAAAGGGCACGCGTCATCACTGCGTTCTTTCGCGGGAATATTGGCTGAGTTTCCTGATTGCTCTCTCGAAATCATAGGAGATGGGCCGCTGCAAGCGCACCTTCAGAAACTTGCAGTTGGCCTTGGAATTGCCGGAGCTGTGCATTTTCGCGGACGGCAGGGTCGAGATTATGTCGCGGAGGCAATGCGCCGGTGCACGCTGTTCGCATTGCCCAGCGAATACGAAGGCCTGGGGTGCGTGTATCTCGAAGCCATGGCTTGCGCCAAGCCGGTGATCGGTTGCCGCGGGCAGGGCATAGCGGAAGTAATCGAGCATGGCGAAACCGGGCGGCTGGTGGCTCCGGGTAACGACATCGAACTACGCGATACCATCCTGACTTTGCTTCGAGACGCCGGCCAGCGGAAGCGGATTGGTTCAAACGCGCGTGCTCTCATCCTGGAGCGGTTCACCCTTAGTCGCCAAGCGGAAGAACTGAGCGCGATTTATCGTGGGTGCGCACGATGAAACGCCGAGTCGTGATCCTGACGGAAATCATCGCGCCGTACCGCATTCCTGTTTTTAACGCGCTGGCACGAAATCCTGAAATTGATTTGCGGGTGATTTTTCTTGCTGAAACCGATCCTTCAATTCGACAGTGGAAGGTTTACGCCGAAGAAATAGAGTTTGCCTATGAGGTGCTGCCCTCGTGGAGAACGAGGCTCAGCAGATATCACTTGCTGTTGAATCAAAAGGTGGCCGAGGCGCTACGGAAATCGGCGCCTCACGCAATTGTTTGTGGGGGCTACAACTATTTGGCGTCGTGGCAAGCCCTGCGTTGGGCCCGGAAGAATCATGTGCCGTTTTTACTCTGGTGTGAGAGCACAGCCAATGATCAGCGCGCCGGCCACCGCCTGACGGAATCATTTAAAAAGAGTTTCTTTGACCGGTGCGCCGGTTGTATTGTGCCGGGCAAGTCGGCTCGCGAGTACGCGCGCCAAATGGGAGTCTCTGCTGACAATATCTATGAGGCGCCCAACGCGGTCGACAACCAATTGTTTGCCGACGGGGCGGAGCATGCGCGCCGTAATTCTGCAACTGTTCGGGCCAGATTGAATCTGCCTTCGCGATATTTTCTTTTCGCTGGCCGCCTGGTCAAATCCAAGGGAGTTCTTGAACTGTGGGAAGCGTACGGCAGTCTGAGAGAAGATCTCAGGTCCCGGATTGGATTGGTATTCGCGGGCGACGGTCCCTTGCGGTCAGAGCTGCAGAGTATCGCGAAGACCATCTCGCCCGGAAGCCTCACGTTTGCAGGCTTCGTGCATCGCGATGAACTTGCGACCTATTACGCTTTAGCGGATTGCCTGGTTTTTCCCACGCACAGTGATCCGTGGGGGCTGGTCGTCAATGAGGCCATGGCGTGTGGGCTGCCCGTAATCTGTGGTCAGTCCGCAGGATGCTCGGCGGATTTGGTGAAATCGAATGGCCGCATCGTTGATCCCCGGAACATTGATCAGCTCGCGCAGGCAATGGAAGAGGTAGCCACCAACGCGAGCCTGCGCCTGAGTATGTCACGCGAGAGTTTGAGGATCATCCGGAACTATTCTCCGGAAATTTGCGCGGATGGAATTGCTGAAGGCGCCTTGAATTGCGGCTCCCCGGCGCGGCAGTCATCCGTCCGCGTACCGGCCGGCCGTGCGACCTCTAAGAGCGCCGGAGCGTTTGATTGAAAGCGTCTGCGACCGCGAACCTCTCTCAATAACCGCCGCAATCGGCAGTGCCGTTATCATCGAAAAGCGGATCGATGCAGACATGATCGCGCTTCTTGCATGCACGAATTACGGCCACGCACGCTAATACTTCTATTGGGATGCGCCATCGCTTTGGTCCTGTTGTCGTTCACGCGTCCGCAATTTCTGGCCAATCCGCAATTCCTTGGCGCAGCCATTGCCGCGCAGATTCTAGTGGTGGCATTGGCTCGCTATCGACAGGCCTTCTTCTTTTTTCTCATGGCCGCATTTCTCTGGGCAGGGATTGACCTGCCTCTGAGTGGCGCCTGGCTGCAGGGACGCTGGGTTGTGTTGGGCATTGGAGCGCTGGCCGGCCTCGCGATTTACATGCGGGATCCCAGGCACCACTTCCAATTGATCCATCTGTTTGCATTATTCAGCGTACTTTCGGCAGTAGTATCTGCGTCGGTATCCGCGTATCCGCAAGAAGCGCTGTTGAAATCATTAAGTCTATTTCTTCTCTTTCTATATGCTGCTACCGGGGCACGCTTAGCAGTGCCTGCAATTGCGCCAGAGAAGCTCTTTCGCAACCTGCTGCTGGTTTCGGAAGGCATCATCTATATGGCAGCTATCGGATACTTTCTGCTGCGCTGGTCAATTTTCGGAAACCCAAATTCACTAGGCGCGGTCATGGGCGTATTGATTGTGCCGATGGTGCTGTGGGGATTTTTATGCGCACAGTCGGTTGCGGTCAAACGAAGACTGGGATTGTCACTGGTGATTGCAATCGCGTTATTGATGAGTACATATTCGCGGGCCGGAATCGCTGGAGGCGCGATTGCGTCTCTTTTAATCAGCTTTGCGATGCGACAATACCGCCTCATCGTTGGCGGATTGGCCGCATCGGTTGCAATTGCCGCGCTGACCGCGATTTTGGTCCCGCAACCTGTCGGCATGATCGAAGACGCTCATCCCAAATCCATTGGTGAATTGTTCCTGTACAAAGGCAAACCGGGCGCCGACCTCATGGCGTCCCGCCGCGGGCCGTGGGACCAAACCATGGCTGTGATCAAGCAGCATCCGTGGTTCGGCAGTGGTTTCGGAACCAGCGTGACCGGCAGAAGCGCTACCGATTTTGAGCTCACGCGGAACCGCTTCGTGGATTCAAGAATGATTCGTGAACATGGGAACAGCTATCTGGCGATTGCCGAATGGTCAGGGCTGCTGGGGGTGGTACCGTTCTATCTTCTGATCGGGGCGGTGAGTCTGCAGGCAAAAAAAGCTATCGTGCAGCTGCGGCGAACAGGCAATATCTTCTCTCCCGCAGTGCCCGCTGCCGCAATTCTGATTGCTGGATTGATCGACGCCGGCTTCGAAGATTGGTTATTCGCCGTGGGCTATTACCTGGCGGTATTTTTTTGGGCGATGTCGTTTATTCTGGCTGACCTGGTTCATTCATCGGCCGCTTCTGGCCACGCTGAAATAGTTTCGGCCACGCCCCAATTTGCCGAGCCTGTAATGATGCCGGTTGCAGGAGCGGCGGCATTTCGATGATCCGCATCTTTTTGAATGGGCTGGCGGCCAGCGCGGGCGCAGGCTTGACCTATTTGAATAACGTCATATCGCAATTGTCCGCGGTCCCTGGCGTTCGAATCACGATCGTTATACAGCCGAACCTGCGCTCCAGCTTCGAGCAACTGGGTAATGTCGAAATCATTTCTCCCCCTGGCCTCTCCGGCGCTGCTCGGCGCTTCATTTTTGAGCAGACTAAGCTTCCAGGCTTGATTTCCGAATCCGGGGCCCAGGTGCTCATCTCTACCGGAAACTTTGCTTTGCGCAACTCACCGGTGCCGCAAATTTTGCTGAGTGGAAACTCGCTTTACACCTCTTCTGATTTCTCGCGCGACTTGCGGTCGAGGCGTGAGTATCTGATGCTGGCTGACAATTTTGTTAAAGGGGCGTTCGCAAAACGATCGATTGGTTGGGCTGATCAAACGGTTGCGCCCAGCCAGGCGTTTGCCGATGAGTTACGGCGTTGGACCGGACGGGATATTGCGGTCATACCCCACGGATTTGATCACGCATCATTTTTCGCCGACCGCACGCCTTTGCCGTCATTCATTCGCCAGGAACTGAGTAAATCAGACGGGTGTTTGCGGCTTTTGTTCGTCACTCATTACAACTATTACCGGAATTTCGAGACCCTGCTGCGGGCGCTCCCACTGATTCAAAATTTGATTCCGGAAAAACCAGTCAAACTTTTTCTAACCTGCAAACTGGAAACCGGGGCAAATCCCGGAAGTTACGATGCCGGCGCCGCCGGAAATCTTGTGCGCACTCTGGGAATCGGCGACAGCGTGGTGCAGTTAGGCCCAGTGCCTTACGAACAGCTACACCATCTTTATCGTGCTTGCGATCTTTACGTAACACCCGCTTACGCAGAGACCTTCGCGCATCCGCTAGTAGAAGCCATGGCCAGCGGGCTGCCGATTGTGGCATCCGATCTGCCGGTTCATAAGGAAGTATGTGGCGACGCGGCGGAGTACTTTTGCCGGTTTTCGCCTGAGGCGCTCGCGAAGGCGGTGGGGACGGCTGTCATGGACAAGTCGCGGCTTTCTGTTAACGGAAAGGCACGAGCGGCTGAGTTTAGTTGGTCGAAACATGTGCACCTTTTACTGCATGCCGCCGGCGAGTTGGGTGAAAGGGTTGCTGCGCCCCACCGCATCCATGGCCGGGAACCGCATCGACTTTTAACATCGAAATACAAGCACAAATCCAGCGTTGTTTTATTTGCGATCTTTGCTTTCGCGCTAGCCCTCGGATGTTATCTCCGGCCAATGCCTGACGATTTCGATCGCTACGTTTATGAAGCACTAATTCGTACCGAACGCCAGCCAATCCGTGATGTTTATAACATTGTGAAGCACGAGAGC
Organism: uncultured Acidobacteriota bacterium; assembly: GCA_963838785.1. Taxonomy (GTDB): domain Bacteria; phylum Acidobacteriota; class Terriglobia; order Terriglobales; family Acidobacteriaceae; genus Gp1-AA145. Next base: position 235,279 of record CAWISI010000005.1, read on the forward strand.
CCCCGCGCTGAATCCAGCAGCATTCTGGATAGTGCCGAACACCTCGCGCAACTGGAGCCGCTTTACGCGATTCGCCCGTTTTACATTCTTGCGGTGAGTATGGTGGAAAGGATCACGGTTGATCCTCAAAGAGCCATTAATGTGGTTTCCGCGGCCGCTATCTTCCTGTGCGCGCTGTTGGTGGGGATCGGTACGAGACAATATTTTTATTCTGCCCTGCTTATGCTCGCTCCCGGAATTGTCATCACCGGAAGATTGGGTACGCCGGATTGTTTTTCGGCTCTGGCGTTGCTGGCAGCTTACGTATCTTTATTAAAAGAAAAAATGTTCCTGGCGATGCTAATTCTCATGTCGTCAGTTTGGATTCGCACTGATAACCTTCTGTTTGTCCTGGCTGTTCTCGGCTGGCTGGTTTCAAAAGAGCGAATAAAGCTGATGCACGCTTCCATCCTTGCCTTGCTCGCCATAGGTAGCGTCGAGTATATAAACCTCCTGGCGGGAAATTACGGCTGGAAAGTCCTCCTCTACTTCAGTTTCATTGGCGGTAAATATCCGGCCGAAATAGTGCCCCATATAGGAATTCTTGCGTATGCGAACATACTGATGACCAACGCAGTTTCATTAGCTCCGCAGATTGCGCCTTGGATGTTGCTGGGATTAGTTGCCTGGAGACTTGGGGCGAGTGAGAGGGGAATTCTCATTCCGGTCCTGATTGCTTCCATTTTGCACTACCTTTTGTACCCCTCTCCGGAAGCTAGATATTTTGTTTGGGCCTACCTTGTGACTGGAGTGGTATTCATTCGCGCTGTATCCAATAGACGAAGCTCGTCCGGTCTTCTTTCTGCGCGGATCGGGCGATTTAGGCTTTCCGCAGATGCTGCCTGAAAAATGACTGTCGTCTGATTTCTAAAGACCTCCCGCACCAAGCCAATTTGTTCCAACTCCCTGAGTCGAGGGGCTTCATTGTTATTCACCAAGACAAATTGAATTGCATTCTGCCTAAGTAATTCCTCGCGAAAGTTGTTCGGAGTACCAACCATAAAGAACTGGCTGACCTGTTGGGACTTGTCCTCGAACCGCACGGCGTTGTCGTACCCGCAAAATACTTTATCGTGCGTGTATTGAGGAATTTGATTTGAGTTCTCATAGTCAGCCAAGACCAACGCTTTGGGCGGCGAATGTTGATCGAGCCACGCATAGGCGTGTAACAGGCCTGAATCGACTTGGAAATCCCCGCTCCTCGCAAGGAGTGCGGCTTGAGCTGCAAGCGCTATGGAAGTGAAAGCATTGAGAACCAGAACGCAGACGATGAAGACCTTGCCCCGGCGCTCCCGCCAAAATCGCAGAACGGATTGTTCCATGCAAATTAATATGATCACGCACGCCCACATCAGAACGTTCGTAGCGAATTGGAAGGCAAAATGAAAAAAATGATGTGAATAGGCTAAAACGATTGCAGCTGAAAAAGCGCATAGCGGGAAGGCAATCGTATGCTTAAGTTCAATGCGACCCAGCTTCGGAATCGATGCCATAAGAAACAACGACGTTATGCCAAAGCCAACAAACAGTAGCCAGGGAGCGGGAGCAGGTCTGCCAGGCAGGCTCCACCACTTGAAGACCGAATGTATCTTGAATATCCAATAGTAGTAGCCCAGGAGTGGAGCGCACATCAAAAGCGGAACCAAGTGCCGGCGATCGATTCTTAAGGACCGTGTCCGAAAACTTTCCAATGTCAGGTACAGGACCGTCACCGCCATCACATACAGCATGTCATAGGGCCGGCAAGCTCCAGCCATCAGGTAGAGCAAGCCTGCGACCGAGTAATCGCCCATGCTGCCCCGGCGCTCACCTCGAAAGAAAAAGCAAAACCCGAAGATGGCGAGGGTTTCTGAAAACATGAAGTGGGGCAGTTTTAGTGCCCAATAAAAAGGAAACAAATTGCCATTGCTTAGATCTATGAAATACGAGGAGTCAAGGTTGACGTGGAGCAGATGAACTGCCGCTATCCATCCGAAGCCCCCGCCGGTCATGATTACGATCAGCGCGATTCGTCTTACTAATCTGCTGCACAGAAAAAAAGAAGATAGCCAGTACACGCCATAACTCATCAATGCGATGAAACAGATCCTTAAGACATTGGTCGCGGCGGCGGGGGAAATACCCAGCATGCATGCCAGCTTGCCGATTACGAGCCACTCGAGGTTGAAAAAAACGGCAGCATGCGGTTCGGCCGTCATGGGGTTGTAAAACAGCCATTGTCCCGATTGCGATTGATGGACGTACGCCAGATAGTTGTTTGAGTCAGCGCTATGTTGCAATACACCGCTGAACACCGTTGCACCTGACGAAGCTCTCCCCCCGGCGACATAGGGAACTGTGGTCAAAACCGCGACCGCGATTGCGATAAAAGCAATGAATTTTGCTTCGGAAAAGGTGAACCTGCTGATTGGAAGGAATTGCCGGAGCCGGTCACCCTGCTCGGATTCAGGCTCGACGGCCTGTGTGGCAGCGGCACTCATCATTTTATCGAAGACGAAAAATTCTCGGCAGGCTTTTTTCCCCTGACCAACAGAAACAGTCCCCATGGCTTTGCTACTCGGCGCAGAAGGGGCCGGGGGAACAGCTTCCACAGCAGTCGATAAAATCGCCCGCCGAATCTGGCGGAAGGTTGGTGCAGCAGCAGATCTCCGGGACTGAATACCTGATCGATGGTGATACTTTCAAAATCCTTCAGTAGATCGAGCACTTCGCCGCGGGTGAAAGTTTTGGTTCCTGGGCTCTCAAGATTTTCGTAGACGCATTTTCGAAACGATTGTCCGCGCCATACGCCATAGCGCAACCACAGCATAATTCCGGTCAGCGAGAGGTGATGGTAGAGCATGATGCGCGCTTCGCCTCCCGCTTTCAGCACCCGCCACGCTTCATTCAGACACCGGGCTGTGTCAGGACTGTGATGCATGACGCCATACGAATAAACCACGTCGAACGAACCTGAAGCAAAGGGCAGGTTTTCCGCATCGGCGAGATGGAGGTCAGGCACCAGACCGGACATCGCGCATCTGCGCTGCGCTTGCTCCAGAGACGCTGCCGAGATGTCCACGCCAGTCGCGATCGCCCCTACCTGCAACCATTGCTGGTAATCAGCGCCCATGCCAACGCCGATTTCCAATACTCGCAAGCCGCGCGCAGAAGCAAATTCGGCCAAATCGAAAATATGCGGTTCAAGCTGATAACGGGCGCGGGCGTGGGCCGCGAGTTCAGATTTCTCGCCGAGGTATCGTGTTCCGCAAGGCTCGGCATTCCAGAAATCTGCGACTTGGTTTTTTAAAGGGGGAGGGCTCGCGATGCATGCCACGGGCAAAGGATAGATGAGGCTCGGATGACTGTAGAGTACAAAGTTGTGCACTCCCCGCGCGCTTTTCCGCCAGCTCGCTTCCGGTAAGATGACCGCAGTACCCATCCGAATGGCAGAAATGGCGGCAGCTTTGTGGAGTGGGCCGGAATCGACGGTTCTGGCCGCCGACTTGCCGAGAGCGTCGCCTGCAGCCAGTCTTCCCGTGAGCGTAATTATTCCGGTGCGAAATGAAGCGCGTAACTTGCGGCGCTGCCTGGACTCATTGCGCGGCGCCGGCGAAGTTTATGTCATCGATTCACAAAGCACCGACGACTCCGTCGAGATCGCCCGAAGCTGGGGTTCGCGGGTCATCCAGTTCTACTATCGCGGCGGATGGCCTAAAAAAAGGCAGTGGGCGCTCGATATGTTGCCCCTGCAATACGAGTGGGTTTTACTGCTTGATGCCGATGAATCGCTTACCCCTGCGCTCGCGGATGAAATAAAAGCAGTGCTCAAACACCCTGAAGCAGACGGCTATTACATAGGCCTCGACATGCATTTTCTCGGCCGGCGCCTGCGCCACTGCGGCGCAAGCTTTTACAAGCTCTCGTTGTTTCGTCAGGGTAAGGGCAGCTTTGAATGCCGCGCCCAACACCAGGACCGATCGATGTGTGACATGGAAGTGCACGAGCACGTCATGGTGAATGGGCCCACGAAAAAACTGAAGCACCGTTTAGTGCATAGAAATGTAGAAAGTCTCTCCCGCTACATTCAAAAACATAATGAATACTCGAATTGGGAAGCCCAGGTGTGGAGAGAATCCGGCAGAGAACGCGCCGAATTAAGCGCCAGGCTCTTCGGATCGCAGGCGGAGCGCCGCCGCTGGATCCGCAAAAAGTTTTTCGCGATGCCGGGATCGTCCTTGTTTTTCATGTTCTACAAATACCTGCTGTGTCTGGGGTTCTTAGACGGTATTCCTGGCCTGATTTATTGCGCCCTGCAGGGAATCCAGTTCTTTCACATCAAGGCGAAAGTTTACGAGGCGAAAAATACCGACCGAGAAAGCGCGCGAACCGCTGCGCGCGAACTCACTCTGGTTAAGGAGCCCCATGTGCGGCATTAGCGGCCTGGCGAATTGGGGAAACCGGGACATACTGGCCCGCATGACGGCGGTCCAGCGGCATCGCGGGCCGAACGACAGCGGTTTGTGGGACCATCGCTCGCCTGGCGGCTGCTATACGGGGCTGGGCAGCAGACGCTTATCGATTCTTGATCTCTCCGTCACTGGCCGGATGCCGATGTCGAATGAAGACGGCAAAGTCTGGATCACGTATAACGGCGAAATCTACAATGCGCCAACGCTGCGCCGTGAGTTGGAAGCCAAGGGCCATCAGTTCAGGTCCCGCACCGACACCGAGGTGGTCATTCACCTTTATGAAGAAGAGGGCGCGGACTGCGTGCGGCGGCTGAACGGCATGTTCGCTTTCGCGATCTGCGATCTGCGGGAATCGCATCCGCAAGTATTCATGGCCCGCGATCACTTCGGAATTAAGCCGTTTTACTACATCTGCCGCAACCGGGGTCTCGCTTTCGCATCGGAGGCGAAGGCTTTGCTGGAAGTGCCCGGGGTGGAGGCGAAGATCGATTTGCGGGCGCTGGATCAGTATCTGACATTCTTATGGGTGCCGGAACCTAAAACATTGTTCGACGGAATCTTCAAATTGCCGGCCGGGCATTCGGCGATTTTTCGCGATGGCGAGTTGAAGATTTCGCAATACTGGGATCTGAGTTTCCCGCCTGTCGGCCACGAGTTCCGGCGTTCGGAGGATTCCCTGATCGAGGAAGTTCGCGATCGATTCGAACGCTCGGTGGAACAGCAGATGATCAGCGACGTTCCGGTTGGAGCATTCTTGAGCGCGGGCCTGGATTCATCCGCCATCGTGGCGGCGATGGCGCGGACGGCGAAAAAACCTCTGCGCACTTATACCGTGACTTTTCCGGAAAAATATCGCAAAGGCGAAAATACGCTGGACGATCCCGGAGTTCCGGCGCGACTGGCGCGACACTTGGGCTGCGAAAACCAGCAGATTGTTGTGGAACCCGATGTTGCCAATCTCTTGCCCAAGCTTTGCTGGCACATGGATGAGCCGACGGCCGATCCTGCAATTATCGCCGCTTATCTGGTGTGCCGTGAAGCCAGTCGCGATGTGACGGTGTTGCTTTCGGGGGTTGGGGGGGACGAACTCTTCGCCGGTTATCGGAAATACGCCGCCCACTATTGGGGTCGTGCCTACGAAAAAGTCCCGTCTGCAATCCGAAGAGTCGCGACATCGGCAATCGAACGCGTTCCCAATTTGCGTGGAAGTAAATTTAAAGGCCCCGTGCGCCTGGCGAAGAAGATGCTGCGCTCAGCCGCGCTTCCGGCGCCCTCCCGGTTCATCAGAAATTGCACATATCTGGAGGGAGAGCAAAGGGCGAGTTTTTACTCGAGCGACGTGCGGGACGAGATAGGAGAATCGGAGGCGAACTGCTCGCATGTGGCTGCATTCGCCAAAACCAGCCATGCCGATTTTCTGAATCAGATGCTCTATCTCGATACCAAACTCTTCATGACCAGCCTGAACCTGAATTACAACGACAAGATGAGCATGGCGTGCTCCGTCGAAGTCCGGGTGCCATTCCTCGATCACGAGCTGGCAGAGTTTGTGGCCTGGAATGTCCCGCCAGATTTGAAACTCAAGGGATTTTTCTCGCCGTCGACCAAGGATATTTTCCGTAAAGCGATGCGCGGCACTCTTCCGCCGGAAGTTCTGCGCCAACCCAAGGCAGGATTCGCCGCGCCCACCGACTACTGGCTGGCGAACGATCTGCAGGAGATGACCGATGATTTGCTGGCCGAATCGACAGTTCGCGCGCGCGGCTTCTTTCGTCCGGAGGCGGTCCAGAAACTGATCTGCGAGCACCGCAGCGGCTCGCAAGACTGGTCTATGCAGATATGGCAGTTCCTGACGCTCGAATTATGGATGCAAAGTTTTATGGATAGCGCTGCCGATTGTGTGGGTGGGCCTTTTCAGGCGGCGATTGCATGAAGCAAGTCCTACAAAATGCGCGGAATGGCGAGATCGAAGTCGCCGAGGTACCCGCGCCACGCGCCACTCGAGGATGCGTTTTGGTGCGGGTGGGATCCTCGCTGGTGTCCGCCGGAACCGAACGCGCGTCGGCTGAATTTGCCTCGAAGAACATCATTCAGAAAGCGCAGGCGCGGCCGGACTTGGTTCGCGATGTAATGAACAAGGTCCGCCGTGACGGAATTTTTTCAGCGCTCTCCGCCGTTCGCGGACGACTCGATCAGCCTTCAGCTCTGGGATATAGCTGCGCCGGGACCGTGATCGAAGCCGGCGAAGGCATTACTGATATCCGCGTGGGCGACCGGGTCGCCTGTGCCGGTGCGGGCTTTGCGGTACACGCCGAATTCGCATGCGTCCCGCGAATGCTGGTTGCGAGGATTCCATCCTCAGATGTGGCCTTTGAAAGCGCGGCCTTCACCACGCTGGGCGCCATCGCAATGCATGCGGTGCGGACCGGCGAAGCGAAACTGGGCGAAATAGTGGCCGTCATCGGATTGGGCTTGCTGGGACAACTTTGCGTGCAGATACTTCGGGCTGCCGGTTGCACGGTGCTGGGCATGGACCTGGTACAACAGCGAGCCGCTCTTGCCGTCAGCCTGGGCGCGATGGCCGCGACCACCTCGGAGGAAGAGTTTCGCGATCTTTGTTCTCGGCATTCAAACGGCTACGGGGCAGATTCGATTTTAATCACCGCGGACACTGCGAGCAGCGGTCCAGTCAATCTTGCATCGCAGATCGCCCGCGATCGCGGCATCGTAGTCGCCGTGGGCGCCGTTGGAATGGACCTTGAACGGCGTGGTTATTACGAAAAAGAGTTGGACTTCAGGGTGTCCCGTTCGTATGGGCCGGGCCGCTATGATTCGGCCTTCGAGCAGAAGGGGATCGATTATCCCATCGGCCATGTACGCTGGACCGAAACCCGCAATATGCAAGCCTTTCTGCAACTGCTCGCGGAACACAAAATTGACGTCCAGCCGCTGATCACGCACCGGTGCCGCATCGAGAACGCTGCGTCGGCCTACGATTTGATAGCAGGGAAAACCCAGGAACCGTATCTCGGAATTTTGATTGAATATGCGAGTGGTTCAGAGGTGGAGTCACGCCGCCTCGAGCTTATCGAGCACCGCCCATTTTCGAAGGCGGGATCGGTCCGCGTGGGAGTGTTAGGGGCGGGGAGCTTTGCCCGCGGGGTGTTAATCCCCGCAATGCGCCAGCCGGGCACTGAACTGACTGCAGTCTGCGCCGCCAGCGGGGTGAGCGCACAATCAGCCGCGAAGAAATTCAAGTTCGGATTTTGCACTACCGATGAGGAAGAGATTTTTTCTCACCGCTCAATCAATTCCGTGGTGATTGCCACGCGCCATCATTTGCACGCGGCGCAGGTGATTAAGTCTCTCGAATCCGGCAAGCACGTTTTTTGCGAGAAGCCTCTTTGCCTGTCGGAAGATGAACTCGATGCCATCCAGGCTGCGTATCGCCGTGCCTCCGATTGCAGGCTGATGGTTGGTTTTAACCGGAGATTCTCACCGATGGTGGCCAGAATGAAATCCTTTCTAACGCCGTGCAATGGGCCGTCCATCATGCATTACCGGGTGAATGCCGGGCCGCTGCCGCCCGAGCACTGGATCAATGATCCCGAACAAGGCGGAGGGCGAATCATCGGCGAGATGTGCCATTTCGTCGATCTCCTGTCATACCTATGCTCGTCGAGGCCAATAACGGTGCGGGCGCAAGGAGCTCCATCGCCAGAGGGCGAGAACGTGACCGCGACGATTGAATTTGAGAACGGATCTATCGGCACGATTTCCTATATTTGCAGCGGTGATCGCGCATTTGCGAAGGAACGGCTGGAAATATTCCGGGGCGGGGCGGTGGCAGTGCTGGACGATTTCCGAAGACTCGACCTGGTCCGGCAGGGAAAAACGAAAACTTCGCGTTCGAGATTGCGCCGGGACAAAGGTCACAAAGCAGAGTGGCAGGCCTTCTCGGAGTGCGTTCGGTCTGCAAGTCCGGCGCCCATTGCTTTCGAGGAAATTGTGGCGTCAACTCTCGCTACCATCCGCATGGCGGAATCGCTGCGTTCGGGGCACGAACACAGTGTCACCGGACGCGAGATTAAGTCTCGGGCCATGCCGTTCGTATCTTAGTTCGATATATTACCGTCCGCGCTCGATTCTCACCCTGGATCGCGGTTCCCCTTGCCGCTTTAGGTTCCACTCCGCGGAACGCTAACAATTCGATGCTATAGTCGGCTCAGTTTTCTTCGCGCAAAAAATTGATGGCACTGAGCTACTATCGCCGGATCTTCCGTGCCTATTTTCTTCCCGGAACCAGCCCTCTGGGTTTTTGGCATGACCTTCCAGAGCTGAATCCGCACGCCCCAACTCACATCCTCGGCCAGTACCACATGAACTTTGCCGAGAAGGCGCAGTATGCCGGTGCCTGCGACGACCACGGTATTCCGTTGCTGAATTATCACGGCACAATAGGCGTGCAATATAACCCCATCGCCATAGCGCAGTGGGGACTGGGCAACTACAACCTTTATGCCCGGAACGGCGACGCTGCGGCCCACGCCAAATTCTTAAAGGCCAGCAACTGGTTATGCGAAAGGCTGGAACAAAACTGTCACGGTCTTCATGTCTGGAACCATTATTTTGATTGGGATTATCGCGAGAAGCTCAAAGCTCCATGGTATTCCGCTTTGGCGCAAGGGCAGGCGATCTCATTGCTGGTGCGCGCCTTCGCAGACACCGGGGAGCAGAAGTATTCCAATTCCGCAGCCCTGGCGTTCAAAACCTTTTTAGCCGATACGGCGTCCGGCGGCGTGACTTTTGAAGACGCCGAGAGGAATCTTTGGTTCGAAGAATATCTGGTTTCCCCGCCGACGCATGTTCTAAATGGCTTTATCTGGGCGGCCTGGGGTGTGTACGACTATTTCCTGTCCACCGGATCGCGTGAGGCGGGAGGACTGTTTGCGTCCGCGGTTAAAACCATAGCCGAGAACTTGCATCGCTACGATCTCGGCTTCTGGTCGCGATACGAACTCTCTGGCACGCTATTGCCAATGATTGCCAGCCCCTTTTATCACCGGTTGCACGTCACCCAATTGCGGGTGATGTGCCGGATTACATCAGAAAAAATCTTCGAGCAATATGCTCGGCGATGGGAGAGTTACGCGCGTAGCCGGTCGAAGCGCAGCCGCGCTCTTTTTTACAAAGGAGCTTTCAAACTTTGCTACTACTGAGGGCCGCCTGAAAATACTTTACATATCGCAGTATTTTCCTCCGGAGATGGGAGCGCCCGCGGCGCGGGTTTCGGAACTTTCGCAACGCTGGGCGCAGGCCGGGCATGAGGTCACGGTACTGACCGGATTTCCCAACCATCCCGACGGGGTCATTCGGCCGGAATACCGCAAGAAATTCCGGCGCATGATATTTCGCGAACGCGTGCAGGACGTTAACGTAGTGCGTTCCTGGCTGCTGCCGTTCCCCAACCGCAGGCCGTTGGAACGAATACTGAATTACAGTTCTTTTCTGGCCTCCGCCGCCATCAGCGGATCTTTTCTGGGCGTTCCTGACGTGGTGATCGCCAGCTCGCCGCAACTCCTGGTCGGCCTTGCCGGGTGGTGGATTTCGCGGTTGAATCACGTGCCGTTTATCTTCGAGGTGCGAGATTTGTGGCCGGAGTCGCTGGTTGCGGTCGGAGTCGGTAATTCCCAGTCGGCGCTCCACCGGTCGCTGAAAAAGATTGCTGGGTTTCTCTACCGCAAAGCCGAACACGTTGTCGTGGTAACTCCCGCCTTCCGTCAATTTCTCGTGGACCAATGGCAAGTGCCGCAGGAAAAAATCTCGGTAGTTCCGAATGGGGTCGAGACCAAGATTTTCAGCCCCCGATTTGCCAACCCGGACTTGCGCCGCAGCATTGGAGGCGATGGCAAGTTCGTTGTCTCCTTCATTGGAACTCTGGGGCTGGCGCACGGCTTGGAAACTTTGCTCGCGGCGGCCGACCGTATGCAAAGGACGCAGCCGGACGTGCAGTTCATTCTGGTGGGCGAAGGCGCTGATCGAGCCCGCATCGCGGCCCTGGCGCAAGCCAAAAAACTCAAGAATATTCGCTTTGTGCCGCAGCAGCTGCGGGAGAAAGTTCCCGAGTACATTGCGGTTTCTGACGCATGCCTGGTGCTGCTGAAAAAATCGAAAGTGTTTGAAACTGTAATTCCCACCAAGATGCTGGAATTCATGTCCTGTGCCCGGCCGGTGATCCTGGGAGTTGAGGGCCAGGCGCGAGAAATCGTCGAGCGCAGTCAGTCCGGGATTTGCATCGAACCCGAAAATCCGGAACAACTCTGCGAGGCAATTCAGAAACTGCGTAACCAGGAGGGGCTGCGGGAAACGCTGGGCAGAAACGGACGGGATTACATCGTGCGCAACCTTTCGCGTGAGCGGACCGCCGATGACTACATGCAAGTCCTAAGCGAAGTCATACCGGGTGCCAGCCATCCCGAAGCGGCGGTTGCTGCTTAAGGGTGGATCGCAACTATCCCGGCGGCGGTGGCCATCTGCACTGCAGCCTCTGCGGTGCGGCTTTCCATCAGCTTGCGAGCGCTGGTGGGCACGAACAAGATATCGTCAGCCTGCATGGGCAAGTCGGTGATTTTTGCTTCCATCAGTTTTTTCAATTGCACCGGCACGATTACCAGCCCGGCCGGGCCTTTGCGCACGATCCGCGCTGCATTGAGTTTGGCTGTGGAGCTTGTTCCTCCCGCCAACGCGATTGCCTGCAGCACGCTCAGGTGCCCGCTATCCATGAGAAAGCCGCTGGGACGGTTGACTTCACCGACGACGTAGACGATGTCCGCCCGGCGCACCGTAACAATGTCGCCCGGAAGCACCGCAATATTGCTTTCCGGATGGTCGTCAACATTGTGCGAAATTGGTACCGTCACCGGAACTTGGCCGAGGTGGGTGATGGTAATGCTTTTGCCGGCCCGGTCGGTCAATCCGCCGGCGGCCGATATTAAACTGAACAGCTTCTGATCCCCGAGTACAGGATAAATTCCCGGCTTGGCGATTTCGCCCAGCACGCTTGCGCCTTGCGAGTTGTATTCCTGAACGAATATCTGCACATGGGGGTTTTTTACAAAGCCACCACGGTCGAGCCGGCGTTCGATCACCGCTTCGGCCTCGTCTATAGTGAGTCCAGCGACGTGAACGTAATCAATCAGTGGAAGATAAACTTCGCCGGTTGTGCTCACGCGCAACTTGGTGTTCAGGTCGGGAACGTTATAAACGCTGACTTCGATCAAATCACCCGCTCCCAGGCGGACCACTGAATCGCCACCGGGAGCAACATGAGTGTCAGGCTCGTCCGTAGATGATTGCGCTGGACTCTTCGCCGCAGGAATCGGGCTGACCGGGACCGCAGTTTGAGCGCAACCTGAAATTCCGAGAAGACAGATCGCGGAAAGCGCAATCCATTTCAGACGGAAAAATTCCGAGATGATTCGCATTTTGGCTGGAGTCTAGCACAGCGGATGACGCACTTCGCCCTCCATTTCGGTCGCGTATACATATCGGAAACATGCAGCGGTACCTACAAAGAGAATAGTGCTGCTCACCGCCCGACTTTATAGTCAAAGTAATCTTCATCCGCACGCAAGGCCATAAGGCCGCAGTTCGAAGGGGAACTGATTGACGCTATTATTCCTGGGAACGTTCGTAGGCTCGCTGCTTTTCTCTTTCATTTTCACCAAGATCGTCAGAGATACTGCCATTCGCAAGGGATGGCTCTCGGCTCCCGCAAACCGGCGCCACCTGCATAGTGAGGCCATTCCTCGATTGGGCGGAGTTGCGATCGTCTTTTCATTTTTGATCGCGACATCCATAGCGCTCATCGCCGGCAGGCTTTTCATCCACTCGGTTGGCAGTTTCTCGCTTGCGCCGCTCAGAACGATCCTGCCGCCGGCAATCCTGATCTTCCTTCTCGGGGTCTATGACGACCGCCGCGACGCCGGGCCGCTCTTGAAATTCTCGGTGCAGGCCGTCGCTGGCGCGATGTTGTTTGCCGGCGGTTTGCGAATCGTTGCCGTGCCGGTCTTGTTTGGCGCTCATCAATTTTCATTTTTTACCGGGCTGGCGTTGACGGTCCTGTGGGTGATTGCGATCACCAACGCTTTCAATTTGATTGACGGCCTGGACGGTCTGGCAGCGGGTTCGGCTTTATTCTCTACACTGGTGGTTTTTGTAGTAGCGCTGCTCGGGAATATGTCTTTGATTTCCGTAATCGCCTCTGCGCTGGCGGGCGCGATTATAGGATTTCTGCGCTACAACTTTAATCCGGCGACAATTTTTCTGGGAGATTGCGGCAGTCTCTTCATCGGGTTCATGTTGAGCGCGCTCGCACTCTTCGGCTCGCAAAAGACCCCGACCATTGTTGCCGTCGCTATTCCCATGGTCTCCTTTGGCTTGCCCATTCTGGAGACGTCGCTTTCTGTTCTGCGCAGGTTGATAAGCGGGCGCCCGCTGTTCGCTGCGGACCGGGAACATATTCACCACAAGCTTCTGCAAAGGGGAATGTCGCACCGGCAGGTTGTGATCGTCCTTTATGGCGTTTCGGCGATCTTTGCCTTGCTGAGTTTGTTTTTGCTTTGGCCGACGGGCAGCACCCTGGGATTGGTACTGGCGGTGCTGGGCACGGGCATTTGGATCGGCGTGCAGCATCTCGGGTATCTGGAATTCGGAGAACTCAGGCGGGTGGCGCTCAGGACAGTAGAACAGCCCCAGATATTCATTAACAATCTCGCCATTCGACGAGCCGCGGAAGAGTTGAAAGACGCGGGGGACCTGCAGGATTTATATCGCATTCTGTCAGGCGCATTTGAAGAGAACGATTTTGACGGCTTTGAGTTGCAGGGTGAATTCGATGCCGCGCCGGAGACTGCCGGCGTTCCGCCAGCCGCCAGCCATCCGCACGTGAGCTGGCGGAAGTCCGGAGGTCATGCTCAGTACCCTGTAGGAAAAACCTGGAGTCTGCATCTTGATCTTGTAAGTACGGCAAATCTTTATTGCGGCACACTGGTGATTTTCCGGCGCTATGCACAGCGCAATCTGCAAGTGGACGTAAATCTGCTGACTTCAGTTTTTGCGACCAGCCTGGCGGATGCGCTGCACAGAAGTGCGACTTCGCAAAAAAATAATTGCAGCCGCGATGAGAATGCGGCCTTCCTGCAAGCCCGCGCCGGGTGATTTCCACAGAGCGAACCTGCTCCGCTACTTTTCCGGGCGGCCATCGATCTTTAAATTTATCTCTTTTCGTGTTTGGAGGACGCTTGCCCGATGGCCGCTCGATTGCCGCGCACTCAGGTTCATTTTCTTTCTTTGCCGACCGCTATTTTTTGCGTGCAATGCGAATTAATCAGCCAGAACACCACCACCGCTTGCCTGGCATGCGGAAGTAGAGCCGTGCTCAGCGTTTCGCGTTTGTTAGGCGGTTCGCTGCGATCGCAACCCTTAGCGCGCGTGATCCAGGATGACGAACTGAATCGTCTGGTGCGCGAACTGCTTTCCACCGTCCCCGAGATGGAATACGCTCCGCCATATTCAGATATAGATGGCGCCTGCGAGTGGCAGAATGCTCCGTCTTTCTCCCTCGCGTCAAATACCAGGAGCATCCGCGATTCGAAGATCGATCTCGAGCCGATGATCGGCGCAATTACAGAACGCGCGCAGTCGCTGACCGGAGCAACCGGCGCTGCCATCGCGCTGCGCAGCGGAGGCGAGGTGATTTGCCGTGCGCGCGCGGGCCGAACCGCTCCTGATATTGGAATTCGCTTGCAGACGGACTCGGGGATTTCCGCCGAGTGCCTGCGCCGGGGCGAAGTGGTGCTGTGCAACGACGCCGAAGACGATCCCCAGGTTGATCTGGCAAGCTGCCGGCGGTTGGGAGTGCGTTCCATATTGGCGGCGCCGTTGCGGCATTTTCATCGCTCTTTAGGGATATTCGAAGTCCTCTCCGGATCACCGAACGCCTTCACGCAGCAGCATGCAAGCACCATGCAACTGCTTGCAAGCATGATGGTTGCAGCCATTTCGAGGATTTCTCACCTGGCCGGTTCGCCTGCTCCGGAGTAAGCTCTCGCAGGCCGCCCGGGCTTCCATTAATACATAGAGGCCGTGCTTTCACTGGGGTAAGATGAGGCTAGTCTGAGATTGCCCCGGAGCCACGCTGGTGGACGTTGCGCAGAAGAATGGAATTTTTGGCCGGGAGCGCCGCCGCGCGGTCCGCAATCCAATCCATACTCCGGCTTACGCCAGCTTGAACGGTAGCGCCCAAACGGTAGCTCTGGAGCTCTGCGAAATCCTCAATATCAGCGAATCTGGGACCTGTATTCAGGCTCCGGGACCGATGAAAGTAAATCGGTTGCTGCCATTGGCGCTCGATCTTTCTGAGACCGGCGACCGCATTCACACCACCGGTCACGTGGTGTGGTCGGAAGTTTCCGGACGGGCAGGCATTCGCTTTCCCGAGTTGCCGGAGAGTTCTCTGTCACAACTTCGTCGATGGATGACCGCCAACCGGGCAGCGGGCGCGGAGAGTTCAGAGTTAGCCGCTGAACCGCAGTCTGTGGGCGAGGGGAACGGGCCTCCAACAACGCCGCTACGCGCGCGCCCTGGCTCGGCCGCCGGTTACACCTCACTGATTGCCGAGTGGACCGAAATTGAAAAAGACGTAGAGCTTTTCGGCCCTAACCTCGCCGCAGCTTTGCAATTGATTGCGGAACGAGCTCTGGCGCTGACCTGGGCCACGGGCTCGGCGATCGCCTTGCGCACCGACGAGAAATCCTCTGATTTAATTTGCGAGGCAAGGGCGGGGAATGATTCTCCCGAGCTGGGTGGTGTGCTGGATGCCAACTCCGGCTTTTCCGGAGAATGCGTGCGCAGCGTCACTACGCTCATTTGCAATGACACCGAAACCGACCCCCGGGTGGACTCCGAAAGCTGCCGGGCCCTGGGCATCCGTTCGATTGTTGCCTGTCCCATCTCAATTTTCAAAAATCAGGTCATCGGTATTCTTGAAGTGTTCTCGCCTGAGCCAACCGCCTTTTGGGACAACGATGCTCGCACGTTAGAACGGTTAGCGCGCATCATTGGCACTGCGGTCACCCGAAGTATCAGGCCTACACCTGTTCTTCCCAGCGTCGATCATGATGAGAAAGAGGCTGAAGTCAAACCCCAGCCAGCGCCGAGCCGGTCCTTTGAGGAGGAAGTTTTCTTCGGACTTTCTGCGCGCGCGCGACGGGCGATTGTCTTTACCTGCGGAATCTTGACCGTAATTTTCGGCGTCTGGCTGATCGCCCCTTGGGCGTCGGATGCAATTGCCAGGTTGAACTCGCCGCCGGCGTCCCAAGCTGCCGAGACTAACCCAGCCAGCGCCGACTACCTGGGAATGAATGTGACCGATTTAGATAAGCTCGCCAGGCA
Organism: uncultured Acidobacteriota bacterium; assembly: GCA_963838785.1. Classification (GTDB taxonomy): domain Bacteria; phylum Acidobacteriota; class Terriglobia; order Terriglobales; family Acidobacteriaceae; genus Gp1-AA145. Next base: position 251,223 of record CAWISI010000005.1, read on the forward strand.
GAACAATTCCGACGCCCAGTACGCGCTTGGCATAAAGTTCGCCAGCGGAGATGGCACGGTGCAGGACTATCACCAGGGGTTAGCTTGGTTCCTGAAGGCAGCGGATAATGGCAATTCGCACGCTGCGGCGAAGATCGCCGCCTGTTTTTGGGCCGGGAGAGGCACTACAAAAGATTACAGCCGGGCTTATTTCTGGGGGCTGCTGGCGCAAGCTGCAGGCGATGAAACCGGCCGCGTGATCGTTATGAATAGCTCTCCGCATTTGAGCGATCATCAACGCTTTGCCGAGCAGCAGGAAGCCGACGTCTGGTTGCGCTCCCACCACCTGGGTTCAACCTCCTCCCGCGCCTCGCGTTAGCGGCGCCCTCGCAATAATTTAAAATGGTGTCAGAGGCTTCTGTTGTCATCCCTCCGCGAAATCCTGAATCAAAACGTCCGCCAGGGCGAACTGTACGAACCCATCGAGCGCAACCGGCTCCGCTGTTTCGCCTGCGGACACTGTTGTCCCATCGCGGAGGGCCAGGCTGGCGTGTGCAAAGTTCGCTTCAATCAAGGCGGAAAACTTTATGTTCCCTGGGGATATGTCGGCGGAGTGCAATGCGATCCCATCGAGAAGAAGCCATTTTTTCACGCCTATCCTGGGGCGCTGGCGTACAGCTTCGGCATGCTGGGGTGCGATCTGCACTGCTCCTACTGCCAGAATTGGGTGACCTCGCAGGCATTGCGCGATCCGCATGCGGTGTCATCTCCGCTGCAGGCCTCGCCCGAGTTACTGGTGCGTGACGCAATCCGCCAGGGCGCAAAGGTTCTGGTCAGCACCTATAACGAACCTTTGATCACGGCAGAGTGGGCGGTAGAAATTTTCAAGGAGGCGAAAGCGGCGGGATTGAAGACAGCGTTTGTATCCAATGGAAACGGAACTCCGCAAGTGCTCGAATACATCCGGCCATGGATCGATTTCTACAAGGTCGATCTTAAGAGTTTCGATGACCAGCACTATCGCCAGCTCGGTGGACGCATCGGCCCAATTCTCGACACCATACGCTGGCTGCACGAGAGCGGTGTGTGGCTGGAGGTCGTGACCTTGCTGATTCGCAGCTTCAACGATTCCGATGACGAACTGAGGAAACTGGCGGAATTTCTGGCGGGTGTTTCAACCGAGATTCCGTGGCACGTGACCGCTTTCCATAGCGATTACAAAATGGCGGACACACCGAACACGCGGCCCGAAGATCTGCTCCACGCGGCAGCAATCGGCAAAGCTGCCGGATTGCAATTTGTGTATGCGGGAAATCTTCCTGGCAGAGTGGGTGATCTTGAAGACACATTTTGCCGCGGCTGCCGCTCGAGATTGATTCACCGTTACGGATATTTCATCGAAGAGTATCGAATTAGCGCCGATGGCTGCTGCCCCGATTGCGGTGATAGAGTGCCGGGAAGATGGGCAGAAAAATTTGAAGGGCAGATTGCGGATCGGCCGTTTATTCCGGGACGCAGAACGAACTTCGTTAGTCTGAGCTAGACGGCTTGCGAGTACTCGCCAGCTTTGTTTGTTTCTGCTTTTCTTCCTCGCGATACTTAGCGACACCCAGATAGAGCGCTTCGGCGATCTGCTGCCGGTACTCGGAGCTTTGCAGCTTATCTTCATCCAGCGGGCTGCTGACGAAAGAAATCTCGGCCAGGACCGCCGGCATTTGGGTTCCGGCCAACACCACGTACTGCGCCTCTTTTACACCGCGATTCCTGATCTCAGGATTTCGCTCCGCCAATCCGTCGTACAAAGCCTTCTGTATATCGCCGGCCAGGCGATGCGAATTGGTCACTTTTTCACGGATGTCCACGCCCGTCCAGTTCACATTTTTGAGCGTTGGATCGTCGTCCGTAGTCCGCGCCTTTACCGATGAGTACGTGGTTGTGTAATAGGTTTCAACGCCGCGCGCGGTCGCGAGATCACTATAGTTGGCATGCACCGACAGAAAGACGTCGGCGCTGGCCAGGTTAGCGATTTCCGCACGCTTTTCGAGCGGTAGATACTCGTCGTCCTGGCGGGTGTAAATAACCGCGGCCCCGAGTTTTTGTTCGATCAGTTTTCCCAGGCGCTGCACTACGTCGAGGACAAGGTCCTTTTCCAAAAGACCTTTACGTCCCACCGTGCCCAGGTCCCAGCCGCCATGGCCGGCATCGAGCACAATCCGAAACTCCGAGGCCGATGCGGCCGCGGAGCGGGAAGGCTTCTTTTTAGGAGCGACAGTGAGCGTAGGTGAAGGTTTAATTAACGTAGCCGGCAGGGGAGCGCTCGCAACTTTATGCACGTCAATGGTGAGCCGGTAAGGATTAGGTTCCAGCTTAACTGAGATCTCGGCAACGCCCTTGGTTTCGAGGACGACCCGAGTCACGCCTGCGTCAGACTGGGCCATTCGTATACGTTTCAGGAACGAATCATCCACCGAGATACTTTGATTGAGTAATCCCGGAGCCATCTTCGTATCCTCTAAGTCGAAGTAGACCCTGGGCGGATTGTCGAGCGTATGGGTTTCGTATTGGATCTGGTCCTGCAGATCAACCACCACGGTGCTGGAAATATCCGACGACCAGTGACGGATGCCAGTGACTTCCGGAGTTGCGCCGGGCTTCAAGGGCGTTTGAGTCGACAGCTCGGGCTGAGGGTTCTGCGCCACCGAATTCCTGGTGTCAGCCGTCGGCCGGGTGCTGGCGTTGGTCGTGAGTTGCATGGCATGGTGCAGCCATGCCCAACCCAGGCCGACGGCGACCAGGATCAGCGCCGCGACCAGCAAAATGCTTTTTATTGATCGCCTTTCCTCAGGAAAAGTGAGCGGCAGTCCGGAGACGAGTGGTAGCTCAGGCTCGGCATGCTCCCCTGTAGCAGGCTGGACCGGCTGCTCTTGCTCCTCCGGATGGATATTAATGGCGGGAATCTCTAGGGTCGCGGCCGCCAGGACCGGTGCCGGAGCCGCTGCCCGAATAGCCGGAGTCTCCGCCGGAATCGACACGGCCGACATATGAGCCGCCTCGGTTTTCGCTGCGGGCTGGGCCGCAGCGATCGGCATATCTGCGACTTTGGTGAACGGCGCAATCGTGATCTTTTCCGGATCGCGCGGCGGCGACATCGGCGCGGGCGGTTGCGGCAAAATCTTTTCCGCCAGCTGCGCCAGCCGGTCCTCTTCTTCCGGATGGATCGCGGCCAGAATCAATTCGCCTAAAAGGTTGAGGCTTTTGACGTCAGCTTCGCTGAAACCGTGGGTCTTGGACGAAAATGCTTCGATAAGGCCCACTACGCGTCCCTTGGCGGTGAGCGGCACCGCGACCATGGAGCGTGCGCCGAGAGCCCGGCAGGTCTGGGCATTGACCCGGGGATCATTATCCGAATCGTCGCAGCGGACGGTTTCGCCATTACGCAGGCAAGCGCCAGAAAACCCGGAATTGGGATCCAGCCGAATACCGGTGTCGGGAGCTATTTTCCCAGCTGACGCCCGGCACACGATCGCGCTTCCTTTTACCAGGGCAATGGCAACACCGTTGGCGCCAGTGATGGAGATGGCACGCATGGCCACCAGACGCAGCACTTCGTCCAAGCCAAAGTATTCATCGTCAGCACTTTCCGTGCTTAGCCCGGACGAACGCCGTTTAGCGGTTTGTTCGTGGATACATGCAAATGCGAGAAGTACCTGGAGAGCGTCTTGACCGCGAGCGGGATTGCCGGCTTCGAGCGAAGGCGGCGCTAAAGGGACCCATTCCGATCCAGCATTGTTAGGAGTTGCACTCATTTCTTAGTTGAACGCACCTCGTGACTGCCATGTTCCTGTTTGAGTCGGCTGGATCCGATCTCAGCGGCGGCTGGATATTCCTTACCAATAAGTTACAGCGGTCGGGCTGCAACCGCAATATCTCTCTATGGTACCAATGGCGACCCTCGTGTTGTTCTTTAGTAATCATCCACAGGCCTCCGCTGTTAGAATATTTTCCGCAGGTTCCAATGGCCCACGAAAAGAAGTCCCGCTGGAAAGTTCCTCTAGGATTAATGGCAACCGGGGTGGCTGGCGCTGCCGTTTTGGTGTTACGCGGTTGCTGGCATCGCAAAATGAGCTGGCCGGTGCGTTATCAGGAGCATTCCTACCAGGTTTGTCTCGGCTGCGGCATTAAACGGCTGTTTGATGAGAAGTCTTTCTGCGCTTACGGGCCTTACAGCTACGATTTAAATAAATTAATTTCGTGGGATTTGGCCGAGAGAGCTAAGCAAGCCGGCGACGAATCGGTCCATCAGCGTCCGGCCTAGCGATCGCCAAGTTTTACTTCCGCGGCGCGGGCTCGCCCATAAAAGAGTATTCATTCAGCGGGCCGAAGCGGCGCCGTTCCGCATACATGCGCCATCGTCGCCAGACAATCCGCAAGCTGGCCATCACCGGAATGGAAAGATAAACTCCCAGAACTCCGGCAATCTCTCCCCCTGCCAGAACCCCGAATATTGCTGCCAAGGGGTGTAGTTCCATGCTCTTACCCATCACCCGAGGGCTGACTACATAATCCTGAATCATTCGCCATGCAATCAGGAAGATGAGAACGATGAGCCAATGAGGGTAACCGGTCAGAAGCGCCACGCTAATGATCAAGGCCGCCGCTACCAGCGGACCCACGACCGGGATGAATTCCAGGATTCCGCCGGCCGAACCCAGCATCAGGGCGTAGGGCACTCGCATCGCTCCGAGCACCGAGGTATACGCTATCCAAGTCAGTGCTGCGAGCGTCAGCTGAGCGCGAATAAAATCCGCCAGCATCTGGTTCATATCGCTGATCACGCCCTGCATGAATTCTCGTTGCGGCTTGGTGTGGACCACTGACAAAGCCAACTGGCTGAAACCCTGCGCGTCTTTCAGGAAAAACGCCGCGAGGATAGGGACGACGATCAGAAGCCAGGAATCTTGAGCCAATTCGGCCACGCGCAGCCCGACCTTTTGAGCAAGGTGCAGTAGGTCATTGCGATGAGAGGCGAGAAACTTACTCATTTGCCGGCTGGTAGTAGCGCTCAGATGGTGCTCGACGCCGATCTCTTCGGCGATCTGCCCGCTGCTGACTTTTTCGAGCAGGGAAGGGAGAGATTCCGAAAGCTTCTGGGTTTCGCGACCGATGTTAGGCCCGACAAAAAAGAAGAACGTTCCCAAAAGGATCACTATGAGGGCATAGATCACAGCAATGGCGATGCCGCGACTCTTTGTCCAGCGCTGAACTCGAGAAACTGCGGGATCGACCAGGTATGCGAAGAAGACTGCGAACAGAAATGCGATCAGGGTTCGACGCGCTACGTAGAGAAAGCCCAGGCCCAGGGCAAACAGCAACACCGTAAATATCACGCGAGTGGTGCGGCCATCGATGAGCGCCATTAGACCCCTATTCCTTTACCTCGGGCGATCCTCTAAACATACCGCAGTGCCGGCCCGCTTGCAGTCAAGATCGCGCTTGCGCGCGGCTAATCGCGCACCACTTCGATGCCGTTATCGCCCAGCAAGCGCACGATTTTAAAGCTATCGTCCAGCCACATCGCCCAATCTCCGGTCTCAGACCTCAGCATGAAACGGCTCAGATCACGTTCTGCGCCGCGGACCATGATCTTATCTTTGCCGGTGAACTCAATGCTCACCAGCATGGAACTTCGAGCATGCGGATTCAGGGTTCCGAATTGCGCTTTCTGATTGGGCGGGCAGCCCAGGCCGGTTTTCTGCTGCTTGCAGACGGTCGCCAGATATTTCCAGGCCAGCACCTCGCGCTGAACGAAAAAATAATCATCCATGATGGAAGTGGAAACCGGTAAAAGAAAGTTCTGGTCATGCAGCTTGCCATCCGGCCCGGTAGAAAAGCGCTCAATGAGGAACGTATCGTTGGGGTCGACGGTAGCTTGCAATTTGTCTGGAACCAGCTCTTTCCACTCGTAGTGGCGAAGGTTCACCGATCCGGTCAGGTCGAGCTCGGAAGACTGAACCGCCTTTTGCTCGCCTTTTTCTGCCTTGAACTCCGAGGAGATGATGCTGCCGCTGGCATCCTGCTTAATGGAAAAGGTCTCGGTAGCCACGCGGTGAGCGCCTTCGAAAACCCCGAAGGTGCCGGAATCCACAATTCTCGGAGTATCGTTTTCTTTCGCCGATGCGGTTGGCGCCGTCAAATGCGTGCCGAACAGCGCGAGAACAACTATGCAGGATGAGAGCGACGGATAGAACTTCACTGGAACTCCTGGTTATTCACTCAGCCCGAGCCGAGTGATGATTTCATCGACGATAGAGGCAATCTCCCGTCCCGCGGTCTGAACCCTGAATTCGGCATTCAGGTATGCGGGCCTGCGCCGCTCATAGAGCTCGGAAAAGCCGTTGCGGTCGCGCAGCAGCGGCCGGTCTATACCAGGTTGCTGGCAACGGCGAAACAACTCTTCTGCGGGCGCATCGAGAAACACTGCCGGAACTTCATTTTCGCGCAGAAGGGACTGGTTTGTATTGTCGATGAATGCTCCCCCACCTAACGAAAGTACTGTCCCGGCAAGGGTCGGAGCAGCAAGGGTCTCGCTCAAAAGCTGTCGTTCGAGATCGCGAAAGGCGGTTTCGCCGCTTTGCTGGAAAATCTCGGCCACCGTCCGGCGCTCGCGGGTCTGGATCACGTCGTCGAGATCCAGGAAGCGCCAGCCCAGTTTGGCGGCTAAGGCTTGTCCTATAGTTGTCTTGCCGGCGCCCATAAAACCAACCAGCGAAAGTGCGAGCGGAGCCCGGCGTGGAAGACGCGTCGGCGGGAAAGAAGTTCCATCCGTCTTTTGCGGCAAATCAGCCTGCCTGGAAACCGGGATTAGTTCTGGCGCTTCTTGAGACGGATTTTACCACTGAAAGAAAACAGCTTGACGGAGGAAGCTGCTTTGCCAAGAGTGCCCGAAAGCGAGTTCGCCCCCCGGACCAGAAATGGCGCATGCTTGGGATCAAGCGAAAAATCGCTTTGCACGATGCCATTGGTCGAGCGCGCCAGCACATCGATTGAGGCATAAGCAGGCGCGACCGCTTCGATGTTGCCGGTATGGCTGGTGAAGGCATATTCGCCCTCGCCGCCGAAGTCGCCCTCATACTCGATCCGGCCGCTGTTTGAGTTAACCGCGACCAGGGCGCCGCTCACTCCATTCATCACCACATCGCCGCCAACCGACATAATTTCAACATCGCCATGTACATTGTTAAGACTCACGGTTCCATTAAGCGTCCTTACGTGTACATGGCCGCCGGCGCAATCGATCACTTCAATAGCCCCATCATTGCCGGCCACGGTGAGGTCGCCATGCAATTTTTCAGCGTGTACCTTTCCATTGTCGGAATGCAGGGTGAGGTTCGCGTCCGGAGGTACCATGACTTCGTACTCTACGACGCCGGTGTTCAGATCGGCCCCCGGAAGAAGGTGGGAGATGATATCGACCCGGTTCCGGCTCTTGCTTTGGTCTAATTCGACTTTATCCGAGTGCAGAATGGCAGTGACGGTCACCTGGTGCGGCGTCCCTGCCCGAACAATGACTGGCCCATAGGGGTTGTTGATTGAAATGGTGGGATGTTTGCCGACTTTGAAATGCAAGTCCTTGCGGACGGTATCGGCACCAAGCGCGACCCCGGCGAGCGTCAGTACGGTGGCGATTGTTACGGCCGCGCATTTACCCGAGAACATCGTCGTCTCCCCACTACTGCTCTTCTTCATTGTTCTGGTCCACGGCCAGACGATACACCATTTGTTTTTGCTCGTATGCATTGATCAGCAACTGCTGGGAATAGATGTCATTGGGATCGTTCCTTACTGCTTCCTGGGCGTCGCGAATGAATGCATTGGCCTGTGCCAGATCATTGCGATAAGCCGCCACTTGCGCGGCAGGCCGCGATGCCACCGTGGTCATAATATCTCTGTCTTCGGTCGAAACTGCGGGCACGGCTGGAATGGCCAAAGGCTGTTGCTGCGCAACCGGCTGGTTATCGCCGATCCTCGCCGGTTGATAGAGTTTGATTCCGGCCGCAATCAACAATGCGGCCGCGACGGGGACCAGCCACGCCGTCTGCCAGCGGCGGAAGAACTCAGGCAGCAAAGGGCGCGAAGCTTGCCGGATCAGGCCCTCTCGCAACAACTGAGATTCAAGCGAATGCCAAACCCGGGGGCTGGGTTCGTAAGATTCGCGGAGGGACACTGCTTCTGCGGAGATCAGATTGAGGTCCGCCAGCAAGCCCGAACACGCCGAACACGAACTTAAATGCGCCTGCTGCTCGGAAGTGGCCGCGCCTTCCATGTACTCCGACAGGTGGTCTTCAAATTGTAGGCAGTTCATTACAACTTCTCCCCGAACTTTGCACCTGTTGTCATTCATCGTCTCCCGGCTTTTTCAGCTCTGCTTGCCCGAAGAAGATCTCTTAGTTTGATGCGTGCCTTGTGTAATTGCGACTTGCTATTGCCTATCGAGCAGCCGATCATGGCCGCGATTTCATTATGCTCGTAGCCTTCTACGTCATGCAGTACAAAGATCGTACGATAACCCGGAGGTAACTCGTCAACCGCTCTTTTTATATGCAGGCGGTCAATTGACCCCGCCAAACGTTCATCCGGAGCGCCCAACTCCTTCCGGATCGTGCCCTCTTCATCTCCCTCGCTAGTGTCGTCGATCGGAACCACCGGCAGGTTCTTCTTGCGTAACTGCATCAGGACGACGTTTACCGCCATGCGATGCAGCCAGGTGGAGAAAGCCGACTCCCCGCGAAACGTGCCTATCTTGCGAAACAGCTGCAGAAACGCTTCCTGCGTCAGGTCCTCGGCTGACGCGGTGTTGCCCGTCATCCGCAAACACAGCGAGTACACCCGGCGCTTGTGCAAGTCATACAAAAACTCGAAGGCTGCTGCGTCGCCTTGCTTAGCTCGCTCGATCGCCTCGGCTTCAGAGAGCTTGTTGCGCTGTAGTCGCTTCGCGTCCGTCAAGTTGCCTTTTCCGGCCGCAGTAGATGTGATGCGGCATAAAGTTCTTTTCGTTGTACTGCTTGCGGCGTTCCAGCCTGGGCCAACGTTACCCTGGGTCGCAGCCTAAAGGGTACCCGAGGTTGGCTAACTGCGCCAATTAAACGGCCACCCGGCAGCTCTCCAACCAGCGCGGTTCAGTTTCAGTCTTCCTATAATGCCCATTCGATCTCGCCCAGAACTGTCGTCAAGAACGCGTAGAATCCTCTGCCAGACGCAGATCATTGGACTTAATTGCTGGACCGGAAGTTGCATAGGAGTTTTGGCTAATGGCAATACGCGATAGGGAGAATCCCGCCAAGTCAATTGCTTCCTTCAATCGTACGGAGATCGGATGGCTGCTATTCATCGCCGGGGCGGTCGGCATCATTCATCTCCTCACCAATTCGAGATACGGCTTTCATCGCGATGAATTCCAATTCCTAAGCGATGCCCGCCACCTGGATTGGGGATTTGTGGCCTATCCGCCAGTTACGCCTTTCCTGGAGCGAGTCGGTCTGGATTTTTTTGGCCTTTCTCTGGTCGGCCTGCGGCTATTTTCCGTGCTTGCGCAATCGGCGGCAATCCTGTTTACCGGACTAATGGCAGCCGAACTTGGCGGCGGGCGCCTCGCCCAGATCACCGCGGCTCTGGCGATCGCGCTTTCCCCTCTCCCGCTTTTTGAAGGGACGGAATTCCAATACTCCAGCTTCGATTATCTCTGGTGGGTGCTGGTTGCGTATTTTGTGGTGCGGCTGCTGAAAAGTGAGAATCCCCGCTGGTGGCTGGCAATTGGAGCGGTTGTCGGCTTGGGATTAATGACGAAATATTCGATCCTCTTTTTTGTCGCTGGAATCCTGGCGGGCATGGTACTGACCCGCGAACGGCGGTTCTTTGCCGGCGGATGGTTCTGGGGTGGGACGGGCCTCGCGATTTTTATCTTCTTGCCGAATTTAATCTGGCTCACGCGCCACGATTTTATTTCATATCGCTTCCTGCAGCATATTCATGCTCGCGATGTAGGCGAAGGACGAGCATCGGGATTTCTGCCAGACCAGTTCTTGATCTGCGCGAATTTAGTCGCTGCGCCACTCTGGATCTGGGGCTTGATTGATTTCCTGCGCAGCCGGCGCTACCGCCTGTTGGGTCTCATGTATGTGGTCCCACTGGCGCTTTTCCTTTTGGCCAAAGGACGCGGCTATTACCTTGCCGGCGCTTATCCGATGTTGATGGCCATGGGTGCAAGCGCCGGCGAGCGATGGATCGAGACCCGCTCACGATGGGCGCGCCGTACGGCAGAGATCGCCTTTTTCGTAGCGCTCGCGGCGTGTGGCCTCTATATCGCTGCCATCGTCTTGCCCCTCGCGTCATCGGGGCCGCTCAAGAGATTCGCGCTTACTCACAACAGTGATTTGCGGGAAGAGATCGGGTGGAATGATCTGGTGAAGACCGTGGCAGGCATTCGCGATTCGCTGCCGGAGGAGCAGCGCCAGCATTTGGGAATCGTGGCAGGGAATTATGGCGAGCAGGGCGCGATCGAAATGCTGGGCGCTGCATATCACTTGCCGGTCCCGATAAGCGGTACGAACTCTGCCTGGCTGCGCGGTTATCCCGTTCCACCGCCGTCGATGCTGATCGTAGTAGGCGTTTCACGCGCCTATGCCGACAAGACTTTTACCGGATGCGGCATTGCCGGACACAACGGCAATTCAGAAGGCATCCACAACGAAGAGAGCCAGTACCATCCTGATATTTTCGTTTGTGTTTCACCGCGCAAACCCTGGCCGGAATTTTGGCGAGACTTTCAGTCCTACGGTTGAGAGACAGGATTCGGCAGCTTCTGTTCGCTATGTAATTCCCGACATCAGCCGTTTGGTCGGCTTGATCAGTAAGACCAGGATCACTGCCGCGAACAGCGGCACGATTCCGCTGATCCCGAATAATTTGGGTAAAGGCACAGACTCAAAAAGAGAACCGGCGCGACCTGCCAGCCAATCTCCAATGCTGAGTGAAAGAAACCAGACTCCCATTACAAAACCTGCGGCGCGCGCCGGAGCAAGCTTGGTCATGGCGCTGAGGCCCACCGGACTAAGACACATTTCCCCGACCACGCTCAGGAAGTAAGAAAAATTCAACCAGTTGGGCGAGACTCCCATGCGGGATGCGGCCGGAACCAGCACCAGGAAACTTAGTCCGACGAAAAGCAGACCCACCGAAAATTTTGCAGGGCTCGACGGTTCGCGTTTGCCCAACCTGATCCACAGCCATGCAAATAGCGGAGCCAGCATCAGTACAAACAATGGCTGTATCCATTGAAACCAACTGGCGGGAAATTCGTAACCCAAAACATGGCGGTTGGTGTTGCGTTCTGCGAACAGGTTGAGCGAGGAACCGGCCTGCTCATATGCTCCCCAAAAAACGCACGATGAAATAAATAGCACCAGGATTGCAGCCGCGCGTTTCCGCTCTTGGGAAGACCATCCTTTCCCCAGGATCATCCATGCGAAGACCGCAAGCGATGTGGCAAGTAAAAACCAGCCAAGGCCATCGGACACTTTTTCGGCTGAAATGTGGATCGTGCCTCTGGAGTTCAGTGCGCCGAGCACTACAACCGCCAATACAACTGCGCCACTAATGAACCCGGCATTGCGTTTCTGCCCCCGGTCTTTTTCGATATTTCCCGATCGCGTGGGATGACGGCCGGCTTCGCCAAGATATTTTTTGGTTATCAGGTATTGCGCCACGCCGATCATCATGCCGATTGCCGAGGTCGCGAAACCTAGCCGCCAATTTACCTTTTCACCTACCCAGCCCACGATCAACGGAGAAAAAGCTCCCAGGTTGATGCCCATGTAGAAAATCGAAAAGCCGGCATCGCGGCGATTGTCGTCGCGGCGGTAAAGCTGCCCCACGATCGTGCTGACATTTGGCTTCAACAGACCGGTCCCGAAAATCAACAGTGCCAATCCGCTATAGAAGGCGGTCATGCTCGGCGATGCCAGGCAGAAATTTCCGGCGGCAATCAGGATGCCTCCGAAAAGCACCGCGCGTTGTTGCCCGATGACGCGGTCCGCGACCCATCCTCCGGGCAAGCTGAACAAATAAACCATCGCCGTGTAAAAACCATAAATCGCACCCGATTTCATGACCGAGAAACCGAGGCCGCCGGTTTGCAACGCGGCAGTCATGTAAAGGATGAGCAGAGCGCGGGTCCCGTAGTAGCTGTAACGTTCCCACATTTCAGTGAAGAAAAGTGTGGCCAGTCCGCGGGGATGCCCGAAGAAGCTGGTGTCGCTATGTTGTGGCAGGGCGTCGACGATTGGTCCCATTGGCGATTCCGTCTGCTGGAAGATATCAGAGATGCCGGTATTTCGCACCGCCGAGTTTTTGTCTCTGATCGCAGCTGAACTTTGCGCGGCGTGCCTGCGAGAAAGGCTGCGATTGCAACGGTTATCTTCTTTGCCTTAGTTCGCGTACCCGAAAACACCTAGGGTAATGCGGTAGCCGAAAAACCCAACCGGCCATGGCAGTGCTGCATCCAACTTCCTGACCCGCTGCCCTGTTCGGAAGCTGGGGAGAGGTGCGAGCAGAAATAATAATTATCTTTCAAAAGGAGAAGGTAACAATGAAAAAGATCATGTGGTTGGCGATGTTAGGGCTGCTGATCGCAGCTCCTTCTTTGCTCGCGGCGCAGGAAGGCGGGGGAGATTATAACCACGGCAGCGTGGGAATTTTCGCGGACTATTTCCGCTTTACGCCGGGATCCTATACCACGAACTTCGTGGGCTTCGGAGCCCGCGCCGGATTCAATATGAGCCACCATGTTTCGCTGGAAGGTGAAATGAATTATGACTTCGAGCGGAACTACACCTATATCTGCAGCAACTGCGTGGGAGGCAGCACCAATTTCGCAACTACGCGCTTGCGGCCTTTGACGGGATTGTTTGGCCCGAAGTTTGAAACTCCCGGACCTTTCAAGTTTTTTGTTACCGGCAAGGTAGGCTTCATTAACTTCACTACCACCGGAGCTCCGGTCACGCCAGGGACGGTTGGCAATGCAATCACCGGCGTCGGCGGCGGCGGTACGCATTTTGCAATGTATCCGGGCGCCGGATTTGAAGGTTTCTGGGGTCCCTTCGGCCTGCGGCTTGAGGCGGGAGACGAGGTCTATTTGAACAACGGAACTTACAATAATTTGCGGGTCACTTTCGGACCGCAGATCCGGTTCTAGCTCTGTAACGTGCATTTCAAAAGGCAGCCCCACACGGGGCTGCTTTTTTTATTGCATGGTTACCTGCATCTTCCGTTTGCTGCAATTCACGTAGAGAACGCGTTCCGAACCCGCGGTCAGATCGACATCCAAAGTTTCAATCTGATCATAATTATTTTTGGTAGAAAGAACCCGGATTTGAAGCGAGTGTTTGCCGGCTGGGAATTGAAAATTGGTGACCTGGTTTACTTCCACCGGCCTCAGCAGCAGATGCCTTTGGTCCCCACCACGCAAATCCTCATCCAGGATGAGCTTGTCATCCAGCCACAGTGAAGCTTTTGCCTCACTGAAGTGGTGTTGAATTTCGAGTTGTACCTGGGCGGTGCGGGCTGGGGTCGCCTGCGCAATCTGCGGCTGCACTTTAACAACTTTCACCCGCACCTGGGTCTTGCGCGGCACTACCTTTTCGAGGGCCGCTGCTACCTTTGCTTTTGCTACCACCAGAGGCCGGGCCTGGATGGGATGCAATCGCAATTCTGAAATAACATCGGCCGGCAATGGCACATCGCGCACCGTAAGCATCCGCCACCCAAATGACACCCCGGCGCAGACCAGCAATAGGATGGCCGCCAGCAGAGGATAATTGGCAAGCGGCTTAACGGCGCTCGCAGCCTTCTTTTTTGCCGCCGCTGGTTCATCTGAATGCAACGATGGAGAGATAAAAGATGCGGTGTCAGAAATGGAGAACCGCGACTCACGGAACTGCTCTATGGCCGATGCCAGCTCTGCGCCAGTGGCGTAGCGCTCGTCGGGATCTTTCGCAATGGCGCGGGAAACAATTGCATCCAGCTCCGGCGATACTTCGCTCTGAAAACTGGTCACCGGCACCGGATCGATGTTCATGACTTTAAACACGACCGTCTTGGCGCTATTTCCCTGGAATGGCCGGAAGCCGGTGATCATGCTGTACAGCACCACTCCCAGCGAGAAAAGATCGGAGCGGGCATCGCCCTGTTTTCCATTCATCTGCTCCGGCGCCATGTAAGCCGGACTTCCGACCACTTCCCCGACTTGCGTGATTTCCTGGCGAAGCCATGCCACTCCGAAATCGGCAATCTTGGCGTGGCCATCTTCGGTGATGAGAATATTGGCCGGCTTGATGTCGCGATGTACTACGCCCTGGGCGTGCGCGTAATCAAGCGCTTCGGCGATCTCTTGCGCGTACTGAAGCGCAACTTGCAATTCCAACTTACGCTGGCGGGCCAGCACCCTGCTCAGTGGCTCGCCGCTGACATACTCCATCACCAGGTAAGGTTCCTGAGTCTCTGAATCCTGCCCCGCGTCAAAGATAGTCACGACTCCGGGATGTGAGAGGCGTCCGGCGGCGCGAACTTCCCGCAGGAACCGCGCGCGATATTCCTGCTCGTCGGCGAACTCCTGACCGGTCAGCGAAATCGTTTTAATCGCGACCTGCCGTCCGATTTGCGGGTCATAAGCGCGATACACGACGCCCATGGCGCCACGACCAATTTCGGCTTCGATAAGGTATCGGCCCAGGCTTTGGTGAAGGGTGCTCACACGTAGCTGAATCTTAAGATTTCAGCGGCCTAGATTCAGCATGGAATCAGGCCGAGGACGATTACATCAGTAACCAAAAAGGTCTGTAACCGAGGTTACTTGGTGACCTTTCTCAGAAAATGCTTGCAGAGGGGTGCTTGCGGTTCTCTTACTGGGGTCTTTTACGAAGCTCAACTTCGTTGTTTTTAGGGGGAAGAGAAAACGGGAACTCCAGGATCTGGTCGCCCGCCGGCACCCGTAAGATGAATTGCTCGGGCTTATGCCAGGGGCCAATCCAGCGGTCTTTCACGCTAAAAAATACCCAACCCTTGGTGGATGGGTTGCCGGCATTCAGCACCACGTGATGCAGCGATTGTGTGCTGACAAAATCCATCATTTCGGTGTAGTCCTTCAGCCGGGCCTGGAGTTCGGTTTCTTTCTGGGCCCGCTGTTCGGGGTGATTGCGGATATCGTGGCGCTCGACCTGGTCGGTCAGCGCGTCCACATCCTCCTGCAAATGCTGCACTATTTCATCGGGATCCAGCGAAGTTTTTACCACCTGGTGATGATTCACGAATTCGAGAGAAATCCGCCGCTGCCGAATCTCAAATTCGCCGCTGGCTTTGCGGGTAAAACTCAACAGGACTCCGAACATCGGAGGCGCGCGGTGGGGAATTTTCTCCAGCTCTTTCGGGTCCACCGACAGCGTAATGTCAAAACCGGCAGAAGATATTTCGTAATAGGTGCGGCCATCGTCTCCCCGATGAATACTGCAGTTGGGAGCGCCGGCAGTCCAACGAAAAACCGGGACAGAAGCTCGATCAGCGCCCAGCAGACTGCAACTGAGCAGCAACATCATCGCTAGACCGGCGGATCGCACCATCGCAGTATAGGTTCTTTGTGGGAAGCCGGGATTTTGATTTCCAGCTACGGCGTGTTTCATTTCTGGTTATGCTGCCGCGTTCGCGGCCAGCGCTTCCACCACCGACACGTTCTGCATCAGCTCCGGTGGCAGGCCATGACGCTCCCGCAGGAACTCCGGGCTGTTGTAAGTGAGCCAGACTTTTCCCGCGCTGTCCTCCCAGATCAAAATCTTCAGCGGCAGGTCGATGGCGGCGCTGGGCGCGGCCAGCATCAGTGGCGTGCCGGCTTTAGGATTGCCGAAGATGAGCAGTTTCGTGGGGCGCATTTTCAATCCGACTTTTTCGGCTTCGCCGCTGTGATCGATCACGGCAAAAACAGTGACGCCTTTCGATTGCAGAATGTTCTTCAATCGCTCAACCGTCTGCTCGACCGAGTGGTGGCTGGGTATATCAATCAGGCCTTTATTGGCGGCGGACATCGTTATGCCTCCATGGAAAAAGAGGAACTGCGAAGCAAGCTCGAGGGTTGGCGGGTAGAGACCAAATAAACCGCCATTGCTACGCCAACCACGGCCAGGAACAAGGCGAGTAGGACCGCCGCCGTCGCCGGACGAGCCGGCGGCGCGTCCCCAACATCTAATTGGCGGACTACGCCGTAGTGATGCCACGCGGAGTAAATGTTAATCATCACTCCCACAATGATAAGCGCGGTCCCGAACCACACGGACAGCCCCGTAAGAGGGTTTGGCTTGCGCGTGCTGGATGAGTTCAAGTTGTTTCAGGAAAAGACCGAAGCGGGCCACTACGAAGCCGAATCCCATCAATGCAAGGCCGGTGCGAATCCATGCCAGGTAGGTGCGTTCGGCGGCGAGAGAATCGCTCCAGGTGGCTTTCGAAGTCGCTCCTGCCGGTCGAGTCATTGAAATACCTAGCTGTAACTGACTTTACGCTCGCCTTTGACGATGCGGCCGACGGCATAGTATTTTTCGCTGGCGCGATCGAGAACGCTTTCGGCTTTCTTGAATTTCTTGGCGGGAACTACCAGCAACATGCCCAGGCCCATGTTGAAGGTGCGCATCATTTCGTCGTGCTCGACGTTCCCCAGGTTTTGCATGTGAGTAAAAATGGGCAGCACCGGCCACGAGCCATATTCAATGATGGCCGCGGTACCACGCGGCAGTACTCGCGGAAGGTTTTCAGTGATGCCTCCGCCGGTGATGTGCGCCATGGCCGATACGCAATCCGCAGCCACCAGCTTTTTGATGATCGCCCAGTAGCTGCGATGAGTCAGCATAAGTTCGTTGCCGACTTTGCCTTTGATCTCGTTGACGTAGGTTTCGGGCTCGTACTTGGCGACTTCGAACAATAGTTTGCGGGCGAGCGAATACCCGTTGGTGTGCAGGCCGGTTGAGGGCAGGCCGAGAATAATGTCGCCCGGTTCGACGGTTTTCCCGGTGACGATGCGCTCCCGCTCGACGACGCCCACAATGAATCCCGCGAGATCGTATTCGCCTTCGGGATAGAAGCCGGGCATTTCCGCCGTCTCGCCGCCGATCAGCGCGCAGCCGTTGTGCTTGCAGGCTTCGGCCAGGCCTTCGACGACTTTTTCGGCAACTCCAGGATCGAGCTTTCCCGTGGCCAGGTAATCCATGAAGAACATGGGCGCCGCGCCCTGCACCGCAATGTCATTCACGCAATGGTTCACCAGGTCCGCGCCGATGGTGTGGTGGACCTTCATTTCGAAGGCAAGCTTCAGTTTCGTGCCCACGCCGTCGACGCTGGAAACCAGGATGGGATCGACGTACTTGGTTTTATCGATCGCGAACAAGCCCGCCGAAGCCGCCGATCTCGCTCAGCACGCCCTTGGTGAAAGTTTTGTGGGCGAGGTACTTGATGCGCTGCTTGGTGCGATTGGCTTGGTCGATATTGACGCCTGCATCGGCGTAAGTAATGGGTTTGGAAGAGTTGGGGGCCACGGTAATCAGTTTACGGAGTGGGAAAGCTTATCAGACCCGGCCTCCGCTCTCGGGTTAATATACGACCCAGAGACGGAGGAAAAAACGATTTAAGAGCGGGTAATTGTAGCACGGCTCAGAAGAGCAGAAATTGAGGCATTGAGTCATTCAGTTCATTGCATCAGTAAGGCTGGATTGTGGAGGGTTTCGCAATGACTCAATGATCCGATGATTCAGTGATTCAATTTTTCCACAGTGTTTGAGCCAAGAGCTCGCACTAGGTTCATTTTCGGGAACTTTTCCACTAATATTTTTAGATTCGCCTTTTATTCGCTTTGCGGAGGCTGTATACTCCAGCCGTAATCTCAAATTTGTGGTTCTCACAGGAGACATATTCATGGCCGACGAGCGGACGCGGGCGATTGATCTGGCATTTGCGCAAATCGAAAAGCAATTCGGAAAAGGCTCCATCATGCGCCTGGGATCGAAAGAAGCCATCGTCCCGATTTCCGTGATCTCCACAGGAGCGATTTCATTTGACGCGGCGCTGGGCGTGGGCGGAGTTCCGCGCGGGCGCGTGGTCGAAATTTTCGGCCCGGAATCTTCCGGCAAGACCACGATCACCTTGCAGGTAATCGCGAGGCGCAAGGAACAGGGCGGCATGGCGGCGTTTGTCGACGCAGAGCACGCGCTCGATCCCGGCTATGCGAAAAAGCTCGGCGTAGATGTGGACAATCTTTTGGTCTCGCAGCCGGACTACGGTGAGCAGGCGCTTGAAATCACCGAAGCGCTGGTACGGTCGGAAGCGATTGACGTACTGGTCGTGGATTCGGTCGCGGCACTGGTGCCCAAGGCGGAACTCGATGGCGAGATGGGCGACAGCCATATGGGCCTGCAGGCGCGGTTGATGTCGCAGGCGCTGCGCAAACTGACCGGCACAGTTTCAAAATCGCGCACCTGCCTGATTTTTATCAATCAGATTCGCGAAAAGATCGGGGTCATGTTCGGCAATCCCGAAACCACCACCGGCGGGCGCGCGCTGAAATTTTACGCCTCGGTCCGGGTGGATATTCGCCGCATCGCCGCCATTAAAGAGGGCGATGTGGTCATCGGCTCGCGCACCAAGGTCAAAATGGTGAAGAACAAGGTCGCGGCTCCGTTCCGTGAATCCGAATTTGACATCATTTACGGCGAGGGGATTTCGCGCGAGGGTGACCTGCTCGACCTGGCAGCCAATCAAAACATTGTTGAGAAATCTGGCTCCTGGTACAGCTACAAAGGCGAACGCATCGGCCAGGGCCGCGAAAATGCCCGTCAGTTCCTGAAAGACAATAAAGACGTCATGGCCAAGCTGGAAACCGAGGTGCGCAAGGCATTGGGACTGATCCCGGCTCACCCCGCAGCCACGCCTCAAGCTCAGGGCGCGGCGCAGGGAGCAGGCCAAGGCACCAGCCAAGGTGACGACCATGGCGCCCACGGGAACCGATGGCAAGGCGGCGGCGAGAAGATAGGCACTTCGCCGGTCTGCGGCGAACTACTTCTCGATGAGATTAGATACAGCTGAGTAGTGTCATCCCGAACCTGCGATCTGAAAGAGCGCAGGAGAGGGATCCTACGATACCCGTAAAAAGCATGGACGTGGCCAGGAGTGAAACAGCGCACGCACTAAGCAATCCTGTTTACGTTTGCGGTAGCACGAGAGAACCGTAAGGGATGACAAGGATTAAAATTAGTGTGCCATCCCGGATGACAAGGGCTAAGACCTGGCGCGTTCATCTTGAAGATGACTCCCTCGCCGGTCTGCGGCGAATTTCTCGATGAGATTAGTTACAGCTGAGTAGTGTCATCCCGAACCTGCGATCTGAAAGAGCGCAGGAGAGGGACCCTACGATACCCGTAAAAAGCATGGACGTGGCCAGGAGTGAAACAGCGCACGCACTTAAGCAATCCTGCTTACGTTCCCGATAACGCGAGAGAACCGTAAGGTCCCTCTCTCGTTCGCCTGGAGCGAACGAGTTCGGGATGACAAGGATTAAAATTAGTGCGTCATCCCATAGACAATTCTAGGAGCTCTTCCGGTCGCCGAACACGAACTCGAAAACACGGCCGCGTTACCTGCTGGCTTTGCGTGGTATGGATGCGGATCACATCTGGTCACTTGAAGAAATCGCGCTTCTAGCAAATTGAGAGGGCACTAATGGCTGCGAAGAAAATATCAATCGCCGCAGTAGCCGTGCTCGTCGTCATCTCTGCCATATACGATTTTTATCGCGGTTATTCCCATGAGAAATCCATCACAGAAGGCAGCCTGTCGGTCATTTTTGGCTTTATTGTAGTGGCCTGCTTTTGGTGGTTGTTTACGAAGGAAAATTCAAACTAAGACACTGCTAGAAACTCCGCTCGATTGCCATCTTTTTCACTGCCAACTAAAATCAATTTCATTATTGCCCTGCCTTGTTTCAACACAGATGAGAGAGGCAGGTTCGTCGACGGTGCACGATTTTCGCCTTGCGACCATCATGCTTTGCTCGGGATGACAACGGTAAGTTACGGGGAACTCCGCTAGAGGAGGCGGCGGGCGAGGGCGCCCGCCCCACACAAACGAGGCTCATTGAGGAAAGTCACCGCCATCTATCCCGGGTCGTTTGATCCGCCGACGAACGGGCATTTGGATTTGATTGAACGCGGCAGCCATATTTTTGAGGAGTTGGTGGTTGCGATCCTCAGAAACGCGGACAAGACGCCTCTGTTCAGCATCGGCGAGCGGCGGACGATGCTCGAAGATTTGACCGGTCACTTCAAAAACGTTCGCGTGGATACGTTTGACGGGCTCACCGTCGACTATGCCGCGAAAGTCAAAGCAGGCGCGGTTTTGCGGGGCATTCGCGCTCTGAGCGATTATGAATACGAGCTGCAAATGGCGCTCATGAACCGCAAGCTGCGGCCTGATCTCGAGACCGTGTTCATGATGCCGGCCGAGCAATATTCTTACGTCAGCTCGCGCCTGGTGCGTGAAGTGGCGCGGTTAGGCGGCGACATCAGCGAACTGGTTCCTGAAATTGTGGAACAGCGGCTCAAGGCGAAACTTGATCCCGCGTACAAGCTTCAAACTCGAAAAAAGGCAGGTAAAGCATGAGCACCGTCACCGCAGTTCCGGCAGCATTGAAAGTTGCAGAGCGTATCAACCGCATTGAGCCCTCGGCCACTATGGCCGTGGTCGCCGAAGCCGACAAGCTGCGGCAGTCGGGCGTCGACGTGGTTGACATGAGCGTGGGCGAGCCGCACTTTTCGACTCCGCAGCACATTAAAGATGCCGCCATTGCCGCCATCAACGGCAACTTCACCCGCTATACCGCCGTCGGCGGCACGGTGGAGTTGAAGGACGCGATCCTGCAGCGCCATGGCAAAGACTTCGGCTCGCGCTACAAGCGCGAGGAGGCAATGGCCTCGGTCGGCGGCAAGCACGTGCTGTTCAATGCCATCCAGGTGCTGGTCGATCACGGGGACGAGGTCATCCTTCCGGTGCCGTACTGGGTTTCGTTCAAGGACATTGTGCGTTACGCCGGCGGCAATTGCGTTCTGTTGCAAAGTGACGAAGCTGCGGGATTCCGGGTTACTGCCGACATGGTTTCGCGCCTGGTCACGCCGCGGACGAAATTGATCATTCTGAATTCGCCTTCGAACCCGTCGGGGGCGGTAATGTCGCCTGAGGACATGACCGAAGTCGTCGCGTTTTGCGGCGGAACGCGGCATCTGGGTGATCTCCGACGAATGCTACGTCTATCTCAATTACACCGGCCGCGAGTTTTCGGTGGGATCGCTGAACGATTATCGCGATCGCATGGTGGTGGTGGGCTCGCTCTCGAAGACCTATGCCATGACCGGATGGCGTATGGGATACGCGTTGGCGCCGGCTGCCGTTATCGCCGCGATGCAGAAGCTGCAGAGCCAGTCGACTTCGAATCCGACTTCGATCGTGCAGAAAGCTGCGGTGGCGGCGCTCAGTGGCTCGCAGGACTGCGTGGCCGAAATGCGGAAGGAGTACATCCAACTCCGCGACCACGTGCTGGCGGGATTGAGCAAGATCAAAGGAATCAAATGCGCCCGGCCGGAAGGCGCGTTTTACGTCTATCCCAATATTTCTGCATTTTTCGGCAGGAAAGGGCTGAATTCGCCGGCTGAATTCGCGCGAAAGCTGCTCCATGAGGCCCATGTGGCCAGCGTTCCCGGCGAAGGATTTGGCACGCAGGAGCATATACGGCTCTCGTATGCGACATCGCAAAAGGAATTGGATCGCGGGCTGGAACGGATAAAACTCTTCATTGAATCGCTGTGAGAGAGGTCTTTGCTTTGGAGCAAGGCTTGCGTCCCACCTTATGGAGTGACAAATTTTGGCACATCGTTGGGGTCTAATTTAGCTCGGCGCCCAAAGCATTCAATCTTTCCGTTCAACGGGCAGCCTCTCTGCTCAGTTCGGCTTCTAATTCGGAGCAGCACGACTGGGAATGAGCGATCTCTATCCATTATTAATGCAGCCGCTGTTCGATCCGCGGCCCTGGGGAACACACGACCTTTCTCCCATCTATCCGCGCAAGTTCGACCAGAAAATCGGCGAGTCATGGCTTACCGGCGACCACTGCAAGGTGCAGAATGGCGCACTGGCGGGAAAATCGCTGGCTGAGTTGGCCACGCGCTATAAACGCGAACTGGTAGGCGATGCGTCGGTCGATGAGGGCCGCTTTCCGCTGCTGGCAAAATTTCTTTTTCCCCATGAAAAACTGTCGGTGCAGGTGCACCCGGATGACGACGACGCTCGCGCAATTGGGCAGCCGTGGGGTAAGACCGAGTGCTGGTATGTGGCGCATGCCACGCCAGAAGCCGAGATTGGGCTGGGGCTGAAGCCCGGAACCACACGCGCGCAGTTTGAGAAGGCGATCCACGAGAACCGGGCCGAGGAACTGCTCAACTGGGTCAAGGTTGAGACCGGAGACCTCATCTATGTTGCGGGCGGCACCGTACATACCCTGGGGCCGGGCGCAATTATCGTGGAGACGCAGCAACAGTCCGACACGACTTTCCGGCTCTATGATTACGGACGGCCGCGCGAACTGCATTTAGAACACGGGCTGCGAGTGATTAAAGACAAGGTCGCGTCAGGGAAGGTGAAGCCGCGCGCATATTCAAAATCCGAAAGGAATGGAAACCGGGTGCTGCCATTGGTCGAGGCGCCTTATTTCTCGGTGGAACGATTGGAGTTGCACCGCGAACACAATTTTGATTTTTCGGCCGACGGGAAAAGTTCAGCGCAGATTCTGGTTGCGATCGATGGAGCAGGAACGCTTGCAGCGCTCGGGATGCGAGCCGGTGAAATTCGGCAAGGGAGACGCGGTAGTGGTCCCGGCCAAGATTCAACAGTTTAAAGTTCAGCCCGAAGGCGAGGTACAGTTTTTGCGGTCATACGTTCCTGGAAAAACGATGCCACCGCCGGTAACATACATTGATTGAAGATTGCAGATTTTAGATTGCAGATTGAAAAAGTGCAGGAAGGACTCGAATTGAATCTAAAATTTACTGAATCTGAAATTATCCAATTTTCTAATGCCAGCCAACTTCTATCCCGTAATTCTCGCCGGAGGTCGCGGAACCCGCTTCTGGCCACTCAGCCGGAAAAAGCGCGCCAAACAACTGCTTGCGCTCGACGGCAAAGAAACCATGATTCAGCAGACGGTAGCCCGGCTGCTGCCATTGGCCGCTGCGAAACAATTCTGGATCATCACCAACGAAGATCTGCGTCCTGAAATTGTGCGCCAGTTCGAAAAGCTGAAACCTGAGCACATCGTCGCCGAACCGATGGGACGAAACACCGCTCCCGCGATCGGGCTCGCGGCTTTTATTTTGCGCCGGGAAAATCCCGATGCGGTCATCGGACTTTTTCCTTCTGATCATGTGGTTGGCAATGAAGTGCGCTTCCGTGAAATCCTGAGTGAAGGTATCGAAATTGCCGCCGCCGGAGAAAATATTGTCGTGCTCGGCATCGAGCCCTCGCGCGCCGAAACCGGCTACGGCTACATCGAGGCCGGGATCGCTGGCCTCGGGAAACGCCCGCCACGTGCTGCGTTTCACGGAAAAGCCGAATGCCGATCGCGCCGCGGAGTTTGTGCGCTCGGGAAATTTTTACTGGAACAGCGGAATGTTTCTGTGGAGCGCGAAAACGCTGGCCAACGCGCTCACTGAACATCTGCCCAAGACCGCTGCATTGCTCGAAAAAATCGCGGCCGACTTTGGCACCCGCAAGTTTGCCGCAACGTTCAAGCGTTTGTATCCGAAATGCGAGGACATCAGCATTGACTACGCGGTGCTGGAGCCGCGGTCGGCGAAGGGCGAGCAGGAATCGAATATTTATTGCTTGCGCGCGGATTTCGGATGGAACGATTTGGGTTCCTGGACCGCGTTGCACGAGCACCATGCGGCAAGAGCAGTCCGGCGGATGGCAATCTGGTTTCGTCGGAGGGAATGTTTACCCTCAATGCCAGCGGCAATTATGTTCACTCGCCTAAGAAATTTGTAGCCGTGGTCGGAGTGAACGACATCGTGGTGGTAGAGACTGACGATGCATTGCTGGTGACTACGCGCGCCAATTCGCAGGACGTGGGCAAGGTAGTGAAGTTCCTGGATGAGAAGAAGTTGAAGAAGCTGGTGTGAGGAAAGTCATTGGTCGTGCCTCGTTGGCCAACCTCCGATCGGTTGGCCTATGGCGCGGATTCAATTGAATCTATGACGAAAGAACAACCACCAGACAGCATCAAAACGAAAAGGCTAACAACCAACAACGAACGACGGTCAGCATGCCAATAACCGAACGACGCACGACCAACGACGATCAAATTCGGCACCGATGGCTGGCGCGCGATTATCGCCGACGATTTCACCTTCGAAAATGTTCGCCGGGTTGCAGGAGCGATAGCGTCTTATGTTTTGAAGCACGAAGATCCGTCTCGCGGCCTGATCGTGGGCTACGACACGCGTTTCGGATCGCCAACAATTTGCGCGAGCTGCCGCCGAAGTTCTGGCTGGCGGCGGGAATTCCCATCAAGTTGGCGAGCGATTATTCTCCAACTCCGGCAATTTCGTTTGCGGTTAAAAATACCGGCGCCGCCGGCGGCGTGGTCATCACCTCCAGCCATAATCCGTGGAACTGGAATGGGGTGAAGTTCAAAGCAAAGTTCGGCGGCTCGGCGACGCCGGCGATCATGAAAGTGATCGAGCAGGAAGTTGCAGCCGGAGCTTCGCCCAAGGGGACACAGGCCAACATAGAGGAAGTTGATCTGAAACCGGCCTACATTCGGGCCATCTGCCAGTTCGCTGACCTCGATTTAATTGCCAAAGCCAGATTCAAGTTCGCGGTCGACTCCATGTACGGTTCGGGGCGGGGAATACTCGCGCAAATATTTCAAAGAACATGGAATTGATTTTGTCGCCATACGGCAAGAAGTCAATCCGCTGTTTCCCGGAGATCAATCCCGAGCCGATTGAACCGCATGTGCGCATGTTGCAGGAAACCGTGGTGCGCGAACGCTGCCACGCCGGCTTTGCGACTGATGGCGACGCGGATCGCATCGGCGCAGTGGCGGAAGACGGCAGCTTCGTGGATTCGCACAAAATATTTTCGGTGCTGCTCGACTGGCTGCTTCGGCGCAAGCAATGGCCGGGCGAAGTCGTGCGCGCATTCAACACCACGCGCATGCTGGACCGCATCGCCGCTAAACATGGGCGCAAGCTGAACGAGTGCGCCATCGGCTTCAAACACATCGCCGACCTGATGATGGAGCGCGAAATCGTGATTGGCGGCGAAGAGTCGGGCGGGATCGGATACTCACGTTATCTGCCGGAGCGCGATGGAATTCTGAATTCGCTGCTGCTGGCGAACGTGCTGGCCGAAGAGAAAAAGCCGCTCGGAGAACTGGTGGCATCACTGCAAAAAGAATATGGACCGCATTATTACGGCCGCCGCGACTTGCACATCGCCGACGATATAAAATTTGCCGCCATCGAGCGAGCGAAGTCGGAATCCACCAAGCGGCTGGGTAAATATGGCGTCATCAAAAAAGAAGGGCTCGACGGAATCAAATTTTTCCTGGATGCGCCAACCAATGGGAACGGCGCCGAAGCGTGGATCTTATTTCGCGCTTCAGGCACCGAACCCTTGTTGCGCGTCTATGCCGAAGCGGCCTCGCCGCAACTGGTAGACGAAATACTGGGCACCGGCGAAGCTTTCGTGCAGGGCGCGTAGTACACGCCCGGGTTCCTCTTTCGTACCTCGCGTCCACTTGCCTGCGATGCAATAATCAGCTGATGGCTTCCCCGGATACAGCCCAGCCTCCCGATTCCGCAGAGGCGCGCAAGTATAACCAGATTCGGCGGCGGGTCGGCATCAGCGAGTTTCTGCTCGGGCTCGGGCTGCTGGTGGTTCTGCTGCTCACCGGATGGACGGCATGGCTGCGCGACCTGGCATGGCAGACTGCGTTCCAAAGTTATGCGCTCGCACTTTTTTTATACGTGCTGATGCTGATCGCCATCAGTAAAGCGGTTTCGCTTGGCCTCGACTATTACGGTTTCCGCGTGGAACACCGTTACCAGCTGTCGAATCAACGTCTGCGGGCTTGGGCGTGGGATGAAATCAAAGGCCTGTTGCTGACTGCGATTTTGGGCGGGGCCCTGGTGGAATTGTTGTACCTGATCATTCGCGACTTCCCGGCGCACTGGTGGCTGGTGGCGTGGATTGGATTTCTGGCGATTGCAGTTCTTATGGCGCAGCTGGCTCCGGTGGTGCTGTTTCCGATCTTCTATAAGTTTGAGCCTCTGCAAGATGAGGATTTGAAGCTGCGCCTGGTACGGCTGGGCGAACGGGCGGGTACGCGGATCCGCGGCGTGTACAAGTGGCACCTGTCGGAAAAAAGCAAGAAGGCGAATGCCGCGCTCACCGGGCTGGGCGCAACCCGCCGCATCATCCTTGCCGACACGCTGCTTGAAAATTATTCGCCCGACGAGATTGAAGCGGTGCTCGCACACGAACTCGGGCATCACGTTCACAAACATATTCTGAAAAGCATTGGCGTACAGGCAGCGGTCACATTTATTGGCTTCTGGGCTGCGAACTGGACGCTGCACTACGCGATCAATCGCTGGCACATTTTCGAATCGCTATCCGATTTCGCCAACCTGCCGCTGCTGGTGCTTACTTTCACCGTGCTCTCTTTTGTCCTGATGCCGGCGCTAAATGGCCTATCGAGGTTCCATGAACGCCAGGCTGACCGATATGCGTTGTCTAACATTGCCGGCGCGGAGTCGTTCATATCTTCGATGAACAAGTTGGCGGACCAAAATCTTGCGGAGCGAACGCCATCGCGTTGGGTGGAATGGTGGTTCCATTCTCATCCTGCCATTGCGCGCAGAGTCGCCGCGGCCGAAGCCTGGAAAAAAGCGCACGTCGCTGTAGCTCGCAGGGATGACCGGGTTCTCCGCTCAGAGCAACTGCATCACACGCTGAAAATCTTCTTCCGTGTCGACTCCAATACTGTCGTATGCGGTTTCCGCTACATAGATAGGGATTCCATTTTCAAGAAAGCGCAACTGCTCCAGGCGTTCCGCGCGCTCCAGGACTCGACTCTGGCAGAGTGACAAATTTTTCCAGATATGGCTTGCGATAGGCGTAGATTCCCAGGTGCTTGAAATATTTGGGCTGACTGCTATCGCGATCATAGGGAATGGTGGAGCGGGAGAAATAAAGCGCCCGCTGATTAGCGTCGGCAACGACTTTTACCGCGTTGGGATTGGCGATGTCCTCTGATGAGGCCGGAGTCTTCAGGGTTCCCACCGGGATTTCGGGATTCTTCATCAGCCCAACTAAAGCTTCGATGTGAGCAGCTCGAATCATGGGCTCATCCCCCTGCACGTTGATATAGACATCCGCAGGAACTGCGGTTGAAACTTCGTGCACACGTTCGGTCCCGCTGCGATGTTTTTCGGATGTCATGCGGGCATTGCAGGCGTGCTTTTTGCAGGCGGCCAGAATTTCTTCGGAGTCGGTGGCGATGATGACGTCATCGAGCAGCGTTGAAGACCGTACGGCCTTATAGACCCAAACCGCAAGCGGTTTTCCGTGAATTTCACGGAGCATTTTGCGCGGCAGCCGGGTGGACGCGAGCCGGGCCGGGATGACGGCGACAATTTTCATGAAAGGGCAATTTAATCACAGGCACCTGAGAACTGCGAGCAAAGGGCATTAACCACGAAGGGCACTAAGGTTCACGAAGGATTTTGGGCGGCGAGTATAAGCACAGAGCCTGTCTCGTTGGCGGTGGCTTCTTTGCTTTTCTTTCCTGCCGCAAACGTATACAACAAAGACGATGAAGCTCAGTGAACTGGCGGCGAAAATTGGCGGTCGCGTGGTGCGGGGACGGCAGTCTCGACATTGGTCGAGTTGCCGGCGTAGCCAATGCCGATCACGGTGACATTGTCTTCGCCGAAGATGAAGAGAATCTTGCGGCCGCGCTCAAGTCGCAGGCTTCAGCGGTGATCGCCGGCAGTTTTGCCGAAAACGCGCATGCCGCGAAGGCGCTTTTAATCGCAGCCAATCCGCGATTGGCTTTTGCGCGGACGGCTGGTTTTTTGCGAAGCGACACACACTCGATAGGCATTCACCCCAGCGCAGTGATTGATGCGGGAGCGAAGCTTGGCAATGGCGTTTCAATCGGCGCCAATGCGGTGATCGGGCGATCGATCATCGGAGAACGCACGAATATCGCAGCGGGGTGCGTGATCGGTGACGGAGTAGAGATTGGTAAGGGCTGCGAGATTTATCCGAATGTGACCATTTATCCAGGTTCACGACTGGGCAATCGCGTGATTGTGCATGCCGGCGCGGTGCTGGGCAGCGACGGTTTCGGCTATGTGCGCGATGCCAAGAGTGGGCACCACGAAAAATTCCCGCAGATCGGAAAACTCGAGATCGACGACGATGTAGAGATCGGCGCGAATACCACCATCGATCGCGGCGCGTTGGAGACGACTCGCATCGGGCGCGGGACGAAGATCGATAATCTCGTTCATATCGGCCACAACTGCCAGTTCGGCGAGGACGTGATTATCGCGGCGCAGGCTGGATTTTCGGGAAGCATAACCATAGAAAATAACGTCGTCATTGGCGGTCAGGTCGGCGTCGGCGAGCATGCGCGCATCCAAGAGGGCGTGCTGCTGGGCGGACAGGCAGGAGTATTGCCGAAGAAGATTTTGCGCGGCAAGGGGGTTGCGTTCTGGGGAACTCCAGCCAAGCCGCTGCGTGAATATCTAAGGAGCCTGGCCAGCCTGGCGCGGCTGGGCAAAAGGGAATGATGGCGATCGTAGTTATTGGCGGGCATTCGCGAAACGTCGGCAAAACCAGCGTGGTCGCCGGCCTGATCGCCAAGCTGCCGGCGTACAACTGGACGGCGTTCAAGCTCACACAGTTCGGTCACGGGCGGTGTTCGCTGAATGGCAGGCCTTGCCAGTGCGAAACCGCCGATCACGCGTGGGCGATCACCGAAGAAAAAGATACATCAGGGAAAACTGACAGTTCGCGATTTCTGCTGGCTGGCGCGAAACATTCCTTCTGGGTGCGCACTGCACAAGGCAAACTGGAGCAGGCGATGCCAGGAATCCAGCGCAGGTTGAAGGAGTCTGAGAACGCGATTCTCGAGTCGAACAGCGTCATGAAATTTATTCAGCCGGACATTTATATCTCGGTGCTTGATCCCGCGACCGAAGATTTTAAAGATTCGGCGCAGCCAATATCCTCGAACGTGCCAATGCGATCATTCTTCATCGCGGCGAGACGACCACATCGTAATTGGCGCAGAAATTTCCCCGATTCACTTCGCAATCGGCCAGTTTTTGTCGATACGATCCGCCGGACTACGTGAGCAGCGAAGTGGTGCAGTTCGTCGAGTCTCGGCTCAAATCTGCGCGGCACGTACCCGTCCCCTGATATCCTTTTTCATTCATGCGTGGAATCGAAAGCAGGGCATGGCTGTTGGCCGTCGTCTCGGCGGTGATGCAGGTGGTAATTTTCCCGCTGCCTAATTTATACGTGCTCTCCTGGATCGCGATTGCGCCATTGCTGGTGGCATTCCTCCGGGCACGCCGGCCTGACACTCTGCAACTCGAAGGCGCCGTCAAATTGCTGCCGGCTAATCCGCTGCAGGGATTTCTGCTCGGTTATGTGTGCGGCATTCTGTGGTACTGCGGCAATTGCTATTGGGTTTACAGCACCATGAAGCAGTATGGCGGGATCAGCGCTCGCGGGCGCAGCCGGCCTGCTTTTTTTATTCAGCCTGTACCTGGGCTTGTATCACGGGTTGTTTGGGCTGGTCGTCGCCGTCATTGCAAAATGGTCGCAGCGCATGGCCCTGGTGCTCTCGCCTTTCGTCTGGGTCGCGGTAGAACTTGCGCGCACCCGCATCACCGGCTTTCCCTGGGACCTGCTGGGCATCACCCAGGTGGACAATGTCCCGCTCTCAAGGCTCGCCACTTTCACCGGGGTTTACGGAATCTCGCTTGAGATCATGATCGTGAATGCGGCCTTTGCCGCGGCATTCCTCATACACCGCAGCCGCCGGAAGTCTTTGCTGTTTGCGGCGTTCGCCGCAGCTGTCTTGCTGCAGAGTGCGCAGATGATTCCCGCTCCGAAGTTTGCCACTGACCGCAATGCATTGCTGGTGCAGGAAAATATTCCGGTGCTCGACAGCAACGATTGGACCCGCCAATTTTTCGACGATACTTTAACCAATCTAACCAACATCAGCCTGAACCCTGCAGGAGGAATGTTGCAGCATCCCAGCCTGATTGCCTGGCCGGAGTCGCCTGCGCCCTTCTACAGCGGCGATCCTCTGTTTCGGGCGGCGCTCGCCAAGGTCGCGACGACCGCTCACACTTGGGTGGTGGCGGGGAGCATCGGAGTGGAGAACGCGCAAATGTCTCCGCAACAGCCCAGCCAAATTTTCAATTCGGCGGCGCTGGTCAGCCCCAGCGGCGATTTTGTCGGCGCGTTATGACAAAGTTCACCTGGTGCCATTCGGTGAGTACGTGCCGTTCAGAGCAATGGCTTTCGTTCGCCGGAGGACTGACCAAAGAAGTCGGCGATTTTTCGCGCGGACAATCGCGTAAGCCTTTGCAAGCGGGCGACGAAAAGTTGGGTGTGTTCATCTGCTACGAGTCGATATTCCCCGACGAAGTGCGCCAATTTGCAAAAAATGGTGCGCAGGTTTTTGTGAACATCTCGAATGACGGCTGGTATGGCGACAGCGGCGCCTACGCGCAACATCTGAAGCAGGCGCGGATGCGGGCCATGGAAAATGCACGCTGGCTGCTGCGGACTACGAACACCGGCGTGACTGCGGCCATCGATCCCGACGGGCGAGTTGAACAGACTGTTCCGCGCAAGATTCGTACTGTGCTGCAGGCTTCCTATGGCTTGAACGATCCGCACCACGTTCTACACGCGCCATGGCGATTGGCTGGCATATCTGTGTGCGATAATTTCAATCGGAGCGCTGATTATCGCTCTTACTCCCGCCAAAGGCAGACGCTCAGCATGATTCAGGAACTGGAACAGGAATATTCGGCGCTGCAAAAAAAGGTCCACGATCTTCGGGAGTACCTTTGACGCCGGCAAGTTGCGTCCGCAATTAGCAGAAATCGACAAACAAGCCTCCGATCCGAACTTGTGGTCGAACCCGCAAAAATCCCAGCAGGTAATGCGCGAGAAAAAGCGCCTCGAGGGCATGCTCTCCACTGAGGCTGATCTGGCTCGGCGCACCGGCGACATCGCCGCTTATTTCGATCTCGCCCGCGAGGGCGAAAACGTGGAAGCCGATCTACGCCGCGAGATGGATTCCTTGCGCGAGCGAGTTGACAGGCTTGAGACCGAGACGCTGCTCTCGGGCGAAAACGATGCGCGCAATGCAATCGTCACCATCCATCCCGGCGCCGGGTGGAACTGAATCGCAGGACTGGGCGGAGATGCTCATGCGCATGTACTTGCGCTGGGCCGAGCGCCAGGGATTCCAGACGGTTCTCTACGACTATCAGCCGGGCGAAGAAGCGGGAATTAAATCGACGACCTTCGGGGTGAACGGCGAGTATGCTTTCGGCTTGCTGACCAGCGAGATCGGCGTGCATCGGCTGGTGCGCATTTCGCCGTTTGATCAGGCCAAGCGCCGGCATACTTCTTTTGCCAGCGTTTTTGTTTCGCCGGAGATCGATGAATCGATTGAGGTGAACATTAAGCCCGACGACCTGCGCATCGATACCTACCGCTCCAGCGGCAAGGGCGGCCAGCACGTGAATACCACCGATTCCGCGGTGCGCATTACTCACATTCCCACCGGACTGGTGGCCGCTTGCCAGAATGAACGCTCGCAGCACAAAAATAAGGATCGCGCGATGAGCATGCTGCGTTCAAAACTTTACGAATTTGAAATGGAGAAGAAGCGCGAGGCCACCAAGAAAATCGAAGACTCCAAGCTGGACATCGACTTCGGATCGCAGATCAGGTCTTACGTCCTGCAGCCTTACCGGATGATTAAGGACCATCGCACCAAAACCGAAGTCGGCGACGTCGATCGGGTGATCGACGGTGATTTGCAGCCGTTCATCCATGCTTATCTGCGGCATGCGGCGCGATGGCGGTTCCTCGGCTAATTAATCCCGCCGGCCAGTCGAGCTAGTACCTTCGGTAACCTCAGCGTCCGCAAAAATACTGGAAAGAAAAGTGCCAGTGCGAGACCCTGTAAGGTACAACTCTGCAATTCAATAAATCATGTCCCGCTTACTCGATTTAATTCGCAAGTCTGCGCTGTCATCGCACCAGTTGATGACCGCAGCCAAGGGCGCGCTGCAAGCTCCCGCTGAAGAGATGGTAGAGATCCTGGTTTATCTGGCTGAGAACAATAAGATCTTCGCCGAAACTGCGCGCATCACCCTCGCCGGATGGGACGAAAATTCCGCCAAGGCGATTGTGTCCAATCCAGCTACCCCGAAAGAGGTCCTGGATTACTGGCTGTCGCCGAAAAACATCAGACCGGCTTTGTTCCCGCTTCTTCTGGAGAATTCCGCGGTGTCGGTGCGAACTTTGTGCGAAACGGCCACCACCATAAAAGGCGAGTGGGTCGATGCCATGCTTGCCAGCCCGCGGGTGCAGCAATCGCGACCGGTGCTGCGGGAGCTTGATCGATAACAAGCAGCTCAGCGGGGTGCAGACAGTCAGAGCGCAGGAATTACTCGCGGCCGGCAGGTGCCACACTTGACCGCCCGGGCTCACGCGGCAGCGACGCCGGCAGTCACCGCGGAAATCTCCAGGCCGAGTTCCGTGACCACAGCAGACGGTTGCCACCACCGACGTCGAGCGCCCAGACGAGCGAAGCAGCCCGAATCAGCACCGACGGATTCAGAAGCCGCTCTTGATCCGGAAACCGAGAAAGTTGTGTCTGCATTCCTGAGCGAGCATGCCAGTGAGATTGCTGCCGAAGCCGATAAACCCTTCCAGCCGATAGGCGGGATTCATGAAGAAGATTGGCGCCGCAGAGCCGCAGGCCGCGGCAGCGGCCGCTGCGGCGCGCCGCTCCAGCCAAAGCGCCGTCGACTGCGAAGCTGCCGACCTAAAAAGATGGTTAGTCCGGAGGATGAGCAACGCGGCAGCGTTCTGCAGAAAATCGCCAAACTGGACGTGAAGGGACGAATTCAGCTGGCGATGAAAGGGAACAAAGAAGAGCGTTCCATCCTGGTGCGCGACGGTACAAAAATCGTTGCCCTGGCGGTGCTGGACTCGCCAAAAATCACTGATGGCGAAGTCGAGAAATTTGCCAATCAGAAGAATGTTCTTGAGGCCGTGCTGCGCGCCATCCCCATGAAGCGGCGTTTCGCCAAGAATTACGTGATCGTACGCAATCTGGTGGCGAATCCGCGGACCCCGCTGGATGTCAGCCTTGGGCTTATCAAGAATCTTCTGGTGCAGGATCTGCGCAATCTGTCCGGCAACAAAGAAGTTTCTGAGACCGTGCGCAAACTGGCGCTGCGAATGTTCAAACAGAAATTGGAGCCGGGCAAGGGCTAACGCCTACAGCCTCGGAACTCAATTAAAATAGAAGCGTGTCCTCCAGCTCCGAACGTGATTCGATCCGTGACCTGCTGCAACGCTCAAAGACCATCGCCGTAGTCGGGCTCTCCGCCAATCCCATGCGCCCCAGCCACGGCGTTTCCTCTTACATGCAGGAGCAGGGTTACAAAATTATTCCGGTCAATCCCACGGTGATTGAGGTTCTGGGACAGAAATCTTATGGTTCTTTGCTGGAAATTCAGGAAAACATCGACATCGTAAATATTTTTCGCCGCCCTGAGTTCGTGGAAGCGATCGTCGACCAAGCCATTCAGTTGAAAGTTCCCGCGGTCTGGATGCAGGAGGGAGTCATTCATCGAAAGGCGGCGGAGAAGGCGGAAAGGCCGGTATTTTCGTGGTGATGGACCTCTGCATCCTGAAAGAACATCGGGCGCGATTCCGGTAGAAGTTTCAGAAGAGCTCAGTCATTCGCCGGATTCTGTCTTAGGTTCCGAATGCGGGGCTGGGGATCGAACGGATCGGATTTCTTCCAGCCGCTGGCGAATGCGTTTTTCTATGCCTTCGTTCGTGGGATGGTAGTAGCGGCGATCTTTCAGATTGTCGGGAAGACACTGCATGTCCGCGACTTTGTTCTCCAGATCGTGAGCATATTGGTATCCCTGACCATAACCGAGGTTCTTCATCAGCCCGGTCGGCGCATTGCGTAGATGCAAAGGCACCGGCTCAGCAGCGGTGCGCTCCACGTCTTGTTGAACGCCCGAGTAGGCGGTGTATAGCGCGTTCGATTTCGGGGCGATGGCAAGATAGACCGCAGCTTGCGCCAGATGCCAGATTGCCCTCCGGCATGCCGAGGAAATCGATGGCATCGCGGGCGGCCATGCACAGAGCCAGCGCATTCGGATCGGCCAGGCCGATGTCCTCGACCGCCATGCGCACGATGCGGCGCGCAATGTAGAGCGGATCTTCGCCGGCTTCGAGCATGCGCGCCAGCCAGTACAGCGAAGCGTCGGGATCGCTGTTGCGAACGGATTTGTGCAGCGCCGAAATAAGGTTGTAGTGCTCTTCGCCGGCTTTGTCGTAAAGCAGCACGCGCTTCTGCAATGCGTCCTGAACGATTTCGGTTGTGATCTCGTGTGCACCAGAAGATAGTTCGGAGGGTGCCCCAGCCTTCCCGGTTTTCTGGCGAGGCTGGGGACTTTGACTTTCCTTCACCGGAACTCCGCGTCTTGTCCAAAGCCAGAGCAGCCGCGACTTCCAGCACGTTATAAGCGCTGCGGGCATCGCCGCTGGAGTAAGCCGCAATCTGGCGGAGAACATCGTCACTCGCTGAGAGCTTCATCGCGCCCAATCCGCGTTCACTATCTTCCAGCGCGCGCCGTAGCAGCAGGACGATCTGTTCCTCGGTCAGCGGCTTAAGCACATACACGCGGCTGCGAGAAAGCAGCGCGGAAATAATTTCAAACGACGGGTTCTCTGTGGTCGCGCCGATCAGGCGGATGTTGCCTTTTTCCACGTGCGGAAGGAATGCGTCTTGCTGGGCTTTGTTGAAGCGATGAATTTCGTCGACGAAGACAATGGTGCGAGTGCCGTACTGGCGCGCCGCGTTCAGCATCGGCCATGACTTGCTTGATTTCTTTGATCCCGGAAAGCACGGCGCTGAACTCAATGAATTCGGCGCGAGTCATGCTGGCGATGATTTTTGCCAGCGTAGTCTTGCCGGTGCCCGGAGGTCCCCAGAAGATGAGCGATCCGATGTCGTCGCGCTCGATCTGCGCGCGCAGCGGTTTGCCGGGCGCAATGAGGTGCTCCTGCCCGACATATTCATCGAGCGTGCGCGGACGCATGCGGTCGGCAAGAGGGCGACCTTGCATCGCCGGGGTTATTGCTGCCGGGAATGGTTTGGAAAAGGCTCATAAAAAGACTTCAGTCTCACCACGGAGACACGGAGGCACGGAGCAATAACTGAGTCATAAAACATCTTCGAATGATTCGCGTGTGCAGCGCGCAATAAGACATTATGATCCGCGTCCTAATTGCTGCGTGCAACGACATGAAATCAGCCCTCGATAAATTACTCCCGTGCCTCCGTGTCTCCGTGGTGATATCGGTCTTTTGCCGTGCTGCCTCATACAAGATTATGCTGGCGGCGATTCCTGCGTTCAGCGATTCAACCCGCGGCGAATGCGGGACCATGATCAGCTCGTCCATTTCTGCTATGAGCTTCTTGTCCAGTCCCGCGCCTTCGTTGCCGATGAAGATTGCGATCTGGCCGCTCAGATCTGCCTTTGGAAGCGCGGTGCCTTTGTGCGATGAGGTGGCGACCAGTCTGATGCCGCGGGCCGCGCAACTTTTCGATCACGCCTTTCAAGTCGGCTTTCAGAGCTGCAATCCGAAAAACGGATCCAGCCGAAGCCCTAACCACTTTGCTGTTGTAAAGCTCACCGTGCCTTCGCCTAAAACCACGCCGGCGGCGCCGAAAGCTTCGGCCGACCGCAGAATTGTGCCCAGATTTCCTGGGTCCTGGAGCCCGGCGACAACCAGCAGCGGCCCGCGATACATTCTCGATGAGCTGATCGAGATTATGCGTCTTCAAATGGACCAAGCGCAGCCACGCCTTGAGGGGTTTCGCTGGGGACGGCACCGGCGAAAAGCTTGTCGGGCAGAAGAACGGTTTCGACATGCGAGCCGATTTGCGGCAGCAAACGCGCCGCTCGGGCCTGGCCGGATTCGCTGACGAATACCGCTCGGAAGCGCAAGCCCGCTGCGGATGGCTTCTTCGATGACTCGAAAGCCTTCGATGGCGCATTCACCGGAGGCCGTCAGTTCGCCTCGGCTGAACGCCTGACGCAATTCTTTCAGCAGCGAATTGTGGCGTCCCTCGATGCGCCGCAAGCGGCTGCTGTCGGCATTTTTGGTCTTTTCCAATCTGCCTCCTGATGAGAGATCATACGCGCCACTCGGCGAGGGAGCGCGTGCTCGTGTTATCTTAACTCTCGAAAAAACAATAGGTCCGGAGAGTGGCAGTGCGCGTCGAGATGGTCAAGATTAATAGTGAGAAACCGGAGCCTTCGCTCATTCGGTATGCCGCCGATCAAATTCGCGCGGGCGAAGTTCTGGGCATGCCAACCGACACTTTTTACGGTCTGGCCGCCGATCCCTTTAATCTCCGCGCGGTCGAGCGGGTTTATGAGATCAAGTCACGCTCCCGCCACAAACCACTTTCTCTGCTGATCGATAGCGTGGAACAGGCGGAAGAAATGGCTAAGCCGCTGCCGATGAATTTTACAAGCTGGCGGCAAAATTCTGGCCGGGACCGCTCACCATCATCGTAAGGGCTGCTTCGCGGCTTCCTTTGAAAGTCACGGCTAACACCGGAAACGTGGCTCTCCGGGTGCCGAGCGCCCACATTCCGCTGGCGGTGCTTATAGCGGCGCAGATTCCGATCACCGCGACCTCCGCCAATCTGAGCGGCGAAACAGAGTGCACCACGGCCGCGGCCGTAAGGGACCAGTTGGGTACTCGAATTCCAATCATTGTGGATGGCGGGGAGTCGCCGCGCGAGGTGGCCTCGACCATCATCGATCTGACTGACGACGAAACGCGCTGGAGGATTCTGCGGGAAGGCGCCATTCCTTCCCAGGAGATATCGGAATTCTTCGCACAGGGGTGACGGCTACGTCAGCAGCCCGAGCAAAACTCCAGCCGCTGGCTGTTCTGGACAACTGTGGTTGCGGCCGTTGGTTGCTGTCGTCACATTCTCTCGATGCGTCATGACCATTCATCAGCGACGCCAGCAAACAGGAACTTCATCCGGCCGATGCGATCGTTGTGTTCGGCGCCGCAGCAATATGACGGCCGTCCTTCGCCCGTGTTCCGGGCTCGACTCGATCATGCTGACGAACTTTTCCGCCGCGGACTGGCGCCGGTTGTAATCACCACCGGAGGCTCAGCGGCTGATCCGAAATACAGCGAAGGTGGGGTCGGCCATGACTACTTAATGCGTAAAGGGCATCCCCGAATCTGCGCTGATTGCTGAGACTCAGGCTTACGATACCGCCGAATCTGCAGAGCGCGTCGCCGCTATCATGCAAAAAAATCATATGAACAGTTGCCTGGCGGTGAGTGATGCTTATCACATGTTCCGAATTGGCATGTTATTGACCCATCAGGGCTTAAGGTGTATTCTGGCGCCTCGGCCGGATTCGCGGCCGAAATCGTTCTGGCTGAGCATGGTTACCGCGCTGATGAAAGAGAGCGCCAGCTATCTGCTTTCGCGAGCAGGATTGCGCGGGTAATAGGCTTGGCAATGGCTGCTGATCGCAAGGCTAACACGTGAGGCCGATCGCAAATTCCGGGTTTGCAATATAATGAAAAGCCTTTCGTCGCGACCTGCTGCCCGCACGAATCTCATCCTGAACGATTGGGACTATGGCGGAAAAAAAGAAAACCAGAGGATTCGAACGGAAGCATTGTCACGCTGAAGTCAGTGGCCGCCCAAGTTGGCCTTTCGGCAGGGACGGTTTCTGCCGTCCTCAATGACGCGCCTTCGGCTAAGCACATTCCCAAGCCTACCCGGGAACGAATTATTGCCGCTGCCCGGAAACTGGACTACCGGCCCAATTTTTTCGCCCGCTCTTTGCGCAAGCAGAGAACTTTACCATCGGGGTTATTGCCCATGAGATCGGAGATGGCTACAGTTCCACGGTCATCGCCGGAATCGAGAACAGCGCCCGCCTCAAGAATTATTTCTTCGTAACCGGTGTGCACCGCCATAATCAGGAACTCTTCGACAAATATTGCCGCCTGCTTTTGCAGCGCGGAGCAGAAGGGCTCATCTCTCTGGACTTCAACCTCGCCCAGTCGTTGCCCGTCCCCGCTGTAGCGATCCCCGGCCACATGGACAACGAGGGCGTTACCAATATCGTTCTGGACCATCACCATGCCGCCGAATTGGCACTGAAGCATCTAATGGACTTCGGCCACAGGCGCATTGCGATCCTAAAAGGCCACCCGGAAAGCGCGGACGCCGCGAGTCGCTGGAAAGCGGTACAAGACGGCGGCCGGTGAAATCGGGTTGGAACTCGATCCGGAACTGGTGATCCAGATCGATTCACCGATTCCACACCGGGCTTGGGCTATCCCTTTGCCCGGAAACTGATAGAAAATAAACATCCATTCACCGCGCTGTTCGCTTATAACGATATCTCTGCGATTGGCGCCATCCGGGCATTTCAGGAATTTGGGTGGCGGGTGCCTCGGAGATATTTCGGTCGTGGGCTTTGATGACATACCGGCGGCCGCTTTTCATTATCCTAGCCTCACGACAATCAGGCAGCCATTGCGTAAAATGGGAGAAATTGCGGTCGATTTGTTAGTGGATCAGATTGAGCGCAAAAGTGAATGGCAGCGCGAAATCGCTGTCCAGCCCGAAATTAAAATCCGGGAATCCACCGGGCCCGTGGCTCTTTAGTGCCAATCCGGCCGGAGCATCTACACAGTTTGCTGTATTGCGTTATGTAGCCACGGTCTGTATCAGGCTAACCAAGCTGCCCTGCGGTGCCTTTGTGCGTGCCCTCGAAATGGAATCTAAAACCGCCACTGATCCTCTGTATCGACGACGAGCAGACCGCACTCCAATTAAGGCAGCACCTGCTGGAGTCGGCTGGCTACCGGGTATTGGCTGCTAAATCCGGGGCGTTGGGTATCAAGTCATTCAAATCTGAGCCGGTGGACGCGGTGATTCTCGACTACTGGATGGCGGACATGAACGGCCTTCAGGTGGCGCGCGAAATCCGTAAGATCAATCCCGCGGTGCCGATCATCATTCTTTCCGCGTATGGCGAGCTGCTCGATGAGAGCCTGGGCATCGCCGACCTGTGGATTCGCAAGGGCGAAGAAGATCCGCAATATCTGCTGAACCGGCTGGAACAATTGCTGAACAGCCAGCCCCCTCGATAAGCGTAAATCGGATCCCGCATGTCTTGCTGTTCACGTCCCATCTGCTTCGAGGATCTCTTTTCTACTGCGGAAAAGCTCCTTCGGACCAGCTCGGGAGACACACAGGGTCATCTCTGAGCTCAATGCGCAGCAGAGCGAGGACCTCAAGATACTTCTGCATTATCACGGATGTAAAACGGACTTCCTGTGCGCATGCTTTGCAACGATCCTGCGCGACGCTCACTGCTCTCTGCCTGGTAT
The DNA here is from genome assembly GCA_963838785.1 of uncultured Acidobacteriota bacterium. Lineage (GTDB taxonomy): Bacteria > Acidobacteriota > Terriglobia > Terriglobales > Acidobacteriaceae > Gp1-AA145. Next base: position 291,153 of record CAWISI010000005.1, read on the forward strand.
GATTCTTTTAATGTGTTCATCGCGAGCTTCAGTATGGCACTATCGAACCTTCATCTCGCCCGAACTTTGATCCAGATAGGTGTGCCCTCGAAGCCGAACGCTGCTCGAATCTGGTTTTCCAGAAATCGCTGGTAGGAGAAGTGCAGCTTTACCTGCCGGTCAGTGAACAGAATGAAAGTCGGCGGCGCCACGGCAGCCTGGGTCAGGTAGAGAATTTTGACCCGTTGGCGCATCGGGAACTGACGCCCGGTCGAAGTCGACGTGCTTGAGAAAGCGGTTCATCTCGCCGGTGGTTACACGCTTGCGGCGCTCGGCGGCGACTTTCTCAAGGGTGGGAAAGATTTTGTCAGTGCCTTTGCCCTTGGCGGCTGAAATAAAAAGCACGGGAGCGTAGTTCAGGAATTTCAGCGCATATCGCAGGCGCTGTTCGTAAGCGGCGCGGTCGTCGGGGCGCTTGCTCTCCTGAATGCGCGCGGTGCGGGATTGGCTCACGGCTTTTTTCTGGCCGCTGGTGATCAGGTCCCATTTGTTCACGATGATGATCATCGAGCGCCCGCTCTCGTGGGCGTAGCCGGCGATGGCGGCATCGAGCGCGCTCACGCCTTCCGTGGCGTCGATCACCAGCAGGGCGATGTCGGCTGCTTCGAGGTGCTTGCGCGCCATGACCACTGAGAGCTTCTCCGCCATCAGGTGGGTCTTGCCTTTGCGGCGAATTCCAGCGGTGTCGATGAAACGAAACTTCATGCCGTCGCGTTCGATGACTTCGTCCACTGCGTCGCGAGTAGTGCCGGGAACTGGAGAGACGATTGAGCGGTCGGCGCCCGTGAGCTGATTGAGCAGCGTGGACTTGCCGACATTGGGATGGCCGATGATAGCGACTTTGACTTCGGACGGCGTGGGCTTCGATTGCGGTTTCAAAGTCGGTCGTCGGCTCTCGGTCTTCGGTCGTCTGCAAGATCTTCGATTCCTGCCTGCGTGTAGATCTCTGAGACCGCGCCTTGAAGTCATTTCTGTGTTGTGCTCTGAATATTGATCCATCCTTCCCGCCTCGAATGCGGGAGGGTGGCGATGTGGTTCTCCGCTTTTCTCTCTCTGGGGGTTTTCCTCTGTTTTTCTGTGTCCTCTGTGGTTAAGACTTTCGCCGGGAGGCCGCAAGGATCGCGTCGAGCAGATCGTCGACTCCACGCCCATGCTCGGCAGAAATCGGAAATGATCTCGCGGATACCCAGCCGATGAAGATCGTCTGCCAGCGATGACTGTTTGTCAGAATCAACTTTGTTCGCCGCGACGAAAATCGGCTTGCCGGCTTTCCGCAGCAGTCGCGCCAGCTCGAGATCAGGCGCGGCCAACTCGGTCCGTGCATCAACGACCATCACAATCGCGGCGGCTTCATCGAGCGCGACCCGCGCCTGGCGGAAGATCTCTGAGGGAATGAAATCCTTGTCCTCGGGAATGATGCCGCCGGTGTCGACGATGCGCAGGTCGTGGCCGCGCCAGTGGGCGTCGCCATACAGACGATCACGGGTGATGCCGGGCTCATCGCCGACAATGGCGCGGCGCGAACCTACTAGGCGATTGAACAGCGTGGATTTGCCGACATTAGGCCGGCCGACGATGGCGATGAGAGGATAGTAGTCATTGGTGTGGAAATTTCGTCGAGCTAGCTCGACGGACGGGCGGGTCGCCGGTCCCACGTGGCCTGTGCTGGCACCCGCCTCACATGGCCTGTGCTGATCCGCGTCGAGCCCTTGCTCGGCCAGTCTGATTTTGAACTCGCGTTTATTATAGAGACTCCGTGCCTGCCGGTTCTCAGCCCGCTGTTTCCATCCCCAAAGGCAGCCCTTCGCTCAACCAGTTTTTCGGGCCGGGCGGAGTGTTGTCGCAGACCCATCCTGCATACGAATTTCGCCGCGGGCAGTTGCAGATGGCGCAGGCAGTCGAGCAGGCGCTCGAAGAAAGACGGCACCTGATCGTCGAAGCCGGCACCGGAACCGGCAAGACGCTGGCTTATCTGATGCCGGTGATTCGATCGGGCAAGCGGGTGATCATTTCGACGGGAACCAAGAATCTGCAGGAACAGCTTTTTCACAAAGACGTTCCGTTTCTTGAGCAGGCGCTATTTCCCGATGGCGAATCGCAAGCTGAGCGTCTGCTACATGAAGGGGCGCAATAATTATTTGTGCCGGAAGAAACTTTACGACCTGACCGGACAGCCGGTGCTGAACGGGCTCGACGAGATCGAGCAGTATCGCGCGATTGCGGCGTGGGAAGAAAACACCGCCAGTGGCGATCGTTCGGAGCTGGCGTCACTGCCCGAGGCCAGCGCGCTCTGGCACAAACTTGATGCGCGGGCCGACACCTGTCTGGGGCAGAAGTGCAGCGCGTGGGACAAGTGCTTCGTCACCGAAATGCACCGCCGGGCGATGGAGAGCGACATCATCATCGTCAACCATCATTTGTTTTTTGCGGATCTGGCCATCAAGCAACAGGCCGACGGCGCGCCCGACGCCGGCATTCTTCCGGAAGCTGGAGCGGTGATCTTCGATGAGGCGCATGAACTGGAAGATGTTGCCGGAAATTATTTCGGAATTTCGGTCAGCGCGGCGCGGCTGGAAGAGTTGTGCCGGGATGTTGAGGGCTCGCTGCAGCGCAATCGAATGTACACGAGCGGGCTTTCGGGCGCCATAAAGAGCTTGCGCGAGCGCTCGGGATTTTTCTTTTCGCTGCTGCCCGAGGGCGAAGGGCGATTCGCGTTTGAAAACCGCCGCGAATTTCTGGAAGAAAATGGCGAAGAATTTCTTGGGCTGCAGCGCGCGCTGACCCACATCGGCGCCGAGCTGGAAAATTTGCCGTCGAAGCCGGAAGAAGTTTATGCGTTCTCGCGGCGAGCGCAGGAATTGCAGGTGCAGCTCGGCTTCGCGATGGAATCGGAAGACCGCAACACGGTTTTCTGGATCGAGCGGCGGCGCACTGGCCGCGAGAAGTTGAACGTGTCTCTGCAGGCTACGCCGATCGACGTGGGGCCCGTCTTGCGCGAATGCCTGTGGTCGAAGCTGGATACCGTGGTGCTGACTTCAGCGACGCTGGCGGTGGGCGGAGGATTCGATTACATCCGCCAGCGGCTGGGGATCGAGCATGCGAAAGATCTGGTGCTGCCTTCGCACTTCGATTATCCGAACCAGGCGATTCTTGTATGTGCCGCCGGATTTGCCCGATCCGCGTACTCCGCAATTTTCGGTTAAGGCTGCCGACCGCATTCGAAAGCTGCTGGAAATCACTCGCGGGCGGGCTTTCGTTCTATTCACCAGCTACGCGCAGATGCGTGACATTTATCAAAGATTGTTGGGCGAAGTTGAGTTTCCCATGCTGCTGCAAGGCGATGCGCCGAAGAGCGCGCTGCTCGAGGAGTTTCGCATCACGCCGAATTGCGTGCTGTTTGCGACGTCTTCTTTTTGGCAGGGAGTTGACGTGCAGGGCGAGCAACTCAGTTGCGTGATTATCGACCGGCTGCCATTCGCGGTGCCGTCCGATCCAGTGGTCGCGGCGCGAGTGAAGGCGGTTGATGCGGACGGCGGGAATGCGTTCTTTCAATATCAGGTGCCGGCGGCGGTGATTACGTTGAAGCAGGGATTCGGGCGGCTGATCCGGTCGTTGCATGATCGCGGACTGCTGGCGCTGCTGGACAACCGCATTCTGAAAAAACAATACGGAAGAGTTTTTGTGGAGAGCCTGCCGAATTATCGGCGGACAACTGACATTGGGCAGGTGGAGAAGTTTTTCGGGATTGCTGATTGAGCTTCGAGTGGCGCGACACGTTAAAAAGCTTTTAACCGCAGAGATCGCAGAGAAACGCGCAGAGTTCGCAGAGAAAAGCCAAGGCTTTTAGGCGCGGCCTTTTTTCTTGGTCGCCAGGCGAACTTTTTCCCATGGCCGCTTCGGACGGTCCGTCGCAGGCTTGTCGCGCCCGACCACGCGATCATATTGATACGCTTCGCTGACCGTCCCCAACGACTCGTTATACAAACTGGGCAGGCCGAGAGCTTCTTTCAATTCTTCGCTGAACTGCTGCAGAGCTTTCAAGTGATCGGCGGTCGCTGCCACTTCGGTCTTCGAGGTCTTCAGCACCTGCTGATAGCCACGGTTGATGAGCTTGGACATCTCGCCGTTGATCACGTAGCCAGGGTAGGCGAAAATCTTCACGCCGTCTTCGCCGTCTTTTTCAATGGCGGCAGAAACGTTGTACTTCCTCACGAACACGCGTCCGGGGCGACCCGGTGCGTCGGTCAAATCGAAGCCATGATCGCGAAGCCACTGAACGGCGTCTTCGTATGTGCGTTGCTCGACGGTGGTTGCCATTAAAATCAGCTCCTAGCTGCAGCTTTAGTCTCTAGCTCTTAGCCTTTGGCCAAAACAAAGTCACTTTGACGAGCTCATCAAGCCAAGAGCTAATGAGCAAAGAGCTTGCCTTCGAGTCTTAGATGCGCCGTCACCTAATCGACGCATACCCAAACCACTGTATCCCAGAGTGCTCCTCTATAATCTAACGACTGGCCGCCGATTTGTATTCTCAGCGACATTACGATAGTCACAAGTGCATGCGCCCTTCAACTGTCAAATTCGACGAACCCGAGACGGCGATCGGCCGTTCCAAGCTCGGTCAGAGCAGCCTTGAGCGCATCGGCAACACGCCTTTGCTGCGACTGGAGCGGATCGCGCGCGATTGCCCAATGTGCAACTGCTCGGCAAAGCTGAGTGGTACAACCCCGGTGGATCGGTGAAAGACCGCGCCGCCTTCAACATTGTGAAAGAAGGACGGCGCAGCGGAAAATTTTCTGCCGGCAAAACTCTGCTCGACTCGACCAGCGGCAACACCGGCATTGCTTATGCGATGATCGGCGCCGCCGACGGATTCCCGGTCACGCTGTGCATGCCGGAAAATGTTTCCGTCGAGCGCAAGCGAATTCTATTCGCTTACGGCGCAAACATCATCTACACCGATCCTGCCGACGGTTCCGACGGAGCGATCACAACGGCGCGCGAACTCTACGCCCGCGATCCGGAAAAATATTTTTATGCCGACCAGTATTCGAACCCGGCCAACTGGCAGGCTCACTACCATGGCACAGCCGAAGAAATCTGGCAACAAACGGAAGGACGGGTCACGCATTTCGTGGCCATGCTCGGCACCAGCGGAACATTCATGGGCACGTCGCGCCGGTTGAAAGAACTGAACCCGAACGTGCGCTGCATTTCCCTGCAGCCGGACTCGCCATTTCACGGGATCGAGGGCGCAAAGCACATGGCCAGCGCCATCGTGCCGAAAATTTACGATCCCAAGTTGGCCGACGAAGACATCGAAATTGCCACCGAAGACGCTTACGCGATATGCAATTCGCGCCTCGCGCGAAGAGGGCTTGCTGCTGGGCATTTCCGCGGGCGCGGCCGATCGCCGGGTGCATGCAGGTGGCGCGCAGGTTGAAGAAAGACGAAGAAGCAGTAATCGTCACGATCTTCCCCGACTCCGGCGACAAGTATTTAAGCGAGAGATTCTGGACGGAGAAGTAGATTTTAGATTGATGATTTCAGATCGCGATTATCTGCGCTAATTGATACAAACTACTTCAATGCTGAAAATCATCAATCCTGAAATCTACAACATCATGTTACGCCTTGGCCAATCCCACTACGACGCGCTCCGCCGCCACGGCGAAGAGACCTATCCGCATGAGTGCTGCGGAGTGCTGCTCGGCCGCATGGACGACGACGGCACCCGGGTCGTAACTTCGATCGCCCGCGCCGGAAACACCCGCACCGACTCTCCGCAGAACCGCTACAACATCGATCCCAAAGAGCTGGTGCGCATTCAACGCGAGGGCCGGCAGCGCGGCGAGGACATCATCGGCTTTTATCATTCGCATCCCGACCATCCGGCGCAGTGGTCGCAAACCGACTTCGCTGAAGCCCACTGGCTCGGCTGTTCGTATGTGATCACCAGCGTGGAAAAAGGCAAAGCTGTGCTGACCAATTCGTTCGAGCTGACGGGCACGGATGAGAATGACAAGAAGTTGGAAGTGAGAAGATGGAAGTAGGTCTAGCCTTGCCCGTGTGGCGTCGGACACTCCTGTCCCGACTAGTTTGAAATGAGGTTTTGAACTTGGTCGCTGGGCATAGCTTGTCCGCGAAACGGTGATTCGGCCCTGGGCTGACATTACGCCAGTTCTTCCCCTGGTTCGACAGGAGTTGTCCGACCCCCGGGCGTGCTGATTCCGCCCACCACTCTGACCTCTTCGCGGCCATTCAAGGGCGCAACGATAACCACTTACGCTGCTCAGAATGATGCACTTAGCCTTCGCCTGTGTTCTAATAATCTACGACCCCTAAATGCCAAGTACCCAAACCAAATTGCGCCGGAAAATGAAGGCTGCCTCGCGAACTGTGCGCGGGGTGGGCAAAATTCTGGGCGCCTTGGTCTCGACCGACCATCCCTTGCTGGCGCACATCATTCCTATGCGGCGCTGCAATCTGGCCTGCAAATACTGCAATGAATTCGACGATGTTTCGAAGCCGGTGCCGCTTGAGACTATGTTCAAGCGCGTCGACAAGCTGGCTGAGCTGAAGACTTCCGTGATCACCATCAGCGGGGGCGAGCCGCTGCTGCATCCCGAGCTGGATGACATCATTCGCCGCATTCGCGGCAACGGAATGGTCGCGGGCATGATCACCAACGGCTACCTGCTGATGCCGGATCGCATCCAGCGGCTGAACGATGCTGGCCTCGAGTGGCTGCAGATTTCGATCGACAACGTGAATCCTGACGATGTTTCGAAGAAGAGCCTGAAAGTTCTCGACAAGAAATTGCAGATGCTGGCCGAGCATGCCGACTTTCACGTGAACATAAATTCCGTGGTCGGCGGCGGAGTGTGCAATCCGCAGGATGCGCTGACCATCGGCAAGCGCGCGCTGGAGCTTGGTTTCAGCTCGACGGTTGGAATTATTCATGATGGGCAGGGGCAGCTGCAGCCGCTGGCAGATGAAGAACGCCGCGTCTATCACGAGATGAAGGCGCTCGAAAAACGCAGCTTCACCCGCATTAATTCGTTTCAGGACAATATCGCGTTAGGACAACCCAACCAGTGGCGATGCCGCGCCGGGGCCCGTTATTTGTATATCTGCGAGGATGGTCTGGTGCATTACTGCTCGCAGCAGCGCGGCTATCCCGCGATCCCGCTCGAGCAATATTCGGTTGCCGATATCCGCCGCGAGTACCTCACCGAGAAGGGCTGCGCGCCGCACTGCACGGTGTCGTGCGTGCATCAGGTGTCGGTGGTGGATGGATGGAGAGACCCGCAACGGCCGGCGCCGGTGGCCAACCCAGAGTCGCGTGCGAGTGAGTTGGTGCAGATTGAATAGATTCGAATCTATAGGCAGTCTCCAGCCTTCCATTTTCCTGTCGCTAAGCACAGAGGCATGTCAGCGGGCGACTGCCTTTTTCTTCAGTCTGCGAAATTGATTGATGTTTACCTTCCCTTCCGGGAAAACGGCTTCGATCTTCAGATCCCCTCCCATGGCGCGAACCATGGATTGCAGGGTGCTGATATACATGTCGGCGCGGCGCTCCATCTTGGAAACTGCGGCCTGCTTGATGCCTAATAGTTGCGCAAGGTGTTCCTGAGTCAGGTCACGCGCAACACGCAGTTCGTCGAGGGCCATCTCCGCGTCATACTTAAGGGCCAAACGGTGGGAACGGTCGCGGGCCGCCGGCGTCAAATTGTCGCGAAGATGATTGAAGTTCTTTGGCATTTACTTTTTCCTTCCGTGTTTCCTTTTTCAGCGCGGCCAAGTGCTGATCGAACAGGCGGTCGGCCATTGGAACGAATTCCTCATACCAGTGTTCGTTCCCCGATTTATCGCCGCCGATCAGTAAAATCGCCGTGCGTCGCGGGTCAAATGCGTAAAGAATGCGCAGTACACTCTCGCCCGCCTTGCCGCGAAGCTCCTTCATATTGGAATGCCTGGAAGTGACGATTACATCTGAATGAGGGCGCGGGAGACTGGGTCCGTACTTTTGCAAGAAGCTCGACCTTAGCCGCGATCACAACCTGCTCATCTTCAGACAGCCTAGCCCACCAGGCGTCGAATTCATCTGTGTATTCGACTGCCATTCCACGTAAGGAATATAACTCAAAAGGAATGTATTGTCAACGAGGGAGATTTTCTTCTGGCGAAGCATAGGCCCGACCAGGTCTCATCGATCGCGCAGACTTTGTAATCCACCCAGCCGGCGTCGAGGCCGAATTCGCGCACGATGTTTCCGTCGAGATCGGTCTTCACGCCTGAAGTTTTCTTCGGCCACGCGATCCAAAGTGCGGTTTTTTGGGGCAAAGCCTTCTGCCAGCGGCCGGAAATCGCGCGCCAGTTCAGCCAGCGACAACGCGAACAATACCGTAACATTCGCATCCTTCGGATCGTCGATAATTTTTGTGTATGCGGGCAGCGGGTCGAGCTTTCGTTCGAAGCGATTCGGGCGGATTGATCAGAAGCACTGAACAGTTGTCGCGGATGCCGAGTTTCTTTGGCAGCGGAGTGCCGGAATAGCCTGCCGTGTTGCCGACGCTTGCGGATGCGACGTGCGAGTTGTTTTCTTTGCCGGCATTGCTGTTCAGTTTGTCACGTTACGAACAAAGCTTTTAACCGCAGAGATCGCGGAAAAAACCTGAACTCGTTTTCTCCGCGAACTCTGGGGTTTCTCGCGTGCTCGGCGGTTAAAAGCTTTTTGGATGCGAGCCCGTGTGATCGTACGGGGAGGCGGAGGCGCAGAAGCCATGAGTTGCTCAAGCATCATGGCACGGAACCGCAGGATCAAAACCAAAGCTTTTAACCGCAGAGATCGCAGAGAAAATCAGGAGGACGCAGAGGACAGCGCGGCAACTGTCCCCGACCCGAACTTCAACTGATGGCTTTCTTGTCGAACTGGCGCAGGCCGAGGACCAGCAGCAGCAGATCGAAGAATGCCAGGCCGGCAAATACAGCCGCGATTGAGAGGTGCGGAAAGCCCGGCACCAGCGACGCGCGCAGGCCTTCGCTGGCATAAACCAGCGGATTGATCAGCACGACTTTTTGCAGAATCGGAAATGCGTTCAGCGCGCTCCACGGGTAGTAAGTGCAGCCGAAGAAGATCATCGGGGTGAGCACCATGCTGAACATCAGGCCGATGTGCTGCTGGTTCACGCGTGCAGCCCAAGGCCAGGCCTCCGCAGGCGGAAAATGCGGCGACCAGAATGGTGATACCGGCAAACATAAGTGGCGTCGTGAATGCTGATGTCGATGGGCCGCAGCAGAAGCCAGCCCAGCGGAAGCACGATCAGGCCGGCGACCAGCGCCTGAATCATTCCGAACAGAACTTTCTCGATCGCCAGCCAGAGCGTCCCGATGGGCGCGAGCAGGCGGTCTTCAATTTCTTTTGTCCATTGAAATTCGGCGATCAGCGGCATGGCAACCGCCCAGATTCCGGTGAACACCATGCTGATGGCCATGATTCCCGGCAGCAGCAGCGCTCTTATACGACGCCGGCATGTAGCCGCTGCGCACCATCACCCGGCCGAAGATGAAGACGAACATCAGCGGCTGCAGGAAGGTCTGCAGGAACAACTGCATGGCGTTGCGTCTGGCCACGTGAGCATCGCGAGCCAGCAGGGCGCCAAAAGTTTTCCAGTTCAATCGCGCAGGCTCCTTCCGGTGTGGTGGAGAAATAAATTTTCGAGACTGGGCTCGGAGATGTGAACGTCCACCAGTTCCGCTCCGGTAGTTGCGGCCAGGCTGGCGATTTCCGGGATCAGCGAGCCGCCGCGGTCGGCGTAAACATCGGCGCCAGTCGTATCCTGCGAGCGCACTTCGCGCACTCCGGAAAGCGATTGCAGGCCGAGCAGCAGGTCGGGCGTGTGCTTCGCAAAGCGCAGGCGCAGCAAATAGCCTCCGGGAATCGATCCCTTCAATCCAGCAGGCGTGCCGATGGCGATGACCTTGCCATGATCGATGATCGCCAGGCGATTGCAGAGCGCGTCGGCTTCTTCCATGTAATGCGTGGTCAGCAGAATGGTTTTGCCGGCCTGGTTGTATTCGCGAATGATCTCCCACAGCAGGATGCGGGTCTGCGGATCGAGGCCGGCGCTCGGTTCGTCAAGAAATAAAACTTGCGGATCGTGCATCATGGCGCGCGCGATGGAGAGCCGCTGCATCATGCCGCCGGAAAATCCGCGCACCATTTGATTTGCGCGGTCGGTGAGCTTGAATTTTTCGAGCAGCTCGCCGGCGCGCTGGTTGCGCTCTTTGGAGTTGATTCCGAAATACGCGCCGTGGAAGGTAAGGATTTCGCGCGCGGTCAAAGAAAAATCAAGATTAGGGCGCTGCGGCACAACGCCGATCAAGCGCTTGACCACAGCCTGATCTTTCCAGACATCGTGGTCGCCGATCCACGCCTGCCCGCCGCTGGGCCGCACGCGCGTGGTGAGCACTCCGACTGTGGTCGATTTGCCCGCGCCGTTCGGGCCAAGCAATCCAAAGATTTCGCCGGCCTGCACTTCGAGCGAAATGCCGTCGAGCGCCACGATCTCCGGCTTGGTGTGCTTTCCAGCTTTGTCCCCGGAGGCACTCGGCGCGCGGCACTCCAACTCCCCCCGCCGCAAATGGCGGGGCGGAGTTGTAAGTCTTGCGCAAGTCCTCAGTGCGGAGACCGATCATGGAAATCCGGTGTGGAACGAGCCCAGCCGTCGGAGAAGTATAACGTACCAGCGCCTACTTCTTCGCGGTAGGCGGCAGCAATCCGTTCAAGCGAAGATACATTGCGGCCGCGCCGTAATGATCCGCCCAGCTGCTGGCGAGCCCCAGAGCCGCCCAGGCGCGCGATTTCGGTTTGCCGTCGAACCACTTGATGTCGCCGTTCAATTTGGCGTCATCAGCTTTCTCTAGCGCGGTGTGGCAGAACTCAAACGAAGCTTTCATCGCGGCCACCAGTTTGTCTTTGCCTTCCGTGCCTTTCATTTCCTCGACCTTCGGTTCGGGAACATCGCCGGTGTTGGCGCAAAAATAATAATTTGCCTCGGCGATGTGCGCCGCCAGGTGGCCGAATGTCATCTGGTCTGCCGTTGGCTTGTATTCGTATTTGTCAGCTGGCATCGCTTCGAAGGCAGCGACAATGTTCTTTTCGCGACCGCCAAGCATCTGGCGCAGAGCGTCAGAGATGGGCGATTTGGATTGGGCGGCGGCGGCGGATGCGAGAGTCAAAATCAGAATTGCTAGCTTCATGTTTTTCTCCTGTTGTTTTGCGGTTTGAAGGATAAACCGAGAAGATGATTGATGTCGAATGCACCTGCCGGATTCTCAAACCGCGAAGGACTGAAAGTTTCACAAAGGCATACGGCCGTTTAATTCCTTACGAATTCCTCTGTGTTTTTCCTCTGTGGGACCCTGTGCCCTCTATGGTTCGTGCTTTTAAACCCTTCACCACAGAGAACACTGGGGTTCACAGAGAAATGCCACAGAGCGAACGCCTCAGGTAAAGATCAGCCGTTTAATTCCTTACGAATTCCTCTGTGTTTTTCCTCTGTGGGACCCTGTGCCCTCTGTGGTTCATGCTTTTAAACCCTTCACCACAGAGAACACTGGGGTTCACAGAGAAATGCCACAGAGTAAACGCCTCTGGTAAAGCGCAGCCGTTTAACTTTTACGAATTTCTCTGTGTTTTTCCTCTGTGGGACCCTGTGCCCTCTGTGGTCCATGCTTTTAAACCCTTCACCACAGAGAACACTGGGGTTCATAGAGAAATGCCACAGAGTAAACGCCGGAAATAAAGCATGAGTCTGGTCAAACCGCAATTTCTGGCGTGGCGGCGAGCAGGGTTTTCGTGTACGGATGTTGCGGATTCTGCGTGATCTGGTCGGTGGAATTGATCTCTACGATTTTGCCGCGATACATCACCGCAATACGCGTCGAAAGATATCGGACTACCGGCATCGAATGCGAGATGAATAAGTAAGTCAGACCGAAGTCGCGCTGAAGCTGCGCCAGCAGATTCACAATCTGCGCGCCGACGCTGACATCCAGCGCGGAGACGGGTTCATCGCAGACGATGAACTTGGGGCGCAGAGCCAAGGCGCGAGCGATCACGATGCGCTGGCGCTGGCCTCCGCTGAATTCGTGCGGCGAAGCGCGGCATGGCGGAGGAATCGAGGCCGACGGCTTTGAGCAGGTCGGCAACCTGGGACTTAATCGCAGCCTGAGTACCGGCGATGGCGCCCTCGCCCGCGCTGTCTCCTGACATCTGCGAGCTTATGGATGATCAATGGCTCGGCAACCAGATCTTCCACGCGCATCCGGGGATCGAGCGAGCTGAAAGGATCCTGAAAAATGATCTGCATGTGGCGGCGCAGACGTCGCAACTCGCCGTGTAGCTGGCGTTGCCTAGATCATGACCGTCAAAGCGCACGCTGCCGGATGTTGGCTCGATCAGCCTTAGCGCGAGCCTGCCGAGAGTGCTCTTGCCGGAGCCGGATTCGCCGACCAGGCCAAGAGTCTCGCCGGCTTCGAATTTCGAGCGATACATCGTCGACGGCCCGGACTTCGGCCTTACGAGCGGTGAAGGCAGATTCGCCCTGTGGGAAAATTTTGGTCAGATTGCGGATCTCGACGAGCGCCACGAGTGGATGTTAACAGCTTCGTCGCAGGCTGAAGCTCGCGCGTTTGAGCTAAACCAGGTACGCGGCTCTCAATCGCCGTCCTCAAGGGTACAATGTATGCGGCTGGTGCCAACGATTCGCAGGTTCGCTTTCGCCTCCGCTCAGAATGACGTACAGCGAACTCCTTGTACGCGCGTGGCCTTCAGCTCACCCAGAATGACTACATAACTCCGTGTAGACTCATGGCCCTTCAGCTCAACCGAGAATGACTACACGGAACAACGTAGGCAACCGTTTTGCGCTGTCGGTTGGGTGCGGCACTTATCCCGCCGCGATCATCGGAACAGCCACCAGCGCGGCGATCATGCCCACAGTCTTCCAGCGGGTAAAGTGTTCGCCCAAAAAAATGCGGGCAAGGATTACGGTGAGCGCCGGATAAAGCGAACTTAGAATGACGGCGGTGTCCAGCCTGCCCAACTGGCTGGCGTGGACGAATAGAAATGTCCCGGTCACGTCGATGCATCCGGCGAGCAGCGCAATGCCGAAACCGATCCTGTAAGTGGGTGAGAATTTTCGCCCAAGCAATGTGATCAGTCCAGTCGCTACCAGCGATGCGGCCCGCGAGCCCGCTGCAATCCAGAGCGCAGAGCCATTCCCCGCCTGTTTTATGAATATGTAGAAGAGGGCGAAGCCGAAACCCGAAATCAACGCCAGAGCCAAACCTTGGGGACGCTGGCCGCCCTCGGGACGCGAGATCAGCCAGATTCCGAGCAGCGCTACCAGGAAACCCGCAATCGGCAACGCCTTCGGCAGCCCTTCGGTGAGCATGGCAAAGGCAACCGGTAGAGCGGCGCCAAGAACGGCCGAAACCGGCGCCGCCAGTCCCATATTGCCGTGCGACAAGAGCGCGGTAAAACAGCGCTAGCGCAACTCCTCCGCAGACCCCGGCAGCGAAGGCCCAGCGCAGTTGCGCCAGGGCGGGCATCGTTTCATGGTTGGCCAGCGCCAGGCATACCATCAATGTCGTTCCGCTGAAATGTCCCAGCGCCGCGAGATAAAAGGAGTTGAATCGCCGCGCAGTGTATCCTCCGACAAAATCGCTGATGCCCCAGCTCAGAAATGCGCCGAGGGCATAAAGCACAGATGCGAGTTGTGCGGAAGCCGGCATTGTGTAGTTATGAATCGAGAGTAGCATGCGTAGTCGGCTCCGTTGGCGAGCCGCTCGGGCCCGATTGCACCGCTGCCGGTTGTAGAATGCGGTGCTGCCACTTCTGCCCTGGAGCCTGACTTGAAAAACTTTCTGCGTGTCGGTTTTCTGCTTGCATGTACTACGGCGATTGCCCAGGTCACTGTCATCAAGGCGGGAAGACTCGTCGATCCAGATAAGGGTGTTGTTCTTACCGATCAAGTCATTGTGATACGCGCAACAAGATCGAAGCGGTCGGGCCAGCTCTCGCAATTCCGCAAAATGCCAATGTGATCGATCTCTCAAATATGACGGTGCTGCCCGGGTTGATCGATTGCCACACTCATTTGGCGGACGGGAAATATGGCGAAGGCGATCCTTTGTTTCAGCTTAGGAAGTCTGCTTCACAGAGCGTGCTGGAATCCGTGCCCAATGCGCGCGCCATGCTGGAATCCGGATTTACTACCGTGCGCGATGTCGGCGTTTACCGCGCGCTGAATGATGTCGCATTGCGTGATGCCATCAATCGGGGCAATATCATCGGCCCGCGCATGTATGTTGCCGGCGCCTACCTAACCATCACCGGCGGGGCCGGCGCTATGACCGGCATGGCCCCGGATATCCAGTTGCCATGGGATTTACATTACGGCGAGGCCAACAGCCCGTGGGAGGTGCGCCAGAAGGTGCGGTTGCTGGTGAGTCAGGGAGCCGACCATATCAAGATTCTGTCGACCGGCGCGGTGCTGACCCACGGCAGCAACCCCAAATCGGAGGAGTTCACGCCTGAAGAATTGCAGGCTGCGGTCGATGAAGCCAGCCACTTCGGGTTACGTGTGGCAGCGCATGCCCATGCGGCAGAGGGGATCAAGAATGCGATCCGCGCGGGTGTGGCCTCGGTCGAGCACGCGACCTTGATCGACGACGAAGGCATCGCCCTCGCCAAACAGCACGGAACTTACCTGGTGATGGATATCTATGATGACGAGTGCATTCAGGCGGACGGAAAAAACGGCAGCATGCCCGCGGATTTCCTGGAGCATGATCGCGAACTCGGGGAGGTCCAACGAGAGAATTTTCGCAAAGCGCTTAAAGCTGGGGTGAAGCTGGCCTTCGGGACTGACGCCGGCGTCTGCGCTTATGGAACATCCGCCAGGCAGTTCGCATTCATGGTGAAGTACGGAATGACTCCCATGCAGGCCATCCAGTCGGCCACTTCAGCCGCCGCTGACCTGATCGGGCGCAGCCGCCAGTTCGGATCGATCAAGCCGGGGAAATATGCCGATGTAATTGCGGTCTCGAGCGATCCCTCAACGATGTAAGCGTGTTGGAGAACGTGCAGTTCGTGATGAAAGACGGCGTAGTTTATAAGCAAAACGGCAAGAGCTTTTAACCGCAGACATCAAAAAACTAAATAGCTAAGAGCTCACCGCTCACCGCTCGGCGCTCGCCGCTCACAGCTCCAATCCGTCCTTCGCCTCCATCCAGTTCTGCAGGATCAGCGTCGCGGCCATGCGGTCGACGGCCTGTCCGCGTTTCTTAATTGAAAGGTCGGTCTCACGCAGCAGTCTGTTGGCTTGGGTTGAAGTTAGGCGCTCGTCCCAAAGGTGGACTGGCAATCCGAATTTTTTGCGCAACTCCTCGGCGAAGATTTGCATTTTCTCCGACTGGATGCCTTCCGCTCCGCTCAAGCGAAGGGGATAGCCGACTACGATTTCGGAAACCTGATATTCGGTGATTATCTTGGCGAGTTGCTCGAAATCCAGTCGTTTGTTCTGCCGAAGTAGGGTCGGCAGCCCCTGCGCAGTAAGGCCCAGCGGATCAGAAATAGCAATTCCGATCCTCCTCGAACCGACATCTAAGCCCAAGACTCGCGGTTTTAGCCCGGTATGGTGCTGCCGTGATCCATGCAGCGATTATATGGCCCAGATAATTAGCAATCTCGAACCCAAGCCGCTGGTAAAAAAAGAAGGCCCTGCGCCACCCCCACAGGGTGCCAACATCGCACATCCTCGGCCGGGCAACAAGAACTGGGCGCTGAATCTGCTGGGCGTCGGGGCGATACTCGACATTTCTGTTATTTTGCAGAGGAACCGCTGGCGGTCATTTTGGTTTCAATGCTTTTTGCATTCGTTCTCGATCCCGTGGTCGATTTTTTCACGCGCCTGCGAATGTCCCGCGCTTTTGCCGCCGGAATCGCCGTCTTACTCACGTGCGCGGCGCTGGCCGGACTGGCATACATTCGGATGTCAATCAAGCTGCGGGCCTTTTGGAGGAATTGCCCAAGCACTCGGTAGAGATCAAGCAGGATTTCGCAAAAATAACCCGCAAAGCCCAAAAATTCGCGGACCTGAACCCCGCCCAGGAAAAAGGAACGGTGAAAGTCCAGCAAACCACCAGCTGGACCGACCTGCTCACCCGCGGATTTGGATCGGTTTCGGAAGTCGTACTGGCGTCGTCGTTTGTTCCGTTCCTGGTGTTTTTCATGCTGACCTGGCAGGAGCATGCCCGCAAAGCGACCCTGGGCCTGGTTTCCACTGAGAACCGCCGCCCCGCTTACGTCACCATGGGACTTATTTCCGGAATGATCCGCAGTTTCATGGTCGGCAATCTGGTCATCGGTCTGATTATCGGGGTATTAAGCACGGTGATCTTCGGATTTCTGCATATCCAGTATTTTTATTTTGCGGGATTCGTGAGCGGATTTTTGAGCCTGGTTCCGTACCTGGGAGTTTTGCTCGCCCTGCTTCCCCCGATATTTCTGGGCATCGGGCACCTTAGTGTGGTGAAGATTATTTGGATCGTGCTGACCGTATTCTCGCTGCACTTGATTTCGCTTAACGTGCTTTATCCGAAAATTCTCGGCAGCCGGCTGCGACTCAACCCGCTTACCGTGACGCTGTCATTATTGATGTGGGGATGGCTGTGGGGAGCGGTGGGACTTATCCTGGCGGTCCCGATAACCGCGGGAATGAAAATCGTATTTGACCACATTGAACCGCTGAAACCGTTAGGGGCATGGCTAGGCGAAGATCAGCCGCCAAATGGAGAGTCGCAATAAAGAGTTGAGTTAGGATTGCAGTTCGGCGGCGTCAGGGAATTTTAGATTGGTCTTGGAGAGGGCCTTGTCGAGGATCTCTTCGACATTCGCCTCTTCAGTGTTCCGCGCCATGGCAAGTTCGCTAACCAGAAGATAGCGGGCGCGCTCCAGCATTTTCTTCTCGCGGAAAGACAGACCCTTGGTTTCTTTCAGTACCAACAAGCTCTTCAGAACCGCCGCCACTTCCAGCAAGCGATCCCGTACGCATGCGGTCGGAATTTTCTTTGAAGCGGTCTTTCCAGTCGGTTGCGCTGTCGCCATTTCCGTCGGAGAGATAGTCCAGGATTTTCTGGATCTCGCCATTTCTAACTACCCGGCGTAACCCTACCGCACCCACACTATGAAATGGGACAGTAACTTTGAGATTACTGGATTTGATATTAAGGAGGTAGTACTTTTCGACTTGCTGCCCCAGGGTCCGGCTGCCGACCTGCTCGATAACTCCCACGCCATGGTTCGGATAAACGACCCGGTCACCAATATGGAAATCGCCGCTTGACGTTGAGATTCATACGGGAACAGCCCACGAAGTACTTATTTATTGTATCTGAAGCCTAAGAGTTTAACAATTGCTCGATCTCCAGCGTCTTTATTATCAGCGCTTACCGGCGGCTAACGGCTTCGCCTTCTTCCCGTCATGAACTCTAACTTGAAAGAAGGGTGCTGCGGCAGGTAAACGCCCGGCTCGGGATCACGAATGCGCTACTCCCATGCAGCGAAACTATTAGCCGCAAACGGTTTATAATTCGACCACGATGACCGAGCAGATCAAAAGAAAGTTGCAGGACGAGATCGACGCGCTCGAGCACGAACTCATCCACGAACTGCCGAAAGAGATTAAGAAAGCTGCTGCGTTGGGCGACCTGAGCGAGAACGCCGAGTATCACATGGCGAAGCAGCGGCAGGAGTTCGTCAAGGCCCGCGTCCGCCAGCTGGGCAAACGGCTCGCCGACCTTTCCATGGTCAACATGAACAATATTCCCAAAGACAAAGTTGGCTTGGGCTCGACGGTGAAGGTCTACGACAACACCAAGAATGAGGAGATCGAGTACAACATCGTGACCAGCGAAGAATCCGACGTCGCGACTGGCAAGATTTCCACGACTTCACCGATTGGACGGGCTCTGCTTAATAAGAAGGTTGGCGACAGCGCTATGGTTGTGACCCCAACGGCAATCGTGAGTTGGAAATACTGAGTCTCACCACGATCCACGACGCAGCAGCAGGATAATAAAATTCAGTCATTGAATCATTTAGTCAGCGGAGCTTCAGATTGTCAAGTCAATGAGTGCAATGTGCGCCCGATTTGTTCATTGATTCAATGACCCAATGTTTCAATGATTCACTTCCCCTATGACCTGGACTAGCGCTTTCGGCCGCGCCTGCGGAGTTCTGCTGAAGAAGATTGTCCGCTGGCTTGCCCTGACTAAAATCAATCCTAATGTTCTGACCTTCATGGGTCTGGTGGTAAATGCCTGGGCGGCATTCCTGTTCGGCTACGCGACCGCTGAAAATCAGCAGCGCATGTTTTTTTACGCTGGACTGATCATTATCGGCTCGGGATTTTTTGATCTGGTTGACGGCGAAGTGGCGCGGGCTCAAAATCGCGTGACCCGCTTCGGAGCCTTCTTCGATTCGGTGATCGACCGCTATAGCGACGAATCGCAATTCTTCGGCCTGTTGGTTTTCTTCGCCCGTGGCGACCGTTTCTTTTACGTTGTACTGACTGCTTTCGTCATGGTCAGCGCCATCATGGTCAGCTATAGCCGGGCCCGCGCGGAGTCACTCATCGGCTCCTGCCGGGTGGGATTTATGGAGCGCCCGGAGCGGCTGGTGCTGGTTATCCTTGGCGCGCTTTTCAACCGTATGGCGCCCGTACTGTGGATCATCGCCGTGTTGTCCACCATCACGGTCATTCATCGCATTCACTACACCTGGGCTCGCACTAACGGTCCAGAAGCAATAAAAACCGGGCAAGCCGCCTGATAATAACTTTTTTGCCTAATCCTCCTCTCGCGTCAGAAATTAAAACCTATCTGCACGGTCACCGCTCTCTGACTGTCGTCGAAGCTTCCAGACACTGAAACCCGCCGCGTACTGGCTCCGGATGCACGCGCTCGGAGTACGTCGGCTGCAAACAATTGACAAGATTGGCTTCTCACCCTTCGTCGGTAAACCGACGGAAATCACCGGAAATCAGCAGGTTATCAGGAAAAATCTGTATTACGCGGGTGCCCTTGTCAGTTCAATTCCGGGCTGTCACTCTCACCATGGCTGCGGCGATATGTCCGGGGCTGACTAACAAACTTGCGAGGGGTGACATGAAAGTAACGATCTGTCTCTGTGTGATTCTTGCCATGTCCGCTCCAGCGATGTCTGCATCGGGAACGCGGCAGATGGCTGTAGTTAACAACAATCCGGGTCCCCGGCTTATCTACGACGCCAGCAGGGAAGTTACGGTGTATGGAACAGTTCGCAGCGTGTCGGCTGGCGGACATCCAGGACTGCCGTCTGGCGCTTACTTAACCATTTCCACAGCGCGGGGCGTGGTCGACGCGCATTTGGGAAGGTTTGCATTGCTGGGCAGTCAGGCGGTTTCTGTTCGTCCCGGCGAGCAAGTAGAAGTAGTCGGAGTTATGACTGCGGTAAACAGTTCTTCGATCCTGCTCGTCCGAAGCATTCACACCGATACCACGACTTTCGTAGTCCGAAACGAACATGGCGCTCTGCTGTTCCCCCGCCCCGCAGATCGCGGCCAGGTGCGTTTCAAGTTGGTGACCCACGGAGATGAGAATCAATGAAAACCCATACGCTTTCTCTGGCCGTTTTGATTGCAGCCACAATTGGCATGACCGCTTGCGGTTTTAGTACCGGGGGAAATAACGCTCCTGCTCCGATCAACGTGGCGATTGCCACTGCTCCGTCGACTATGTTTGTTAATGACTACAAACCCGTAAGCGCCACCACGAATGATGCGGCCGGCGTGAACTGGAGCTGCGCTCCTGCCAGCAGCTGCGGAAAGTTCGCAGCTTCACGGACGACGAATGGGGCGGCCGACACCTACACTGCACCGGGGCAAGTTCCGTCCGGCAGTTCCGTGACCTTGACCGCGACCTCGGTCACTGACCCGACCAAGACCGCCAGTGCCCATGTCGCGATTAATGCGTCGCCGAATATTGCCATCAGTTGGAACACGGTTCCTTCATCACCGTTGATGGTCAACGGAACTGAGGCGCTCGAGGTCCAGGTGCAGAACGACTCCGCAAACGCCGGCCTCAGCCTCGCCTGCACGCCGGCAAATATTTGCGGCTCCTTCAGCCAGACCACGGTCAGCGCTCCGCAAAATGGCGGCTATCTTGTGGATACCGTCTATACCGCTCCGGCTAATGTGCCGCGGGGAATGGTCGCCACCCTCACGGCGACTTCAAATGCTGATGACGCGCAAAGCATCGCTACTCCGGTGACGATAATCAGCTCCATCTCCACCGTCTCGACGCTGACAGGTACCTTTGCCTTTATGAATCGCGGCATCGATGCCAACGGCTACAACGGCGCCGCCGGCAGTGTAACCCTCGACGGTCAAGGTAACGTCACTGGAGGAGAGCTCGATTCTGCCGACCCCAGCACCGTGATCTCCGCCACGATTCTGCCTACTGGTACTCCCGACGCAAGCGGAAACCCCAGCGTAAGCGGGTACACGCTGGATCAGTTCGGCCACGGGATCCTGACGCTCGAGTTCAACTACAACGGCAGCCCTTATGAAACCATTTACTCGATCACGGCTACATCGAGTGCGCATGCGATGCTGGCCGAGGTCGATGAAATGGGCGATCTGACCGGCACGCTCGATCTGCAAACTGCCAATTTTTCCTCCGCGCAATTCTCCGGAAATTATTCCTTCGTCTCTGCCGGAGAGAACATTGCCCATGCCGTTCCCATGAACTTCGGTGGAATTTTTACCGCCGATGGTTCGAGCGCTCTTAACTCCGGTACCCTCGACATAAATGCGGGTGGAACTTACCGGACCGGGGCTTTCGCGGCTACCTTCACTGCGCCGGATGCTTATGGTCGCGGGACAATCAGGCTTGCATCGTCGTACCCAATCACTTTTGCCTATTACATTGTCGGCCCGGAGGTGATCCGGCTGGTAGAAATTGACGCTATCACTGGCGTCACCGCGGGGACCGCGTACGGCCAAGGCTCCAACTCATCGGTGAACAATGCAAAGGTGGCGGGCAATTACATCTTCGCCATGCATGGCTATGGCGTTGACGGAGCCAATTCCACCGCCGGCCAGTTCCGTGCGGACGGCTCCGGCAACTTCAGCGGTGTTCTCGATAGCAATGACTCCGGGACCGCCACTACGGCCAACCCCATAACCGGCGGGACATACACTTTCTCGGGCAACGCGCGAGGCAGTGTCTCAACCCCTGATGGATTCACTGCCAACGTTTACATGACCGATCCCAACCTCAACCTGCTCGATCCCAGTAATCCTAACCACGGCGGAGGTGGACTGATGCTGGAAACAGACTCCAGTTCCTTCGACAATGGGATGCTTGCTCCTCAAACAACCGCAGCTATTTCCGGAGACTTTGCCATGGGCTGGCGTTTTCGGCCCGGAACCGTCGATGGTTTCAGCAACAATTTCGACGTCGCGGTCACTGCGGCTCTCGCAACCGGTTCGCCTGGAACCTTCAGTGGCGAGGGCGAGTGGGACGTTGTCATGGCAGGCCTGCCTCCCGACCAACCGATGAATGGGACGTTTACCGCGGATTCTCACTATCCCGGACGATTCACCGGAACATTCTCGCCCGAGCCCGGCTCCGGATTGTTGACCACCTACTATCAGATCAACGATTCGCAACTGGTCATGATCGAGACCGACTCTTCGGTAGCTGACGGATTCCTGGTCAAACAGAGCCTGCCCTAAACCCGGCATAACGGTTGCGTGGCACGAGTCGAAACTGGCTCGTGCCATTTCCAAACCCCAGCGCAGACTTTATCCGCGCTGTTTGCGGAACGACTGTTTAGCCGCATCGATTGTTTTGGCGATGTCTTCTTCAGAATGCGCAGTGCTCAGGAAGGCAGCTTCAAACTGTGATGCCGGCAGGTAAATGCCGGCGTCGAGCATATTGCGGAAGAAACGGCCGAACGCGGCCACATCCGAGTTGTTCGCTTCAGTCCAGTCCGTGATCGGTGCGGGATTGAAGAACCAGGTAAACATCGATCCCACGCGTTGGGATGTGAGCTTGACGCCTGCCTCCTTGGCCGCTGCCGCTACTCCGTCCACCAGTTTCGCGCTAAAGCTTTCAAGCTGCGCATAAATCTCTTTTTTCTTTTCGCGCAGGATTTTTAATTGCGCAATTCCCGCTGCCATCGCCAGCGGATTTCCGGAAAGCGTTCCCGCCTGATACATCGGTCCTAGCGGCGCGACCATATCCATGATCTCCGCTCGTCCGCCGTAAGCGCCTACCGGCAATCCGCCGCCGATGATCTTGCCGAAGGTCGTGAGATCAGGCTTTATACCGTACAACTCCTGCGCTCCGCCGTAGGCGACGCGGAACCCGGTCATCACCTCGTCAAAAATGAGGACGGTTTTTTCGCGCTGGGTGATGTTGCGAAGGTTCGCCAGGTAATCCCCCGCTGCCGGCACCACGCCCATGTTTCCCACCACCGGCTCGACTATCACGCAGGCAATCATGTGGCGATATTTGCTGAACGCCTGCTCCAGAACTTCGGTGTCGTTAAAAGGCAGAGCGATAGTGAACTGGCTCACTTCTTCGAGCACGCCTGCCGAACCCGGAATGCCTAGCGTGGCGATCCCTGATCCCGCTTTGACCAGCAGCGAATCGCCGTGCCCGTGATAGCAGCCTTCAAACTTGATCACATATTTGCGTTTGGTAAAAGCCCGCGCCAGCCGGATGGCAGACATCGTGGCCTCTGTGCCAGAGCTCACGAAGCGCAATTTCTGTACCGTCGGATACGCTTCTATGATCAGTTCGGCAAGGTCTGCTTCTGCAGGAGTCGAGGCGCCGAAACTCGTCCCATTCACCGCCGCGGAAAGGATGGCCTCCACCACGCTGGGCTCGGCGTGGCCAAGAATCAGCGGCCCCCATGAACCCACATAATCGATGTACTCGTTTCCGTCCGCGTCCCAAATATGCGAACCTTGCCCGCGCACGATGAATGGCGCTTCGCACTCCACAGATTTGAAGGCGCGTACCGGAGAATTGACTCCGCCGGGAATCAACCCTTCAGCGCGCTTTTGCAGCCGCCGGCATTCATCGAGCTTACGTGCCATTCGTCTCCTCGTTGTGTTTTACGTGGGACAGCCGCCTCGGCTATCCAATCGTCCAAATATACCGAATTCACCAACATTTCATTTCGCTTACATATTCCCGCAATCTGCAACCGCTATGCTGCATTCAGTAAGGCCCCTCCTAACCGGGAGGAAAGGGATGATCAGGGCCGGACCCCCGATCATCCTCCGCTTTTTTGGTACCGCATTCAGCAGTTCCCGTCCCGCCAATTTCCGTGCGTGTTTCAGGATGCAGAACCACCACCGGTTTGTCGGCGGTATGTGTAAGCTGTAATCTCACTGTTCGAATGTCGAAACCCGCTGCACCCGGTCTGCCTGCCGTACGAACCGCAATATGTGCGGCGATGATCCTTCTTGCTCTGCCCGGTGCGTGCGGCCAGTCATCGCCACCGAGTGACGGTGAGCAGCCGGCCGCGACCTCGCCCGCTCCCGACGAGAACCCGCCGGACGTCGAAACCATGTTTCCGCACCTAACCGACACCCGCTACTGGCTTTCCGGCCAGGCCAATTTCATCTTTCAGACTCATCCTGATTTTCCTGCGCCTTATAGCGGTCCCAACAGCCTGCAGCCCAATTACGAAAAGGCGCTCTCCCGGGTGCTGACGCTTTATACCGGCGCTCGCCTGAATGATTCGACCGAGCTACTGCTCGATATCGAAGAGGCGGGCGGCAGCGCGCTCAGCACCGGGCTAGGTCTGGCCGGCAATACCAATCTCGACATTGTCCGCAATCCATCACTTAGCAAGTCGCCCTACGTGGCCCGCGGCCATGATCCATAAAGTTTTCGCTTTCAGCAAGCAGAAGATTGAGAACGATCGCAATCCGCTTTCGCTGTTTAGCGAGTTGCCCTCGCGGCGGCTCGAGCTCCGTTTCGGCAAGTTCAGCATGGTGGACTTTTTTGACCTTAATTCGGTCGGATCGGACACTCACTTTCAGTTTGCGAACTGGACCGTGGACAACAACGGCGCCTACGATTACGCCGCAGACACTCGCGGCTACACCGTCGGAGCGACTGCCGATTACGAAGCCCGCAACTGGGGATTTCGCTTCGCCGAAGCGCTGATGCCCAAAGTCGCCAACGGAATCGATCTGGTGTACCGGCCATGGCAGGTGCACGCAGAAAATTGGGAATACGAACTGCGGCGCGGATTATTTCCCAGGAAAGCCGGCGGTAGTGCGGCTGCTGGCTTACACCAATTACGCGAACATGGGAATTTATCGTGACGCGATTCTGCAATATGACGAGCACTTGGTGCCGCGGCCGGAGATCACAAACCATCCCTGGCACATCACCCGCAAATATGGATTCGGAGCGAATTTCGAGCAGCACTTCACTCCGAATCTGGCGGCTTTCGGGCGTTTTGGCTGGGACAACGGCAAGACCGAATCATTCGCCTACACCGAGGTCGATCAGACTGTCGCCGGGGGCCTGGGCGCGTACGGGCCGATGTGGCATCGCAAACAAGACCGAGCCGGCGTCGCCTTCGTGAGCAACGCCATCTGCAAATATCATCAGGAATATCTCGCCGACGGCGGCCTGGGATTTCTGCTCGGCGACGGCCGGCTTAACTACGGCCGCGAAAATATCGTCGAGACCTATTACACTGCGCATCTCTGGCGCGGGAATTTACGTTGCGCCGGGATTACAGCACATCAATAATCCCGGCTACAACCGCGACCGCGGCCCGGTGCTGGTGCCAACTTTCAGAGGGCACGTGGAGTTCTGAAGAGGTCACCCACTAGGAATTTCTCTAAGACACTCGAGTGCCGCATCCTTCTAGCGCTTTTGCGGGAGGCGGGGATTTTGACTTACTGAAAGCAATCCCCGCTACAAGCGCCACCGCAATCTTCCATCCCTGAATCCAACCCCATTTCTGTGGCATCATTTATCCATGCCTAAGATTCATATACCTACGCCGCTGCGCCAGTATGCCGGCAAGCAGCCTGCAGTTGACGTGAAGGGCTCGACCGTTGCCGAGGCTCTGAGCGGGCTGGTCTCGCAGCATCCTGACCTTCGCCGCCATCTTTATACGGAAGATGGCAAGCTGCGGGCTTTCGTGAATGTTTATTTGAACGACGAGGACGTTCGCTATATGCAGAAAGAAGCGACTGCGGTAAAGGATGGCGACGACATTTCGATCGTGCCGTCGATAGCGGGAGGCAGGGAGATTGAGTCAGAAATTTTAACCGCAGAGGACGTAGAGAACCTCCTGAGATCGCAGAGGAGTTCTGATATGAGATTAGGGGTTTTATTTTCTCGGCGTGCTCGGCGAATTCTCTGCGATCTCGGCGGTTAAAGGCTTTTGATTTTGTATGAAGCGGGAAAGCTTTTAACCGCAGAGTCCACTGAGAACGGCACCGAGAACGCAGAGAAGTCAATTACGCAATCACCAAATTACAAGATTACGCAATCAAAACCATGGCCACATTAACTGAAACCCAGCCCACACCCGTTACTCTCAACAACGACGAGATCCTGCGCTACTCGCGCCACCTGATCATGCCGGAAGTCGGCATGGCGGGGCAGCTCAAGCTGAAAGCCGCGAAGGTGCTCTGCATCGGCGCAGGCGGACTCGGTTCGCCGCTGGCGCTTTATCTGGGAGCGGCTGGCGATCGGCACGCTGGGAATTGTTGACTTTGACGTCGTCGATTACACCAATCTGCAGCGCCAGATCATCCACTCGACCGCCGACGTGGGCCGTCCCAAGCTCGATTCCGCCGCCGACAAACTGAAGGCGATGAATCCGTTTTTGAATATCAGAAAGTTCAATACCCGGCTTTCGAGCGACAACGCGATCGAGCTGTTCAAAGAATTCGACATCATCGCCGACGGCACCGACAATTTTCCCACTCGTTATCTGGTGAACGACGCCTGCGTGCTCACCGGCAAGCCGAATGTTTATGGATCGATTTTCCGCTTCGAAGGGCAGGCGAGTATTTTCGCGACCAAAGAAGGCCCATGCTATCGCTGCCTGTATCCTGAGCCGCCACCGCCGGGATTGGTTCCATCCTGCGCGGAAGGCGGAGTGCTGGGAATTCTGCCCGGACTGGTGGGAGTGATTCAGGCGACGGAAGCCATCAAGCTGATTCTTGGTGCGGGCGATCCACTGATCGGGCGGTTGCTGTTGATCGACGCGCTGGCCATGAAATTCCGCGAGCTCAAGCTGCGCAAGAATCCGGATTGCCCGGCATGCGGGAAAAATCCTACAATCACCAAGCTGATCGATTACGAGGAGTTCTGCGGAATTCGCGGCGAGGAGGCACCAGCCGAAGTGACTACTGACGAAATTGAAGTGGAAGAATTGAAGAAGCGGCTCGACCGCGGCGACGACATTTATGTTCTCGATGTGCGCGAGCCGCACGAGTACGACATCTGCAACATCGGCGGACATCTGATTCCGCTGGGCGAATTGCCGAATCGGGTGAACGAACTCGATACCAGCAAGGAGATCATCGCCCATTGCCGTTCCGGCGTGCGCAGCGCCAAGGCGGTGAACTTCCTGCGCCAGGCGGGATTCAAGAAGGTGCACAACCTGGCGGGCGGAATTCTCGCCTGGGCGGATCGCGTCGATCCCAGCATGCCGAAGTACTGAGGCAGATCACGCTGTTCGAAAACGCAGTTTCAAACGATGGACGGCCGCGAGGCGTAATCGCGGTCGCCATCGTTTTCTTTTTGGCCTCGGCTTACCTGCTGATTTTGGGATTGATCAAGCTGATCAATCCCGAAGCCATTCCGCTCTCGCTGGGTGCTCCGCTGTTGCATGGGCTTGAAATCTACGGGCCTTACATGTTTCTGTTGACAGGTGGATGCGGACTGGTCGTCGCTTATGGATTATTCCGCCTGAAGAATTTGGCACGACGTGCTGCGATTGTGATCGTGCTGGCTGGAATGGTTTTGCTGATCCCGAAAGTGTCTGCCGACACGGCTGAATTCTCGGTTGACTTCTTCGTGGCCGGATCGATGATCGTGGTGCGCATCATGATCGCATGGTATTTGTGGCAAGGATGGACGGCGGAGAAATTTAGGTGACGAAATGTGAGGTGAGGAGGCTGATCCCCGACGAAAACTCAGAGTCGACCTGACAGGCCGAGGCCGCGCCGTCTCCACGCGATCAGCCCGGAGGGGCGGCATTTAAATAGCCCAGGGCGTAAGCCCTAGGTTCAAGGGGATGAATTAAACGCGAGGGCAAAGCCCGATCAATTGTCGCGGGACAAAAGGGTACACCTTCGCGAAGCATAGCTTCGCCGAGACAGCCGCGGGCGGCTGTCCCACCAGTCCAGGCATTAATCCGCTCGCACTCGGGCCATGTTCAACCCAAACCATCTCTGGCGGTCGAACCAGGTTTTCTCCAGCTTGAATCCCGAAACGCACAACATTCGATCGACCATTTCGAGCGTGTATTTGTGGCTGTTTTCGGTGTGAATGCGTTCGCCGGCGCGGAATTGGACAGTGAGCTCGTGCAGTTCGAAGCGTGACTTTCTGCGGCCGTGTGGTTTCGAGGAAAATTTCCATGCGCGATCGCTCGCGGCGACCATTCCGCGACATGGCGAAACGAATCGACGTCGAAATTGGCGTCCAGCTCGCGATTGAGGCGCACAAGAATATTCTTGTTGAATTGCGCGGTAATGCCCTGTGCGTCGTCGTAGGCGGGCACGAGAATTTCCGCCGGCTTGACCATGTCCGTGCCTAGCAGCAATGCATCTCCGGCGTGAGCTGCTCGCGAACCTTGCGCAGCATGCCGATCGGCGTCAATCCAATCGAAGTTGCCAATGCTCGACCCGAGATACAAGACCAACTTGCCGGCCGGGGATCTCGCGCAAAAAATGAAAGCCGTCGCTGAAATCGACCACCACCGGTAGCACCGTCACATTTGCGCACTCATCTTTGATTCTGTCTTTGGCATCGGCCAGGGCGCTCGACGGAAATATCTACCGGAAAGTATTTGACGCGCAATTGGCGGCGAGCAAAAGCGCGCAGCAGCGCGCTGGTCTTGGTTGCAGTTCCTGCGCCGAGTTCAACGATTGAAACCGGAGTTCCGGCAGCCTCAACGATTTCTCTGCGCCGAATCCTGCAAAATCTCGAACTCGGTCCGCGTCGGATAATATTCCGGCAAACGCGTGATCTCTTCGAACAGCTGCGATCCGCGGTCGTCGTAGAAAAGTTTGCACGGCAAAGTCTTTGGCCGGGAGGTCAGCCCGAGCACAACTTCGTCAATATAAGAGGGAAGAGGAACCGGTTCGTGCAGGATCATTTGGCGAGCCTTATGCCCATGAACTGCCAGCGCACATGGGGCGGGAAGAAATTGCGGTAGCTGGCGCGGATGTGGCTTTCTGGCGTGGCGCACGACCCGCCGCGCAACACAAACTGGTTACACATGAACTTGCCGTTATATTCGCCAATCGCGCCCGGCGCCGGCGTTTGAATCCGGGATACGCGACATAGGGGCTCGCCGTCCACTCCCAGACGTCGCCGAACATCTGCTGTAGACCAGTGCCAGACGCGGGTTGCGGCCGAAGCTTGCCCGGATTCGAGGAACGTGCCCTTCATCCGAAGCCTGAGCCGCAGCCACTTCCCATTCTTCTTCCCGCGGCAGGCGAGCGCCGCTCCAGTGGGCGAAAGCATCAGCTTCGTAATAGCTCACATGGCAAACCGGCGCCGCGGGATCCACCTCGCGCATTCCGTCATAGCTGAAATCGAACCAGTGGCCATCGCGATCTTCCCAGTAGAACGGCGACTTCCAGCCCTGCGCGCAAACCGTGTCCCATCCGTCAGAAAGCCAAAGTTCAGGCCGGCGATAACCGCCGTCATTCATGAATTCCAGATACTCGGCGTTGGTCACCAGACGCGATGCGAGCTTGAACGGCGTCAGCAGCACCTCGTGCCGCGGGCTTTCGTTGTCAAAAGAAAATCCCGAGCCTTCGTAACCGATCTCGCGAATCCCGCCTTCGAATTCCACCCACTCCAGCGGCTCGGCATTCTTGACCGCTCGCGGACCATCGACGCGTTCCGGACGCAGCGGCATCGACCAGAGCGCATGCTTGATGTCGGTGAGAATCAATTCCTGATGCTGCTGCTCGTGATTCAGCCCGACTTCGATCAGCGCCGCCGTACGCTCATCTGGAATTTCCAGATAGCGCAGCATCGCCCGATCCACATGCTCCCGATAAGCGCGAATCTCATCAAGACTAGGACGCGACATCAATCCGCGAGCTCCGCGATAAGGATGCGCTCCCAATTGCTTGTAATAGGAATTGAAAAGCTGCTTGAAGCGGGAGTCGAAAGGCTTATATCCGGAAACATAGGGGCTGAGGATGAAAGTTTCGAAAAACCAGGTGGTGTGGGCGAGATGCCACTTTGCCGGGCTGGCATCCGGCATGGACTGCAGCATCATGTCTTCCGCTGAAAAAGGCGAAGTGATGTGCAGGCTGGTGTTGCGAATGTCGCGGTACCGCTCGCGAAGTGGGTTATACGCTAACTGCTCAGCATGGCTGGCGTGCATTGCGTTCTCCACAACAGAGATATTCAGTTTCAGCTACCCGCTGAATTCGGCACCTCTGATGGATGCGCAAGAAGCGGCCGTTGCTACACTTTTTTGAGGGAAAAATGAGCGACTGGAGTTGCTCAGGCCGTTTGCTTTCGACCGGTACTCACCCTGCCCGAGCGGCTACCATCTGCCATAAAATGGCATCCTACTCACGTTCAAGGCGCATCCTAAATCCGCCGTCAGCGCCATACACTTCTAGCGGGAGAGATTTTTGCGTAAGATTTGCGCCATCAGCTTCCTAACATTTGTCTTTTCAACTATCGCCAGCGCTCAGCTTCCTTCCGGCGGGAATGCATTTTTTGGCTATTCGTATATCCACGGCCAGGCATTCGCCAATAGCAGTACCGTCCAGGCCACGGGCGGTGGCGCCGGCATGAGCGGCTGGGAGACCTCGGCCGAAGGCAAGTATTTGCCATGGCTGGGCGTGGTTGCCGACCTCGACTGGCATTACGGCGGCCGCCGAACCACCGGCTGCGTGCTGTTTGGTGGCTGCAATACATTTCGGCTCAATGCCGCCCGCGACACATTAATGTTCGGCCCGCGCGTTTCAACCACTTATGGCAAGTACCGGCCATTTGCGGAATTTCTGTTAGGCGTCGGGCTACCAGTCGGACAATGGCGGAGGCATTTCCAACTCTGATTTGGGCCTGGCGACTGCCTTCGGTGGGGGTGTCGACTACACATTGCTTCCTGCGCGTCGCCCTGCGGGCGCAACTCGATGCCATTCACACCAGTTTTTTTGGCAAGTCGCAGTTTGATCCCCGGTTGTCTTTGGGTATTGTGTTTCGGTTTTGACCTTCTCATGGGCCTTGCAGATCATTCTGAGATTGCATCCGGACTTCCAGCTGCTCGGCATCCAATTTCTTAAGTTTGCCAATTAATTCCAGGAGTTTTTCAGTGAGCAAGATTGCAGGAATTTTGCTGGTCATTTTTTGTGCGGCGGCATGCGCAGGCGCAGATTCCCACCAGTGGAAACATTTTTGTGGGCTATTCGTTTTCGCAGACCGACTCATTCGGCGGCACCACCGCTCTGAATGGATGGGAAGCTTCCTTAGAAGGCAAGATTCTGCCGTGGATCGGGATCGTAGGTGATTTCGGCGCGGGTTACGGAACTGACAATTTCGCTCCTCCCTGTCCCTCCTCCGGGTGTGGATTACTGGGCAGCAGCGTTCGTCGATATACATACTTATTCGGCCCCCGGGTTTCGGTTCCTATTAAAAGATTTACTCCCTTCGCCCAGGCCCTCTTCGGCGCTGCCCATGAGAATGATCATGGGTAATCACTGACACTTCTTTCGCCACCGCGATCGGCGGAGGATTCGATTACCGCCTGATTCACGGACTTGCGGTGCGCCTGCAAGGCGATGAAATACACACCAATTTTTTCAGCATTGGCGAAAACCACTTCCGTTTTTCGGCAGGAATTGATCTCAGGTTCTAGAGCCGCTGGGCGGCTAGAAATTCAGCTTGCCTTGGTGGGTGCAACGTAATCCGGAGGCGGGGCCGCGCCTTCGCCGAAGAAGAACTGTTCCATCTGCTTGACGATAACCTGCTGGTCTTCGCGTCGCGCCGGGTTCAGGCGATATTCGTTCAGCAGCATTTTGCAGAACTCCGTCCATTGGTTCCACGCCTGCTGTGAAACGTTTTCGTAGATTTTTTTGCCAAGTTCGGTATCAAACGGGGGCTCGTCCAGCCCCGGCAGGTCTTGGTGCAGCTTGACGCATTTAACGATGTGTTCCGCCATTTTTTCCTCGTTAAAAATTATCTCATAGGGACAATACCGGGTGCCTCGCCGTTGTCCCTCGGCTTTCTGAGGCACAGGGCAGGGAATTTGACTTTATAATTGGGCTCAAAATCCGGAAGATGGCACCCGAGTACGCCGGGCGAGGGCGCCCGTCGCTGCACGATCCGTAAGAGTTTAGGCACAAAAAAAGACCCGCCAAAGCGGGTCTTTTACTTGCGGCTCCAAAAAGCCTACGCGGTCGGGGGAGTTGTCCCGGGCGTTGAGTTCTGCGGAGTCGTGGTCGGGGGAGTGCTGCTCGGAGGATTGGTTGTCCCCGGAGTCGGTGAATTCGGGTTCGAAGCCGGAGGCGTTGTTCCCGGAGTAGTATCCGGAGCGTTAGTTCCCGGCGTGGTCGGCGTCGTCTGCGGGGTCGTGCCGTTAGGCGTGGCCTGCGGAGTCGGCGTTGTGCTCCCATTCGGAGTGGTTCCCGGAGTCGCGGTTCCTGGTGTCGGGGCCGCAGTACCCGGAGTCGGCGCCGCTGTTCCCGGCTGAGTGGTTCCAGGTTGGGTGGCGCCCGGAGTGGTCTGCCCGGAGTTGACTGGCCCGAGGCTGACCCAGTGGTCTGTCCGCGGTCGATCCTGCGCCTGCTCCTGCGCCAGCGCCTGCTCCCGCACCGCTGCCAGATCCGCCCGCACCGCCGGCCTGCAATGCTGCCATCAGAACCGGAGAACCGTTAGATTCGTGAATTCGCGCGCTCGGCTTCGCAGCTGGCGCCGACTCGCCGCACTGGTCCGCAACCTTGGTGGCGCTGCTGACATTGAAATTCTTAGCGTTGCCTGCGGATGCAGTCGAGTTCATGCCGGAGTTTCCGGCAGTCGCTGTAGCCGAGTTTCCTGAAGCGTTGGCGTTGGCGCCCATGCTGCCGGAGCCTTCCTGCCCGGTCACCTGCACTTCATTTCCGATCAACGTACGAACGGCGTTTAAGTTTCCGTTCAACTGGTAGGTATTGCCGGACTTGTCAGTCAGCGTGTAACTGCCGGCGATTGGAGAGCCGGCCAGGCATCCCGTGATCGCATTTCCACTGCTTGCGGGGGCGGCGGTGTTAGGCGTGGTGCTTGAAGCAGCCCGGGATTCGTCGAATCCGGGGACGTGGTGGTTGGCGGCGCGGCATTCTGTTCTGGCGTGCCTGCGCCAGGTGATCCTTGTTCCGGATTTCCCGGAGTTGCCGGAGAAGTTCCCGGCGTTTGCGGCGTGGTGCTTGGTGTCTGCGGCGCTGTCGCCGGTGTGGATGATTGTGACCCTGCGGTCTGCCCGCTGGGTGAGCAGAAGTCGAGCCTGACGGCGATGCGTTCTGCGTCTGGGCTGCTACCCAGCACGCCGAAAGCAGCAACATGGAAAATAACGGTGCCTTCAATTTCATGGGAGTTTCACCCTCCGAATAGTTTTCTTCACATATGACTCTAGGCATCACCCGGAGTAGTGGGAATCCAGTGGAAGCTCTAGGACGGCTGGTGTTCTTCCAGTACGGCCAATTTTCCGAGTAGATGGAAAAATTACAAGTGAGAGTTGCTGGTGCGAGGTGTCCAGAGTTGCTGGCGGAGAAAAACTTATTCGAGTGGTGCTCAGAATCGTCATCACGAAAGTCGCCGAAGGGCCGACATGATGGAGAAATACGAAGAAGATTTTGCTTTGGAAATAAGGCGAATAGGGGCAGAGCCGCTAGCAAATTCTGCAACGCCTGCCGTTGCCCGGTCAGAAATCGAGGAGCTTAGAAAAATGTATTTTTCAATTGAGAGAGCAGTTCCAACCGTTTAGTTCTCAGGTCTAGTTCAGCTAAGTGGTAATCGTAATAGACTTCGTTGTCACTTTTGTGCTTCCCCAATCCAACCATCACGTAAGCATATAGGGCGTCATCGGAAATCGTACAAACCTCCCTTATCCACCCACGCTCGTCGTATGGGGGTGGAAGAGCGAAATTTTCTTTAGTGAGGCAAAGGTTGAGTTCTTTAGTTTGTAGATTGAAAGCGTAAGTACCCTGCCAGTCTGAGCCGATGTACTGACCGTCAGACCTCCGGTTGTACTTTTTGCAGTTAAAGACCACAATCGGCAGCTTCGCGCTCGTGACCGGGCACTCGTATGAAATATCTTCGGCTGGGCTACAAATCTCCTCGTATCGTTCTGCCGTGCGATGCCTCATGAGAAGACGCTTGGGATAGGAATCGCCGTTCAGCGCTTTGACCTCGATCACCAGGGTTTCAGACGGAGGATTATAGAGAAGCCGAGAGGTTGTGTAGCCCTCCGGCATTCCGGCCTCTCGCCACCTCGCACCTTGAGTGTTGCCAGATTTCTTGCGGGTTTCGCGGGGGATGGCCTTGATGCGCAGCCGAAGATCGCGTGGATTCAGTTTGGCCGAAATCAACCTAGAGAACGTGGCCGAGTTTTTGTTCCCCGCCTGAAAGAAAGCAAGAAGGATATGCTCATCGCCAATAAAATTATCGATCAGGGAGTCTGCCTCGGCAGCCGCAAACCTGAGCAACCGCTTAGCCGCGGCATTTAAAAATATGTCGCTCTCATCAGTCACTGTTGCTTTCGGAAGTTCGGCAACAATTTCTTTTCGCAGTTCCTCGGCCGGGAACTCCTTCAAGAATTCATCCATAAGCCATGAATCTCTCAGAATTCCAAGAGCGATATGATCGGGTCCGATGAAGTGGCTGCCTACTTGTAGGGCTTCCCATCGGCCAAAAAAAATCGTCCGACGGGCGTGTTCAGTATATCGATCGAACATGCCCGTACGTCTGTCGAAGAGCCACCTGACTATCTCGGGTATGGTCGGCATCTATTACCGGTTTTGTATTTCTCCCACCGGAATCACGCACCCGTGCGCCACCTCACACACGGCATGCTCAAACTGAATAGTGGTGTGATCGATGGAGAAATCCGAGTGCAGGCGAGCCTTCACCTCGCGAAGGATGCGTTCGCTGGCGGATGGTGGAATGTCGGCAATCGAAATGTGGCACGACAGCGCGCTCGTTTCAGATCCGATGCTCCACACGTGCAGGTCATGAACGTCGTTCACTCCATCTATTTCCGCAATCGCGGCGGCAACCCGAGCCAGTTTCATTCCGCGCGGAGTGCCTTCGAGCAAGATGTTCAGGGTTTCGCGCATGATGCCGAAGCTCGACCATAGAATCAGTGCGCCGATTCCGAACGAAAGTGCGGGATCGATCCAGAGTTGTCCGGTGGCGAGAATGGCCCAGCCCCCCGCGATGACCGCAGCGGTTGAAACCGTGTCGCCGATTTCGTGCAGCAGCGCGCTGCGAATGTTCACATCGCGGTGGGTGCGGAAAAGCATGAATGCAATCGCGCCATTCATGATCACGCCCGCTGCAGCGACCCACATCATGGTCCCGGCATGAATGGCCTGCGGATGCTGAATGCGGCGCACCGCCTCGTAAAAGATCAAAAACGAAACCACGACCAGCGCACCCGCGTTGACCAGGGCGGCGAGTACGCCCGCGCGATGGTAACCGTAAGTATGGGTCGCGCTCGGCGGACGCGATTGAAAGTACACCGCAACCAGCGACAGCAGCAGGGCCACAAAGTCGCTGAGATTGTGCCCGGCTTCGGAGAGCAGCGCCAGAGAATGGGAGCGCAGTCCGGCAACCACCAGCAGCCCGATGTAGGCGGCGGTGACGATAAGCGAAACCCGCAGCACCTTCGAGGTACGCTCATCCGCGCCATGGGAATGCACGTGCACGTACTTAGTCTAAGGATGGCGGGAGCGGGATTCAAGGCTAGTCGTAGCGAAGGCAGCAACGAGCGCCGAGCGTTGAGAAGCGAGCCGTCGGTCGGCAATCCTCGGCTTTCGGCCTTCTGGCAGTTGGGTGTCAGTTCCAAAGGTTGGCCCGGCATTCGACCTCAAATGCTAAGACCGAAGGTCAAAGCGTTGGTGGCTCGCAGCTCATCGCTCGCCGCTCCTAGCTTCCTATCTGACGACCAAAGACTGACAGCTGACACCCCAGATTTGACAGCAAAATTTGCGTAATGCTACCGTCAGCGTGCAATTGCGCTACCGACTCGAATACGCCCTTGCCTGGGGACTGCTCAAATTTGTAGGTGCCTTGCCGCGGCCACTGGCCCGCGCGGCAGGGATTTCCATTGCCTGGATGGTCTACGCACTCCACGGCAAGCTGCGGCGCGTGGGCATGCGCAACCTGGAAATCGCTTTTCCTGAGAAAACCCGGCACGAGCGCAAGCAGATCCTTCACGGAGTTTTTATTTCGCTTGGCCGCCAGGTCGCCGAAGTCTGCCTGTTTCCCAGATATACGCGCGAAAACGTCAGCAAAACTGTGGTCTACGAGGGCTTCGAGAATTTCGAGCGAGCGCTGGCGCGCGGCAAGGGCGTTCTCTTTCTAACCGGCCACTTGGGCGCCTGGGAGCTCTCTGCGTTCTCGCATTCGCTCTACGGATATCCGCTGAATATTGTGATGCGGCCGCTGGATAATCCATACATCGACCGCATGGCACGCCAGCATCGCACCATGCACGGCAATAAAGCCGTCGATAAAGATTTCGCCCGCGGCCTGATTGCCGCGCTGCGCAAGGGCGAGACCGTGGGCGTGCTCATGGACACAAATATGATCGCCAGCCAGGGCGTGTTCGTGGATTTTTTCGGAATCAGTGCATGCACCGCCAGCGGCGCCGCCCGGGTCGCGCTCAAGACCGATGCCGCCGTCGTCCCCGGATTCACCATCTGGGACCCGGTGCTGCAGAAATATCGCCTGCGCTTCGATCCCGCGGTAGAGTTAATTCGCACCGGCAATCACGAAGCCGATGTGCTGGCAAACACCGCCAAATTCACAAAAGTGATCGAAGACTACGTGCGGCATTATCCAGATCAGTGGCTATGGGTGCATCGCAGATGGAAGACGCGGCCCAAGGGGGAGAAAGGGCTGTATTAGCGCATCTTCACCGTAGAGGACGGGAAAATTGAATCCAGAAATCCGCAATTAGAACAACGCTTGCTGCACCGATAACAAGCCACCATTTCGAACTTCTGCCGGCAGCAATTAGAGGCAAGGCAACAGCAGCCAACAAAAGACCGACAAACGTGAATTTTCCAAATGAAGAATCGCCGAACATAACATCGCCAATCGCGGGGTCAGCTCTCGCCATCACGGCAACCGTGAGACATAGAATTCCAATCCACTCACTCATCCTGATTCTGCGTAACGAGTCGCGCATCCTCAAAACCACTCGCTGCGATACGCAACCCACCAGCTGGCGTACACAATCGGGATGGTGGCGATCAACGCCCACCACAACGGAAGAACAATATCGGCGGCAACGCCGAGCACGGAAAATACGATCCAGAAGACTTTGCGTTCCACACGATTATTTTATTCCGCGTGCCGTCTGAAGCCGCATTCCGAAAGTAATGCTGGGCTTCGGCACGGCTAAAGCCGTGCCCTTTCGGGCGAAGCCCGAGTTTCGTCGAGCACTTTCAAGTGGTCGCGGGTACCGTCCTTGCGGACTTCGAGTTTGCCTGCTTACCCCCCCGACTTACGTCGTGGGCTAGTCAAATGTCGCCCTGGCGGGCTCAGGGCGCAGCCAGACCACGCCCTTCCCGCTTTTTCTGTGTTCCCTTACAATCGTGAATGTGGCGGCGTAGCTCAGGTGGCTAGAGCGACGGTCTCATAATCCGTAGGTCCGTGGTTCGAGTCCACGCGCCGCCACCAGTTCTCCCCTTCCTTGATTCAGCATTAGTTCTGTGGTGATCCACGAAATTCGTCCAGCCAGGTGAGCGTCTTCCGGTGCCCTTGCCCATGCACTTGTGAGTTCCTCACCCTCGCCTGCATGCACCTACTCAGTACACCTTCCGGCGGCCATTCCACCCTATTATGTCCCTAACGAATTCCGGAGGTTGATCCGCCATGGCAGCAAGTCAGGTTGTGCTCTACTTCGACAAACAGGAAGACGCTGTCCAATTCACCCTCGCTGCCAGTTCCATCATTGCCGACGGCGCACCGCTACGCGAAGCCGCATTGAAAGTGGCGAAGGAAGTTTGCAAAGCCTCGCGCATTACCACCGAAGGCAGTGTCAGCAGCGACGCGCCCAAAACCAAACGCAAGTCGCAGTAGTATTTCAGGGGTTCGCGCCTGAATTCTTCTCCGGATATTTTCCCAACTGATTGTGGGGATGCGGGCGTTCTCGCCCGCAGGGACCGTCTTTAGTCTGACCAGGGCGCCGGCTTCCGGTTCCAGCGATGTTTTTTCAATTTCTTCAACAGCTCCGGACTCAACGGCCCTTTATCGCTGAGCGCGATGTTCTCCCGCACATGCGCCAGCTTCCTCATTCCGACAATCGTCGTGCTCACCACCGGATGCGACAGCACAAAGCGCAACGCCATCTCCGGCAGTGACATTCCGGGAGGCAGAATTTCTTTTAACTTATCCACCCGCTTCATGGTGTTCGCCAGGTTTTTGGGATTGAAATATCCCGAGCGCCAATCATCCTTGGGAAAAGTCGTGTCCTTGGTCATTTTGCCGCCGAGGCTGCCCTCATCGAGCGCGACCCGAACGATGACTCCTATATTCATCTCTTTGCAGAGTGGAAACAGCTTGTCCTCCGGCGACTGATCGAAAATGCTGTAAATCACCTGCACCGCATCGACCAGCCCGGTGCGAATCGCCTTGATTCCATTCTCCGGCTCCCAGCGGTTCAGGCTCAGGCCGAAGTAGCGGATGGTCCCGTCTTTCTTGAGTTTCTCGACCGTCTTGCGAAAATCCGGATCGTCCGTCCACTTATCGGTCCACACATGAAATTGCAGCAAATCGATGGAATCGGTACCCAGCTGCCTGCGGATCCGGTCGGCATACTTAAAAACGTGGTCGGGCGGAAACACGTCCTTATATTTGTATTTCGGCAACGCCGGCCAGCGCTCGTTCTTCGGCGGAATTTTTGAAGCTGCAAACAGACGCTTACCTTTATTCTTCGCGATGGTTTGTCCGAGCAGGCCGTCACTCTTGCCCTCGCCGTAAGCCCAGGCGCTGTCGAAAAAGTTGCACCCCAGGTCGACCGATAGCTGTAGCGCCTGCAGCGACTCACGGTCGTTCGACCCGCTCCAGCCGCTCATCCCCCACAATCCCGGGGCGATGTCGCTGACTTGAACCCCGCTACGTCCAAACTTGCGATATTGCATGAAGTCTCCTAAAAAATCATTTCACCATCTCAATTAATGCGCCTGGGCCGCTTTCTCTTTATAAAACTTCTGCAGCACATAAAACGCCTGCTTGCGCTGCCCCTGGTCAGAAATGATTCCCTTGCGATTGAAATAATCCTGAACGCCGGGCAGCGGGCGCCGGGGCGACCGGAAATCCATCAGCACCCATGGCGACATTCCCGCCAGCTGTGGGACCCGTTGCCACATCGCCAGCTGATGATCGAATACGTTCACCTGGTATTCCTCAGTGAACCGCGTCTGATCATCACCATGCAGATTGTACAAAGCTCCGGCGCCGAATTCGCTCACAATCACCGGCTTGTCGTAGGCAAACTTCCACTGTGGGTGGTCCATATCGTCAATCTTCGACTCATACCAGCCCATGTACTCATTGACCCCGATCACGTCGAGAAACTCTGCCAGTGGATCAGAAACCGTGCGCACGCCCGCGTTGCTGTGGTCCCAGTGGTTCAGGGCCGAAGCAATGAGCCGCGTCGAGTCGAGCTGCCGGGCATACGAAGCCAGCGATTTCAGGAACTCGGTGCGCTCGGGCGAGATGGGAGTCTCGTTCGACATGGACCAGATCGCGATCGCCGCGCGATTATGATCACGCGAAATGATCTCTTGTAATTGCGATTTGGCATTCTCCAGCGTCGCCGGATTCTGCCACTGAATGTCCCAATAGACCGGGATCTCTTCCCAGACCAGCAGCCCCATCTTATCGGCAAGCCGCAACATGTCTTCGTTATAGGGATAATGCGCAAGCCGGACAAAATTGCAGCCTAAATCCTTAGCCCAGGTCAGCAAGGTGCGGTCGTCTTCCTCGGAGAACGCTCGTCCGCTGCGGAATGGCGCTTCCTCATGCATCGCGATGCCGCGCAGAAAGACCGGTTTCCCGTTCAGCAGGATTTGCGATCCGCGGGTCTCGATGGTGCGAAATCCGATTTCGTCGGCGACGCTATCGCCCTCTCCGGAAATCAGAACTCGATACAGCTTTGGATTATCCGGCGACCAGAGTTCCACATGCGCAGGAAACCGAAACGCAGCATGCCCCGAACTATCCACCTGAGCTGACTGCTTGAAATGAATCTCAGGAATTTCAACCGACACCTCGCCGGCATGGGGTGCGCCGCCGATCTGCACCCATCCTTCAATGACATCCGCCTTACCTTTTGCCAGCTGAACTGAATAGTCGGCAATGTAAGTTGCTGGAACTTCCACCAGCCTGACGCTTCGGGTCAAGCCGCCATAATTCCAAAAATCTGTCTTCAAGGCGGGAACGGCGTCGGCGTGGCGAGTGTTATCCACTTCAACCACTACGCTGTTGTCGCCGTCATTCAGTTGATCGGTGGCGTCGAAGTCGAAGGCAGTGAATCCGCCTGTGTGTTCGCCCAGTTTTTTGCCGTTGAGCCACACCCGCGCGAAGTAGTTCGCCGCACCCAAATAAAGAAATGTCCGCAATCCTGGCCGCTTGTGATACCGGAAATCCCGCTGGTACCACATCGGCCCCTCATAAAAAAGCAGCGAATCGCGCTGCATGTTCCAGTCGCCTGGAACGTGGAGTTTGGGCGAGTGTTCGAAGTCGTACTCAACCAGATCGCTTTTCGATTTCGGCTTGGCATTCTCGTAAAAACGGCTGCCCAGGCCGGTTTCGTAGGGATCGATAATAGTATTCCAGGTACCATCCAGGCTGACCGTTTTACGGTTGCCCACGTTCGCGATTGCGCTTGGCTGGGCGGCGGTCTGCGCACTCAGGCTAAGCGAACCTAGTAGAAGTGCGGCCAGTGCCACTCTCTTCATGTGGCCTCCCGAATTTTTCATGGCTGAGACCACGAGTATAACCAATCTCGCACCGGGGCCTGAGCGAGGTCCCGACAGACAGCGGCGAGGTTTTTTTGTTTGCAGGTAGCCGAGTTCCACGTTTTGAGACTAGAATGTTCTCACATACGTAAGTTGCTGTCCGGCATCTCCGAAGCAGAAACTTGCATCGAAGTTGCCGCCCGGTTCTGCTCCTTGGGGGTCCGAATGTCCACTACGTCGTCGGTTTCAGTATCCGATTCGGTGAAAGTGAAGAGTATTTCCCCGTCAATCCAGGTTCCCGTCCCCGCACGAAATCAAGCAGGAAAGGTTTCGTCGATCGATCGAGGCCTTCACCGTCCGGTGAATGGATTGGTCGGACGCTGTTTTATCCGCGTGTGCCTGTGGGCCGATTTGCTTACGTCATGGAAGCGTCGCAGCTACGCCGCACCCGCCGGCGGATTCCCGAACTTCGCCGACTCCAAACCGGAGAGCGAAGCTCCTGATCACGCTGCCGCAAGCTAGTCTCTAACCGCATCACCCAACTCAGTGCGCAGGCGCCGGTTGTGGCGCAGGCGTAGCGAAGTTTACCTTCGGGACTTCGCGCGACCCTTCACTTGCCGCAAAATAAGCCGTATTCGGTTTGTAGCCCAGGTTTGAAGCGAACAGGCTATGCGGGAACTGCTGCACGTAGACGTTGTAATCCTTCAGCGTGTCGTTATACCGCTGGCGTTCTACGGCAATGCGGTTTTCCGTTCCCGCGAGTTCATCCTGCAATCGTAGAAAATTTTCGTTCGACTTCAACTCCGGATAATTTTCCACAATCAGCAAAAGCCGGCCCAGGGCTCCGTCAAGTTGGTTGTTGGCGGAGATTTTCTGCTCCGGTGTTCCCGCTGAAAGCAGCTGGCTGCGCGCCTTCGCAATATCGCCGAAGACGGTCTGCTCCTGCTTGGCATAGCCTTTCACGGTCTCGACAAGATTGGGAATCAGGTCCGCGCGCCGCTGCAGCACTATATCGACCTGCGACCATGCGGTTTTAACCGCCTCATTTTTCGCTACCAGCGTGTTCTTCACGCTGATGTACTCGCCCACCGCGAAAAAAATCACCGCCGCAATCACCACCAGCACGATTAACATTTTGCTCATACCCTCTCCTTGTATAGAGCTGAAGCATACCGCCTAGCCTTGCGGATTAGTGCGTGAAGGGGAACTCTGCATTGTATCGACTGCCCCGGCAACTTTCTCGATGGTCGAAAGATATCGCGCCGCCACGTCCTGCGCGCGCAGCTGTTTGCGGTCCAGCGTGCGCCCTCGAACCTCTATCAGTTGTACGAACGCTGAGGGATCGAAGTTCAGCCGCGAGGCCAGCTCCTGCAGCGCTTCCCGCGAATGTTTCCGGCTTGTCTCACCCAATTCAATCAGCGCGTGCCGAAACAGGGTAGTAAAAGATGATAGCGAATTCAGCATCGCCTCCCAAAGCGCTTTCTCGTCCGCACCCGCCAGCAGCACGTGCTGCCGCAGCAGAAAAAGTTTTTCCCGCAACTCGTACTCCAATTGCGAGCGATGCAGCTGCATAGGAACATTCAAGTCGCTCAGCACGTCGTCGCCATACAGGATCCGGTGCCGCTGCTTCATGTCGATGAATTCAATCGAGAATACGTCGGCCGTGTCTCGCAGCTCTTTTTCCGTGACTACCAGCGGAGGATGGTGTTTCTTTTTCCGCCACCACTCCACCGCGCCGGAGATCTTATTAAGTGACGCCAGCGATGTGTCGCGACAAACGCAGAGCAGGTTGAGATCGGAATAGTCGGGATGAAATTCTCCGTCCGCCGCAGAGCCGTAAAGAATCACGCTGGTCAGATTTTCTCCGGCAGCTGCGCGCAACTTGGACGTGAATTCACTCAGTAGCGCTTCGTCAGTGTTGGAACTCATAAAATTTTCTCCTCACCAGCTTCCGCTGGCGCCGCCCCCTCCAGACATTCCGCCGCCAAAACCGCCAAAGCCACCCCCGCCACCACCACCAAACCCGCCGCCGCCCCATCCGCCGCGACCGCCTCCACCTGAAAGCAGCAACCAGAACAGCACGCTGCGCAGCGGGGTCGCCAGCACGATGATGCCGATAATAATGAGGAGGATGATGCCGCGAAGCGAAATCCCTCCCGCGGGAGGCGGCGGTTGCTCCGCTGGGACTGGGCTCGTTCCCGTAAGTTGCACGCCCGCGTCAGCCGCGATGACCGACGCGATGCTCTCCATATTCTGCTTTATCGCGCCGTCGTAATCGCCCTGTTTAAGCAAAGGCAATACTTGCCGCCAGAAGCCGCCGACTTTGCCGTCAGGAAGAATCGGCTCCAGTCCGTAACCAACTTCAGTTCGGTAGCGATGATCTTTGACTGCGATCAAAATCAGCACGCCATGATTTGTGCTTTTGCTTCCGATTCCCCATTGCTTGTAGAGGTCAACCGCATAGCCGTCAATATCTTGTCCGTCGAGCGAGTTGATGGTCACGACTGCGATTTGTGCCTTCGCCTTTTGATCAACCTGTTGGCCCAGGTCGTTCAACTCGGTCTCGGTTCCCGGGCTCAGCACATGGGCGAAATCATTGACGTAGTTGCTGGGATGAAGTTGCGAAATCGGCTCGGCGCAGGCCGACACGCACATCGTCAGTACTGCGAGCGCCAGTACGCTTTTTGCGGTCAGCCGGAGAGCGCGTTTCATTGCCGCTGATTCTACCAACTCACTGCAGCGAAGCAAGAAATTCCACCACGGCCCGTTCCGCGAAATGCCCGTCATAACCATCGGGGGCGGCAATAAAAGCACAATGACCGCCATCTTCGGTTTCGACGAAATTGATATTGGAGTTGCTCTCAACCTTCCGTCGGGTCTCCGCAGTTACGCGAATGAAGGGATCATTTCGGGCATAAAGTATGTAAGCGGGGACCGAAATTTTATCCACCACATTTGCCGCCGCGGCGCGCGCGTAATAATCGGCCGCGCCGTCGAAGCCGGTGTAGAACGCCGTAACTTTATCGTCGAAGTCGCGCAAACTTTT
Organism: uncultured Acidobacteriota bacterium; assembly: GCA_963838785.1. Taxonomy (GTDB): domain Bacteria; phylum Acidobacteriota; class Terriglobia; order Terriglobales; family Acidobacteriaceae; genus Gp1-AA145. The sequence goes on from CAWISI010000005.1 coordinate 334,764, forward strand.
CAGCCCGCGCAGCCGGCTCAGATCATAGACTCCGGGAAAACATTGCGCCTTGTTTCGCATCCGCGCTTTCAACTTCCACAAAAAATATTGTTCGTATAGCCGGTTCTCGGGCAGATGAAGCGCGTCCGCCGAGGCCGCAAGGTCCATCGCCGGACAAACCGCCGCCACCGCGCAGAATTTCACCGGTCCGTGCTCCGCCCACTCTCCCGCAGCCTTCAACACGATGTTGCCGCCCATGGAGAAGCCGCACAGCGCGAATCGCGAAATGCCGTCGTTCTCAATTAAAGCTTTGGTCACCGCCATCACATCGCCCGAGCGTCCGGAATGGTAAAGTGTCGGCGCCAGGTGATCAGTGCCGCCACAAGTGCGCTGGTTCATCCGCACCACATTCATCCCCGCCTTCAATCCCTTTTCGGCAATCCCTAGCATGTAATTCGATTCGGTGGATCCTTCCAGCCCGTGCACAATGACCAACGTGAGCGCGGTACCGCGATCAGGCTGCCAGTGACAATGGCAGAGCACGTGAATACCCGGCTCAACTTCAATCAGACGCTGCTCGGATTTAGGCAGATTAAATCGTCGCGGCAAAAGAAAACTTGCAATCGTCTGGAGGTGTCCGCCGCTCAGAAATCGTCGCGCGCGAAATTCGGATTGTCGTACCAACGGGCCCGAAGTCCTTGTTCCCACCAGCCGATTTTAAATCCTGAACGCACGTACAGGCTTCTTAGGCTGGCTCTAGGAGCAACCCCGTAGCGCGGTTGCCAATCTGAGTCGCGGACGTTTAACCACAGGAGGAAAACAAGCAATGATGAAATTGAAACTGGGAAATGCAGTGGCCGCTCTTGCACTGGGTGGCGCGCTGGTTTTGGCCGCCGCACCGAAGGCGCACGCCGATGACGCCCGCGCCAGATGCCAGAGCCGGACCGAAAGGGCCAACCAGCATTATCGCGAGGAAGTTCGCAACCACGGCAGGCACAGCCCACAGGCCGAAAAAGCCAAGTCGCAGCTGACTTCGGTGTGGGACCGTTGCTACAGCGACGCCCATGGCTGGTACGATCCTAATCACCACGAGTGGCGCACTGATCGGGACTGGGACCGCAACTACAACTGGGACAATGACGATCACGATCGGCACTAAATCTATCTTAATCGTGAACCTACTTGAGGGCAGAACCAATTCTGCCCTCATTATTTTTGATAAGCTACCTGTCGCGCGCGCACGAATTTCGCTCCGCATTAAAATTATCTGCACTCATTCGAAAAGCGAGACCTATTCATGACACGAACCTCCGTCTCTTCCGGCGTTGCTGTTTGCATCTTCGCCTTGCAATTATTCGCAGCCGGCCAGGATTTGCGCATCCTGAAGACGTATAAGCTCGGCGGCGACGGCGGATGGGACTATTTGAAAATCGACCCCGACGCGCATCATCTTTTTATCTCCCGCTCCACGCACGTGATCGTGATCGATACCGACTCCGGCAAGCCATCGGCGACATCCCCGACACGCCGGGGGTGCACGGCATTGCGCTCGCCAATGATCTTGATCGCGGATTCACCAGCAATGGGCGTGAAGGCTCGGTCACCATCTTTGATCTCAAGACTCTGAAAGTTATCAATAAAGTGCAGTCGGTCGGGCAGAATCCTGACGCCATTCTGTTTGATCCGGCCACCAAGCGTGTATTTACTTTCAACGGACGAAGCCATGACTCCACCGCCATCGACGCGGCCAGCGGAAATATTGTCGGCAAGATCGACTTAGGCGGCAAGCCGGAATTCGGCGTCAGTACTGGGGAGGGCGAGCTCTTTGTGAACCTTGAGGATAAAAGCGAGCTTCTGGCGCTCGATCCAAAAGCACTGAAAGTGAAATCGCGCTGGCCACTTGCACCCTGCGAGTCGCCGAGCGGCCTGGCCATGGATACGAAGAATCGCCGCCTGTTCGTGGGCTGCGACAATAAAATGATGGCAGTGGTAAACGCCGATACCGGCAAGGTAGTCACCACTCTTCCTATCGGCGACGGCGTGGACGCCGATGGCTTCGACCCGGAACTGAAGCTTGCGTTTGCCTCCTGCGGCGAAGGCGTGCTGACCGTGGTTAAAGAAGACTCGCCGGAAAAATTCAGCGTGCTGCAAAACCTGAAAACTGTCCGCGGTGCGCGGACCATGGCGCTTGATTCCAAGACCCATCGCGTTTACCTGGTTACCGCAAAGTTTGGATCGGCGCCGCCTGCGACCGCGGATCAACCCCATCCCCGGCCATCGATTTTGCCCGACACCTTCGAAGTACTGGTCGTAGGCAAATAGCTGCGCTACTCTGCATCCAAGCTGCTGATGAGAGTTCTCTGGGTTGTTACCGCATTTGTCTGCGTCGTAGGGTGTTCGCTGCCCAGCTGGTCTTACTCCGTCCTCACCCATGAGCAAATCATTGATTTGGCTTGGAAAGATCAATTGCGCCCTTTGCTTGTCAAGCGCTTCCCCCACGCCACAGATGACGAACTGAAGCAAGCTCACGCCTATGCTTACGGTGGCAGCATGGTGCAGGATATGGGCTACTATCCCTTTGGCAAGAAATATTTCAGCGACCTGCTTCACTATGTCCGCAGCGGCGATTTCGTGACCGCGCTGATCGAAGAATCGTCCGACCTGAACGAGTATGCCTTTGCCCTGGGAGCCCTGGCCCATTACTCGTCAGATAATATGGGCCATCCCGCGGTCAATGAAGTGGTGGCTATCGAGTTTCCCAAGCTGCGGGCGAAATACGGCAATGCCGTTACCTATGCCGATGATCACAAGGCGCACATCCGAACCGAGTTTGGCTTCGATATGGTGCAGGTGGCGAAGAACCGCTACACTTCCGACCGCTTTCACGACTTCATTGGATTCGAAGTTGCGAAGCCGTTGCTCGAACGCGCCTTTCTTAAGACCTACGGCATGCCGCTGAGCGGCGTCATGGGCAGTGAGGACATGGCTATCGGCACTTTCCGCCGCTCCGTCAGCAGCATCATTCCCGCGATGACGCGGGTTGCTCTCATCAATCGCCGCGCCGACCTGGTCCGCGATACCCCGAATTTCGACAAGAAGAAATTCCTCTATCATCTGTCGCGCACCAGCTACGAGAAAGAATGGGGCCGGGGATATCGCCGCCCCGGCTTCGGTTCACGCGTGCTGGCGTTCATTCTGCGCAAAATTCCCAAGGTTGGCCCCGCCAGTGCGCTCGATTTCAAGGTCCCGACCACCCGCACCGAAGATATCTACATCAAGAGCGTGAACCAGACCACCGATAATTATTTTTCGTTGCTCCGTCAGGTGCGCGACGGCAATAACAATTTCCCCGATACCGATTGCGATACCGGGCACAAAACCGCGCCTGCCGAATATCCCCTCGCCGATGTGACCTACTCCCAGCTGTTGCAGGACCAGGGCAAGAAAAAATTTGTCCAGATGACGCCTGAGTTGCGCGCCAACATTTTGCAGTATTATTCCGATCTGAATGCCGGCTATCACGACAAGAAGAACCACAAGTCGTGGAACAAAACGATGGAGGCCTTGCGGCAACTGAAGGCCTGGCAACCCTCTCCGGCACAGCCCCAGCCCGCGGCCGCCGGGCAACAATAACTCTCAAAACTCCCACTGCCCGACTTCCTGTAAACTGAGTGGCTTCATGAATCGAGGCCTGAATGGATGTTCCTGAAGATAAGTTTTATCACGCGAAAATTATGAAGCGGGCAGATTTTGCCTCCGATCTATGGATGATTCGCATCGATCCCGGCGGCCCCTTCACCTTCAAGCCTGGCCAATACGCCACCCTTGGCGTACAGACGCCGGAGAAGCGAAGCGAGCGCGCCTACTCTATCGCTTCATCGCCTCTCGAAAGCGAAATCGAATTTTTCTTCGAGCTGGTGCCTGAAGGCGAGCTGACTCCCAAGCTCTATAAGCTGCAGACCGGCGACGAAGTGCTGATGCGCAAATCAGCCAAAGGCTTGTTTACTCTCGATCAGAAAAGCGGGCGCACCAATCACTTCATGGTGAGCACCGTGACCGGTGTTGCGCCATTTGTAAGTTACGTTCGCACTCTCTACCGCTCGTGGAAAGACGGTTCATTCCATGGCGAACACAAACTTTTTCTACTGAATGGGGCCAGCCGGTCGTGGGAATTCGGTTACAACGATGAACTCTGCAAATTCGCCGCGGAGGTCCCCTGGTTCAAATATGCGCCCTCCGTGAGCCGGCCCTGGGAAGATGAAAAATGGACAGGGGAAATGGGCCGCGTTGATGATGTAATGCGGAAATATTCAGACCTATGGGAAATCGATGGCACCAATGCGGTAGCTTATCTCTGCGGACATCCTGACATGATCAAAAACGGGCAGAGCATCTTGAAGCGTATCGGCTTCACCAAACAGCATTTGAAGGAAGAAATTTACTGGATCCCAGCAAAGGAACCGGCGCCCACCGCGTAGAGCCGTGTGGACTAAGCGATGGCCGACATCGACAGCGGATCGCTGGATAACCGCCGCGAACCGTAAATATCGATAAGCTGCAGCCGGTCCGTGAACCCGGTTTTTCGCAGGATCCGGTGAACGTGGTTTTTGACGGTATGTTCTGAGAGATTCAATCTCCCGGCGATTTCTTTGTTAGTCAAACCTGTACATATCAAGTCCAGCAATTGCTGTTCGCGCCGGCTCAGTTCGGCTCCGTTTCGTATCTTAAGGCTTTCCTGCGAGGCCAGTTGCTGGCCCGCCCGCTGAAACAGCGTAGCCACGAAGCACGAGGGGCAAACCGATTCTCCGCTAATCACCGCCTGCAACGCCTTTAATACTTCCTCTGCCGAAGCTTCGCGAAGGATATATCCCGCGACGCCCTCACGCACGGCGCTCAGGAAGTCGCTTTCTCGCGATTCCATGCCAATCATCACCGTGCGCACTCCAGCTACGCTTTGGTGAATTTGCCGCAATGGAATGGGTGGCTCCAACGCCAGACGCAGCGAATCCAGAATGACCACTCGAGGATTGCTTGCCACCACTTCGCTTAAAGCCGACGAAGAATATCCGCAGGCGCCCACCATGCTGAGATCGGTTCTCTTGACTAAAATTCGAACCAGCGCCTCACGCAACAGGCGGTTTTCACACAGCAGAAAAATTCTGAACTCATTATTCATTTAAATACCCGCAGACCACGACACCTAAATCATGGCGAACGTTGATTTGCGGAAGAGCATTGCGTCGCGCGGGTAAGTAGGATCGGTCGCCGGCCGTGCCGCAGGGCGCGGCCATGCATTCCCACAAGCGTACCCCTTGCGATCGGCCCCCAGTCGTTTTGCTCGACCGTTATTTCAGTTCACTACCCTATGGATCTTGCGCCGGTGATCGGTCTCGTCTGGCTGTTCGAACTCTTACGGAACTCGTGATGCGGGGAAGAAAACATGGTAAGGATCGACTCGAATTATCAGTGGGTCAAATTACGGTGTCAACTTTTATTTGTCCTCTGCGCGCTTTCGGCTGTGGAAAAAAAGTTCAAATTGAATTTAAGTTTCAAAATGGATTAATACTTGCATACCACTTTCATCACTAAATAAACCTCGCTTTGCCTTTGCCGTTAGGTGCTATCCCTTATCTGATCCTCATTTCCGCCAACCAAGTTTTCTTATATATTCCGAAAGGCTCGGGGCTGAGTGTCTTCTCGCGAACAAAAGCGAGAACAAGGGAGAAAATGTGGCCGGGAACCTTTGGCGTCAGGTATCAACTCTTACAACAGGCGCAGCGATGTTTTTTGGGTTGATCGTGGCTTCGGCGGTTGCCACCTGCGCTCAGCCGCAGTCAGTCCCGGTTTCCGGACAACGCCGGCTTAACTTCGACGCAAACTGGCGATTCCATAAAGGCGAAGCCGAAGCCGCCGAAGCTCCTGGCTTCAACGATTCCAGCTGGCGACTGCTTCGCCTGCCTCACGACTGGGCGATCGAAGGACCTTTTGACGAGAAATTGAATGCCGATACCGGAGGACTGCCAGTCTCCGGCACCGGTTGGTATCGGAAAACTTTTCTGCTGCCGCAGAATGCGCAAGGCCAGGTCTTCACTATCGTCTTTGATGGAGCAATGTCTAACTCCACCGTCTGGCTCAACGGGGAAAAATTAGGCGGTCGTCCCTACGGATATTCCAGTTTCTTTTTCGACCTCACCCCATATTTGCACTTCGGATCACAGTCCAATGTCGTGGCGGTCCGCCTCACTCCCGAGCCCGATTCCTCCCGCTGGTATCCCGGCGCCGGTATCTATCGCAATGTCTGGCTCGATATCACTGCACCTGTGCACGTCGCCGAGTGGGGCACTTATATCACCACCCCACAAGTTTCCGACGACAAGGCGACCCTGTCGGTGAAGACCGAAATTCGGAATCAGTCGGAGCAGGAAACTCAAATCACAATTCGCCACACCGTCCTCGATCCGTCCGGAAAGCCGGCAGGCAAAACCAGCGTCGCCGATATTGCAGTGTCCTCGCTTGCTGCTCGCTCGGTTCCCGCCAGCCTGATGATCTCCAATCCGCAGCGCTGGGACATGGACCATCCTTACCTCTACACGCTGGTCACGGAAGTTTTGCAGGGCGATCGCGTCATCGATAAGTACTCAACCACTTTCGGAATTCGAACCATTGCGTTCAACCGCGAGCAAGGCTTCCTGTTGAACGGCAAGCCGCGCAAGCTGCACGGAGTTTGCCTGCATCACGATCTTGGCCCCTTGGGCACAGCGGTTAATCGCCGCGCCATGGAGCGCGAATTGCAGATCTTGAAAGCCGCTGGCGTGAATGCTGTCCGCACCAGCCACAATCCGCCTTCACCGGAGCTGCTCGCACTCGCAGATCGCATGGGCCTGGTTGTCATGGACGAGATCTTCGACATGTGGCGCATCCCCAAAGTCCCGAACGGCTACAGCAAATATTACGATCAGTGGTCGGAGCGCGATCTGCGTGACTTTGTACGGCGCGACCGCAATCACCCCAGCATTATTTTGTGGAGTATCGGCAACGAAATTCCTGAGCAGAATTCACCCGACGGCTGGAAGGAAGCCAAGCGCCTCACCGATTTTTTCCACGAAGAAGATCCCACCCGTCCAACCACCTCCGCTATGAATGATTGGGCCGCCGCCATTCGCAATCACTTTGCCGATAACGTTGACATCAAGGGTTTCAACTACCAACCCATGCATTACGAACAAATCATGCATGACCATCCCGATTGGGTCGTGTTTGGTTCGGAGACGGCGTCGTGCGTCAGCTCTCGTGGTATTTACCATCTGCCGCTGCTGGCCTACGAAAAGCCTCCGTCGCACCAGGTCAGCAGCTATGACACCGTTGCGCCCACCTGGGCGTATTGTCCCGACGTCGAATTCACTTATCAGGACAAGCTGCCCAATGTGCCGGGAGAATTTGTTTGGACCGGTTTCGATTATCTCGGCGAACCCACCCCTTACTTCAGCGGCGAGACCGCAGATCCGAAAGATTGGCCCGCCCGCAGCTCATATTTTGGCTTTGTCGATCTCGCGGGATTTCCCAAGGACGGCTATTACCTCTATCAGAGCCAATGGACCGCCGCGCCAATGGTCCACATCTTGCCGCACTGGAATTGGGCGGGCCACGAAGGAGAACCGATTCCCGTCATGGCCTACAGCAATGCCGGCGAAGTGGAGCTGTTCCTGAACGGAAAATCGCTGGGCCGAAAAAAACGATTCGCAGATGATTGGCAGATGCCGGTCGGGCACAACGTCAGCGACACCGGCAAGTTTGTCAGCAAGTACCGCCGCATCTGGCAGGTTCCATATGAACCGGGCACTTTGAAAGCAGTCGCCTACTCCGGTGGCAAGCAGGTGGCTGAACAGGAGGTTCGCACCGCGGGCGCGCCCGCCCGTATCACCTTAGTCGCCGACCGCAGTCGCATTCACGCCGATGGCGACGATCTTTCTTTCGTAACCGTCCGCATCGAAGACAAGGACGGCAATCTTTGCCCTCTTGCCGATACCCTGGTTCACTTCAACGTAACCGGCGTTGGCGAAATCGCCGCCGTCGGCAACGGCAATGCTGCGACCACTGAGCCATTTCAGGCGGATCACCGCCAGGCCTTCGGCGGGCTTGCGCTGCTGATTCTGAGGTCAAAGGTTGAATCGGGGACCATTCACGTAGTCGCGACCGCAGATGGCTTGAAGTCAGCGCAATTGAACGTTGAGACAAGAGCGGAGTTGGCAGCCGGGAAGTAACTTCGGTATAGTTTTATTTCCATGTATCGCGATTTCCATGCCTTCGATCGCTGGACCAAAAAGCAGGTCCACTGCCTTTATCAAGCTCTGATTGTGGCCGTTGCCACTCGCCACGCCGATGCGGTTGACATCAAATTTCTGGTGGACGGCCGCCCGGTATGGGTGGCGTTACCGCTGGTGGCGTGGGCCGAATACCAGAAGCGCCATTCGAAAATCATCACCGACCCGCTTGCCATCGCCATCGCGGGGCACTTTCTGAAGAGCGCGCTCGAATCCGGCGAAGGCGTCGGTCGCGAAATGTACTCGCTTACCGTTCAGCAGACCCTGCATCATCTGGATGCCGCGGTGAAAGACCCGCAACCCGCCGCTGTGTAGCTTTCAGCCGTTATTTCGGTTTACGGCAGTGAACCACCCCGCCGCGCCCAATCCTTGTGTAGGTGGCGTCTTTCTACTCAACCATCACAGGTCTATCACGGGAGCCATAATATACCTGGCCTTCGGCAACCGCCTGTAAGGTGATTAATACACTGAATTTAGACCGCTTCGATATCTAGATCGTGACGTCGCCCTCAGCCCAGGAATTCAGGAACCCGGACATACCTGGAAGTTAGCCGGAAGGGGTGTAGCCAGGGTCTTAAATCTTACCCTAAAAAAAACCAGAGACATTCCTTCTAAGTATATGTACACTTCGTTCGCGCGTTGGTGGGCTTAAAGGGGAATAGCGCGCACCAGGAGCTTCACTTATGAGTAAGGCACTATGTGTCACGCTAGCTTCCATCTGTCTCGCATTGAGCGGAACCTTTGCTCAAGCCGCCGTTGTGGTATCTCCCAACCCAGTTGAGTTCGGAACGGTAGCTCTGAATTCAGGAGGAATTACAACGTGGGTGTTCCTGACTAATACGACTACGACCGCCGCAACTGTTTCGAACATCGCAATTAGTGGAACGAATAGCGCTAACTTCGCATTCGGCTCGTGGACGTGTGTAGGAACGATCTCGGCCAATCAAAGTTGCCAGATGTACATGACATTCACGCCTTCGGCCATGGGAAATTTCTCGGCGAATCTGCTGGTCACCGTGAGTGGGGTGACCACACCAATCACGATTCCGTTGATGGGTACGGGGGGAAATCTTATTCCCAACATCACGTCAATTTCACCGCCAAGCGTTTTTGTCGACACGCCGACGACAACTGTCACCATCAACGGCTCCGGTTTTCTATCTTCCTCGCTGGTATATCTCCAGAACTATCAGAATGGCAGCCCGTCTAGTCCGCTGCCGACAACTTACGTGAGCGCGACCAAAATCACTACTCAAATCCCGGATACTTCTCTGTCTACTCTGGGTGGACTTGGCTTGTACGTGGCAAATCCCCCGCCCGGCGGTGGAACTTCATCTACCGCTACTTTGCAAGTTGTCGCAGGCGAACCTTCGATAGGTTCCCTTGATCCGGCGTCCATAGCTGCGGGGACTGCCTCCGAGCCCATCATAATTAACGGTCAGAATTTCGCTGGCGGAGCGACCGTGCAGTGGAATGGAACTAACATTCCCACCACTTATCTGAACTCCACCCAGTTGCAGGCGCAGCCGACCACTGCCGATCTGGCGTCTCCCGGAATTATTCAGCTCACCGTCAAGAACCCGTCGCCGGGAACAATTTCGCAATTTATGAATTTCAATGTAACTGCCCCCGTGACCATCACAGTGTTGGACCTTCCGGCCAACAATTTGGTGTGGGACCCGTTCGCTCAGATGATTTACGCCTCTCTTCCCAGCAGCTACGGGGTAAACGGGAACAGCATTGCTGTAATTAACCCTTCAACCGGAGCTATAACCGGTTACCATTACGCTGGCAGCGAGCCAGGTGCGCTGGCCTTGGATAGTACTTCCAAATATCTTTATGTTGGGCTGAACGGAAATAACTCGGTAGAGCGGCTGGCGCTTCCTGGGTTCACGCCGTCGGCCGACATAAGTCTCGGCAAGAATTCAGGTGGCTCTCCGAACATTGCCGAAGCCATTGCTGTATCTCCGACCGATCCGCTGACATTCGCTGTGGAAACTGGTACGAGCGGTTGCTGCTGTTGCGGCACCCTCGATTTCTTTACCGGCACAACGAAACTGGCGAACTCCAACATTACAAATTCCATGAACCAACTGGTATACGCCAATGCGACTACGCTCTACGGTTATACCTCTGGTACCCTGAGCCAAGTCAATGTCACCGCGACGGGTGGAACTCTGGGTCAGACTTGGACTGACGTAGTAAATGGAAGTGCGATAAGTTATTCCGGCGGATTGATCTTCGGTGGCGCGGGGCAGGAATTTAATCCGGTAACCGGCCTGTTACTCGGTACCTTCGACACTGGAAATAATTCCTGCTGCAATAGCAACAGCAACCAGATTTTGTCCAACTCTTCCATTAATCGAGCGTTCGTGCTGGGGCAAACCCCATTTTTTAGCTCTTTGGGTATTACCAGCTACAACTTGTCGCAGTTCACCCCGAAAGCGGTGGCGAATCTGTCCGAATTAATTCCAGAGTACAGCTCTTCCATTGCCTCCAATTTCATGCAGTGGAGCACCAACGGAATGGCGTTCATTCTGTCCCCCAATGGATGTTGCGGTAACACTACTTCTCAGGTTGTGCTGGTGCAAAGCCCAACCTTAATGCTCACCGTCACCAAAACCCCCAGCGCCACGCCGGTGGCTAGCTCCTTAACTCCCACGACAGTCTCCCACGGTACCGCAAACTTCCGCATGGGGGTGCGGGGCACGGGATTTGTACCGGGCTCGATTGTCATTTGGAATGGCAAGAGGGTATCGGCGAGTTACGTAAGCCCAACCCAAATGACGGTCTATGTGACTAAAGCCGCGGTAGCGTCGGCGGGCTCTGCGACAATTTTGGTGAAGAACCCAACCCCGGGCGGAGGAACTTCAAAGGCGGTGAGCTTTGCCATTAAATAGCAAAATTTAAACTTTGGCCCGTTCCTTTTTCTTCCAAAGGGAACGGGCCACTTAACTTCAAAAATCAATGCTTGTTTGTGCGTCAGGTTGTTATTCCGACCGCTGCCATCATCCTCCCCGTCACTCCTTTTTCTCCGCGATGCGAGAAGAACAGCTCCTGCTTGCAGTGAGTGCACAGCCCCAGATCTGAAATATTTTTAGCTGGAACTCCGGCGGCAATGAGTTGGCGCCGATTCGCCTCCGCCAGGTCGAGGAAGATTTTCTTGGGCAATTCGCTGTGGCCGGGTGCGCGAGCGGTCAGAAATAATAGCGGGTACTTTTCATGAATTTCACTTCGCTCTTTGGTTTCGCGGAATAGTTCGCTGCCATAACTGAACTGCGCTTCAAAAGTGGACTGCACTTCCGGGCCCACTTCGTAACAGCACCCGCGAATTCCCGGTCCAATCGCAGCCTTCAAATCGCGCGGGTCGCTCCCGAACCAGCGATGCATTTCGCCGACACCCTTTTCGACGATTCGCTTTGCCGTTCCGCGCCAGCCTGCATGAAAAACTCCAACCGCCCGCTTCTTCGAATCCACCAGAATTACAGGAAGGCAATCGGCGGTGAGAATTCCCAGGAACATTCCAGGGACATTGGTAACCATTCCATCGCCGGCCAGCGGCTCGCGCGGAACCTCAGTAATGCGATGGATCAAGTCGGAATGTATCTGGCGAACCGTGACCAGTTCGTTGATTTTCTTGCGTGGCCTTTTTCGCGCTGCGTCGCCAGCCAGCGCAGAAATGAACTTTCGCCGGTTTACTTCTACTGCTGTCTTCGTATCGTTCGCCGTGAATCCCAAATTCAGCGCACCGCCGCCGTAGCGCTTGGAAACCCCTCCTCCACGCGTGCTGAAGCCGTGCGCGAGCCACGGCAGTTTCGCAAGCGACGGGGCGCGCAGGATTTCAACCGAAGGCCGGCGCGTTCTTTTCCGTTGGAGGTTCGGCTTCGTGGTTGTGATCGGCACCGGTTTATCTTAGCAATCATCTCGCACGGGGGCCGAGAAAACCTAAATCCCACCACAGAGTACGTGGAAAAAGGCATTTCTCTGTGGTTTTCCTCCGTGTAACTCTGTGCCCTCTGTGGTGGGCTTTGATTTCCGAGTCGTATAATTCCCGGTTCACTGGAGAGAAACATGCGTTCATTGTTCTTTTTATTGATTGCCGCCATCCTTGATCATCCCCGTCGCCGCACAGCAAAACGAAAACCAGCAGCCCTCGCAGCCGCAAGCTCAATCCACGAATCAGAAAAAGAACAAAGAAAAGCAGTCCACGGAGACCACGCAAAAGCCGGAAGAAAACGCGGCTAAGTCGACCGAGCCCGCGCCCTCCCAGCCTCAGCCGAAAGCCGGCGACGACAAAAAAGAAGAGCACTTCGATATGACCGAGGTCGCCCCGGTGGTCACGCATCACCAGGTCTCGGTCAACGGCAGGACATTGAAATATTCCGCCACCACCGGCCGGCTTCCCGATTAAGCGCGGCGACGGCAAGATTGAAGCGGAAATGTTTTTCGTGGCCTACACCCTCGATGGCGAAGACGCTGCCAAGCGCCCGCTGACCTTCGCCTTCAACGGCGGCCCCGGATCGGCCTCCATCTGGCTGCACATGGGCGCGCTCGGGCCGGAGCGCGTGGTTCTGAAGCCCGACGGTTTTCTTCCACCCGCGCCATATCGCGTCGAAGACAATCCTTATACCCTGCTCGATAAAAGCGACCTCGTCCTGGTCGATGCCATCGGCACCGGTTTCAGCCGCGCGGAAACTGCCGAGATTGGCAAAAAGTTCTGGGGCGTGAAGGGCGACATCGATTCCTTCAGCGAATTTATCCGCCTGTACATCACCCGCTACGAGCGCTGGAGTTCGCCGCTGTTTTTGTTCGGCGAAAGCTATGGCACCACTCGCTCAGCCGGAATTGCCGGTAACCTCAGCCAGCTCGGAATCAACTTTAACGGCATCACTCTGCTCTCCACGGTTTTGAATTTTCAAACCCTCATCGATCAGAAGACCAACGACGAACCTTACATTTTTCTGATTCCTTCATTCACCATGATCGCCGGTTACCATCACAAGCTGCCGCCAGACCTGCAGCAGGATTTAAACAAAGCCCGTGAGCAGTCGGAGCAGTGGGCCTCGGGCGAGTACGCACAGGCGCTTGCTAAAGGAGACTCTCTCACTCCCGAAGAGCGGCAGAAGACGGCTGAACAGATGGCGCGGTTTACCGGCTTGAGTAAGGAAGTCATCGACGAGGCCGACCTGCGCATCGACGTTCCCAAGTTCACTCATTATTTATTGATCGATCAGAAGCTGCGCGTCGGCCGGCTCGATGGCCGCTACACCGGCCCCGATCCCAACGGCCTGCTGGATACTCCTTTTTATGATCCGACCGAATCGAACATCCTTGCTCCATTCAATGCAGCCTTCAATAACTACCTGCGAAATGAGCTGGGCTACAAAGTGGATATGCCTTACTTCCTCTTCGCTCGCGGAGAAGGATTCGAAGACAAGTGGGATTGGGGATCGGGCATCGAAGGCTTTCCGGATACGGCCACCGCGCTTGCGGCAGGCCATGGTTCGCGACCCCTATTTAAAGGTGCTGGTGATGGAGGGCTACTACGATCTGGCTACTCCTTATTATGCGGCGAACTATACGTTTGATCACATGGATCTTGCCAGCCAAATACAGGAGCCAGATTTCATTTGCCACCTATGATGCCGGGCATATGGTCTATTTGCCGATGGATAGTCTGAAGAAGATGAAGTCCGATGAATCCGGCTTCATGGATAAAGCGATGACTGGAGAGTAGCTAGCTGGAATGGTGGAAGCACGGGCATCCTGGCCCGTGCTTCCCGAAATCGCCCGGCACCGCTGCATACCCCGCGCGTAACTTGCGTAGCTGCTCACAATGCGATACAACGTGCGCAGGGCTTATGTTTTCGCGTCGCTTTTTCCTCCTTCCATTGCTGCTTGTCTCCACCATGCTGGCGCAGACTGCCCGCACCCAACTCAGTTCCCCGCCACCCGTCAATCCGGTTGAGCCGACGGTGGTGCTCGACCATTCGCAGGAGGCTTATGTCGTCGAAAAGATGCACACCTCCTTCCGCTTTGAAAATGACGGCACCGGCCGCCGCGATATTTACGCCAGGATCAAGGTCCAGAGTGAATCCGGCGTCGAGCAGTGGGGGCAGCTGGTATTTGGATATAACTCCGCCAACGAGCGCGTCGAAATTCCTTTTGTCCGCGTCTTGAAGCTGGATGGCTCTACCGTAACTGCGCCTCAGGATTCGATTCAGGATTTAAGCATTCCGCTCGAGCGAGACGCTCCGGTTTATACCGACTATCGCCAGAAGCACATCACCGTACCCGGTTTGCGTCCGGGCGAAGAACTGGAATATGACTTCGTCACCATTACCGAAACCCCGCTCGCGCCCGGTCAGTTCTGGATGGAGTATGACTTCGCGAAAGCCGGCACCGTGCTCGACGAACAACTCGTCCTCGATGTCCCCAAAGACCGCACCATCAAGCTGAAAACCAAGCCGGGCAACGATCCTAAAATCGCCGACGAAAACGGCCGCCGGGTCTACACCTGGACCAGTTCGCACGTCGACAAAGACGAAGACGACAAGAAGAAAGATAAAGATAAGGAAAAAGAAAAGCACGCCGCCAAAGAACCTGACTTTCCCGCCGTGCAGATGACCACTTTCGCCAGTTGGGAGCAGATGGGTCGCTGGTATGCGGCGCTCGAAAAAGACCGCCGCGCGCCCACTCCTGAAATTCGCGCCAAGGCAGCGGAACTCACTAAAGGCAAGACCACCGATCTCGACAAGATCGAGGCTCTGTATGATTTTGTCGGCCCCAACTTCCGTTACATCAGCCTTTCATTCGGCGTCGGGCCGATTCCAGCCGCACTCCGCCTCAGACGTGCTCCATAACGCTTACGGCGATTGCAAGGACAAGCACACGCTGCTGGCATCATTGCTCGAGGCCTCCGGCTATCACGCATCATCCGTGCTGATTAATTCCGGCCGCAAGATCGATCCCGACATTCCGTCACCCTCGCAGTTCGATCATGTTTTCACCATGGTGCCGCTGGGCAAAGAAGAAATCTGGATGGACACCACCACCGAAGTCGCGCCCTTCCGGCTGCTGTCTTCAGTTTTGCGCGGCAAGCAGGCTCTGATCATTCCGCAGGATGGAGTTCCGCATCTCGAAGAGACTCCGGCCAATCCGCCAATGGTCAACCGGCAGATTTCTGATATCGACGGCAAGGTGAATGAATTCGGCAAACTCAGTGCGCATGTGAAGTACGAGCTTCGCGGCGACACCGAACTTTATCTGCGCATGCTCTTCCGCCACGTTCCCCGCAATAAATGGAATGACTGGGTTAAGCAGATGAATACCTTCAGCGGCTTGACCGGAGACGTTTCCGACCTCAACGTGAGCGATCCGGCCCAGACCCATGAGCCTTTCCAGATCGACTACCACATCGAGGTGGCGAATTTTCTCGACTGGTCGAAGAAGAAATCCGATCTGGTGCTCCCGCTTTCGCAGATCAGTTTGACCAATGTCGACGAAGACGACGACACCGATCCCATCAAGATCGGCTCGCCCATCGAATACGCATATCACTTGCGCCTGGAATTTCCCGCGAAATATACCGAGAGCGCTCCGCTGCCCTTTTCCATGAAGCGCGATTACGCGCATTACGACGCCAGTTACAAAGTCGAAGGCAACGTGTTCACCGCTTCGCGCTCTCTGGTCACCAGCATCAATGAGCTGCCTTCGGCGCGGTCGAGCGACTACCTGGCATTTCGTCGCGCGGTAATGACCGACGCGACCCAACATCTTTCGATCGACAGCAGCGCCGCCGGCTCGCCAACGCTTTCCCCTGATCTGAAGGGCGATGATCTTTACGACGCCGCCAAAGCTTCTTTTGATCGCGGGAAATTATCAGAAGGCAATCGATCTCTTTAAGCGCGTGGTCGCGGCTGATCCTAAACACAAAACTGCATGGATGGACCTCGGGCCGCTCCTACATGCTGCTTCGCCAGACCGACGACGCCATCGCTGCCTTCAAGAAGCAGGCTGACCTGAATCCTTATGACGAGTACGCATACGGCGCGCTGGGCTGGGCTTACACTACTGCGCGTAAATATGACGATGCGGCGGCCGCGTTTAATAAGGCAATTGAGATCGATCCGCTGAGCCAGTACGCGCATGCGGCGCTGGGCGGCATGTACGCCGAAGCGCACCAATACGACAAGGCTGCGCCGGAACTGGAGAAAGCGGTTTCGCTCAAGTCGGATGATGCCGCGTTGCAGATCAGCCTGGGCGATGCGTATTTGAATCTCGGCCAGGACGATAAGGCGTTGGCGGCCTTTGACCGGGCGACGGAAATTTCTGCTACTCCAGAAGTCTGGAACAACATTGCTTATCAGTTGTCGCTCAAGAAGGCACACCTCGATCGCGCGCAGCAATATGCCGAATCGGCGGTGACTGCGGTCTCAAACTCTCTGCGCAATCTTTCGCTCGATCAATTGTCGGACCGCGACCTGGGAAATGTTTCCGCGCTCGACGCCGATTGGGACACGCTGGGCTGGGTGTATTTTGCGCGCGGCGATCTGGCGAAGGCGCAGAAATATGTGGATGCCGCATGGACGCTCGGGCGAGCACGGCGAGGTGGGCGATCACCTGGCGGAGATTTATGAGAAGCGCGGGCAGAAAGACGATGCGATTCGCACTTATGCCATGTCATTGTCCGGACTTCGCCCCGCGCTTGAGACCAAAGGCCGACTGGCGGCGCTGGTTGGCGGTGACGCTAACGCGACCAAAGCTGGTGGAGCAACATCGCGCCGACCTGCAAACCTTCGCACCATTCATCTGGGCAAAATTGCTCCTGCGGGTGGGACGGCGGACTTTTTTGTGATCGTCACTTCGTCAGCGTGGCGCAGGCCAAAGTGGCGGCGGCGAAGTTTATCAACGGAGAAGAAAAGCTGAAGCCGGTGGCCGAAAATCTGCGCAACGCGAAAACGGATTTTGTTTTCCCCGATGACACGCCCACGAAAATTCTGCGGCGCGGAACACTTTCCTGTTCGAAAGATTCACACGAATGCGACTTCGTGATGATGATTCCCGAAGACGTGCACTCGGTGGATTGAGCGCGAGCAAAAATCATCAACCACGAAGGACACGAATGTTCACAAAGGGAAGCTAAAACTTGTTGATTTCCTTCGTGAACCTTCGTGTCCTTAGTGGTTAATGATTTTCTGATTAACTCCTGCTCAAAATGCACAGGCGGCCCGCAAGACTTTCTTTTCACCGCGCGGCGGCCCGATAATCTGCAACCCAATTGGCAATCCTTGTGACGTGAAGCCGCACGGCACTGAAATCGCCGGCAATCCCCAGGCATTCACCGGTCGCGTGTTGCGCAGCAAAATTATTTCGGTTGGCCGCAACTTAGAAATGTCTTTCAGCAGGTCGGAAATTCGCGGGGTCGGCACCGGAATGGTGGGAGTGACAAGAAGATCGACATCGCGAAACATCTCGCCGATTTTCTGCCGGGTGTCGCGCAAATGGGCCAGAGCGTGTCTGGTACTCGAGCGTCGGTGACGCCTTCGCCGGTGTTGAGACGGCGCAACGTTTCCGGATCATATAAGTTCGCTGACGAGGCAATTTTGTCGCGATGGTAGGCGCTCGACTCTGCGTTGAAGACTGTGCGGTCCTGTTCGACCGGGCACTCGATCTCGACGAACGCCCTTTGCATTCTTTGCCAGTAGATCGACGGCTTTTTCGACGGCACTCAGCAATTTCAGGGTCGAGGTCATCGTAGAAATATTTCCGAGGAATGCCGAGCACGAAATCCTGAATGCCACTTTTGAGATCTTGCTGAATAGTTTTCGCAATCTCTCTGCGATGGCATCGAGCACGATCGCCGCGTCTTCCACGGTGCGCGTGATCGGTCCAGCATGATCGAGCGATTGCGATAGCGGAATGATTCCGCGCGTGCTCACTAATCCGTAAGACGGCTTCAGTCCGACCACTCCGCAAATTGACGCCGGCTGCGCGGATTGAACCGGCAGTGTCGGTGCCAATTGCGGCATAGCACATTCCTGACGCAACCGCGGCGGCGGAGCCCCCGGATGAACCTCCGGCGATGAACTCGGGATTCACCGGATTTCGCACCGGGCCGAAATGACTGATCACGGAACTTCCGCCGTAAGCGAACTCATGCAGGTTCTGTTTGCCGATGAACACTGCGCCGGCGGCTCTTGAGTTTTTTTACGACGTCGGCGTCTTCGGTTGGGAATACGATCGCGAAACACGCGCGCTGGCCGCGGTCGTGCGAACTCCAGCAGTGTCGATCAGGTCTTTTAATCCAACCGGAATTCCATGCAGCGGCCCGCGCCAGTTTGCCAGATTGAATTTCCTGCTCGGCTTTTTTCGCTTCGGCCAGCGCCGATTCAGCGGTGACGGTAATGAAGGCATTCAGGGTTGGGTTCAGCCGGTCAATTGTCTCCAGGCACTCACGTAGCAGTTCCACGGGAGAAATTTTCTTCAGGCGAATTTGTTCTGCGGCTTCGGTGATCGAACGCAATGTCATTTCGCGCCATCTTATCCTGATTCGCGCAATCTTTTTTCCGCTTGCCTATAATCAATCTGCTCCCGCCCGAACTCCGCAACTGCGTTCAGGCGATCAAGGAGGACTCCCATGGCGCCAACGACCACCTACTCCCGTACGCACCCAGGCTTTTTATCTCCAAGGCAAGTGGGTCGAGGAGGGAACACCGGTCGAGATCCGGTCTCCCTACGACGGTTCGCCGCTGGCGATAGTTATGCAGGCCACTGCCGACCACGCGGAACGCGCAATTCAGTCAGCGGTGCAGGCCTTCGGAAGCACTCGGCGTCTGCCGGCATTCGAGCGTCAGCGCGTCCTGCGCTCGATCGCGCAGTACATTTCTGCTCATAAAGAAGAGTTCGCCCGCACCATGGCGCAGGAGGCGGGCAAGCCGATCAAAGCGGCGCGCACTGAAGTTGAACGCGCGGTTTTCACTTTTACCGTCGCTGCCGAAGAAACCACCCGCATTCCCGGCGAATACCTCTCGCTCGACTGGCAGCAATTCACCTCCGGGCGCTGGGGAATCGTGCGCCGCTTTCCGCTTGGCCCGATCGCGGGAATCACTCCCTTTAATTTTCCGTTGAATCTGGTGGCGCATAAAGTCGCTCCCGCTATCGCCGCCGGTTGCCCGATCATTTTGAAGCCGGCGCCGCAAACCCCGCTCACCTGCGTTTCTTTTGGCCGAAGCGGTGGAGCAGGCCGGGCTCCCCGACGGCGCATTCAACGTGTTGCCACTCTCGAATGAAGACGCCGGACTGCTGGTCAGCCGATGACCGTATCAAGATGATCAGCTTCACCGGCAGCGCCCCCGTCGGCTGGGACATCAAGCGCCGCGCCGGCAAGAAAAAAGTTGTTCTCGAACTCGGCGGCAATGCCGGCGTAATCGTTCACAGCGACACCGATCTCGCCTGGGCCGCCGACCGTTGCGTGACCGGGGGTTTCAGCTATGCCGGCCAGACCTGCATCTCGGTGCAGCGGATTCTGGTGGAGCGGCCGGCGTTCAAAAAGTTCACCGACCTGCTTCTCGAAGGCGTGAGTCGGCTGCAGGTCGGCGATCCCATGGAAGAATCCACCGATCTTGGCCCGCTGATTCGCGAAAGTGATGCCATTCGTGCCGCCCAATGGGTGCAGGAGGCGCTGCAGGATGGGGCTACTCTGCTTTGCGGAGGCAAACGCCAGGGCTCGATTCTTGAGCCCACGGTGCTGACCGGGACGCGTCCCGACATGAAAGTGAATTGCCAGGAAATTTTTGCGCCGGTTGTGACAATTGAGTCCTACGACGATTTCTCGGCGGCGCTGCGGCGCATCAACGAATCACCCTATGGCCTGCAGGCGGGAGTGTTCACGCGCGACGCCAATCGTATTTTTCAGGCCTATGACGAGCTCGAGGTTGGCGGCGTGATCGCCGGCGATGTGCCCAGCTTCCGCATCGATCACATGCCTTATGGGGGAGTGAAAGATTCCGGTTTAGGACGCGAAGGCTTGCGTTATGCGATCGAAGAAATGACCGAACCTAAGTTGCTGGTGATGAATCTCAGGTGAACCACAAAGCGGAATTTGTTTCGTCGCAGGGAATTTTTTTTCGTCCGTACCCCAAAGATCATTTTACAAATCCTCTGAGCTGCTATAATTGCCAGTTTTAAAAAACAAGTAGAAATTTTTCAGCTACAAGACTCGGGTCGCAGTGAAGATTCCGCTGTAAGAAAAATCCTGATCGATGCAGATTTTCCATCGCAGCGCTAACGTAATTTCCCGGACCTCGATTTACGTCGGGATATTCTACGCTCGCCTTTGCCCTGTGGGCGTGCGTAAATTTCCAGCGCTCTCCCTATGTCACCTATGCGGGCATAGCGCGGCCGCAGCCCGTTCCCTTCAGCCACGAGCACCACGTGGCTGCGCTCGGCATCGATTGCCGCTACTGCCACACTTCGGTTGAGACTTCAGGTTTCGCCGGCATCCCTCCGACTAAGACCTGCATGAACTGCCACTCGGAGATGTGGACCGCAGCCCCAATGCTCGAACCCGTGCGCGAAAGTTATCGCACCGGCAAGTCGCTGGTGTGGAACCGGGTGAATGATCTGCCCGACTTTGTTTATTTCGATCACAGCATTCACATGAATAAGGGCGTGGGTTGCAATACCTGCCACGGGCCGGTCGACCGCATGCCGCTGATGTTCAATTACGCGTCGCTACAGATGGAGTGGTGCATCGAGTGTCATCGCGGGCCGGAGAAAAATCTGCGGCCGCGCGAGCAGGTCTTTAATATGCGCTACCAGCAGCCGACCACCGCATTGCCGGTCGTGGTGGACGGGAAGAGCTATACCGACCAGATGGAGCTGGGGAAGTATCTGTCGCATAAATACAATTTGCGCAGCGCGATGGATATTACGAGTTGCTCGACGTGTCATAGGTAGTTGTGAGCTAAGCTTAGCTTGTGAGCTCATCAGTGGTTAGCTAAAAGGTCGCGCAGGCTTGAGCCGGAGGCGCGGAACCTAGGGCTTTATGATTCCGTACGGCGCGGAATATGAAAGCCGTGCAGCTGTCGAGAAGCAGGGAAGCAGAATGATGAACGACGAAAGCAAAACAAGGCACATCAAGAGCCAGTTTGTCCCGGCAAAAAGGACAAGCTTGACCTGGCGCAGGTGCGTTCCGATATCGAAAAGAAGAATGGGCCGGAGTTCTGGCGCAGCCTGGAAGAGCTGGCCGGCAGCGCGGATTTCCGCGAGATGATGCATCGCGAGTTTCCCAAAGGCGCGTCGGAGCTGGTGGATGCGGTTTCGCGGCGCGGCTTCTTCAAGCTGATGGGATCGTCGCTGGCGCTGGCCGGCATGACCGCCTGCACCAAGCAGCCGTTTGAGTCGATCGTGCCTTACGTGAAGCAGCCGGAAGAACTGGTGCTCGGCCAGCCCATGTTTTACGCCACCGCCTTCACCCTCGGCGGATACGGCGCGCCGCTGCTGGTGACCAGCCGCGAATTTCGTCCCATCAAGATCGAAGGCAACGACCGCCATCCCGGCGAGCCAGGGTGGAACCGATGTTTACGCGCAGGCCTCGATTCTCGATCTGTACGATCCGGACCGCGCGCAGGACGTTTCCTATCTCGGCAACATCGCCAGCTGGAGCGAGCTGGTTCGGGCGCTGCAGGATCCGCTGAATGCGCAGCAGGCTAAGAAGGGCGCGGGGCTGCGCATTCTGTCGCAGGACTTTTCGTCGCCAACTCTGGCCGACCAGAAGCAGCAACTGCTCAAGAAATTTCCTGAGGCCAAGTGGCATTTCTATGAGCCGGTCAATCGCGACAATGTTTACGCGGGCGCGCAGATGGCCTTCGGCCAGGCGGTTGAGACCACTTACAAGCTCGACGCCGCGGACGTGATCGTTTCGCTCGACGCCGATTTTCTCTATGCCGGATTCCCGGGAATGACGCGTTACGCGCGCGATTTCGCCAAGCGCCGCGATCCTGACTCCGGCAACATGAGCCGCTTCTATGCGATCGAGAGCACGCCGACTTCGACGGGAGCGAAGGCGGACCATCGGCTGAGTGTAAAGGCAGCTGAGGTAGAAGGTGTTGCGCGACAATTGTTCCAGCTCGGAAATGCGGTGTCGGGGCCGGGCAGCCAGGCTCAGTTCGCGGCGGCCGTCGCCAAAGAATTGGCGGCACCACCATGGTTCCAGCGTCGTCATTCCCGGCGATCATCAGCCCCCCGCCGTTCACGCTGCTCTGTCACGCAATCAACGCGCAACTCGGCAACGTCGGCAAAACCGTTTTCTACTCGGATCCCATCCCGGTTTTCACCGGCAATCACAACGACTCGCTGAAAGAGCTTATCGGCGACATGAAGGCCGGCAAGGTTGAGATGCTGGTGATCCTCGGCGCCAACCCGGTTTACGACGCGCCTGCCGATTTCGGATTTAAAGACGCGCTCGAGAGCGGCAACGTTCCGCTACGCATTCACCTCGGCCAGCACAATGACGAAACCGCCGAGTTCTGCCATTGGCATGTGAACGAAGCGCACTATCTCGAAGCCTGGGGCGACACCCGCGCCTACGACGGCACGGTCAGCATCGTCCAGCCGCTGATTGCGCCTCTATATAGCGGCAAGAGCGCGCTCGAATTTGTGGCGCTGCTCATCGGCCCCGGCGAGGCAACCGGTTACGAACTGGTCCAGACTTACTGGCAATCGAAACATTCAGGCGCCGACTTCGATATGACTTGGCGCAAGTGGCTCGAACAGGGTTGGATCGACGACACCGCGTCAGCAGGCGAAGAAAGTTTCTGCGAAGTCGACCGGCTCTGCGTCGTCGGTTCCGCTTCCGCTTCTACCTCAGACAAGAACGCCATCGAGATCAACTTCCGCCGCGATCCTTCGGTTTACGACGGACGCTTCGCCAACAACGGCTGGCTGCAGGAGCTTCCCCGGCCGATGTCAAAGCTTACCTGGGACAATCCGCTGCTGATGGGGCCGGCGATGGCCGAGCGGCTGCACTTCAAGCCCATGGACATGGTGCGGCTGGAACTGCAGAGCGGCAAGTATCTCGATCTGCCGGTTTGGATACAGGCCGGTCACCCTGACAATTCGGTAACAGTTTATTTGGGATACGGGCGCGAGAAGTCCGGACGCGTGGGCAACGAACAGGGGTTCAATACCTACACCCTGCGTACCAGCGACGCGCCGTGGTTTGCCGGCACGGTCAAGCAAATCACCAGCCGCGGCGAGCACTATATTCTGGCCAGCACCCAGGGCTATCAGACCATGGACACGGGCGACACCGAGCGCCCCATCATTCACGTCCAGGATCTCGAGGACTACAAGAAGGAACCGGAGTCCGACGAGGAAAAGCCGCAAAGACAACGAGACCCTGTATCCAGCTTACGACTACAAGTCTGAGCCGTATGCCTGGGGCATGGCGATTGACCTGAACGCCTGCGTCGGCTGCAACAACTGCATCATCGCCTGCCAGGCGGAAAATAATATTCCGGTGGTCGGCAAAGACCAGGTGAATCATGGCCGCCACATGCATTGGTTGCGCGTCGACGCCTACTACCAGGGCGATCGCGATAATCCCAAGGCCTACTTCCAGCCGGTGCCGTGCATGCAGTGCGAGAACGCGCCCTGCGAGCTGGTCTGCCCGGTGGGCGCGACCACGCACTCGACCGAAGGCCTGAACGACATGATTTACAACCGCTGCGTAGGGACGCGCTATTGCTCGAACAACTGTCCTTACAAGGTGCGGCGCTTCAACTTCTTCCTGTTCCAGGATTGGGACACGCCGCAGTTCAAGATGCAGCGCAATCCGGATGTCACGGTGCGCAGCCGCGGCGTGATGGAAAAATGCACGTACTGCGTGCAGCGCATCACCCATGCGCGAATCAAGGCGGAAGAAGCGACTGAGGCGAACGACAAGAAAGCGATCGTCGAGCAACTGCAGACCGCTTGCCAGCAGTCGTGTCCAGCGAATGCGATTATTTTTGGAAACATTAACGATCCCAACAGCCTGGTTTCGAAGTGGAAGGCGAAGTCGCGGAATTACGGATTGCTGGATGATTTGAATACGCGGCCGAGGACGACGTACATGTCAGCGGTAACGAATCCGAATCCGGAGATGGGGAAGAGCTAGCGAGCGGCTGAGCTTTGAGCTTCGAGCAAGCATTCTGTAAAGCTCACAGCTCGAAGCTAGAAGTTAAGAGCTGAATTTTTCATGGCCAAACCAACCGAAGTCGAAATCGGCGAACAGAAAGCTCCGGTAATTCTGCCGGGGCAGACCTTTGCCAGCATCACCGACAAGATCGCCTCGATCGTGCTGCGCCGGCCGATCACAAACGGCTGGCTGTTCGGGATGGCGATTTGCTTCCTGATCCTGCAATGGTTTTTGCTGGGAGTCTGCTGGCTCTTCTATAAGGGCGTCGGCGTTTGGGGTGTGAACATCCCGATTGGCTGGGGATTCGCCATCGTCAACTTCGTCTGGTGGATCGGTATTGGCCACGCCGGAACGCTGATTTCAGCCATTCTTCTGTTGCTGCGGCAGTCCTGGCGTAATTCGATCAACCGCTTCGCCGAAGCCATGACGCTGTTCGCTGTGGCTTGCGCCGGCATGTTCCCGCTGCTGCACCTGGGCCGTCCCTGGCTGTTTTACTGGCTGTTCCCCTATTCGAACACCATGACCTACTGGCCGAACTTCCGCAGCCCGCTGGTGTGGGACGTGTTTGCGGTTTCGACCTACCTGACGATTTCGCTGGTTTTCTGGTACATCGGCCTGATTCCCGATCTCGCCAGCTTGCGCGACCAGACCCAGAGCAAGGCTTTGAAGTTCATTTTCGGTTCGATGGCCATGGGCTGGCGCAACTCGGTCCGCCACTGGAACCGTTATGAGACGGCGTACCTGCTTCTGGCCGGACTGGCTACCCCGCTGGTGCTCTCCGTGCACACGGTGGTGAGCTTCGACTTCTCGATCGGCATTGTCCCCGGCTGGCACACTACGATTTTCCCGCCTTACTTTGTTGCCGGCGCAATTTACTCCGGCTTCGCCATGGTGCTGGTGCTGGCCATTCCTATCCGCAAGTTCTACGACATTACTGAATTCATCACCGATCGCCATCTCGAAAATTCCGCCATGGTCATGCTGGCCACGGGCTGGATCGTGGCTTACGGATATGGCATCGAAGCTTTCGTGAACTGGTTCGGCGGCGATCGTGTATGAAAATTTCCTGCGCTGGAACCGCCTGCACGGGCCCTATTCGTTCTGGTACTACGCACTGTTGTTCAGCAATCTGGTGGTGCCGCAATTGTTATGGGTGCGAAGGATTCGCACCAGCCATCTCTGGCTGTTTCTGATTTCGCTCGACATCCTGGTCGGAATGTGGCTGGAGCGGTTCATCATCGTGGTGGTGAGTCTGACCCGCGACTTTGTGCCGTCCGCGTTCGGCCGTTATTACCCGACCTGGGATGACTGGTCGATCCTGATCGGCACCCTGGGCTTCTTCGCCGCTTGCATGTTCCTGTTCCTGCGCGTGCTGCCCGCGGTTTCAATCTCCGAATTGAAGACGCTGATTCCGCAAGCCGAGGTTACGGTCCCGCATGAGGAGCATGAGCAGGAGGTGCACTCATGATCGACCCGAAGACATTCGGACTGATGGCGGAATTCGATAACGTAAATCACGCCATCATCGCCGCGCGCCGCACCTATGCCGCCGGCTACCGCAAGCTCGATGCTTATTCGCCGTTTCCGGTTGAAGAATTATCGGAGGCGATCGGCTTCCACAAAAATGGCGTGGCCCTGGTTTGCCTGGTGGGTGGATTGCTCGGCTGCACCGCCGCCTACACGCTGCAATGGTGGATCAACACCATCAGCTATCCGGTTAACATCGGCGGCAGGCCGCTGCACTCCTGGCCGTCTTTCATTATCGTCAGCTTCGAGATGACCATTCTGTTCTCCGGACTGTCGGCAGTCTTTGGCATGCTGGCGTTGAACGGGTTGCCCATGCCGTACCATCCGGTGTTTAATGTGCCGCGGTTTGAGCTGGCGTCGAAAGATAGATTCTTCATCGTGATTTTTTCGGCGGACAAGAATTACGACCCGGTCCGCACCCGGCAATTTCTGGAAGGCTTGAATCCGATTTCAGTCGCGGAGGTGCCCAGCTGATGGCGCTGCTCCGCAAATTTTCGGGAATCGGGCTGTTAGCGGTCCTTGCCCTGGCCGGCTGCCGCCAGGACATGCATGACCAGCCGCGATTCAAGCCGCTCGCCAAGAGTGATTTCTATGCCGATCTGCGCTCGGCGCGTCCGCCGGTCGAGGGCACGGTGGCCCGCGGCCAGCTGCATGAAGACACTTATTTCTATACCGGCAAAGTGGGGCAGAATCCCGGGGACTATATGCCGTTTCCGGTCACCGAGGAAGTATTGCAGCGCGGGCGCGAGCGCTTCGACATTTATTGCACGCCCTGCCATTCCCGCTTGGGCGATGGCAATGGAATGGTCGTGCAGCGCGGCTTTCAGCATCCGCCTTCGTACCACACCGAGCGGCTGCGCAAAGCTCCACTGGGATATTTCTTTGAAGTCATGACCGAAGGCTTCGGGGCCATGCCGGATTATGCGGAGCAGATTCCGCCGCGCGACCGCTGGTGCATCGTCGCCTACATCCGGGCCTTGCAGTTGAGCCAGAACGCGACTCAGGCGGAAGTGGGCGGGCAGCAGGTTCCGTCGCCGCCGCCGCAATTTGAAGAGCCCGGTTCGGGAGCGACGCTGCCGAGTTCCGCTTCCCAAGTCCAGCGCTATGGCAGAAACAGGAGAACAGCAGAAATGAGTGCGCCGCGCACCAATCCTGCCGAGTTCGTGGCACCCCCGGCGGTGAACGCGATCCAACAACGCTCACTGGGAGTGGGCTTGCTCTTTGGCGTGGCCTCGCTGATCGTGGCCTTGGTGCCTTCGACTCGCGAGCAGTTCTTTCACTCCTATCTTATTGGATTCGTGCTGTGGCTGGGTATTTCGCTGGGCTGTATGGCGTTTCTCATGATCCAGCACCTTACCGGCGGCAAGTGGGGCATGGTGATCCGGCGACAGCTTGAGGCGGCGATGAACACGCTGCCATTGATGGCGGTGCTCTTCATTCCGCTGGCGGCTGCAGGCATGCCATACCTTTACACCGGCAATCACGAGCCGGTCGGCGGATGGGCCGGCTGGCTGCATTACAGCGGGCCCGACGTTCATTTGAAAGCGATGAGCCAGTCGTATCTGACGCCCGGAGGCTACGTTGGGCGCGCGGTAATTTATTTCGCCATCTGGATTGGATTGGCTTTTGTTCTGACCCGCTGGTCGGCGGAGCAGGACCGTCCTCCGGTGCAAAACCTTAGCCCGCGTTTCCGCACCATCGCCGCGCCCGGCATCATTCTTTACGCTTTCACCATTACATTCGCGGTCATCGACTGGATCATGTCAATCGATCCGCATTGGTATTCGACTATTTTTGGATTCATCTTCATCGTCGGACAATGCCTGGCGGGGATGTGCATGATGGTGGTCTCCGAGCGCATTCTGCTGCCTTATGAGCCCATGAGGTCCTTGCTGAAACCGAAGGAAGTCCACGATCACGGCAAGCTGATGCTGACCTTCGTCATGCTGTGGGCCTATTTCAGCTTCTCGCAAGTGCTGATTATCTGGGCGGGAAACCTGCCGATGGAGATCCGCTTCTACACCCGCCGGCTGTATTCAGGATGGGAAGTGATCGCGCTGGGCCTGGTGATATTCCATTTTGCCATTCCGTTTTTGTTCCTGTTGTCGCGGCCGTGGAAGCGCAATCCGAGAACGCTGGTGATTCTGGCGACGTGGCTGATCTTCATGCGCTTCATCGATTTATTCTGGTACATCGAGCCCAGCTTCCATAAGACACTTACTTTTTACTGGGGATATCTGCTGGATCTGGTCGTCCCGATTGCCATTGGCGGCTTCTGGCTGGCGGTGTACTTCCGCAATTTGAAGTCGCGGCCGTTGTTGCCGGTGTACGACATGCATGCGCAGGAATTCCTGGAATACGCGGCGGCGTCCCATGACTGATCATCACAAGCACCATCACCAGCCCGAGCACGACGATATCGGCTTCGAGCGCGAAGACCTGGGCGCGAAACCGGTGATCGGCTTCATTATCTCGCTGGTAATCTCGGGGATCCTGATCTACTACGTCATCTGGGGGATTTTTCATTTTCTCGACGCTTACGACAAAAAGCACCAGCGCACCCGCACTCCACTGGTGCAGGTCGAATCGAATACGCGCGAGGTGCAGACCCAGGTGATTCAGCGCTTCCCGGAGCCGCGCCTCGAAGACAACGAGCGCACTGAACTCGATGGCTTTCGCTATGGCGAAGAAGAAGAGTTGAACAGCTACGGATGGGTCGATAAGAACTCTGGCGTTGCGCATATTCCGATCGAGCAGGCCATGCAGATCATCGCCCAACGCGGCTTGCCGACAACTCCGCAAACCGGCACCGCGCCGTTGGCTCCGGTGAATCTGGCCCGCGCCGCGGCCGAAGCAGCCGATACCAGCAACGTAAAACCGCAGGAACAACCCAAAGGGAAAAAGAAGTGAGCAGTAGATTTCACAATTCGATGGTGTGGCGCGGGCGCCTTCGCCCGCGAAGTATCATGATTAGAGCTTTTGCCGGTGCTCGCTCTCGCTGCGACCGCATTCGCGCAAAACATGAGTTCCGGCGGGATCATGTCGCCGCCTGCCAGCGTCAAGCCGGCTGGCCTGGAGAATGTAGGAATTAATCAGCGCCTGGAGCAGCAGATTCCGCTCGATCTCACCTTTCGTGACGAGACCGGCAAAACGGTGCAGCTCGGCGATTACATTGGCAAGAAACCGGTCATCCTTAATTTCGTTTATTACCGTTGCCCCATGCTTTGCCCGGAGCTGCTCATCGGGCTGGAGAGCTCTTTGAAGGTGCTGAAATTCAACGTCGGCAAGGAATTCGACGTGGTCACGGTCAGCTTCGATCCCAATGACACGCCGCAACTCGGCGCCGCCAAAAAGGCCGACATTATGAAGCGTTACAATCGCCCGGGCGCCGAAAACGGCTGGCATTTTCTGACCGGTTCCGCGCAATCGATTACCACGCTTGCCCAAGCTGCGGGATTTCAGTATCACTTCGATGAAAAGACCGGACAATTTGCCCACGCCACCGCCATCATGGTGCTGACTTCGAGCGGAAAAATTTCGCAGTATTACTACGGCGTAGATTTTCCGCCCAAGGACCTGCGCCTCTCGCTCATTCAGGCCTCCAACAACAATATCGGAACGGTCGCGGATGCCGTCCTTTTGTATTGCTTTCACTACGACCCGGCGACCGGAAAATATAGCGTTCTCATTGGCCGGGTTATTCAAGTGGGCGGGTGGCCTGACAATTCTCTTGCTGGGAGGCATGTTTTTTTTGCTGACCCGCCGCGGTCCCGACCACAAACTCAGGAGGCAAGGCAGCTCTCATCAATATGTTCGATAACTTTCCACTTTGGCCGACGAGCGCATCCGTTCATGCCCGCTATGAAGATTGGCTATTCATCTTCCTGACGGTCGTGTCGGCGGCCATGACGCTGCTGATTTTCGCCGCGGTCGCGATCTTCTCCATGAAGTACCGGCGCCGCCATGGCCGCGAGGCCACGCAGATTGAAGGTTCGCTGCTGCTTGAAATCGGCTGGTCGATTGCCCCGCTCGGCATCATGATGATCATGTTCGCCGCCGGCGCGCTGCTTTACTTCCGCATGCGGACTCCTCCCACTGATTCCGACCAGGTTTACGTGGTCGCCAAGCAGTGGATGTGGAAGCTGCAGCACATGGAAGGTCCGCGCGAGATCAACCAGTTGCACGTGCCGATCAACCGGGATATCGAACTCATCATGACCTCGCAGGACGTGATACACAGCTTCTACGTTCCGGCATTTCGCGTGAAGCAGGACGTTCTTCCCGGGCGCTATACCACTTTATGGTTTCGCGCCACCCGTACCGGCACGTACCATCTTTTCTGCGCCCAGTATTGCGGCACCATGCATTCCGGCATGATCGGGGAAGTGGTGGTGATGGATCCGCGTGATTACCAGGCATGGATGACCAGCTGGGGCGCCCAGCGGGACGCCTGGCCCAGACCGGCGCCACTCTGTTTATGCAGCTTGGGTGCAACACCTGCCACAACATGGAAGTGCAGGGACGCGGCCCGAATTTGACCGGAGTTTACGGCCATCCGGTGCAACTGGAAGACGGCCGGGTTGTGACCGCCGACGAGAATTACATTCGCGAATCTATTCTTCAACCCGCCGCCAAGGTCGTCTCCGGATTCAAGCCCATCATGCCTTCCTGGCAGGGGCAGGTGAATGAAGAACAGTTGAATCAGCTGATTGCGTACATAAAATCTTTAAGTCCGGCTCCCGAAGGGCAAGCAAGCACTTCCGGAGCTCCGGGCGGAAATCCTGAGAATCAGGAAACGAAGTAAAGGAATAAAATGGCTACCGCAGCAGTAACTACCGAACGAAAGAATTACCTTAACGCGGAGTATGGCATTCGCTCGTGGTTGCTCACCACCGACCACAAGCGCATCGCCCTGCTTTATCTCATCTCGATCACCTTCTTCTTTTTCGTAGGCGGATTCTTCGCGCTGCTGATTCGGCTCGAGCTGTTGACCCCCGCCGGCGATCTGTTGACCGCCGACATGTACAACAAGGCCTTCACCATGCACGGCCAGATCATGGTTTTCTTTTTCCTGATCCCCTCGATTCCCGCCGTGCTGGGAAATTTTCTTATCCCCATGATGATCGGGGCCAAGGACCTTGCTTTTCCCCGCATCAATCTTTTGAGCTGGTATATCTACGTCATCGCCGGCGCCCTCTACCTGCACTGTCTGGTCAGCGGCGGCGTCGACACCGGTTGGACCTTCTACACTCCGTACTCCAGCCTGTTCAGCAACACCCACGTAATCGAAGCCGGTCTTTCGATCTTCATCGTAGGCTTTTCTTCAATTCTGACCGGGCTGAATTTTGTAGTTACCGTGCATCGCATGCGTGCGCCGGGAATGACCTGGTCGCGTTTGCCGCTGTTCGTCTGGTCGCATTACGCCACCAGCATCATTATGTTGCTGGGCACTCCGGTTATCGCCATCACCCTGCTGCTGGTGGTCTTGGAGCGCACCCTCAACCTGGGTATCTTTGATCCATCGCGTGGCGGCGATCCGGTTTTGTTCCAGCACCTGTTCTGGTTTTACTCGCATCCCGCCGTCTACATCATGATTTTGCCGTCGATGGCGGTGATCAGCGAAATCGTGCCCTGCTTCTCGCGCAAACGGGTGTTTGGTTATGCCTTCGTGGCCGCATCGAGTATCGCTATTGCTGCCATCGGATTTTTGGTCTGGGCGCACCACATGTTTGTTGCCGGAATCTCGCTCTATTCCGCGCTGGTGTTCTCATTCCTTAGCTTCCTGGTCGCGGTGCCGTCGGCAGTCAAAATATTTAACTGGACCGCCACCATGTACAAAGGATCGGTCTCGTTTTCAACTCCGATGCTCTACGCCTTCGGCTTCATCGGACTGTTTACCATTGGCGGCCTGACCGGACTTTTTCTTGCCACCCTCGGCGTCGACGTGCACGTGCACGATACCTACTTCGTGATCGCGCACTTTCATTACGTGATGGTCGGCGGTGCCGTCATGGGATATCTAGGAGGCATCCACTTCTGGTGGCCCAAAATATCTGGGCGAATGTATCCCGAGGCCTGGGGGCGCCTTGCCGCGCTGATCGTTTTTCTCGGCTTCAATCTCACGTTCTTTCCGCAATTTATCGTCGGATATCTCGGCATGCCTCGCCGCTACTGGCAGTATCCGCCCGAATTTCAGGTGTACAACGTGCTCTCCACCGCCGGCGCCAGCATTCTGGCGGTCGGATATCTATTGCCGATGGTTTACCTGCTGTGGTCGCTGCGCTACGGCAAGCCAGCGCCGGATAATCCGTGGCAGGCTACCGGCCTCGAGTGGCGCACTTCCTCTCCGCCTCCAACTTTTAATTTCGAAGAGACTCCCGATAGTGACCTGGGAAGCCTACGAGTACGACACTATGCCAATGCCCGACGAGGTGACGCTTGAGCGATAGAGCCGGCACCGGAGAAAGCCCCTTAGCATTGCGAGCACGAAGACCGCCCCGAACTGCGCCACCACTTCGCCGACGTGGTGCAGCAGCGCAACGCCGCTTCGCTCGGCATGTGGTGGTTCCTGGGTACGGAAATCATGTTCTTCGGCGGCATGTTCTGCGGCTATCTGGTTTACCGACGCGCCTATTTTCCGGACTTCGCCGCCGGCAGCCGAAGCTTGAACTTGATAGCCGGGACATTGAACACTGCCGTTCTGATTTGCAGCAGCTTGACTGTCGCTTTGGCGGTCCGCGCCTCGCAACTTGGGAAAGCGCAAGCAGTTGGTTAACCTGCTGCTGGCCACCATCTTCTTCGGCGTATGTTTTCTTGCCATCAAGGGCTACGAGTGGCATGATGAATACATTCATCACCACGTGCCGACCTTCTACTTCGACGCCCACGACCTGGTTCGCGAAAACCCGAACCTCCACCTGGATCCGCAACACACCAAGATTTTCTTCTCGTTGTATTTCGCGCTCACCGGGCGTTCATGCCCTGCATATGATCGTCGGCATTGGAATCTTCAGCGTGATCACGTTCATGGCGTGGCGCGGAAAGTTTAGCCCTGAATATCACACGCCGGTTGAAATTGCCGGGTTGTACTGGCACTTTGTGGACATCGTGTGGATCTATCTGTTCCCGCTCTTATATCTGATTGACCGGCGACCAGGAGCTTGAGGAAAAATCATGGCTGAGCACCTCGAACATTCCGCTGATCGTTCAGAGCATATTGGGTCCAGCGGCTTTTACTGGCTGATCTGGGCCATTCTCATCGTGGGCACGGTGCTCACCGCCTGGATTTCCACCGTCGATCTTGGCATCTTCAATACCGTCGTCGCTCTCATCATCGCCACCTGCAAAGCCTCGATCGTCGTTCTCTTCTTCATGCACGTGAAATACACCAGCGAAAAAATGACCAAGGCGGTCTTGATTTCTGCCGTCTTCTGGTTGCTTCTGCTGCTGGTGCTGAGCTTGGCAGATTATTCGACCCGCTTCGCCGGCTGACGCTTCTTAAATGATGGTGGTTTAAGGGGCGATTGGCTTTACCGACCAATCTTCTTCTGTGAATCTCCGTATTCCCTCCGTGCTCCTCTGTGGCTAAACTTTTCTTCGCCTCCCGTCTTCGATAAACACCGTGCCATGGGTGCTATCTTTAATAGCAGACCATCGTTGATGCCGGAACGATCTCATCCTGACGAGGCGAATCTCAGCCTGGAATCCGCGCTGCGCCGCCATGTTCGCGGCGAAGTCCGGTTCGATAACGGCAGCCGCGCCCTGTACGCGACCGATGGCTCGAATTATCGTCAGCTCCCAATCGCAGTCGTAGTTCCTCGCAACATCGATGACGTGATCGCCGCAGTTTCCATTTGCCGCGAGCACGGCGCTCCGGTTCTTTGCCGCGGCGGAGGCACCTCTCTCGCCGGACAGTGCTGCAACGTCGCAGTCATCCTCGACTTCTCCAAGTACATGTCAAAGATCGTCGAGCTCGATTCCGAACGGCGTATGGCGCGCGTGCAGCCCGGCCTCGTTCTAGATCATCTTCGCGACGCGGCGGAAAGATTCCATCTGACCTTCGGTCCCGATCCGGCTACGCACAACCGCTGCACCCTGGGTGGAATGATCGGCAACAATTCCTGCGGCATTCATTCCGTCATGGCCGGCAAAACCGATATCAACATCGAAGAACTTGAAATCCTCACCTATGACGGCCTTCGCATGCGTGTCGGCCAGACCTCGAAAGAAGAGCTCGAAAGTATCATTCGCCAGGGCGGGCGTCGCGGCGAGATTTACTCCGGATTAAAAATTCTCGCCGATCAATACGGCGATCTGGTGCGCCGGAAGTTTCCCAACATTCCCCGCCGCGTTTCCGGTTATAACCTGAATTTTCTGCTTCCCGAAAACGGCTTTCATGTGGCGCGGGCGCTGGTCGGCTCAGAAGGAACTTGCGTAACTGTGCTCGAAGCCATTTGCAGGCTGGTCGAGAGCCCGCCCGAGCGCGTGCTGCTGGTGATCGGCTGCGCGGATATTTTTGCGTGCGCCGATCTTGTCCCTGAAATTCTGTCTCACCGCCCCATTGGGCTCGAAGGCATGGACGAGATGCTGGTCGCACTTTACCCGGAAGAAGCAAATAAATCTGGAAGGCCTGGAGCTTTTGCCGGAAGGGAAGGGATGGCTGCTCGCCGAATTCGGCGCCGACGACCGCCCGCGAAGCGGAATCGCAAGCGCGAAAACTGATGGAGGTTCTTCGTCCGCGACTCGAGAATTCATTGTCGGCTTTTCACCGACAAAAAGCAAGCCGCAAAGGTTTGGGAAGTTCGAGAATCCTCGCTGGGCGCGGTTTCCAACGTTCCCGGCAAGCCGCAAAATTGGGAAGGCTGGGAGGATTCTGCCGTCGCTCCGGAAAAGTTGGGCGTTTATCTGCGCGCGCTTGAAAAAACTCACTGGACGCCTACGGCTATCGCTGCTTGATGTACGGTCACTTCGGCGACGGCTGCGTGCATAATCGCATGGACTTCGATCTGCAATCGGTGGAGGGAATAAAAAAGTTTCGCAGGTTCATGGAGGAAGCAGCCGATCTGGTCGTCTCCTTCGGCGGAACTCTTTCCGGCGAACATGGCGACGGTCAGGCGCGCGCTGAATTGTTTCCGAAAATGTTCGGCCCTGAACTGGTCGAAGCCTTTTCCCGGTTCAAGGCGCTGTGGGATCCCGAATGGAAGATGAATCCCGGCAAAGTGGTCATCCCAACAAATTGGATGAGGATCTTCGCCTAGGGGCGGATTACCGGCCCTGGCAGCCGACCACGCACTTCAAGTTTCCGCACGACCACGGCAGCCTCGCCGACGCCACTCTGCGCTGCGTTGGAGTTGGCATGTGCCGCCGGACTGAAGGCGGCGTAATGTGCCCGAGCTATCGCGTCACCCGCGAAGAGGAGCATTCGACTCGCGGCCGCGCCCATCTGCTTTGGGAAATGACCAAAGGAGACGTCATTCGCGACGGTTGGCGCGATAGTCACGTCAAGTCATCGCTCGACCTTTGCCTCTCCTGCAAAGGATGCAAGAGCGATTGTCCGGTCGCGGTCGATGTCGCAACTTACAAGGCCGAATTTCTTTCGCACTACTATGACGAGCACCGCACGTCCCTCGAGGCATTATGCATTCGCCCACATCGACCGTTGGTCGCGGCTTGCGTCGCTTGCCCCCGGATTCGCTAATTTTTTACTCACGCGCCGGGGCTGAAGAGCTTCGCAAAAATTGCCGCCGGCGTTGCCTCGCACCAGAAGCATTCCTCGTTTTGCCGGTCGAAACTTTCCGAAGTTCGTTCGTGAAGCGAAGCCACGCCGATGCATCTGCGCCGCCGGTTTTGCTTTGGCCGGACACCTTCAATAATTATTTCCATCCCCAAACCGCAATGGCCGCGGCCCAGGTTCTCGAAGCGGCAGGATTTTCGGTGCGGCTTCCGAAAAAAAATCTGTGTTGCGGCCGGCCGCTCTACGATTTCGGCATGCTCGACCGTGCAAAGAAATTACTTCTCCAAACCCTGGCCACGCTGGAGGCTGAAATCGCCGAAGGCATTCCTGTGGTTGTGCTCGAGCCCAGTTGCGCCTCGGTTTTTCGTGACGAGATGCTCAATTTTTTTCCCGATGACATTCGCGCGCAGAAACTCGCCGGACAAGTGATGCTGCTGAGCGAATTCCT
The DNA here is from genome assembly GCA_963838785.1 of uncultured Acidobacteriota bacterium. Taxonomy (GTDB): domain Bacteria; phylum Acidobacteriota; class Terriglobia; order Terriglobales; family Acidobacteriaceae; genus Gp1-AA145. The sequence continues at coordinate 370,955 of CAWISI010000005.1, forward strand.
GGAAAAGCATGGCCAAGGAATTTTAAGTTGCCGGAGCTCAAGCGCAAAGCTTTGGTTCACGGCCACTGTCATCACAAATCCGATCATGAAGATGAACGCCGAGGAATCGTTCTTCAGCGCATGGGGATCGAATATCAAATGCCGGCCCCGGGCTGTTGCGGCATGGCGGGCGCATTTGGCTTTGAAAAAGAAAATATGAAACCTCTATTGCCATTGGCGAACTTGAACTTCTGCCCGCGGTGCGGAATGCTCCTGAGGACTGGCTCATCATTGCTGACGGCTTCAGTTGCCGCGAGCAGATTCGGGCAATGCACTGGCCAGAGCGCCATGCATCTGGCGGAAGTGATTCAGATGGCGCTCGGCAAATCTTCCTGATCAGCGTCTTCACGGCCCGCAATATTTCTCATACTGTTCGTAAATGTAAGTGTCAGTCATGCCCGCAATATAATCGCAGACCACTCGAGCCCGCGGCTCAGATTCGGTTTTTGCCTTTTCCTGATATCCCGTCGGCAGCTTATCAGGCCGTTTCATCCACAGATCGAACAATTGGTGATGACCCGCTCGGCATCTTCTTTTTCAGGCTGTAGTGCAGGACTGTAATACAGGTTTCGATACAGAAACTCCTTGGTTCCCGCGCGCTCAGCTTCCACTTCCGGACTTAGCCCAACCAACCGCGTGGCATTATCACGAATCTCCTCAAGCCCGATTGTGGGGCGACGGGCGTCCCCACCCGTCAAGGGCTGCTCGTCGTTCGATTCTGGGCCTCGCGCATCGCCCCAAGGCATTCAATGTTTGCCTGGGTGTTCTGAATCAGATCTCCGACCCAGCGGTCCAATATCCGCCGCAATACTTCATTGAATTGCAACTTCTTCGCCGCCTCGGGATACAGCCTTTCCACTTCCTCAAAAAACCCTGCAAACACCGGCAGCTCTCTGGATGATTTGATCCAGTGTAAGCAGATGAGCTTCATACCCATCATCCAGATCGGCGGTGTTGTAAGCCAGTTCGTCGGTGGCATCGATCAGTTGGGCCTCGAGCGGCGGCCGCTTATCCAGACAATATTCCGCCAGCTCCGGAAAATCTGCGGCATCATAATCGCGCGAGTGCTTGATAATTCCTTCCCGCACTTCGAAGGTAAGGTTCAAGCCGCGGAATGCCTGCATATCGTTGCTCGAAATCTTCCACGATCCGCAATGCATGCAGGTTGTGATCGAAAGAAAGTCCGTATCGCCGCATCGCCGCATCCAGCGCCTTCTCTCCCGGCATGCCCGAACGGAGGATGACCGATATCGTGCACCAGGGCGAGAGTTTCAACCAGATCAACATTGAGCCCAAGTTGCGCGGCGATGGTGCGCGAAATCTGCGCAACTTCAAGCGTATGAGTCAGCCGGTTGCGGAAATGATCGGAGTACCGCCCGGTGAAAACTTGCGTCTTGGCCTCAAGCCGGCGAAAAGCGCGCGCATGAATCACGCGGTCGCGGTCACGCTGAAAGTCGTTGCGGTAAGGATGCGGGGGTTCGGGATAACGCCGCCCGCGAGAGTGCTCCGCATGGACCGCATACGGAGCAAGGGATTGAATCATTCAATCATTGAATCATCGGATCATTGGAAGAGCAATTGCGGCTGTCGTTCTGCAATTCGCCAGGCGGACATGATTCAGTCCTGGCCGGCGAGTACTTCTGCAATCTTCGCCGTGAGTTCGGCCGGGGTAAATGGTTTCTGAATAAAGCCAGCGTCGCGGTCGAGATCTTGCAATTCATCATCCGCGTATCCTGACATGAAAAGAACTCGGATGTTCGGCCACCGCTCTCGTCCGATTCGTACCAGCTCCGGGCCGCTGATATTCGGCATGACCACGTCAGTGAACAGTAAGTCGACTTTCCACTGTGCTCTGCGATCAGAGTCCGCAATCCGTCGCTGCTGCCGGCCGTGATCACTGTGTAGCCTGCCTGCGAAAGAATTGTCTGGCCAAGTTCTCGTAACAGCGGCTCGTCTTCCGCCAGAAGAATGGTACCGGTACCGCGTTTGGGTTTGTCTGATTTCATGGCTTTCTTTACCGGCTGCGGTACGTGCTCAACGCTGGGGAGCGATATCCGAAACGTGCTGCCTTTGCCCGGTTCGCTCTCCACTTCAATGTGCCCATTACTCTGCTTGATGATTCCATATACGGTCGCCAGCCCAAGTCCGGTTCCCTTGCCGACTTCTTTTGTTGTAAAAAACGGTTCGAAGATGCGTGCGAGAGTTGGCGCATCCATGCCAATGCCTGTATCTGAGACGGACAAAGTGGCATGAGGGGAAGCAAAAATCTTTTCTTTGTCCCCTGACTCGTTACTCCCGGAGTGGCTTTCGGTTTTAATGGTCAGCCGTCCACCCCTGGGCATAGCGTCGCGGGCATTTACCACCAGGTTTATCAGCACTTGTTCCATCTGCACCGGATCGGCCTTCACGAATCCGATGTCGGCGGCCTTCCGAATGACCAGGTCAACATTTTCCGTCAGCAAACGCCGCAGCATGGCCTCCAGCCCCCGACAATGCGTGTTCAGGTCCAGTACTCGCGGTTGCAGCGTTTGCTTGCGGCTGAATGCCAGCAAGTTGGTGCGTCAGTGATGCCGCGCGGTCTGCCGCTTGCCTGATCTCTTTGGCCGCATGTCCGTCGCGTCCCTCCGGATTGCGCTCCATCAGCAGACTGCTATAGCCCTTAATAATGGTGAGCAGATTATTAAAATCGTGAGCTACACCGGACGCCAGTTGCCCCACCGCCTCCATACGCTCGGTCTGCTGCAGCCGGCTTTGCAACTGCTTTTGCTCGGTGATGTCCACCAGCACGCCATGCAGCAACTGGCGGCCGTTAGGCCCGTTTACCAGCGAGCCGCTGTCATTCACCCACAGCATTCTGCCGTCACGGCTGAACATGCGATATTCCGCGCGGAACGAGTTCCCCGAAAGCGTTGCTTCTTCCGCGGTCTTTACAATCTCAATGTCTTCGGGATGGACGTGCCGGATCCAGTTGGTTGAATCGTCCAGCCATTCCTGCCGGCGAGTAGCCCAGAAGTTTTTCGATCTGCGGGCTGACGAACCGCCATTCCGCCTCCAGGCCGAGTTCCGCGATATATGTCACCGCCGATAATTGCTCAACCAGGTTTTGGTAAAGCGTTTCGGCTTCGTTGCGCGCCCGTTCATTGGTCGAGCGTTCGCTAATATCGACCGCAACCCCGATTGCTCCGCACGACCGCCCATCTTGGCGTTTGAATCGGGGACCAGTGCGTCTCAAATGACAAGCCAACATCCGGGAGTTCGGCAAAGCACGAAAATTCTTCCCCTGCCAAAGCCCGTTGTGCATCGCGGATGATGCCGGGATAATTGCGGTATAGATGAAATATGGATTTTCCGACGTTCTGTCCGCCACGCAGGCCTAACTTCTCCAGCGCTCGTCCTTCGGAAAGCGTGAACTTGCCCTCAGCGTCGATCGCAAAGAAGATCACCGGCGCTTTAGCGACGATCCGGCGCAGGTGCTGTTCGGCGTCGCTTAATATCGGAGCAGGTTTTGGCTGGACGCTCAGAACTTTCCTCGCAGGCGGCTCATTTTGTTGAGGGGAATCACCCGCCCGGCTGCGTCAGTCTAGCGCAGTTCGCGCTCGAACCAAAGAGTTACTTTGGTTACTCGTGCACAGCTGGTCAATGGAGTTTTTACCGGCTAGCGCACGCGTCAGCGGACGCTTCGCGCGCATCCGCCCTCGCGAGGAACTGGCATCGCCCACGGCGCGGCTGCTAACATTCGTCCAGGATGGCTCTTCGCCGCATCGCCAAAAAAATCACCAGGACTACTCACAAACTGGCGCGCAAGACGATCGCCGTCAAGTCGGCCGCCCGGCGAGCTCGTAATCATCACCGGCATGAGCGGCTCCGGCAAAGCTTCGGTGCTTAAAGCTTTCGAGGACCTCGGCTACTACTCGGTTGATAATCTGCCGGTGGAATTGATCCCGCGCTTCGCCGAACTGGTGCAATCTTCTGAAAATCCGCGCACCGCTCTGGTGGTCGACGTCCGCGAAGGTCGCCAGCTGGAAGAACTGCCGACCATCGTGAAATCGGTCAAGCGGATGATCGCCACCAAAATGATCTTCCTCGAAGCTTCGGATGAAGTCCTGCTGCGCCGTTATAGCGAGACCCGCCGCCCGCATCCGCTCGGTACGGACAGCCCGGTGAAAACTTCCCTGGGCGCAGAGCGCCGTCACCTGCAGCACATTCGCGCCATTGCAGACCTGGTCATCGATACTTCGAAGTTCAATGTGCACGAGCTCCGCGCGCACATCATCGAGCTGTTTCAGAAAAAAGAGAAGGCCCGAAAAATTCTGGTTTCATTCGTCAGCTTCGGATTCAAACACGGAGTTCCGGAAGACGCCGACCTGGTTTTCGATGTGCGCTTTCTTGCCCAACCCGCACTTCGTTCCCGAATTTCGGCCGCTCACCGGCCTTCATCCCAAGGTCGCGAAATATATTCGCTCATTTCCGCAAACCACCGAGTTCATCCAGCGAATCTCCGATCTGTTGATTTATCTGTTGCCGCACTACATTCACGAGGGCAAAAGCTATCTGACAATCGCCTTCGGATGCACCGGCGGACAGCACCGCTCGGTCATGATCGCCGAAGACGTAGCCAAGCGTCTGAAGCAGGCGGGTTACCGCGTGAAAGTCGCCCACCGCGATAGCCCGAAATAATTATGAAGGCCCGCTTTCGAGAGCTCGTTAGTTCTGCCCGTTGCGCTCACCCTCATCACCGGCATTCTTCACGCCCGTGAGCCCGTCTATGCTCGCAAAGCGATGGTGGTCACGCAGGAAAAACACGCCACCGACGTCGGCGTTCAAGTTCTGCGCTCCGGCGGCAATGCGGTCGATGCGGCCGTCGCCATCGGTTTTGCTCTTGCAGTAACGCATCCTTACGCCGGCAACATCGGTGGCGGCGGATTCATGCTGATCCGCATGGCCGACGGACGGACTTCCTTCATCGATTTTCGCGAGACCGCGCCCGCGACTGCGAGTCGTGACATGTATCTCGATGCCACCGGGCAACCTACCAACGCCAGCGTGGTGGGATGGCGAGCCGTGGGCGTGCCCGGAACCGTCCGCGGCTTTGAATTGGCGAACAAAAAATATGGAAGCAAGCCATGGGCTGAGCTCCTGGCTCCCGCAATCGATCTCGCCACCAACGGCATTCCGGTTTCACATTGGCAAATGGAATCCTGGGATCGCAGCAGTTCGCTGCTGTCGCAATTCCCGGAGTCCAAGCACATTTTTCTAAAAAACGGCAAACTCTACGGCTGGCATGAGAATTTCCGTCAGCCTGAACTCGCACGCACGCTTAGGCGCATTGCCCGTTTGGGAGCCAATGATTTTTACGAGGGCGAGACCGCGCACCTGCTGGCCGCGGCCATGAAGCAGAACGGCGGCCTGATTACCCTGAACGACCTTCGCAACTACAAGGCTGTCGAACGTGTTCCGCTGGAAGGCGACTACAAGGGCTATCACATCATTACTTCGCCGCCGCCCAGCTCGGGCGGCATCGGCATTCTGCAAATGTTGGGCATGCTCGATACACACCGGCTATGAAAAATCCGGCGCGGGTTCGGCTGTGGCATATCACTATATAGCGGAAGCCATGCGCCGTTTTTACGCCGACAGAAATCAGTACCTCGGCGATCCCGCTTTCGTTAAAAATCCCGCTTTCTTCGTTGCTCGACTCCGGCCTATATCAGCGCGCGCCGGGCCACCATCGACCCCGAACACGCCACTCCAGCGAATGAAATCGCGCCCGGCCTGAATGGCCAAACCGAGGGCATGGACACAACTCATTACAACGTTATCGACCGAGCAGGGAAACGTCGTCGCGGTAACCTACACGCTGAACGCCGCCTACGGCAGCGGCGTCACCGTTCCGGGCGCCGGCTTTTTGCTCAACGATGAAATGGACGATTTCGCATCCAAACCCGGCACGCCAAATATGTTTGGCCTGGTTCAAGGCGAGACCAATGCGATTGCGCCCGGCAAGCGGCCCCTGTCATCGATGACTCCGACCATCGTCTTAAAAGATGGAAAGCCGGTTCTGGTGCTCGGCGCGCCCGGTGGCCCGACCATTATTTCGGCGGTGCTGCAGGTGATCGTGAACATGATCGATTTCGGCATGAACGTCCAGGACGCTGTCGACTTTCCTCGCATCCACGATCAGTGGAAGCCTGACCGGCTGGACTTCGAGCGCGGCATCTCACCTGATACTTTGAAGTTATTGCAACAAATGGGATATCCGATAGATGTCGTTCATCCTGCAGTGCTGGCGCGGGTTGAAGCTATTGCGGTTAAAAACGGCTGGCTGCAAGGCGCTAACGATGACCGCGGACCCGGCAAAGCAGCTGGCTACTGATCTTGTTTTGAGCTTAGTCCGCCGGGCGTTCCTGAGAGCTGATCAATCAATTTTTAATTCGAATTAAGGGCTTGCGTCGGAGAAGGATTTCGCCGATGCTTACCGCCGCCACGCCAGCTGATTGAAGCGCTGCTCGCAGTTCTTCCGCCCGCTCTTGCCGCTACCGCAATCAGCAAACCTCCCGAAGTTTGCGGATCGAAGAGCAGAGTTTTCAGTTCCTCGGAAATATTTCTCTCATAACCCACTACGCATTCCGCAAATTCTCGATTCGCATTCAGCCCACCCGGAATGTAGCCGGCGCGCAACACATTCCATCGCTCCTTCGAGCAGCGGGATCCGGCCCGCGTGAAGCTCCGCCGAAACATTCTCCGACGCCAGCAGCATTTCGCGAAGGTGTCCAATCAGGCCGAAGCCAGTTATGTCGGTGAGGGCGTGGACTGGAGTCATTTGGCGCGGAGCTTCGCTCCGCCGGACGGGCGAGGGCGCCCGTCCCCACATGGTTCCTGATGGCTTCCGCGGCAGCTTTGTTCAACGTCGTCATCGACGCGACCGCTGCATCGATCCATTCTTGCTTGGCCACGCCTTTTTTGATCGCCGTCGAAATCACTCCCGTTCCCAGCGCTTTGGTCAGCAGAATTTTGTCGCCAGCTTTCGCTCCGCCATTTTTCATGAACCCGCGCCGGACTTCACCGTGCCGGTAACCGAATATCCGAATTTGGTTTCATCATCGCGAATGCTGTGGCCGCCTATGATGGTGCAACCCGCTTCCATCATCTTCGATAAGCCCGCCGGCCAGAATTCGCTCCAGAATTTCCAGATCGCCTTTTTCCGGATAGCAGACCATCGCCAGCGCGGTAAGCGGGCGCGCGCCCATGGCATAGATATCGCTGAGAGAATTTGCCGCCGCGATCTGTCCGAAGGTGAAAGGATCGTCAACGATGGGAGTAAAAAAATCGACCGTCTGCACCAGCGCTGTATCGGGCGCGATTTGATACACTCCGGCGTCGTCGGCGTGATCGAAGCCGACTAGAACATTAGGGTCGTGTTGCCGGGCTAATTTCCCAAGCACCTTGTCCAGCGCCGCCGGACTCAGCTTGGAAGCTCAACCCGCGGCTTTTACCGTCTCCGTCAGCCGCACAGCTTTAGTTCTCAGACATGTGCACATTGTAGAGGAGAGAACAGAGTCCGGGCTTTCCCGCGGTGCCAAATTTGTTACAAAAAACGAAATCACCTGACATCCGCAGCTTCACGCGGACAGTCAACGACCTTTCGCGAAGACCCCGGTTTTACAGTCGCTCGCGGCGTCTGTTCCAGTTTTGATAATTTCACTCGCGCGCCGGCAATCGCATCTCGATTCTGGCCCATCATTCCTGGATGCATACCGCCGGCTTCTTCTTGATGGGTTTAGCGGTGGCCGCAGCGATAGCTGTGATCGCGGTTTCTAAACAAACACGCTGGCTTAAAGAGGACGTCGGCGATCCTTCATCCGTCCGACGACGAAGAGCCACTGCCTTTCTGAATCCGCGGCTTTTATTTCAGATTCACACCGGTAATTTTCAAGGCCGGCGCTGCCTGGTTCCACTGTTCGCTGACATGTTCAAAGATCAAGCGGAAGGGTTTGCTCTCGCCGGGAGCCAGCGGCGCGGCCGCCAGATCGACTGTATCAGGATAGGGTCCGCTGGTTTGCAGCAGCTTGATTGGAAGCTCCTCGATTTGCGCGACCTGTCCGTACAAATCCTGGAATGTGACCCGTACTACCGCATGGGTCACCACTCTGTCGCCATTGTTAGTGATCACCCCGTCAATATAGGTGACGCTGGCGCCGACAAAATTCTGCGCCTGGCTCATCTTGATGTCTGAGATATCAAGTTTGGCGGCGTAAGCCGGAATCTTCGGCGGCGCCTTTACCGGTTCGCGCAGCAGGAACGCAGCCACCAGTACCAGACCCACGACAACTGCAATCGCCACCACAATGAATAGCCGGCTGTGGTCTGGCTCCTGCGTGCCAGGTGATGGCTGGATGAGATCGAGGCCGCCCATGCCGCGATTATATGCGCCGATCAGCGCCGAGACGGATTATCATTCTCCGCCGACTGTCAATCCGTCGATGCGAATGGTCGGGGAAGCGACCGAACCGCGAAATTCAAGGTCATTGGCGATCTCTGAAATATTCAGGAACATATCTTTCAGATTTCCCGCCACCGTAATTTCTTCGACCGGATAAGTGAGTTCGCCGCCGGAGATCCACATACCCGATGCGCCCGCGAGAGTAATCTCCGGTGACCAGGTTCACGCCCATGCCCAGAAATTCGGTGACGTAAAGGCCCTCTTTTACGTCGCCGATCAGTTGCTGTGGAGTTCGAGCGCCGGGCTGCAAAAAATAATTTCCCGGACCAATGCCCGGAGTTCCCGCCAGCCCGCGCGATGCGTTCGCGGTGGTCTGCAGGCCAAGTTTCTTCGCGGTATAGGTGTTGAGCAGATAGGACTTCAGCACGCCATTTTCAATCACCACCGTGCGGCGCGTCGGAATGCCTTCGCCATCAAACGGGCTGGTGCCAAAGCCGCCGACCATGGTGCCGTCGTCGATGACGGTGACTTGCGGCGCCGCAATCTTCTCGCCCAGTTTTCCCGCAAGAAAAGATGCTCCGCGATAAACCGAATCTCCATTCACCCCTTCGAAGATGTGGCCAAGGATAGAGTTCGCGACCAGCGGATCGAAAATAATCGGCACGTGCTGGGTCTTCACCTTGCGCGCGCCCAGCCGGCGAAGCGTGCGCTGGGCCGCGACTTTGCCAACATGCTCGGGAGATTCCAGCTCGATCCAGGTTGCGCGCCACCGAGAACCAGTAATCGCGCTGCATGCCGCCTTTTTCAGTCTTGCGCAATCGGAATCGCCGCAACTGAACAATACGAGCGGCGGAATTCGCCGACGAAGCCATGCGAATTGGCGAGAATTTTGTGGCCGGTGGCCGCGTCGAACGATCCGCCTTCAGAATTCTTGATCCGCGGATCGAAATCGAGCGCAGCTTTTTCTGCGCGGCTGCGCATAACGAAATTCGTTCCTCGCCCGGAAGCGAATAAACATCCGCTGAATAAAGATCGAGATCGCCGGAGAGCGAGCCGAGTTGCGATGCTTCAGGAATGCCGGCAAACGGATCTTCGGAAGTAATCTTCGCCAGTTCAATCGCCGACTTCAGCATGCGGTCGAGACCCGCCGCAGTAAAGTCGCTGGAGTGGGTGCTGGCTGCGCGCTTGCCATTGAATACGCGGACCCCGATCGACTTCGATCCCGATTCTTTGAGCGTCTCGACCTGGCCGAGCCGCACGAGCGTGGAGAACTCATCGCCCTCGCGGATCACGCATTCGGCAGCGGTCGCGCCGCTTCGCATGGCGCGCTGCACGATATCTTGCGCGAGTTCTTTCAGGTCAGTTTCGAGTTTGCGATTCGAGAATGGTTTCAGTGCATAGAAGTCAGTAAGAATCGATTTCACCACGGAGACATCCAGGCATCGAGAACTAACCAGGAATTTCCGGTCTGCAGCTGCATCTGCATACCGGCTCTGCCAGTGAACTCAAGCAGCTTCGGTCTCACTGCATGAACCCGCCGGCTTCTTTCCTCGCCGTTCCGCCCACGGTCAGCCGATCCAACTTGGTTGTCGGAATGCCCACGCCTACCGGCACGGCTTGTCCGTCTTTACCGCAGGTGCCGACGCCTTCGTCGAGTTTCAAATCGTTGCCGACCATCGAAACTCGCGTCAGCACATCCGGGCCGTTGCCGATCAACGTCGCCCCTTGAATCGGCGCGGTCACGTGGCCGTCTTCGATCATGTAAGCTTCGGACGCCGAGAAGACGAACTTCCCATTGGTGATATCGACCTGGCCGCCGCCGAAGTTCACCGCGTAGATGCCGCGCTTCACCGAACGAATAATATCTTCCGGATCATCTTCGCCGGCCAGCATATAGGTGTTGGTCATGCGCGGCATGGGAATGTGCTCGTAGCTTTCGCGCCGTCCGTTGCCGGTGTCAGCCATGCCCATCAGCCGCGCGGAAAGCTTGTCGCTCAGATAGCCCTTGAGAATTCCTTTTTCGATCAGCACGGTTTCCTGCGTGGCATGACCTTCGTCATCCACATTCAGCGACCCGCGCCGCCACGGCATGGTGCCGTTATCGACCACGGTGCACTTTTCGCTGGCCACGCGCTTGCCGATCAAGCCCGGCAAACGCCGAAGTCTGCTTGCGATTGAAATCGGCTTCCAGCCCGTGTCCCACCGCCTCATGAATCAGCACTCCCGGCCAGCCCGGGCCGAGCACAACTTCCATATCGCCGGCGGGAGCCTCGCGCGCATCGAGTTGCAGAATCGACTGCCGCGCCGCTTCTTTCGCAAAATACTCCGGCGTCTTCTCTCCGAAGAAGAAATCCAGGGCCACGCGTCCGCCGCCGCCCGAGCTGCCACGCGCGGAATTGGTCTCCGTCTTGGCGATGCAGGAAACATTCATGCGCGCCAGCGGCTGCGAATCCTCGGCAAACGTTCCGTCCGATCCGACCACCAGAATGGTGCGCAACTCGTCGGCGTAGCTGGCGCGAACTTCCTTAATTCGCGGATCATACGCTCGCGCCGCCTTGTCCGCCCGCATCACCAGTTCCACTTTGGCGGTAATTTCGGCATCCACCGAAGGCAAAGTCACTGGATACAGACTGCGCGCCGCGCTTTTGCTGAAATCCCGCGCTGGGCGTTTTGGCGGGACCTTTGGCGATCAATGCCGCGGTCCGCGCCGCGTGCAGAATGCGTCGACGAAGAAAGATCGTCGGTGTAGGCGTAGCCCGTGCGCTCGCCGGAAATCACGCGAACGCCGCAACCCGCCGAGATTCCCTGCGACGCCGACTTCACCATCGACTCATCCACGCTCAGCGAAGTCGACGAAAGATATTCAAAATAAAGGTCGGCATAGTCGCCGCCTGCCGAAAGCGCCGCCGCCAGATAATGCTCCAGGTCACGGTCGCTGAGTCCGTAATGCTGAAAAAAGAAATGATTATTGTCCACGCTTATTGGATGACCTCTCGCCAGGAAGGGACTCCGAATCAAGAAACCCGTTGATTTGATTATCCCACACGGTGCGGGCCTCAGTCGGCGCCGGCAGTACCTTCTCAGGAAACGCTGATTCGAGCCGAAAATGCCAGTGTTCAGCCCGCCAGCCAAATCCTTCCTCATGAAAAGTATTCAAACGATGTTCATTCATCACAGACGCGGCTTCAGTTTCCTGCCAGACTGGCCCGCATGACCTCACAGACCCTTTCCAGCACGCTTGAAGGATTCCTCTCCGGCAGTGCCAACGCCGTCGTCATCGAAGACGGCTCGGTGGTATTTGACCTGGGCCAGGCGAAATACTCGATCTCCGGCCAAAGCAATAAATGCTTGTTGCACCTCTGGTCGCCGGAACGAAACGTCGTTCGCCGGGTTTTGGATGTCGAAGCGAAAGGCGAGACCCTGCGTCTCACCGTGCAGCGAATGGGGCAAGCTCGTCCCACCAAACTTGATATTTGTCGCGAGCGTGACGCCCGCACCACTTCCTCTAAGCGGGCTGCCCGCATCTCTTACCAGCGTACGCTTGAAAAGGTTCTGCGAAGGCAATTTCCGCAACTCACCCTCACCCAGATCAGCAGCTCAATGGACCTGGAAAAATCTTTTGGACCGGTCTACACGCGCGGCTTTCTGCGTCATGGCCTGTCCGGTTTTGCGGTGCTTCGGCGTGAATCGCCAGGAGCTGCAGTCATCCATCGATGCCGCACTCACCTTCGGGATTCTATGGCTTGATCTTTGCCGCGCAACCCATGCCGGCAAGTTGGTGGTCGAAGGCCTGAAGCTATTCGTGCCCGATGGCTGCTCGGCGCTGGTGCGTGAGCGCATGTCCCATCTGAACCGGTTCGCGGCCAAATGGCAGCTTTATGAACTCGAGGAGCGGAACGAAGAAGTCAAGCAGATGGAACTTTCCGATCTCGGAAATATTTCTACCCGCCTGGTGCATGCTCACGACCCGGCCGGCGTTCACGCCCGCTTCGCCGCGCCGGTCGCGCTCATTAAGGCTCTCATGCCGGAGGTGGAAGTCGGAATTGTTTCCCCCGCCGACATTTCCTTCCGGTGTCACGGATTGGAATTTGCTCGGGCCCGTCTCTCCGGCAAGCCTGGAACTTTCTTGGCGAGCCTGAAATCGTCTTCGGAACCGGCGCCGGCGAACGAGTGCTCGATGGCGATAATTTTCCGCAATTGGAGCGGCTGGTCCGCAGCATTGGCGAAGTCCGCCATCCCGAGGGTCCCAGCGAGAGCCGTTGGTGGCGGCTGCATCCTGAGCGCTGGCTCGAGTCGCTGGTAGTCAAAAATATATGCGCGCTCGATGACCAGCTCGATCCCCGCTGGTGTTATTCCCAGGTTCCCGCTTTTTCTGCCTTGGACCGCGCCATGATTGACGTGCTGGTAGTGGACCGCGAAGGCCGCCTCGTGGTCATCGAATTAAAGGCTGATGAAGATATTCACCTGCCTTTGCAGGGCATCGACTACTGGTCGCGAGTTGCTTGGCATCATGCCCGCGGCGAATTTCAGAAATTCGGTTACTTTGCAGGACGTGAACTCTCGCCCCAACCGCCGCGATTGATAATGGTCGCGCCCGCATTGCGAGTACATCCCATGACCGATACATTGTTGCGCTATGTTTCGCCAGAAATTGACTGGGTGCTGCTGGGGATCGACGAGCGCTGGAGAAAAGACCTGCGAGTAGTCTTTCGCAAACGCCCGGAAACTTCCATTCTGAAAATGGCCGGATAAATTAGGATTTCCTTAGTGGACCTTAGTGTCCTTCGTGGTTATTGCTTTTAGCTTTTGGCGCCACCACGCACACAGCACTGCTACTTCCAAATCCCCAGCAACCTCCGCACATCGATCAACTGCCCCAGGTGATGAGCATTGTGGTCGGCAGCCAGCATAGTTTCGCGCAAAATCGTTTGCCCATCTCCCCATTCGATGTTAGCGAACAGATCAGTCTTCGGATCTTGGACCATCTTTTTCAAAGTATTCAAGTCTTCACGGAACGACTTCACGGTCGCTTCCCACGCGTCCGGGCTGGGTGGAGTCGGTTTCTTCGGCCAGTATGCGTCCGGCCATTTCAACGACTTGTAGTGAGCGTTGCGGCTGAAATCCAGAATGTCCTGCTGTGTAATGCGCATGTGCTCGATCAGCATCCACGCGGAATGCTCCAGCCCCTTGGGTACCTCGCCATACAATCGCGAGGGAAAATCCGCCACCACGTCGTCGAACTTGGCGTGAGCGTGCCCGCCCTCGAGAAGTTCAATCAGATGCTTGCGAAGAGATTGGTCTGTGTTCATAGCGTGCGCGTAGCGTATGTCGGAAAAATCATCCGCTGCCTTTCTTCTGGCGATCTTCTGCTTTTCGGCCAAAAGCTTTCTGGGTACGGCTTAAGTCACCGAAAATCTCCGTTTAGGATGGCGGCTCCGCCACTTGCGTCACAGAAAATATTGTCTGCTCTGGGGTTTTTTCTCCAGCATACACACGCCCTATCCCGCGCACCATGCGCCGCCAAGGCCACTCACCCTTTTCATCGGCAAAGAAAATCTCCCCTGCGCGGTGCGACCGGTAATACCAGCGCTTCAGAATCGCGAGATGCTCGCTGCACTCCGCCGTCGAATGTGCCTGATGCGCAGTAACTCCTTGAAGCGTGGCCTGCAACCGCGATTCCATCGATTGCGGCTCGCCGCCCTGTTCAATGACGAATGAAATCGGGCCGGTGAAGCTGGCTCTGCAGAATTGAAAAAGCTCGACTCGATCCGGCTCCGCGCTCGCCTGAACCATGATCGTCCGCAGGCGCTCGATCGGCTGCACGATTTCAGGCAGTTGTGACTGCAAGTGTTTGAGTTTTTGCATCTTGCTATGAATCGCGGCCGCCTCTTCAAACGCCAGTTCTTCGGACGCGCGCTGTCTTTGCGGTCTCCAGTTCGCGCGACAGCGACTCACCACCCGTGTCAAAGAAGGCCCGCACCCGTTCCACTTCGTCGCGATATTCTTCGTCACTGCACCCCTTGTAGCAGGGCGCAAGGCACATCTTCATTTCGGAGTAAACGCATCCCGGAAACGATGGGTCGGGATGAAGGTCATCGACGCAGCGCCGCATCTTGAAAAAATCCAGCGCATCGCTACAGAATTTCTCGGCCATCACCCGGGAGGGAAACGGTCCATAGTAGAGATTCTGGTCGTTTGCGGACGGCCGCCCCTGGCTGTCGGTCCGCACGGCAACCCCCGGCTCGGTCTGTAATACCTTTCCTAGCCGTGTCGTCACCGATGCTCGCGGATATTCATTCTCCAGGTGCAACTTCACCAGCGCCGCCGGACGCAGGCGCAGCCGTGCGGCATAAGTCTTGGGAAAATTTTCCCGCAGCAACCGGTAAAGCAAGAACTGGGATTCGAAATCCGATCCCGTCTGCGTGAACCTAATTTCGCGTACTCGCTCGCGAAGGTTCAGCCGCTTACTATGTTCGGCGGGTCGGCATAACAACCGCTGCAATCGTCTTCGCAGGTTCGCAGTTTTGCTGACGTAGGGTTCGCCATCGCCGCGCAGCAGGAAAACTGCGGGCGCGGCGGGGAACTGGTCGAAAAATTCATCCTCGCAATCAGCCGAAAATGGGATGGTATGCGCCAGCACTGGAGTATTTTAGGCTCTTACGCATCCGCAGCCAGGTTCGTATCAGGGCACGTTCGTTTTTTTCTCTGCACGTTCCCGGCGTAATTCCTCAAGCCTTTTTTTCAAGTACTCCTGATATTCCTGACGCAACTTCGGATCCTTAGGTGTGCTGTAAATTTCACTCGATTTGTATTTGCCCTCGGCGAACTTCTTCTTCGTCCATTCGTCATGAATGTGAGTCTCATCGGCCTGGTCCAGCACTTCCTGCACGAACTGCGGAGGCACAAAGTACACTCCTTCGCGGTCGCCGACCACCAGGTCACCGGGCATCACCGTCGCATTCCCGATGCGAATAGGCACATTAATTCCGGTCATCATCACATTGTCAATCGGGGTGGGATCGACTGAGCGAAAATACGCCGGCATGTCGATCTCCGCAATTCCATCCAGGTCGCGCACGCTGCCGTCCACCACCAACCCTCCGCTATGCGTGGCCTCCATGACGTAGTAAAAAAGATTATCTCCGACTATGGTGCCGTCAACCTTCTTGCCGTAAAGGTCTACTACCAGCACATCGCCGGGTTGCAGCATATCGATGGCGGTCTGATTCTCCAGTCGCCCAATTCCACTCTCTTTCGCCTTCGCTTCCGCAACCCCGTCAACGTCCTTACGCATGGGCATGAACTGGACAGTGAATGCCCGCCCCACCATGGTTTTGCCTGGATGCAGCACCTGAAAGCCATCCGCATATTGGTTGTTGAAATGTTTCTGCTGCAACACTTCCCATACTTCTTCGGAAGACAGTTCTCGCGCCCGTTCAATCAATTCATCGGGCACCTTTGGCCTGCCATCCGCAAATCGGCTGAATGGATTTTGCGCGGTGTAGTCGATCAAATCCCGTTTGGTAAAGGTAATTAGTTGGGCTGAAGAAGACGGGGCGAAAAGAAAAGTCCATGTGCAGAATCCAACCAGAAGCACGGTCACTCGAGTTTTCAATTCAGTTTCCTCCGAGCACTAATCCAAAAACGGATGCTCCAGCTTACAATTTTTTTCTGCCCTTCCGCGATGGCTATGAGCGCTCGCCTTGCCCACCGCAATTTAGCGCGCTCAAGGTCTTTATCTTTACCGATTTCGCTTCAAAGGCAAAAGCCCCACGTCCCGCATAGCGACAGGATTGGGGCTTTTCTGACTGGAGGCGATTGCCACTGCCTTAATTGGACGGTGTAGTTTTGTCCTCGACCTTCTGCGAACCCTGCTTGGTCTTGGCAGCAGTCTTGTGCGCCGCGCTCTTGCTCGTCTTCTTCACTTGATGCGCACTTTTCTTGGTGGTCTTCTTGGTGGCCTGGCCGGCATGTTTGGCCGCCATCTTGGTGTCATGGCCGGCATCTTTGGTGTCCTGCTTAGCGCTTTCATTCGTATCTTGTGGTACCGCGAACGACGTGGATGTGAGCGCAGCCAATACAATCACGCCGGCAAAATATTTTCTCAAAGACATAAGGCAGCTTCCTCCTGCAGGGGAATTAAACGCTCGCATACCCTATCATTAGCGTGGCTGGAAATCCACCATTCGTAGCGTGCAGCTTCGGGCACCCCTGTTTCTTTTTCCAATCTGGGAGGCGTGATGAAGATCGTCCCTGTAATCAAGTCAAGCGATCTGCAAAGGTCATTACATTTCTATACCGAGGTTCTCGACTTCGAGCGCAAGTGGCCCGGATATGAAGACCGTGAGGCGGCCAACGGCGTCGTTGACCTGGTTCGCGACGGGGCTGAGCTGCAGCTCTCACGTCATTCAGGAGACGGCGTTTTTGGCTCGGTCAACCGGGTATTTGTCGACGATGTCGACGAACGCTACCGGACTTTCCGCGCCCGCGGTTTGGATACCACACGCCGCCCTGACTCTCCAATCTACACTGCCCCAGTTAATCAGACCTGGGGACTGCGTGAGTTTGCGGTAACCGATCCTGACGGCAACAATCTCTGTTTCTGCATGCCCCAACAGTAACCGCAAAGTCCGCAGTGCGCAGCCAGGGTCTCCCTCCACAAAACTGAAATCTGGGAGGCTTCACCGCTGATATCATTTGAGCGCGTCCGATACCCGATCGCAATATTTGCTGCAAACAACGACGGGAAATTTCTGGAGCGGAGCACAAAGCTTGTCTTCCTCAGCTTGGTTTTGGGCTGCTTTCGTCGCGGTTGCTATTTCATTTCCCGCTCGCATCCAGTCCCAACACGTCCCTTGGCAAACGTCAGATAGTTCGACGAACTCCGCGGCTGCCAAGCCCGCCCCCGCTACTGAAGTGACGCTGCGAGTCATTGTGGTCACCACCCGCGCGCAGGCTGAAGCTTTGCGCGATCAGCTTGCGCATGGAGCAGATTTCGCGCTGTTGGCGAAGGCCGACTCTGTCGATCCCACCGGGAAAGACGGCGGGTATCTGGGCAAAATCGCATTCGCAACTTTGCGCCCGGAGTTGCGAAGCGCCGCCGAGAAGTTGGCCCCCGGCCAATTCACTGAGGTAATCGAAAGTCCCTCAGGCTACGTAATTCTCGAATCGATACCTGAGACAACCACGGAACGTCCAATCACGAACTACACCGGACGGGATCCGACTGCGGCAACAGCCAGTGTCAAGTACACGACAAATGTAAGCGGGATAGTCGAAGCAGAGGAAGTGCTGTCCTCGTCTCCGAAGCCGGCTGGCTGGAACCAGGATCCGCGGATGATTTGCCGGTTGCGAACTCAGTCGCTGCTGGCCCAGAGGCGCTCGCTGGAAAGTTATCTATCCGGCGCATCGCTGGTGCGCGTTCCCCCGCCGCCGCTGGACCAACTCAAAACTTATCTCTCGCTCGCAGAGCTCGATGCCTACGACGGAAATATGAGTAACGCCGTCGGAAATTATCTGAAAAGCTACCAACTTGCCGAAATCCATTTTCCCGAGTTGGCGGCTAAGCTGCAGGAACTCCTCGGCATCGCTTACCTGCATAAATCGGAAATGGAAAACGGCGTCTATAGCTCTCCCGGCAACAAATGCATCTTCCCCATGGTTTCCGCGGACGCCTTTCAGAATCGCGACGATTCGCTGAAAGCGGTGGATTACTTCGAGAAATACTTGCAGCACAAACCCGACGAGCTGGAAGCGGAGTGGCTGCTGAATCTGGCCTACATGACCCTGGCCATGTATCCGGATAAAGTGCCAAAACAATATTTAATTCCGCCCTCGGTCTTTGCTTCGCACGAGGATATCGGTCGTTTCGTTGACGTCGCGCCGCAGGCTGGGCTCAATTCGTTCAGCATGGCCGGCGGAGTAATCGTTGACGACTTCGAGAATACCGGAAATCTCGACGTAGTAACCTCGGGCTGGGGTAGCTGCTCCCCCATGCATTTTTTCCATAACAATGCAGATGGAACTTTTACCGACCGCGCCGCTCAGGCAGGCCTCGACGATCAACTCGGCGGATTGAATATGATTCAAGCCGATTACAACAATGATGGCTGCACTGACATTCTGGTTTTGCGCGGCGGCTGGGAGCTGCCGCAACGCAAGTCGCTGCTTCGCAACAACTGCGACGGCACGTTTACCGATGTTACGGCTGCCGCCGGCCTTGCCGTTCCAGCAACCAGCACTCAGAGTGCGGTGTGGGTTGATATAAACAACGACGGCTTGCTCGACTTGTTTGTAGCCAATGAAAACGGCCCCGCCCAGCTCTTTTTGAATAAGGGCGACGGCACCTTCCAGGATGTCGCCCATTCAGCTGGAGTCGACCGAATTGCTTTCAGCAAGTCGGTGATTGCAGCTGACTACGATAACGACGGCTGGCCTGACTTATTTGTATCCAACTTGACCGGACCAAATTTCCTTTATCACAACAACCACGACAATACATTCACTGAAGTAGCGCAGCCGGCGGGAGTGCAGCAGCCCAACCGCGGATTTGCCAGTTGGTTTTTTGACTATGACAACGACGGCTGGCCCGATCTTTTTCTCACCAGCTACTATTCATCCGTCGATGAAGTTGTGCGCAACTATCTCGGCCTGCCGCAAAATGCCACCGGCATGAAGCTGTACAAGAATATGGGCAACGGCACCTTCCGCGACGTGAGTGCGGAGGCCGATCTCGACAAGGTTTTTATGCCCATGGGCGCCAATTTTGGCGATGTAGATAACGACGGCTTTCTGGATATTTATCTCGGCAATGGCAATCCCAGTTATGGCGGGTTAACTCCCTACGTCCTGCTGCGTAACCACGACGGAAAATATTTCGCCGACATAACTCAATCTTCAGGCACCGGTGAATTGCACAAGGGACACGGCGTCTCCTTCGCCGATCTGGCGAACCGCGGCGAGGAGGATATAGTTACAGTCGTCGGCGGCGCCGTTCCCGGCGACAGCCACGCCCTTCGGCTATTTGAAAACCCAGGAAACCAGAACAACTGGATCACGCTGAAGTTGATCGGCGTGAAGACCAATCGCTCAGCCATCGGCGCCCGCATCAAAGTTACAGTAGAGAATCAGGGGCAGGGAACCCGGTCCATTTACCGCACCGTCGGCAGTGGCGGATCTTTCGGCGCCTCTCCCTTGCAACAGCACATCGGATTAGGAAAATCTGCCCGCATTGCGGACCTCGAAATCTGGTGGCCCACCAGCAACACGCGACAAAACTTCCACAACGTCGAAACCAATCAGTTTCTCGAGGTAAAAGAATTCGCAGAAACTTACACCCAGCTGCCGCGCAAATCGTTCAGACTACCCACGCCCGCGCGGAACCCTACACAGAGCGCTAAGTAAAGAGGCAAGCTTCGAGGAACGCAAGTTCCACTTGAAGTTCACCCTTTGAACTAGTCGCAATCCGCTTCCAACCCTGTCATCTTGAAATCCAACCTCTGAACTTAGTCGCAATCCGCTCCAACTCTGTCATCCTGAGCGAAGTTGTCGCTCGCCAAGCGAGCGACAACGCAGTCGAAGGACCCCGTGTTTGTTGTCGCCAGCAATGCCGCTGCAGGGAATTCTTCCCGCGCAATCGGAATCGTGAGAATGCCTCGATCCGACTCCACATCTGCTTCGCTTCGCAAAGCAGCCACCGCGCTCGGATGACAGAGCGGTTGTGGGAATGAAGGAGCTCACGCAACCATCGGATATGAGATAAGCCTGGTCGCTTACCGATCCGCGGCAAAGACGCTGAACGGCGATTCGGAGGGCACCACCGCGATCCACTGCGTAACTTCCGTCCCGATATCCGAGCTGAATCTCAACTTGTAGTCGCCTGGGTGCGTGGGCGTGAATTCGAAATCGTAGGTTTCGCCGACACCGATCTTTTGCTCCGCGTCGCGCACCGTCGCTTGTTGAGGCGGCAAATCCGCTCCGTCTTTCGCAACCGCGCGCCATTTCGCCGGCTTGCCTTCACTCACCAAAGAAATCGTACTTATATCGCTTGGCGTCATATTGACAAGCCTCAAACGGTAAGTTTTCCCCGGCAACACCACCATCAGCCCCGGTTGGGGGCTGCCGTTGATCATCATCGGATCTTTCATTTCATTCAATCCGCCGCGACCCAGCACGAAAACTTTGTCGGTTGCCGGATCATATTTCTTCCCCGGATCCAGCACTAACAACGCGCCATACATTCCGCTGGTAAGCTGCGTCACATCATTCCAATGGGTGTGATAAATGAACGTGCCCGCACGCGGCGGCGTCATGTACGCGACGAAAGTCTTTCCCGGCGCAATGTAGGGTGTCGTCCGCTGCACAGTGCCGTCCCAGCCGGGAACTCCGTCGTAATAACTCTCGATCTCCAGCCCATGCCAATGGATGGCTGTCGCTTCCTTGAGTTCATTGTGAACTGTGATTGCCGTTCGCTCACCGCGTGTAATTACCAGAGGCGGGCCAGCGCCCTCCACCTGCTTGCTTACTCCTTCCAGATAAAATCCGGGCCCTGCAGGCACAAACGCGCTCGCCAGTCTCTCTCGAACGTATAGATCTTTCTTGGCGACAACTGCTGGCGCCGAATCCTTCGCCGGTTTTGCCTGCGGGTTAGGGTCGGTGACGGTTATTCCCATCACCAGGTCGCCCATGCCCATGCCGCTGTCCATAGCCATGCCCTTGTGCGGGTCGTATTTCTTGTCCGCCGGCGGGCCACCCGGGCCATAAAGCAGCGGCGACTTGTAGTCGCTCATCATGTGATCGAGGATGTGGCAGTGGAAGACCCAATTACCGGCTCGTTCCGGCACCCATGTCATATCAAACGTTTCGCCGGGCTCGACCAGATAAGTCACCGACTTCAGCTTCTCGCCATCGCCGAGATGCTTCTCATTCTCCCCGTCGCTGGTCGCATCTACATCGAAGAAGAAGCCGTGCAGGTGCATGGGATGCTCAAGCGCAGTAGCGTTCAGAATGCGCCAGTGTTCAGCACTTCCGATCTGCGCCTTCAGGCGCTCGGTCGCCGGCCATGACTTTCCATTGATCGAGAGAGTGCCTTCAAATCCAGGTCGAAAGAGTTCTTTGAACCATTCGCCGATGACGAAAATTCGATCGCTGCTGTCTGCTCCCGGAGCGTCCACGATGAACGCTCCTGACATCGTCCCTTCCTCTCCAGCGCGCGCATAAATCGGCCCCTTCGTGGTCGAGGCCCAATAGAAGTAGCTTCCCGGCGCCCCTGCGGTGAATGTCGTTTCTTTGGTTTCGCCGGCGGCCACTTCCAGCGCATCATCTGCTTTTCCCGGACGCTGGTGCAGGCCATAAACAAACGCGGTTTTGGACAAGAAGTTTCGGACGGAAACCCGCACCTGGGTGCCTTGCGGAACTCGGATCAGCGGCCCGGGCGTCTCCAGTTCATGCCCTTGCTCGCCAAACGAATCGACCTTGATCGCCTCGCCGCCCTCCGCTTGCGGATGCCACATGCCCTGCCTCAGTTCGAGATGTAAAGTCAAAACACCGCCCGCCAGTTCGCCGGCAGCTTTCCGATTTTCATTAGCGGAAACGCCGGGAGAGTTCTCGGTTGCGGAAATTGCTGGTAGAGGGAAAATTGCGGTACAAACACCAACCGCGACCACCAAATTGCGGACGAAGACTCTGCATTCCGCCGGCAGACAACCCATGGCGCACCTCTTTATTATTCGAGCATTCGGGCAGAAGATCGCTCGGACCCGCTTTAAAACCGGCCAGGAAATGGAGTGCGAGCAAGTAAACGCGAAGACAAGCCGTTGCCAACCGCGATTCCCCGGCAGACAACGCAGGGATTATAACCCTCATTCAGGAATTCAGCTTATTTATTGTTGCAATGGGGTCTGACCGGTGAAAGAGCGGCCATGCATGGCCGCGTTCTCCGCATTCCCCAACTGTGTCATCCTGAGCGAAGTGGTCGCTCGCCAAGCGAGCGACCACGCAGTCGAAGGACCCCGTGTGTGATGTCGCCAGCAATGCCGCTGAAGGGAATTCTCACCGCTCAGAATGACAGTCGAAGGACCCCGTGTGCGATGTCACCAGCAACGTCGCTGAAGGGAATTCTCACCGCTCAGAATGACAGGCGTGGACCCATTAAGTGGAAGAGCGGCCATTCATGGCCGCATTCTCCGCATTCCCCAACCCTGTCATCCTGAGCGAAGTGGTCGCTCGCCAAGCGAGCGACAACGCAGTCGAAGGACCCCGTGTGTGATGTCGCCAGCAATGCCGCTGAAGGGAATTCTCACCGCTCAGAATGACAGGCGTGGACCCATTAAGTGGAAGAGCGGCCATTCATGGCCGCGTTCTGGCGATGGTGGCGAAGCGGGCTTCAGCCCGACCAATTCCAATTAGAATTGCACATACCCACTAGCGCGGATGGAATCAATCGCGAGAAGTCTCATCGCTCTACAGATCGCTGCATTCATACGCGTTCGCGCGAGCTCTCATATCAGTGAGAGGTAGCAGCACCGCTGCTTCCTGATCCTGCCGGCTTCACCATGCCATGCATCGTGAGCCAGCGCACAAAGGCATCGAACCAACCGGTGCTGGTAGTTTCCTTCGGGTACATCCCGAAGCCATGCCCACCCTGTTCATAAAGATGGAATTCGACGGGGCGCTTCGCGGCCTTCCAGCTATCGATGAGCCCGTAGCCGCTGTTCCCGAAAAAAGGATCGTCGGCAGCCAAGGCGATGAACAGTGGCGGCGCGTCGGCTGGCACCGTGACCGGCGCTAGAGGACCGTAGATGATGCCGATGAAGGCGGGCTTCGCGTCCTCGCCGGCAAGTGTAGTTGCCATTGTCAGCGCCGCGCCGGCGGAAAAGCCAACCATGCCGATCCGGTCAGGATCGACATGCCACTCGCCTGACCGCTTCCGGATAAGGGCAAATGCTGCGCGGGCATCGGCGATCTGAGGGGCAAGACCAGCGAACGGCTTATTGGGGTCGGGGCGCGGCGGCGGCGTTTTACCTGAAAACATGTCTCGCATGGATTTTTCGAACGCTGGCATGTCGGCCGGTGTCTGGTGCAAGCGATACTTGAGGACAAACGCGGCGACACCCTTTTCCGCCAGCGCGCGGGCGACGTTCGAGCCTTCATTTTCCATGGACAAAGTGAGGAAACCGCCGCCGGGCGCGACGACAACGGCAGCGCCGCTTGCCTTGGCGGGATCCGGAAGATAGGGTGTCAGTGTCGCAATCGTCACGTTGCGCGCGAACTGGCTGCCGTACTGGCTATGCCAGGCCTCCGGGTTGGTTGCACCGGGCAGCGGGCCGGTGCCGAGTTCGATCGCGTTGGGCTGCGCAGGCGTGGGGATGGGCGTCATCCGGTCGTTTTGCGCCAGCGCCGGCAATGCAAGCCCAGCCACCAATGCAAACCCAGCGACTGCCAAACGAAAATGAGTTGACCCCGCGAAAGCTCGCTTCGTCCAGAGATTCGACATCGCTCTCACGTCAGTTTTCCTCCTTATGGAATGAGTCAGAATCAAGCTATGTTTCGGTTCAGCGTGGCCGCGTCTCGAAACGGCTGTATCGACTGTAAGGTCCCGGTTAAGCGAAATCGCGATGATTGTAAGGCATGTGCTCTTTCTCTGTCGAAATCTCTTATTGAAGAGGCGAAAGCCTTTCCGGATTCCCCCAACCCTGTCATCCTGAGCGAAGTTGTCGCTCGCTTCGCGAGCGACAACGCAGTCGAAGGACCCCGTGTTTGTTTGTAGTCAGCAATGCCGCTGGAGGGGATTCTCCCCGCACAACCGAAATCGTGAGAACACCTCTATGCGTTCGCGACGATGCGAACAGTGCAGCGGTCCTTCGACTCCGCGGCTCAGGGTGACAGACCTGGGTCTATCAGGTGGAAGAGCGGCCATTCATGGCCGCGTTCTCGGGATTCCACTCTGTCATCCTGAGCGAAGTTGTCGCTCGCTTTGCGAGCGACAACGCAGTCGAAGCACCCCGTGTTTGTTTGTAGTCAGCAATGCCGCTGGAAGGAATTCTCCCCGCACAACCGAAATCGTGAGAACACCTCTATGCGTTCGCGGCGATGCGAACAGTGCAGCGATCCTTCGACTCCGCGGCTCAGGGTGACAGACCTGGGTCTATCAGGTGGGAGAGCGGCCATTTATGGCCGCGTTCCGTCGGTGTAATGGGAAGCGGGCTTCAGCCCGACAAGACCCAATTCGGGAACTGGAATTACCTACTTTCGTGGGCTTGCGCGCATGAGCGCTAAATTGAACAATTCACGGCGATGGACACGTGTTTGGGAGGGCGTTGCCAGTGGGTACTGGACACTGTCTATCAAACAGTCGAGTGGCCTAGTCAGCCACTACGGTTCGAGTCCGTCGCCCTCCGTGCTATCACTCGACTAAATTTGAATTGCGTTTGTTATAATGAGGCCTGATAGACAGTGTACCCAACTGGCAATATCCAGCCCCGGATGACTACCGGGGCTTTTGATTTTAGGACCCAGTTGCGACTCCGCAACTGCTCCGCTCCCCGATGCAGCCACTCCGCTCAGGATGACACGCATGAGTCTGTCGGGTGAAAGAGCTGCCATTCATGGCCGCGTTCTCCGGATTCCCCAACTCTGTCATCCTGAGCGAAGTTGTCGCTCGCTTCGCGAGCGACAACGCAGTCGAAGGACCCCGCGTTTGTTTGTAGTCAGCAATGCCGCTGGAAGGAATTCTCCCCGCACAACCTACATTGTGAGAACACCTCTATGCGTTCGCGACGATGCGAACAGTGCAGCGATCCTTCGACTCCGCGGCTCAGGATGACAGGCCTCCGGCTGGCGACGGCAAAGATCACAATCGCGGCCCACACACCTCTGCCCGTTTGCTCCACCTTTCCCGTGTCCGATAAACTGAACCTTCCATGTCAGACAACATTCACATCAAGCTCCCCGACGGGAGCGAGAAGGAAATGCCGAAGGGAACGACGGCGCTCGACGTTGCCAAGTCCATCAGTCCGCGGCTGGCTGATGCGGCGATTGCAGCAAAATCGAATGGCGATCTCATTGATCTCACCCGTCCTCTCGAAAAGGACACGCCGCTCCGCATCCTCACCGACAAAGATCCCGAAGCCCTCGGCGTCTATCGCCATTCGTCCGCGCATTTGCTGGCCGCTGCGGTGCTCGAGCTTTTTCCCGAGACCAAGCTCGGCCACGGCCCCGCGACCGAGAGCGGATTCTTTTACGACTTCTATCGTCCGACTCCGTTCACGCCCGACGACCTCGAGAAAATCGAAAAGAAAATGCAGGAGCTGGTGCAGCAGAATCTGCCCTACGCGCGCGAATTTCTGCCTCGCGATGAAGGCTTAGAGCGCTTCAAGAGTGAAGGCGACTTCATGAAGTGCCACTTCATCGAGCAGTTCACCCAGCCCGATGAAAAAATTTCGATTTACAAGACCGGCAAGTTTCTCGACTTCTGCCGCGGCCCGCACATTCCTTCGACCGGCAAAATTAAAGCGTTCAAGCTGCTGAACATCGCCGGCGCGTACTGGCTCGGCGACGAAAAAAACCCGCAGCTCCAGCGTATTTACGGCACGTCGTTCTTTTCGAAAAAAGATCTCGACGCATATCTGAACCAGATTGAAGAAGCCAAGAAGCGCGACCATCGCGTACTCGGCAAGCAGCTCGACCTGTTTTCGATTCAGGAGCTCGCCGGACCCGGCCTGATTTTCTGGCATCCCAAGGGCGGCATCATCCGCAAAGAGATGGAGGACTGGATGCGCAACCAGTACCTCAAGCGTGGATACTCGCTGGTCTATACGCCGCACGTCATGCGCAAGCAGCTTTGGCAGACCTCGGGGCATGAGGGCTACTACTCGCAGAACATGTTTGACGTGATGGAGCTCGACGACGCCGAGTATCGCCTGAAGCCGATGAATTGCCCCGGCCACATTCTTATATATAAGGACTCGCTGAAGTCGTATCGCGATCTGCCAGTGCGCCTGGGTGAGCTGGGCACGGTGTACCGCTACGAGCGCTCGGGCGTGATGCACGGCCTGCTGCGGGTTCGCGGATTTACCCAGGACGACGCGCACATTTTCTGCACGCCCGAGCAGATTGAAGATGAAATCGCCGCCTGCGTCGAGTTTGCGAAAGATACCCTGCACGACTTCGGCTTCGACAAATTCGTGACCGAGCTCTCCACCTGGAACCCAGACGACAAGAAGAACTTCGTGGGATCGGAAGACCAGTGGAACCTGGCGACGTCATCGCTCGAAAAAGTTCTCAAGCGGTTGGGAATTGAATACAAGACCATTCCCGGCGAAGCCGCCTTCTACGGCCCCAAAATCGATATCAAGTTAGTCGACGCCATCGGCCGCCTGTGGCAGCTTTCAACCGTGCAGTTCGACTTCAACCTCCCGGCGCGCTTCGGCCTCGAATACGTCGCCGAAGACGGCACCCGCAAGCAGCCGGTCATGGTGCATCGCGCACTGTATGGATCAATCGAGCGCTTCTTCGGCGTGCTGATCGAGCACTACGCAGGAGCGTTCCCGGTGTGGCTCTCGCCGGTGCAGGTGGTGGTGATCCCGATCGCCGAGCGCCATGTCGAGTATGCGAACAAGGTCGCTGCGATGCTGCGAGGTGAAGATGCTGATGCGGAGCGAAGCTCCGCGATGGGAGAAATCAGCATTCGCGTCGAAGTCGACGCTCGCAACGAAAAGATGAATGCCAAAATCCGCGAACACGCGTTGCAAAAAGTCCCGTTCATGCTGGTCGTCGGCGACAAAGAAGCCGAAGCCGGCAAAGTGAATGTGCGCACCCGCGGGAAAGAGAAGACGGAAGACATGAGAGCGGAGGAGTTCCGTTCGAGAGTTTTGCATCTGATTTCCGTCCGCAGCCCCGCCCTGTAAGCAATCAAGGAGTGCAAGATGAAAGCCCGCCTGTTGTTGGTTGTCTTCCTTCTTCTTTGTGGAATTAGTTTCGGACAACAATATTTCCCTGAGCATGCTTTCGACAAGGATGACAAGCTAAACCAGAATGCTTCTGAGTGGTATTCCGCCCGGCTAAAAGCGTTTCAAGAGCCTTCGCTATGGAAACTTTCCAAAACGCACGAAGCGGGCGAGGTGTATCGGTTTCTTTGGATGCGATCATTCCATCCCACCCTGGTTGTTCGTCTTACAGTACAAGCGGATGGGAGCGGCATTTTAATCGCCAAAACTGGCACCCCACTTGTGCCTGACCAGCCGGAGACAGTTGCGACCCAGCAATCTACCGTTCTCTCTAAAAATGCAGTGGCTGTTTTTATGGCCCAAGTTGACCGTGACGATTACTGGAAGCTGCCGACACGCGAACCGGTTGCACCAAATACCTATCACGCAGACGGAGCCGAGTGGGTAGTCGAAGCCATCCGCAATGGTAATTACAAAATTGTGGACCGATGGTCGCCAAAAGATGGCCCGATCAGAGAGATTGGCTTAGCAATGATTCAGGATCTTGCTCAAATCAAACTCCAGGAGCGAGAGATTTATTGAGGCTTCATTTGGAAATTTCTATGCTGGAACTCCCGCAACGGAATTGTGCAGAGCGCCGCTCAATTCAATCATCGCACCCCAACGAAAACCTTAGCGCGGCGCAGATGTCGTCCATTCGTGAAGACCTCAGCTGCGCGACCCTTCGCCCCAGTCGCTCCTGAGAAACAGTAATTGCATTATGCAGGTTCACAGCGCAAGGCGCTCTCATGCCATCGTCCTCGTCAAGAACCGCCTCCGATGGCACGCCTCGAATTGTAGAAGTAATTGGCGCGACCGTAACGGTTGATAAATAACCGACGGCGCTGTTACGCGTAAGTACGACTACGGGCCGCTTCTTATCGGGCGAAGAAAACCGGTAGAGCCGTACGTCGCCACGGGTTATTCGGCTGGCCATGCCGCCTCTGCTTCCCACGCCGGGCCTTTGTCGCGGGAGGGTTGATGCCGCGAATATCCGGCGCGATCACGTTCTTCCATCGAGCGAACTTCCAATCGCCGAAGATGTTGGCGCAGGGCATCACGCACCAGGGCGGAGCGATTTTTCTTCGTCCGGCGGGCGGCTTGATCGGCAGCCTGCAAAAGCCTTTTATCCAAAACAATTTGGACGATTTCCATGGCCAACAGTATACTACACAGTGGATTCAACAGTCGTCCGGTGGGTGATTTTCTCTGATATCTCTAGTCGCTCTTGGCAAGGACATGCGCATGTTAAATCGATCTGTGGTTTTTCTCCCTGCGGTTATTGGCTTGTTGTTTGTCTCTCTCGCTCAGTCCGCGGACCAATACGCCGTCACCTTCGAGCACAACGTACCGGTCAAAATGCGCGACGGCATCACTCTCCGCGCTGACATCTACCGCCCCACCGCCGACGGCAGGTTTCCCGTCCTCCTGCAGCGCACGCCCTACAACAAAGACGACGGTTTCGATTTCGGACTAAAGGCTGCCCAGCACGGGTTCGTCGTAATTTTTGAGGATGTCCGCGGCCGCTACGCCTCGGCAGGCGAGTGGTACACGTTTAAGAACGAACCCAATGACGGCTACGACACCGTCGAGTGGGCCGCCGCGCTTCCTTATTCCAACGGCAAGGTCGGCATGTTCGGCGGATCTTACGTCGGAGCCACGCAAATGTTTGCGGCCATCACCCATCCGCCGCATCTCGCCGGAATTTGCCCTGTCGTCACCGCCAGCAACTATCACTCAAACTGGGTCTACCAGGGCGGAGCCTTCGAGCAATGGTTTGACCAGAGCTGGACATCGGGCCTCGCGCAAAATACTTTTGATCGCGAGGTCGCCGACAATACAAATGCGTTGCAGGGAATCTCGACCTTTCCTCTCTCCAACTATCCGCTGTTCAATTTCGATAAGCATTCTCAACCTGCGTCGAACGCCTCGCTTGCGCCTTACTATCTCGATTGGCTGGCGCACCCCAACTACGACGATTACTGGAAGGCAATCTCCATCGAAGACCACTTCGCAGACATCAATGTTCCTGCCTTGCACGTTGCCGCCTGGTATGACCTTTTTCTTGGCGGTACCGTGCGCAACTATGAAGGGCTAAAGGCACACGCGGCCTCAGAAGACGCCCGGCGTGCGCAACGGTTGATGATTGTTGTCGGTGGTCACGCCGGCAACGGCCCCAAAATCGGAGATGTGGACTTCGGCGCCACTTCGAAAATCGACGAAGACGAAATCACTCTGCACTGGTACGAATACCTGTTCCAAAACGCGCACAACGAATTCGCAACCGGCAAGCGAGTGAGAATTTTCGTCATGGGTGCAAACCAGTGGCGCGACGAAGATGAGTGGCCTTTGGCCAGAGCACGCAACACAAAATATTTTCTGCACGCCGCGGACAAAGCAAATTCACAGAGCGGAACTGGCAGCCTCTCAACCACAGCGCCTGCGAAAGAACCATTCGATCAGTATGTTTACGATCCAGCAAATCCTGTGCCCACGATCGGCGGACCATTGTGTTGCGACTCACAACACTTGGCCCCCGGAGCGCGCGACCAGCGCGCAGTGGAGGCCCGCGACGACGTTCTGGTCTATTCAACCCAGCCGATGTCACAAGATATGGAGGTCACCGGCCCCGTGACCCTCGAACTCTATGCCAGGTCTTCAGCCGTGGAAACCGACTTCACCGCCAAGCTGGTTGACGTGTGGCCCAATGGCTTCGCGCAAAATCTCACCGAAGGAATTCTGCGGACCAGCTATCGCGACTCCCAGGAAACGCCATCGTTGATGAGCCCCGGCCAGGTTTACAAACTCAACATCGATGTCTGGGCAACCAGCAACGTCTTCAAAAAAGGCCACGTGCTGCGCCTGGAAATTTCCAGCAGCAACTTCCCCCGCTTCGACCGCAATCTGAACACTGGCCGCGATCGTTATTTAAAGGCCGGCGAAAATATGAATTCCGGTCAGCCGTTTAGATCGGCAACCAACGTCATCTATCACGACGCGGAGCACCCGTCGGCTTTGATCCTGCCGATAGTTTCTGATCATTAGGCGAAAGGAAACTGCGCCAATTCGGGATGACCTTCGTAACCCGAATTTTCGGCCATACTCTGAGAGAATCTAGGCCGGTTCATTCGAGGGTTCATGTCATCTTCCAATATTGTTTCTAGCAGCAATTCAACTCCAGCGAGTGCCGCAGGCAGCGGCAGCGCGGCCGTCGCTCCGGCTCGCGCGCCCCAAACTGAACACCCGCAGCCGGGTTCTCCGGCAGCGGCAGCTCCGGCGCAAGCAGCGGCGCCCTTCTCCACTGCCGCGTTATTGGCCGCAATGCTCAAGACCGCTCCCCGCATCAGCGACTTATTCTTCTCGCCCGGCAAGCCGCCAATGGTGGAAGTGAACGGCAAGTTGGCCCCGGTAGGTGTGCGAATCCTCACCCCCGATGACACCCGTCATATTGCCTCCGAGCTCATTGCCAACAACAAGCATGCGCTGGGCAATTTAAAAGATCATGGATCGTGCGACGTCTCTTATAGCTTGCCCGGCTCCTCCCGTTTCCGGGTCAACGTATTCATGCAGCGCGGAACCTGCGCCATTGTCATGCGCGTGATTCCCAGCCGGGTGCCGAGTTTCGAGGAACTCCATCTGCCCGCCGAACTGCAACAGATCATAGGATTGCGCAATGGCATTGTGCTGGTCACCGGGCCAACCGGTTCAGGAAAATCTTCAACCCTCGCTGCCGTCATCGACCTCATCAACAAGCAGCAGTCGTATCACATTCTGACCATCGAAGACCCGATTGAATTTTTGCATCCCCACCAGAACTGCATCGTTCACCAGCGCGAGTTGCACAGTGATACCAACAGCTTCGCCCAGGCTTTGCGGGCTGCCTTGCGTCAGGCGCCAAAAGTAATTCTGGTCGGCGAAATGCGCGATCGCGAGACCATCGAGATCGCCATGGAAGCCGCCGAGACCGGCCACCTGGTTCTGTCCACGCTGCACACCATCGATGCTTCGAAGACCGTCGAGCGCATCGTCGGCGTTTTCCCCCTGGCCGAGCAGCACACCATTCGTAATCGCCTGGCGAAAAGTTTTCGCTACATCGTCTCGCAGCGTCTGCTTCCAAAAAAAGACGGTAACGGACGTATCGCCGCCATTGAAATCTTGAAGTCCACTCTGCGCACTCGTGAGTACGTTGAAAAAGGCGAGGGCGACGGCAAGACTCTGCTCGATGCTATGCGCGTGGGCTCCAACGAGGGCATGCAGCACTTCGACGGCGAAATCGAAAAACTGATCCGCGCCGGCGCCGTCGAATTTGAAAGCGGCATGGCATATGCCACCAACTCCGGCAACCTGCGACTGGAACTGTCAGATATTGCGCCGCCGCCGGACCCATCAGGTGAAGTCACTCCCTAGTTTGTTTGTCGCTTAAACTGAGAACCAATGCTGATCGGCGTCATCTCCGATACCCACGGATTGCTTCGTCCGGAAGCGCTTTCCGCCTTGCAGGGCTCGGATCAAATCATCCACGCCGGCGATGTCGGCGACCCTGAAATTCTCGACCGTTTGTCCGAGATCGCGCCGGTCACCGCTGTGCGCGGCAACGTCGATCAAGAATCCTGGGCGAAGAATATTCCTGAAACGAATATCTTGGAGTGTGACGGGGTCTCTATTTACGTTCTGCACATTCTCGAAAGCCTCAATCTGAAGCCGCAAGCCGCCGGAATCAGTGCCGTCATTTATGGCCATACCCATGTTTCGAAGCAAGAGACGAAAGCAGGCGTGTTGTATTTCAATCCCGGCAGCGCCGGCCCGCGACGCTTTCAACTCCCGGTCACAATCGGCAAGTTGATCGTGCTCGGTGGGAATATTCAAAGCCAGATCATCCAGTTGCTCCCCTGAATTCGCGGACGCTCTCCCACACCTTACCCGGACTTAACGCCTCACGAGTGTCATCCCGAACGAACGCGCTAGCGCGTTCGAGAGGGGCCTGACGATGCCCCGGCGCCGGCACAGGCGTGAGTGGGACCATCAGACTGCAGGCAGTCCCGATCACTTCACCATACGCACCAATCCCACGTAAGATCTTTCTCCCGCCCCGCTTTCAGCGAGCGGATTCGGGATGACACGGGCCGCTTGCCAGTGGCCGTAGGCAAGTTACCGATAGGCGCAGGGAATTTTCAAAGAGAGCTCATCCAGTTGCTCCCCTGAAGTCGCGGACGCTCTGCCCCACCTTACTCGGCACTTAACGCCTCGCGAGTGTCATCCCGAACGAACGCGCTAGCGCGTTCGAGAGGGACCTGACGATGCCCGTACGCTGGCACAGGCGTGAGTGGGAGCGTCAGAAGCGCACACAGTCCCGATCACTTCACCGTACGCACCAATCCCACGTAAGATCCCTCTTCCGCCCGCTTTCAGCGAGCGGATTCGGGATGACACGGGCCGCTTGCCAGTGGCCGTAGGCAAGTTACCGATAGGCGCAGGGAATTTTCAAAGAGAGCTCATCCAGTTTGCTGCCCTGAATTCGCGGACGCTCTCCCACACTTACCCGGCACTTAACGCTTCGCGAGTGTCATCCCGAACGAACGCGCTAGCGCGTTCGAGAGGGGACCTGACGATGCCCGTGCGCGGGCACAGGCTCGAGTGGGACCATCAGACTGCAGGCAGTCCCGATCACTTCACCGTGCATACCAATCCAACGTAAGCTCCCTCTTCCGCCCGCTTTCAGCGAGCGGAAGAGGGATGACACGGGCCGCTTACCAGTGGCCGTAGGCAAGTTACCGATAGGCGCAGGGAATTTTCAAAGAGAGCTCCTCCCCTGAATTCGCGGACGCTCTCCCACACCTTACCCGGCACTTAACGCCTCGCGAGTGTCATCCCGAACGAACGCGCTAGCGCGTTCGAGAGGGACCTGACGATGCCCGTGCGCTGGCACAGTCGCGAGTGGGACCATCAGACTGCAGGCAGTCCCGATGACTTCACCGTGCGCACCAATCCCGCGTAAGGTCCTCTTCCGCCCGCTTTCAGCGAGCGTATTCGGGAAGGAGTCAGTCATCGCTTGAGTGCCATGCTCACCAAGCGTTCTCTGCGGTTAAAAGCTTTTCTACTTTAAAATCGCCATGAATGTCTTTGCGATTCGAAAACAGCAAAACCACCCGCAACGCGCGCCGATCGACCCTGCATACTCCCCACGGCAAAGTCGAAACTCCGGTGTTCATGCCGGTCGGCACCGCCGCCACAGTAAAGGGCATTCCTCAGGATTCACTCGAGCAACTCGACGTTCAGATTCTCCTCGGCAACACTTATCACTTGTATTTGCGCCCCGGCATCGATCAGATCCGCAAACTCGGCGGCCTGCATCGTTTTATGTCATGGCCACGCGCCATTCTCACCGACTCCGGCGGTTTCCAGGTTTTCAGCCTGAGTGATTTGCGAAAAGTCACAGAAGAAGGTGTGACGTTTCGCTCGCACCTCGACGGATCAAACCACTTTCTCTCCCCCGAAACCGCCATGGAAGCGCAAATCGGCCTCG
This sequence comes from uncultured Acidobacteriota bacterium, assembly GCA_963838785.1. Lineage (GTDB taxonomy): Bacteria > Acidobacteriota > Terriglobia > Terriglobales > Acidobacteriaceae > Gp1-AA145. The sequence continues at coordinate 404,940 of CAWISI010000005.1, forward strand.
GCGCCGACATCATTATGGCGTTCGATGAATGCACGGAGTATCCCGCCGACCCTGCGCGTAACCGCAGCTCAATGGAGATGACCCTGCGTTGGGCGCAACGCAGCAAAAATTATTTTGAGGATCACAAGCACGAAGTCCCGTGGTTTTCCTCGAATCACGCGGCTGCCCCCCACAATCCGAGAATACCCAAGCTCTCTTCGGCATAGTCCAGGGCGGCATGGACCCCGCTCTCCGCAAGGAATCTGCCGAACGCACCATCGAAATCGGATTCCCCGGCTACGCCATCGGCGGCCTCAGCGTCGGCGAGCCCCGGGCCCTCACTCGCGAAATCGTCGAATCGACGATCGAATATCTTGCCCAAAGACAAGCCGCGCTATCTCATGGGCGTCGGCACACCTGAAGAAATTGTCGAATATGCGAATCTCGGCATCGACATGATGGATTGCGTGCTGCCCACCCGGGCCGCCCGGCACGGCCTGCTGTTCACCTCAGAAGGGAAAATCTCCATCAAGCAGGCCCGGTACGCCGGCAGATGAGAAACCGCTCGACCCGAATTGCTCTTGTCAGGTCTGCCGGCGCTACTCGCGCGCCTACTTGCGTCATCTTTATGCGTCGAATGAAGTCCTGGCGCAAGTGCTGAATACCCTGCATAACTTGAGCTACTACCTTGACACCATGCGGCGCGTGCGGCATTCTATTTGACTTGGGACTGTGCGGGTTTCTTCTTGCTCGGAAGCCGAAGGGCGTCCTGGTTTCCTGAGAAGCCTTCCTTGATTAGTCCGCGACTCTTTGCCGGCTGGGTCAGGTGAGAGCGCAAAAGATTCGCAATTTGATGAGAATTTAAGCAGGGCAGCTCCAGCGTGTCATCTGGTGTCAAAAAGCCCGGTTTGAATTCAGCAACATCCGCGATGCAGCATTTAAATGATGTTTATACACGCTTTGATCGCACTGCATGGCAGTCCGGTGGCACTCCCAGTTGGCTCGGGATTGCCCCGCTTATTTTTATTTTCGCCATCTTTTATTTCCTGCTGATCATGCCCCAGCAGCGCCGCCAGAAAAAATGGCAGGCCATGTTCGGACAATTGAAGACCGGAGACAAAGTGATCACCACCGGCGGTATGCGCGGAACCATCGTCGCATTGAAAGACGATTCGGTGCATCTGCGGGTTCCGCCCGACAATCTGCGGCTCGAAGTCAGCCGGGCATCGATATCCGCCGTTACCACGCCGGACGAGCCGGCGACGAAATAGGGAGTCGCAAGTTGCAAGGTTCCTGAAGTTTCAAAGTTCGCGGTTTTAGAGGATTTTGAAACGTTGAAACCTGTGAAATCTTGAAACTTGATTTTTCGGAGTAGTTGATTTCTCATGAATAAGAATTTGGCCTGGAAACTCCTGCTCATCATTGGCGTGCTGCTGGTGTTTCTGTACGGCATTTTTGGTATTCCCAGCGGCTTTCTCCGGCAGCGCTTGCTGGCGCGCTCAGAACCGCATCTCCTCGGCCTTGATCTCAAAGGCGGCACGCACCTGATTCTTCAGGTGCAGGTCAACGACGCGGTCAACGTCGACTCCGACAATGCGCTCCAGAGTCTGAAGCCGGGCATGCGCAACGCCAAGATCAACTACACCGATATCAGCAAGCCCGACCCGGCCAACCATCCCGACCAGATCGTGATCAAGGGCGTTCCGCCCGAGGCCAGTTCCGACCTGCGCACTATCGTCCAGGACCGCCTGCCCGAATACGACCTCACCTCCGGCGCGAACAACACGTGGACGGTGACCATGAAGCCGACAACCTGACCGACCTGAAGAACCGCGCCGTGCAGCAGGCGATCGAGACCATCCGCAACCGCATCGACCAGCTGGGCGTCAGCGAGCCGATCATCGAGGAGCACGGCCTCGGGCAATATCAGATTCTGGTGCAGTTGCCGGGCGTCGACGATCCGGCGCGCGTGAAAGAGATCATGCAGTCGACCGCCATGCTGGAAATTCGGCAGGTCATGGGCGGCCCATATCCCAGCGAGGAAGCGGCGCTGCAGGATAAAGGCGGCGTCCTGCCCTGAAGATTCCATGCTGATGCAGGGCAAGACCAATCCTGACGGGCACTCGACCTGGTATTTGTTTCGCGCATTCCGGCCGTAACCGGCCGAGATCTGCGCGATGCCGAGCCTACCCGCGATCAGAACGGACAACCCGCAGTCGGTTTCACTCTCACCGGCCGAAGGCGGGCGCAAGTTCTTCGCCTTCACCTCAGCCCATGTGAAAGAACTGCTGGCTGTAATTCTCGACAACAAAGTTCAGAGCGTCGCTACCATCAAGGAGCCGATTCACGATCAGGGCATGATTTACGGCCGCTTCACCGAGCAGGAAGTGAAAGATCAGTCCATGGTTTTGCGTTCCGGCGCGCTGCCCGCTGGCATCAAGTATCTGGAAGAGCGCACCGTCGGGCCGTCGCTGGGTACTGATTCGATCCGCGCCGGCGTTCGCGCTGCGGTGGTCGGCATGTTCGCGGTATTGATCTTCATGCTGGTGTATTACCGCGCCGCGGGGATCAACGCCGATGTCGCGCTGATTCTGAATCTGGTCATCCTGCTGGGCTTCCTGGGATTCACCGGCGCCACGCTGACCTTGCCGGGGATTGCGGGCGTGATTCTGACGGTCGGTATGGGCGTGGATTCCAATGTGCTGATCTTCGAGCGCATTCGAGAAGAATTGCGAAACGGCAAGACGCCGCCTTCCGCGGTGGAGCAGGGCTTCGGCCATGCCTGGATCACGATCGTGGATACGCACGTCACCACCATCGTGTCGGCGGCCATCTTGTTTATCTTCGGCACCGGGCCGGTGAAAGGATTTGCAGTGACGCTGACCTTTGGTTTGCTGGCGAACTTGTTTACCGCGGTGTTTGTATCGCGCGTGATTTTCGACTGGATGCTGAGCCGAAAGCGCGTGGCGAAGCGTTGAGCATTTAAAAGCGTCGATTCGTCGTCGGTCGTCGGTAGTTGGCAAAACCGACATGACCAGACGACCAACGACAAAGGAGAACGACTGAAAGGTTTTAGCAGCGTGGAATTTTTTCGCAATCCGAACATCGATTTCCTGGGCAAGAAGTGGTATTTCATCGCCTTCTCGCTGGTCTTCAGCGTGGCTGGCATCCTCTCCATGCTGTTCTGGCATGGAATTCCGCTGGGCATCGACTTCCGCGGCGGCACCCTGGTTTACGTGAAGTACTCGCATACCCCGGATGACAATGCGATCCGCGCCGCCATGGACGCGCCGGGCTGCACAAGTCCGCATTCAGCGTTTCGGCGCGGCAACACAACGAGGTCCTGATCGATCTTTCCCTGAAGGAAACCAGCGAGCAGGCGCTCGATCGCGGCAAGAACCAGATCATCAATGCGCTGCAGAAGAACGCTCCAGCTGGCAAAGCCCGATCTCAACAACACCAGCGCTCTCACGCTCGCCGACTACCTGTTGCAGAAAGATCCGCTGCATCTCGGCACCGACGCCCAGCAGCGCTACTCCGCCAGGCCCAGGCCATTGTGAATTACCGCGACAAAACCAAGGGCGGCGTGCTGTCCAGCATTGACGAATTAAAGGGAGTTGCCGAACCGGCCGTTGCTGGCATCGATGCAGGATGGTTTCTTTCTCTCCGATTTCGGTGTCTAGCAAGTGAGATCGTCGGCCCGCAGGTGGGAGCAGTTGCGTACGCAGGCCGTACTGGCGAGTTCTATTCCCTCGCGGGAATGCTGGTTTACCTGGCGTTCCGCTTTGAGTGGATTTACGGCGTGGCAGCCGTGGTCACTGTGTTTCACGACACCCTGATCACTCTGGGCGCATTTTCGCTGGCCAATAAGCACATATCGCTCACCGTGATGGCCGCCATCCTGACCCTGATCGGCTACTCCAATAACGACACCATCGTGGTTTTCGACCGCATCCGCGAGAACCTGAAGCTGATGCGGCGCGAGAAGCTGTCGGACATCGTGAACCGCAGCATCAATCAAACTTTGAGCCGAACCATCTTGACAGCGGGTTTAACATTCCTGACTGTGCTGGCTTTGTTCCTTTTCGGCGGCGAAGTGTTGCATGGGTTCTCCTTTGCCCTGGTAATCGGCATCTTAATCGGGACTTATTCGTCGATTGCCATTGCGGCCCCGATTCTGGTCGCATATCAGGATTGGCGATCGCGCCGTGATAAGCCGTCAGCCATGATTCCTGCGGGCGGCGGTCGTCGTCAGAAAGTAAGAGCCAAGGCTTAGGCTTGACCTTCACAAATCGAAGGCTGGAGCTCAGGTCCGCAGCTCAGTCATCTTGGGTTGTTCGCTCGGTTGCTGTGCAGTCCTGCTTACCGTTTTCGGCTGGAAAGTACGCTTTGGGTATCGCTGTCTGGGGTCAGGCAGACGAAAGCCCTGCCGTTACATTGCATCCAAGAGTCCCGAAAGTCGGGAGCAAACTGGCAATGTGCGGTGTCTAAAGACCGTAGACCTGTGCAGGGAGAAAACTTATGTTTGAAGACAGCCTGATCGAATCAGGTGGAAAACTGAAAACCGCACGTGGACGGACCACGACCTTCTCCTTTATTTTGGAGGCGGTCATCATCGGGGTCATGGTTTTGATTCCCTTGCTGTTCACCGAAGCGTTGCCGAAAGCGCAGCTGATGATGTCGCTGGTCGCGCCGCCACCGCCTCCGCCGCCACCTCCGCCACCTGCTGCAGTCCACATCGTCAAACAGGTGCAGACCGATATCGTCAACAGTCAGCTGCGCACCCCAACCAAGATTCCCAAGAAAGTCGAAATCATCAAGGAAGAGGCAGCTCCGCCGCCGCTCCATGGGCGTAGTGGGTGGCGTGCCGGGTGGCGTACCGGGCGGCCAGATGGGTGGCGTCATCGGCGGCATCATCAGCAACGCTCCGATGGCGGTTCCCAAAGTGGCCACCCCTCAGCGCGTGTCGTGTTTCGCAGGGCGTGACCCAGGGCATGGTGCTGCACAAAGTTCAGCCGACCTATCCTCCGCTGGCGCGTACCGCGCGCATCCAGGGCAGCGTGGTGTTGGCTGCAGATCAGCAAGGATGGCACCATTCAGAACCTGCGCGTGATCAGCGGCCATCCGATGCTTGCCCAGGCGGCCATCGAAGCAGTGAGGCAGTGGCGATACAATCCGTACATTCTGAATGGTGAGCCGGTGGAAGTCGACACCCAGATCACGGTGAACTTCACCCTCTCCGGCGGATAAGTCCGGTTCAAGAGGTCTGCGGAGATCGTTCGCATTGCGGACGATCGTTTCGTGTTCGAAATGATTGAGCAGGTATTAGCATTGCAACAATTGTAAGCATCTGAATTTGTGAAAGTTAGATCCGAGGAGGAAAAGCAACTCATGTTTGTAGCTCATCTAGCAACACCACCTGGTATCACATTTTTCAACCACCGCCACGTGGCTCTTTCAGGAGGCGGCGACGAGTGGGACCCGATCTCGCTGTGGAAGCAGATGGGATGCGTGGCCGAGATCGTGGTCATCATTCTGTTCATCATGTCCGGCTGGTCGATCGGCGTGATGATCGATCGCTGGATGGCGTTCAGCGCCGCCCGTAAGCAGTCTCGGGCCTTTGCTCCGGCAGTGGCCGGCGCGCTGCGCGACGGCAAGATCGACGAAGCCATCAAGGTTGCCGAGCGCAACAAGAAGAGCCACCTGGCCAAGGTTGTTACCGCTGGCTTGATGGAGTTCCGCGCTCACCAGGAAAGCGGTGAGATTCCGGGCGAAACCATTGAAGCTTCCAAGCGCGCTCTGGAGCGCACCGAAGCCATCGTTCACGCCGAATTGAAGCGCGGCCTGGGCGGGTTGGCCACCATCGGTTCGACGGCCCCGTTCGTCGGCCTGTTCGGAACGGTGATGGGTATTCTGAACGCCTTCAGCGGAATCCCGCAGAGCAAGGCAACCGGTCTGGCCGCGGTCGCCGGCGGTATTTCTGAAGCTCTGGTCACCACCGCTATCGGATTGCTGGTCGCGATTCCGGCCGTCATGATGTTCAACTACTTGACCGGTCGCGTGGAAGCGTTCGACGTGGAGATGGACAACTCGTCGAGCGAACTGATCGATTACTTCCTGAAGCGCCGCGCAGTTCGTCGGTAATCAGGATTGTGGGGGTACGGGCAGCCTGCCCGTACGCACATGAGTTGCTCAGGTGCGGCTGGAGTGAAACTCTGGCCGGGCCTGCCTCCGAAGCTGATCCAAGCGCTGAATTCGGGCGAGGAGAAAAGTTATGGCAATGGCAACACGAAACGAAGGCGCCAAGGTCAATTCCGACATCAACGTCACTCCCATGGTGGACGTGATGCTGGTGCTGCTGATCATCTTCATGGTGATCACGCCCATGTTGCAGAAGGGCGTCAGCGTCGATTTGGCGAAAGTGAATAATCCGGGCAGATGCCGGACGCCGACAAGGAAGACGCGCTGATCGTCGCGGTCATGCGCGACGGCAAAGTGTACTTCGGCAACGATCAGATCCCGCCCGACCAGCTGACCAACAAAGTCAAGGATCGCATGGCCAACCGGGTCAATAAGACGGTCTACGTGCGAGCGGATGCGCGCGCCAAGTACAAGGAACGTGGTCGAGGTGGTGGACAACGTCCGGTCCGCGGGCGTGGACGATCTTGGCTTGCTGACCGATCAGAAAAAACAGACCACGACGCCAGGCTGCGCCGAGCACGCCTGCGCCGGGCGCCAGCGGGTCTGAATAAGATTCGAGGGAGTTCCTATGGCAATGTCAATGGGTGGTGGAAAGGGTGGGCCAGAGCGCTAACATCAACGTCACGCCGCTGATCGACGTTTTGCTGGTGCTGCTGATCATCTTCATGGTGATCACGCCGCTGACGCCGAAGGGACTGGACGCGCTGGTTCCGCAGCCGCCGCCGCCGAACCAGCCCAAAAATCAGCAGCCCGACCGCACCATCGTGGTGCAGTTGATCGACGAGGGCCGGGCCAGACCCCGGGGCTGAAGATCAACCAGGAAGAGCGACCTGGGATAATCTGCAAGGCCGGCTGACCGACATTTTCAAGACGCGCGCCGAGAAAGTCATGTTCGTGAAGGGCGACGACAACGTCCCCTTTGCCGACGTCGCCAACGTGATCGACATTGCGCACGCCTCGGGCGTGGATAAAGTGGGTTTGATCACCGCGAAGATCGAAGCCGGCGGATAGTTTACTCGCGTAGGGCGGGTGCCCTCACCCGCCCGGCGGAGCAACGCTCCGCTCATCGGCGAATCATGTTCACCCGCCGGATGACGGCCGACTCTACGCATACATTTGTCATTTGTGTTATCTTATGCGGCTGGAAATTGCGGCATGGTTCCTGCGAGGGAGAATAATCATTCATGAAGGTAAGTCTAAGAGTTGTGGTGCTGATGGCAGTGGCTGCGCTGGCCTTATCAACCGCCGGCTGCGATAAGCTCCGCGCGCGCGATCAGCTCAACAAGGGCGTCGCGTCTTACAAGAATGCCCGCTACGAGCAGGCCATTGAACACTTCAAGAACGCCGTGGCGCTCGATCCCGCTCTTCTCAACGCCAAGCTGTATCTGGCTGCCGCCTATGTCGCCCAGTACATTCCCGGCGTCGATTCGCCCGATAACCTCGCCAACGCCAATGGGGCCATCGACCAGTACAAGGCCGTTTTGTCTCAGGATCCCAAGAACGTAAATAGCATGAAGGGCATCGCCGGCCTGTCATTGCAGATGAAGAAATTCGACGACGCCCGCACTTACTACAAAAAAGCCCTCGACCTCGATCCTAACGATCCCGAAGCTTACTACTCGATCGGCGTCATCGACTGGACCATGGCTTTCCAGCCCCGCATGGAAGAGCGCGCCAAGCTGGGACTTCGCCCTGATGAGCCGTTGAAAGATAAAAAAGTCTGCGCCAAGCTGCGCGCCGACGCCGAGCCCATCATTCAGGATGGAATCGACAATCTTGAATAAAGCCCTCTCGCTGCGCCAGGACTACGACGACGCCATGGCCTACATGAATCTGATGTATCGCGAAAAAGCCGATCGCGAATGCGACGAGCCCGATCAGCGCACCGCCGATCTGAAAGCCGCCGACGAGTGGGTGGACAAGGCCATGGCCGCCAAAAAAGCCAAAGCAGAAAAGGCAGCCAACAGCCCGCAAGGCATCACCGTAGACGATTCCAAATAAGGTGCGAGTTGTGCAGCCAGATAAATAGTTGTGGGAAGACGGGCGTAATCGCCCGTCTTTGTTATTAGTCTGGCGCGGATGGACTCGTGAGCAGCCCCAACTCAATCCTGCACACCAAAATATTCTCTCCAAACTTTCGCGGCGAGCCACACCCATATCGTCCCAACAACCCCTTAAACTCGGGTTCTCGGTCCACAATAAACCCTGCCTGAAACAACCACACTTGATGACTCGGGCGTCGACCGGCGCTCACCAATGTTTGCACCTGCGTCGAAAATGTCTCCGCTCTAAAAACCCATAACCGCGGAAGCAGAGATGCGCTGCCATACTCCCCAGCATCGTGCAATATAAAAAAACTGAGTCAGCTCTCCTGAGTGAGTTATGTCTGTGCCGCAAACGTAGTAACTGAGCAGCAATCCACTCTCGTAATCCGTCAGAACAACCGAACCCGGCGGCGCCGAGGCGCGCAGATAAGCCACCGCTTGCTCCATCAATTCTTTTTTTGATTTCGCGGGCGGATGTATGACCCCGCGGGCAGCACCGTAAAATTGCAAATCGCCAGCGCAACCGCAACGCTAAATGCCGCGCCCAGTAACGGCTTGGCCGCCATCGTGAGATAGCAACCGCAATCGCGGGCATTGCAAAAATCGCCAGATAAGAATCATGCCGCGTCCCGCCATATGGATAAGCTCCAATCAAAGCCGCCCCGCAATTGATCACGAATGGCAGCAGCAACAACAACCCCAGTTGCCGCGGGCTCGGGCGCCCGCCCTCGTGAGAGCTGCTGCTGCTCAGCAACATCACGCAACCCGCAATAAACAAAATCAGCGCCAGTGCCGAAACTGCTCCCTGGCTGAAAAGAAAATGAAACAGTCGAAGGTTCGCCCGGCCCAGGAACACGAATACATTCTCTTGTCCCCGGTGAAACAGCGAGCTTCGCAGAGTACGACTGCGCCACATCCTGCGTGATCGAGCGATGGCGAATAATCGAGATGTGCGTCTTCCACAGGAACGCGATGATCGCCACGCACCCGGTCTGCGTGATGATCCACGCGGTCACCAGCCCGCTTTCGGTCGAGTCCTGACGATCCGCAACCAGCCATAGATCGCGAGGCTCACCGCAAAAATGAAGCTCGCATAATGCGTGAACAGCGCCAAATACAAAGTCATTGCCGATGCCGCCAACCAACCCATCGAGCCCGCGATAAAACCGCGATCCAAAAAATACAAAGTTGCCGACATGAAGCACAGCAACAGCGCATACTGCCGCACCTCCGCTGAGGTGTAGATCAGCGCCGGAGAAAACAACACCAGGCTCATCGCCACCAGCGCCGTTGTGCGATCGCTCACCTCCCGCAGCCACAAAAAAACCAACCAACCCGCCGCCGTTCCCGCAACCACCGACGGCAACCGCAGAAAAATTCCCGCATGCGAAATCATTCCCCAGTAGTGCAGAAAAATAATCAGCAGCGGCGGGTGCGCCGTGCCCAGGCTGGCGCGATAGGCGTCCGCCAGCGTGGGTTGCATCGCCAGCAGGTAATGCATGGCCTCGTCGGCATTCAGAAACTTTGAATGCGCCCTGATCAGGCGCAGCTGCAAATCCCGCAACAACCAGGATCGCCGGCGCCTACGTCGTCAGCCACCGCGCCTGCCCCGCCGGCGCACTCGAAACAGACTTCTCACTGGCGATCATGGGAAAGAATGCTTATAGTACGAAGTTCTGTTTCTTTAGGCCAGAACTTCGGCTGAACTCATGGGTATGCAAGCAGAGTGCGCAAACTCTTCAATAAAATTCTGATCGCCAATCGCGGCGAAATTGCGGTGCGGCTGGTCCGTGCCTGCCACGAACTCGGCATCACCGCCGTCGCGGTTTATTCGCAGCCCGACCGCGCTGCATTGCACGTGTTGAAAGCCGACGAAGCCTACGCCATCGGTCCCGCCGCCGCTGCCGAATCTTATCTCAATATCGATCGCATTATCGCCACCGCCAAATCCTGCGGCGCCGACGCCATCCATCCCGGTTATGGATTCTTGTCCGAAAATGCCGCCTTTGCGAAAGCCTGCGGCGATGCCGGCGTCAAATTCATTGGACCCAGTCCGGCCTCCATCGAACTCATGGGTTCGAAGACCGGCGCTCGCCGGCAGATGGAAAAAGCCGGTGTCCCTTTTGTGCCCGGTACATCTCGCGGGCTGGAGTCTTTGGCCAGCGCCCGCGAACTCGCCGCCAAATTTGGTTATCCCGTCATGCTGAAGGCCGCAGCCGGAGGCGGCGGTAAGGGCATGCGTCTGGTCCCTGACGAGTCGCAACTTGCCTCCAGCCTCGACGGTGCGCGCAGCGAAGCCCAGCATGCGTTTGGCAGCGACGAGGTTTATCTCGAGAAGGCCATCACCGATCCCCGCCACATTGAAATACAGGTTCTTGCCGACGAGCATGGCAACTGCGTTTATCTGGGAGAGCGCGAGTGCTCCATACAACGCCGCCATCAAAAGGTGCTCGAAGAATCTCCTTCCCCGGCGGTCGATGCCGGCATGCGCCGCCGCATGGGTGAGACCGCAGTACGCGCAGCCCAGGCGGCCACCTACGCCAATGCCGGCACCATCGAATTTCTCGCCGACGCGCATAGCAATTTCTATTTCCTGGAAATGAATACTCGCTTGCAGGTCGAACATCCCATCACCGAGCTTGTGACCGGACTCGATCTGGTTCACCTGCAAATTCGCATCGCCGCCGGAGAGAAGCTGCCATTTACTCAGCAAGATATTCAGCTTCGCGGCCACGCCATCGAATGCCGCGTTTACGCCGAAGATCCCGACAATAATTTCTTTCCCAGCCCCGGCCGGATCACATCGTGCGTCGAACCCTCCGGCCCCGGAATTCGCCTCGACAGCGGAATTTATCCAGGATGGAATGTCGGAACCGATTATGATCCATTGCTCTCAAAACTTGCCGCGTACGGAGCCGATCGCGCTCAGGCTATCGCGAGCATTCGTCGCGCCATCGATGAGTACGTGATCGCCGGAGTCAAAACCAATCTCCAGCTCTTTCGACGCATCCTTGATGACCCTGACTTTATTGCCGGCAAAACCGACACCGGCTATCTTCCGCGACTATTCAGCAAGTCAGCTCCGGCTGATGGCAACCAGCGCGATCGCCAGATCGCCGTTATAGCCGCCGCCATCTACTCTGCGCTCATGCCCGCCAATGGTAAGCCGGCGCCAACCCAGACGCCTGCCTCCACAGCCTGGAAACAGGCGGGCCGCATCGAGGCACTGGAATAGCCGCATGAATAAATATGAAATCAGTGTCGGTGGCAAAACTCACAAGGTTGAAGTCGAGTCCGTTGCCGAAGCCGGCCCAGGCGGAAATGGTGAACTCGATTATCGGATTCGCCTCGACGGACTTGAAATACCGGTCAGATGTATTCCATTAAATGGCGGCGCACTGTCGCTCATTGTGAACGGCGAATCTTTCGCTGTGCGCTGCCAACGCACCGCGGAAGCTCTGCAAGTCGCGCTCCGTGGCGCAACCTACGAATGTACCGTGAGCGATCCTCGCTCGCTGCGTGCGCGAAAAAAGCTCGGTGTCGCGGATTCCGGCGAGCAAAAACTGACCGCATCCATGCCCGGCAAAGTTGTCAGAATCGTCGCCGCCGTCGGCGATCAGATTAAAGCCGGGCAGGGAATTCTGGTTCTCGAAGCTATGAAGATGCAGAACGAGGTGCGCTCGCCCAGAGACGGGCAATTAAAGAAACTACTCGTCGCTCAGGGCGCCAACGTGGGTGCAGGAGAAGTGCTGGCAATCATTGAGTGACTCGCACCGCCAGCCCACTCAGCGTCCGGCGCCGCCCGCTGCCAGCACTTGTTGCGCGTAATAGTTATCGATCTTCGCCTGATCGCGCATGACTTCGTAATATGCCGTTTTCAGAAGTTGCGCTCGCCGGTCCTGCAGTTGCTGGCGTATCTCCTGCTTCACGTGCTGGTCGGAAAGTTCGCGCACACCCGCCGGCTCAACCGAGATCAATTTTACGATCTGGAAGCCCGCAATCTGCCTGCTGGCCGGGTTTCCCAGCGGAATGACCGGCGTGTATTGGCCGGGCTTCAATTTCATCACATCATCGCGCGTAGTCGCGTCCGTCTGCTTCAACGCCGATTCCGGCACAATTCCCAGGTCGCCGCCATTTGCGGAAGTGGCATTGTCTTCCGAATAGCTGGCCGCCAGCGAGGCGAAATCCCCGCCTGCCTGCAGGCTCGCGAACACGCTATCGATTTTCTTGCGTGCGTCCGGTTCGTTGCGGGCCTTGTTGGGATCTCGTCCCTGCGGATCGGGGGAAGTGGTCACCAGAATGTGCGCCAGATGGTAGCGCGGCTCGATCAGATTAAATTCCGCCTTGTGCGCATTGTAGTAATCCGAGATGTCTTGATCGGTGATGTCGATCTTGGAAGTAATTTCCTTGTTAACCACTTTTTCCGCGGTGAGCGACCGGCGAATCTCACGCTTGATGTCTTCCAGCGTCAGCTTCCGCTCCTGCAATCGCTGGTTGAACTCCTGGTCGGTATAAGGCGAGCGGATTTCTTTCAGCCGCCGGTCCACTTCGTCATCGGTCGCAAGCAAGCCCAGTTTGCCCGCGCGATGCATAAGGATCTGGTTCTCGATCAGATTTTCCAGAATGCTCAAGCGCAGTCCGGTAGCTTGCTCGTCGCTTAAAGGCTGGGCCGACCCTGCAGTTTGATTTTGAAAATATCTCTCTACGTCTGCGCGGTAGATTTTCTCGCCATCCACGGTTGCGGCAACCCCGTTCGCAGAATTCTTGGCGCATGAGACTGCCAGCCCCGCCAACCCCACCGCAACACACAACACCAACCCTCGCTTGCGGCTCACCAGATTCCATGTCCTCATTTTCTCGGGGCCCCTCACCGTGCTACGCCGCCATTCTGTGCGGTCGGCGGTGTCGCGGGCGAGCTCGGATGCGCCGGAACCGCTACTCCCGCCTGCTGCAATGCGCTGTCAAAAACCGCCCGAAACTCTTCCGCCGAGCGCGCTCCATTTACCATGCGCCCATTCACAAACATCGTCGGCGTGCCATCCACTCCCAGCGCTTCACCCTCTTTCATCGACGCCCTCACCGCATCTTCCTTTTGCGCTTTCATGCAGGCTTGCAGCTGAGTGGCGTCCACATTGAACTTCGCGCCCTCGGTCGAAGTAATGCGGTCCAGCGCGGCAAATTGATTCTCCCGTCCCCGCTCCGAGTTCACCACCTGCTGATTGCTGTGGATGTAGTCCGCGAAATCCCAGTAGGCAGCATTATTCAATGCTGCCAGGCAATTCGCGTCCACCGCCGCATGTACCGCCCAGGGATGAATCTCCACCAGCGGAAAATCCTTATAGATAAATGCCACGCGGTCGCCATATTCCTTCAGCAGTTCGGGAAACATAGTCTGGTGGGCGCGCGAGCAGAAAGGACACTCGAAGTCGTCAAAATTAACAATCACGACTTTCGCATTCGGGTTTCCCCGCACCGGCCGGCCCTTCACGTCGATCTTTTTCATGTTCTCCGCGTACGGGTCTTCGCTCAGGTCGATCTTGGTCATGCGGATCAGCGTCTTCTGGTCTTTGGAAAGCAGGAATTCGAAGGTCTTTTTCTGACGTGTCCCCTTCCAGTCGTGATCGTATAATCCTGGTAGTTGGGAAACTCGCTCGCGTGCGGCGGCGATAGAGTCATTTTACCGGATCAGGAAGGTCATAATAGGAGCGAATTTGGCGCTCAATGCGCTGTGCCAGGTCTGGTTGAGAAACCTGGGCGCCGGCCGCCAGAGAAGTGAGTAGCAGGAAAACGAGAGTTCGTTTGCACAAGATCAACAGAGACCGCCTAAATATTGAGTGTGGAAAGAGTGTGATAAAAAATTATCTCACAGCTGGAGAGCACAGATTGTCTCCGGGCCCGAATTCGTGCCCATAAACAGGTAATTATCGCCTAACCCGCGCGCCCAATCTGTTCCGCGGTAAGTAGCGCGTTCATCGATCCCGAGCGGAATCCCTCCAGATCCAAAGTGACGAACTTGAACCCCAGCTTTTTGAATATCCGGCTGAACTCCGCTGCCATCTCCGCGGTCATGGCGCGAGCCATTTCATCGCGCGCAATTTCTATGCGCGCAATGTCTCCGTGATGTCGTACCCGGAACTGCCGAAATCCCAGCCCTCGCAGCGCATCTTCGCCCCGTTCGACCATGGCCAGCGCCTCCGGCGTGACCTCCCGCCCGTATTCGATTCGCGATGAAAGGCACGCCGAAGCCGGTTTGTCCCAGATGCGAAGCCCCGCGTCCCGCGCCAGACTGCGGATATCTTCCTTCGTCAGTCCCGCGTTCAGCAAGCGGCGCAGCGACCTTATGCTGCACCGCCGCCGCTTGTCCCGGACGGAAATCACCCTTGTCGTCCACGTTAATTCCATACGCGATAGAAAGGAAGCTGTGCGCCTTGGCGAACTCCGACATCACGCCGAACAGCTCGTCCTTGCAATGAAAGCAGCGCGTCGAATCGTTGCGGACGTACTCTGGCCGGCTCAGCTCCTGCGTCGGAATGATTTCCAGCGGAATTTTCTGTTCGCGTGCGAACTCGACCGCGTCTTCAAGCTGGTATCGCGCCAGGCTCGCTGAATCCGCGATCACCGCCAGCATCTCCCCGCCTAATGCCTGATGTGCTGCCCAGGCTAGAAACGCAGAGTCTGTGCCGCCGGAATAGGCCACCAGCAACCTTCCCAGCGAGCGCAGCTCATTGCTTAGCGCGGTGTGCTTTTGCGCCAGTGACATTTCCATATAGACATCTTAAGCCCATCGTCGCGATCAAAACAGCCGCTCGCCGCGTCTCAGATTTCCGAAGGCCCCGACATTCGCCAGGGAAAAAGTAAATCGGTACTGGTTTTCGTTCCGTACCGAGGCCAGTGCAAACCTGCGGTATTCCAGATTCACCGCGCAGCAGTCCCAGTTGTAGGCCGTTTGCACCGACCCGTATTGCACTTGCCCCAGCTCTTCGTCGAATCCCAGGCTGGTCGCCATACTGAAGCCCCGCTTGCTTGAATTTCCATAACCCAGCACTGTCCGAAACTGATTGAATTTTTCTGCCACCGGCGCCACGCTGGTGTTGGTAATTTCTCCCGGTACATGCAGGAACGTGTCGCCCGCGCCCAACGTGAAGAGGCCGATATGGTAATTGAAAAGGAATGTGCTCGAATTCACCCGCCCCGCAAGGAAATCATAATCCGCGTCCCACTCCAGGTCGCTTCCTCGGCTGGTCCCTATACGAAGCCGGGAGATAAGTGGCGACAGGTGTCGCGGCTCAGTCAGGAACGCGATCCCGGTAAGGTCCACGGTGCTGGTCAAGACATTGCTCCTGCCCGGGATCAGCGCCCCTCCAAACGTCGGATCCAGAAAATACTTCTGGGCCAGCTCCCAGCTCACAATTTCGCGAGTGTCCGGTTGCTTCGAACACGCCCCTTGTCCCGTAGGCTGTTGTGAGTTCGACTCTCCCGGCTGGGTCGAACCCGCCCCCGGAGCCGCCGGCTGTACCTGAGGGTTTCTCTCCCACGGAATATGACTCGGTGCAGGCGCCCCGCCCACAATGAGCGTCGGCATTCCTTCGGGAGCGCATCTTTCCTTCTGTTGAGAAGTGCGCTTCGCATATAACCGGTTCACGACCGCATACTCCACCTCATTAGTGTCGCTTAGAATGTCGCGTTCATCGAACCGCAGGACGCGATCGAAATCACCTACTCCGGTGACGTAGTCATATACGATCCTCGGTTCAACTACATGTTTCCACTTTCGGCCGAATATCTCGCGATCGAAAATCCGATCGATCGCCGGCGGCCTCACTTCCACTGAGCCTTCCAGAGACTTGCGGTTCAAAGTGTTTGAAACCGCTGTACCCACCTCCGTAAGCTCTGTCCCCGAGGCTGGAATCAATTGCTGGGTGTAGATCGTGTCGCGCAGCGAGAGCTCCGGCCGGAATGACCAGCCGCGAAGTACGCGAGGCAGCGATAAAGCCGGATTCAAATCAAATCGTCCCACCAGCGGCGCAGTTCGGAATCCCGGCTCGCTGCGGGAGAGCCCTTCTGCGTCCGCATCAACCGTGCCGTGAAAAGGCGTGCCCCACAATTGCTGGTCGACGCTTGAAATCTCGCCACCTGGGGCGTGCAGAATGGTGATGACATCTCCCGGTGTGGTGCTTTGAAAATCCTGGTAACGGCTGGTGACCCCATTGATAAAAAATGACCCTGAATTATTGGAAAGAAAAGCCTCCGATCGCACTTCTGAATCGATGGCCTGCGAAAACACGTCGCTGAACGCCAGCCGGAACACATATGAGCTCAGATAATCGACGTTCGCCACGCTGCGGAAATTGTGCGCGAACTCCCCCTCGCTGTTGAGCCGTATTTCGGTCCCACCTTGATTCTGAATGCACGGGTTTAAAGCAGTGCAGAGGTTGATCCCGCGATCAAACACGCTGTAGTAAGTCAGGTCCACGAAGGAATTGTCCGTCGGGCGCGCCCGAAACTCCGCGTCCGGCGCCCATCCTCGTTTCGAAAAATATTCCGCACCCGCCAGTACATCCATGCTGCGATTGATCGCCCAAAAAATTGCATCTCCAGCCGTATTGCCACGGGTCGAAGACCGGCCGATGCTCGGAATCAGAAAGCCCGATTCGCGCGGATTTTTCTGTATCGGATGTGTGACAAACGGAAAATAAAGAATTGGAATCCCTTCCAGCCGGAAGTTGCTGTGGTAAATCGTCGCGTGGCCGCCCACCTCAATATTTACCCGGTGCGCGGCGAACTCCCACTTGGGGCGCGGCAATTCGCAAGTCGTCACCGTCCCGTCAGTTACCACGTAGTGGTCCGGACCCAGCTTCTCCACCACCCGTCCGGTAAAGAAGAACGGATTGGTCGTGGTAAGAACGTTCCTGCGACCCTTCAGCCGGAACCCGACGCTGCCCACCGCCGCCTCGAACCTGCCGGTTTCGTTCTGCACGTTATACGTGCCGCGCTCCGCTTCAATGTGCTCATTGTTCGGGCCGCCTTCCAGTAATAGATGGCCTTCGCCTTGAACTTCGCCGGTGTCGGAATCGTAGGTCGCACGGTCCGCATAAATCGTGTAAGTCTCGTAATCCACCTTCACGTTGCCGCGTAGCTTGTAAATCGCTCCGTCCTTTTCCTGCTCCAGGGACTGCATTCTCACCGGCACGCCGGGTTTGCTGGGCGCATTCGGCAGCGTCTGATCTGGCTGTGCCGCGGGACGCAACTGGCTGGTAACTAGTCGCGGTGCGAGTAGCACATGACAAAGCAGCAGGGCCGTGATAAGCAATCGAAGGGGAAGCATTTTCAGAGCGTAAAAATAACTGCCGGCCCATTGCTTCTGCGCTAAGCTAACAGGTTGGCTATACGCTGAAGAAAAAGTTCGGCGGATCGTCACCTTGCAGTATAGGCATGAACTCGCCCGAATCCCAATCCGATTCTTCGTTGCAGAAAACCTACTTCGACCCCGAAGCCATGGACACCAGCGAGCAGGAATTTTCCGCCAGCCTCGAAGCCTCCCCGCATTCCTCATTCGTGGTCGACTCCGCCGTAAACTCAGCTGCAAAAGCCCCGCTCTCAGATTTGCCAGAGAATATGGATTCCCCTCAGCATGCGGACGAAGAAGCAAATAAACATACAGAAAAAGTGGATGTAGAGCGACTGGCGTCTCGCCCGTCCAAGCCCGAAACCGACGACGCCGTAATCTCCGCATCAGAAACTGAAGATCACTCGCCGATCTCCGAGGATGAACCGTCCACCAGCGACTGGCGCAACCAGGTCAGCGCCAAAGTAAAGCATTACAAAACTCTCAAGCCGCGGAAGGAACGCTATCCGTCGCTGCAGTTACAGTTTGATACCGTTGTTCCATTTCGTACCGAAATATCGCCGCTGGCCGCCGAACGGGAACAGTTTTTGGCTAGCGCGCATTCAGAATCCGCACTGCCAATTTTCGAATCCGCGCCGCGTATCTCCTATCCCGCGTCTACCGACGCCACTGCCCGCCTGCTTGAATTCCCCCGTCCCGGTACGCTTCCATTCAATCGGGACGAACTCGCCGAACCCGTCATCGACCGTCCGCGGATCGTCGAGGCGCCAGAACTCCTGCCGCCTCCGCCGGCGCTCGGCGGAATTATGATGGAATCCGCTCAGGCGCCCGAGCCCGAACGCCAGCCCGGTATCGACATGCCGCTGCAAACCGCGGCGCTTCCGCGCCGGGCCTCGGCCGCTGCCATCGACGGGCTTTTCGTCCTGGGCTCAATCGCCATCTTCGGATTCATGTTTCTGCGATTCAATCCCTCGCTTCCGCAAATGCGTGTGGCCGCCGAAGTAGCAGCCGCGCTCGCCGTGGTGTTGTGGTTCGCCTATCAGTCTGCGTTTTTGATCTTTTGCGGGACCACGCCTGGGCTGCGTCTCACCCGTTTGAAAATTTCCCGCTTCGACGGCGGTCCGGCTTCACGAAACCTCCGCCGCTGGCGAGTCGTCGCATCAGGCCTTTCATTCGCCTCGCTCGGCCTCGGATACGCATGGACCTTCCTCGACGAAGACCAACTCTCCTGGCACGACCGCATCACAAGGACCCATATCGCATGTTCGCGATGATTTGATCTCTCTCTGTGAAAACCTCCGTGCCCCCCGTGCCCTCTGTGGTAAACGCTTTTGAACCTGTCATCGCCCCATTTGCTAACATCATTTCGTGCCTCAAGCCCCCGTTCGCGTACGTTTCGCTCCATCCCCAACCGGTCATCTCCACGTCGGCAACGCCCGCACCGCTCTCTTCAATTGGCTCTTTGCCCGCCAGCAGCGCGGCACCATGATCCTCCGCATCGAAGACACCGACATCGATCGCAGCGAAGCCCGTTTCGAAGACCAGCTCATCGCCGACCTGAAATGGCTAGGCCTCGACTGGGACGAAGGCCCCGACGTCGGCGGCTCCTACGGCCCCTATCGCCAGTCCGACCGTCTCGACATCTACCGCGAGCACGCCGAAAAATTGCTCAGCGAGCACAAAGCCTACATCTGCTTCTGCACCGAAGCCGAACTCCAGCAAGATCGCGAACGCGCCACCGCCGAGCACCGCCAGCCCATTTATTCCGGCAAGTGCCGCGCCATCGATCCCGCCGAAGCCCAGCGCCGCCGCGCCGCCGGCGAGCCCTGCGCCATTCGCCTCCGCATTCCCGAGCACCCCATCCGCTTCCACGACATCGTTCACGGCAACGTCGAATTTTCGAACGAAGTCGTCAGCGACCCGATCATCCTGCGCTCTTCCGGAATGCCGGTGTACAACTACGTGGTCGTCATCGATGACGCTCTGATGAAGATCACCCACGTAATCCGCGGCGACGATCATCTCTCCAACACGCCAAAGCAGGTCGCCGTCTATGAAGCGCTAGGATGGCCCGTGCCCGAGTTCGCGCATCTTTCCACGATCCTCGGCGCCGATCGCGAGCGCTTGTCAAAACGCCACGGCGCGACTTCCATCGCCAACTTCCGCGATATGGGAGTTCTTCCGGAAGCGCTTGATAATTATCTTGCGTTGCTTGGCTGGGCGCCGAGCGGAGGCACGCGCGAAATTTTCTCCCGTGATGAATTGAAAAAGGAATTTTCTCTCGAACGCGTCACCCCATCGCCCGCCGTCTTCGACATGGAAAAGCTGTACTGGCTGAATCGCCATTACATCAAGGCCAGCCCGCCGGAACGAATCGAGAAATTGGCGCAGCCGTATTTTTCGCAGCTCATCGGCGAGATCTTCTCTGCCGCAGGAGCCAAAGAGACTGCCGCTTCCTCAGCCGTTCCAGATTTACAAAGTTGGATTGGCCGCCTTGTCCAATTGCTCGTACCCTCCGTCGATCGCCTCGACCAGCTTCCCCAAAAAGCCGATCTCATCTTCAACTATGATGCTCAGGCCGCTCTCGCTTCTCCCGACAACGCCGATGTGCTTGCGTGGCCCCAAACCGACGCCGTCCTCGCCCGCTTCACCTACAAAATTCTCGAAGACGAATGCGCCCGCGAAGGCAAACTAACCCCCGAGCATTTCAAAAAAATCATAAATGAAGTAAAAGCCGAAACCGGCGCCAAAGGTAAAGAACTGTTCCACCCAATACGCATAGTCGTAACCGGCTCCCACTCCGGCCCAGAATTCGACAAGCTCATTCCGATACTGGAAGAGGGAAGCCGCCTGCCCCTGCCAAAGCCAGTGCTGAACGTCCACCAGCGCGTCTCGGAATTCGCCAAAACCCGCGGCAAGTGAGTGAGTCGGGACAACGACCACACGAAAGAATGTGATGCTGCGCGTCCCATCTGTCCTCGCGCAGATTTTCCTTCCGTGGTTACATCAGATTGCATAAACGTGGAAGAGCGGCGCTTTAGCGCCGCGCAGGCCAAGGGCGCGAAACAAACGCGGCGCTGAAAGCGCCGCTCTTAAACAACCTGAACTATCGTAGAAGCTCTTCGATCGCCACCCTCAACTCCGCATAACGAAACTGGAACCCATTCTCTTCCAACTTTTTCGGCACCACGCGTGCGCTCGACAACATTCCTTCCTCCGCGAATTCCCCAAACGCCAGCTTTGCCGCAAACTTCGGCACCGCAAGCACCGCCGGCCGCTTCATCGCCGACGCCAGCTCTCGCGTGAACTCCGCATTCGTCACCGGATTCGGCGCCACCATATTCACTGCATCGCGCAACCCTTCAGCTCGCATAGCAAGCATCACCGCCGAGACCGCATCGTCCAGGTGAATCCAGCTCCACCACTGCCGCCCGCTCCCGATTCTCCCACCCAACCCAATACGAAACGGCCGCAACATTTCTTTGAGCGCGCCACCGCGTTTACTCAACACGATGCCGAATCGCAAATTCACTACCCGCACTCCCGCGATCCCGACATGAGTAGCCGCTTCCCACTCCCGGCAAACATCCGGCAAGAACCCGGCGCCGGCCGCACTTCCCTCGGTCAGAATTTCATCGCCCCGATTCCCGTAATATCCAATCGCCGAAGCGCAAATAAAAATTCGCGGAGGCTGTTCCGCCTTCGCGATTGCCCAAGCCAAGTTTCGCGTGCTCACCACCCGGCTCTCGCGAATTTTCCGCTTCTTCTCCGCCGTCCATCGTCCGGCAACATTTTCTCCCGACAAATGAATGACAGCATCAAATCCCGAAACCAGCGCCGGAGAAACGTCGCGCATTGACTCCCACTGCAATTCATTCGCTGATCCAGTAGGCCCCCGCACCAATCGCGTAACTTCGCACCCGTCCGCCTCCAGCGCCGGCGCCACAGCCGACCCAATCAATCCCGAAGCCCCGCTAATAAGAATTCGACTCACGACTTGATTCTAGACCCGCTAGCCTGTCATTTTTCGCAGCACTAACCATTGGTTTCCTCTGTGGATTTCCTCTGTGATCTCCGTGCCCTCTGTGGTAAAGGCTTTTCTGCGTGCGGTTCCCGCGCCCTATGCTCGTTTCTTGAAGTCGTTCCCTTAGCCTGCACTGCCCACAGGAGACACAAGCCACGCCTCAACATCCCGATATAATCAGAACCACCAATGACCACCCTGCGCGAACAGATCGCGACCAATGTGCTCACGGTAACCAAGTTCCGCGAGCTCATGCGCGACATGCGCGAGAACCGACCCAACGACGATCTCGATCTCATCCGCAAGGCCTACGAATTTTCGCAGCGCTACCACTCCGGCCAGCAGCGCGCCTCCGGCGAACCTTATCTGGTCCACCCATTAGAAGTCGCGCTAGTCCTGGCCGAAATGAAAATGGACGCCGTCTCCGTCTCCGCCGGCCTCCTCCACGATTCCGTCGAAGACACTTCCATCACCATCGTCGATATCCGCAAAGAATTCGGCGAGCAGGTGGCGCACATCGTCGAAGGCGTAACCAAGATCAGCCAGATTGATTTCTCTTCGCAGGAAGAGCAGCAAGCTGAAAATCTGCGCAAGATGATGCTAGCCATGGTCGACGATATCCGCGTGGTGCTCATCAAGCTCGCCGACCGCCTGCACAACATGCGCACCCTCGAGCACCTGCCGCCCGACCGCCAGCAAAAAATTGCCCGCGAAACCCTCGACATCTATGGTCCCATCGCCCATCGCCTCGGCATGGGCAAAATCCGCGGCGAACTCGAAGACCTCGGCTTCCGCTACCTCGATCCCATCGGCTACGAGCAAGTGCACGACGCGGTCGAGCAACGCCGGAAAAAAGGCGAGCAATTCCTCTCCGCCATCGAACGCGAAGTGCGCGACAAGCTCCGCGAAGCCGGCATCACCGCAAAAGTCGAAAGCCGCATCAAGCGCCTTTACAGCATCCACAAAAAACTGATCAAGCAGCGCATCTCCGTCGACCAGGTCTATGACCTCTACGCCATGCGCGTGATCACCCGCTCGGTGCAGGACTGTTACGGCGTTCTCGGCATCGTCCATAACATGTGGCGCCCCGTGCCCGGCCGTATCAAAGACTTCATCGCCATGCCGCGGCCGAATCTCTATCAGTCGCTGCACACTTCAGTCATCACTGAAGAAGGCACCAGCTTCGAAATCCAGATTCGCACCGAAGAAATGCACCGCATGGCGGAAGAGGGAATCGCCGCGCATTGGAAATACAAAGACGGCCCAGTCTCCGTCAAAGACGAAGAGCGTCTGGCCTGGCTGCGGCAGGTGGTCGAGTGGCAGCGCGACGTCTCCGATCCCAACGAATTTCTCTCGACCCTGAAAATCGATCTTTACCCCGAAGAGGTTTACACCTTCACGCCGAAGGGCAAAGTCGTGGTTCTCCCGCGCGACTCCACGCCCATCGACTTCGCCTACACCATTCACACCGAAGTCGGACACACCTGCGTCGGCGCCAAGGTCAACGGCCGCATGGTGCCGCTGCGCCACAAGCTGCACAGCGGCGACATCGTTGAAATCATCACCCAGCCCGCGCACAAACCCAGCCGCGACTGGTTGAGCGTGGTGCGCTCTTCCCGCGCACGCAACAAAATCAAGCACTGGCTGAATGTTCATCAGCGCGAGCGCGCCATCGAAATCGGCAAAAAGCTGATCGACAAAGAGGCCCGCAAATATCGCATCTCGCTCAAAGACATTAAAGACGCCGACTTCCAGCGCATCGCCTCCGACTACGGCCTCGGCCAGCCCGACGATCTCATGGCCGCCATCGGATACGGAAAATATTCCGCCCGCCAGGTCCTCGGCAAGCTGACTCCCGCCGCTGAGCCCACCGCCATTCCCGCCGAAGAAGACACCGGCATCGGCAGCGTAGTCCGCCGCGTCTTCGGCGGAGACAGCAGTGCCATCCGCGTCAAAGGCCAGGGCGATATGCTGGTCTATCGCGCGCGCTGCTGCAATCCCATTCGCGGAGAATCCGTCGTCGGCTACGTCACGCGCGGCAAAGGAGTCGCCGTGCATTCGGTGAACTGCCCCAACGTCATCAACCTGATGTACGAGCCCGAGCGCCGCATCGATGTCGAATGGGGCAAGGAAGAAGGCGCGCCGGTCGCTTTTCCCGTCAAGCTCACAGTTTTTTGTGACGACCGCTTCGGCATGTTAAAGCAGATCACCGCCGTAATCAGCGACTTCAAAACCAACATCCGCAGCATAGGCGCCCGCACCGAAAACGGTCAGGCCAACGTCGACATAGTCATGGAAATCGAAGACCTGAAGCATCTGGAAAACATAATCCACGGCGTGCGAAAGATCCCGGGTGTGCATGATGTACAGAGATTGCAGAGGGTGTGAGAACCCGTAGTTGGTCGTTGGCCGTTGGTCGTGCGTCGTTGGTCGCACGTCGTTGGCGGTGTCGTCGTTGGTCGTGCGTCGTTGGTCGTGCGTCGCGGGTCGTGCATTCTTGGCGGATTCTCGTTGGCGGATCGTCGTTGACGAATCGTCTTTGCCCCAGCAATATCAACCGCAGTCCCAAAGGGACGAAATTTAATTAGCCCAGCGCGTAAGCGCTGGGTAAGATAACCAACCAAAGGTCGTGCATTCTTGGCGGATTCTCGTTGGCGGATCGTCGTTGACGAATCGTCTTTGCCCCAGCAATATCAACCGCAGTCCCGAAGGGACGAAATTTAATTAGCCCAGCGCGTAAGCGCTGGGTAAGATAACCAACCAAAGGTCGTGCATTGTTGGCCGATTCTTGTTGGCGGATCGTCGTTGACGAATCGTCTTTGCCCCAGCAATATCAACCGCAGTCCCAAAGGGACGAAATTTAATTAGCCCAGCGCGTAAGCGCTGGGTAAGATAACCAACCAAAGGTCGTCCCTTGTCGGCGGATTCTCGTTGGCGGATCGTCGTTGACGAATCGTCTTTGCCCAGCAATATCGACCGCAGTCCCGAAGGGACGAAATTTAATTAGCCCAGCGCGTAAGCGCTGGGTAGCCAAGCCAACCAAGCCAAGTCCCGCAAGGGACGGCATTCAATTGGATTTCCTGAGACCTGTGGTTTCGCGATGAACCCAGGAGGGCAGGCCAACCTTCTACTTTATGCACCGCCCACCAGTGAGGTTGCCCTGGCATCCCAACTGTTGCATGGCGTTAAGGAATGGAGATGACTATGCCCTTTCCCGAGAAATTTCGAAAGTTAATTGAACTCCGCGAAGAGCAGGTGACTATACCCGACTACGTGTGGCTCGCCTATGGGGTCTGCGGTGCCGAGGAAGACTCCTGCGGCTGGCAAGGATGGATTATCGAGTCGGCCTGGAAGATTGTGGAAGGAAAAGAGGTCGAAGTGAAAGCTGACGCAGAACAAGATTGCCCGATATGCAGCAAGCAAGTCTATCGGACGGAGGTCGAGAAGTGTTTCCGGTTCGATCCAAACGCCGGACCGAAACTTAACTCTTCGTATGAGACTGCACCCTTGTCTTTCGAGAAAGCAAACCCGAAATCCAAGATATAACGACGGCAATAGCTCAGTGACGGAGTGGCTCGCGTCTCCCTAATTCATAGGCACAACGTGAAAACCATTCCAGAAACAAAGGCGCCCCATTTCTTGCGTTTTTTGGGGACTGGTCAGCCTTCCACTTTATACCCTCCGATCCGCTGACTTTTAGGCTGCGAATCCACAACGCCCGTTCACCAAGATGCAGGCTTTGTGAATGCGCCAGTCGCATCGCTAAGTGTTGGTGGGAACTGAACAGCAATCAAGTCCGATTGCCGAATGCGTTTGATAAATGTCGCGAGCTGCTTTAGCTGTTGGCTGTGCTGCTGGTGCGGATTGAGGATGCCAATTTCGAGCCCGTCCTTGGTTCGTTGGCGGTGCGTCGCGGGTCGTCCTTGTTGGTGGATCGTCCCTGGCGGATCGTCTTTGCCCCAGCAATATCAACCGCAGTCCCGAAGGGACGAAATTTAATTAGCCCAGCGCGTAAGCGCTGGGTAAGATAACCAACCAAAGGTCGTGCATTCTTGGCGGATTCTCGTTGGTGGATCGTCCCTGGCGGATCGTCTTTGCCCCAGCAATATCAACCGCAGTCCCGAAGGGACGAAATTTAATTAGCCCAGCGCGTAAGCGCTGGGTAAGATAACCAACCAAAGGTCGTGCATTCTTGGCGGATTCTCGTTGGCGGATCGTCCCTGGCGGATCGTCTTTGCCCCAGCAATATCAACCGCAGTCCCGAAGGGACGAAATTTAATTAGCCCAGCGCATAAGCGCTGAGTAAGATAACCAACCAAAGGTCGTGCATTGTTGGCGGATTCTCGTTGGCGGATCGTCGTTGACGAATCGTCTTTGCCCAGCAATATCAACCGCAGTCCCGAAGGGACGAAATTTAATTAGCCCAGCGCATAAGCGCTGAGTAAGATAACCAACCAAAGGTCGGGCATTGTTGGCGGATTCTCGTTAGCGGATCGTCGTTGACGAATCGGCTTTGCCCAGTAATATCAACCGCAGTCCCGAAGGGACGAAATTTAATTAGCCCAGCGCGTAAGCGCTGGGTAGCCAAACCAACCAAGCCAAGTCCCGCGAGTGACGGCACATCTCCCGGGTTTTGGGAGATGTGGGATTGATTCGGAAGGCGGATTGACGAACCGGAGAATGACTAGAGCAGAACGGAGGTCGTCAATGTTGATGAACCCACTTCTCGCAAAGAACAGAAAGGTTATCCTGCACGTCTCCCGAGCAAAACCGCTTGCAAAGCAATAAGGAGGAAAGGCTGGGCCAGCTTTCCAGGGACTGGGCAGCAGGAGCACAATGATCACTTTACGAGCACTAAGATTACTCTTTTTCACAGCACTGCCATGTGGCATAGCGATCAGCTGCTTGGCTCAAACCAAGCAGGAAACAAGTTTGGGAGCATTGCTCGAAGGTCTACACTCCCCTTCAGGTCCGGTTAGGTCCGAAGCTTTCGAGCAGCTCCGGTCGACTCCCGCTAACCTTCAAAACCCGACGGTGCAGAAGGCTCTGCTGAATTTACTGGACAGGGAGAATCATGATCTCGACCAGCAACTCGTCACTGCGGAGGCAAAACATCTGGGGACAAGCGAAGACGACAGCCCACAGCTAGAAAACAGTGACGAAGGCTTTGGCATTTACTACAGTGAATTGATAGATGCTGTGGATTCCTTCGCCAATTGGAACGACCCAAAACAGGCATGCATTCTGGTGAATTCGAGCTCGAGTGATGATTCTGCATTCGCCGCTGAAATTGCCGATCATGCCAGGGTAACAATTCCATGCCTACTTCAAAGAGCAAAAACGACGATTGCCATGAATCGAGCGGTAACAGTGCCGATTCTGGTTCGAGCATTGGCGAAAGGTGGGAACAGTGTCGATTCCGAAAGCGCCGCTACCGCGAAGGCGGTGGTTCTGAAAGCCCTTCAGGATCCCGATGAAGGCGTCAGGACTTTCACTATCAATTCGCTAGGCAGGTTCGGTTCTAAAGAGATGATTCCAGCATTGCAGAGGGTTGCTGAGAACGATCCTGCTCCTGACGCTCAAGGGCACTCTGTCAGAAAAGAAGCCGCGCAAGCTATTGTAGAAATTCAGAAGCGAACCGTTCCGAAATGATTACGAGCTGTGACGGGGGTAGGGACGTTCCAAAATAGATGAGGAGGTAGCCCTTATCGAAGTCCTCTGGTTGGGCCAACCTGCCTGTTTGAACTATCACACTGAAGCTGCGCCGCCCTCCCCCTGGTCGGGAAGTGGCTGCCGGGTGCCCGCCTCCCCCGTTTTTTGGGCGGTGTGGGATTGATTCGGCGGGCCCGCCCAGCCTTTCTACTTATGCACCACCACAACTGAGGTTGCCCCAGCCTTTGCGGTTTCAAAGGCTGGGGGTTTTTGCGGCTTGCGCCGGGACGTTTTGCCGTGCGTAGACTTTCAGTATCGCTTGCTTCTGCTCGTTCACTAGTAGCGGGGAATGGCTTAGGCTTTCTACTTTCTGCATTGTTACAACTGAGGGTGCGCCACCCACCCCAGACACTCGAAATACCCAGCCTTTGAAAACCGCAAAGGCTGGGGCAACCTCAGTTGGGGTAGTGAACACTTTCAAAAAGCTGGGCCAGTCCCCACGACACAGAAACATGAGTCGTCGATGGGGCGTCAATCGTTTGCAACCCGAGTGGAAAGCTGGCCCAAGCCTTTCCTTTTCAAAGAGTGCTCGCCTGACCTTCTTCCCTGGGTCTTAACATACCCCAAAGTAACTTTTAGCCGCCCGTTGCGAGTTTTAACATCGAAGCATGCGCCGGGTTTTTCAGCCACGATTTCTTATTCGCGTTGTGATTTCGTTAGTTTCGACCATAGTGCTTATCGGAGCCGTTACGTGGTTGTGCGCAAATCCTCTGGAGGCTCGTTACTTGGGCCGATCGATCCCGCAATTGCGAGAAACTCCCATTGCAGTTCTGGATTCGTCGATCACTACGGTGACGGGACGAAACGTCGCGTTCTGCGGCTCCAGCTTCGATCTCCCATGGTCCGATCTGCAGGATACGAAGACACAGAACGGAAAAAACTCGAGGGTAATGTACTTCGATTCGGGTTTGGTCGTAGTCGTAAAGTGCCTGGCACCGAGAGAATTTGTAGATGCTGTTTTGTCTTCCGCCCACCTAAAGCCTGAAGATTTGCGGCGCGGTTTCGGAAACGACGTGATCGAATCGGATTATGCATTCACCCGTGTGATGTTAGAAGCTTCACCACTTGCGGTAAGTTTTTCTACGCCCCATAAACAACAAGAACGGCTTATGTGGTTGCTGATGCTGAAAGCACTTGCGATGCCGCCGGCTGATTCCGGTATCTTTGCGATTCATGCGAATGAGTTTGAGGGCTTCCAGTATCAGAATCCGCACGCGAGACCGAAAACGGTATTGATGGCCCTTTTCGCCAAGGATCGCGGCTTGGAATTTCATTTTCTTCTCGATTACAAAGGCGCTTCCCCGCATATTTCGCAGTCTGACTTAAATCGCATAGTGCAGACCATGCGGATTACAGGCCCATATTCCCCGACCGCGACGCCAACCTCTGTCGGCCTTTCTAATTAACTATTGAAAACTGCGGTTTGTCGATCTTCGGTAGTCCGTCGTTGGAAAGATCCGAGGCGGTCTGGCCCAACCCCCCCACCTTCTGTACCGCCGCAACTGAGGCTGCCCCATCGGGGCCTGGCCCAACCTTTTACTGTATGCACCGCCATAACTGAGGCTGCCCCAGCCTTTGCGATTTTCAAAGGCTGGGGATTTCTGCTGCTTACGCTGAGAAGTTTTGTCGTGGGAAGCCAGCCCATCCCTTCGAAATGTGTTACCTCTCCGGGTGACCACATCTCCCGTTTTTTGGGAGATGTGGGATTGACGAGCGGATGCACAAACGAGAAACATATGGAGTCAATAAACAGGAGCCTGGCCACCTCCGAAAAGCGCAACCCCGCTCCCCGCTCCTACCGCGGCACGATCACCAACTTCTCCTTCGGCAACCCATCCACAGTCGACTGATCCAAATTCAGGTGTGCCCTCACCAGCTCGGGTGGCGTATGCGACAGCCATTCCGAAAGTGACAGGTCCTGGTAAAAGCTGCTTTTGAACATCTCCAGAAATTTCAGATCGGTGTCGCCGGTGTTCTCGATGTAGTGGGGAAACGTCTGCTGCACATAGCCTACGTCGCCAGCCTGGAAGTCTGCTGTCCGCGCGCGCGAGCCTGTCGCGAACACCGTCATTCGCCCTTTGCCGCTGATGTAGTACTGCCATTCATCGGCATTCTGGTGCCAGTGCAGTTCGCGCATGCCTCCCGGATGCACCGTCACAATCGCCGCGGCAATCGTCGTCGACACTTTGAAAGAACTCGAATCTATCAGGCGTACTTCTCCGCCCTTGGTCTTCTGCGTGACCGGCTGTTGCCCCGGACGGAAGGCGAAATCCAGGTCTGAAGGACCCAATGCTCCCGCTGCTGCACGCTGGTCGGCAGCGAGCGGCGGCGGAAGTTGCGACTGGAATATGAACAGCTCATGCGACGGCATCTTTTCGAGCGACTGCGAAGACATCCCAAAATTTTTCTCCAAAACTTCTTTTGGCGTGTGCGCCATCCAATCCGAAAGCAACACGGTCGCATACTCGGAAAAATTTCCGTCATCGAAGACCAGCAAAAACTCGGCTCCATCCGGCGCCAGGCCCTGAATGGAATGCGGTATGCCGGTGGGAAAATACCAGAGGTCGCCTTCATTTACATTGGCCACGAAGCTTTTGCCCTTCGCATCAATGGCTGTAATTCGCGCGCTTCCATACAACATGAACGCCCATTCCGCGGCGGCGTGCCAATGCAGTTCGCGGATACCGCCTGCGGTGAGCCGCATATTCACGCCCGCCAGCGACTTTGAAACCGGCAACTCGCGAACCGTTACCTCGCGCGACCAGCCTCCCTCGTACAGCCGCTTATGGGCGAGCGAAAAAGGATATTTAAATACCGGAACCGACCCCGCGTCCGTCTCAAGCGGCACCGCAGAACTGGGATTCTGTTCATCGAGCGCCTGATTTGTTGGTCCAGGATCGCTCTTGCTCTTTTCATCTGCCGCGCGCGTAGCTTGGTCTCCCAACGACGAGGCGGACAGCGCCCCAACCGTCGTCGCTAACGCGGCCGAGTTTGCAAGAAAGCTGCGGCGCGAAACTCTGCTAACGACCTCTTTAATCTTGGAATTCACGTTTCTTAGGACCTCCCTGGGAATGTGACGAGTCGATTCACGTCAGAAACATTTCACATTACCAGTACTGGATGTGCAAATTCAGCCGGGGGAGCTTCGGCGTAAGAATAAACAGGGTAGAATTCGTCGCTTCGAGGCGTTAAGTAGCCGGGCGGCCCCTCAGGGTAAACTTCAGCCGTGCGAAAGCTTGGCCAGTCGAAAGATTCCTGCAGGGACGACACAATCCGATGAGCAGACTAGCGCTGTATTTTGCATCCGGTGAATCACTCTATGCCGGCGCTGTGTTACTCGCACTATGCGCGGTAACATCGCCACTCCTGCAGCGTAAATGGTTGCTACGAATGAGAAATGCGGTGGCATGGGCAGCCTTGGCATTGATCGTGATGGCGTGCCCCCCATTCCCATTCATGGTCGATGTGATTTTTATTCTCGCATTTCTGCTGTGGTTCGTTGCCGCAAACCGCACACAGGCGGCTCGACTGCAATGGGGATCGTCGCTTTTACTGACGATATTCTTGTGCGTCCTTACTGCCGTCGAGTTTTCGCATCGGGAGATGCCAAGGATCAATGGCAACGAGAGCGATCGTCTCGTCGTGATCGGCGATTCCATCTCATCGGGAATTGATCCGCGAGTCCCAGCATGGCCCACCTTTCTACGGCAGATATGCGGCGTGGGCGTAAAAAATCTTGCCAAGCCGGGAGCACAAGTGGCCGAGGCGGTCCTGATGGCTGGCAATGTCACAGATGCAGATTACGTCGTGATAATCGAAATCGGTGGCAATGATCTACTTGCGGGGGTCGCATCAGAGCAGTACGAAAAAGGCCTTGAGGCGCTTCTATCAAAGCTCAAGGCCACAAACCGCACCATTCTCATGTTTGAGTTGCCATTGTTACCCAACAGGATTGCATACGGCCAGATTCAACGCCATGTAAGCGCGAAGTACGGTGTATGGCTAATTCCGAAACGCTACCTCGCAAGTGTAATCGGAGATGCAAAAGCAACAACTGACGGCCTGCATCTTTCGGCTTACGGAGCACAGCGGATGGCGGCCATGATAGCCAACGTCTTGTCCCCAGTTGTGAAATGCCGGCAATAGGCGAATGTTGCGCGGGGTCGGCTACGCCTGACGCGATCACCTATTATTATCCGCGCCGACTTTCTGCGCTCAACAATATCGTGAATTACCCGCCAGCGTACGTGAAGTTGATCGTTGTGCGAGTTACTCCACAACCAGCCCTCGGCTTGAACTTTGCTGATCTTGCGAATGCGATCAGCAAATCAGCCGCTTCTTTCGCGTTGCGCTTTTCGCTCAAATACAGTTGCACCACCTTGGCTTCAGTCACCTCGCCGTCTTCGTTTATCGAAATATCGATCCGACCCTGCACCTTCAGTTCTCGAGCCCTCACCGACTGCTCCTTCGAAAATTGGGGTTGGGATGAGAACTCGCGTGGCTTGTCGCATGGCGATGGAGGATGTTTGTCGCGCCCAAGGATGACCGATGGCATAAGCGTTCCCAGAAAAACCGCCACCAGCATCACGCGACGAGAATAGTTGATTAACACGGTCACAGAATAATATTTCTTCCGGCTGGCACAAAACAATTTGTTGAAATTGCGATTACACTCAAATTTGACTAGTGGCTATAATCGCCGTTCATCATCCATGAAGACTCCCATCTCCACTCCCAACGCCCCCAAAGCCATCGGCCCTTACTCGCAGGCGATCATCGCCAACGGATTCGTCTTCGTCTCCGGCCAGATTGCCATCGACCCCGCAACGCAACAAGTCGCCGCCAGCGATGTCGCCGCTCAAACCGAGCAGGTCATAAAAAATCTGTCAGGGATTTTGCAAGCCGCCGGGACCAGCCTCGACCAGGTCGTCCGCTCGACCGTGTTTCTAAAAAGCATGAACGACTTCGCCGCTATGAACGAAGTCTACGGAAAATTCTTCACCTCGAACCCGCCCGCGCGCTCCACAGTTGAAGTCTCACGCCTTCCGAAAGACGTGCTGGTCGAAATCGACGTCATCGCTATGGCAAAGTAAAATCGGTTTTTGAAATTTAAGGAGCCTGATGACTCTCAGAATCGGCGTGATTGGTTTTCTGGTTCTTGCTCTCGCCATGGTAGTTTTCGCGCAGATCGTCAGACGCCCGGTTCACACCCGTCCCAACACCAAAGCTCCAAGCAAAGTCACCGGCGACGGCGTCAAGACCGACTCCGGCCTGCAGTACTGGGACATCGTCGTCGGCACCGGCAAAGTCGCCAAAGAAGGCGATGGCGTCCGCGTGCACTACACCGGCTGGCTCGCCAACGGCAAAAAATTCGACAGCTCAGTCGATGCCGGCCGTCCATTTACATTCGTCCTCGGCAATGGCGAAGTAATCAAAGGCTGGGACGAAGGCGTCGCCGGAATGAAGATCGGCGGCAAACGCCAGCTGCACATTCCCCCGGACTTAGGCTACGGCGAAAACGGCACCCCCGACGGCACCATCCCGCCCAACTCCACGCTGATCTTCGACGTGCAATTGCTAAGCATCCAGGAGCCCCCACAATAAGCGGTGTTCTCTCCGTGAGGTTTTCCTCCGTGAAACCCAGTGCCCTCTGTGGTAAAGCTTTTAGGTGGTAGTGGTAAAGCTTTTAGGTGTTAGTGGTAAAAACTTTAAGGTGTTAGTAGGTAAACCTCATGGGGTCTAAGTCGCGAGAGCCGGACCGAACGCAGCAAAGCACAAGAGTGCCTGCGTTCACGGTTGAACCTTGCTGTCCTGAGTAGTTAGAGCGTTACGCCTTGACGACTTTACCGCTGCGCAGGCAGGAAGTGCAGACGCGGATCCGCTTGCCCACGCCCTTCACCTTGGCGCGGACCGGGCGCAGATTGACGTTCCAGCGCCGTTTGGTCACGTTGTGGGCGTGGCTGATGTTATTTCCAAATTGCGGCCCCTTGCCGCAGATTTCGCATACTTGTGCCATAAACCGCTCCGAGTGATCTAAACTTGATCGTTGAATCTTTATTTTAGCGGATATCGCCACTTTGCGCTACGTTCCCGGGCGAATCTTTGGTCATCGGGGAACCCACCGCCGCAAAATTGAGTCTATACAGCTGGGTAGCGCAAAATTGTCTGCCGCGAGGCCTCATGGCTCGTTCTTTACTAACCGCGCTGATGGTTGCTTTACTACTCGCTCCTCGTTGTCTGGCGCAACAGCCCTCTTCGCCAGAATCTTCAGATAGCACTCACCTCCACCGTATCACTGGCGTCGTCATCGATGATTCAAGCGGTAGACCTCTGAGCGGCGCAATCGTTCAGATACAGACTGTCATTCTCCGCGTTAGTTGCATGGATTGTAAGCAGCCCCTCGCTCCGGCATCGGCGGAAGAGCTCGATCCGCCCGGGCATGCAACAACCGGCGCCGATGGCGCTTTCGCTTTTAACAATGTCCCCGAAAAAAGTATATCTATCACCGCCACCAAGCCGCACTACTTCGATGCATGGAATGCCAGACGGCACCCGAACGAGCCCACCACCATTTACTCGGTGAAGCAGCTAAGCGGTCCTATTATTTTGCGGCTTGCGCCCGCAGCCTCAATCAGCGGCACTCTACGCGATCAGAAGGGAAATGTTGTACGTAAAGATGCTTCTGTGACTCTCTGGCACCTCGCCAGTTGGAGTGGTTGGCCTCGCCTTGAATACGCGAACTCAGCCCAGGTTGAGCCTGATGGCAGTTATCACTTCCGCGATCTGCAGCCTGGTCACTATTATCTAATCGCAAATCCCCCGGTTGGCAGCTGGCCTCCGCCAGCCGATATGCAAGATCACGCCGTTGGCCAAGTACCCATTCGTTATCCTGAATGGTCCTCCGATCGGGCCAACTCATTTTTTACCCTGCGCGCAGGCGAGTCCGCGAACCTCAACTTTCGCTTTGCTCAGCAGCCGCTTCATCACGTTTCCGGCGTTCTGCAGATGAGTCAGCCGTATTCATTCGACATCATCGATCAGAATGGCAGCGGTGCCTATCTCTTTAATGCTTCGCCAATCGATAACAAGTTCGAAGCCTGGCTGCCGGATGGAAATTATTACGTGAGCACGGGCCGAGAAGGAGATGTCGCGGGGCCATTGCCGTTCGAAGTAAAAGGTTCCGACTTGTCTGATTTGTCTTTTGCGATTGCGACTCCGGAGCGAATTAATGTGCCGATTGAGATTTCGAGCGTGGAAGCCCGCGGCACGGCTTGTTCCGATGAAACGCCTGCATGCGGCTTTTTTCTCGCCGACCTCGTCCGTTTCCAAGCCGGCGACTACGTTGAGGTTGTAGATGGATCGTCTTTTACGAATAAAATCGAAGGCAATCCCGCAAAGCGGGTTGAAATGGCCTCGCTGATTCCCGGCGATTACACAGTGGCGGTTGCGGTAACCAACAATATTTATGCCCGGTCAATCGTCAGCGGAGCCACAAATTTAGCTCTCGACCGGCTCAACATCGCAGCCGGTGAATCACCGCAAGCCATTCGCATCGTTCTAGCCGAAGGCGCCATGGCCGACGGTATTGTCTTGCGGGAAGGGAACCCTGCGCCGGCCTGGGTCTATGCCGTTGCCCAGGACATCGAATCCAAAACCGATTTCCGCGTCTTCCAACCCGTCGCGTCAGATGCAGACGGTAAGTTTCGAATTGAGGGATTAGCGCCAGGATCTTATTTGTTTTTCGCCAGCGATATTGAACTCCCCCTTGATGTGCACGATCCGCCGCAACTGGACTATTGGCGGCCCCGCGGCGAGATCGCGAGAGTGGAATCCGGAAAGACTACGCACCTGGTCCTGGATTACGCTGTGGCTCCGGACGTTCCTTAAACGCCCCGCGAGACTACGTTACGGCAATTAGCGCACCTCCATCCGGCCAGTCCGGCTATTGCTTCCGTCGCGCTTCCGCCTCGTCCAGCCAGCCGCGCCGCAGTTTTTCCGTCGGAATGCTGGAAAGATACGGCTTGATGTCCAGGATTGGGGTTCCGTCCAGCATATCGATTCCGCGTACGCGCAAACGCGAACCATCACGCCCGAGCAGTTCGACCACGGTCAATCCAATGGGATTTGGACGCCGCGGCGATCGGGTTGCGAAAACTCCGTGCGGCCGGTCGTCGATTGGAGGCTTTCCCACTAACTCAAAACTTTCCGAGCGATGGAACGCCCACAGCACAAAAAGATGCGAGAAGCCCTCGATATCCTTCAGCCCGAGCTCAAAGTCCGGCAATATTTCGAGCGCACCTTCGGCGTCATGTTTCACCCCAAAGCCCTTCGGAATCTCGCCGGTCCTCTTGTACGGGCTCATCACCGTGCCGATGGCCCGCATGGAAAATTCTGTCATCCGTTTAACTTTCTCCTTGCGACTGGAATCTAATGTTCATCGCGATTACTCTTCGCCCGCGGAAACTCCGCCGACCCCGCCTTCCCAATATTTTCTTCGGCAAAGATTCTCACCCGGTCGAGCGCTGACTGCAATTCCTGTAAATACTCATCATCCCCGCCATTCTTTGGCACCGGAATCTCCCGGCTGACCCGCATCAGCGCCCGGCAAAACGGCTTCGGGATCATGCAGCCATCCCAGGTTTTCAGCACCCACGCCCGGTCAAGCGCTATGTAAAACACAACCATCGGCGCTCCCGTACTGCGCGACAAAACCACCGGCCCCGGCTTCGCCACATACCGCGGCCCCTTCGGCCCATCGATGGTGAACGCCGCCGTCCATCCCTGCTCGATCTCCCGCCGCATTCCCAGCAGCGCCCGCACCGCGCCCTTCGAACTCGATCCCCGCACCTTCACAAACCCAAATTTCTGCATGATGCGCCCGGTATATTCGCCGTCAAAGCTGTCGCTGCTCATCACCCGCACTTGCAGATCGCGGCACCAGTACATCGCAGGAATCATGCAGTTATGCCAGAACGAATAGACTTTAGGCCGCTCCGCCAGGCTTTTCGGCGACGTATCTTCCCACGAAACCGAAAAGCGTATGGTCGGCCCCAGTATGCGAATGGCCAGAAATCCGGCCCACTCGATCATCCACAGCAAGATTCGCTGCTTCAGCGTGAACTTCCGCCACGGCTTGTCGACCTTCGGCGGAATGGTGGCGACCGCGTTCACGTTGCAATTGTAGCTTCTGGTTCCCACCTCGCGGAGTGATTCAGCAACTCGCGAAAACCCCAACCCGAGAACCTGAATCCAAGCCACGTGCCTCAAACCGAACAAACTCCCGAAACTCGTCGTCTAACCGCCACGGAAATTTTCGACGCCGCCGCCGACAGCGCCCGTGCTGAACTCAAGCGTCCATGGCGCGCGTTGGCCATCTCCGGCCTGGCCGGGGGCATGACCATGGGTCTGACCGCCATCGCCGTCTCCTCGGTCCGTGCCGTCCTCGGCAATGGCGGCTGGCAGGACCTGATCGCCTACATGGTCTATCCCATCGGATTTATCGCGGTCATCATCGGGCGCCAGCAGCTCTTCACCGAAAATACGCTTTATCCGGTAGTGCTCGTGCTCGACGAAAGCCGCTGGCTAATTAAAATGGTTCGCCTCTGGGCGGTCGTATTCGCCTCCAACATTGCTGGCGCCATGGCATTCGCCGCGCTTGCCAGTTTCACCACCGCGCTTAAGCCCGAAATTCATACTCAACTGGTTGCTCTCGGCGCTGTAGCTGTCGAGGGCAGCTTCACCCATCTTTTTTGGAGTGGCGTAGTCGGCGGCTGGCTCATCGCCCTGGTTGCATGGATGGTCAGCGCCAGCCACTGGACCATCGGCCAAGTGGTGATGATCTGGCTCCTGACCTTCGTCGTAGGTGTGGGCGGCTTCGCTCACTGCATCGTCACCAGTTGCGAAATTCTTTCCGCCGCCTTTGCCGGACCGGTCACCGCCGGGGCTTACCTCCACTGGCTGCTCGCCGCCGTGCTGGGCAACATCGTCGGTGGCGTCGGTATTGTCAGTTTGCTGAACTACGGCCAGGTTCGCCAGGAATAAATTTAGCGGAACTATAGAGAAGTTAAGCGTGTCATCAGAGAAGTTAAGCGTGTCCTCCCGAACCCGTTCGCCAAAGGCGGACGGGAGAGGGACCGTACGACGCGAATGTATCGGCGTGAGCGCGCGTAGGATTATCACTGCTGCTGATCTTCAAACGCTCTTCCAGCGCAGCGCTCAACATCGCATTTATCGAGCCGGGATTGAGCCCTGGCCACTCCCGGATCCGAATGCGATTCTCCGCAAATTCTTTGGCCGTTTCCACCGCTATCCAGCTGCCCCGAACCCCCGCCGCTGCTGCACTTCGCTAAACGGCTGGCGGCGCTGATCTCCCGCTGAAAAGCGCTTGACAAGCCGCACTCGACCTTTGCACGAACCGCCCGACGCTCCCCAAATCCAGCTCACGAGTTTTATTGCGTGCTGTTCTGCCTTCCCATATTCTGCGACTAGATGGCTATCCCGACCGGCCCCGAGCAGCTGTTGCTGGAGCTGTTTGCGATCTTCGTCTCGGCCAAGGCTGTGGGCGAGGTGTTTGAACGCATCGGCCTGCCTTCCGTTCTAGGAGAGATTCTTGCTGGCGGTCTCCTGGGTCCCTATGCGCTCGCATGGGTTCCCATTAGCGACACCATCCATTCGGTCGCGGAACTCGGCGCCATTTTCGTACTCTTCAGCGCCGGCCTTCAAACCAGTCCCAAAGAACTCATTCGAATCGGCGCCAAATCTCTAAGCGTCGCCATCGCCGGCGTTGTGGTTCCTTTTGTCCTCGGATTTGTCTACATGAAAATGCGCGGCTACGTGAACAGCGAGTCCGTATTTGTGGGCGCTGCCATGGTCGCCACCAGCGTCGGAATCACTGCGCGCGTCTTCGCCGACCTTCACCTGCTGTCTACAGAAACCGCCAAGATCATCCTCGGCGCCGCCGTCTTCGATGACATTTTGGGAATGGTCCTTCTCGCCATCGTCGGTGGTATGGCTGCCGGCCACGTGGACTGGTTGCATATGGGGGTGCTGATCGGCGAGGCAGCGGGCTTTGCCCTCTTCATGCTGTTCGTGGCTCCTCGCATCGTGCGCCGGATGGAGCCGAGTGTGGAGCAGTTGTCGATGCAGAATGCTTCGCTGATCGTCGCTCTGGCAATCTGCCTGCTATTGTCCTGGCTGGCGGTCAAGATTGGCATCGCAGCCATCATCGGCGCATTTTTTGCCGGTCTGGTGTTCGCCGACTATGCCCCGCAATGGAACCTCATCCCTCGCGTCGGCGGAATTACCGAATTCCTTGCTCCATTTTTCTTCTTCCTCATCGGCACCCGCCTGAATGGCTCGCTCTTGACCCGCGAAACCGTCATTTCAGCGCTGGTGATCTCCCTCCTGGCGATCATTTCCAAACTGATCGGCTGCGGCCTGCCGCTCATCGGCCAGGGATGGCGTCAGGTTTTGCAGGTCGGTACCGGCATGATGCCGCGAGGTGAGGTCGCTCTGATCGTCGCCTTAGTTGGCTTGCAGTCCGGTATTGTCAGCGAGCCAACCTATGCCATCGTGGTAGTTATGACCGCGGTCACCACCATCCTCGCTCCCCCGCTGCTGCGGATTTTATTTCGCCGTGAAATCGACCAAGACCGCGATTCCCACATCCCCGAGCCTGTCCGGTTATAATTCCGCCTTCATGGATACGCGAGCATGACACTTTCCGGACGTGTGGCCGTAGTTACCGGCGCATCTCAAGGCATCGGACGAGCCTGTGCAATAAAGCTGGCGCAGTGCGGCGCAAGCGTCGCCCTGGTCGCTCGCAATCGCCAGAAGCTGGAGGACGCGGCCACGGAAATTCAGAATACGATCGGCAGTCGAGATCCGGCCGCCGCCCGCGCTTACCTCGCCCCCGCCGACCTGGAAAATGAAGACCAGATCAAATCTGCATTCAAGTCGATCCTGGCCGAATTCGGCAAGATCGATATCCTCGTCAACAACGCCGGCATTACCCGTGACCAGCTTGTAATGCGAATGAAGCGTCCCGATTGGGATTTGGTCCTCAATACCAATCTGACGTCGGCTTATCTCTGCACTCAACAAGTGACCTCACCCATGCTTAAGCAACGCTGGGGCCGCATCATCAATATCACTTCGATTTTTGGCCAGATGGGTCAGGCCGGGCAGGCCAACTACTCTGCCTCCAAAGCCGGGCTGATCGGCCTTACTATGGCCATAGCGCGTGAACTTGGATCGCGCAATATCACCTGCAATGCTGTCGCCCCCGGATTCATCGAAACCGCCATGACCGCGGAATTGCCCGAAGAACTAAAGCAGAGCGCCCTGAAGATGATTCCCGTCGGCCGCATCGGTTCTCCGGCAGACGTAGCCAACTGCGTCGCCTTTCTGGCCTCCGAAGAAGCCGGGTACATCACCGGCCACGTGCTGAACGTAAACGGCGGTATGCTGATGGGGTAACAAATACAGACGTAGCACAAGCCCCCTCTGTGCCTTCCTCTGTGACCTCCGTGTCCTCTGTGGTAAAAAGCTTTTGACCTTGACTTTGACTTTGACTTTGACCTTGACTTTGACTTTGACGAATCGAAATCACCGCAGCCGTGAATGACTTTGACTTTCACCACGCCGAATCCCCGGAACAGATTGCCCAGGTCCGCGAACTCTTCCTCGAATATGCGAACTCTCTCGGATTCAGTCTGTGTTTCCAAAGCTTCGATCAGGAACTCGCATCTCTCCCCGGCGATTACGCGCGGCCCGAAGGGCGATTAATCCTCGCCACCAGCCACGGCAACCTCGCCGGCTGCGTCGCCCTGCACAAAATCGATCCGGATATTTGCGAGATGAAACGGCTGTACGTTCGCCCGCACCTTCGTGGAAAAGGTCTAGGCCGCGACCTTGCAAAAAGAGTGATCGCAGAAGCCAGTCAGATCGGGTACAAATACTTACGTCTGGACACCGTCGAACCACTCATGAAAACTGCAGTCGCCATGTACCGCCAGCTCGGGTTCCGCGAAATTCCACCCTACCGTCAAAACCCGATCGATGGCGCCCTCTACATGGAACTACAATTGTGAACTTTGAAAGGACCTTATGAAATCCATTCTTCTCTGCTGCTTCCTCATGCTCCTGCAATTGTCCGCGCTCGCCGCCACTCCCAAAAACGTTACCTACAAAAGCGGCAGCGATACTGTTCACGGCATTCTCTACACTCCTGCGGGGAAAGGTCCGTTCCCGGGGATCGTTGTGGTTCACGAATGGTGGGGTTTGAACGATTGGGTAAAGGAGCAGGCCTCCAAACTAGCCGACCAGGGCTACGTCACCCTCGCCATCGACCTCTATCGCGGCAAAGTGGCTACCACCCCCAACGAAGCCCACGAATTCATGGGCAGTGTTCCCCAGGATCGCGCTAAACGCGACCTGCTGGCTGCCTACAATTTTTTAGAGAACCAATCCGACATCAAAAAAGACCGCATTGGCGCTATCGGCTGGTGCATGGGCGGTGGCTACGCCCTCGAGTTGGCCATCGACCAGCCGTCTTTACGAGCGGATGTGATCAACTATGGCGTGTTCGACTACGCCAGTCTCGCGAAGAACTCAGAGGAAGTGAAAAAAATCAATGCCTCGATTCTCGGACTCTTCGGCGGCCAGGACCGTGGAATTCCCGCCGGCGACTTGA
Organism: uncultured Acidobacteriota bacterium; assembly: GCA_963838785.1. Lineage (GTDB taxonomy): Bacteria > Acidobacteriota > Terriglobia > Terriglobales > Acidobacteriaceae > Gp1-AA145. Next base: position 445,940 of record CAWISI010000005.1, read on the forward strand.
AAGCGTTTGTAGATGCCATGGCCAAGCAAGGGAAAAAGGCCGACTTTTCCGTCTACTCTGACGCCGGACACGCCTTTGAAAATCCCAACAACAAAGATGGCTATCGTCCAAAAGACGCGCAGAGCGCTTGGAACCGGACCGTGGTGTTCTTCGCCGATACTCTAAAAAAGTAGCCGGGAAAAATTTGCTTGTGAAAATCCTGTTGCATTCGCAAGCCCACGCATCGTACGCGGCAGAGAAATAAGGACAAGCGGTCTGCTGCTGATATCATAACTTTTCGCTTGCCATCGTGTACTACTCTGGTTACCATGCACGCTGACCTTTCGATGAACATTGGCGTAACAATCCGGAGCTTCCGGCTGCAGAAGGGAATGTCGCAAGGCGACATTGAAAAACGGACCGGGCTCCTCCGCTGCTATCTTTCCCGGGTTGAAAACGGCCACACCGTTCCGTCTCTCGATACTCTTTCGAAAATCGCCGGCGCCATGGAACTTCCGCTTTCACATTTTTTTTCTGAGCCCGGTAGTGGCAACGGATCGAAAGCCCTTCCCCAACTCTCCGACGACGAACTTCGCTTCCTGACCCAGATCCGCCGCTACTCCGGCAACCTGAATGACAGCGATCGCAAGCTGGTAATCGCCATGGTCAAGAAAATGGCAGTGAAATAGCTATCAGCCATCAGCCGTCAGCCATCAGCCATCAGCCGCCACAGCCCACTACCTTCGTGAACCTTCGCGCCCTTCGTGGTTAATGATTTGTTTTTGGTTTTGCTGACGGCTGACGGCTGACGGCTGATGGCTGACGGCTGATGGCTGAGAGCTGACGGCTGTTGAGTACTTTCGTCCCATCCCTCTTGTGCCCCGAGGGCACCTCGCCCCGCTTACCGATCTCCCCTAAACTGTCGATTAGGCTGCTGCACCGACTCTGACCGCCGCAGACCGAGAGATCCCATGACGGTTGATGAAGAGCTGACATTACTCGAATCGCACTTGCGCCGGCTCAAGATCGAGTACGAGATCTATTTCAACAGCCCACAAAAGAAACCGCCTGCTGATCTGGAGTGGAAAGTCCTCGCCCTGTTGCGCAAATTTTCCGACGGTGGCGGTCGCATGAGTTTTTCCCAGCGCTTCCGTTATAACGAAATCGCCCAGCGGTATGCCGTTTACAGCGACCTTTGGCGTAAAAAATCCCGCATTCGAGAGGAAGGCTACCGCCGCCCGCAGGATGCACTGCTTTCCGTGCAGGGTGTTCGTCCAGAGGAGCACGAGGCCACGCACAAAATTTATGGCGTGCACGGACAGGATGAAGCTTTTATCGTCACTGACGTCAAATCCGAGCACGAGAAAATCGAAAAGCTGTTTATTGCGCTGAGCGACGCCAAAAAGAAAGCCGGCGAAAACGTTTCCGGTTCCCTCGCCAGCTTCAGCACCTTCGTTCAAAAGAAAACTCAGCAGATTCGCAAACAATACGGTTGCGAGCAGGTCGAATACTCGGTCGATATCGACAACGGCAAAGTCAAACTCACCGCCCGCGCCAAAACCTAAATCATTCTAAAAATTATTCCTCAATTTTTAGTTCGCGAGAGATGTTCTAGTCGGGACAGCCGCCTTCGAATGTCCAGTCGAGCTTGCTCGACACCGATCTAAGCTTAGCCTTCGTGAACCCTCGTGTCCTTCGTGGTCGATGCTTTCGAGCTTAGCCTTCGTGAACCCTCGTGTCCTTTCGTGGTTGATGCTTTCCAGCTTAGCCTTCGTGAACCCTTGTGTCCTTCGTGGTCGATGCTTTCCAGCTTTGCCTTCGTGAACCCTTGTGTCCTTCGTGGTTGATGCTTTCCAGCTTAGCCTTCGTGAACCCTCGTGTCCTTCGTGGTTAATGCTTTCCAGCTTTGCCTTCGAGAACCCTCGCGTCCTACGTGGTCGATGCTTTCCAGCTTTGCCTTCGTGAACCCTCGTGTCCTTCGTGGTTGATGCTTTCCAGCTTAGCCTTCGTGAACCCTCGTGTCCTTCGTGGTTGATGCTTTCGAGCTTTGCCTTCGTGAACCCTCGTGTCCTTCGTGGTTAATGCTTTCCAGCTTTGCCTTCGAGGTTGATGCTTTCCGCAAGCACCCACTAAGTTCTTGCGATAAAATTCCCTTAGCCCTTCCGCCGCAAAAAATTCCCGACCGAGGTCTAAATGCCCCACAAAATCCAGCGCGCAATCCTCAGCGTCACCGACAAATCCGGCTTAGCCGATTTCGCCCGCAAGCTCTCCAACCTCGGCGTGGAACTCATTTCCACCGGCGGCACCGCCAAGCTCCTGCGCGACTCCGGAATCGAAGTTCAAGATATCTCTGATCTCACCGGCTTCCCGGAAATGCTCGACGGGCGCGTAAAAACTCTGCATCCCAAAGTGCACGGCGGTATTCTGCATCGCCGCGAAGATCCCGCCCACCGCGCAGCGGTTGCCGAGCATGGCATTCAGCCCATCGATATGGTCGTAGTCAATCTTTATGCCTTCGAAAAAACCGCTTCGAAGTCCGGCGTACACTTCGACGAACTCATCGAGAACATCGACATCGGCGGTCCCTCGATGATTCGCTCCGCCGCCAAAAATTTTCACGACGTCGCCGTGGTCACTTCGCCCTCAGACTACGACGCCCTCGCCGAAGAGATGAAGAATTCCAAAGGCGAGCTCTCGTCCGAAACCAAATGGCGTCTGGCGCAAAAAGCCTTCGCCACCACCGCCGCCTACGACTCCGCCATCGCCTCAACTCTCGAACGCGTAAGCGCCAACGGAAATTTTCATCTGCAGCCCGCCGAAACTTTTCCTGACACCCTTCGCCTCTCTTTCAAAAAGATCGGCGATCTCCGCTACGGCGAAAATCCCCACCAGAAAGCCGCTATGTATTCCGACGGCTCAGCTGCCGGCGTCGCCAACGCCCGCCAGATGCAGGGTAAAGAACTTTCCTACAACAACATCGTCGATCTCCAGGCCGCCTGGGACCTCGCCCAGGAATTCGATCAGCCCTTCTGCGCCATCATCAAACACACCAATCCCGCCGGTGCCGCAACCGGCGCGTCTTTAGCCGAAGCCTACAAGCACGCCCTCGAGTGTGATCCGATCTCCGCCTTCGGTGGCGTTATCGGAGTCAATCGCCCAGTCGACGCCGCCGCTGCTGAAGAAATGGCCAAACTGTTTCTCGAAGTCATCGCCGCACCATCTTTTGATAAAGCCGCGCTGGAAAAATTTTCCGCCAAGAAAAATCTTCGCCTGGTCGAAATCGCCGACAGCCCGCAAAAATGGGTCTTAAAAAATGTCTCTGGCGGCATGCTGGTGCAGGATGCCGACCTTCATCAACTCCGCGACTCCGATCTCAAGGTCGTCACTAAACGTCCGCCCACGCCCGAAGAAAAGCGTGCGCTGCTTTTTGCCTGGAAAATTTGCAAGCATGTCAAATCGAACGCGATTCTTTACGCCCGCGACGGCCAGACCGTCGGCGTCGGCGCCGGACAAATGTCGCCGCGTCGATTCCTGCCGCATCGGCGCGCAAAAAGCCGTGCTGCCGCTCAAAGGCACCGTCGCCGCCTCCGACGCCTTCTTCCCATTCCCCGACGGAGTCGAAGAGATCGCCAAAGTCGGCGCTACCGCCATCATTCAGCCCGGAGGTTCGGTCCGCGATCAGGAAGTGATCGAAGCCGCCGACCGCCTGGGCCTGGCAATGATCTTCACCGGCGTCCGCCATTTCCGGCACTGATGATGTATATGCTGAGCCGGAGAGCGTCACCGGCCAACTGATTGTGGAAGAAATGAATTACCACTGCGAAGGAATCGCAATGTCTTTCCTGACCAGCACTCGTATCGCGCCGAATCTGGCATCCGAAACCTGCCGGTAATCCGATGCCACGACCTTCGAAAATAACTGGGGAAGAATCTGGTACTGGTACCCGTACTCAGCAACGTCTGTCTGCGGATTTTGCACCGGGCAATCCAGTGGCGTAGCGCACAGAACTCCAAACAATGAGTGCGACGAAACAATTACCGCCGGCCGGTTCTTTGCCAGATCGCACATAAATTGCTTGCGTTGTTCGCCTGCCACCGGATTGTTGGCATCAATCAGCGGCAGTTGATACACAAATCGCGAGGCGGGCAGCCGCTGCGCCAGGAACGTAATGTAACCGGATTCGGTTTCGACTACCGTGATCTTGTCTTTTGGCGTCGTCGCCCGCTGAATGAAGTGCGCCACCGCGAGAAACTCGGAACGTGGCGGCTCGGTTGAACGCGAAAAGTCGCCCGCATAAGCCAACAATGCAAACGGGCACAATCCCAGTAACAGGGTTGTGATCAGCGCCGGCCTGGCGGAAATTGCTTTCATCTGCTCCTGCAGCTCAGCCAGAAACCAGGCCGCCAGCACCACCAAGGTCGGAAATAACGGCAGCAGATAATGCGGATAATCTCTGCCCGACAAAGCCGCCGCCGCGATTTCGACCGGCAAGCTCCACAGCAAAGTCTGCAAATACGGCGACGGTAGTCCGCCAACCGCTTCCTTTTTCTCTATGTTCTCTTTGATTGCCAGGGTCCATCCCGCAGCCCCCAAAATTGCGATTGCGGTGGCGAATAGCAGCATCAACAACTGGCTGGTGTGTAGATATCGGCCATCCCACGACAGCGCTCGCGAATAAGCCGCGTTATATCCGAAATACGCTGCCACAAAATCATGGAACACTCCCCAGTGATACAGCGGCGCCACTATAACCCCGGAGAGCCCGACGGCCGCGGCACACGCTAAAGCCAACTGCTTCACTGCCGCTCCCAGCGTTTCTCGCTTACTGCTGGCGTACAACAGCACCAGCATCGCCACCGCCGGGTATGCCCCCATATTCGGACGCAGAAAAAAAATGCACGCAAAGCACGCGCCTATCGCCGGTGCGCACCAGCTCCGTGACAGCCTCTGCGACCAGCGCCAGCCGGCATAATGCGCCCCCGCCAGCGGAAGCAGCGCCCAGCTCTCGGTCATATTTCCGCCCGCATAAAAATGCGTGACGAAGGCAATCGAGAACGCCGCAATCACCAGCCCCACAAAAAGCGAAGCAAACGACGTGATCACGCGATAAATCAGAAAAAAAGCGATCGCGAACGCGATCACCTCAAGCAGCCCAATCCCCACCGTCGATGTCGATCGCAACGACATCCCCGCAAACTGCAGATAGTAGAGCAGCGGTCCCTTGTGGTCCCAAACGTCGCGGTAGGGCATCAGCCCGTGCTTCATCGCCCAGCCGATATACGCGAAAACCCCGCTATCGTCGGGCTCGCCCCTCGAAAGCAGCATTCGCGATGGCACCAGAATCGCGCTGACAATCGCCATCGTCGCCAAAAGCTGCGTCGAAACATGAGATGCGACGCTCGTCTCAGCCACCACTCTGCCTGACGACGTTTGCGCGCCGGCAGTGGACGGCATACTCCTGGGCGGCGCCAGGCTCTGGTCTATCGATGACATGCTGCGAAATGCTCGAGTCTCCGCAATTGCGGCTTTGTGAAAATTTTAACGTGCAATCACCGCATTCGAGCCGCTCCGCCCGACCCAAAGTAACCTCCGCCGCCCACCCAAAACCTAAAAGCGGACGATTGACTTCAGCAGCGCACCTCACCCAGCTGCCGGAAAATCTTGTCAATAGGCAGAAATTACATCAATCACTCAAACCGCAACAAAACACGCCGAATATAAAGTTGCAAATCATGGCACAATCGCCCTTTTCACATTGATATACTGAAAGTAGAAGCTATATCCAAGCGGTCCAGCAGGCCGCTTTTTTCATGCACAAATAAAGCCCGTGTGGGTCGGACACTCCTGTCCGACAACTCTAAAAACAAATCCAGAAGGTGCCCATCCTCGTCTCGCCGGTCTTTTGCGAGACCGCATGGGCCCTTTGACTTTTGTACGCAGCGCCTCACAACTATCAAACCAGGGCCTCAATGACATCTAAACCGAGCACCACCTTCACCCACTACAAGCAACAAGGCGAATGGGCCGAGCTCCTCTTCATGGCCCGCGCCGCCGAGCAAGGCCTCGCCATCGCCCGCCCCTTGGGAGACTCCTCCCCCTACGACGTCGCCATCGTCTCCCAAGCCAAACCCGGCGCCCGCCCCGACTTCCTCCGCATCCAGGTCAAGTCCACCCGCTGCCACCACCACCACGGATACAAATGTCACGTCGACTCGAACGGGACCGCCTACCACCCCGACCAACTCGACTTCATCGCCGCCTACGTCATCACCGTCGGCGTCTGGTTCATCATCCCCATCCAAGCCACCCACGGCCAGCTAGAACTCCTCCTAACTCCCCACCGCCCCTCTTCGAAGTACGGCAAGTACGAAGAAGCCTGGCACCTCCTCCACAACGAAGAATAAGTTCGCACTACCAAGAGGCGCGTAGGGACGGGTGCCCTCACCCGTCCGGTCGAGCAACGCTCGACAATCGGTGTGGAACGCACAATCTTCTCCGACAATCTCAAGCTAGTGTCATCCCGAATTCGCGCACCAGCGGTGCGAGAAAGAGGGACCTTACGTCCGCAAGGGACCAAGATTGCCGTGTGCAGGACAAACGGTTGCCCGACCCTTGTCACGTTCTTTGTGACAGACCCTGCCCTCAGCGAAGTTGGCGGAGTGAGGATTTTGGCGTTTGGGGTGGAGCAGTGCTTCAGCGCTGCGTTCAGCAATGCCACGGATCGCGACGAGATTGAAAGGGGCAATTGTGCCATGGTTTGGAACTTCAATTTAGATTCCCTATTGGGGATTGATCTGTTCGAGTAATTCTGCCTATTGCCAAAAATTTTCCACAGATCGGGTTCTGCTCCTGCGGAACTCGTCACAGACTCGGACAGTCCTAAAGCTGCAAACTCTGTCATCCCGAGCGAAGCATGATTGAAGCGAAGCGAAAATCATGCGCAGTCGAGGGACCTTGTGTTTTTTATATGACTCACGAATACCACTTCTACGTCTACATGCTTCAAAGCGCCTCCCGCCGCGCCATTTACATTGGCGTAACCAACAATCTGCGCCACCGCGTCTTCCAGCACAAAACCCACCAATCCGAAGGATTCACCGACGATTACAACGCAACGCGGCTCGTCTATTTCGAGAAATTCGACAGCATCGGCAAAGCGATCGCGCGCGAAAAGCAGCTAAAACGCTGGCGGCGTGGAAAAAAGATGTGGTTGATAGAGAGAATGAATCCCCAATGGCGCGACCTCGCCGCCGACTGGTTCCCACACCTCACCCCAGCGGCCAAATAGCACTTTTCGTAATTCGCTGACCATGATCGGCTACAGAAGAACTGTCATCCCGAGCGAAGCGTGATTTGAGCGAAGCGAAAATCGCGCACAGTCGAGGGACCTCGCGTCTTTGTTGCATGCACAAGAAGACAACCCGAAGGTCTCTCGACTACGCGGCACGTCCAAAACCCGACGTGCCGCTTCGCTCGAGATGACAGTTTTTTGGGTACCATCATTAATTCCTGCACTACCCTGTTATCAATTCCCGCCACACCCTGTCATCCCGAGCGAAGCGCGATTTGTAGCGAAGCGAAAATCGCGCGCAGTCGAGGGACCTTGCGTTTTGAGGCGCCGCCGCGAACCACAACCACCCTGTCATTCCGAGCTTCGCTCGAGATGACAGTTTTTTTTGGTAGTCCCCACGAATCCCCGCCCCACCCTGTCATCCCGAGCGAAGCGCGATTTGTAGCGAAGCGAAAATCGCGCACAGTCGAGGGACCTTGTGTTTTGAGGCGCCACCGCGAACCACAACCACCCTGTCATTCCGAGCTTGGCTCGAGATGACAGTTTTTTTTGGTAGTCCCCACGAATCCCCGCCCCACCCTGTCATCCCGAGCGCGCGCGATTTGTAGCGAAGCGAAATCGCGCACAGTCGAGGGACCTTGTGTTTTGAGGCCCCACCGCGAACCACAACCACCCTGTCATTCCGAGCTTGGCTCGAGATGACAGTTTTTTTTGGTAGTCCCCACGAATCCCCGCCCCACCCTGTCATCCCGAGCGAAGCGCGATTTGTAGCGAAGCGAAAATCACGCGCAGTCGAGGGACCTTGTGTTTTGAGGCGCCACCGCGAACCACAACCACTCTGTCATTCCGAGCTTCGCTCGAGATGACAGTTTTTTTTGGTAGTCCCCACCCCACCCTGTCATCCCGAGCGAAGCGCGATTTGTAGCGAAGCGAAAATCGCGCACAGTCGAGGGACCTTGAGTTCTGAGGCACGCCGCCGCAAACCACAACCATTCTGTCATCCCGAGCGCAGCCGAGGGACCTTGCGTTTTTGTTGCATACACAAGAAGACAACCCAAGGTCTCTCGACTACACGGCACGTCGCTCGAGATGACAGTTTTTCTTGGTAGTCCCCACGAATCCCCGCCCCGCCCTGTCATCCCGAGCGAAGCGCGATTTGTAGCGAAGCGAAAATCGCGCACAGCCGAGGGACCTTGCGTTTCGAGGCGCCGCCGCGAACCACAACCATTCTGTCATCCCGAGCGTAGTCGAGGGACCTCGTGTTTTTGTTGTGTGCACAAAAAGACAACACAAGGTCTCTCGACTACGCGGCACGTCCCAAAACCCGACGCGCCGCTTCGCTCGAGATGACAGTTTTCTGGTAGCCGTCATTTAACCCTGCAGCACTCCGTCATTAATTCCACACCACCCAGTCATGAATCCCCACCCCACCCTGTCATCCCGGGCGAAGCGTGATTTGTAGCGAAGCGAAAATCACGCGCAGTCGAGGGACCCTGTGTTTGTTTGTGAGGAGATGATGCACTTGTCAGAGCCAGCCTCCGCGTAGCGTGGGTAGAGAACGATCACAAGGTTAGCCCCAGCATGAGCAACAGCGTCTGCGACTCCGGTCATAATCGCCCTGTGTTCCAAACCCGGAAACTGGAATCAACTTCATTAACAGACCCTTGCACTCTCGGCTGGCGAGTGGTATAAAAGAAAAACCGTCGAGAGCAAGTGTGGCAAGCCGGGATTTTGAATCTCTCGTATCGTGCCCGGCATCAAAAGTGGTATACCAGCAATCGGCAATTCTCAAAAGCTGGAATCGGCCTCGGCCACGGGGCTTCACATTCGGGGACAGAGTTCCTCGAAGGGTTTAGGCGTTTTTCGCAAGAACCTCCATAGGATCTTTTTTTAAATCAATCATCTTCCGACTCGGCTCGTGCCGGATTTGGCGCTGGAGCGGGGAGGATGATGCGTAATGCTGCGTAGAAGCCATGAGCTTTGAGCGGTGACCTTTGAGCAGGCTAAGCGGTTTGACTCACGGCTCATAGCTCGCGACTCAAAGCTGGATGTGGAAATCCTATGAACTGGTTCGATTGACACAGCAGCAGCATAACGATATTTTAAACAGGTTTCGAGGACAGGCAGATTTGCTCTCGTAGTAGATCTGCACTGGACTGAAAGCGCGCCGCTCAGGCGGAGACGCGATTCGGTCTTTGACAACTAGGTTGAACGTGCCAGTCGTGAGAAGAAAAGTTCGGGCCAAAGTCCGAATGTTCTCACAACATTAGCTAGCGCCTGCCTCGTCGGGCGCGAAGCGAGTTCTTGAGTCGCGAGCAGCGAGTCATGAGCGGCGAGCAGTCATTGATTGCTCAACGCTCGTAGCTCAAAGCTCATCGCTTGAGAGCGAATTTGTTCATTCCGAACAAATTTCAGGTTTCAAACGAGAGTTTGATCCTGGCTCAGAATCAACGCTGGCGGCGTGCCTAACACATGCAAGTCGAACGAGAAAGTGGAGCAATCCATGAGTAAAGTGGCGACCGGGTGAGTAACACGTGACTAACCTACCCTCGAGTGGGGAATAACCTCGGGAAACCGAGGCTAATACCGCATAACATCGCAAGATCAAAGCAGCAATGCGCTTGAGGAGGGGGTCGCGGCTGATTAGCTAGTTGGTAGGGTAATGGCCTACCAAGGCTTAGATCGGTAGCCGGCCTGAGAGGGCGCACGGCCACACTGGAACTGAAACACGGTCCAGACTCCTACGGGAGGCAGCAGTGGGGAATTTTGCGCAATGGGGGAAACCCTGACGCAGCAACGCCGCGTGGAGGATGAAGTCCCTTGGGACGTAAACTCCTTTCGACCGGGACGATACTGACGGTACCGGAAGAAGAAGCACCGGCTAACTCTGTGCCAGCAGCCGCGGTAATACAGAGGGTGCGAGCGTTGTTCGGAATTATTGGGCGTAAAGGGCGCGTAGGCGGCGCGGTATGTCACCTGTGAAATCTCCTGGCTCAACTGGGAGCTTGCAGGCGAAACTGCCGTGCTGGAGTGTGGGAGAGGTGCGTGGAATTCCTGGTGTAGCGGTGAAATGCGTAGATATCAGGAGGAACACCTGTGGCGAAAGCGGCGCACTGGACCACAACTGACGCTGAGGCGCGAAAGCTAGGGGAGCAAACAGGATTAGATACCCTGGTAGTCCTAGCCCTAAACGATGGATGCTTGGTGTGATCGGTACCCAATCCGATCGTGCCGCAGCTAACGCGATAAGCATCCCGCCTGGGGAGTACGGTCGCAAGGCTGAAACTCAAAGGAATTGACGGGGGCCCGCACAAGCGGTGGAGCATGTGGTTCAATTCGACGCAACGCGAAGAACCTTACCTGGGCTCGAAATGTAGTGGAATGAGGTAGAAATATCTCCGTCTCGCAAGAGACTGCTATATAGGTGCTGCATGGCTGTCGTCAGCTCGTGTCGTGAGATGTTGGGTTAAGTCCCGCAACGAGCGCAACCCTTATCGTTAGTTGCCATCGGGTCAAGCCGGGCACTCTAGCGAAACCGCCTCGGATAACGGGGAGGAAGGTGGGGATGACGTCAAGTCCTCATGGCCTTTATGTCCAGGGCTACACACGTGCTACAATGCACGGTACAAACCGTCGCAAACCCGTGAGGGGGAGCTAATCGGAAAAAGCCGTGCTCAGTTCGGATTGGAGTCTGCAACCCGACTCCATGAAGCTGGAATCGCTAGTAATCGCAGATCAGAACGCTGCGGTGAATACGTTCCCGGGCCTTGTACACACCGCCCGTCACATCACGAAAGTGGACTGCACTAGAAGCCGGCGTGCCAACCCGCAAGGGGGGTAGCCGTCCAAGGTATGGTTCATGATTGGGGTGAAGTCGTAACAAGGTAGCCGTAGGAGAACCTGCGGCTGGATCACCTCCTTTCTAAGAGAGAACGTCATGGCACTCGCGCTTTCGAGCGCGGGATGTTGCCATGTACCCGATTTCGTTTTCTAACCTGAAAAATGAAAATGGACCAAAGCTTTCAGCGCAAGCTGAAGGCGAAACCGTTCGGACCTCTCTTTCCTGAATTTTTCTGCATGATGGTCACGCTGGGCTTAGCCCGGCAGCGCGTTCAACCTTGTCCTCGAAAAAAAAGCTGCTAGCGACTAGCTGCTAGCTTCTAGCAATCCAAATCGGGTTGCTAGAGGCTAGTGGCTAGAAGCTAGGGGCTGAAAATTTTGGGCTCCGGAAACGGTCGTGGTATCTTGAACCAACCGGGCCTGTAGCTCAGGTGGCTAGAGCGCACCCCTGATAAGGGTGAGGTCGATAGTTCAAGTCTATCCAGGCCCACCAGAAATCGGTCGTTGGTCGTGCATCGTTGGTCAGTTGGCAAAACCGAATTTGCTGAACGACTGAATGACTCAGGTGCTGAACGACAGGGTTTGGGGCTGTAGCTCAGCTGGGAGAGCGCCTGGTTTGCAACCAGGAGGCCACCGGTTCGATCCCGGTCAGCTCCACCAGAAAACTGTCGCAGGTTGTGCGTCGCGCGTCGTGCGCGAGTCTGGGGAGGAGATATCCAATGGAAGTGATTGATCGAATCGTTGGCATGGGGCCGTTGCTGATACCGATTGTGGCAATCATTGTCGGTGGAGCGATTGCGATTGTCGCCATGGTGCATGGTCATCATGAGCGGAGCGGATGCGCGGAATGATCGAAGCCGCGCGAAGCAATTATGGATCTCTCGAAGCGATATTGGCCAATCGCTGAAGGGATTTCGAAGAATAGTCGGCTTTGTTGCGGTTGCTCTTTGGAGAAAACGGATAATCCCGATGCAAGTTACAACGCTCTTCGGCAAAGTCTGTGAATTCAGTAGCCAGCTTGATGTTGGGCGTCAATTGCGACAACCGTTATCTGTATTCAATACGGTCTAATAGATTGTCGTTTGGCGCCGAACATTGGGTTGGAAGAACTCCAGTGAGTAGCGTTCAACTTAGGTCTTAAGTTGAAAAAGAAAGCTGGAGCGAACAATTCAAGCCCGCTTAGGCGGGTGGTCAGCGTGAGGCTGACGAGGACGATGTTTGACAACTGAATAGATTGGGCAATCTACAAGGCTGTAAATTTTTATGAGTGCCTAGAAGTGAATAACCCTGCTGGGGCGCGAGACGTGAGAGCGTCGGACGCGCGATGAGCAGGAGTTAAGGCTCATAAAATTTTCGCGGCGTGTGGTGGCTTTGTAGAGATCCAAGCAAAACAGCAGGTCCCTCGACTGCGCATCGAGTTCGCTTCGCGAAATTGATGCTTCGCTCGGGATGACAGGTTGTTGGATTGAAGCAGAAGCTGCCGTGGGTCGAGTTAATTTTATGGTCAAGCTACTAAGGGCGCATGGTGGATGCCTTGGCAGAAGCAGGCGATGAAAGACGTGGCAAGCTGCGATAAGCTTCGGGGAGCCGCAAGCAGGCATTGATCCGGAGATCTCTGAATGGGGAAACCCACGGGGGCAAAACTCCCGTACGGCCCGACGAATCCATAGTCGGGCACGAGCAAACCCTGGGAAGTGAACCATCTCAGTACCAGGAGGAAAAGAAAGAAACCTCGATTGCGAAAGTAGTGGCGAGCGAAATCGCAAGAGCCTAAACCGGTTCGACCTTCGGGTCATGCCGGGGTTGTAGGGTCGACAACAGTAGAGTTACCAATCCAGTCGTTAGCTGAACCTCTTCGGAAAAAGAGGCCATAGAGTGTGATAGCCACGTAAGCGAAAACGATCTGGACTCGAAGTCGATACCTGAGTACCGCGGAGCACGAGAAACTTTGCGGGAAGCTACGGAGACCATTCCGTAAGGCTAAATACTAGCTTCTGACCGATAGTGAACCAGTACCGTGAGGGAAAGGTGAAAAGAACCCCTGCGAGGGGAGTGAAAAGTACCTGAAACCGTGTGCCTACAAACGGTGGGAGGACTATGTCCCGCTCTTTGTGAAGTCTGTGGAAGCCTTGTCGTTGGTCGTGCGTCTGGTATTGGCAAAAGCGATCCGGCAGAAAGACGTCTGACCGCGTGCCTATTGCATAATGAGCCGGCTAGTTATTCTTGTCAGCAAGGTTAAGCGAAAGCGAGCCGCAGCGAAAGCGAGTCCGAACAGGGCGCTTGAGTTGGCAGGAATAGACGCGAAGCGGGATGATCTACCCTTGGCCAGGCTGAAAGTGAGGTAAAACTCACTGGAGGGCCGAACGGGTGTTTGTTGAAAAAAGCTCCGATGAGCTGAGGGTAGGGGTGAAAGGCTAATCAAATTCCGTGATAGCTCGTTCTCTCCGAAATAGCTTTAGGGCTAGCCTCGGATGATTTGTGATGGCGGTAAAGTACTCGATGGACTATGGGGCTTTCCAGCTTACAGAATCCAACGAAACTCAGAATGCCATGCAACAACCAATCCGGGAGTCAGACGGCGGGGGCTAAGCTTCGTCGTCGAGAGGAAAACAGTCCAGATCGCCTGCTAAGGTCCCCAAATTCAAGCTAAGTGGGAAAGGAAGTCGGAACGCCCAGACAGCCAGGAGGTTGGCTTAGAAGCAGCCATCCTTTAAAGAAAGCGTAATAGCTCACTGGTCAAGCGGTCCGGTGCCGACAATTTAACGGGGCTCAAGCTTGGTACCGAAGCAGCGGATGCATCACTTAAGTGTGGTGCGTGGTAGGAGAGCATTCCCAAGTGTGTGAAGCTAGACTGAAAAGACTGGTGGACACTTGAGAAGAGACCCTGCCGGCATAAGTAGCGATAACGGAGGTGGGAACCCTCCGCGCCGAAAGTCTAAGGTTTCCTGAGAAAGGTTAATCCGCTCAGGGTCAGCCGGTCCCTAAGGTGAGGCCGAAAGGCGTAACTGATGGACACCCGGTTAACATTCCGGGGCTCCCTTGTGTTCGTTAATACGATGGGGTGACGCAGAAAGATAAGCAGGCCGTCCTATGGCTATAGCGGTCGATGCGTGTAAGGTGTCTTTGATAGGAAAATCCGTCGAAGAGTTATCACTGAGACGCAAAGCAGTAACCCGTATGGGTGAAAGCTGCCGATTCTACGCTGCCAAGAAAAACCTCTAAGGAGAACGTAAGGGAACCGTACCTCAAACCGACACAGGTAGACGAGGAGAATATCCAAAGGCGCTCGTGAGAACAGTTGGTAAGGAACTCGGCAATATAACCCCGTAACTTCGGGAGAAGGGGTGCCTCATTAGGGTGCAAGCCCGAAGAGGCCGCAGCGAAATGCGCACTGCGACTGTTTAACAAAAACACAGGTCTCTGCAAAGTCGAAAACGACGTATAGGGGCTGACGCCTGCCCGGTGCTGGAAGGTTAAAGGGAGAGGTCAACCGCAAGGTGAAGCTTCGAACTGAAGCCCCAGTGAACGGCGGCCGTAACTATAACGGTCCTAAGGTAGCGAAATTCCTTGTCGGGTAAGTTCCGACCTGCACGAATGGCGTAACGAAAGTGCGACTGTCTTGCCAACTGGCACGGCGAACTTGTAGTGCCGGTGAAGATGCCGGTTGCCCGCAACTAGACGGAAAGACCCCGTGCACCTTTACTATACCTTTACTATGAACTACGGTGCTTGCTGCGCAGGATAGGTGGGAGGCTTTGATTTCAGGTTCTCGGACTTGGAGGAGCCACCGGTGAGATACCACCCTGTGAGTTCTGTGGTTCTAACCTACTCCCGTAAACCGGGAGAGGGACATAGTAAGGCGGGTAGTTTGACTGGGGCGGTCGCCTCCTAAATTGTAACGGAGGCGCGCGAAGCTACGCTCAGGCTGTTTGGAAATCAGCCTACGAGTGCAAACGCATAAGCGTGGTTGACTGCGAGACCAACAAGTCGAGCAGGTACGAAAGTAGGCGTTAGTGATCCGGTGGTTCTGTATGGAAGGGCCATCGCTCAACGGATAAAAGGTACGCCGGGGATAACAGGCTGATCGGAGCCAAGAGTTCATATCGACGCTCCGGTTTGGCACCTCGATGTCGGCTCATCGCATCCTGGAGCTGTAGAAGGTTCCAAGGGTTAGGCTGTTCGCCTATTAAAGCGGTACGTGAGCTGGGTTCAGAACGTCGCGAGACAGTTCGGTCCCTATCTGTTGTGGGCGCAGGAGATTTGAGAGGGTCTGTCCTTAGTACGAGAGGACCGGGATGGACGAACCTCTTGTGATGGAGCTGTCCTGCCAAGGGCACCGCTCCGTAGCGAAGTTCGGTTGTGATAACCGCTGAATGCATATAAGCGGGAAGCACTCCTCAAGATGAGATCTCCCAACCCGTAAGGGATAAGAAGGGCCCAGGAAGACTACCTGGTTGATAGGCAGGAGGTGGAAGGGCAGTAATGCCTGTAGCTTACCTGTACTAATCGCCCGTTCGGCTTGACCATAAAATTTACTCGGAACAGCAGTCGTTGGTCGTTCGTCGTTGGTCGTCAGTCAGAACCTGGACTGAGGCTGATGACAAGTTTTGTAGCACTCGAACCTGGGTGCGAGCGGAATGATAATGACCACGACTGTGCGCCGATAAAAGCCGAAGTAGAAGTGAGCTTGGAGCGATGAGCTTTGAGCAAACAACCAATCTATTCAGTTGTGAGACTTCGTTCTCACGATCTTTGAAATTCAGCTTTTAGCAATTAGCTTCTAGCTCTTAGCTTCGCGGCTTTGCCGCGGGGTTAGCTAAAGGCTAAGCGCTAAAAAGCTTCGCGCGCTTCTGCGCGCGATTGAGTTTGTCGGTGATCTTACCGCGGGGGATCCACCCGTTCCCATCCCGAACACGGAAGTTAAGCCTCGCAGGGCCGATGGTACTGCACGCGAAAGTGTGTGGGAGCGTAGGTCGTCGCCGGCATAAAATAAAGGCTATCAACAGAAATGTTGGTAGCCTTTTCCTTTTGGCGTGTCTCACGCATGAGCCGCAGCGAGAGTATCGTTCGTGACGAATTCTGGATGGTGGCTACGAAGACAGCGGAAGCACACCGACAAATATCTGAGCAGCTCCAAGAATTAGGACCAGAAACACCGCATGAGCGGTGCCGCGCGAGGTTTTGTAGAGCGTGAGTCAGATTTTGTCGCAAGATCCTTCGGCTACGCTGCGCTCCGCTCAGGATTGCGGCGCGCGGCTCAGACGCCGCGCAAGCGCCGCAAGTTAAGCCTCGCAGGGCCGATGGTACTGCACGCGAAAGTGTGTGGGAGCGTAGGTCGTCGCCGGCATAAAATAAAGGCTATCAACAGAAATGTTGATAGCCTTTTCCTTTTGGTGTGCCTCACGCATGAGCCGCAGCGAGAGTGCCGTTCATGACGAATTCTGGATGGTGGTTACGAAGACAGCCGAAGCACACCGACAAATATCTGAGCAGCTCCAAGAACAATGTTGATAGCCTTTTCCTTTTTGGCGGACTGGAGGTCCTGGGTCGGGATTCAAACCTGGAAGATTTGTCGGTGACAAGTGAACGCGGAACGGAAAACAACACCGGTCACGCTGACTTACAACCCGATTTGCTGCGTCAACTGCTGAAAACGTGGATCGGTCCGCAATCGGTCCCACTTAGGGTCCAACAAAAAAGTCATGCGGACATCACGTTCGTGATAACCCTGCGCCAGCCACTCGCAGGCTGCGGGTTTGTCTTTGAGTCCCAGGCACAGAAGAGCGAGGTTATAAGGAGGGACGTATTTCTGCTTGCGAAGATCGAGTAATTGCGAGAGGCAATTGCGCGCTTGCTCTTCTTCTCCGCTGACAGCAAGCACGTAACCCAGTAAAGAGATTGTTTCAGTGTTCTGGCCGGAGAGTGAACGGGCCTTTTGCAACTCAGCGATTGCCTGATCATACTGGCGGGTTTGTTCATAGACTTTGGCCAGATTCACCCGTGCGATCCAAAAATCAGGATTGAGTTCGAGGGCATCGTGGAACTGGGCGAGAGCTTCCTCATAGCGGCGGGCGTGATACAGAAACTCTCCATGCAAGGTATTCATGATCGGCGAAAGTGGATCGAGTTTCAGTCCCTTTTTGATTTCCGCTAGCGCCTCTCTATGCCTTCCTATGTTCGAGAAACAATGGGCGCGATACAGGCGGGCAACAGCATAGTTGCCATTCAGTTCCAGCGCTTTTCGATAAGCTTCTTCCGCACCGGCCCAATCCCAATCAAACCAGAAGCGAATTGTGCCTCTGGAAGCGTGGGCCTCGGCGAGGGTGGGGTCCAGTTCGAGCGCCCGGGCCACGGCGGCGCTAGCTTTCGGGAAGCACTCCTCGGAGCGCATGTCACTGGTGATAGGAAGGATGATGTAACAATCAGCCAGTCCGGCATAGGCGCGCGCATACCTGGGATTTCTTTCGATCGCTTTCCCGAAATATTCAATGGCCTTGACGATCTCTTTGTATGTCCGGTTGGCCCAGTGGTAGCGGCCGCGCAGGTAGGCATCGTGGGCATCTGGATCTTCATCACGCGAAACGGAGAATTGCGGTTTTTGCTGTGGAGCAAGCCTGATTTCGACCTGTTCCGAGATTGCCGACCCGAGCTCGCTTTGGACTCCAAAGACACTGACCAGCTTGCGTTCATAGCTATGCGCCCACAAATGAATTTGGTCGGCTACCCGAATCAGTTGGGCGGTTATACGAACGTTCTCGTTTTCACGGCGTACGGTCCCCTCCAGCACGTAGTCAACGGCGAGTTCACGGCCGATGTCAGCGACGGTTTTTGCCGTCCTCTTGTATGCCATGGACGAAGTACGAGCAATCACTCCCATGCGCTCTGGACTGAGCTGCCCGAGATGAGTGATGGTCTCCTCAGTGAGTCCATCGCTGAAGTACTCCTGTTCTGGATCGTTGCTGAGATTTTCGAACGGAAGCACCGCCAACATGACGCGATGCGAGTCATCGCGCAACGGGACATTTGGCATCGCTTCGCCGCGAGTGATGGGGGCGGCGAATCGGTATCCTTTGCCGCTTACGGTTTGGATAAACTGCGGCTTTTCCGGATTGTCATGGAGCGCCTGACGTATTTTGCGAATAGCTGTGTTGATGCCATTGTCGGTATCGAGAAAAACATCTTTGCCCCAGATCCGCTGGATGATTTGTTCGCGCGTCACCAATTGCCCGGGTTTTTCCGCCAATAGGCAGAGCAACTCCATCGGAATTCGCTCCAGCTTCAGAGACTGGCCGGCACGGCGCAACTCGTAGGCGCGAAGATCGAGTTCAAGATCGTTGAATTTCAGTACATGCGCAGTCATTGTGGAGCCCGGAGAACCGGCTGAACCGGAGCCATTCTAGCTGGTCATGCAGAATTAAGAAATCCTACAGGTAATCTCCATTGTCTCCTGTTCCTCGGTCGAGGAAGATGCATGCACCGAGCGGCAGAACAGCCGCCAGACAAGGAGTTCCATGAATAACAAATTCACCAGGGTTGCTGTGGCCGCTCTCGCCGCGTTGTTGACTGGGGCGTCGGCTCATGCGCAAACCAATTCGCGCTTTTGTAACAACGAACTGATTCGCGGGGACTACGCTTTTGTAGTGGACGGATACAAACTCGGCGGCCCTCCAGGCTCGCCACTCGGGCCCATGAAGGGAATCGCCATGACTACCTTCGACGGCAACGGCTATCTCACTCAACTCGACACCGTCGTGGTCAATGGGATCCAGACTTCGTCATTTTCTGAGGATGAGGCGACGGGGACCTATCAGGTGAACCCTGACTGCACCGGCACATTCGCGCTCACCTTTCCCACCGGCGATCCTCGTCCGCCAGTGACCGTAAATTTCGTTGTCGGAGAGAACGGCAACGAGGTCGATACAGTTGTCGTCAGTCCACCCGGAGTGCTTTTGGTAGGCAGCGTCGGGAAGAGACGTTTCTCGATACGAGCTCTGCCGTTTGATCGCTAACGCCGGGGAGCGGGGGACAAGGAACTCTGCCGGCAGGGTTGGGGGGAGACTGCCGGGAGGAAAAAGGGCCGCGAGTTTTCGCGGCCCTTTTGTGCTATGTAGAGAAGCTGTGGGCGGGCCTTGCTCATGAACGGCGGCGTTCTTTGCTTCTGCTTCGAAGAGCTGCAAATGCTTTTTCGCCGTCGATAGCTTTTACGCGGCCACTCTTCAGGTTGTCGTATCGAGCGTCGAGCATCGTGCGGGTCTGTGCCAGTTCTTCGAGATAGCCGGCCATTGCGTCTTCGACGAGATCGTCCACAGCCCGGCCGTCTTCGGATGCTGGCTCTTGAATGCGCGACTCGGTCTCAGGGCGAAGATGAAGTCCCATAAGTATAGACTCCGTCGGCTCAGGTTCCAAGCAACTCGAATCCCCGCCCTTTCTGCTTCGATCGCCAGGCCCGCGCGCGCACCGCTCAGGAGCGTAGGTCGTCGCCGGCATAAAAACAAGAGGCCACGTTGCTATAGCAGCGTGGCCTTTACTTTTTAACGACGAATCTGGCGCCCATTGGGTGTTCGCTTATGACAACCAGCTTTGCGAATCGGCATTCAACTCAGCTTTAACTTACTCTCGAGTTTTTCGAAAGTTTCCCTCAAGGCTCCAGTAAACACATTATTTGCGGCGAAAAACTTGACGGCCTCAGTACAATCCGCACGAATGTTGTATCCGGATGTTGCGCCCGAAATATGGTGCTCTTCAAGTATGGTGGACTTTAGTACGTCAAGGATTTCATCGCGATGCCGTGAAGCACCAATGGGGCCGCGTGCTAAATTATTAGCTTCCACTGTCTTAAGGCCGATTCCCCCCTTAATGACGAACTTTGTTACCACGCTCTGGATGTCCATTCGAAGATCGTCACTACAATATTTTTTGCGACCCTCCGCAACGCGGACGCTACTCAGAATCGCCTCCGCTTCCGGGTCAAAAATGGGGTCAACAATCACTGCACTCCCTAGACCGTCGCACTGGACAGGCGGCACTCCTCCGAACCAGCTACAGTGGAGGAAGGATGTTTGCTCGTTAAATCTGCAGTTCGCCCATCCGGCACGGTCAAAGCGGCAGCTTTCGAATGTGATATTGCTGAAATCGAAGCCGGCGATAGTTCCTCTGATGTTCAGATCCCGCACTCCCGAGCCACCGCACAAACGAACGAGCAAGTGTGCTCTATCCGCGCGAGGGCTTCCTTTCGGGGCGAAGCGCTCAACCGTTGCTAAGGCGACGATACTGGGCAGACGAGAGCCTTCATTTGTGACCCGTTGTGCGCGCGTCGAGCCATCGGAATTCCGTGACATCATATTGAGAAGACGCGCAATTCGCTCAAGAGCTTCGTCCTCACTATTTGCGTCGCGCCTCAGAATTTCGACGATCGTTTCACCCAAGTCTTGCCAGATACTTGGCTCTAGCTTCGCCTTCTGAATAAAACGCGCTAGTTCATTACTCTCCAGTCGAACCAGACGTTCTGTGAGTAACAAAACCCTGATTTGCTCCTGTCTAAATGACCAGTGATTGCTCTTTGCGTCTTGCTCGATAAGAGGGTGACTCTTGAGCTTTTCAATGATCGAAGTAGAACTGCTGATATCCAATGTCGGACGCGAGAGCGCAATGGAAAGACTAAGCAGATCCGTATCCGGCAGCGCCCCTTCAGCCACTTCGGCCGCAAAGGTACTCAGAAACCCAATTTGCTCCTCCGCAGTCAGAGGAAGTTCTTGGCGCAGGCGCTCTCGTTCGCAGAGCGCCTCCATCAGCCATCGCATGGTACCTGATCCGGCGCGACCCGCCGAGGAGGAATCAG
This sequence comes from uncultured Acidobacteriota bacterium, assembly GCA_963838785.1. Lineage (GTDB taxonomy): Bacteria > Acidobacteriota > Terriglobia > Terriglobales > Acidobacteriaceae > Gp1-AA145. The sequence continues at coordinate 466,889 of CAWISI010000005.1, forward strand.
TCGCGTCACTGGCTAGGTCTGCAATCAAGCTGAGCACGAATCCGCGGCCCACAAAATCGGCATCTCTCTTCGCGATGCTTTGATAGATATGTACAGCGCGACTGATCTTAGAAATGTCGCGTAGTCGTTGCGAGAAGTAGTTGCGGGCGTGCTCAAGGTCAAAAGGACAAATCCGAAAGATTAGAGCACCATGCCTCTTGACGAAATCTGACATCTCCATCTCCGGAAGGTTCGTATTCCAGAACGACGTCCGCGATGTGATTACGATGCGTGCACCGGTCTTTTTAGCCAAGTCCGCAAGTGCGTCGAGAACCTCCAGAGGCTGAACGGACCCTCTATTACGGAGGATGTACTCGTCAAAACCATCAAACACGAGACGGAAAATATCTGCTTTCAACGTCGCCATGAGGAAGTCATCCTCATGCCCTTCGAGCCAACTAATCGGAGCTCCGAAGTGCCTGAAGGAATGAGCGATTGTTTTCGGCAACGATCTCTGGTCCTCAATGGACATGGTGTGCCACTGGGAAGAGTCGACCATAAGCGGAACCACGGTGGTACCTGCCCGAGACAATATAGAGACTAGATACCGACTCATGTATGTCTTTCCTTGTCCGGGCTCAGCCAGAAGTACACCCAGAGTTCCCGCTCCAGCTTCCGTCTCGGGATCCCGAAGGAATGAAACCAACGGGTTCGGAGTCTTAATCGCGAATCCGGCGGGAGTCTCGACTTTCGGATTTATGTAATCTTGGGGACCTTGACCCGCTATTTTGCGGAGATAGGTCTGAATCTCATCCTGAATAAAAGAAACGAAATATGTCTTAGCTGTCCATCGACCTTTCGCTCCGTTCAGTACCTTCTCGAAGCCCGCGCCCTGAAACCGCTTTCGTAGCGATTCAGCAAGGACGACGTCCACATTGCTGAGGCTGCCGATTTGCTCCACAGCTGCCTTGATGTCTTGCAATGAAGCTGAAGCGCCAAAGTAAAGAACCTGGAAGGGAAAGGTCGAGGTGTGGACCTTATGGGTTCCTTGATAAAGCGCCCATCGACCGTCCTTTCCTTTCATCGAAGGATCCGCGTCGATGTGGGTAGTCCTGCTAAAATTCAGCAACTTCGCGATGTCTTGAAATTCAATAGCCATTGCACCAGCTCGTTGCGTAACATTTTACCAACTAGTCCCTTCGGGATCGATAACTATGCAGCGGCCAAATTTCCACCCCGTCGCAAACTGCGCGAGTATTTAGTGGATGTGGTCGTGAACATAACTAATTAAAAAGCCGGGGATTGCGGAAGTGTTGGCGGATCTTTTCTGGTTCAGCGCGGCCTGGGTTTCTTGCCTTGCGCCATGCCGGAGAGTGTGCGAACGAAGTTCTGCATGGTTGCAGGGATAGCTTTGTTGTAAACAAACTGGCCTTCGCGGCGGGTCTCGATCAGGCCTGCGTCAGCGAGCGTCTTCAGGTGGTGCGAAACTGTGGCGGGCGTAACCCCATGTAAGGACACAATTTCCCCGCAATTCATCTCTTCAGAGGAGGCGATTGCTTCGTAGATCATGAGCCGGGTCTGGTCGCCCAGGGCCTTCGAGATGCGTTCTATTTGTTCGCGATTCATAATCAGCCATCAGCCATCAGCCTTCAGCCGTCAGCCTTCAGCTTTCAGCTTTCAGCTTTCAGCTTTCAGCTTTCAGGAAATTAGATGCATCCGAATAGTTAGACGGTCATCTAAATGTCTAAATTAGTTGGAAATCATGTTATCGAAAAGCGAAATGCAAAATGCAAAAGGAGAGCATACATGAAAAGGCTTGAGGGCAAAGTTGCGGTAGTGACGGGCGGAAACAGTGGAATCGGGCTTGCAACCGCGAAACAATTTCGTGACGAGGGCGCGCAGGTCGCGATTTCAGGACGCAACCAGAAGACTTTAGACGAAGCGGCCAAGGCGCTTGGCAAAGACGCACTGGTGGTGCAGGCCGACGTAGCGAAGCTTGACGATGCGGAAAGATTGTTCTCCGCGATCGAGAAGCGGTTCGGGAAGATTGATGTTTTATTTGTGAATGCGGGGGTGGCGAAATTCGTGCCCATCGACCAGGTTTCGGAGGAGCACTACGACGAGATCTTCGATATCAACGCTAAGGGTGCGTACTTTACGATTCGGCGAGCGCTGCCGCATCTGAACGACGGAGCGTCAATCGTCCTGAATACCAGCGTGGTGAGCCACAAGGGGTTTCCGGCCGCGAGCGTGTACTCGGGCACCAAGGCCGCGATGCGGTCGTTTACCAGAACACTGGCCGCGGAACTGGCAGCGCGAAATATTCGCGTAAATGCGGTGGCGCCCGGACCTATTGAGACGCCGATTTTCGATCGGAATGGATTCTCGAAAGAAGAGCGCGACGAGTTCGCAAAGAACGTCATTCCGGCTATCCCGCTGAAGCGTTTCGGAAAGGCGGAGGAAGTAGCTGCTGCGGTCGCGTTCCTGGCCTCGAAGGATGCGTCGTTCATAACCGGTGTGGAGCTTGATGTGGACGGGGGTTTGGGACAGGTCTAAGCCGCGGTAAGCGACAGGCCACGTTCAGAAATGAGCGTGGCCTTTTTTTCGTTTCCCATCCGGCTTCGCTCAGGGCAGGTCGGCGCCGTATGGCTGGCTTCTATAAGAATGATTGATGCCTCCCATTACGCATTTTGATTGGCGCGGGGGCGTCACGGCGAGTAATCTATCGGGTCGCGTGATCGGCCGCTGCGCCGGCTATCCAATTTAAAAAAGGAGACACATTGTCCAACGAACTGAGGAATTTTCTCGCGCTGTCGTATGACGAATTGGAAGATTTGAACCTGGAGGCGAAAGAGCAGCGCAGGAACCGCATTCCGGCTGAGAACATCCGGGAGCAGCGGATCAGATATTTGACCGACGAGAAGCGGATCAAGGCGGTGACCGTGCTGTTCAGCGATCTCGAAGGCCGCTTGCACATGCTGGACTACGACAAGAAATTTCTGATCAAGAGCTGGGACAACCTTACGTTTGACGGCTCGTCGATTCGCGGCTTTACCGCGCAGAAGGAAAGCGATTTGCGGCTGGGCATGGATTGGGCGGCATTTTACTGGGCGCCGGCGGATTTTTTTGGGCCGGGCAAAGTGATGGTGTTTGGCGAGGTGATTGAGAAGCAGGGCGGATCATACGCGGCCGACATTCGCGGCGTGCTCAAGGGATTCGCGCAGAAGCAATATGACGATGAAGGCTACACGCTGAACGCGGCCAATGAGATTGAAGGCTTTCTATTCAAGGGCACGGACGCGGAGAGACATTATCAGAGACTGGGAAGTTCGAGTATGTGAACACTGGCGGCTACTATCACTCGTTGCCGGGCGATCCGTTGCGCAACTTTATCGATCTGTCGGCGGAAGTGCAGCGGGCGATGGGATTCCAGAATGAGAAAGACCATCCGGAAGTGGCGCCTTCGCAGTTTGAAATTAATTATGGATACGGCGAAGTGGTGGCGGCGGCCGATCAGATTCAGTTGTACAAATTGATCTGCCGTGAAGTGGCGACCAAGCTGGGGATGACCGCATCGTTTCTGCCCAAGCCGGTGGTGGGCGTGAACGGCAGCGGCATGCACACCAATGTTTCGATCAGCAAGGGCGGCAAAAATCTTTTCTGGGATGCGAAGGGCGAGGAGAAACTCAGCAAGCTGGGGTGGTCGTTCGTCGACAAAATATTGTCGCATGGCAACGACATTTGCCTGCTGCTGAATGCCAGCGTGAATGCGTATCGCCGGCTGGATCCGCACTTTGAAGCGCCCAACCAGATCAAGGCCTCGGCGGTGGACCGCGGATCGATGGTGCGGATTCCGATCGGGAACGACAAGAGCATGCGCGTGGAAGTGCGGTCGGTGAGTCCGGATTCGAATCCGTATATGGTGTTGTACTCGATCTTCAAGAGCGGGATCGATGGCACGACATCGAAGATCAAAAACCTGCGGCAGGCGGAGCGGTATTTGCCGGACAACATTTATACCGCGCTCGATGACTTCAAAAAGTCGGCATGGGTCGACAAGATTCTGGGCGAGGATGTGAAGAGCCGGTATGCAGATTTGAAACAGGCGTCGGCGGACCGCTGTCCGCGGTTGCTGGGGACGTTTGTGAAGGCCCCAGAGGTGCAGTACCACCACGAGGTTTACAACCAGTTTTTGTGGAATGAGTTTTAGGGAGTTGATGGGCCACGCTGCGAGAGCGGCGTGGCTTTTTTTTCATCTCGTGGCTTAAGCGTTCGAGGTTGCCAGCTTTTGAAGGGCGCAAAGGGTGGGGCAGCCTCAGTTGTGGTCATGCGTAAATGAAAGGCTGGGCCCGCCCCCCGAGTTTATTTGTAGCCCCAAGGCTGGGCCAGCCGCATGCTCTCGGGAACAACAAAAGGAATTAAGAGGAAGACGGAACTGATTGATTTAATCATTCATGAGCGATGAAGATAATTTATTGAATTCGTCGACTGATTTGCAGTCCTGCCCCTGAACTTTGCACATCACGACCTCGCTGCCCGTCGTGAGTTTTGGCTTGTAATAGGTGTAATGATTTTCGCCGAATTCCGCATATTCATTGTTCTCTTGAACGTCGTAAATATTCATCAGATTTGTCCAAGAAGCGCCGTCAGCAGCCGCCTGGTTTGAGTTGTAATGGTATTCGATAAGAATGAAGCACCGATTTTCACGCTTGTTGTAATGATCTTTGAAATCCAGAAGTAGCGTACTTTTGTCAGGCCGCCAACCCTTTTCGAAATATTCCCTAGCGTCTTTAGCGCATTTAGCCTGAAGATCGTAACTCGCAACGCGATCCCGCTCAGATTGCTGGGTTCGTAATTCCTTATTTTCTTTTTCCAATTTCGCGACGCGATCGGGGAGGTCGCACCCGATGAGTAAAAGGAGAAGCCCGAATATAAGGACCCGCGCCATTGCGCGGCAGTGTAGCACACTCTCCTACGCCGGGCGGCGCGGCAATTTTGGACAAAACGACTTTACTTGTACTGGTTTTTCAACCACCATCAGATGACTAACGGTTGATGAGTATTTCCCACATAGATCTTCGGACAAGACTTGCTGTATCTCCATACTTTTGAATGAATTCATCCGTAAAACCCTCCGACGTTTTCTCCAAGAAGCTCTGAAGTCTTCTCACTTTGTGCAAGGCCGCCTGAACCTTCGGACGTTCCTCATTAATCTCATAACCATCTGCAAATCGTGCAGGTCTTATCAGCTCCTCTTCAAGTGCGCTCCGGATCGAAGATTGTTCCCAATCGTTTGGATTTAAGTTTTCGCCACGAATCTCGTAGTAGATTCCTTCCCGCGCAATATGTGGAAGCTCCTTTACGGCCTTTGCTGCCGCAAGGCGGAGTTCTTCAAAACGTTCCCATTCCGAATTGTGTTGAGCTTTTACTTCCGCGACTTGCACTTGATCTTTAAGTGCACTGATTTCCTTGATCTGTTCTTCCAATTTGGTGATCTCTGCGTCTTGACTTGTGGCTAAGGACTTGAACTCCTCCCGCTGTCTTATGACGGCATCGACTTCTTCTCGCCTTACTAGTGCCGGCGGCTTTAGGGTCGCCAGGATCGTGCTGAGTTTTGCTTCAAAGTTAGCTTTTTTTACAGTCCATTTGGTCACGGGAACCGGTTCGGGGACGAGATGCTTTAGCTTGTCGTAGACCTCATGCAATGAACTAGGATCTTTCATTCGCAAGCACTGCGTGCCCGTCAACGTTCCACGCAGATCATTGAAATCGATTGGTTCAACGAGAATCGGAATGAACTCTTTGCTCTCAATCCACGTCGCCCCAAGTTCACAATTGCAAAAGACGCTCGCATAGTAGTTGGCCGTGATAAGAGCAATCACAACTTCAGCACCGTGAAGTTCTTCCTTGATGAAGCTCTTGAAGTCCCTTCCAGGAGGAATTCCCTGACCTTCTAACGAAGTACAAAATATTTCGGTGTGTTTTAGTCCAATTCCGTTCTCAAGTAGTTCCTCGAAGGCTGCCGCCAAATCCTTATCCGCGACGGCGTGGCTGATAAATACTTTTCTCATCAAAACTTCCTCGCTAAAAATCTATCATCAAGTTCTTCTCACAGGCGGGTGGCCCATGCTTTCGCGCTTTGCGTTACCACAACTGAGGATGTCCCACCCTTTGCGATTTTCAAAGGGTGGGAACCTCGAACGATTGCGCCATCTGATGTTGTCAGCTCGAACACCCTCGACCTCATCTTCGTAAATCGCTGCACCCATCTAACTCCAAGACAGTGTAACCGCCATGCGGGAACCACGAACGACATACACGCAACTGGACAATCACTTACTCATCCTCTAACCGCGCCGCCGGCGGCAGCGACCCAACATGACACAGCGCTAACAGTTCCCATTCCCGCCCTTCGCAAAACCGGCCAAGGACGGGGCACCCGCCGGACCACCCGTCCAGATCAGCGCATGAATCGGCTTGGGCCTACTGAGCGGTATCCTGCAGGGCAGAGAAACCTGCGGACGATGGTGCTAGGCGAAGCTCGACTCTGTATTTCCAACTCTCCTGGTCACCGAACCTCGCAAAAGGGTAGTCGACGTTTCGGAAGTCGTGAATCCGCGCTTTCTTGTACTCGATCTCCAGCAGATGCGATTGGTTCCAATGCAGTTGAGCATCCACCATGTCATCTGCCGAGAAAGCATACTTCTCAACGTCTGTTGGCGCCTTTCCACCCTTGGGAACCACGGTCACCAGATACGTATCCGAACACAGCGGACCACAGCCGGACCCGACCATGACGGCATCGACAGTTCCATCCGGCGAGGTAATACGCGCTGCTTCCCATCGGTGCTCGGGAAGGACGATCCTGCTCAGAGCACTGCGAACAAGGGAGGGGCCGAAAGCGGTCACGATGACGCCCGCGATGAAAGCACTAACCGTCCAGAGAATGGCCCGGGTCGGTGGTCGATGTGCACGCCAGAAGCGAACTAATGCGCCGAAGATAAATACGCTCAGCGTGAACAACAGCGCGAGTACATGAGAGAAGTCTTTCACCATTGCGCCCTCTTTTCTTCACCACTCGATCGGAACGGCGCCGCCGCCGTCTACTGGCAACGAGAACGACGGGCCCGGTAGGGGCGCAGCACCGACCTGAGGATTCGGTTGTGCACAGCCGCTCTTGCACCACTCCCATCCCGCCATGACCTCACGTTGCTTCTCCTCTTGGTTCCCGTATGGCCATTTCCACAACGGATTTCCCCAAGGGTCGTTTGGCGTTCTGGCCCACTTACCCAAGCCAGCACCACGCAGAGTAAACGACAGTGGAAGGTGCATTGCACAAGCGGTTGCGCCGTAGTTGAAATTCCCGAAGTCGTCCCATTCTGGATGAGATTGGCCATTATAGTTTTTATAATCCCAAGGGCCTTTCCACTGCTTCACAGTGTTGAACCACCACCAATAGCCGTTGCTCTGAGCCTGGCGGGCCGGCCCACCCTTTCCACGCTTGCACCACCACAATTGAGGATGCCCCACCCTTTGCGATTTTCAAAGGGTGGGAACCTCGAATGCTTGCGCCATCTGATGTTGTCAGCTCGAACACCCTCGATCCCATCTTCTTAAATCGCTGCACCCATCTAACTCTAAGACAGTGTAACCGCCATGCGGGAACCACGAACGACATACACCCAATTGGACCATCACTTACTCATCCTCTAACCGCGGCGCGGCGGAAGCGGCCCAATATGACCCAGCGCTAACAGTTGGCATTCCCGCCCTTCGCGAAACCGGCGAATGACGGGGCACCCGAGTTTATCTCGGTGCCAACAAGATCAAAGGCCGGGCCACTCGCCCAACGTGAGAACTCCCTGAGTCGCCGGTGCTGATTTACGGCGGATACGGGGTCCTTCGACTTCGCGGGATCATTCGCGAGCGAATGATCTGGCTGCGCTCAGGATGACAGAGGTTTATGGGTGGGCGAGTGGCCTACTTCTTCGTCATAAACTCTCGCACTTTTTTTAGGTAAGAGATGTTCTTGCTGTGAGGGAGAAGTGGCCGCTCGCCTTGGTTTTTTTAGATGGATCGGAAGTCAAAATCCCCACCCTCTCGCAAAGAACGCAGGAAGGGTGGGGCACCGGCATTTCGACACTGCGGGCGATGCAATGGGAGAACTCCTTGAGTCGCCGGTGGTGATTTCACGGCGGACATGGGGTCCTTCGACTTCGCCGGATCATTCGCGAGCGAATGATCTGGCTGCGCTCAGGATGACAGAGAGTTATGGGGCTGGGCGAGTGGTCTACTTCTTCGTCATAACTCTCATACTTTTTTTTAGGTAAGAGATGTTCTTGCTCTGAGGGAGAAGTGGAGGTTCGCCTTGTTCTTTTTTGGATGGATCGGAAGCCAAAATCCTCACCCTCGCGCAAAGGACGCGGGAAGGGTGGGCGCCCAGATGAGTCATACCGGCCTGGTCGGACAGGAGTGTCCGACCCACACGGGCAATGTGGCTTCAATCGGCGGTGGCTTCGGACATCTGTAATGGGTTTGGTTTTTTGATTACGATGGGCTGGCTGGCCCACCGGGATACCTAGCGAGTCACGGAATTGCACCTTCTGACCAGACGGGACGGTTCACTTCATAAGTTTTAACTTCATCGAAACAAAGTCAACGCGGACTTCTTTCGCCTGGCTCAACACATCCATTCCCATCAAGCCGTGGTGGAATTCATCGCCGACGGGTTTTAAGAAGACCTGGGCGGGCCGTAACGTGGTGTTTAGGCCGCCAACTTTCAACGTGATTTCCGGCAGCATGGTCGTCATGCGGTCACTGGCTCCTCCCACTTGCTCCACTTTTTGGTTCCCCTTGCTTCCTCGCTCAGCCAACAGCGCCGGGAAATCGTCCGCGAATCGCTGCCACAATTGCGAGCCCGCTTGGTCGCCGGTGTCAAACCCGAAATCCAGCGGCTTGTCTTCGAAGTTGACGCGCACAATGACACTCAGACCATCCAGGCATAGGTTCTGTCCGACCGCTGTGGAGACTATTCCCGGGCGGATCTGAAAGGTTCCATCTGAGTTCCAGCTGAAAGATTGGAAGGCCAGCGCAACCGGGAGCCCGATCAAACCCCGCTCTCCCGATCGCCAGTTGCTCATTGGCTCCTGCGTGTCGGACATTATCAGAAATGCGACGTTGCGGATATGGAAGCTGCCGATTGCAAGCTCGTCAACAACGGCGGTCCGCATCGTGGTTGTCCCACCCTCGCTATCCGATACCTTTGAAGAAGACTGATCAATCTGAACTCCGAGCATTTTTGCTTCGGACTCGCTCATCATGCAAAAGTTGAAACCGGTATCCAGAAGCCAGTGCACAGCCTTGCCATGAATCGTCACCGGGAGTGTCACTCCATCCTTGCGAACATCGGCATGTACGCTGGCATGGGTCGGGTTGGGGATGGACTGGTCACGATATTTGCTCCATGCCGCGAACAGGGTACGCACATTTTCTATGTCAGTTCTGTTGGGCCTGATCCGCCGAAGTTCATCAAGTTCGTACAGAGCGTTCTTATACCTGCCGGAGCGAACGTATAGCTTTGAGAGTATCTCGTGAGCTTCCTCGGCGTTATCAGAGGTTGGACTCTCCCTGATCGCTTCCACGAGGTAACCCTCCGCTTCCTTGTTCTGATTGAATGCGGCGGCGACCGCACCTTTGTACAACGGCGGGACAGTTTTTCCCCAAATGGCATCACGAAGAGTGAACCATCGGTGCTGGTTGTAGAGCATTTTTAATTCTGGCGGGCCCGACACTTCAGCGAGCGAGGTAAGGACAAGCAAGGAGGGCAAAAGAGAGAACGCAATCCCTAGGAGCGTGGCCCGGCCGATATGAGATGGCATAGTCGATGGTAACGCATTAGTAGGACCAGACGGTTGGAAGTCCGTCGGGTCACATGTGGGTCGCGATCGGGCAGGGGCTTCAACACCGCGGGCGGAGAACTCCCTGAGTCGCCGGTGCTGATTTACGGGGGATACGGGGTCCTTCGACTTCGCCAGATCATTCGCGAGCGAATGATCTGGCTGCGCTCAGGATGACAGAGAGTTATGGGGGTGGGCGAGTGGCCTACTTCTTCGTCATAACTCTCATACTTTTTTTTAGGTAAGAGATGTTCTTGCTCTGAGGGAGAAGTGGCCGCTCGCATTGGTCTCTTTAGATGGATCGGAAGTCAAAATCGTCACCCTCGCGCAAAGGACGCGGGAAGAATTGGGCACCCGGATGAGTCATACTGACCTGGTCGGACAGGAGTGTCCGACCCACACGGGCAATGCGGCTTCAATCGGCGGTGGCTTCGGACATCTGTAATGGGTTTGGTTTTTTGGTTACGCTGGCGCTGGTTACTACTATTACTGATGCGATTACGATGGCGCTGCCGGCGAGGATGAAGGTGTCGATTTTTTCGTGAAGCACTAACCATCCCAGGAAGACGGCGACTACGGGATTCACGTACGCGTAGGTTGAAACTTTGGCGGCGGGGGCGCGGCTCAGAATGTAAATGTAGGCGGTGTAGCCGATGATGGAGCCGCAGATGATCAGATACACGATTGCTCCGATGCCGCGCGGAGTCCAGACGACTCGCGTGTAGTCGCGGTTCAGCAGTGCAAAGATTGTGTTTCCCATGCCTGCGAAAAAAACCTGCCACGCCGTGGCCGCAAAAGTAGGCGGGCCGGATTGCCATTTTTTTGAAAGCACCGAGCCCAGGGCCCAACTCAGGGCTCCGACGATCAATGCGAGCGACCAGCCGAGTTGGCGGTGGCCGATTTGACCGGTGGCGCTGAGTTGCGGCCACAGCAGAACCAGGGTCCCGGCAAACCCTAGAGCGAGGCCGGTCATGACGCGGCCTGACATGCGGTGATGGCCGAGCATTAGGGAATCGAGGATGACGAACCATAGCGGGATGCAGGCGACCAGCAGCGCGGCCAGGCCGCTGGGGATGTATTGCTCGGCGTAGGAGAGCGTCAGGTTGCCGCCCATCAAAAGCAGGTTTCCGACGACGGCGAATTGCAGCAGTTGGCGCCGGCTGAAGCGGATGTTTTCCCGGCGCAACACGCAATATCCGAGCATGAGGATGCCGGCGATGGTGAAACGGGTGGCGCACATGAGCGCGGGCGGGATGTGTTCGACGGCGATGTCGATGGCCAGGTAGGTGGATCCCCAGAACAGATAAACCAGGCCGAAGTTCAGCATGAGCATGGCGCGGGATGGAGAAGCTGAGGGCATGGTTGGGTAGGCGCTGGTAATAAGACGAGGCGGAAGGGCTAGTCGATTCAGAATTGGTGTGCATGCGAGCATGACACGCTTTGATTTAATTAACTCGTGTCATCGCGAACCTGGGATCTGAAGGAGCGCAGGAGAGGGAGCTTGCGTGGCGAATGCAGAGGCATGAAAGTGGGGTGGGATCGGGCAGCACAGACAGTCCCGTTTACGTCGGTGGTAATTCACGCGCATCGTAAGGTCCCTCTCTCGTCCGCCTGCGGCGAACGAGTTCGGGATGACACGCTTTGATTTAATTAACTCGTGTCATCGCGAACCTGGGATCTGAAGGAGCGCAGGAGAGGGAGCTTGCGCGGCGAATGCAGAGGCAGGAAAGTGGGATCGGTCAATCCATGCAGCACAGACGGTCCTGTTTACGTCCGTGATAATTCACGCGCATCGTAAGGTCCTCTCTCGTCCGCCTGCGGCGAACGAGTTCGGGATGACACTCTTAAACTTCTATCTAACTCGTGTCATTTCCGAACCTGCGATCCGGAGGAGCGCGGGAGAGGGAGCTTGCGCGGCGCATGCAGAGGTAGGAAAGTGCGATCGGTCCATCTATTCAGCACAGACAGTCCTGTTTACGTCCGTGGTAATCCATCCCGCATCGTACGGTCCCTCTCTCGTCCGCCTGCGGCGAACGAGTTCGGGATGACACGGGTTTATTTGTCGGGATGGCGCTAGGCTTGCTTCGGCGAGAGTTCGTGCATCCCTGATAAACTACGATGTTCACCACAATGATTTGAATCCTTCTGACTGCAGGTTCTCATGCTTAAACCAGGCGATGTAGCAATTGTGAGCGGCGCGCGCACGCCGTTTGGACGGTATTGCGGCAAATTGAAAGATTTCACGGCGCAGGAATTGGGTGCGATTGCTGCCAAGGGCGCGATTCAGCGCGCGAAGTTGAGCGTTGAAGAATTTGCGCATGTGATTTTTGGCAACGCGCAACAGACTTCGGGCGATGCGCTGTATGGCGCGCGGCACGTGGGTTTGCGGGCGGGCTTGCCGATTGAGATTCCGGCGCTGACGGTGAACCGGCTTTGTGGCAGCGGTATGCAGTCGATAGTGAATGCGGCGCAGATGATCCAACTGGGAGAGGCGACGACGGTGTTGGCTGGCGGAATGGAGGCGATGTCGCAAGCGCCGTTTTCAATTCGCGGACGCGACGGATTTGCGCTGGCTCCAGGCGGCAAGCTGGAAGATTCGCTGATGGTGGCGCTGCTCGATAGCTATTGCGGTTCGTATATGGCGAATACGGCGGAGCTGTACGGCTCGCAGCATGGGGTGACGCGCGAGATGCAGGATGAGTTTGCGTTGCGCTCGCAGAAGTGCGCTGACGATGCCTACAAAGCCGGGCGCATTCAGGAAGAGCTGGTTCCGGTGCCGCTGAAAAATTCGAAGGGCGAGGCGACGGGGGAATCGCTGAGCGAGGATGACCACAGGCGTCCGCAGACCACGATGGAAGGATTGGCGAAGCTGAAACCCGCATTTGGAAAAAACGGAACGGTGACGGCGGGTAACGCCAGCGGAATTGTGGATGGCGGAGCCGCGGTGGTGGTGATGTCACTGGACGAAGTGCGCAAGCGCAACATGGAGCCGATGGGACGGATTGTGAGTTGGGGGGTGGCGGGAGTCGATCCGAAGATCATGGGCAGCGGGCCGGTTCCGGCTACGAAGGTTGCGTTGCAGAAAGCCGGGATGACGCTGGAGCATATAGATCTGATCGAAGTGAACGAAGCGTTTGCGGCGCAATATTTGGCGGTAGAGAAGCAGCTTGGGCTTGATCGCGAAAAAGTGAATGTGAACGGCGGGGCGATCGCGCTGGGGCATCCGCTGGGCGCGACCGGGACGCGGCTGGTGATTACGTTGCTGAACGAGTTGCGGCGGCGGAAGAAGAAATACGGGCTGGCGACGGCGTGCATTGGGGGCGGGCAGGGGATTGCGATGGTGGTGGAGAACTTTAATTAAAATTCGTTTCATCGCGGGGATGCGCAGTCACGACTAGCACTGGGTCAGCGCCTGATGTTCTCGAATATCCTGATTACGCCATTGACAGCTATCGGCTGTTGTAAGGTCCCTCTCTCGCCCGCTTTCAGCGTGCGAGTTCGGGATGACAAGAGTTGGTTTGGTTTGCGCTCACTGGCTCCGCACTGGCGTCCGCTGGAGCTTGCAACCATGAAAAAAGCGCGCTAGGGTTGAAGGGTATGAACGATTTGCGAAGCCAGATCAATAGCCTGTCTGCTGCGGAGAAGGCAGAGCTACTGGATACGGTTTGGGAGAGTCTGGAAGCCGATGCGGCGTCTCTGACTGAGGCGCAAAGGACGGAGCTCGATCACCGGATTGCGCGGCAAGAACAAAATCCTTCCGATGTGATTCCCTGGCAACAAGTCCGGTCGGAGTTGTTTAAGAAACCGTGACGCGTTCGATTTTCTGGACCCTCGAGGCGAAGGAGGATTTGCTCGACGCACGGGCCTGGTATGACAACATTCGCCCGGCGCTCGGTGAGCGCTTTGCTCTGGCTGTCGAGGTGACGGTCGAAGCTATCGGCGAGAATCCATTGCGATTTCAGTTGTTCATCGAGGGCGTCGGCGTGCGGGTGTGCGCCGCTTTCCGTACGGAATATTTTTTGAAGTCCAGGAGCATCGGATCGTGGTGATTGCTTGCTTCCACGGCAGGCGCGACCCGAGGCATTGGCAGTTGCGGCAGACATTTCTGATCTCTGTTCAAGGACATTGCTATGGAAATTAAGAAAGTTGGCGTACTCGGTTGTGGGTTGATGGGTTCGGGCATTGCGCAGGTTGCGGCTATGGCCGGGTTTGAGACCACGGTGCTCGAAGTTGAGCAGAAATATCTCGACAAAGGCTTTGCCGGGATTGAGAAGTCGCTCGGCAAATTTGCTGAGCGTCCGCCGGAGAAGGGCGGGATTACGGCGCAGCAGAAAAAAGAAACCCAGTCGCGCTTGAAGGGCACGACCAAGGCCGCGGATCTTGCGGATTGCGACATTGTGATTGAGGCGATTATCGAGAACGTGCCTACGAAAAAGGAAATGTATGCGGCGCTTGATGGCGTGGTGAAGAAGACGGCCATCTTCGCTTCAAACACTTCGTCGATTTCTATTACCGAGCTGATGACTGCGACCAAACGGCCGGAGCGGTTTATTGGGCTGCACTTTTTTAATCCGGTGCCGCTGATGAAATTGGTGGAAGTGGTGCGGACGATCGCCACCGCGCCGGATGTGTATGACGCGGCTTATGAGTTCGCGAAGAAGCTGGGGAAGGTCCCGGTGCGGGCGAAGGATTCGACGGGATTCATCGTAAACCGGCTGCTGGTGCCGTATATGCTCGATGCGATCCGCGCGTACGAGGAAGGCGTCGGCTCGATCGACGACATTGATAATGCGATGAAGCTGGGCTGCGGGTATCCGATGGGGCCGTTCACGTTGCTCGATTTTGTTGGCTTGGATACGACTTACTACATCACGCATGTCATGTTTGACGAGTTCAAAGATCAGCGGTTCGCTTCGCCTCCGTTGCTGAAGCGGTTGGTGATGGCGGGCTGGTATGGGAGGAAGTCGGGGAAGGGGTTTTACGATTATGCGGACCCGAATAGCCCGAAGGTGAATAAGCTGTAACTGCCCTGTCATCCTGAGCGGCGTCGAAGGACCCCGTGCTTGTATGTATGGACACGGGCTTGGAAAGGCATTTTGGCCGCGGCAGCATGGGTCGAATTCCCTGTAGCGCTGTTGCTGGGTTTGGGTTGCATGGGGTCCTTCGACTGCGTTTGTCGTTCGCTTCGCGCACGACAAACTTCGCTCAGGATGACAGGGTTTTTTGGGGAAGTAAGGGGATGAGAGAGCACGAATATTTCGTGTACATCGTGTGCAGCAATTCAGGCACGCTCTACATCGGAATGACCAACAGCGTTTATCGTAGAGCTCTCCAGCACAAAAGAGGCGAGGTCGAAGGATTTGCGGCGAAGTATCATTGCACTCGCCTGGTGTATTACGAGGGCTTTGACGATGTAACGAAAGCAATTGATCGAGAGAAGCAACTGAAGGGATGGGTACGCCGGAAGAAGATTGCGCTGATCGAGTCGAGGAACCCACGCTGGGTAGATCTAGCAGAGAAATGGGGTGCTCAGATGGCGTTTGCGGGGGAATCCATTCACAGCAAGTAATTTGTCATCCTGAGCAAAATGAGAACTTAGCGAAGCGAAGTTCTCATAAGGTCGAAGGATCGCTTACCAGCGTGTACAACCACGGGCTCGGAAAGGCATTTTGGCCACGGCATCGTGGGTCGAATTCCCTGTAGCGCTGTTTGTCGGGTTTGGGTTGCATGGGGTCCTTCGACTGCGTTTGTCGTTCGCTTCGCGCACGACAAACTTCGCTCAGGATGACAGGGTAGGAAGATAAAATTAAGTTTATGAACTTCTCCAACGTTCTCTTCGAAAAGAAAAATGCGGTTGCTTACGTCACTGTGAACCGGCCGAAGGTGCTTAATGCACTGAATATGGCCACGATGGAAGAACTGCGGGCGGCGTTTCATGACATTAAGAATGATGCGGGCGTGCGCGTGGTCATTCTGACTGGAGCCGGCGAGAAGGCGTTCATTGCCGGGGCGGACATTGGCGAACTGGCGAAGCACGACGCGGTTTCGGGCAAGGAGTACACGCATCGCGGGCAGAGTGTGTTGAACCTCATCGAGAACCTGGGCAAGCCGGTGATTGCCTGCATTAATGGATTTGCGCTCGGTGGCGGATGCGAGATTGCCATGGCTTGCACTGTGCGGCTGGCGAGCGATAATGCCAAGCTCGGACAGCCGGAGGTGAAGCTGGGAATTATTCCGGGATATGGCGGGACGCAGCGGTTGCCGCGGCTGGTGGGCAAGGGAATCGCGATGCAGCTTTTGCTGGCGGGGGAAATGATCAGCGCGCAGGAGGCGCATCGCATTGGGCTGGTGAATGAAGTTGTTCCGGCGGCTGAGTTGATGCCGCGGGCGGAAGCGATCGCTGGGAAGATTATTGCGAATGCGCCGCTGGCGGTGCAGTACACGATGGAAGCGGTCAATAAAGGTATGGAGATGCCGCTGGCTGAGGGGCTGTATCTGGAAGCGGTTTTGTTTGGGGCGGCGTGCGCGACGGAAGATAAGAAGGAAGGGACTGCGGCGTTTCTAGAGAAGCGCGCGGCTGAGTTTAAAGGAAAATAGCGCTGTGTTTTCTCCGTGATGATTTGTGGTCAGAGGTTTAAGAAAAAGCTTTACCACAGAGGGCACGGAGTTACACGGAGTAAAGCCACAGAGTGAGGCTTTAGGAAAATAACATTTCATCACTTCGACCTCGCGATCAGGAGAATACTGCCGAGGGAATAATTCGGCGGAAGACGCGTGCCGGAAAGCTGGACGCATCGGGGCTGCGTTTTGGGATCGTGGTCTCGCGGTTCAACGAATTTATTACCGACCGTTTGCTGCGCAGCGCGTATGACGGGCTGGTGCGATCAGGCGCATCCGAGAAAGATATTGAAATTGTTCGCGTGCCGGGTTCTTTTGAAATTCCTTCGGCGGCGCGCACGCTGGCGGAGACTAACAAATATGACGCGATTGTGTGCCTGGGATGCCTGATTCGCGGCGACACGGCGCATTATGACGTCATCGTCAACGAAGTTGCGCGCGGGATTGGGCAATCGGCGCAGGAGACCGGCGTGCCGCATGCGTTCGGGGTACTGACCTGCGAGAATCTTGAGCAGGCGATTGATCGCGCCGGGCTGAAAATGGGCAATAAAGGATTTGAGGCGGCGCTGGCGGCGGTGGAGATGGGGAATCTGAAGAAAGCACTCGGCCCTCAGCATTCAGCACGCGGCAAAGGCGTCGTGCGTCGTGGGTCGCACGTCGTGCGCAAGGGCAACAAGCGCAAACGGTCATCCTAATTTTTCTTCCTGTAAACTAACTGCAAGCTTGTCGTGCGCTGTGCTTCTGCGCACGACGGACGACTTGCGACTCACGACGCTTTTCCCATGGGCACACGCCGCAAATCCCGCGAACTGGCTTTGCAGATGCTGTTTCAGGCTGATCTTGGGCAGCAGCCTGGCGATGACGTTCGTAAGACATTTTGGAAGGGACGGGGAGATGTTGAGCGCGAGGTACAGGGCTTCGCGGACGATATTTTTCGTGTGGCGCAGGATCGTGGCGATGACATCGACAAGTTGATCAAGGCGCATGCCGCGAACTGGCGGATGGACCGGATGGCCGCGGTCGATCGAAACGTGCTGCGGGCGGCAGTGGCGGAGATGGTGGGATTTCCGGGGACGCCGCGGGCGGTGATTATCAATGAAGCGATTGAGATTGCGCGGAAATTTTCCGCGCCCGAGTCGGCGCAGTTTATTAATGGCGTGCTGGATAGTATTGGGAAAGAGCTGGAAGCGACGCGCGCAGTTTAGCGGTTGCAAACCTCAGCTTTGTAAATCTTAACCACAGAGGACGCAGAGTTTCACAGAGTCAAGACACAGAGGATGCGGGCATAACGCCTGCGGCTCCAGAGATTTGCTTCAGGGCCTGACCGCCACCAGGTCGGGGTTGCAGGAGATGGGAACGGTTCCTAATCCGCTTTGATTGCTGGCAGACACGCCGAGCGAATTGGCGACGGTAAATGTGGGATTGCCGGAGGCGTCTGTTCCAAGCGCGGTGATGGTGTAGGTGCCATTGTCCGGGCCGTTCGTGAGATCGCTGATGGTCATGCTCTGGCCAATGTTCAACCCCGGCCCCGAGATCAACGCATAAGAGTACGTGGTATTCGAACCGCTTTCTGTAACCGCCGAGATACGGACTTGCGATAGCGGAACCTGCGTCGGCGGATTTCCGGGGCCGAAGCACAATTCATTGCTGGGAAATGGGAAAGTAACCTGCTGGGTGTCGAGGCCGGAGGCGGTGTCGATGACATGAACGGTGCCATCATCGGCGCCCACGAACAGCAAAGTTCCATCGGGCGAAAGCGATGCCGAGAGCGGGGTTGCGCCGTTTGAAAGCGACAGCGTGGAAGAACTCTGGGTGTTTACGTTGAACACCATGATGAATCGCAAGCGGGTTGGCGGAGGCCCAGCCGAAGTGTTCCCCAGGATGTAGGCGGTCGAGCCGTCCGGTGAAACGAAAAATTGCGAAGGAATAAAACTACCTTCGCCGAGGTTGAAAGAGTTGGTGGTATCAGTTACCGTCCCGGTGCAGGCGAGGGCGGCGAGCGAGGTGACGGTGACGAAATCGATGTTCGGCGGATCAAGCACCAGCAGAGTCGATCCATCGGGAAGAGGCCGGATGAGAAGTGGGGTATCGGTGGCATTCACAGCGCCAGCCGAGATCTGGGCATTGTCGCAGGTGCGGTAGGGAGTGATCGCATTCGAAGGCCCAGCGATATAGGCAAAGCCACCTTCAGGATGGAAGGCAACGTCATTTGCCGGACCGCCAAGGCTGATGGTCTGCAACGGATCCAGCTTGGAATAAACGTAGAGATTATTTCCCGCCAGGATATAGGCCTTCAAGTTATCTGGCGAGAAGGCGGCGGCGGTGGCGCCGGTGATCTGCAGCGTGGTCACGGTGCGAGAGGTCGAATCGCAGCCGGTGCAGATGAAGAGTTGGTTGGGGGTATCCGCAGTGTCAGAGATAACGGCGGAAGTTCGGTCGGGAGAGATCGCCAGCACCTTTCCCGGCGTGGCGCGCAACTGCGTGATTGAACTCCCGTCGAAGACCATCAGACCCCTCTGGCTGAAGTCAGAGGAATCAACTCCCAAGTAGGCGTTGTTGCCATTGTTGTCGAAAACCAGGGAGTTGGGTGTGGACAGCAGACCTATGGGACTTCCGGCGACGAAAGCTGAGGTGGATGTGGGTCGGGTGATCGGCACCAGAGTGGGAGTACAGGTCGCGCTGGTGTTATTGCAGTCCGTTGTGGTCGCGTAAACGGTTGGGCTGGCGGCAGCGGTACCGCTGGATCGAACGTCAAAGTTGAAAGCGGCCTGAGGATAAATCGGGAGAGTGGGATTGATTCCGGCGTTACAGGTCGGGGGGGTGCAAGAGCCGATCACGGTGCCTTGGCCGGCTCCCGCAGCAATTGGCGGTGCCGAATACTTCCATACACGGTGCTGGTCGCTCCGGAGGCGCCGATGGCGAACGGGATTCGAAGTGCTCCAGGTCAGCTGGACCCCGGTGACGTCCTGGTTTGCGATATCGGTAACCGTGGCGTCCAGGCTGGTCGAAGTGCCAGTGTTAACCAGGAAAGAAGTAGTGGACGGACGGATTGCCGGCAGCAGCGATTGAAATTTGCTTGATGCGGCAGGTTTCAACGTGACAGGGTTGGCCCGCAAACCCACTAGCGGAGGCATAGATTTGGCCGATTCCCGGAGTGGTTGCGGTCACCGTCTCCTGGTTCAAGCACTGGCCTTGAGGACTAAGCAGACATCCCTGCGTGCCCGCCGCGGGGGTTGAGAGAGCTGACGATGGCTGACGATCCGTGGTTGTTCTGTTGCCAGGAAAACGGACCAACGGAAGAAGTGATATCGGTGCTGCCGTTAAATGCGCTGGCTTCGAAGAGCCATTTTTCCGGTCCTTGCGCGGTCCCTTTCGAAAGACAATCTGTTCTCAGGGTCTGGGGCTGGCCGGGAACCTTGTTGACCGAAATGCTGGTAATCGGGGCGTGAACATAAACCGTGACCGGGGGAGAAGTAGTGCCGAGGGCGGACGCGGTCACCTGCGCGATTCCGGGAACTCCGGGAGTGCAAATTTGGGGAACGGCCAGCGAGTTCCAGGTTCCGGCGCAGGCTTCGCCGTGGTTGCCGACGGTCAGCACAGCAGTGTTGCTCGACTGGTATGTGAAAGTATCGGTAGCGGGCGTAGCGCTAAAGATGAGACCTTTACCGATCTCGAGAGAAAGGTTGGGCCCGGGGGACAGGGTCACGCCAGTGGGCGGCACTTCTTTCGATATGGTGGTGGGACTGCTGCTGCCGCAAGACGGCAGTAGAACGCAGGCGGCGAGTAAGGCCATTATAGAAACAGCGGAAAAGAACTTTCCCATGAAACCCTTCAGAAAAAAGTGTGCTGTCTGTACTGGAAAACTCTCAGTGTAGAGGGTCATCATTTTTTCAGCAAGCAGCGGTGCGCGGTGAATCGCGAGCTATGAGCGGTGAGATCTGAGCCTTGCAACGTCGTTTCTTCGTTGTTCAGTACTTAGATCTCGAGGCTCAGCGCTCACTGCTCAAAGCTCACGCTTTTATTGTGAGATGCACGAATCTGCCGGTTGACGATCTGCTTTCTTGATTGCTATATTTAAACAGTTCCGCGAGTTTGAATTGGCTTGCCTGTATTGTGTCCGGACGTTTCGTCGGGGACACGATAAAGCGCAATAGGTTTAGAGAAGTCTTCAGAACGATGAAGACCCCTCGCTGAAACGTTCTGCGAACCGCTCCCGTCGAGGGAGATTATGCGGGACGATGCTGGCGAAACGGAGCGCCTCCGGCTTGGTTGAATTAGAGTCGGCCTGGAGCCACCGTCGACAGACCTGTCAAAGGGAAAATAATTTTCCGGTGATGCTGTGACCGGAAGCATGAATGGCGAAGCCATTCAGCCCTGAATCCTGGAAACGATCTGGGAACTAGGATTGTGAGAGAGCGATTCGCGCGATTTTTGTGCGCGAAGGCGTGACGCTGCCAAGGAGCGGCTAGAGTGCCTACTTTTAATCAGTTGGTTAAATCGGGAAGGAAGCGGCCGCGGTATAAGACCGCGAGCCCGGCGTTGCAGTCGTGTCCGCAAAAGCGCGGCGTCTGCACCCGCGTGTACACGCAAACTCCGAAGAAGCCGAACTCGGCGCTGCGCAAGGTGGCGCGCGTACGGCTCACCAATGGAATTGAAGTGACTACGTACATTCCTGGCGTGGGACACAACCTGCAGGAGCACTCGATTGTGCTGATCCGCGGGGGCCGCGTGAAAGATCTGCCGGGAGTGCGGTATCACGTGATTCGCGGAACGCTGGACGCAGTGGGCGTCGCTAACCGCATGCAGGGGCGGTCGAAGTATGGAGCGAAGCGGCCGAAAAAGGGATAAGTGGTCGTGGTCATTGGCGTCGGTCGTCGGTTTTTGATCTGAATTTTAGTTTCAAGCTAGAAGCTAAAAGCTAGGAGCTAAAAGCTGCATATGCCTCGTAAAGGACATGTTCCAAAGCGGACGGTTGAGCCAGATCCGGTTTATGGATCGGACCTGGTGACGAAGTTCGTCAACTCGATGATGTGGCAGGGCAAGAAGAGCACGGCTGAGGGGATTTTTTATGAAGCCCTGAAGCGCCTGGAAACTAAAGGCGGAGACCAGCCGCTTAAGCTCTTCACCAAAGCCGTTGAGAATGCCAAGCCGCTGCTTGAAGTGAAGAGCCGGCGGGTGGGCGGCGCGAACTATCAGGTGCCGGTGGAAGTGAATGCCGACCGCAGAACTTCGCTGGCGATCCGCTGGCTGGTGGCTTACTCGCGCGGACGCGGCGAGAAGGGCATGATCGACAAGTTGAGTAACGAATTGCTGGACGCCGCCAACGGCAAGGGCGCGGCCATCAAGAAGAAAGAAGATGTACACCGGATGGCGGAAGCCAATAAGGCGTTCGCGCATTATCGGTGGTGAAGCAGCTCTTAGCCGTTAGCTCTTAGCCTTTAGCTAGGGCGACACGGTTCACGCTAAGAGCTAATGGCTAAGAAGCTAGAAGCTGAATTTAAATGAGTACTCCGGCAAATATCGTTGGCGATCAGGATGTTCGCAAGGAAGATAAGAAGAAAGCTGTGTCCAGAACTGTTCCATTAGAGCGCTGCAGGAATATCGGCATCATGGCCCACATCGATGCCGGCAAGACCACCACCACCGAACGCATCCTTTTCTATACCGGAAGGACGCACCGGCTGGGCGAGGTTCACGAAGGCACTGCGACTATGGACTGGATGGAGCAGGAGCAGGAGCGCGGCATCACCATTACGTCGGCGGCGACAACCTGCACCTGGCGCGATATTCGTATCAATATTATTGATACGCCGGGGCACGTGGATTTCACCGCGGAAGTTGAGCGGTCGTTGCGCGTGCTAGATGGAGCGGTTGCGGTGTTTGACGCGGTTCATGGCGTTCAGCCGCAGTCTGAGAAAGTCTGGCGCCAGGCTGATAAGTACGGAGTTCCGCGAATTTGCTTCATCAACAAGGTTGACAAGATGGGCGCGGATTTCGAGCATGCGGTCGATACCCTGCGCAAGCGCCTGAACGCCAAGCCGGTCGCGATTCAAATTCCCATCGGACAAGAAGACAAGTTTAAAGGCGTGGTTGATCTGGTCGCCATGAAAGCCATCCTGTGGAAGGATGAGACTCTGGGGGCCGAGTACATCACCGAAGAAATTCCCGCCGACCTGAAGAAGAAAGCGGAAGCGTTCCACGCACAGTTGGTTGAGACGGTCGCCGAAAATGACGATGCCATGCTGCACAAGTTTCTGGAAGGCGAAGAAATTTCTGCGGCTGAGTTGAAGGCTTCGCTACGCAAGTCGACGATTGGGTTGAAGGTTTTTCCGGTGGTGGTGGGAACGGCGTTTAAGAACAAAGGCATTCAGCCTCTGCTGGATGCGGTGGTGGATTATCTGCCGTCGCCGCTCGATGTGCCGGAGACGCACGGGACCGATCCTGACAAAGGCACGACCATTACTCGCAAGGCTTCGGACGGCGAGCCGTTTTCGGCATTGGCATTCAAGATCATGGCCGACCCGTTTGTTGGCCAGCTGACATTTATCCGGGTTTACTCCGGGCAGTTGAAGTCGGGCGAGTCGGTGCTGAATTCGCGCACCCAGAGAAACGAGCGCATCGGGCGATTGCTGAAGATGCACGCCAACAAGCGCGAAGACATTCAGGAAATTCTGGCTGGGGACATCTGCGCCGCGGTTGGGCTCAAGAACGTTTCGACCGGCGATACGATTTGCGATCCCAAGCATCCGATCACGCTCGAATCGATTGAGTTTGCGGTGCCGGTGATTTCGGTTGCGGTCGAGCCGAAGACCAAAGCCGATCAGGAAAAGATGGGCATGGCCCTCGCCAAGCTGGCGCAGGAAGATCCGACTTTTAAAGTTCACACCGATCCCGACAGCGGGCAGACCATTATCAGCGGCATGGGCGAGCTGCATCTTGAGATCATCATCGACCGCATGATGCGCGAGTACAAGGTCGAGGCCAATGTCGGCAAGCCGCAGGTGGCTTATCGCGAGACCATCCGCAAGCATTCGGAAGCTGAAGGCAAATACATTCGCCAGACCGGCGGACGCGGACAGTATGGTCACGCCAAGATCAAGCTTGACCCGCAACCTCCGGGCACGGGCTACGAGTTTGTGAATGACATTATCGGCGGCTCGGTGCCGAAAGAATTCATCAAGCCGATCGACCAGGGAATTCAGGAAGCGCTCGAGGGCGGAGTGCTGGCCGGCTACCCGGTCGTGGATGTGAAGGTCACGTTGTACGACGGCAGCTACCATGACGTCGATTCGAACGAGATGGCATTTAAGATCGCCGGATCGATGGCGTTTAAAGAAGCTGCGCGCAAGGCGTCGCCGGTGTTGCTCGAGCCGGTGATGGCGGTCGAAGTGGTCACCCCGGAAGATTATGCGGGCGCGATCATGGGCGATTTGAGCTCACGCCGCGGGCGCATTGAAGGCATGGAGCATCGCGCGGGATCGCAGGTGATTAAGGCGATTGTGCCGCTGGCTGAAATGTTTGGATATGCCACTCACATGCGCTCTTCGACCCAGGGACGGGCGGAGTACTCGATGCACTTCGGGCGCTATGAAGAAGTGCCGCGCTCGGTGGCGGATGAAATTATTGGCAAGGCGCAGGGCGGGAAGTAAGCGCAGGCGGTCGGAGCTACCGGCAGAAAAGCAGGTTCCTCCACTCCGCCGGATCGTTCGCTTCGCGCTCGATCCGGCTGCGGTCGGAATGACAGGGTTTGGTTTTTGAGCTAAGAGCTAAAGGCTAATAGCTAATAGCTAAGAGCAGAGGATAAGAGCAGAGGGAAAGAAGAAATGGCAAAAGAGAAATTCGAACGCAATAAGCCGCACGTGAACGTAGGCACCATCGGTCACATCGATCATGGCAAGACCACGCTGACGGCGGCGATCACGAAAGTTTTGTCGAAGCATAATCCGAAGATCCAGTTCCGGTCGTTTGATTCGATCGACAACGCTCCGGAAGAAAAAGCGCGCGGCATAACCATTGCCACGGCGCACGTCGAGTATGAGACGGCGAACCGCCACTATGCGCACGTCGATTGCCCGGGCCACGCCGACTATATCAAGAACATGATCACCGGCGCGGCGCAGATGGATGGCGCGATTCTGGTTGTGGCGGCGACCGATGGTCCGATGCCGCAGACGCGCGAGCACGTGCTCTTGGCTCGGCAGGTGGGCGTGCCTTACATCGTGGTCGCGCTGAATAAGTGCGATGCGGTCGATGATCCGGAGCTGCTCGACCTGGTGGAGCTTGAAGTTCGTGAATTGCTGAAGACGTATCAGTTTCCGGGAGATGACGTTCCGGTGGTCCGGCTTTCTGCACTGGGCGCGCTGAATGGCGAAGCCAAGTGGGAGAAGCAGGTTGACGAGTTGATGGAAGCGGTCGATAAGAGCGTGCCGCAACCGCAGCGTGAGCTCGACAAGCCGTTCCTGATGCCGATCGAAGATATTTTTTCGATTCAAGGCCGGGGCACGGTGGTGACGGGAAGAATCGAGCGCGGCAAGGTGAAGGTCGGCGAAGAAGTTGAAATCGTCGGCTTCCGCGACACTCGCAAGACGGTTGTGACCGGCGTCGAAATGTTCAAGAAGCAGCTCGACGAAGGCATGGCGGGCGACAACGCTGGACTGCTTCTACGCGGCATTGCGAAGGAAGATGTCGAGCGCGGCATGGTTCTCGCAAAGGGCGGATCGATCACTCCACACACCAAGTTCAAGGCGGAAGTTTACATTCTGACCAAAGAAGAAGGTGGACGTCATACGCCGTTCTTCAAAGGATATCGCCCGCAATTCTATTTGCGGACGACGGATGTGACCGGAGTCGCGGAGTTGCCTTCTGGCACCGAGATGGTGATGCCTGGGGACAACGTGCAGTTGGTGATTGAGCTGATCACGCCGGTGGCGATGGAAAAGGGCTTGCGCTTCGCGATTCGCGAAGGTGGACATACGGTGGGCGCGGGCACGATTTCGGAGATAGTTCAGTAGCAAGGGCGTCGTGGGTCGCACGTCGTTGGTGGTGCGCCAAACCAAAGAGCATCTTGGGTTGGGATTGAGTTAGAAGCTGAGAGCTAGAAGCTGTTTTTTGCGGCTTGCAACTTGCCGCCAGTTCTTTCCTTCCGGAGATGCCGGAGGGGGTCAGGAAAACGAAACGTGATTGGAAACGAAAAAATTCGCATCCGGCTGAAGGCATACGATTACCGCGTGCTCGATCAGTCGACGACCGAAATTGTGGCTACGGCCAAGCGCACGGGCGCGCAGATTGCTGGCCCGATTCCGTTGCCTACGATGAAGAACAAGTTCACCGTGCTGCGTTCGCCGCACGTGGACAAGAAATCGCGCGAGCAGTTTGAGATTCGGACGCATAAGCGTTTGCTGGATATTCTCGATCCCACGCCGCAGACGGTGGATGCGCTGATGAAGCTGGATCTGCCTGCGGGCGTGGATGTGGAGATTAAGGCGTTTGGGAAAGAACACAAATAGCCATCAGCCATCAGCCGTCAGCCCTCAGGAAAAGCGGGGAGTGACGGGTGATCTGAACACTGAAGGCTGAAGGCTGATCGCTGAGAGCTGAATTTATGGCAAAGGTAGCGGGAATTTTGGGGAAGAAAGTCGGGATGACGCAGCTTTTCGATTCGAAGGGCGATGTGCGTCCGGCTACGGTGTTGCAGGCGGGGCCGTGCGTGGTCACGCAGCATAAGTCGCAGACCAGAGACGGATACGACTCGGCGCAGATTGGCCTGGTGGAATTCGTAAAAGAGTCGCGGCTGACCCAGCCGATGAAGGGGCATCTCGGCAAGAACAATGTGCCGCCGGTGAAATTTATCCGCGAAGTCCCCATTGAAGTTGAAGAGAAAGCCGAGGGCAACGGCGCGGTGAAGGCGGGCGACCGAGTGCTGGTCGACATTTTCGACGGCGAAAAGTTTGTCGACATTGTTGGCGTGAGCAAGGGCAAAGGATTTCAGGGCGTGGTCAAGCGCCATCATTTTGGCGGCGGCCCCAAGTCGCACGGTTCGATGTTTCAGGTTACGGGTTCGATTGGCTCGTCGGCGTTTCCCTCGCGCGTGTTCAAGGGAATGCGCATGTCGGGGCACATGGGCAATGCGCGGGTGACGGTGCGCAATCTGCGGGTGCTGGGCGTCGATAAAGATGACAACCTGCTGGTGGTGGAAGGCAGCGTGCCGGGGCCGAATGGCGGATATCTGGTGATTATGAAATCGAAGAAGCCGCCACGAGAGCGGCGGGGATTTGCCGGCGCGGCGACGGTTGATCCGTTGAAGGCGGCGAAGAGGGCGGCGAAGAAGGGATAAGCGTCGTTGGTCGTTGGTCGTCGGCCAAAAGCAGGTTCCTGACTGCTGAAGCGGTTTGGATCAAGGTTGAGCTAAGAGCTAAAAGCTAGCAACTAAGAGCTGATTTATGGCAACTATCGACATTCACGATTTGAGCGGCAAGAAGGTGGGTTCGCTGGATCTGGCCGACGAAATTTTCGGCGCGATCAACGAAGACCTGCTTTATGAAGCCATCACGCACTACCGCGCAGCGCAGCGGGCCGGCACTCATGCCACCAAGAACAAGAAGCTGGTTTCGGGCGCGGGCAAAAAACTTTGGAAGCAGAAGGGCACGGGGCGGGCGCGGGTGGGATCGATCCGGTCGCCACTGTGGCGGCATGGCGGCACGGTGCATGGACCGCAACCGCGTTCTTACGATTACCGCTTTCCGCGCAAGAAATTGCTGGGGGCGTTGCGTTCGGCGCTGGCGGCGAAGTTGGCTGACGGCAAGCTGATCGTGGTGAATGCGTTCGATGTGAAGGAAGCGAAGACGCAGGCGTTTCGCGAGTCGCTCGATTCATTGAAGGTCGATAAAGGCGCGCTGCTGGTGGAAGTGGCCAACCATGGCAACCGCAACCTGCATTTGAGCTCGCGGAACCTGGATGGCGTGGAACTGATCAGCAGCAGCGAGGTGCATCCGTATCATCTGCTGCGTTATGACCGCGCGATTTTTTCGCAGCCGGCGATTGAGAAGCTGCAGGTTTCGCTGACCAAACTTTCGTCGAAGCGCGAACACAAGGCGGACGAAGGCGAGGGCGGCGGGAAGAAGAAGGCGCAGAAAAAAGCGGCGCGCAGCCCGCGTACCCGCACCAAGAAAGCGGCGGAGGTAGCGTAGGCAGATGAAGACCGCATATCAGATTATTCGCAAGCCGGTGATTACCGAGAAGGGCCTGGGAATCAAGGAACACCAGAACACGCTGGTCTTTCAGGTGGCGCCGAAGGCGACCAAAACCGAGATCAAGCAGGCGGTGCAGTCGATTTTTAAAGTGAAAGTGCATTCGGTGCGGACGGCGAATTTTCCGGGGAAAGAACGGCGGCGGGGAAAGTTTGCCGGGTACCGTCCGGATTGGAAGAAGGCGTTTGTACGACTGCGGGCGGGCGAGAAGATGCCGGAGTATGCGCAGAACCTTTAGTCGTGCGTCGTCGGTCGCAGGTCGTACGCGAGGAGCGTGCGACTCACGACGTGGGGCGTCCGACGCAGTAAAGAGCTGATTTTTATGGCAATCAAGACTTATAGACCGACAACTCAGACTTTGCGTTACCGGACTACGCTTTCGAGCGCGGACCTGACTACTGACCGGCCGCACAAGCCGTTGACTGAACCCAAGCAGCGGCAGGGCGGGCGCCGCAACTCGGGCGATGTGACCATGCGCTTTCGCGGCGGCGGGCATAAGCGCAAGCTGCGGCTGATCGATTTCAAGCGCGATAAGACCGGTATTCCGGCGACGGTGATTTCGATTGAGTACGATCCTAACCGCTCGGCGCGGATTGCGCTGCTGGCGTATGCGGACGGGGAAAAGCGTTACATCCTGCAGCCGGATGGGTTGAAGGCAGGGGCAAAAATTGTGAGCGGGCCGGATGCTGACATTCTGGTGGGCAATGCCTTGCCGCTCAAGAATATTCCCCCAGGCACGACCATCCACAATCTGGAATTGCGGCCGGGCAAAGGCGCGCAGATGGTGCGTTCGGCGGGTGGTTCGGCGCAGCTGGTGGCAAAAGAAGGCGAGTACGCGCTGGTGAAATTGCCTTCCGGCGAGACCCGCAAAGTTTCGCAGGATTGCATGGCGACCATTGGCCAGGTGGGAAATATCGATCACGAGAACATCACCATCGGCAAAGCGGGGCGCTCGCGCTGGATGGGTAAAAAGCCGCACAACCGCGGGGTCTCGATGAACCCGGTCGATCACCCGCACGGCGGCGGTGAAGGTAAGACTTCAGGCGGACGGCATCCGGTGACCCCATGGGGACAGCCGACGCGGGGATACAAGACGCGGAATAACAAGCGGACGGATAAGTTTATTGTGAGCCGGTCGAAATAAGTCGTGCGTCGCAGGTCGTGAGTCGTGCGGAAATGGGAGTCGTCGGCCGGCGGTCTTCGGTCGTCGGGTTTTAAGCTAGGAGCTGGGAGCTAACAGCTGCGTAGCTTTGGCTACGTTTCAGACGTTGCAAGCAACGTCTCTACGAGGATTATGGCGAGATCTACAAAAAAAGGGCCGTTTATTGACGGGTATCTGGCGACGCGGATCGATGGCATGAACTCGCGCAACGAGAAGAAAGTTTTGCGCACCTGGTCACGGCGTTCGACGATTATCCCGGAGATGGTGGGGCATACTATTGCGGTGCACAACGGAAAGAAATTTATTCCGGTGTATATCACCGAGAACATGGTCGGGCACAAGCTGGGCGAGTTCAGTTTCACCCGGCAGTTCAAAGGGCACTCGATGAAGGCGGCGACCGAAGTGTCGGCGCGTCCGGCGGGAGTGCCGGGCGGGCCGGGAGCTGCGGCTCCGGCCGGCGGATCGGCCCCGGCAGGGAAGAGTTAAAACCGGCTTTTGGCGGTTAGCTTTTAGCCCTGGCTAAGAGCTCAACGCTGAGAGTTCATGGCAGAGATTAAAAAATGGAATTCAGAGCTCAAACCCGTTTTGTTCGCGTGTCGCCACAGAAGGCGCGCTTGGTGCTGGAATTGATCAAGGGCCGGCGAGTGGAAGATGCGTTGAACACGCTGGCATTCAATAAGAAGCGGATTGCGGCGAAGGTTGAAAAGCTGCTGCGCTCGGCGGTCGAAAACGCCAACTACATGAGCACGGAAAAGAATGTCGATGTTGACCTTGACAGTCTTTACGTGAAGCATGCGGTGGCAAATGATGGTCCGCGGATGAAGCGCATTCGTCCTGCGCCCATGGGCCGCGCATTTCGTTATGTGCGGCGGATTGCGCATATTGAGATCGCTTTGGCCGAGCGCGGGAAGAACGGCGCGGAGCTGGCGACGGTGGTGGGTGAAGATCATCCCGCGACCAAGGCGGTTGCGGCTAAGCCGCGCGCCAAGGCCAAGAAGAAAGCTGTGGCCAAGAAGAAGTTTGCCGGGAAGAAGACGGCGGGCAAGAGGTAGTTGGTTGCATAGCGCAGGCGAAAGCAGGTTCCTCGACTGCGCTTCTGATTCGCTTTGCGAATCAGAATGCTCGCTCGGAATGACAGAGTTTGAGAAGTTTTAGCGGTTGGCTAATGGCAAACAGCTAGGAGCTACAGGAGATATGGGACAGAAGGTACATCCTTACGGGTTCCGGCTGGGATACACCAAGCCGTGGAAGTCGCGCTGGTTTGTGGAGCGCGACTACGACAAGCTGCTGCTTGAAGACGTGAAGCTGAAGAATGAGCTGAAGGACAAGCTCAAGTCGGCGGGCGTGAGCTCGATTGAAGTCGAGCGTCCGGGCAACAAGCTGCGGGTGATTATCAAGACGGCGCGTCCGGGGATCATTATTGGCCGCAAGGGCGCGGAGATCGACAAGCTGAAGGGCGAGGTGCAGAAGCGCACCAACCGCGAGGTTTACATCGACATTCAGGAAGTGCACAAGCCGGAGCTGGATGCGCAGCTGGTTTCGGAAGCGATTGCGCTGCAGCTCGAAAAGCGGGTTGGGTTCCGTCGCGCCATGCGCAAGGCGGTCGATTCGGCGCTGCGCTTCGGGTGCAAAGGAATTAAAGTCCGCGTGAGCGGACGTTTGAACGGAAATGAAATCGCGCGCTCGGAGTGGTATCTGCAGGGCAGGTTGCCGTTGCACACCTTGCGGGCGGATATCGAGTACGGGTTCAGCGAAGCCCGGACCACGTATGGGGTGATCGGCGTGAAGTGCTGGATTTACAAGGGAGAAATTTTGCCAGCCAAAAAGCGCGAGACACCGGTGGCAGCGGGAGCATTTTAGAAGAACCGGTCGTTGGTCTTTGGTCGTTCGTCCTTGGCAAAGGCGAATGAATCAGGGGTCTGCGAACGACCAACGACTAACGGCCAAGGACTAGTTTTATGTTGATGCCGAAAAAAGTTAAGTACCGCAAGCAGCAGCGCGGGCGCATGACCGGGAAAGCCTGGCGGGGCGCGGAGTTGTCGTTTGGCGATTTCGGGCTGAAGGTGCTCGAGCCGGGCTGGATCACGGACCGGCAGATTGAAGCCAGCCGCGTGGCCATGACGCGTTTTGTGAAGCGCGGGGGAAAGATCTGGATCCGGCTGTTTCCCGACAAGCCGGTCACCAAGAAGCCGGCCGAAACCCGTATGGGTAAAGGCAAAGGCGCGCCCGATCATTGGGTGGCGGTGGTGAAGCCGGGGAAGATTTTGTTTGAGATGGAAGGCGTGAGCTTGCAGGATGCGACGGAGGCGATGCGGCTGGCGTCGCATAAATTGCCGCTGCGGACCCGGTTCGTGAAGCGCGAGGGACACTGAAGTAGCCATCAGCTATCAGCCGTCAGTAAAACCGGTGAGATCGCTGAAGACTGAGAACTGGAACTGAGATTTTTATGGAAGCAGAAAAAATTCGAAACCTGACTGACGAAGAGTTGCGGCATCAGGAACAGGAAATGAGCGACCAGCTTTTTAAGCTGAAGTTTCAGCTCAACATGGGACAGACCGAGAGCCTGAAGAAGCTGCGCGGGCTGCGCAAGGACATCGCCCGGATCAAGACGATTGCCCACGAGCGCGCCGCGGCAGGGGAGAAGAAGTAATGGCGGAGACCAAAGCAGCCGGAAGGCGCAAGGAATTAGTCGGCGAAGTGACTTCGAACCGCATGCACAAAACCATTGTGGTGCAGGTTATTCGCCGGCGGGCGCATCCGTTGTATACGCGGGTGATTTCGAAGGCCAAGAAGTTTTATGCCCACGATGAAAAGAACGAAGCGCATATTGGAGACGTAGTGCGGCTCGAGGAGACGCGTCCGCTTTCGAAGTTGAAGCGCTGGAAGCTGAAAGAGATTGTGCGCAAGACGGCGCTGGTGCCGGAAGTGGCGACGGGCGAGGAACAGAAGTAAGCAGCGGCGAGCGCTGAGCGGTGAGCTTTGAGCAAGCCTGAACCCGCGAGTTTGCTCGAAGCTCACAGCTCGCGGCTGGCAGCGGGTGCTCCGCAAGGAGAATTAATTATGACCGTAATGATGCGAAGCATGCTTGAAGTCGCCGACAACAGCGGCGCGCGCAAACTGCAGATGATCCTGCCGTTGGGTGGGTCGACTGGATTGCGGGCTGGGCTGGGGGATGTGGTCACGGCCAGCGTAAAAGAGGCAGCGCCCGAAGGACAGACCAAGAAGGGCACGGTTGTTAAGGCGGTCATCGTGCGCACTCGCAAAGAGCACCGGCGGCGCGACGGCACTTACATTCGCTTCGATTCGAATGCCGCGGTTTTGATCAACGACGCGGGCGAACCGGTGGGGACGCGCGTGTTTGGTCCGGTGGCGAGAGAGTTGCGCGAGAAGAAGTTTTTGAAGATTGTGAGTCTGGCGCCGGAAGTTTTGTGAGGCGATTTAGTAATTGGGTAATTTTGTAATTGGGAAATTTGAAACATCAAGATTACGAAACTGGTTTTGATTATGGGAACAGCGACTACAACTGCACACAAGCGAATTGATATCCGCCGCAACGACACGGTGAAGGTGTTGAGCGGACGCGACAAGGGCAAGCAGGGGCGCGTGCTGCGCGTGTTTCCCGATACCGGGAGAGTTCTGGTTGAGCACGTGATGATGGTGAAGAAGCACATGCGTCCCAGCCAGAAGTCGAAGGGCGGCATTGCCGAGCAGGAGAGCCCGGTCTCGGTTTCGAAGGTGCAACTGGTGTGCGGCAGCTGCGGGCCGGTGCGCGTCGGACATGAAGTTCGCGGCGACCGCAAGGTCAGGATCTGCAAGAAGTGCGGAACGACGCTGGAAAGCAAATAGCTTTCAGCTTTTAGCCCTTAGCTTTTAGCTGAGGCGGCTGACAGCCAAAGGCAACGGTTTAAGAGCTGGATTATGGCTAAAGACAAAAAAGAAAGAAAGAGCGGATCGCAAGCGGAAGAGCAGCGCGCGCCGCAGGTGGCGCGGCACAGCGCCAAAGAGACTCCGCGGTTGAAGGAGCGCTTCCGCAAGGAAGTTGCACCGGCGCTGATGAAGGAGTTTGACGCGGACAATCCGATGGCGGTGCCGCATCTGCATAAGATCGTGGTGAATATTGGCATGGGCGAAGCGACGCAGAATGCCAAACTGCTGGATCCGGCGGTGAACGAGCTGGGGCAGATTACCGGGCAGAAGCCGGTGGTCACGCGGGCCAAGAAATCGATTGCTGCGTTCAAGGTGCGCGAGGGTATGCCGATCGGGGCCATGGTCACGCTGCGCGGCGATCGCATGTATGAATTTTTCGACCGCCTGGTAAGTGTGGTGCTGCCGCGAGTGCGCGACTTTCGCGGCGTTTCGACCAAGTCGTTTGACGGGCGCGGAAACTACACCATTGGATTGCACGATCAGTTGATCTTCCCGGAGATTGATTACGCGAAGGTCGACAAGTTGAAGGGCATGAACGTGACCATTGTGACCACGGCGCGCGATGACAATCAGGCGCGGTCGTTGTTGAAGCATTTGGGAATGCCGTTCAGGGCATGAGATTTTTTGTCGAGACCTGGCTTGCCAGGTCTCTGAGACGTTGCCAGCAACGTCTCTACAGGAGCGGATTTGTCAACTACAGCTAAAAGAGTGAAGGACGAAAAGATTCAGGAGAAGTTCAAGCAGGCGCGCGATAAGAAACAGCCGCGGCCGAAGTTCTCCAGTCGGCGGCATAACCGTTGCAAGATTTGCGGACGTCCGCGAGCGTACCTGCGGAAGTTTGGGTTGTGCCGGTTGTGCTTCAGGGGGCTGGCGCTGCGCGGGGAGATTCCGGGAGTGGCCAAGGCTTCGTGGTAAGAAATCAATCGTCGCACGTCGTGCGTCGTGAGTCGTGCGTCGTGAGCAGATTCAGAAACGCGCACGACATGGGACGCAGGACGCACGACGGCAGGGATTGAAGTTTTGCTCACCTTACGTAGGTGGGCGTGGAGAAGCAAAAACATGAATTTGACCGATCCGGTCGCAGACATGCTGGCGCGAATTCGCAACGCGATCCGCGCCCGGCACCAAAAAGTAGATGTTCCCGCGTCCAAGCTGAAGCTGGAGATTGCCCGCATTTTGAAAGAAGAGGGTTACATCTCGAACTTCAAGCCGACGGAAGAGGAAGGCCACAAGGTGGTCCGCATTTATTTGAAGTACGACAACAATAATGATGCCGCGATTTCGAATGTGGAACGCGTTTCGCGCCCGGGATGCCGGGTGTATGTCCGGCGCACGGAAATTCCGCGCGTGCTGGGCGGCTTGGGGATCAATATTCTGACTACGCCGCGGGGAGTTATGACTGGACGTCAGGCACGCAAGCAGGGCGTGGGCGGCGAAGTGTTGTGCGAGGTTTGGTGAAGCTGTAGAGACGTAGCTCCGCTACGTCTGAGACGTTGCGAGCAAGCGTACTCTAGCTGAGAGAGTTTATGTCACGAATTGGAAAAAAGCCGATCGCACTGCCTAAGGGTGTGACGATCAAAGTCGAAGGCAACACCATCGCGGTGCAGGGGCCGAAGGGCAAGATCGATACTGCGATTCCGCGCGGAATTCGCGTGGAGCAGCAGGATGGTCACATTGTCGCGCTGCGCGAGAATGACTCGCAGGCGGCGCTGCACGGATTGACTCGGGCGCTGGTGAATAACGCGGTCGAAGGCGTCACCAAGGGATGGACGCGCGAGCTGGAAATTGTCGGTATTGGCTATCGCGCGGAGATGAAGGGCAAAGGCACGGTGGTGTTCACGCTGGGCTACTCCCATCCTATTGAGTATCCGCTGCCGACCGGCGTCGAGGTTGCGGTCGATCCCAAGCAGACGAAGTTGACGGTGACTGGAATCGACCGGCAGAAGGTTGGGCAGGTGGCGGCTGAGATGCGCTCGCTGCGTCCGCCCGATCCGTACAAGAACAAGGGCGTGCGCTATACCGGCGAGCGCTTGAAGAAGAAAGTTGGAAAGACGGGAGCGAAATAGAATTTGGTAATCGGGTAAGTTGAAAATTTTGTAATTTAACGCCGAAGGGCCGGTTTCAAATTACCAAATTACAAATTACTCAATTACAAAATAGGTTTATCCATGCTTACAATTTCATCGAAAAACGTTACGCGGCGGCGGGTACATAAACGCATTCGCAAAAAAGTCCTCGGCACGGCTGAGCGGCCGCGGCTGAATGTTTATCGCTCGCTGAATAACATTTACGTGCAGGTCATTGATGATCTGAAGGGTGTGACTCTGGTTTCGGCGAACAGCGCAGAAGGCAAGAAGGGCACGCGGACTACCGGCGGGAACCTGGCGGCGGCGAAAGCGGTGGGTAAAGCGATTGCCGAGCGCGCCAAAGAGAAGGGCATCGACAAGATTGTGTTTGACCGCGGCGGATACATTTATCACGGCCGGGTGAAGGCGCTGGCGGATGCGGCGCGGGAAGCGGGATTGCAGTTTTAAAACAGCTGTTAGCTATTAGCTTTTAGCCATTAGCTTGTAGGTTGGCGCTTCAAGCTAAGAGCTAATGGCTAAGAGCTAAAAGCCGGGAAACGGAATTCAAGAATGCCAACAATTGTTAAGAAAATAGATGCCGGCTCCTACCAACTGAAAGACCAGGTGGTGGCCATCAATCGCGTGACCAAAGTGGTGAAGGGCGGCAAGAACCTGTCGTTCGCGGCGCTGGTGGTGGTGGGAGATCCGTCGGCTGCGGTGGTCGGCTACGGATCGGGCAAAGCCAAGGAAGTGCCGCAGGCCATCCGCAAAGGGATTGAGTCGGCGAAGAAAAATCTGGTGCGGGTGAATTTAACTCAGACCAGCATTCCGCATACGGTGTTGGGACGTTTCGGGTCGGGCATGGTGCTGCTGAAACCGGCGCCGGAAGGCACGGGCGTCATCGCCGGCGGCGCGGTACGCGCGATTATGACGTCAGTCGGAATTCAGAACGTGCTGACCAAGTCGATTGGCACGACTAACCCGCACAACGTAATCAAAGCGACTTTTGATGCGCTGAAGAAATTGAAGAACAGGGAATTTGTTGCCGGGGTTCGCGGCAAGACGGCGCAGGAACTGTAATCATGACCACAGCGAAGACGAATACAAAAACTAAGGCGAAGGCGGCCAAGGCTCCGGCAGCCGCCGGTAAACTGCATTTGAAGTACGTGCGTTCGGTGATCTGTACGCCGGTGAAGCACAAGCTGGTAGTAAAGGGATTAGGATTTACGCGGTTGAATCAGGTGATCGAGCGGCCGGACACGCCGGCGATTCGTGGCATGGTGGCCAAGGTGCCGCATTTGGTGGAGATAGTGCAATAGAAGGCTTTTAGCCTTTAGCTCTTGGCTTTTAGCCAAAGCGGGGCCGATTTGGTACAAGCTAACAGTCTAAGAGCTAACGGTAAGAGTTTACTATATGAATCTTTCAAACGTTCGGGCGCCGAAGAAGGCCAATGAAAACAAGAAGCGGGTGGGACGCGGTATGGGCTCCGGCATGGGCAAGACTTCGACCCGCGGACACAAGGGCCAGCGCTCGCGTAGCGGTTCGCGCATGATGCGCGGCTTTGAAGGCGGGCAGATGCCGTTGCATCGCCGGGTGCCGAAGCGCGGGTTCACCAATATTTTCCGTGAGGAATACAACATCGTGAACCTGGAGAAGCTGGCCGACTTGGGCGAAAGCACGATCAATCCTGATGTGCTGCGCAAAGCCGGCGTGATCAGCACCAAGCGGAAGGTTAAAATTCTTGGCGATGGCGAGCTGAAGTCGGCCATCACCGTTTACGCGCACAAGTTCTCGAAATCGGCGCAGGAAAAGATCACTAAAGCGGGCGGTAAGTTCGAAGTTTTGTAGTGCTCTCAGCTGAAAGCGTTTTATGGTAGAGAAGTTCCTTAATATTTTTCGCATTCCTGACCTGCGCAAGCGCATCCTGTTCACGCTGGCGCTGCTGGCGGTTTATCGCGTCGGCGGGCACATTCCTATTCCCGGCATTAATTCGCAGA
Organism: uncultured Acidobacteriota bacterium; assembly: GCA_963838785.1. Classification (GTDB taxonomy): domain Bacteria; phylum Acidobacteriota; class Terriglobia; order Terriglobales; family Acidobacteriaceae; genus Gp1-AA145. The sequence goes on from CAWISI010000005.1 coordinate 503,780, forward strand.
TGTTCCAGCAGTTCATTGAGCAGAATCGCGGGACGCTGCTGGGATTTGTGGACCTGTTTTCGGGCGGCCAGTTCCGTCGCATGACGATTTTCGCGCTCGGGATCATGCCCTACATCACGGCGTCGATCATTCTGCAGTTGCTGACCGTGGTTTACGAACCGCTGGCCAAGCTGCAAAAAGAAGGCGAGCTGGGGCGCAAGAAGATTACGCAGTGGACGCGCTATTTGACCCTGGGCCTGAGCGCGGTGCAATCGTTTGGCATTGCTTACACGCTGCAAAAAAGCGGCGGATTTGTGCTGACTCCGGGTGTCGGCTTCGTGCTGATGACGGTGCTGACCCTGACCACAGGCAGCGTTTTCATCATGTGGCTGGGCGAGCAGATCACCGAGCGCGGCGTCGGAAACGGCATGTCGCTGCTGATCTTCGCCGGAATTGTGGTCGGGCTGCCGCGCGGCATTTTCGATCTGTGGGACAAGGCCAGGAACGGAGCCTGGGGTTCGCTGACTCCGATATGGATGATTCTGCTGGTTACGGTGATGTTCGCGATCGTGGCTTTCATCGTGTTTGTCGAACGCAGCGAGCGCCGTATTCCGGTGCAGTACGCTAAGCGCATTGTTGGACGCAAGATGATGGGCGGGCAGTCCACCCACTTGCCTTTGCGGGTGAACTCAGGCGGCGTGATGCCGGTGATTTTTGCATCATCGATCGTCACCATTCCCCAGACTTTGTTATTTGGATTGCGCGACAATCCGCACTTCGGGCCGATTCTGCGCGCATTGTACTGGGGCGAGCCCATGTACACCGTGCTGTATGCGGCGGGGATTATTTTCTTTGCCTACTTCTATATTTCCATCGTCTTCAATCCCAACGAGGTTGCGGACAACATGCGGAAGTACGGCGGCTTTATTCCCGGAATTCGTCCGGGCAAGCGCACTGCAGACCACATTAACGAGATTCTGACGCGCATTACGCTGGTGGGTGCGATTTACCTGATCATCATTTCGCTGATTCCGGAATGGATGATCACCGGTATTCACTTGAACCATTTATACGGGCCGATCGGCAGGTTCTTTGAGAACATGCCCGACCGGTTGCTGAACGGCCTGGGGTTGAATTTTTATTTTGGCGGAACCTCGCTGCTGATCGTGGTGGGCGTGGCCATGGACACGGTCAACCAGATCGAATCCCAGCTGATCATGCGGCACTATGACGGGTTCACTCCCAAGAGCGGACGGATTCGCGGCCGCCGCAATTGGGCATAGCAAGTAGCCGCGATCGAGGGTAGATTGTTTGCTTGGCGGTGACTCTGGTACAGGAGCGGCTTGGGGCCAGTTCGATGGCGGAGCAGATTTTGCGGACTATCGGACCCGTTGTGCTTCTCGGGCCACCGGGCGCAGGTAAAGGCACCCAGTCGAAGAGGATCACCGAGCACTACCTCATCCCGCAGGTTTCAACCGGCGATTTGCTGCGAGAGCACGTAAAGCAGCACACGCCGCTGGGGGTCGAGGTGCAGGCGGTGATCGCGCGGGGTGAGTTGGTTCCCGATCACCTGGTTTGCGACATCGTTGCCTGGCGCCTGCGGCAGCCGGATGCGGACCGGGGATTTATACTGGACGGCTTTCCGCGTACCCAGAAGCAGGCAGTGTGGCTGGATTCGTTTCTGAAGTTTGAGTTTTTTGAGAGCGGGAAGTGGGCGGCGTGGCTGCCGATTGTGATCCGTATCGAGGTGGATTATAATAAATTGTTGCTCCGGATCACTGGACGGCGGACTTGTCCCACCTGTGGGTCGATCTACAACGTCCATTCCAAGCCTCCGCTGGTTGACGAAATCTGTGACAAGGATGGCACGAAGCTGGTCATTCGCGAGGATGATCGCGACGAGGTCATTCGCGAGCGTTTGGATACGTACGAAACCCAGACTAAGCCGGTCGCGGAACACTACCAGGACCTGGGCCGGTTAGTATCCATCGATGGGGACCAGCCGGTGGATGAGGTGACCGCCCGCATTCTGAAGGAAATTGACAGCCACGCTTGCGATGCGGTCAAAGCAAGCGAAGCTAAGGGAAATTAGAGCGTGGCAATTGTCTGCAAGTCGCAGTCGGAAATTGAAAAGATGCGGCGTAGCGGTCGCGTCGTGCGGCAAGTCCTCGATGAGATGAAGGCGATGGTCGCCCCAGGCGTCAGCACGATGGACCTGGAGAAGGCCGCCGAAAAGAAGATAAAGGACCTGGGCGCGAAGCCGGCGTTCAAGGGTTATTACGATTATCCGTGTGTGCTGTGCACGTCGGTGAATGAAGAGATTGTGCACGGCATTCCGTCAGCCAAGCGGGTGCTGAAAGCGGGAGACATCGTTTCAATCGATTGCGGCGTGGTGCTGGAGGGATATTACGGCGACGCGGCGATCACTGTGGCGGTGGGCGAATCGGTTTCGCCGGAGCGGCAGAAGTTGCTGGAAGTGACCGAGGCCTCGCTGTACAAGGCGATTGAGCAGGCCAAGGTCGGCAACAGCATCGCCGATATCGGCGGCGCGGTGCAGGAATATGTTGAGGCCAACGGATTCAGCGTGGTGCGCGAGTTCGTGGGGCACGGCATCGGGACCAAGCTGCACGAAGAGCCGCAAGTGCCGAACTTTCGCTCGCATGGCGGAAACACGCGATTGCGCGAAGGCATGGTGCTGGCGATCGAGCCAATGGTGAACTCGGGGCGTCCGGAAGCCAGAGTTCTGGATGACAAGTGGACTGCGGTCACGGCCGACGGCAGTTCCAGTGCGCATTTTGAGCATTGTGTGGCGGTGACGCGGGATGGGCCGGTGATTTTGACGCAGTGAGCGTGGAGCGATGAGCATGAGCGGCGACGTAACAGGGTTGCTCAAAACTCGCAGCTCATGGCTCACAGCTGATCTTAGGAGCGAATGAGCAAAGAAGACGCGATTGAAGTGATGGCGACGGTGGTAGAACCGTTGCCGAATGCCATGTTCAAGGTGGAATTGGAGAACAAACACCAGGTGCTGGCGCATGTGTCGGGGAAGATGCGCAAGAATTTTATCCGCATTTTGCCCGGGGACAAGGTGGCGGTTGAGTTGTCACCCTACGATTTGAATCGCGGAAGAATTGTTTATAGGTACAAGTAGCTTTTAGCCATTAGCTCTTAGCCTTTAGCTAAAAGCTAAGAGCTAAGGGCCAAAAGCTGAGGAATTATGAAAGTACGAGCATCGGTAAAGAAGATTTGCGATAAGTGCAAGGTCATCCACCGCAAGGGTGTGGTGCGGGTGATTTGCACGAATTCGAAACATAAACAGAGACAAGGATAGAGACGAGCTCTTAGCCGTTAGCTTGCGAGCGAAAGAGATTGCTCGCCGCTCATGAGCTCAAGGCTCACTGCTGAGATCAGCAGGGAAGGATTAGGAAACAATGGCACGAATTGCAGGCGTCGATCTTCCGCGGAATAAGCGTACGTTCATTGCGCTGACTTACATTTACGGCATTGGGCAGGCGCGGTCCACGCGTATTCTGGACGAGGCCAAAGTTGATCCGATGAAGAAGATCCAGGACCTCGGCGAGGATGAAGTAAACCGCATCCGCCAGGTGATCGAAGGCGAGGGACTGGTCGAAGGCGATCTGCGCAAGGAAGTTTCGATGAGCATCAAGCGGCTCATCGAAATCGGCTCCTATCGCGGCTTCCGTCATCGCCGCAACTTGCCGGTCCGCGGACAGCGTACCCATACCAACGCCCGTACCCGGAAAGGTCCGCGTAAGGGAACCGTCGCTAATAAGAAGAAGGCGGCGGCAAAGACGTAAAACCATCGAGGTCTTCGGTCATTTGCTCGTTGGCCGATGGCTGTTACAGCGAGTCGAATGTTCAAGCTAATTGACTAAGAGCACAGGCTAAGAGGCTCACTTATGGCTAAACCAGCAGCAGCGGGCGGCGCAGCGGCGCCGGAGAAGAAGGGCAAGAAAAAAACCTTCAAGAAGAAGGAACGCAAACACGTCTCGTTTGGCGTGGTGCATATTCAGGCGTCCTTCAATAACACCATTGTGACCATCAGCGACCAGGCGGGAAACGTGCTCTCGTGGAAGAGTTCAGGCTCGCTGGGATTTCGTGGATCGCGCAAAGGCACTCCATTTGCCGCGCAGCAGGCTGCGATGAATGCCGCCAATATGGCGCGCGATCATGGTGTGCGTACGGTGGAAGTGCGGGTCAGCGGGCCGGGCTCGGGACGCGAGTCGGCGATTCGGGCGTTGTCCGCGGCGGGAATCGAAGTTCGCGCGATTAAAGACGTGACGCCGATTCCGCATAATGGGTGCCGGCCGCCGAAGCGCAGGCGCGTGTAGGTTTAGAGTTTGTCGCACGTCGTGAGTCGGGCGTCGTGCGACGGAGAGCAATCCGTGCGACGCAGGACCTGCGACGCGCGACGATTTTCAACCGGGAAGAAGGGACGCCAATCCTGTAAACCGGTTTCATTAAGGAGAAGAAAACTTGGCACGTTATAAAGATGCAGTATGCCGTTTGTGCCGTCGTGAGGGGATCAAGCTGTTCCTCAAAGGCACGAAATGTTTCAGCGATAAGTGTCCGATTGAGAAGCGCAACTTCGCGCCTGGCCAGCACGGTAAAGACCGCAAGGCCAAAATCGTCGGATACGGCCTGCAATTGCGCGAGAAGCAGAAAGCCAAGCGCATTTATTTCACGCAGGAAGGCCAATTCCGCAACTACTTCGAGAAGGCCGCGCGCACCAAGGGTGTGACCGGCGAAATGCTTTTGCAGCAACTCGAGCGGCGGCTGGATAGCGTGGTGTTGCGCATGGGATTGGGGATTTCCCGGCGGCAGGCGCGGCAATTGGTTCGTCACGGCCACGTCAGCGTAAATGGCCGGAAGGTGAACATTCCTTCTTACCAGGTCGCGGTTGGCGAAGAGATCGCGATTCGCGAGGCCAGCAAGAAGCTGCCGATTCTCGAGCAGGCGAAAGAGTTTGCCGGACACGCGAATCCGCCTAACTGGATCGAGATCGACCGGGATAATTTCAAAGGCCGCATAACCGCGCTGCCGAAGCGGGAAGATATTCAGCTGCCGGTGAATGAGCAGTTGATCGTGGAGCTTTATAGCAAGTAGGTGGTCGTCATGGTCTTCGTCGTTGGTCGTTGGCAAATCCGGTGATCTTTGGGTTTTTGCCGAGGGCCGACGACCGAGGGCCGCACGACGGTTTTTCAGGTCCTTTTTTCGCGCCAGATCAGCCTTTGCTGACATTGACCTGAGTTGGACCACTCAGCGAGTCAGCATTGAGCCACATGGCCGAAGGAGAAACAAATGCTTTGGAAGGGTTTTCAAAAACCAAAACGCCTCGCAGTTGACACTTCAACCTTAACCGACAAGTACGGAATTTTCTGGGCACAGCCGTTTGAACGCGGCTTCGGCACCACCATCGGCAACGCGCTTCGCCGCGTGCTGCTGAGCTCGATTGAAGGCGCCGCGGTTACCGCGGTCAAGATCGAAGGCGTGCTGCACGAGTTCCAGTCGATCCCGGGAGTGGTTGAAGACGCGACCGACATCATCCTGAATCTGAAGCAGGTGCCGTTCAAGCTGAGCGGCGATGCTCCGAAGGCGATTTACCTGCGCTCGGACCAGCCGGGAGTTGTCACTTCAGGCATGATCGAAGCCGATGGCGACGTTGAAGTTCTCGACAAAGACGTTTACATCGCGACCGTGAGCGAAGGCGGCAAGCTCGATATGGAAATGCGCCTGAAGCGCGGGCGCGGTTACGTTTCCGCGGACAAGAACTTCGACGAAGATCTCGGCATCGGATTCATTCCCATCGATTCCGTGCACTCGCCGGTTCGCAAGTGCAATTACACGATTGAAGCGGCGCGACTGGGACAGATTACCGATTACGACAAGCTGACCCTCGAAGTCTGGACCAATGGGTCGATCACTCCGGCGGACGCGATCGGGCTTTCGGCGAAGCTGCTGAAAGACCACATGAATATCTTCATCAACTTTGAGGAAGATATTGAGACCGGTGGGGCCACGGAAGACCGCAAGCCTGAAATCAAGAACGAGAACCTGAACCGTTCAGTGGAAGAGCTGGAGCTTTCGGTGCGCAGCTACAACTGCCTGAAGAACGCGAACATTCAGACTATCGGCGAGCTGGTGCAGAAGACTGAGGCCGAGATGTTGAAGACCAAGAATTTCGGGCGGAAGTCGCTCAATGAAATTAAGGAAATTCTCGGCACCATGGGCTTGAGCCTGGGCATGAAGATCGATGAGCACGGAAACGCTGTCCCCGGGCCGACTTCGAACCAGGTGCTGCCGGCTTCGGCTTACGGACCGGACGACAACTACTAAGAAGCAGTTTCGAGTTTCGGGTTTCGAGTTTCGAGTGGACAGAATCGCTCGGACTTGAAACTCGAAACTTGAAACCCGAAACTGGGGTTCACACATGCGTCACAAAGTAGCAGGATACAAACTCGGACGTACCACATCGCACCGGCGCTCGCTGCTGCGCAACATGGCCACTTCGCTGATCATGGAAGAGCGGATTGAAACCACGGTGCCTAAGGCGAAAGCCCTGCGCCCGACGGTTGAGAAGATGATCACGCTGGGGAAGCGTGGAGACCTTGCGGCGCGCCGCCAGGCCATCTCTTACCTGATGACCGATGAAGCAGTGAACAAACTGTTTGATACCATCGGGCCGCGCTTCGGCGACCGCAACGGCGGTTACACCCGGATCGTTCGCACTGCATGGCAGAAGGGCGACGGCGCTGACAAGGCTTTCATCGAACTGCTGGGTAGCGAGCAGATCCTTGACGAAAAACGGCAGAAGCGTGCCGAGAACCGAGCCAAGAAGGCCGAGGAAACCCGCAAAGCCATGGAAGAAGCCGAGCAGCAGCATGCCGGCGAAGAAGCCGCCGCAGCCGATGTTCCCGGCGACACCAAAGACAAAGAAGAATAGCTTTCCAGTTCAGCAGGAGTGATATGGGTCGGACACAAATGTCCGACCTTTTTCTTTTTATCGACGCCTCAGGCGCGGCGCTTGCGGGCTTTTATTCGCTGTCCAGCAATACCCGCAGTTCGCTCGACCGCGAGGGATGCCGCAACTTGCGCAGTGCCTTGGCTTCGATCTGCCGAATGCGTTCACGGGTCACTGCAAAACAGCGCCCAACTTCTTCGAGGGTGTGTTCCGAACCGTCGTCCATGCCGAAACGCATTCTCAGTACGCGCTCTTCTCGAGGACTTAACGTGCGCAGCACCCGTTCCGCGCGTTCCTTCAGATTCACGCCGATGACCGCTTCTGCCGGAGAGACCGCTGTCCGGTCCTCGATCAGATCGCCCAGATGAGAATCGCCCTCTTCGCCAATCGGCGTCTCCAGCGAAACCGGGGCGCGCATGATCTTAAGCGCCTTGCGGACCTTCCATTCCGGAATGTCCATCTGCTTGGCGATCTCCGCCGAGGTTGGCTCGTGGCCGAGAGTTTGAGCCAGCCGCCGGGATGTGCGGATCATTTTGTTGACGATTTCGGTCATGTGCACGGGCAGTCGAATGGTGCGGCCCTGGTCGGCGATGGCGCGGCTGATGGCTTGCCGGATCCACCACGTGGCATAAGTAGAAAATTTATAGCCCCGGCGGTATTCGAACTTATCGACCGCCTTCATCAACCCGACATTGCCTTCCTGGATCAAGTCGAGAAAATGCAGACCGCGATTGGCGTATTTCTTCGCAATTGAAACCACCAGCCGCAGATTGGCTTCAATCATTTCGTGCTTTGCCGCGTCGGCATTCATCTGCCCCTGGACAATTGCGCGCTGCGCGTTCCGCAGTTCTCCGAAGCTCATACCGGCGTCGCTTTCCAGCTTCTTGATGTCGGCGCGGTGCTGGCGCTGCGTAGCCTGGTAGCTCTTCTTCAGCGGTTCGCTAGAAGTCTTGGCAATTTTCTTTTCCAACTGCGCGAGCTGGCGCTCCAGGGAACGGATTCCATCGGCCGTCCGGCTCAGGCGGTCAATCAGCCGTTTATGCTCGGCAGTCGTGAGCCCAAGAGTACGGATGATCAGCGAAATTCGCACGATCTCACGGCTGAGTTGCAACTGGCAGCGGCGGTACTGTTTCGCCTTCTTCTTAGGCGGAATCGTCCCCAGTTTTTCCAACAGCCGGTTGGCGGCGTGGTAATGTTTGCGCACTTGCTCAATGCGGCGCACCACTTCGTCGCAGCGCTTGCGCAATTTTTCTTCGGTAAGTTCTTCTTCTTCGAAGGTCACCACTTCCTGAATTGCGCGCCGTTCAGATTTCAGGTCGTCGCCCAGGGTCAAAATTTGCCGCACTGCAATCGGCGAACGCGATAGCGCTTTCAGCACGCGACGTTGCCCGTGCTCGATGCGCCGGGCGATTTCCACTTCCCCCTCGCGAGTGAGCAACGGCGAAATGCTCATCTCATGCAGGTACAGGCGTACCGGGTCGCTCGAGGTATCGGGAGCACCCGTACTGAGATCGAGTTCAACCTCTTCCTCTTCTTCTTCGCTGGCAAGCTTCTGGTCAAGGCTCAGCCAGGGAAGCGCCATGTCTCCTGCGATAACATCCAGACCCTGATCACGCACCGCACTGAACAGGTCTTCAGTCTCGTGTTCGGGCTCGCTGTGGTTGGGGCTCATTTCGTCAACTTCCTGATCGGCAACGTATTCTTTTCTTGCTGGCATAATTTTTTGGTCTCTTTACATTGGCACAGGGGCAGCGTCAAAAGGCAACTGCAGCCATGCCTGATAGAAAAACTCTAATTTTTAAGAGCGCACGCCCGGTTCTGTTACGCGACTACTCTTCACCGGCAACCATTACCGTGGCAAACTCCAATGCATCGGTGACATCGAGTGCAGTAGACTCGCCATAGATTTGGTTGATGGTATGGCGCAATGCAATGAGATTGCTGCGCGCGGATTCCGTGGCCCGGCTGGATGGGTCCCGCGCCAATTCCAGCTCGTAGATCCTCCGCAGAAACCCACTCTGCTCTTCGAGGCGTTCCACGGTCTCCGGATTAAGCTGCGCTGCAGAGTGCATATCCTAGTGTACGCGAATCCTGGGTTCTTTGTTGGGATCCGGAACGTCCTCCCCCGGCCGGGCTGTATGAAGTGCTATGGTTGCCGGACAGGCAGTGTAACATAGCCGTAGATGCATGATTTATAAGTAGTTACGATTGACAGGAGGCTGAACCTGATGCCAGCGCATCTTTCTCGCCGCGATTTTATCTTCTCCGCTACCGCAGCCCTTGCCGCCAGTAGATATCTCCCAGGTACTTGCTCCGCAAGCCCTTCTCATCCCAAGCTTTCCCCCTGGCCAAATCGCCTTTTAAAATAGCGGTCATTACCGACGAGATTTCGCAGGATTTTGGCCACGCCTGCGAGGTTGCAGCAAAACAATTTGGCATGGGATGGGTGGAGATTCGCGGCGCCTGGAACAAAAACGTGAGCAATTTCGACGCTCAGGAGATTTCCGAAATCCGCCGTATCCTGGCGAAAAATAATCTGCGCGTGACCGATATAGCCAGCCCGCTCTTCAAGGTTGATTGGCCGGGCGCTCCCAAATCGAAATATTCCGAGAAAGACCAGTTCAACGCCAGCTTCACTTACTCGCAGCAGGACGAGGTGCTGGATCACTGCATTGAACTCGCCAAACAATTGTCTACCGATCGCATACGCTGTTTTGATTTCTGGCGATTAGATGATCCGGCGCCGCATCGCAAGGCTATAAACGAAGTACTTCACAAAGCGGGCGAGAAAACCGGGAAAGCAGGACTGATACTTCTTCTCGAAAACGAATTCGCCTGTAACACGGCAACCGGAGCTGAAGCCGCGCAAACGCTCGCCGGCGTGCCATCGCGCCATTTCATGCTGAATTGGGACCCAGGCAATGCGGCCAAGCGTGGAGAGGTGCCTTATCCTGACGGCTACAATCGTTTGCCAAAAAATCGAATAGGGCATTGCCACGTGAAAGATGTTCAGAGGACGGCTAAAGACTACGAATGGGCAGCAATGGGTAAGGGCATCATCGACTGGGCCGGGCAATTTGCTGCCTTGAAGAAAGCCGGATACCGTCACGCGGTCAGCCTCGAAACCCATTGGCGCGGTGCCGGAACTCCAGAAGCGTCTTCGATCGAGTGCTGGCAGGGAATGCGCGCTGCACTCGCGAAAGCCGGCGCTGTCTAAGATCCATCGATAATGATCCACTCGTGTGGGAAACAGCCGGCCTTCGGGGAAACTTTGACTTCGCTGCCGCAGCGCCTTCAGTTACTATCCAATTTTTTTCATGTCGTTACGGACATCGTTCAGCCCGCAGAAAACTTTCTTCCAACCCAATCTCTCAAAATTCGATAGCAGGAGTTTTGCCACGTCGCGTTCAATATTTTGCCGGGTAATGCCGCGTCCATCTTCACTCGCGGTACGGTAGCTCTGCGCAAGAATCGGAGTAAGTGTCCTCCGCGTATTGCGCCACTTGTAAATAAGCTGCTCGAGCACCCGCGCATCCGAGTGCTGCGGGATGAAACTGGTTCCCAGCATCTCAAGTCGCTCGCGCGTGATCTCCTCCACGATCGAAGGATTGTTCAGAAACCACCAGCAGCCGAATGGCATCAGGTTGCTGAATTTGCGCGCGTACACACAAAGCTCATGCTGGTTTTCCCGGCTCAACACGCTCACCAGAAACCGGTTGTCCGGATACTGCTGACATAGCGTCTCGATCGCTCGCAGATCGGCGCGCCCCACTCCGTCGCCAGCCAATTTTATTCGGGGATTTACTTGCCTGCGGACGCCGATCATCAGCGACAAAGGCAAATCAAACTCGCGGCAAGCGGGCAGAACTGCTTCGCGCAGCAATATTCCCTGCGGTGTGTCTGCCGGAAATTGGAATGTATCGGGCAAGCGACACCGCCATGTACACCGGACGCATGCGCTGGCACCAATCCTTAAGAAATCTCCGGATCTCAGCGACGCATACGGCCGAAGCATTGCTTGTCGACCTTATAACCCTGGCTCAGCAGTTGCTGCCAGGGATCAGACCGTTCCCCCAAAATTCGATCCAGCCGCAATACTGCCTGAAATCTTGGGTCAACTTGTGCATCCTTCATCCATATCGATGCTTCTTCAGGATCGAGTGGGTCATTGGTCATCACTACCGTTGAAACCCCGGCGATTTGAAACACCTTGGTGATGTGAGCATCAAGCGATTGATCGGCGAAATATTCCCGCGCCTCGCGGAGATCAACCGCGCCGGTCGTGAGCCCGAGGGCCTTGAGCACCGCGATAACTCCGCGCGTCGCTTCTGAGATCGGAGTGTTTTCAACGAATAGCGTTTTCCATATCTCGTCCGCTTGCTTTGGCTTCGAGAGCGACCAATATTGTTCCGCGGTCATATCGGACTGGCGGAAAAATTCTGCTTCCAGGTAGTGGTAAGTGAGAAGTTCGTCAATGCCCCACAAACCTATCTTTCCGAAAGTGGCTGGATACAGGTGAGTGTGCATATCCACGCAAGCGGTGCTGAGGAATGCGCCCTGCACTGCATCATCAATCTGATTCGCGGACAAATGATTTTGTTTGTGGGGATGTGTTTTCACGGAGAGTCAATTCCAAGTTCAAAATCTCCAACCGGAGACAATTAATTTAACCTTATTCTGCGGCGCACTCCAAGCCGTTGCAGATAATGCGTAGCAGAAGAGGGATCCATCAAATTTGCCACTCAGGTCAGCCTTTCCGGATATTCAGTATTGTTATAAACCAGCGGCAATATAAAGGGGTCGAAATGAGAATCTTCCGAAGCGCGTCGATTCTGATCGCACTCATCGCATTCGCGCTTGGGCTCGCGTCGCCTGCGCAGAATCATGCACCATCGAAAATCTCGGCATTCCGCAGTTGGCCGGCTGGAACTTCACCTGGCGAAATTGGCAAGCGAGTCGCCGAACGTTTCGTCTCAACGCCGCATTCGAATTTCGGGAAGCCTGATCCGCCAACGCAAATAACCTATCCCGAAGTCGCAACCTGGTATGGGGCGCTCGTCTTTTCGCAGGCCAGCCATGACAAGCATTTGGAGTCATTACTGATTCAACGCTTCCAGCCTTTATTCGGCGATGAAGCGAGACTCATTCCCAATCCTGTGCACGTCGACAATACTGTTTTCGCCGCGGTCCCGCTGCAAATCTATATGGAAAACCGGCAGGCGAGATATCTTGACCTGGGCAAGACCATGGCCGAAAAACAATGGGAGAATCCCACGCCCGCGGGCCTCACCCCACAAACCCGCTTCTGGATCGACGACATGTACATGATCACTATGGCGCAGGTCCAGGCATACCGCGCTACCGGTGACAAAAAATATCTCGACCGCGCCGCCCTCGAGATGTCCGCCTACCTCGACAAGCTGCAGCAGCCGAATGGGTTGTTTTATCATGCCCCCGACGCGCCATTTTTTTGGGGACGCGGCGACGGCTGGGTGGCCGCCGGAATGACCGAGCTTCTGACCTCTCTGCCGCAAAAACATCCGCTACGTGCTCGCATCATGAATGGTTATTTGAAAATGATGAAGGCCCTCCTTAGCTGTCAGGACAAGGACGGCATGTGGCACCAGCTTCTCGACCATCCTGAATCTTTCCCGGAAACTTCAAGCACCGGCATGTTTACTTTCGCTCTGGTGACGGGTGTGAAGAAAGGCTGGCTCGACGCCAATACCTACGCCCCGGCGGCGCGCAAAGCATGGCTGGCTGTGATCACGTATCTGGAACCCGATGGCGACATTCGTAACGTCTGCGAAGGCACCGGCAAAAAGAATGACCTGCAATACTATCTGGATCGGAAGCGCCTCACCGGCGATCTGCATGGTCAAGCGCCAATTCTGTGGTCTGCAGCGGCATTGTTGCGATGAGCGCGACGTCCTTGATGAACACGCGGCACCCGAATGGCGGTCGAGCGCAGTGTAGCGTTGCAACCGGCCAGGTCCACTCGACAGTTTCTTTGGTTGACCATTCTCCACGACCGTTGTGTAATAACTGAAGAACGCAACCCGAGACAACTGACGTTTTTGAATCCTGCAGGTTGATCGTTCCAACGCCGGAGAGATGGCCGAGTGGCTGAAGGCGGCGGTTTGCTAAACCGTTATACGGGCTAACACCTGTATCGAGGGTTCGAATCCCTCTCTCTCCGCCAGTCTTTTAAACACATCAACTTAAGGGTCTGGCTACCACAGATGGCTACCAGAATTCCTGATTCTTCCTCAATTTTCAGTATTGGGCTCAAAGGGAGAAATCATGACTGTGAGCCTATGGATCCGAGAAACTGTCGGCGGGAAGCGCCGCTTCGTAAAGCCCAATAAGAAAAGAATTTACCCTGAGGGCACAGTTTTCTGCCTGCGCTACGCCGCCAACGGCAAGCGGCGTTGGGAGACCCTTCATGCAATCAACCTGAATGCCGCGCTTAGGGCGAGGGCAAGCAAGGAAGCGGCACTGCTGGCGGAAGCACCCAGACCCGCGTCCGTCCCTCCTAAGCGGGTCAACATAACGGACGCCACTGCAACTTACCTGACCAACATCGCAGCCACACGGGCTCACAAGACGTGGTTGGCATACAACTTCATCTTGAATGCATTCCGCAAGTCCTGCACTAAAATGTACCTGGATGAGATTGACAAAAGTGACCTCACTGCATTCGTAGTAATCCTGAAGAAAGACGGACAGGACGACCGCACCGTGGCGAACCGAGTGGCCGGAGTCGTAACCTTTTTGAGAGCGCACGGCATCCTCACCGTTACGCTGCGCCACAAATACACCGAGAAAAAGGTGAAGGCATATTCGGTCGAGGAACTGCGCGCACTCAACGCTGCCTCCACCGACGAAGAGTTGCAGGTTTGGCAATTCTTCCTCGGCACGGGGTTTCGAGAAGACGAGGTTGCCCATTCTTGCGATACGGACGTTGACTTCAAATTGAAAACCGTCAGTGTGCTGGAGAAGCGGCAGTGGAGCTGGAAACCCAAGGATAAAGAAGAGCGCACCGTGCCCATTCCAGACTCGCTCATCGAACTGTTGAGGGTGCGCAAGGCGATGCACCCAGACCGATGGCTGATTTTTCCAAACACTGCGGGTAACCCGCAAGGTCATTTCCTTCGGCTGCTAAAGAACCGAGCACTAGTTGCTGGGCTCAACTGCGGACATTGCACAGGCAAATTGGAGGGAAAAACTGTTTCCTGTCAAACTGCTGCTTGCTGTGAGAAGTGGATTCTGCATCGATTTAGGAAGACATTTGCGACACTCCATCACTCGAACGGCGTCCCTGCGCGAACAATCCAATCGTGGCTGGGCCACGAATCACTAGAAACAACTTTACGCTATTTGGCGGATGCTGAGTTAGCAAGCGAGAAAACACGCACGCAGGTGAATGGCAGTTTTGCTGAAATATAGGAGGTGAAGCAATAAGTTCGGTGCCATTGCAGTACACAAAAGTTAATTGTGCGACGCTCACCTTTGAGTTATTGCTCTTTTTCGAACGCAAATGGATGAGGCGAGTCTTCCCTCTACAGTCATTCCCACATACCAAGGGACAGAGAAGACAGGAAATGCTTCTTCCGAGGTGTTTCTGTCTGCGAGGTTCCGAGAGGTCTGCGGTAAACTTTCAATATGGCGGGTCTCACTTCTCAACAGAAAGGGCAGTTGTTGGAGTTCATGGCGTCCAGCTTTAAAAAGTATGCCATGATGTATGGCGACCGCAGGAGTGTCGGCGCTGTCAGTGATCCCCCCAAAGAAAATTTGATCCTGATTTATAGCTGTGGCGCGGACTTCGGCGCTATTCTCGACGATCGAACTGATTTCGACGAGGTAGCGCCACTTAAGGAATGCTTATTCCAACTGATCGAACGCGGGTGTCCCGTCCTTGACATCATTGATCTCATGTTCGCTTGCACGAAGGGTCGAACCCCCGCCATTCCGGATCGTCTCGAAAGTATCGGCCTTAGCGGGAATTCGCTTCACCTACTTAGGTTTACTTGCCAGTTGGTATCCGAAAAAATCTCCGCACTGAACGGGTCAGGTGCGGGACCTCTCTACTTTCTTCCGCAATTGGTTCCTGAACTTTCAAAAGAAGATCGGGTTCGGCTCAGCCATGACATACAACGATTGCCCGAATTGATTGGGTTGTTCGGTGACCTGCTCAGCATCTACCCGCCATCCGAAGTTATTAGTAAAGGGATAAACGCTGCGTTGTACAATGGCGAACTCGTTTTTTTCTACGTGCTACTGGACTGTTTCAAGTTCGGGTTCCCGGCGCTCGGTTGCTTGCTTAGGGCCATGCGGCATTGCCGTGACTTAGCATCACCTTCGACCGAATACCTTAGCAAAATCGCTCCCATTAGAGTCACTCTCAGTGAACAGTCACAATCGCAGGGGCGCAGTGATGTACGAGATCCGCTAGGGAATACGGCGCTTCAGAAGCGCCTAAATATGTTTTCCAGAAACAATGAAAGTTGGTACCACCTAATGCACTCCTGGATCGTGCGCTACTTGTCCGATGAATTCTCTGAGCGCCGGAAGTCGGGCGCAATTCTCTTCAGCGTACTATCCGAGTTAGGTTTAAGCCGATAGCTGTAGGCTTTTCTCATTACTGAACTCTACCCAGACAGGAACGACTACAAATTCCTGCTTTCTGTCTGCGACATTGTCCCCAGTTCCGCCATAAGCTACGTCCATGGAAGACTCAAACATCGCATGGACGCAATGAGCGTTTTACCGGCAAACTCGGATACCACCGCCATCATTGGGGGAACCATTGTCAAGGATGTGGAAAACTATTTGAAGCGTTACGTGTCCTTCGTGGACGGTGCGAATGCGTTCGCACTCGCGCTTTGGGTCGCAGGCACGCACGTGTATGAGGTGTTCGATGCATACGGATACCTCACAATTACTGCTGGAACGAAACGCGCTGGCAAAACCAGGCTGATGGATGGTGCTTTCGTTCTTGGCGGCTCGATCTCACCACTCTGCGGACATCACCCCAGCTGCACTTTTTACAATGGTGGAAGATCAAAAGCCGACGTTGATGATTGACGAGGCTGAGAGATTCGCCACTGCACAGAAGGAATTTCGAGCGGTCATCAACTCGGGATACCGGCGGGGCGGAACGGTGACACGGCGACAAGGCCTTAATGTGCGACATTACAAAGTCTACTGTCCAAAGGTTTTCGTCTTGATCGGGGACGTTTACGATACCTTGCGTGATCGGAGCATTGTTGTTAATTTACGCCGCGCACATTCGCCAGAGCGTTTTATCTATTCCGATGCTCAAAGTGAAGGCAAGCAGTTGCGTGAGCGAGTAGAGGAAATGATTCAAGTCAACGCGGAAAAGGTTTCCGACTCCTATTTTGATCTGGGTCGCCTAGAGTTCCTATCGGATCGGGAAGAAGAAATTTGGAGTCCACTATTTGCCATCTGCAAGGTGCTTTGCCCAGAGAGATACGGCGAATTGACCCGCGTGGCGGTCGATATATCGACGGCTAAGACCGCTGAGGCAAACAAGTACACAGAGTTACCACAGCGTGAAGATGCAGCGCAGCAAATCGAGTACGGGGAACGGGCGCTCCGCGATCTGATAAATGTCGTCGAAAGCCGCAAAAGGAAATCGATTAGTACGGCCGATGCAATTCCGGCGTTGCGCGATCTGCCGACCGCGCCATGGCGCGCCTTTAGAGGTGAGGGATTGAAGCCCAATATTGAAGGAAGCATGATGTTGGCATCGCTGCTGGAACCATTCGGCATCCGTCCGCGCACGATTCGACTGAGACCAAAATCGCAAGGTGCGAGTGGCTCAACCGCTAAGGGCTATGCGCTTTCCGAACTGATCGAGGCGGCGCAAAAGACAGGGGTGTTTCCCTAGCTGGTCCGAAGCAGGGAAACCTCCGGCGATCGTGATCCGCAAGCCACTGATTGGGCGAGTGACATCCATTCCTTATCCCGGTGCAAAGAGTGGACTCGCGAAAACAATCGTAGGTTTCATGCCCCGATTCGGTCGGATGTACGTGGAGGCTTGTGCAGGCAAAGGGAATGTTTTTTGGGCCGCGGCCAAGTTTCTCAACTTCGAAAAGTGGTGGATTAATGATTTGCAAACCGCCCCGTTTTTCGAAGCTCTGAAAGACATTGGAGCTACCATCGTTGTACCGTCTTTCACCGATGAGGAGTATGAGAAACAGAAGCTCGCATTTTCAGAAGGCGGCCGGCAAGCGCTCTTGCTAGAGCCGTACTTTTCGTTTTCTGGGTTCGGATTTCGATTTTCAGGACGAAAGGGACACCGCGAGCATCCTACAAAACCGGATGGTTACCAAAAGACTCTTCGTTCGTGTCACGAGACTCTGCGACGAACGAATGTTCGAATCTCTGGCCTCGATTTTAAGTACATGAATCTGGAAGAACTAGGCAAAGATGATTTTGTTTATTTCGACCTACCCTATCTGTCCGGCAATGTAAAAACATATTCTCCCGAGACCGTGGACTTCGCCTACTTGTTTCGATTGTTAGAGAGTGCGAAATTTAAATGGCTTCTGTCTGAATACCCAGAATCAGTCTACTTTGAGCATTTTGGCGATCCCTTTTTTGTGAAGGACGTGCGGCTACTCTGCTCGGTGAATGGTGAAAAGACAGTCCGCACGGAATGTCTCTGGAAGAACTACTGAAGGTCGTAGGTCGTAACCTCGTAACCCGTGTTTCTACAGGTGACGGGGTTACGACCCCGATAAGTGCATCGAAATCCGGCTCCTTGCCAACGCCACATACTCCCCGCTCATTTCTATGCCGAGGAAACTCCTTCCAAGCCGCTGCGCAGCGAGAGCGGTAGTTCCACTGCCCACGAAGGGGTCGAGTACCACATCGCCTTCCTTTGTCATGAGCCGAATGAAAAACTCTGGAAGCTCAACTGGGAATGTCGCCGGGTGCCCGATGTTGATACAAGAAGAAGCCATCGTAAGAACGTTGGATGGGCGAACCAAATCTCCCGTGACCCTCCGAGACATACTCATTTGCGAACCATTCGTCGTGGAGAAAGCCCCTTTATTCTTGCGACGCTCGTTGGTCCCGGCCCACTTGCTAACGGATTTCGTACGCACAGCATCGGGGAAGAATTGATAATCAGCGGATTTCGCAAAGTGCAGGCAACGCTCGAAGCCATCTTTCAGCCTGCATTTGCTTCCGGTGGGGAACGGATTCGTTTTGTGCCAGATGAATTCATCCACCCAGCGGAATTCTTTCGCTAGGCGCAGCACGGTTTCGAGCACGTACGTGGACCTCACGCCTTTTGTTGCGTGTTCCTTGATATTGCAGATTAGGGAGCCGGAAGGTTTCAGTATTTTCATCCCGGCCCTCACGATCGAGACCATCCAATCGGGGTAATCGGCTTCAGGTATTCCGCCATAAGAATCCTCTCGCTGTTGCGCGTACGGAGGCGATGTCACCATCAGGTCGGCGAATTCGCCTGCCTCCTCGAACAGCTTGGGCAACACTGAAAGGCAGTCACCCTGAATGATTTGATTGAGTTCCACATAGGGCTAATACTGCGTTTCTTAATTCTTTTGAGATTTCAGCCCGGGAGGGGAATTGCTGGAGCCGCGGCGAACGAATAACCGAATAAGCAACAATAACGTTGTGAAATTAGGGGCCTCTCAGTACCAGTAATTAGCACCTTGCAAGTGCCAGGGAATTTGGCCGCTACCAAATTCCTAAGTGTAGGGCAGACTCTGGACAGTCTGAAATTCGGGGGAACGGGTCACTGACCTTACCCGTTCCCACAACCGAAAAGTCCATTATGTCCAAAAAACAGGGTCAGAGAAAACAGGTCAGAATGGATTTCTACACGAAGGCTACAATCAAGCACTCAAAACCATGTGACCCAAAGAGGCCATATGGCAAAGACATCTTTCAAACGTAACGGTCAAGAATATCAACCTCCGTATCAGTTTTGGCACGAAAGCGATTTTTGGGCGGATGAGTCCGTATCTCGCGGCATGACCTGGTTACAGCGACACTTCTATCGCGCCTTGCTTCAGGCCGCCTATTACTCTTCCACCCGGCCGTACCTCCCGATTTCCGACGATGAGTTATGGATTCTGGCCGACGCCGGGGCAAAAGAGACCTGGATTGAAAATAAAGATGCGATTTTGGTGAAGTTTAAAGAAATTGAAGTCAAGGGAGTGAAAGTGCTTTCGCACAAAAGGCTCATGAGGGACTGGATCAAGCTGATTGAGGGCAGCGAAACGCAGTCCAGGCGCAGGAAAGGAAAAAAAACCAAGGCCCCGGCTCGGAAGGAACTGCATGAGAATCAGGAGAATGGCGGAATCGAAGCCAACGAAGATGAGTTGTAACCGCGGTTATCCGTGGTCATCCGTGGTTATCCACGGTTTCTAAAACCGGACTCGTGGTCAACCACGGATGACCGCGGTCAACATAGAGATAGAGATTGATATTGAGATTGCTATTGGTATTGAGAGAGAGATAGGAATAGAGATTGGAATTGGTATTGATATTGGTATTGTGATTGGGATTGGTCTTTGAGAATCATTAGATTTCTTTTTTGATTCTCTTCCATACCTAACCAAGAGAACAACACCAAAACCCGCAGGGCTTATGAGCAAAAAGATGACTACCGATAAGTTAAAGATAAACAAGGATAGCCCCGAGGGGCTGAAGCTTAGCTATTGGTTGTGGATGGAGCTTGGCCGGCCACCTCAATTCCGCAGCGCCAAGACCTTTAAGGCATGGTCGCGGGTCATGGATTCACTGTTGGGAAAATCAGGGCTCGATTACGAACATTTTAAGTGGTTCTTGGTCTGGGTGTGTAGATTGGATGACCTGGACGGGGCGAAATATGGAAACGACTTCACGGCACGCTACTTGCGTGCGGCCACCGACCCGATGGCCTGCCTGGCGAAAAACTTCGACCAAGTATTTTTAACGTTCTTTGTGCCCAAGGCGGATAAATGTATTCCGCTGCTCAAGAAGAAACGCGACCAAGAAGATGCCGAGAAGGAAGCACGGAAACAACCCGAACCAGGCGAGCAACGGGTACGCTATGTGGACATCGCTTGCCCAGAGGCCATGCGAAATGCAGCAGACCTGGACAGATTGGATGATGCATTTCCGATGCGACAACCATTCCCCGGCGAAACCGTCGAGGATTGGATACATCGAGAATTCCTCCCCTTCAATGGAGACTGGAAATGTGAGCATTGCACCTATGCTTTCAGCATCGAAGCCGAAGACGATTCACGAACTAAGCTTTGTGCCGACTGCCTAGAAGAACTTGTACTGTGGGCACAAGATGATTTGGAATGGTTACACGACCATGAACCAGCGGTTGTCGAAATGGTCGATTGATAGGAAGCCATTCAACCGCGCTGCCCCGTCTATGGTTTGCTCGACCAGGTACGCGAGAACTTGGAACAAGAACCCCGTCGCATTCCGGTTGGACATGAACTTTAAACAAACTAGACCAGGAAAAAGTTAGAAATACGAAATGATCAGTATTAGGCAGCATGAGCAAATTATGCTATCTAACTTCTGAGACGCTGCCTGTGCTGGCTTCGTCCGACACCGGCTCAACTATCACCTCCAACATTTCCGGCTTCGCTTTCGAAAAGCCGTTCGAGGGTTCAACTAACGATTGGCTCACGCCCCCCGCACTCCCGGAGCGACTTGGAACTTTTGATTTAGACCCTTGCGGATGTCCGGGCATGCCTTGGCGTACGGCCACAACCACCTATTTCCTTCCAGAGCGCGATGGATTGATTGAGCCTGGTTCGGAAGGGTTTTCTGCAATCCTCCTTATGGGCCTCACATCGGCGCTTGGGCACGGCGAATGGCCGAGCATCGGAACGGCATCATGCTGATTTTCGCCCGAACCGACACGGCGACGTGGCAACAGGACATATTTCCATTTGCCGACGCAACTCTGTTTCTGAGCGGCCGTCTGCGTTTCCGGCTCCCCGATGGGACTCAGAGCAAGAGCGGAACAGCGCCCAGCGTTTTGCTCGCATATGGAGAACGAAACGTGCAGGCGTTGCGTAATGCAGGTTTGGCTGGGGCGCTGTTTACAAAAGCCCAAATGCTGTCGGGAACCAAGGGGTCGCAATTCTAGATGGTTGCGAAATTTCAGTATTAGAGATTAAGAGGGCGGTCAGGCCAGGGATGTTGGAATCTCATCCATGACACCGCAGGCTTTTAGCTAGGAATGCCGCCCATACATTCAATAAGAAGGAAGTCCTACGAAATGTTAACTGTCGAAGCACTTGATAAAGTTATTCAACTTCTCGAAGAAGGCTCAACATTCTTTTCTATTACCACCCAAACCGGGCTGACACGCAAAGAAGCTGAAACTGTAGCGCACGCCTACGATGTCGGCAACACAGTGCAGCTGTATCGCGAGGTTGGTTTAGCCGGAATTCTGGAGCTTGCAGCCTCGACTTTGCGCTCTGGCGCAGGACTCGATGAAGGTGCAACTGCAAATGTACTGTGCGAAATTATTCAGGTATATCCCGAGCAGACCACGATTTTGGCGAACTCTGCGAGAACCTTGAGTGCTTCCTGCTATTGAGGGTTGAATAAAACCTGGGCCAGACATGGCTGGGCGATTTGCAAAGAATAATGAGGAGAAACGACAAAAATGCTAGATCAGAACCACGCTAACGACAAGCAACAGTCCACAGCTAGCACCATGAAATATGCTGAACTTCTTGAGAAATCCATCGGGAGCAACCGGGACACGGCGAGCCTGGGCATCATGGCTGCTGGGCCCTTCCGAATCGGGTATGTAGACGCCATCAACGGCGACGACGGGCGGGAGCATCCAGAATTTGTTGCCACAAAGCACGAACTGAAGCAACTTGCCTTCTACTGGGCGCAAGAGCGCTTAGAGGAAGACTTCGATTATTTCGTATGTCAGCAAAGCGGCAGTAGCGAATGGCGTTGGAGTCTCTACATTACTCGACGCCTCAATCGGTTGTTCGATATTTTGGGGGACGAAGCCATGCGCGAGGTGCGGAACACAGTTACAGCCAACTTCCGCAAATCTACTCCGAGCCTCACCGATGAAGATTGGCGCATATTCACAGCAGGCAGCGATGAGGAACAGGACGCATGGCGGGATAAGCTGTTTGCGGACTTAGAACAACGCAGAACACGCTGAGACACGTGCAGATAGCTAATTCTTCCACGGCTCAAGCGATTTTCGTGCCTCCAGCTGGGTGAGGACCCGTAACCTCCCAGTCCTATACTGCCGTAAAAAGTGAGGGGGTACTTGGCTACGAATCAATTGACAGGAAGGGCATTGGATTGCATGGCGATTGCTGTGGCTGTGGTGCGGCGTACCGGTGCAAGAACCATGCCACCATTTAGTTGGGCGTGAAAATCTATTAGATGAGAAACCTTTGGTGTCTGTTTATTCTGAGGAGGACTGAGCAGGTAATCGATCTTTTGAGTGAGAAGAGGCGCAAGTCCTTTAGCGAAGCTTGAGGCCATGTGATTGCTGTCTCGATAGATCACTTTACCCGCGGCGGTCGCTTCACAGGTTTCGCCCGGACAAAACGTTTCCGCAAAGTCTACTAGCATCGCCCTTGGAATATCCTTGACTGCTGAGCTCTCTGCTTTCAAAGCTTCTAGATTGATCGCTAAATTGCGGTGAATTATGCAATCACTTGAGGCCCAGCTATGTGCGGCTGCCCGCGATAGGCACGTTGGAATATCTGAGCGCGCTCGGGGAGTGTCAGCAATAAGCAAAGTTTTTATTCCCTGAACGTCCAGATACGATACTGTGGAATGTAAGCCTTCTTCCCACTGGCTGGGGCTAACCTTATGGGAAATCGCCGAGGATATATTAGCTACAACGGCATCTTTCTCGGAAAGAATGACCAGACGGGGACTTTCCTTAATGATTGTTGAAAGGGCCGCTTCCCGCCATGTGTGGCATTCGGCGTCTTCCCGTCCCAGGGCCGAGTTGTAAACTTCGACCCGCGCTACCGGGCAAGATGATTTCAGCAGCGTTATTATGCGCCAATGCCTATCATTCGCAATTACATTGAGCGCGGGGAACCAGTGCTCGGCGTGAGAGTCGCCAAACAGAGCCACAGTGATATTCGAATCTCGGTCACCGTAGTAGCATTCTTTGACGCGCCATTCTCCCGCGGGGACAAGGCAGTGCGCATCGAACAAGGTGCGAGTATCATGCGCAGCAGCCCAGAGAGTGGCCTGCTCGGGAGATTTCAGCTCCAGATATACTTTCATTTCCACTAGCTTCGCGGCTGATAAGCCAAGCAACCCAACTACCAAAGCGATGCTTAATGAATATGCAGGACGGGGAACGAGAAACGAACTCATGCGAACTGGGTTCTCTACGATCCAGAAGGTGATTTGCGCAAGCAGGAGCGCGATTATCGCCGGCAGTAGTCTGCCGCGCCAAGTGAGGGTCGGGAAACAAGCTTCCGCCATTAAGAGCATAGGCCAGTGCCACAGATACCAGGAGTAAGAAAGCATTCCGAGATACTGAAGCGGGTGGCTTGCGAGAAGAACTTGCAAACCGAATCTAACCCCGGAGGCGCCAGCAATCAATACAGCCACTGTGCCCAAGATGGGAAAAAGCGCCAAATATCCTGGAAAGTTCATCTGAGACGAATATAGACATCCGCTAGCTATCACAATGGCGAAACCAACCCAACCGATAACCGCGTTGACCAAGCGTGGACTGGTCTGTAACTTCTGCATTGAAAGCTGAGACGCTAAGCCAGCCAGCGCAAATTCCCAAGCTCTCGTCGGGAGACTAAAGAAGGCCCAGGGTTGTCGAGTCCGAGTGAGCCACATACACGTTGCAAAAGAAAGTAGGCATAGCACAGTGAGTACTATTTCTAATGCACGCTTAGATTTCAAGAATACAAGTGAGGCCGCGATCAGCAACGGCCAGAATAAGTAAAATTGTTCTTCGACCGCCAACGACCAAGTGTGCAGGTAGGGATTCAACGCGATATCACTAGCAAAGTAGTTGGCCGCAGCCCGAATGAACATGTAATTGCTAACATATAGCGAGGTGTGGACCGACCACTTCACGTATCTCGCCAACTCCAACGGCGAATACACGAAGGTCCCAAAAACAAGAGTGCTGACTATAACCAGGCCGGCCGCAGGGAGTAAACGCCGTACTCGGCGTGCATAAAAAGTGCGGAAACTTAACTTTCCATTGCGTTCGACCTCATTAACGATGAGGCCGGTAATAAGATAGCCCGATAGAGCAAAGAACACATCCACACCAATGAAGCCACCGCGGAATGCCGGCACATTGCAGTGGAATAATACAACTAGAAGAACGGCAACTCCCCGCATCCCTTCGATGTCCGCTCGGAAGAGGTGAGTACGTTGCACCGCAGGAGGATAGCACGAAAGTAGTTACTTGAAATAACAATGTCGGTGACCGATCAAGTAGACGCAGGCCCTCGATGCGTCATGGAGCTTACTCTAGAGCACTCCTGCGACTGAGCTTTGAACCAACTCGACATTAGCGCCTAAATCCCTGCCATCCAGTGCTGCATGCCTATAGGGACTAGAGGGCAGCAACCCGTAGTCTCCTCCCTTTCCCTGACTGTACCGCCTGAAGCCGATCGTGTCCGGACTCTTGGGAAAGAAATTTCCGGCGGGCCAAGTGTCGGTTGCGCCAATCAGAGCGTTCGCGGTGACGCTGTAACCAGGCGCGAGACACTGATTTAGTCTGATCAAGTTCGACTTTCCTGTAAACGCACATGATCCCCCATTGCCGGTACCGGTAATAATTATTCCGGGTAATGAAGAAATGATGCTGTTGGTAATCCTAACGTCTTGAATCGCAGCCGTCGGCATAGCCCCTAGGACTAGGAACACCTTTGGAGCGGTCATTAGAAGGGTCACATGATCGATTGCGATACTTTGAATTGTGGTGCACGCCTGACATTGAGCAATTTGGAATGGCTTTGCGGTATTCGCGTCCGTCTGCCCAAGTGCATAGAGAGGATCCAGATCATCAAAGATATCATCGTGAATGCTGAACCTACCGGCGAACTTCGGACTTACTGTACAGCTTAAGCAAACGATGTTCTCGGTGATCCCGCTAGCGGCGTGGGAAATCTTGTTGTACCGCACAGTGACATCCGCGACGGTCGTGTTAGGGTTGTTTGATCCCTTCTCATTCAAAGCTTGAAACATTATTGCAATGCCTGGTTGCGTAAATCCGGCCCACGTATTTTCTAGTACGTTGCCCTCGAAAAGGACGCGTTGTGCATTTTTCAATTCGAAAAGATTCTTAACCACGAACGGGCATTGACCAGACTCCTTGAACTTCCCGCACTTGGACGGATCCGCTTTCACTGCGCCCACGAAACCGGGCTGCCCTGGCATCCACGTAAGAGGTTTGAACATGTGATTATGTCGAATAGTAATATCTGTCGGAACCGTTGATCCGCCCGAGCCACCAAAGAGTATGCTTTCTGCGGCAGCCTCGATGAAATTGTTCTCGATCTTCCAGGTACCCTGTGCCAGATTACCCGTCCCGCCCGCAATAGCCTGAGAATCAACGCAGGCTCCAATCACGGCTGCGCAATGAAAATCGTTCAAGTAAGAATCGACCACTGCTCCGTACACAATTCCGCTCATGTTGATACCCCGCACCGTCTCATCCTGCGCCGTGCCGTGGACCCAATCCCGATCAATGATGATGTGGTCCGCGGGATCATCGGGATTTTTGCCCACGAGCGCGTAATGGATTCCAGTTCCGGACGCGCGGGTGATCTCAAGTCCGGGGCCGATACGATAGTGATTGGCGCCAGCCTTCAGAATGATTGGGCCCGTCGCCCTTACGGCGATCAGCGTGGCCATCAGCTTTTGCGATTTTGCGCACCCGCCCCGGGATGAAAATTCAGGCCGACCTGGCAGAGAAGCTACCCCTGCAGCGCAAGGCGACACCCGGGTTCCCTCAAAAGCTATCTTGTCGTCAGGACTGTTTGTCCGGATTTGAACCCAATGGCCGTCGTCGCAGGGCTTCGACGGCAAATTAAAGGCTCCGGTAAACGTTGCACCTGCCTCTATCTCCACCACATCACCGCACTTGGCGGTGTCGATCGCGGCCTGAAGATCACCGCCTGCGGTTACTTTAATTGTGTGCCCGGGCGTTGGCGTAGTTGCAATTGAGGTAACAAATACTGACCGGGGCAGTTCCGCTGGTCCATCAAAATTGCCGGAATGTGTGACCTGTGCAGCACCCACCATCGCGGTACCTAGCAGTGCAAGAAGTGTCAATGAATGCCGAGAGAAAGTACCGTGATCATGAGCAAGGCGCGAGAGTTCCACAGTCTTGGGACGGATGGTTTGGCCCTCCTGAACCGGGGGAGGCATATTTTCGTGCGGTAAACTTTCCTCAGACACCAGCCCAGCCCGGGCCGCTACAACAGTAGCATTTCAGCAACTTACCTTCAAGACCGCAAGTAACACTGTGCAGGAAGGATCCTAACAAAGTCGGTTTAGTCCGGCATTGGGCGGTTCGCCGATCTAGATTCCCTGAGTGGGAAACCATCGTTCGCGGTTCAGCGTTTCCTACGCCTCAGCTTGGAAGTCGCGATAATTGTCAGAGTCTTCCTTCCGTATTTGATCCAAATCTCTTCCTGGTTCGCGAACTGCGCAATGCCGCGAGCCTGCTGAATCCAGACCCGATGAAGGAACCGCAAGGAAAGCCAAACTCAAACATATGAACAGCGATGAGCTCTAGCATTTGCTGCATTTGCGAGGTCTTGCCTTTCGCAAAGAAATTTCGACTAAATTTTGGAACTCCCGAAAACCTCAGTATTAGGAATTGGACGGCGCTGTTAGAGACCGTGAAACCAAAACTGAGGTGTAAATAGATGCCTAACTGGGTATCCAACACGCTGAGGGTAATAAAGGGCGACCCAAAGGAAGTATTTAAGTTCGTCTGCACCGACAAGTCCGTATTCGATTTCAACACGCTTGTGCCAATGCCCGAGCAAGTAAAGAGCTCAACCGAGCAAGTTGGTAATCCAGTATTTGCCCGATCGGGACATCACGAAATCCTGATGAGCCAAGCTCGAGCGTCGCCTTAATTTATCTGACACTTCTGAGTTCCCGTTGGACTAACGTTTAAACCCCGATCTGCCTAAATGCGTTTTCATTCACTCACTCACGCTTTTTCTTTCCCTGCGGCGATTGTAGTCGGTTTTAAAGAAGCAAGTTGACCCCGAACACGCTAAGGTTATACACGGTTCCCGGTATTGAGCATCAGTTATCCAAGCAGCTACGCTGTCAATTTATGATGAAGCAAAACGTAACGCCCGAACTCCAGAGGATCGCTCGCTGACCATAGAAGACGTGCGGATCATCAGTGACCTGCGAATTATGCATGCAAAAGTGGCTGAACTGAACCAACTCGTACTCGCGCTTAAACATCGCCATTGCGAATCTGACATCGTAAAGTAGGGATCGTTTTAATATCGGGTCTCAGTAGTACCGAGGAGTATGCATGGGTGTCGTAAAGAGGGGATTGCTCGGTGCAGTCTTCATTGCCCAGTTAGTTGCTTCGACCCTTTTTGGGTGGGCGCAAACTCCTCTATCCCTTCAAAACCGAATCCCGAAGCCTGATCCAAAGAAATACCATGCCGTACAAGATGCAAAGGATTGGAAGAATCCGTACCTGATTGTTCGACGTGACGGTGTAGAAATTGTTGGAATGACCGCTGTCGGACAAGCCATCCCCGTCGATTCAGTTCCAATAGTATTGAAGGGGTTACCGGAATCAGCATGGCCATATGGCTTGATCGTGGCGGTTCAGGACATCGGATTAGTGTCAGAAGGAGATCCACCGCGCATTGAGGCCAATCGAAAAAGGCTGCTGATGCTCCTCAAGAACCATGCGATCGCGGTAGACCGGTGGCCCTCGGCTTAGGTGTAGAAATCTCTCTCTCTTCACTCTTCAAATGGCATATTTCCGCAACCTGCTAGCGTCGCCAGATACCGCGATGTGTTTCCGTCGCTTAGCCAGCGGGCCTGCCCTACGTTACTTTTCGGTACGCCTTCCATGGTTCCTATTTGCCTGATCACGCCACCTTCTTCTTTGAAGTCTTTCGGTTCTGCTTTCGAACAAGCGAGAGCCCACGCTTCAGTTCTGCGCTCAGGTCGATTTCGGGCGTAGCAATCTGAACCGGTTCTCCAGCAGATTCTCGACCCAGCCAACGGTTCAATTCCTCGCGAGTGGATTCGATGTATCGACCCTGCTTTCGAACTGGCATTCCATCCTTTGCCCATCGCTGAGCGACCGCCAATGGCTGACCGAGAAACGCGGCGATTTGCTGCCATCCCTTGAGTACATCGGATTCGGTTTCGCCTTTCTTAAGTTTCGGCATGGCTAATACGATGCGGGATCGCGCTATTGGGTGGCTGCATTGGTTTTCGGCCACTCAGGTCGACCTGTCATTCGAGCGCACCCGACCTCACATTTCGTAGCTTATCCGCGTGTGCAAACTTATAATTCAGCGTTACCGATCTCACAAACAAACGAGGACAGCAGTGAATTGTCGTGGATGCGGGGTTGAGGTTGAACCTTCCGAACAGCAGGTCAATGGTACCGTCGAACAAATCCTAGAGACCTCTCTTAAGCATGCCGAGAAAACTGGCGGAGTTTGCCCGCTCTGCGGTCACTCCAAAGAAATACTTTATTCGCATCGAAGGTCAGTCCTGTTTGCGCTCATGATTACTTGTGCCGTTCTGCTAGTAGCGGGGATTCTAATGCTGCAACACCGGCAGCAAACAGAACGCGGAAGGGTTGTTGAGGCAGCGATGGCGCGGGTCAACCGCAATGCCGATGTCTTGAAAATCCTTGGCACTCCGGTCAAAGTTGACTCGGGAGTTGCAGGAGAGATTAGGCAGGATGAGACAGGCTGGCGGGAGGCGCGGCTCCTCATCCCCGTACGTGGGCCGAAAGGACTTGCCCAAGTTCATGTCATAGCTGGCAAAGGATCAGACGCGTGGGTCTTCACTACCTTCGAGGTTGTATTCGAGAAGGAGCACGAGAAAGTTGACCTGATTTCCGGGCGGGTCATTGAATACGACCCGAATGCCTATGTCGACTCTCATTACGAGACGGCAGTGATCCCGGAATATGATCATGGATTTATTCCGGCCGCCCGTTTCGACGGAAGGTTTCCATGTGTTTCGGCGACGAACAATGCGGGCAACGTGTCTTCGCAATTCGGAAACTGCGCTATGCCTACCACCCATGCGGGAACTGTCGATCGGTTCGATGCAGACCTGCGGGATGCGGAGTTTGTCCTGCAAGAGACGGACTTGAGGATCAACGATGTCTTTGATGTCCCGCTTACCCGGTCTTACAGATCGCGGGATTGGATACATTCAAATCCGGGTGCATGCGTTCGGCGTAAACAGCAATCATCCATACGACATTGCCCCAGTCGGCACGCGTAACCCCTATACGCATCAGCTGCTCGCTTTGGAGGACGGTGAATTCCTCTACTTCGACCGTATTTCGAAGGGCACTGGATATGCAGACGCGCTCTACATGCACACCGAGACCTCGACAAACTTCTATAAAGCTACCCAGCAATGGAACGGGAACGGCTGGACGATGAAGCTCGCCGACGGATCGCAAATTCTTTTCCCCGAGTCCTATAGCGCGAAGAACATGGCTCAAGGCGCACCCTTTGAAATGCGCGATCCGCAAGGAAACCGTTTGCAACTGAAGCGTGATCGCCAACGCAATCTGCAAGAAATCACGACACCCCACGGGCACTGGATTAGGTTCAGCTATGACGAGCTATCGCGCATCAAGTTTGCAGAGACAGACAACGGGGACTTTGCGCGATATGAGTACAACTCCGATGGAATGCTGGAAACTGTAATTTCATCTTCTGGTCGCCAACGCCACTACGAATACGAACGCACACTGATGACCCAAATCAGTGACGAAGACGGCCATGTTCTCGTGCACAACTGGTATGACGAGGGCTATCTAAAAAGGCAGGAATTTGGGAATGGAGCCGTTTATTCGTACGAATATGACTGGGCTCCAAATATGTACTATCCGAACAAAGTTACAGTGACGCTACCAGACCAAAGCACGCGGGAGTTGTCTGTCGCCGCTTCTGTACCTGAGTACGTAAAGAATTACCATCGATAATGATAAAAATAGCGACGATAAATCGCTATTACTCTAATGTCGGACGGAGACCCCGATTTTTAAAACAGCTGAGTGTTTCCAGCTTTACACTTCTTGCAGGCGACTCGATGCGCCTGCATTTCCTTAGTGATCGCATCCGCTCTCTGACGCGCCTCTTTGGCGAGTTTCGCTGCTTTTCGATCACTGACACCGCTCCGAAACTGACTGAATCTTGCAGCCGTGCTCATCTCCATGTCGCGCATGTACTTCAGTCGTCCGTATTCTTCGCAAGGCATGAGGAATTCCCCTTGCATCATTGAACAAAGGATAAGTCTCGGACTACCTTTCTGCAATGTTCCTACCTTCGGCGAGCGGCGGTGTACGAGAAGGTCTCCTATGATAGCTTCTTCAACGTTTCCGCAATTCCTCCTCCGTCGTCAGTGCCAGCATTGGATTGCAATGGGGTGCGCCCAGTCTGCCGAATCTCGGTCGTGATTTCAGCATTCCATCATCAACCTGCACGGTGTCGTTTTAGAACTGTGCGGTGAGTTCCTCGTCCGAGACCTCGTGCGAGTTCCAGAACAGCATCCCCTCTGTGCTCGCAGCTTCGATCACCAATTTTAGCCCTTCAATGCCTTGTTGGTCTGGTCAACCAATGGCTTCTGAACTCGAAACCAGACCACGGCGCTCTCAGGATTTTGAGCCGCCACGGAGTTGGCTCGACTCTTGCATAATCCAGCCGACCACGATGCCCAGCCAACCGACAATGAGACCGACGACGTACTTGAAACCGTCGCTATGGAGGAACCCCATAAAGAGTCCTCTCGTTAAGTTTGTGCTCGGCTAACGTGGTGTCTTCTGAAAAACGGCGGCTAGGGTCGTCGGACAAACGAGCCAATTGACCACCCCTAACCCAAAAGGATAGTCAGCGAACTGTGGACGACTTTGTTCGCTTAGCAATGAAACCGCCGGACACGATAATTACGTTCAACTGGGATTTGATCATCGAGCGCTCGCTGGAAAACTACCCAAAGAACCCAACCTTCGAATACAGCTATTCTAGAAGACGCAAAAGCAAAGTGTTCTCGCTGCTGAAACCACACGGGAAATACGCGGAGTTCTTTGTCGAGGTGTAGTGTGTGAGTCTTGGGATCTAGCTTTTTAACAACAGACTTTCTGAACCAATCAATCGAACCGTATACTCAGGAAACCTTTTCATAGTTTGCGCCGCAAGACTCGCGCTGAGAAGCCCTTTTTTGTGATCCCGCATTATCGCAAAGCGCCTGCAATCGGATTCGGTATTTGCTGGTCAGCCCGGCCGCGGCATCGATGGCTTTGTTGCTTTTTTAAGTTCGTTTTCGAGCGCATCGAGATCAACCAGCGTGCGCCGGACTTCTTCTGCTAAGGCAGAATTGTTTTGGAGGAAGTCTGCGCCATGAATACGCATGTGTTCGAGCAAAGGGCGAAGGACATCCAGATCGCGCCGAAACCAGCTTCTAGTAGTTCGAAACATCCAGACGTCGTCTTCTTGCGCCCAGCGGCATTCGCGGTCGATCTGGCGAAGCTGGTTCTCGTCTCTCGCGATGATGACTGCGATAGGAGCGCGGCGCTCTTTTGCGTCACGGATCAGCTTTTTGATGTCGACCTTCATTGATCGCCGATTTATCTTTGTTATCGATCAGGAGCTTTGGCTCAATTGAGCGCCACTCGGGTCTCGAAATGAAAGCAGATAGTCGCCATTTCTTGGCTAGCTTTTCGCTTAAGCACATGCCCGGCCACGTCATCACCTCTTCAGCAAAACTCAACTCTTCTTTCTTGCCGACACGGGCGACTTTGGACAGATCGAGCTCTAGAATCTGATTCCGTTCACGAATTGCGGCTAATTCTCTTAGAGCGTCTTCGACCCGGCGATTTGCGTGCTCGATATCGCGGCTCTTCTGTTGCTCAGCCATCTTCGCGGCGGATTCCAATTCTTTGTTCGGGCAATTAGACATGGAGTTCATCCTTTTGGCGCTGCGTCAATGTCAGACGGTTCGCTCGTCAGTTCGGTCTCGAATCGAGCCCAGAGCGTCTCGCCATCTTGCCTGAATTTGGAATGGAGCAGGCGGAATGCTTCTTCAGCGAAAGTTGAGCGACTCTGGCGAAATCTTTGACTCCGAGGCGGTCAAGAAGTTCGGCACGTGTAATTTCGCCTGCGCCTAGGCAAAGGGGACATTCGATTTTTTCAGTAGGCAGTGGTGATTGTTTATTCAGGGGTCCTCCATGGAGATAGAAGGAACAATGGGAAGATAGGAGCCAGCGGACTTGTGACCACTCACGGAAGCATCAGTTTGTCGTTGGGGCACTGGGAGTATACACAGCGCTCAAAGAATTCGATTAGAGTTTTCAAAAATAATTTGCTGCAAGGCCCGAAAGTCTAGCGAAAACGGACGAGCCGGTTTGTATATTAAGAGTATCGGTTACAAATACCCATGCCTGTCGCATACTTAGCTGATCAGATAACTACATAGTCTCTTTTCTCCACAGAATCTCGTTTTTACCATTGCTGCGAATTGCCAAGGAGACGCTTGCCAATGAAAAAAGCTGCACTCTATGTCCGCGTTTCGACACTCAGATCAGCGCGTCGAGTCACAACTTTACGATTTGCGGGAGCTCGCTTCGCAAAGAGGTATTGAAATCGTGAAGGAGTACCAAGATTGCGGCGTTTCGGGCACCAAGGCAAGACGACCGGGGCTTGACGCGCTGATGGCAGATGCTCGGCAAAGGAAATTTTCTGTAGTGCTTGTGTCTGCATTCGACCGAGTAGCGCGTAGCACCAAGCATTTCTTGAGTCTAATAGACGAATTAGACAGTTTAGGCGTGGTTTTCCTTTCTCGTCGCGAAAATATCGATACCAGTGGCCCCATGGGTCGTCTCTTTCATGACGCTGATCTCATCAATTGCCGAACTCGAATCGGATTTGATTAGCGAGCGCGTGCGGGCGGGCATGCGCCGAGCCAAGCTCGAAGGGAAGATCATCGGGCGTGCGCGGCTGGATGTTGACCGATACAAGTCGTAGAAGATCGGCGGAGCGGGATGTCGCTCACTCAGGTCGCAAAGCGCCACAACATTTCGCGAGCCAGCGTCTGCCGATTGATGAAAAAAGCTAACGGCAATAGCACTCTGGTCGTTTCGCCTGCTACTGGCTGCGCCGCTGGAACTTGCGCGTAGATCAGTTATGCATTTTGGAAATCCAACATGCCGATAGAACAGAAAATCCGAGAGGGCGTCCAGCTGCGGTTAATGTCTTCAGTCGAGTTGGTTCGTTCCACCCTAGAACCGTATGGCATGTGGGTGCGGCAAACGTTGGGTGTCCCCCTCGCCGAGACGATTACGTTAGAAGTCGATTCCAACCCCGGCGACGCTATCGCGGTACAACTCTTAGAAGCACTTCCAATAGTCGCCAATACCAAGGCCCGAACCGGCTCTTGGGGCAGTTTGATTGAACGCTGGGTGCTACCTTCGCATGTAAGCCCGCGAGTTGCGGTTTCCTTACAACGACAGCGCAACCCGAGTGCCGCTCCCGCTCAGGTTTGGGAGCCTGAGTGGAAAGATTGTCCCCTCGCGCTCAAATTGAAGGGACTCGCTCATCCCGTAATCAGCGTCAAGATGCCGACGCATTTTCCACCCTGCGAATACCCATTTCGCCACGTTGAATCCCAGCACTGGCTTATTGTTCATCGTGAGGACGCCACTCAGGCGCTGATCCTCATCCAGCAAGTTTGCGAGAAGACTGAGCGCTATCTTGAGACGGCATACGGGCGCACCCGTTTACACACTAAATATGATTGGGATTCTGTCCTGCTCGATGAAACCACGCAGCGAATGGTGAGAACGGATTTTGAGCTGTTCTTCGGGCGGGAAGAGTGGTTCCGGCAGCACAATCTGCCATATCGGCGTGGTTATTTGCTGTGGGGCTCTCCCGGCAATGGCAAAAGCGCGACCATTCGCATCATGGCTGCGCACCCCTACATTCAACCCTACGCCCTTGATTTGAGCGACCTAGAGAAACAAAACAGCGATATCCATCTTCTATTCGAGCAGGCGGCGGCGAATACTCCGGCGCTCATTATCCTTGAAGACCTCGACCGCGCCTTCCCCAACGAGGGCAAGCGCACGAACGAGCGAAGCATCACATTTCAGACCTTTCTAAATTGCCTCGATGGTGTGGGCACGCAGGATGGGATCATTGTCGTCGCCACAGCGAATGACCCTACCCTTCTCGATGCGGCAATACTGAAGCGCCCCGGTCGTTTTGACCGGGTCGTCCATTTCAGAAATCCAGACGCCGACCTGCGCCGCCACTATTACCGCAAGCTCAGCCCTGTCCTAAGTGGCGGCCAATTCGAGCCCGCCATCGAGAAAACAGATGGGTTTTCCTTCGCTCAGTTACGCGAAACATACATCATGGGGGCCCAATCGGCGTTTGAGCATGCTCGACAAGTTGTCATTGACGACATTTTTGAAGCAATCGAGCTTCAGACGAGCGGCGCGTATGAGCTGAAAAAGCTCGATAACGGCTCAGGGTTTGTTCATAGCGTTCAACCTGCCTCTAACTCTGCTGTTAGAGGCTGAATCTCGGGCGACTGACGAATGCGAGAGGAACTGGAGCAAAAGATCGTTGCGCAATGGCCGGACTGGTTCGATGTTCACGGCGACCCAACAAGAACTGGTATGGCGCATGGCTTTCATTGCGAAGACGGCTGGTTCGATCTTCTGTACTCACTATGTGAGCGGCTTGCACCGCTGGTTGCCGAACTAAACGCTACCCTTCATGGCGAACGTTTCGAAGTCATGCAAGTCAAGCAGAAGATGGGAGGCGTGCGGTTCTACACGAGCCACCATACCCCTGCTATCGATACGGTAATCGAGGACGCGCAGCGCGAGTCGCTCCGAACCTGCGAGCACTGCGGAGGAGCGGGAATTCTAAGGAACAACGCTGGCTTCCTCGTTACTTTGTGCGATGCATGCCTGCTCTAACAGGGGAACCACGCCGAAACTTAAGCTGCCGAAAGAAGTCCGGCACGTCACAGGACGGGTATTTACGATTGTGGTTCCTGACGAATTCATTGCGCTAGGTTTGCGAGCCTCTGTTTTTTTGAAATCACATTGTGGACTGTCGCAAAATGTCAAAGCAAATTCAACTCCGTCAGGTCGTCGCCACACCTGGTGCGATTGCCGCGTTTGAGGAATCTGACGAACAGCCCAGCGCTTTCCTGTGGCGGCACGCTTGTGGTGATTGGGGCGAACTGCGCGAAGCAGACAGGGAGGAACACGAATTGTCGCTGGTGAACGGTTTCCGTTTGCTGTCTTCCTACACTCTAAGCAGTGGGAAAAGGATTTGGGTCATCACTGAATGCGACCGATCCTGCACGACGCTGTTAGTTGCTGACGAAATATTGTTTTATTCACAAACACTTTTGCGAAATTGACGGACGCGAATGCCAAGGCATCTCTTGATTGCAGCTACAGACATTAGCTCGGTTCAGGGATTACTGGCGAGGGCCCGCCTGATTTCAAGCGCAATTTGTAGAAGTTTCGGATTGTCGTGGTTATCTAAAAGGGCAATCAGTTCTCGGTGTTGAATGATTCGCTCAATTACCGACTGAAAGCCGAAAATCGCGCCACCGTGCATCGGAATAGATTCCCCAGCATACGGGGAGCCTGCCGCGGGTACTAGTATCGCCCACCCATAACCATAGTGCTCCAAGTTCGGCTTGAAGAGCAGGTCGCGAAGTTCAGCAGGCAACAAGCGTTCGCCGTAAAGCGCTTGATCCCATAGACTGAGGTCTTCAACCGTCGAGTAGAGTGCACCTGCGGCGAACGGAACTGACATGTCATAGTAGCGTGCGTTTTGCAACCCGGACGGGGAGTGTTCATAGCCAGCGGCACGGTGCTTGATGATGTTGTCAAAATGGG
Source organism: uncultured Acidobacteriota bacterium (assembly GCA_963838785.1). GTDB lineage: Bacteria > Acidobacteriota > Terriglobia > Terriglobales > Acidobacteriaceae > Gp1-AA145. Next base: position 539,908 of record CAWISI010000005.1, read on the forward strand.
TATAGCCGGAATCCTTCATCCCTAGCGGGTTAAAGATACGAGCTTGTAACAGTTGCTCATAAGAGACGCCAGAGATTTGTTCAAGCACAGCCCCCAACAAAAAATAGCCTGAATTGCTGTACTCGAACTTGGTTCCCGGCTCAAATCGCAGGTCACCACTACAGAACCCTTCCACGAACTCCCTGACCGCATGATGAACCCTACTCGACGGGCCCTCCAGAAAGCCCGGCAAATCCGTAAAGTTGGGAATACCTGAAGTGTGAGACAGCAACTCACTGATCGTGACCCGAGTTCCTGTGTCTTTGCGATAGTAGGGAAGGTAGTCCGAGAGGTGCCCGTCCAGTCTGATTTTGCCCTCATTTACGAACTGAAGGACAAGCACAGCGGTAAATTGCTTTGTCATCGACCCGATCTCAAACTTGGTCGTCACATCGTTGGGGACATTCCATTCGAGGTTCGCACTTCCGAATCCCTTCTCGTAAATGATCTGTTCACGACGGGATACCAGCACCGACCCATTGAATTCGCCGACTGTCGCGTGCGCCTGCATGATTCGATCGATTTGCGTGGCGAGCTCTGAATTCTGCTGTCCTTGGCAAGGCACCCCTAAGGCAAGCAAGATCAGAGTTGAACAAAAGCTAACGAATCTCATGTGCACACCTCAGACGCATCGGACATCAACCACTTTAGCCTTGTGGTAATCGCCTGACCCAACGATCTTCGATAAGAATTCTTAGGAAAGCTTCGTAGCTACGACCGATCTCGCGATTCTAAGCTGCCTGTTCACCATCCTCGAAGACTCGGCTGCCCACTAAATCTTGTCGAAGTTGTTCCATTTCTGTTGCTGCTTCTTTCATCTGCTCAGCGTATTCGTGCCCTTGTCGTGGGAGAAAACCTCCGTAATTCTCTAGCAACAACCGCGAGTTCACATTCAGGGCAACCATGTTCGAACGAGCTTGCCCGGAAAGCGCAGCGGTCAATCTTTCTAATTGGAAATTTCGCAACGCTAGCTCATTCTTGCTCTGGGCGGCTTCTTCTCGGAGCATTCGCTCGTGATGGCGGATGAGCCCGAATGCGCATACGGCGAGTACCAGCAGGATGAAATTGGAAACAACAATTGCTGTAAATGCTCGTCTCAGTGTGGCAGCCTTGTCCCTGCTTAATTTCGCGAAATTGCTGCTTTCGGACAGGGATAGCGAAGACGCAATTCCCCGAATCTCATCCATGTAGCCCTTGCCTTCGTCAGTATCGACCAGCTTGAATGAGCGATGACGATAGCCCTGTTGCCGCAAACTGATAGTGCGTTCCATCTCACTCTGCTTGGATGTGGCCAAGGACTGCAACTGCGATTCTAGCGATTGTTCGTGTTGTCCCCTAGGAGCAAGCGACGAACGAAGGCTCACAAAATCTGCTCCGATCCTGCCCTTCGCATCAGTGAATGGCTGCAAGTAGGCAGCATTCCCAGTCAGCAGGAAGCCACGTTGACCGGTTTCCATATCCGTGATGTCTTTCAAAACGACGGAGAGTTCCGCTTGGATCGCCGAGCTTTCGACTGTGAGCGCCGCAATTTTACCTTGCTGCCTTAGATGGTTGACCGCAAAGTACGCGTTCCACGCAATGAAAGCGAATAGTGCGATGATCCCTGTTTGCAGCGCAACTTTCCGAATCATATTTTTGCACCCTCAACTGACATTCAGAGCGCCCGCCGTCGTGATCCGACTGGCTTTGCTAATTTCCATTGCCACGTTAGCGGCTGCCTTGCTGCTGTTCAACGCTCGGTCTGACGACATTACCGCGCTGGCAGCGACAGCGAAAAGCACCGCATCCTGCTGCTGGTCAAAGAAAAGCACGACTTGATTGACTGCCATAATGTAGCTCCTATTGATTGCGCTAACCGATGATAGGCCGATGCAGCGGGAGAACAACGTTATCTGTTTTGGTGCACTTTGTGAGCTGGGTCTGTGAAGAATGCTATTACAGGTTTATCGCTGGAGGTTTTTCTCGTCGGGGTATTCCGATATAACATGAGTTGACTTCATGGCTGCTTCCATTGGGTCAGTGACGCTAATTCATCCAGAATTTCCTTCAATCGCTGGAGCCGCCGCACATGATCCGGTTCTGTAGCGGCACTCTTCTTGCCGTCGCGCAAGTACCGGCGGTTTGATTCCCTGATTTGCGCTATTTCTTCCCGCAACTTTGCAACGCGCTCTTTGACGGGCTGCTGCATGGGAATAGCGTAGCAAAGTATATGGATCGCAGGTGCAAAGCAGTTGACCCGTAAGGCATACATACCCGGGATTCGAGGAAGACTGCCAAAATTCTAGATGAACCTTCTGACCAATTCCATGTTGCTTTGAATTTGGCAATCGGGTCGCACCCACGCTTCGTATCGCACAAGAACAGCAGTGCCCCTGCGGTGAACCAGCATCCACAGTCCATGCATGTATCCATTTCTGATGAGTAGACGGAATACGGTGGGGATATCATTCGTGCGCGGTGCGGTAATTTCATCGAAGGTCTTGCCGATCAAATCGTGCCGCGGATACCCGACCAGCTGACAAAAACTCTCTGAAACCTCAATGTATCGCCTGTCCGTTCCCACCACGGTCGTGAACTCAGGTGAGACATGAAATCTATACTGCCCTTCTACTTCGTTTCGGAACTCTTCAAAGCCGCTGCTGAGTGACTCGGGGATTTCATCTCGGGATTTGCAATGCACAATTGTCCGTGGTTCGTAAGGCTTTTTCTTTGACATCGAAAACCTCCAACTCTAGCAGGAAGTGTAGTCGCCTAGAACCACGACTTCAATACGCAGCACAATCCACGTAGGAATTAACAATTCAGTAATAAGCAATGCGCTATAGCCACTCGGCGAAACCAAATGAACCTGACGCTATTTGAGGCCGAACAGCTTAATGGAATATTCGAACTCTGGCCGGTGTTGTGCGCCATTTCATCTTTTTTGAGTCGTTATTTCTAACATGCTATTTAAAACCTCCCTGATTCGCGAGGATGCGCCCACTGATCCTTGCATTCATGAGACCGCGGCATTGAGCATCCGAACGTCACGCCTGCCTTCTGTGCTCGGCCTTTCAATTACAATTCAGTCTGCTGTAATAAATTGAGGGGGATTAATGGCGAATCTAGACAGTGTGCTCCAGCAGCTTCGGCAGGAGGAAAAGCTGGCGCAAGTACAAGTTGAGAAGTTGAGAGAAGCGATTTCCGCGATTGAACGACTGGGTACAAATTCTTCCGGAACTTCAGTCAATGGTTCTCGTCCAAAAAGGATTATCTCCGCTGCTAGCCGAAGACGGATGGCTCAAGCTCAGAGAGCCCGATGGGCAAAACGAGGCCAAGGGTCGCAAGCAGGATCGAAAGCGACCGGCGCGGCTCGCAAGCGGGTCATGTCAATTGCTGCTCGGCGTAAGATCGCAGCTGCACAGCGGGCAAGGTGGGCAAAGGTCAAAGCGCAGGAGAAGAAGGCAGCCTGAACCAGGTCTGCCATTAAATAAGGCTCCCTATTTCGCTTCCGAGCTTTTTGATTTACCGCCAATGATTCAAGGTGCAGCATTGCATCTGAGCAACGGTAAAGATCGGGGGAACACCTATGGCCAAACACTCTGTGACACTTCGGGTTGCGCCATTTCTCCGCATCGAATGCAAGTTCTGGCTTACCGATGATGGTTGGAATGGCTGCTGCGAACAACCTCCCATCACGGTTCAGGCGGGTAGCTTTGAATACGCGAAGTCTGAGATGGAAATGGCGCTCGGTAAATACGTCGAGACCCTTCTGCGTGAACTCCGAACAACTGCCAAGCAGGCTGCTTAATCCGAATCGGAGGTCGAATCCCGCATACGTTCATCAATCCGGCGAGGAGGGATTCCGAAAGAGATTTTTTGTTACAGCAATGGCTTTGCACTCGTGGACAGTTGTTGTGGTAGATCAGCCGCTATGTTGCGCAGATACTCCGCTTCTATCTCAGCCGAGTCCGAAAAGGCGAAAGAAGCGCACGCTTGCGATAACGCCTGGTTGCGTCAGCTGGCATTTTATGCTTGGTGGAATTGCTACTTCGGGGTTGGCGATGGCACTAGTACAATAACGGCGATGGGTTCGGGAGATTGACGTAAAATAACCAGCGAGAATAGCGGAGGCGCGATGAGAAGTGTTGTCGCATCCTGCGTTGGAATCGCGGCATTGGCAGTCTTATTTTCCGCATTGGGAGTGTCTCAACAAGAACCAGAAGCGGCCCGGCTGACAATCGCTCTTCCTAAGAAAGAATATCTTACAGGAAAGGCGGTTGTTGTGACGTACCGGCTCACAAATCTAACCAGTTCTCTCCTCTGTTTTCCGCCGCCGGCAGTTGATTGTTACAGCATAAGCGGCGAGCTTGCTGCGAAAGCGACACCTCCCAAAGGCGTGGCTGGGCGAAAGATTAGCGGAGGTTGTGCCGCGGATCGATTGATGGACGGGGATGCCGGTAACGATATTGACCAGCACTGGATCAAGCTTGGCCCACTGCAGTTTTACGAGATCACAGAGGAAAGTCGTTACATCAGCCTTATTGCTACGGGACTCTGGATAATCGAAGGCGGCTACGTGCCCATGCGGGAAGATACACTGTCGCTTTATAGAGATGCCATGAAAGAGCGAGGATGTAGTGGCGTTCCCGAACTTCATTCGGCGAAAGTGGAGATCAACGTTAAAGCTACGCCAGCGAACTAGCTGCCCCTGCTGCAAAGAGACAATTGGCGCAAAATTCCATATCACTCATCAACGAGCGTTGTGTGAAGATACCGATTGTCCGTAGCTGCTTCTAGTCGTCGAACCGTTGCACCACGGAAAGAATCTTCCACTGACCCTCGATCTTTGTGAGCGTCATGTAATCTGTCCATCCGGGAGTGACGAGTCTTGCTGATGCAATGTTTCCGGCCACATCGAGCACCGTAATCTGTTCCTTGCGCTCTTCTTGGGTCAGGTGCTTTCCTTCTCCGCTTCGTGCGGCTTGCACGAGATCCGCACCCGTTTGCGTCCTTACCGGAATATTTCCATGAATTTTTTGCTTCAGGTAATTAGAATGCAGCGTTCGTTCCATCCGGGCAGCGTCACCGGTGTAATAGGCTTCGATGTAGTTGATTACGGTGGAACGTACAGCCGACACATCGTCGTCGGCGGCCGTTTCTTTGTTTTGGGCATTGCTTGAAAGGCTGAGAAACAGCAGGATACTCAAGCTGAGGGCAAAGCGGTTCATGTTGGGTTGTCTCCGCGTGCGAAGGGACTCAAACAAGCGGATTATGAGCCTCAACATGCGTGAATGCAACGACACTAAAGTCCATGTCCGACAAGAAATCGACAAAGACTGCAAATGTTGTGAGGAAGTAGTCAGTTGATGAGAAATCGCCATATCACTCATTGCGGGCAGCAATCTTTGATCACACCCAACTCACGCCAGGTGACCGCAAGCAGCACAGAACTTAGCTGTGGGGGTCCTTAGTGGCTTTTCGCACTTTGAGCACGGTGGCCCGTAGAGTGACAACCGATGGTGATAGACGGCATGCGGATTTGTTTCGTGGAACCCAGTAATTCGCTCATATTCACGGAGGACAGGTCCGTAGAATCGTTCCCGTATTTCCTGCTTGCTTCCCCCCTCTTTTCTCCCGTGTTTTGAGGTAATGAGCCGGAATTCGTCTTCATCCAGCATGGGGACTTCGATCTTGCATCGCCAACACCAGAGGGGTTTCATTTCTGCCGAAGTATAGCTCACGGTTAGAACTAGGATTCGACCGCAACGTCCCAACTGTCGATAAATCGCTATATCACTCATTGAACTGCCACACCGGTCGGGTCTCCGGCTGTTCACCACTAGAGCTCGCTCAGTGATTACTGCAGCTTGCGAATTTCAAGTTCGGCCAGCTCCATCTCCGTTATGAAATACGCGACAAAAACAAGATTCCGGGTGACGCTCGGCGGAAGATTCCAGCCCAATGCTTCTTTGCTAAAATCCGTTTTCGACATTACCCGCGCAAAGTTCTCTCTGACTTCTGAGCATGAACGGCGGCAATAATCGCTCCATGATTCTCCAGACGCTCGTTCCTTTGAATCCGAACTCAGCCAGTACATCTCGCAGGTAGAGCCGTCATTCAACCGGAACTGGAACTGCCCACCCAAACACGCGAGCCCATGAGCCTCGGCTCGTGTTAGAGCAACCGGAAATGATTCGGGACTCCAAGCGTACTCATTCCCTTGGAGTATGGCGTCTTGCACCACGTCAAACGGCAGAGCGTCAGGTTTGCTCAGGTTTTCCATCTCGGAGGATTATAGTTGGCGATAAATTTCTATTACACTCATCATCCGGTTGTGAGCCACACGTCGCTCCCCTCAGGAATATCGTGTTTTAGAAGGTCAGGCGGGAGCATGATTGCCATGCGGCAAGTTCCCACCTCCGGTCTTAAAAACTCAACGGAGGCAATATGAGTGTTAATAGTGCATCCCTCAGGAGTACGAAGCTGGATAGCATCTCGCGGGCGTATCTTGAATTCAGCGCCTTCAACCATCGCGGGAACGATGACACAACCCCGCCCGGAAACTTCGAATACTTCCTCGATTCTGAAGAGAAACGTCATCGCAACGGTTATTCAGCGTATCACTCAAGGTCAATTGACGATAAATCGCTATATCGCTCATTGACATGCAAAAAGGCGAATGGAAGGCGCACAATTGCTATTACGCCCGTCATGCGAATCTGAACGACGGGGACGGTATCATAGTACGTATGAGCAGACACCGTGTGCCAACATGGATGAACGTTTTTTGGCTGCTGTTTGTCTTTAGCCTAGCATTCTGCTTGGTGGGGTTAGCTCTTCGACGCGGTTACGATCTTGTGCAGACAATCGGATTCCTAGTGGCACACTTTGGAGTCATTTTCAGTTTGGCAGTTGTTGTTGTGACCTGCCCCCCAGAAACTAGACCATTGGAAATGTGACTTTCTCCATTTAGGATGACCCGCCCAGGGTCGGAGGAGGAGTCATGCGCAAGAGTCGATTCAGTGAAGAACAGATCATCGCCGTGCTGAAGGAATCAGAAGCGGGGGTGGAGACCGGAGAACTGTGCCGGCGGCACGGGATCACGCGGGCGTGTTTTTACCGGTGGAAGAGTAAGTTCGGAGGGATGGAACTGAGCGAGGCGAAGCGGTTGCGGCAGCTGGAGGAGGAGAACCGGCAGCTCAAGCACATCGTGGCCGAGCAGGCGGTGGACATTCGGGGGTTGAAGGCGGTGATCGCAAAAAAGTGGTAGGCCCGCAGATGCGACGAGAGGCGGTGCTGGTGATGCAAGTGGAAGTAGAGCTGAGCCAGCGACGCGCCTGTGGGCTGATGGAACTCTATCGTGCGACGTGTCGGTATCGAAGGCGGAGAGGTGAGGATCAACGACTGCGGGTGCGACTGCGCGAGCTCGCCGAAGCCCGGCGCCGTTTCGGCTACCGCCGTCTGCAGGTCCTGCTGCAGCGCGAAGGCTGGCAGGTGAATCACAAACGCATCTACCGGCTGTACGTCGAGGAGAAGCTGTCGTTGCGGCGCAAGCGTGGACGGAAGCGCAGCCGGGTGCGCCAGCCACTGCCGGAAGCAGTAGCCGCGAACCAGGTGTGGTCGGTAGACTTCATGACCGACGCACTCAGCTCGGGGCGGAGGTTTCGCATGTTGAACATCGTGGATGATTACACGCGGGAGTGCCTGGCGATCGAGGTGGACACTTCGCTGGGGGGATTGCGCGTAGTGCGGGTGCTGGAAGAACTGAAGCAGAGACGCGGACTGCCGCGGCAGATCCGCAGCGACAACGGACCCGAGTTCGTGAGCCGCGCGGTTGATCAATGGGCCTACGAGCAGGGCCTCGCGTGGCACACCATCCGACCCGGGCGACCGATGGAGAATGGCTATGTGGAGAGTTTCAACGGACGGTTTCGTGACGAGTGTTTGAACGAGAACTGGTTCCGCGATCTAGCCGATGCGCGGGAGAAGATCGTGCAGTGGAAGCAGGACTACAACGAAATGCGTCCGCACAGCAGTTTGCAGTACAGAACCCCAGTGGAGTTCGCAGCCCAGGCTGCGGGCTTCCACGGAAAGGAAGTGGGGCAAGAGGCCTCAAACGCCGGCCCCTTGCCCCACACCCCCATCCCCGCTGCGAAGCGAGTCATGTGGGGAGAACAAAAACCGGAGAAAGTCTCATTATCGGTGGACTAAAGATGGGGGGCAGGTCATTCTGGCTCAGCAACGAGGAACGTGGGCCTGTTGGCATACGGCCATAAGATGCCATCCGAAGTTTTGGTACAGTTCCTATTTCGCGAAATAAGCGATGTGCTCGGTAATGGAACGGTTCCGAATTGTGCGTTCGTTCGAGCACAATTGACACGGCTTAAGTAGGTGTGGGACTACAGGGAATCATGTATATGCAGCGCGCCGGACAGCGTGGCAAAATTTAATCTTTTATCCGGTTCTTTTCTGCTGATGGCTCAAAAAACAGGAAATCACAAGGAAGGCATTCGCTCGGTGGGCGGTATCAAAGCGATGCTGCAATCTCACGCAACCTTTCGGTACGCCTTTGCCATACTTGCTAGTTGCCTTGCCTTGTTATTGCGAATGCTCTTGACCCCCGTCATGGGTGAGTACAATCCGTATCACACTGTTTGGTTGGCCGTCGTCTTCGTTGCCTGGACCTCTGGAGTGGGCCCATCCATCGTTGCGACCCTGTTGGGAGCATTTGGTGTTTGGTTTTGGCTATTACCGCCAGTTCACTCATTTACGAGACATGATCAAGCACAGTTATTCGGGATGGCCGGCTTTTTGCTGTTTTCATTGATAATTATTGCGCTCGCATACTCCAATCGCCGCGGAGGTATTGCGCAATCCAAATTAGCCGCGATTGTTGAGTCATCTGATGATGCGATTGTTAGCAAGAATTTGAACGGAATCATCAGTAGTTGGAATGGATCCGCCGAGCGATTGTTCGGCTACACGGCGAATGAAGCCATTGGGAAGCATATAACACTTATCATCCCTCCCGAGCGGCGCGCCGAAGAAGACATAATTATTAACAAAATTCGCGGCGGCGAGCGGGTAGATCATTTTGAAACAGTTCGGGAACGAAAGGACGGCAGGAAGATCCACGTTTCTCTCACGATTTCGCCGGTAAGAGACTCGTCTGGCATGATTGTCGGCGCTTCGAAAGTCGCGCGGGACATAACAGGGCGAAGGCAAGCCGAACAGACGCTGCGCGAAAACCAAGAGCGTCTTCGAAAGACCGAGAAACTTGCTGCTGCGGGTCAACTCGCGGCTTCATTAGCCCACGAGGTTAATAATCCCCTGTCCTCGGTTACGAATGCCTTATTCTTGCTGGAGCGCCAATCGGGACTTAACCCGACATCGCGCAATTTGGTTGGAATGGCTAAAACAGAGCTCGCGAGGTTGTCTCGCATAGTCAAGCAAAGTCTCTCTTACTACCGGATGGAAGAGGCTCCTAAGGATGTTGATCTTGGCGCGACATTGCAACAGTCGTTGGAGGTTTTCAGCACCAAGTTCGACACGGCAGGCATTCAGATTTCGAAAACAATAGTGGATCGGCAATATACCACTGGTTTTGTGGATGAGATTCGGCAGGTCATAGACAACCTTTTGCTAAATGCAATCGAGGCAATGCCCCAAGGCGGAAAATTGAAAGTCTCGTTGCATCCCTCACGCGATTGGAAAAACCGGGATCGTTTCGGTGTTCGAATGATAATTGCAGACTCTGGATCGGGGATTCCAAGGGAACTACTTTCGAAAGTTTGCCAGCCCTTCTTTACAACCAAGCCCGAAAAGGGCACCGGGCTAGGCCTTTGGGTAGTGCAAGGGATCATTGCGAAGCACGACGCTATGATTCAAATTCGCAGTTCCGTACGCCAACGAAGAAGCGGTACCGTTTTTTCGATCTGGTGGCCAACGACGAATGGTATGAGCGAGAGTCCGAAAAGCTACAATCAGCAGTCCTCGCGTAAGGAGGTTGGTGATTGCGCGTTCTCGTGATTGATGATGAAAAATTCATCGCAGATACTTTGGTGATGATCATGCAAAATTCTGGACGGCAAGCGACGGCCGCATACGATGGTGTGTCAGCTTTACAGCGGGCCGAGAGCTTCCAACCGAGCGTGGTGATCTCCGACGTCATCATGCCTGGCATGAATGGTATCGAGGCCTGTATAGAGATACAGGCCAAGTATCCGGACTGTCACATTCTTCTAACTTCCGGTCAGACGGCAACAAATGGTCTCGTTCTTCAAGCGCTGGCGCAGGGCTACACCTGGGAGTTACTTGCGAAACCCTTAGAACCGGAAGATTTGTTGGCTAAGCTGGACGCACTTGATCTCGAGGCTTGAATTTGATGGGCCTAGGGCACGCGAATCCTGCTCGCAAGTTGTCGGCGAGTTATTCCTGATGCGAAGTCTTTCTGCTTTTCTGTTTTCCGGTTCGCGCCTTTTGGATTGTTCGGCGGATGTCCGCTTTTAATACTGATAACTCTGGATCATCGGCGGGCGTCATGCGGATGGATTCTAAATCATGAAGTGCGTCGCCCAATGCTTCCCGAGATTTTTTCAACGATTCGTCCTGCACGGCGACTCCAAGCATGTGGAAGGCTTTCACCTCGGGTGCGGTGCTCAATGGCAGCGGCGGCGATGTCCATCTGAAGCTTTCCGATGAGCCGGTCGCCACCCGCTTCATCCGCGTTTTAATGTCGAAGTCCTCCGGAACCTGCGACACGCACGCGTCGCAGGATATTCGAAATTGCGTCGGCTACGCCCTTCAGACGCTGTCCGCCGGAATGATCGACAGCGCAGGGAAGTACGCGATTGTTTATCCGGCTAATGGTGTAGAGCCGGGGCCGGGGCCGCCGCCACATCTCGAGGGCGCTGGAGACCAGGAGGAAATCGCCGGTTCGCAGGCAGACTTGGCCGGACTTGGCCCACCTTAGATCAGACTGTTTCCCTCCCGAAAAGTCTTATATGAACAAAGACGAGAAGAAACGCCTTTCTGCCGTGCTTCGTGCTACCGAATATCTTTTTCTTGAAAACATTGCCCTGAAATTGGTTCTCGAACACCGAGCGGTTTCAAACTGGCAGAAGCTGCTGGATCACCTACTGTCAGACAAAGAAATGCTGGCGGGAGTACGCCTAAAATTCAGTGATTACCACCGGGAAATCGAGCGATTACCAGGCCCTTCGTCAGGTCTTGAGAGCTTTTTTGGGTGGGCTTCCAGGATCGCACAAGCCGCATTAACCACAATGAAAGATCTGGAGATTTATCGCAATTTCGGTGAAAGTTAGCAAAAAGGCGGCGAGAAGCGGCTCCTAAATGCGCCCATCCGCCTATGTGGCGAATAGAAAGCTCCTGCGGAACAAGTTACTCTTATTGGTCTCACGTTCCTTGGCGGGGCGGGTCTCAGGCGAATCACCATAAAATGTGCCCCCTGCCAAAAGTCGTTCGATGGCTACGACGAGATTGCGAGCCGCTTGGGATTTCAGAACATAACCTTGAGCCCCGGCATCCTGAACGTCTCTGGCCAACCGTTCGGACTGATGAGTGGTGAATATCAAAATCGGGAAATTCATCCCTAACTTCCGCATTTTTTCCGTAGCTTCAAGACCGCTCAGCCGCGGCATCGTAATGTCCAAGATCATCAAGTCCGGCCTCACTTCCTGGGCAAGTTGAACCGCTTCATCTCCGTTCGTTGCTTCTCCACAAATTACGCATTCCCGGCACAGCTTTGCTAATAATGATTTGACCCCTTCACGTAAAACTTCGTGATCATCAACAATTAAAATTCGCGCTTGTATAGCCATTGGTTCCTCTATGAAATTAAGATTAGGCTTTGGATTCGAATTTAGCTGGCGGTGTTGCGGTGGATTGTTGTCTGGATGAGGGTACGCTTGCGCGCACTTCCGTTCCATTTTCGCCGGAGATAATGTCGAGTTTACCGCCCAACTGCCGCACTCGTTCACTCATTCCACGCACCCCAACCCCAAGTGAACCTAGCCAATCCTGATTTCCCTGTTCAAGTACTTCGGCGGGCATTCCTTTCCCCTGATCTCTGACAACGAGGGTAACTAACTCCTGACTTGGGAAGATACTGATTTCTGCAGTCTTACTGCCAGAATGCCTTTGAACGTTGGTTAGGGACTCTTGAAGCACCCTGAACAATACCAGCTCCGAATCACGGCTTAAGCGACCGAAGTCACTTGGAATGTTGAATGTCGTTTTTACGCCGCTTCTTTTAGAAAAACCTTCCAGATACCATGGAATGGCCGACTTCAATCCGACCTCCTCCAGCATAGGTGGATAAAGCAAGTATGATATCGTCCGAACTTCCTTGATGCACTCTTCGGTCAAGTTCGCGCATTCATCAATTTCACTCGAATTCCCGGCCATCGATTCTATTTTCATCTTCAATACCGACAGATATTGGCCCAAACTGTCGTGAATCTCACGCCCGATTCGTCTTCGCTCTTCATCTTGGGTACGGAGAAGGTGAAGGGATAAATCGCGCAAGGAATTCTCCGATTCCTGCAGCTTTCGTCTTGAGTTTTCTAATTCTTCTTGCGCATACATCTTTTGCGTGAAGTCGCGGGTCACCTTCGTAAAGCCAATTAGAGTTCCTTCATGATTCTTAACCGGTGTGATGATTACATTTGCCCAAAATCTAGAACCGTCTTTACGTATGCGCCAGCCTTCATCTTCAAAACGGCCCTGCTCTATCGCAACCTCAAGTTCCCATTCTGGCTTTTTGGAACGGATATCTTCCTCAGGGTAGAAGCGTGAAAAATGTTGCCCGATGATTTCCGATGCCTTGTAGCCTTTAATCCGTTCGGCTCCCGTATTCCAGCTGCTAACGTGACCTCCCGGATCAAGCATGAAAATTGCATAGTCCCGAACGGCGTCAATAAACATTCGTGATCGTTCTTCGCTAGCCTGCAATGCGAGTTGCGTTCGCCTTTGTTCCGTCAAATCGCGTGTTACCTTGCCGAACCCAACGACTTTTCCGCTCGCATCTTTGACCGCAGTGATCGTTACTCGGGCCCAAAATTGTGAGCCGTCTTTACGCACGCGCCAGCCTTCATCCTCGATATGCCCTTCTTTCTCGGCTTCTCGCAAAAGTCGTACGGGCTTGCCAAGTCGAACGTCCTCATCAGAGTAAAGTCGGGAAAAATGTCCTCCGATGATCTCGGACGCGGAGTACCCCTTTATGCGCTCCGCGCCGGGGTTCCACGTCACAATACGGCCCTGAGTATCCAACATGAAAATTGCATAATCCGACACATTTTCCACAAACAGCCGAAAAGGTTCATTTCTCTCTTGCCATTTGATCAGATCCAATACATTAAGCTCCTCTTACACTCCCTTTCCGGGAATGCATCGTCACCCGAAACTCAGTTCATGGCGTAAAAACGGTCACTGGCGGGTACCCAAAATGATGCCATTACGAACTCCTTTGTCCCATACAGGAATCACTGTACAAGCAACCTTAAAGCGAACACTCCCTGTGATTCATTCGATAATCGGATCCCCTCAGGCGTTACAAGGTGCGCTTTTCATTCGCCTTTTTCGATGTCAATGAGTGATATAGCGATTTATCGTTAATCGAGGGCATTCCTCCCAATTTTCTATTCCGCAGGCATACACTGTCGGATCGAGTTCAGTTGAGGTTTCCGAATGCGTCCCGAAAAGAACAGGCTCCTTGTGGTCACGATTGGAATTCTCGCAGTTGTCGCGATAGTTCCACTTCTAATCCACCTCGGTAGAACGGCCTACCGTGATCGGAATATCCCTGAAAGGCTTCACACAGGACTGGAAAGTGGGTCGCTGTTCAAAAGAAGGCCGGCAGCCTGTGGCGTGAGATGCTGGCCTTTCGCTTTTCTAAATTCGTCCGCATCGCCGCGCCGTCCGCGTCCGATGCTCTCCGTTTTGAAGGTCTTGTACAGCAACAAACTTATTGCAAGTTTGTCAGTTCCCAGGGATAGAGTTTCTTCCACGGAAGGATGAATGAGGAGTGTTTCGTGCAGCTCTGCGATGCATTCGCATGACGTAATCCCGCTGCATCAAATGTTTGGAATTACCGAAACAGGCGGCTCGGAATGTCTTACGACGATTTAATTGCTCCAGAACAGAGAAGAGCAATAGTGGTAGCTGTCGGTTTGTTTATTCTCATTCTCGCTGCTTTTGCGATCTGGGGCTATCATCACAGCAAACCTCATAGGTCACGGAGACATGCAGTTGCCTCCCTCCGGAATCGAGTCTCAAGTACTCAGCTGGGCCGAGAATCGCAGAGCAGTTCGGGCACGTTTCGTTACCTACAGCGCGAAGCGGTTCGATGCTGAGCTTACGAGGGGCACGGGTTACGCTCAGTTTCAGCAGCATGGAAGCGTTAGCCAGCAGCCCACTTTACGCGACCGCCTAGCGGTCACAATTCCTCCAGCTACCCAGTCGGATATGAGCCGCGTACGGCACCGTGACCTCAAGGATATTTGAGCCTCCGGTGCCGCAGAGACACAAGGTCATTCCGTCTCAGCTTTTCGAATAGCTTTATTAGCGTGAACTATCTGGAAAGCCGCGTTTATCAAAAAATAGTCGCTAGCTTGCGCGTTGCATTGGTTTATCGGTCTTTGAGAAATCGCGTTAGCTTCGCCCGTAGAAGAAATATCTTCCGCGCCGGTTTGCTTGAGCACATCTTTAGCTCTGCTGGTCCAGTCAGAACTGTCGGAGTGGACAGACAAAAGGATGCCGCCCTCTTTGACGCGACCTTCGTAAGCGCTTGGCTTCGTATTCCGGGATGCCCATGCCGATGAGTGCACCGGTAATGCCGCCGATTGCGCCGCCGACGCCGACTCCGGTCAATGCGGCCACGACCGGTCCGGCTGCGATGAGTGGGCCTACACCAGGAATCGCCAGCGCTCCGATGCCCGCCAACCACCCCAAAGTTCCGCCGACAAGTGCGCCGGTGCTTGCTCCGGCGGCCGTGCCTTCCGGCGCCTTGGTGTTTTTTTCGTGAGCAAATCCTTGGTTCCTTCATTCTCCGGAAACAGAACTGAGATATCGGTATTGCGAAAACCCGCTGTGCGCAACGCGTCCACCCCTTGTTCGGCGCCAGCACGACTGCGATAGACTCCAAATACTGCTGTATTTTTACCTGCCATTTGAATCTCCTTTTAAGTTGAGGTGGTGATTTGGATGATGAAGCTTACTTGCGGGGCACAACTTGCAGTTCGTCCTCTACCTTGCCCGCGCCAGCGATCTCTGGCGCTTTGGATTCAATGGCCTGCTTCTCTTGTTCCGACTTTACTGGGCCTTTGAGAGTGACCGCGCCATTCTGCGAAATGATCTTCACGTTGTGAGCGGTGGTAGAAAGCGATGTGTCTTTCACGATGGCGCGACGGATCTGGGCCGCGAGTTGCCGGTCGTTGGTGTTTTCCTTTTGCTGGTCCGTCGTGGGCTCATTCTGATCGCGGTCGCGCTGATTCACTTTCGTGTTATCGGCGGGAATCTGGGACGCATTATTGTTGTCCTGCCGCGCCCAGAGCACACCGAGACTGCTCAGAAAAAAGATTCCCGTGAGTAGGACTCTCGCTACTGTTTTGTTCATGTAATTACCTCGGCCATATGTATGAAAGTTCGATGGGTTGCAGCACTGGGCGGATGGCCCGGTCGTGGGATTCATCGAGAGCAGGATTCAGAGCAGCACGTGTGCGATGCCGAACCATCCGCACGGCATTCAACCAACTGGAAGACCACGGGGTCCAATGCCTTTCCTCGGCTCATTCAGGGGAGGGCAAATCCCGTCCACGTCGCATTAAAAATCGAGAGTTTCACACGACGTAAATACTCCTGTAAGGGGCCTTCCCGAGTTCCGAAAAGATGATGCTGGAGGGATCAAGGCCAAATGTGCAGATCAGATTCCTAAACTGTCGCCTTGATAGGTGTGCTACCCGCTATACGATCACAGCAGAGACTCGGCAGCGCTTTGAACGTCCCGAAACAACAGTAATAAGCGTCCCTTTCGGCTGGAAATCCTCACAACCGCACGTTGTTGGTCAGCATCAGAATCGCGAATCAACGGTTCCCATGTGGACCTTTCCTAGTTCCCTCGCAGTGGTTCTTGTCGTCGGGACTCTTTGTAAACGCACGATCTAGCCCAAAAAAAAACTAGGAGAATCAAAATGTATCACGCCCCTCTAAAACTACGTATCACCACAATTATTGCTCTATTATCCTTTTTCACTTTAACGCTAACTGCCACGGGTGCCTTGGCACAGCCGCCCCACAGAGCCCCACATACTGCTAATTCATTCGTGCAAGGGACTGACTCTGCCGGAGATTCATTCAGCGGTGTCGTCACAATTACGAGTTTCGCCATTCAGGGAAATCAACTGATCGCTCAAGGTCTATTGAACGGTACTTTGACGAAGGCTGATGGAAGCGTAAATAGTATTGCGGGTCAAGCGGTGAATTTCGCAGTTTCAGGAATTGATCCCAACTGCCAAATCTTGAATCTTGTACTCGGGCCCTTGGACGTGAATCTTTTAGGCCTTACAATCCACTTAAATCAGGTCGTGCTCAACATCACTGCGGTACCCGGGGCAGGCAATCTTCTTGGAAACCTGCTCTGCGACGTTGCTAATCTGCTGAACAGTGGCGGCGCGCTGAGTACGCTACTGACGCAGTTGCAGACTCTCTTAAATCAGATCCTGGCTGCTCTGTGAGGGAAAGGGGCCGCAGAGGCCCCATCCTCTCTTTCGCTTTAAGCATTGGTGTCCGCCATTCGACAACGAGTCCTTAGGACTTCGCGAGTTCCTGTGCCGCTGACTTCTCGGCCAGCGGATGCTGCGGTCATCATCAACAAAAGGCGCTTTCGGGTCGGACTCACTTGAGCAGTGCTCTTTCGATCGTTTTTTTAGAATCGGGTCGAATTTCTGCAGGCTATGTAAAGGCGCGGAGCTAGATGCGTGTGCCATTTTCGATCCTTCGCAAATCTTATGTTTGGTATTGCCAGCCGCGGTGAAAGCGGGACCAGACGCGGGATATGCTGAGCACATTCGCACGTCGCATGACAGCATAGGTGCATCGTTGGCCCACATAGGCGCAACCTCTTAGCAGCGTGCTGCTCCCAGCGCAAGTCGCCAAAATGATTATCAGCGTGGTTTGGCTGTAACACAGAGCAGAAGCAGTTTTGTGACGCGGCGCAGTGTTGCATTCAGGCCACGGGCTTAGTGCGCTACCGACACTCGGCGTCGCTTTCGCTTACTAGAAGTTATAACCGACGATTAAACGGAACACAGGGACCGGATGGGCCCACAAAGTGGTTTTCGCCTCCAAAAAGGTTCCCCTTTGCGATTGCGTGCCGGCAAGGATGTTGAAACCTTTTCAGTGTTCTCTCAGCTTTCCATTCAATTGAAATGCATTTTGAGCTGCAGATCCGACTGCAGTATTGTCAAAAATACACCAGACACGCGCTCGCGCCACTAAGCTTTTTAATTGCGCTGCCAGCGTATTGAGATAGCCAGTGGAGTAGGCAGAGTAATATCGCCGCGGAGACCCATGGAGCCGAAAGTAAGCCAAGGTAGTCAGACCACCAGGCCGGCTGGCGGCAGGGACGCACGCTGGGTCGGCGGCTACGCGGGAGATATGAAAGTCTTTCAGCAAATTGTCACTTTGGTCACTGAACCAGCTGGGGTGGCGTGGTTCACAGACAACGTCTTCTGAAAAGCGCTCACGAAGCAGCATTAGGAACTTCCTCGTGCGGGTATGATCAAATTCGAGATTGGGTGGCAGCTGGATCAGTATCGGACCGAGCCTCTCGCCGAGAAGTTCGATTTGGTCAAGAAACTCCGATAACATCTGTGGGCTGCAATCCAACTTTGCTTCGTGGGTTATTGTCTTCGGAGCCTTAACAGAGAAGCGGAATCCAGCGGGCACGGACCTAGCCCATCGCTGCCAGGTTTCTTTCTTGTGCGAACCATAAAAAGATGAATTGATTTCGCAAGAGTTGAATGATTGCGAATAACGCTCCAAATGGGTTCGCCTCGAGGCGCAAAGGCCAGCGGCTTGTCGTGGAAAATTCCATCCCGCACATCCGACTCGAACAGGCTGCTGAGAAAAGGCTCGACCTTCTCTTATCAGAACGTCGGATGTGCAAGAGTCCGTCATTTCTATTGGTGAACCCGACCGTCGATAATCATGCCGTGGTGTCAGGACTTCGCATATTTCTTCCAATCGCGCTCTGTGATTTTTGCCATTTCTTTTGCAGCGGAACGAAGCCAACCAGCTTTTCTGCGGCGTAAATCCTGCAAAATTCGGTTCACCGCGTGCTTGCTCCCGAGATGGACGTTAGCAGCCTCGGTGCCCATCGCATGTAGCAGAACTTCTTCATCCCGCTTTTGCGGCAAATCCTCAATCTCGATAGGGTTCGAATCGGGAGAGAGTCGTCGAATCAGCCAAGTCCCTTCAATCCTCTGAAACGGATCACGCGATCGAACGGCGGCCATGATCGCCTCACGATAGTAACTCTGGACGCGCCCAACTCTCCCACACAACCAAACGCAAGACGACGGGAGCATGGCTTTCGCCTCTCGCGCAATGCACCCCCCGCTCAATTGAGCGATAGCCACAAATCTTTGTTGGCCTCGGCTTCCGAGCCCAGCCGCCCTCCGCACCACTTTGTAATCCATCTTCAGATCAGGAAGAGTCTTCTCGATCGTCAGTTTCACATCTCTAGGAAGCTTGCCGCGTACTAACGGCAGTTCGTTGAGTTTCTCCCAGAAATTAGGCGCCGGATTGATTGCCTCGATGCCTAATCTTTCGAGGTTCTTCTCACGTTCGGCAAGAACGATGGGACAGCCCCCCTGCTTCAGCGTCTGTTGATAGCCCTCCAAGATCGCATCGCATCCGGCTTTCAATTTGATGGTTAGATCTCCGGAATCGTTAACTATCTTTATACTCGTCGCCAGCCGCACCAGGTCATTTGTATAGGGCAACGGATATGCTTCATCGAAATCGTCGACGCCCCAGCACAATCGCCCTTCGGAGTCGCGCCATGTACCAAAGCTCCCAACATGCAAGTCTCCGCACGCCAAAACTTTAGGAGCTTGAGTCAGATCGGCACAGATTTCTGGCCACTGCTGAGCCCAACGATAAAAAGTACCCCGCAAGAAAAGAAAGAGACTCTGCCTCATTTGCTCGTGCTTGGATCGCAGATCCGATTCGACCACGGTTGTGCATCGCCGCATCCAGCCTTCGTAACTCCTTGTCGCCTCCCGAATATTCACGTTTCGTTCCCTCACTCTTAGGCAATGAAATGTTTACCACGAATTCTTCGGAACCATGGGTATGCAAACCACAACACACCGAAAATTGAAAGCATCAACCCCGCAGCGACGAGCGCAGCACTTCGCGTTTCGGTAAGTTTATAAACCACGAGGACAAAGTCGCCACAGATACCAACCGCCAGAGGAGGTAGGGAGGAGATAACCATGATGTGCGCCACGCGATAAAAATGTTCGGTTTCCTCCCCTTGTTCAACGACCCGATGATAGGCCGCCGGAGTTAGCAGCAAGACAGTACTCAGGGCAATCAATGAAAGACTGGCGAGATGAACCCACTTCAGCCACGGCGCCAGTTCCCGGAATCCAGCTTGCAGGATAATCGCGAACTGGAAGCCTAAGAGAGCTTGATTGCCTGGGATAATAACCCGCGCTTCAGTGAGCACTTGGCGAATCTTGTTATGTAAAGCAGTGTGACCGGTGAGTGCCCGTCCTTCGTCTGAAGGGTTCACTTTCACCGTTTGTCGTATGTCTTTGCATTTACGGCGCAAGAGGACGGGTCCATACCAGAAGACGAGCGCGAGGAAAGTTATCGTCACCCCGAAAATTGCGCCGGTTATAGTGCCGTTGATGGCTATCGCTGGAAGGTAAACATTTGCGCCAAGCGCGAGAGCGAAGGGAAGGAGAGCCACTTCCATGACGTGCGTCGTGAATTGGTGGAGAGCGACGGAATCCTGTCCTTTCTCGGTGAGTTGGTGAAAGGCGGCGGGCGAGACCAGCAGGGCCAGGGTGATAAGCATGAGTACCAAGGCGCTGAGGTTCAACTGCTGTGAGGCTATTGAGAGATGTTTAAATCCCTCCTGAAACACGGCGGTGAACTCAAAACCAACGAGAATTTCAGCCCCGAGAATCAGCATCCTACTCTCATCCAAGGCATTCTGAATCTTGTCTTCGAGCTGCATCATTTTTGAACGGAGCCTGGAACGCGTGATTCGTATCTAGCGGTACCTTAGAGGCTTTCCACAATCGGGTCGGCAGCCGCACCTAGATGCCGAACCGGTCCTTAGGAATTGCCGCCATACCAAATTTTCCTAAAGATCTTTGAATCTGCATCGTTCCAAGCTGCTCTTCATGTTGAGAAAACATGTACCCACTTCGTTGCAAGAAAGCCTGTTCCGGTTGGATAGCATCATTTTCACGGCTCAGATGTCCCCCCGATATCCCGGTGCTTTTGAAAAGCCGAATCCAGGGAAAGAACAACTCTTGATCTTGTGGCGTTATTCTGCAGATTCAGAGTTGGACCGGATGCCCAATGATTCTTTGTCGAATAGTTTCAAAAAGCCGCGGGGACTGGATTTGACCGGGCGATTTTGTCTGGAGATCAGCAGAGGACAACTGCCATCCGACATGATCGAACGCACATCTGAGATGGTGAATAATTTCGCCCGTAAGAACCTTCAGTCTGGGTTTAATGTCAGCAGACAAAATGAATTCTTTCAGTTTCTCGAAGGCTTTCCGATCTTCATCGGTAAGATTGGTTGTCCGGTATCATAATCAACCGCGAGAGTCACGACTGGAGCAGCCCTAAAGGAAATCGGTACTCACAATTGAGGTTACGGATGTTCTCATTGGCCCGTTTTAGTCGCTCGCGTGCACCGTCGAGTGGATGGCTAGGAGCCATCCACAAAGTTTACTCTGCGTCGCAAGGATTGTTTTTATGAACAAATCTAAGAATGCTTCGGGCCGCCATACTTATCCATCAACCGAACGGCCTCTAGTAGATCAGCGGCTTCCTGGCGCCCTTTCGCTGATGGGTCGCGCTGCTCAAGCTCAGCTTGCAACCGCTGAATCCGTTCTAATCCGTCTGTTACATGACCCGGAGAAATTTGGTCTGCCACGAAACCTTTCAGCGTCGTCAGTCCGTAAGAAAGCTGCGCCAATGCGTTCTCGTAAGCAAGCATCTGTTCGCTGATCTTTTTTAGTGCCTCGCCAATGTTGCCGAAGTGCTCGTCATAGTCCATGGCAATAAGGCTGAGGCCGCCTAGATTTATTGCCAGCAACCCGCGCTTGGTCAAATGCACGTTTATTTTGATTTCCTGGGTTCTGAGGCGTACGATCCACGCTGCAACGGTTAGCTTTGGCACCCGGACGCATGAAAATGGAGGGTGGGATGATCCAGAAATTCGCTTGGCGTGGAGTTCTGATTGTCGTTCTCAGTTTAGCAGTCGCTAGGCGCGTTGAGGCACGCGGGTTTCCGAATGCTAATGCGATCGGGGCTGCAATCGTAGCGACTGCTGTCGCAGTAGTAGTCGTAGCCGTGGTGGTCATTCACGAATTGTCCAAGAAGCGAACAATACAGGATGTGTCAACCACGGAGGAATCGGGATTCCCACGTCTCTGTTTCACTTTCGCATAATGAGATGGAAATATTATGGCAATAGATCCCAAAAAAGTGAATGAATTTCTTGGCCGGGCATTGGTTGATTTCGGCGCCACGTTTCACGCCGCCTTGGTTCGCATTGGGGACAAGTTGGGTCTTTACAAAACGCTAGCCGCGGGAGGACTCCAAACGTCGGCGGAGCTTGCCAAACGCACGAAAACCGCCGAGCGGTACATTCGTGAAACCTATGTGCCAAAGCCGAAAACAACACGCGGGCAGGCTAACAGGCTTGTCCTTACAACGCGGCAGCAACGGTGCGATCCCCTGATCCCGAATCAACAACCGAAATGCTATTCGCTTAGCTTGGTTCTGCGTGATAGACCCCCTTTTTACCCGGTTTTCGGGCCTCATTTGACTCAAGTTTGACTCAAATTTTTTTCGGGTCAATTCGTGTGCAACGTCTCGATAACCTTCAATTGACGTTTTCGCCTGGTCGCATCAGTTTTGTCGCGACTTGAAGTACGCAACAATGTCGGCAAGGTCGCCACCCGCCGAGCCTGAGTAACTACGATCTGAACGATGTGATAGCTCATCCAGCAAATGGCTGAATAAATCACTCCTTCGCTCATGAAGACTTCCAATTCTTTAGGTTCCCTCCCCGTCCATTCAGACTCTGGGCCTTTCGACGGAGCGCGTGGCAAAAAGGGGCAAATGGGGGTTGTTAGAAAAGGTGGTCAAATTCTGCTTTTTTCTGCCCGCATAAACATTGACTTTCTGCGTCGAGAGTTTCCGCGTTAGAAAGGTGTAGTTTCCTAACCTGCCGGCTGATGAGCACCTGCTAGGAGGAACTGGGCTTCAAATGTGGCGAGTCAATGAGTGATATAGAGATTTATCAACAACTGTTGGTTACTTCGGACCCCTTAGCGTGCGAGTTTATTATTACGGATAAGTCACCGCAGTCCCTTAGCACCACTGGGCTATTCCCCACACGAGCCTTCATTAAATATCATTGCGCCTAACCTGGTGAGCAAATCGTCGCGAAAGATGGCATATGCCGAGGGTAAACGTGCGCGGCTCGACGATTCCCTGACTCCCCTTTGCGCCCTCTTCGTCCCAATTTCTTGGCTAGGTGTCTCCATGGATATTGAAACGGTTCACTGTCCCTTCTGCGTGGCGGATAATGATTTCCGACGTATGGTACCCATGGGCAATGATCGCTATACGTGCGAGAGCTGTTGGCACGTCACAGCAGCAAAGAAAAAGGACTTTCAGTGTCAATGCGTGCGGTGTATTGGTCTGAGGGCAAGTATTGGGCCCGCTTCTCGGCCGTATTGGCGCAGGCAAGAACAACAACAGACAGCGCCCCTTTCTAAGCAACCGGTGTCGGGTGAAACTCCCCATGGCGTTGTACAGGTTTCAAAGCTCGCCTGAAGTTCCGAATCAAGATCATCTTTTCACTCAGGGCATGGGCTTTCGTAATCGGCAACCCACGGTATTGCGCCGAACCGTCGAAGTGACGCAAAATCGCTTTGCTTGGACACTTCCTCAGGAGCAACTAATGATCGATGCTGCCAAACACGAGGCGACTTTGAATTTGTCTCTGGGTTTCCCTTTTCCCGACTTTGCCAGGATGGCGCCCTCCGAAGATGAAGCGTCTTTTACGTTATGGGATCGCGTGATTCGCATATGCGATCAATACGGCGTGAAGCCGCACCAGCACTGTCCCGCTTAAACTTCGAACGCTAAACTCATCCTACGCATCTCCTCCTTCAAGACCAAAGAGACGTTGTGATTCGAGCCGTCGAACTTCGGGTCGTTACACTCGTTGACCTCGATGATGAGTAATATGGAGATTTATCGCCAACAACGATAATCCTTGAGCGATTGCTATAATTGGCACCGTGGCCAAGGTCAAAACATCCGAGATTATCGAGAAGGCGGCAGAGCGGGGCGACCCAATCGCGCAATTCGAACTGGCACTTGGTTTCGAATATGGCGACCGAGGTGAGCAGAATTTTGACAAAGCGGGTGAGTGGTACAGGAAGGATGCTGTGCAGGGCCACCAAACCGCCAAATTCAACAACACATTTTTGGCCAAGCCAACATTTATCAGCCCCGGGGCGATGATAACAGGAAACACCGTTCCGTAACCCTCAGTAAAAAAACAACTCACGTCCGCCCATGTTCCTTCAAGCTGACTGGGTTCAAAAGACAACATGCTTGACGTTAACAGGCGTTATCACTCATTAACCTGAGAGGTCAATGAACCCACACTTTTGATCGAGGAAATGAGCGATTATAGTCTCAGCGAAAAGCCGCCTGGACTGATTGGAGATCCGGCTCCAATCGCTTTCAACTTGCGAGTTCAGCGTGCCTGCCGCTGAGGGGCAAGATATAGCGATCAAACAGTTGCTGGCATTCGTGTAAACTGACGTGCAGTCTGTTTGCCCAATTCAATCGATTAATACGGGCTACAACGTCATGATTATCGGTGCTGACCCACGGGTCTCGTCCCACATTTGCTCGTATGTCGCGGTTGCGGTGCTTGGGCTGATCGCCGTGTTCAGTGATTTTCCTTTGCATGTTCATGCACAAACGGCGCAACCACAAATGGCTCACCCCCGACATGCGCGACAGGAACTCCCGGCGGGTTCGGTTGCTCCGGTGGGCACGCTTGATCCGGTTGCCACGGTCCACGTTGACGTGACGCCGCAGCATGTTCTGAATACGATCTATCCCGATACCGCGACCGGTGCCTGGATGGATGATCTGAGTAAGGCGCAGGTGGACAATTTGAGCAAGCCCGAAGTGATTCAGGGGGTCAAGAACTTGGGTTGGGGTTCCATCACCATGCGCAACAACAGCGAGTTGCGTCTTTCAGCATGGCACTGGAACGAAAACGGTACTTGGAGCGATCCAGCGACAAAGAGTGGCTATTACGTTGGCAGCGCCGATTTGGGCGAACCCATTCATTACGGCTATTCATATTCGTTGCCCCATCGCGACTTTATGACCAGCGGCGATTTACCACTGGTAGCTGGTTTTCAAAGTTACTGGAAGAGCAATCCTTACCTGACCAGCCACTTCACAGGCGAGAGCGATACGCTGCACCCGCAATGGGTGGTGATCGATATGGGCACCGCCCGCGCGGTCAATGCGATCCACATCCAATGGGTAAATCCCTACGCTCTGCTTTATGTCGTGCAGTACTGGATCGGCGACAACAACGCGATGGACTGGGACATGGGCCCGAACGGCATGTGGAAGGCTTTCACCTCGGGTGCGGTGCTCAATGGCAGCGGCGGCGATGTCCATCTGAAGCTTTCCGATGAGCCGGTCGCCACCCGCTTCATCCGCGTTTTAATGTCGAAGTCCTCCGGAACCTGCGACACGCACGCGTCGCAGGATATTCGAAATTGCGTCGGCTACGCCCTTCAGACGCTGTCCGCCGGAATGATCGACAGCGCAGGGAAGTACGCGATTGTTTATCCGGCTAATGGTGTAGAGCCGGGGCCGGGGCCGCCGCCACATCTCGAGGGCGCTGGAGACCAGGAAGTAATCGCCGGTTCGCAGGCAGACTTGGCCGGATCGTTCTTCGCTTCTTCCATCGATCCCTGGCACCAGGCCGACAACCTGATTACCGGAGGCCACGATCAATACAACGGCATGGACAATTTCTTTACCAGCGGATTGACCATGGGCCATGCGGCGCTCGTTGCATGTGCGGCGATCTATGACACTCCGGAAGATTGCGCCAATGAAGTTTCCTACATTCACAAGCGCGGTTATTCAGTAGTCGGAATTGAAGTCGGCGAAGAGTGTGACGGCAAGCACATGACGCCGGAAGATTATGGCGCCATCTACATTCAAGTGGCGGACGCAGTCCACAAGCTTACCCCTAGCGCCAAATTGGGCGGGCCGGTTTTCGAAGGCGTCGATAAAGACATCACTCTCTGGCCGGACGAGGAGGGACGAACCTCCTGGATGGAGCGATTCGTCGATTACTTGAAATCCCACGGACATCTGAAGGATCTCGCGTTCATGTCGTTCGAACACTACCCACTCATGATCAATGGATTTGTTCCACCAAACGACTGGGCGTCGCTTTACATGGAACCTGGAATCATGAAGCACATCGTGCACATGTGGCGTGAGGACGGCGTCCCCGCCCACGTGCCGCTGATTATCTCCGAGAGTGGAATCATAGCGGGGCGAAGCGGACCCGGCTACTTGGGCGTGACTGGCCTCGCCATCTGGGAATGCGACGCATTTGGCACATTCTTTGAACAGGGCGGCACAGCGTTCTATCGTCCCGCGATCAATAACGGCGCCGCCGGTCACGGGATTCTCAGTCCTGACTCTGGCTCCGATGGCGGCGGGGCATATGGCACTCCGACATATACTCCGTATTCTTCCGCGCACATCATCAATTTCGAATGGTTGCAGCACGAGGCGGGAGCGAACAAGATTTTCCCTGCATCAGCGGACCTTAAGGACGCTGCCGGCCGGACTGTAGTTACCTCATACATGGTCAAACGTCCCGACGGGAACTGGTCGCTAATGCTGATTAACCACGATTTGGATGCAGCCCACCCAGTTCGTCTCGTCATCGATGATGCCAAGCGCGCCAGACATCCCTTCGTCGGATCTATTGCTCTCCTGCAGTATTGCAACACCCCTGCTGACGATAAGAACACCAAGATTGCCGCGACGCCTGCCGGCATGTACACAGTACCCGCCGGTTCAATCACCGTGCTTCGCGGGAAGTTGCGGTAGTTTAGCTGACCTATCGTTCCCGATTCGAGTCTTTGGTTAGCTCACTGGAAGCGATGGAACGGATCACAATCTTACGGCGGACCAATCGTGTACCGTATTCGACCACACGCTCCTCTTCGAGCACTCCCGTGACGACGACACGTTTACGTCCAACTTCTCTAGAGTGGATTTGTCGCCAACGAGCAGATACGTTTTTCTTCCTGAATCCAGAGCCCAATCAGAGCTGCGGCAGAGCAGATCATCGTGAGCTGGTCTTTCAGAACAGCGGTGATCGAAGACAGAACAATTCACGTCAGGTTCACCTCAGGGTTTTGCGAAGAAGCGTCTTGGATGACCAACAGCGTCATCAGCAGGAAAAGACTTGCAAGCAGGTGTTTAATCTTCACAATTCAACGATTCTCAGCGACGTCGCCATTCGATGCACCATTCAATCCTGATAACAGGCGTTATCACAACTGTGCGCTTTCTATTCCCCTTTCCCACGTCAATGAGTGATATGGCGATGTTTCACCAATCATCGAAGGCTGCCAGACTCGGCACGCGTGAAGTCAGCACTTTGGCGACTGGGGAAAGGGCACACCGCGCTATTACTATACCCGGCGGATTGCGTGATAGATAACCAGGAACACCACTGAACCCACTACAGCGACTAGTAAGCTGTACAGGTTTAGTCCATTCACTCCTGCTGCGCCGAAGCGGTTAAACAACCACCCGCCAAGAACCGCCCCGACAATCCCCAAAAGGATGTCAACGATAACGCCTTCCCCCGATTTGTTCACGATCTTGCTTCCGATGAAGCCGGCAAGTAAACCCAATAGGATCCATGCAAGAATTGACATTTTTTCCCTCTTTCCGGCGGTTAGTATGCCGCTGGTATACCTGAGGAGATTATTCTGTTTCGGGTAACAGTCAAGGAGAATTTCGCTATGGCTGAGCCTAATTCGTCATTTGGCCGCTCACAATTGATGAGCGCTTTTCATTCGCTTTTTGCAGTCAATGAGCGATATAGCGATTTATCGTCAATTGTGCTGATACACTGCGCCGCAAAGGTACGCAGCGAGGCAAAGGTATGCTGATTCCGCTGGTTGGTTTTTTGATCGCTTGCACGATATTCGCCTGCGTCGGTGCGGCTGTGCTGGCCCTAATTCCCCACCTCCGCCCTGGACACGCCAATGTCGCTCTATTCGTAATCGGGGCTGTGCCAATCTCCGCTGTCAGTGCTGTCGCTTACGGGCGGGTGTTCGGTGATGGAGCTGGTGAGCTGCACGGCGTTGCTGTGCCCGGCCTCTTCGTCGTACTGTTGGTCGCTGGAGTGTGCGGAGGACTACTGACCGTTCTCGCATACAGATGGCTCATGCGGACCATGGGCTTGCAGCGTAAGTCTGGTGGCCCACTCAACCATGGTTGACGAAATCAGGCGATAGCGCAAGTTCCTTCGCCAAAATCGGGGTCAATGAGGGATATGGAGATTTATCGCCACGTAGCCTTTCACTGTATGAAAATACAAGGATGGATGATTTTCCAGACATGCATGACGGTTTCTTCGACGGTCTCTGGATCTCGGAAAACAAGAGCGCTTATTTGTTTCTTCGGACGGACACAGGCGTGCGGTCAACGCTTGTCCTGAAGGACGTTGAACGCATTGACGTATCGAACTTCAGGGCTGGAAACATCGTTCTTGATGTTGTGTTCATTGATTCGGGCGAGCTGAAGACTGAACACATTCAGCAGCTTTACGAATTTTCCGACTCAGGAAAAGCGCACCAGTTCCTCAAGGAGGCACAGGAACGAGGGCTTAGGGTGTTGGAAGTCAATCCCTCGTATGGTGCTGATTGCACCGCGCTATTTCGGACCGCAGAAATACTGCCGGGACATGTTCTGCCAGTTCCAGCGGTTCCACGAGCAACGTAGTTGACGAAAACAGGCGATAACGCAAGCATGCGCTTTCCATTCGCATTTTTCAGTGTCAATGAGTGATATGGGGATTTATCGTCAGTTGACTGGAGAGATTGAAACCATTCTTGTCTCGTATCCGTTCGAGACGAACGCTCCCCACGAGACACTGGCAAGAACGCTTAGGACGGGCAAAAGAAGGGATTCGAACAGAACTACCCACGACCCTCCGTAGGCGAGACCGTAGGCGTGGGCTAGTTCGACGGCGTCGCTGAAACCTCCCGACCAGCCAATCCAAATGCAAAAGTGAACAGCGAGACTTCCTAGCGCCAGCCACTTGATACTGCTCCGAGGCCGATGAAAATAGAACACCACGGCGGCACCTACAGCGAATACACATTCAAGGCAAAGCCACAGAAAGTTGATGCGTTCTAACCGCATCCAAAACCAACGATTCCACAAGCAGCCAACAGGATACGCAGCCACGCCTACAACGCCTGCCAGCAAGAGCAATGCGGCTCTGGCGTGTCGCAGGCATGACAACGCAAGGGTCAAGATGAACAAAATCAACGCCAGCAACAACGCCATGAGAAAAAAGAGTTTGTTCCGAGAAATTTGAGGAAATAGGTAGGTGTAGAACGGGTAAGCGAGTATCCCCAGAAATGAACCGCCCGATTCCTGCTGTTGCGCTTGAGACACTATACCCAACGCCAGAGTCAAACAACACAAGGCTTGGTGAATCCACGCGTGCTGCAAAAGTTTGGCCACGAGATCGTTCGATTCACGGGATTGGACAACCGCTGAGAGTCCCGAGCCCGCAATCTATTGGACACCGCTTTTGCCGTTGCCTTCAGCTTACTTACGTAACTGTTGAAAACAGGCGTTATCGCAAGCGTGCGCTTTTCCTTCGCTTCCCTCGGGGTCAGGTCAATGAGTGATATAGAGATTTATCGTCAATTCACGTGTTGTCTGTGCTAGAAACAGAGCGTGCGACGCTTATGGCCGGTTCTCTTTTTGCTTGGAATGCTTTGGACCTGCCCTGCGAGTGCGGCTAAACGTGATCGAGCCGCCGGGATTCTCAGTCTCCCTAATTCGCCAGCAGGATACAACCAACAATACCAGGCACTATTTTCCGCGTGGTCGAAGAAAGACGCTAAGAAACTCGACAGGCTGCTAGCCGAGTTTGCGATCCCGACTGACTGGTTTGTCCAGAGTTTTGGCGACGACGAAGGCCGGGAAATGGCAAAGCTCTACTCGGATCAGTTCGACGATTTCAAATTGCATATCAACCGCAATTTTGGAATGGCGACGACATTCGGAATGGCGACGAAACGCCATTCCGGTTCCAATTGCGAACAGGCGATAAGCTCCTGACCTCCACCTCCTGCTCCTGCAACCAAGATTTGCGCGGAACTCCCACTACCGAGGACGGCGGCCAGCATACACGCGGCCAGCTCGTGACACGCTTCGTACCCAGCCAGAGCGATTCGACTTTGAACCTGATGTTCAGCGGCGCGATTCGAATCGAATTTCCGCGCGGCGTCGGTGGTCGACTGGGACATAATTCGTGAGTCATCCTACTACTTCGCCTCTGACCGAGCGGCATGTTTTTGCTCGAATTGCCTGGCGTAGGTTTCAGACTGGCCCTTCGGGATACTCAGCGACTTCCACTCTGGACCGCGAAAATGTTTCGCCAGCAGCACGATTTGATTGACGTGACCAGCGTAGTGGGGCAATTGGCGGGTGATCGCCTGCAATACGGTGTGCTCGCGGCTAGCGATGTAAACCGTCCGCCCAAGATCGCTGCTTTGCAGCGGCGTAATCGCGTCGAACACGCATTGCCAGCCGCTCTCCCACCACTCGATCACCTGAGCGCGAATTGTACCACGTTCGATTTCGAACTCCCGATCTCGATGGCGATCAGGTTTTTCGCCGTCTGTGGTTAGGAAATCCGTCCAGCGCGAACGCATGTTTCCTGCCATGTGCTTTATCAAAATGGCAATGCTGTTCGCTTCAGGATCAATCAACCGGAATATATCGTCATCGCTGGTTTGCGCCAGAGCCTCTTCCGCAAGTTTTTTGTAACTGCGGAAGTTTCGTAGCATGTCAGTGAGATAAGCCGCTCCAATATCATCTTCAGCCATTGTGTACTCCCGTTACAACTGATGTTTGATAAGGCGCGAACGAACTATAGAAATTTTCACGATGCCACCTGCACACTGATAACTCCGAATCGAAGTGTGCAGATCACGCCTGTGTGGAAAATCGTCGATAAGTGCCACTCTGAAAATAACGGAGTTGAATTTGTGGTCGGATGTGGGAGAAGTGTCGGGAGCAGTACCCAACTTTATAAGCGGCTCCCTTGCTACAGGAAATCGCAAATCGGCAGAAGCAGTGCATTAAGCTAATGTCTCGCCATGCCCCACGCTCAGGGCAATTGGAGGGCATGAAGAGCCGGACCGTTGCGTGTGAGACCCGCGATTTTACAGAGTAGCGATGCGGAAGGGTCATTTCAGTAGCGTCGCCGGAAGGATAAAACGATTGCTAACAGGCACGACAGTACGGACGCCAAGATTCCGAGTTGTAGGTTGTAGAGCATGAGGCAGCAATTCTCGTGAGCGATCAAAGTACAGTCAAACTCGGAAGGGCAACCTGCACAGCTGAAATCAGCCGAGAACATCGAAGCCAGCATCCTTCGCGTACGACGCTGCCATCCCAACCAACGGAAAGCTGCTGAATGGTGGGAGTCGATGAGCTGAGCAGTATCCAACACTGTTTCTTCCCGACCACGCAATCCGAAGTTGCGTCTGACATGGTGGCTGCGGTATTTGTTGTCGTAGTGCGATCCGTTCTGAGCCAAAGACCCGATGGGCAACAGCGGGAGACAACCGCCCGAAACCGCGCGTCCCTGGCGGCATGCCAGGCAAGCAATTGAGTCCGCGAGGTAAGCTGGATCATCTAATACCCTGGAAGTGATTTCCCGCTAGCCCGCGAGCGCACATGGCTCTCACGCGGCGCGCATTGTGCGCATTATCGATGTAGGCTGCGGGATCGGCGTTCCCCTGAGGAGAGCGGGTCTACTAGCGCAGGACTCGGTCATTGGGGTTGACATTAACCTTGAATCGCTTCGCATTGCCAAGCGGCGATATCCTGAGCGCCATTTTCTATGCTGCCGCGCGGAGTCTCTGCCCTTTTCAGATTCCAGCGTTGAGCGAGTGGTCTCCACCTTGGCCATCCCGTACACGAACATTCCCCTCGCCCTGTCGGAAATCAGGCGCGTGCTCATCCCCGGAGGCTCCTTATTTATGAGTGTCCACAATTTGCGATTCACCACAAAAGAACTGCGTAATGCTATCCCACATCCAGTAGCGAGCTTATATCGGCTGTACGTCTTAGCAAATGGAGTGATCTTTCACCTAAGCGGTAAGACGGTCGGATTTCCGAATGGCAGGGTCGAGTCGTTCCAAACGATTCGAGGCCTCAAGCTCGCACTCGAACGAGCCAGCTTTATCGACGTTGTGGTCAGCGAGCCGGAGGGCAGATTGGTCGTTGAGGCTAAGGCGACACCTGCGGGATATTCCCGCCTTGCCCTCGCGAGTTGAACATTCCAAAACTCGTTGAAGTGGGGTTCCCCTGGCCCTTTATGTTTTTGATCCGCGCGGGCGCTTCTTCAGTGGCTTGCCTGCGCCATCGACAACCAAGAAGACTTTGCTGCATTGCGAGCAGCTCTTTTCGCAATCCGGCAATATCTCAGTCAGAGTATTGTACTCAATGAAAACTGAGCAATTCGGGCAGATCACCCCGATGAAGATGGAAGAATAAGCGGATCGCACGTTGAGTGATTGGGGGTTATCTTATCGCAGTCAGCTTATTCCAAGGCGACGTTAATGCGAGGTTTCAGCCTGTCTCGCCTGCTCATCTCCGATTCATAATTTCGGCTCCGATTGTTTCTCGCTCCGAGGCGTCTCGACAACTTTGCAAAGCTGCACTTTAGTGGAGTGTCTCAGAGCAACATCTCCAGTTTGGAACAGAAGCTTTTGGATCTTAATCAGCATTTGATGGAGGGACGGAGAACGCTGATGGATCGACAATCGCATAGCTTATGACATCCGCACCGTCGAGCTCGCTCTTTCCTACTACCGTGCCGCGCTGCATGTCGAGCAGCATCTCACATTAACAAACCATGTCCGAAGCCAGCCGTGATTCATGCGATTTCTGCCGGGCTGTGCCGACCGTTCGAGGCGCCCGTGCGAGAACTTCCCGCTCTCTTGAAATGCTGCCCGAAGTTCCCTACGAATGCGATCAGTATCCTTCGCCTATTGGCGGTCAGCAGCTTCCTTGCTTTTGTCCTTAGGAAGGGAGCATGATTCTAGACGACCCCTTTCACGAGAGGCCTCGGCGGAGCCCGCTGGCTGGCTGGGCACCGTCCAGAAGGGCCAGCAAATCGTTCGACCTGAGATGCTGGCCTTCATTCCAATCTTCGTAACCCCACAATGCCGCGAGAGCTTAAACAAAAACCGAAGCCAAAGCCTTCCCGCCTCCTTAGTCTCAGAACGATTCAGGTTGCCAAAGCGAAAGCGGTCGCTAAGCGCCTTGCCCTTAGCCGGCGCCCCAATTAGCTCTTGAACAATTGCCGTCTCGAAGATGAGCCTTCTCGCCACTAGTTCGTCTGCATCGGCGGCAGCTGCGCCCGCTACGGCGGGGCATTTAAGGTCTGAGCTGATCGTGGGTTAAGTGTGCAACTCCGATTATGAAAGCCGCTTTAATGGACTGTCTCGGGCCAACTCTCCGCGAGTTGCGGTTCGCAGGTGGGACAGATAAAAGGCGGGACTGTTTACCGCAGCTTGATGGTCAGCAAGTAGTAGATGCTTTGCATTCGCCGCATTCAGTACGAAATAACTGCCGTTCTCGTTCTCTGTTTGTTTTTTTGGCTGCTGCTGTTTGTGAGATTACCCGCAGGGTAGGGAATGGCTGTTTTACCTTTTTAAAAGTTTTTCGAGTTCGTCTATTTGTCTCTGCTCTGCGAGGATCGCTTCCGCCCATTGGCTTTCCTTTTCGTACTGTGACATGCTGGCGGGATAATCCAAAATATTTTTGGACTTGATTTGTGGTGGAGTCTTCTTCTTTGCCACAGCCTGTAGATTAGAGGATTGAAAGCGCATCTGTCGGTTCGTTGGCGTACTTTGTCACGTCCCTCTTCGCGACTTGGTAGGAAATTTTCTGTTCCGCTCGGCTTGAGAGCGGCGTGGAAGCGAGGTTAAGGAGCCCTTCAGTCACGCTTCCAGACTGTCAGCAGAGGAGACTTGAAGTTCTCGCTTGCACTGATGCCTGCTGAACTGCTCGAGGAGGTTTTGCTGAGCATCTTTCGTTCGACTGAGTGCAGTCAGGGGAGCTTTAAATTGCCGGCTGCAGAACGTGCACACCGCAATAGCAGGCGTGGACCTAAGCCATTTGACTACTCGAAGAGTGGGCTTTGCAACGCTCATTAGGCCATTCGCATTATCGCTGCTTCGGAGTTTTTTGTCAGGGGCAACAGGGTGGATTATGTTTGAGTCAGCGACGCCGAACTTGGGGTGTCGCGGACGGGCGTTAGACTTGGATTTTTTCAGCCGGGGATGGGATCCTTTCTAATGGGATCCTTTCTAACGCGAAGCTTTGCCGCTTTTCCGGTTCGCGGATGTTTGATTGCTCTGCGAATGTCGGCCTTCAATTCCGACAACTTTGGATCGTCGGGCCGCGTCAAGCGGGTATTTTCTAAATCGTAAAGAGCATCGTCCAATGCTTCCTGTGACTGGTTCAACGATTCCAGGCGCATATTACTCCAAGCAAGGGTGCCAATATGTTGCCACATCAGTGCAGCAGTTTGCAGTACAGTGAAGTGCGTATTTCATCCATCGAGGGGCTGCATGTTGCTTAACAATTGACACGGACGCTATTGAGCCGAACACAATCGCCGTCATGATCTGCCGCCGAGTGCTAGAATCGCCGTTGTTCGATGACAGAGCATTCCAAAACGGGATTCAAGTATCGCATTCTGGTGGTCGTGACGAGCCCCTCATCCGCGAAACGGCGAAGCTGATATTAACGGATCAAGGCTACGAAGTTCGGACTGCAGGAGATGGCTTCGAGGCCTTGGTTGAATTGCGGCACTCGCTCCCCGATCTCATCATTTCGGACCTGTCAATGCCGAACATGAGCGGCTTCGAGTTTCTGTCGGTGGTCAGGCGTCGATTTCCCCATATTCCCGTCATTGCAATCACTGGGCAATACAATGGCACGATGCCGACTGGCCTGATTGCGGATTTGTATTTCAGCAAAGGTCATTACGCGCCCGAGGAGTTGTTCGCCAATATCGCTCGTCTTCTCGAATCCGGACCGATCCGACCACACATTGAAAAACCCGACAAGGCTCCCGTGTGGATACCGCGAAATGCATCGGGTTACGTCGTAATTACCTGCACCGATTGCCTAAGATCCTTTTCGATTTCTGAGAAGCAGCTCACGATCAGCGCAAAGCAAGAGGTTCAGGAAGTTCATTGCGTGTTCTGCAACTCGCCAGTTCGGTATTTGACTGATCTACGAATAAAACGGAAGTAGCGCAGCCGGACTTCGGGCATTTCAGGCGCTCGACATCTATGCAAAGGTGCCGGACAAAAGCTCCGCAAGCAGAAGCCGCCGGAGCGCTTAGACGTTCGCAGCGTCGGACGTTAAGCGAGTGGTCGTGGCAAACGGCCTGCCGCCTTTCCATCCTCACGCAGTGCGTCATGCCCGCTACCCACATGCACAACAATAACGCTCCGCTCCATGCACTAGCGCTCCAGCTTGCGCATGAGAGCTTCGAAACAACCACGGTCTATGCTCGCGTTTCGACGGCCGAATGCTGGACGTATACCGCAAGGCTCACCCACACGCACGGAAGATCGCGTAGCTCAACTTTTCGCCTTATTACATCGGTGATCTTTAGCTTAGAGCCGATTGCTGCGAATATGCCTTACATAGAACACGATGTAAGGGCCCCCAAAAATGCCCATCAGCAAAACTTCTGATGGGCGTTTTTATTTCCTAGTGCCGAATTTAGCAGTTGCGCCTCGTGCACGTTTCCTTGGGGAAGCGGGTCTTGCCACCGGGCAGTTTTTCTGCGTCTGCAGATACGGTAGGATTGCAGCGAGGTATTTTCAGCGGGAACGGGTAGAACCTCCCCCGAGTCCACTCGTTCCCCGCGAACCTTTCTTACTGCGTCGGGGAAAGGTTTGAAAGCCTGCGTTGCGGATATTACCATAGGATTTGTGCGATTCCGCACATTATTATTCCTCCAAACATAGAAGCCCATGTTCTGATTTCGTAACAGATTTTCTTTTTTTCACCGACGCCTCGCGGGCTTATGGCAAAGTGACAGGAGTAGTTGATCGAGGGTGGGCCGGGATGCACACGAAACTCCTTGAAGTGGGGATTCTCCCGGCCCTTAGCTTTAGAAAATTGAGAACGATCCCCGCTTTGGCAGGAGTGCCCGACCTCGCGGTTGTGTGAAATCCTTTGCACATCGGGACATTACCGTATTGACAGCCGATTCCCGCAAGTACATGGTTCCCCCCGGCAACAGAGAGGGTGTCCTATGAAACGGAAATTGCTTGCTGTGATCCTTCTGCCGCTGTCTTTAGTTTTGGTGCTGCCGGCGGCATTTGCCGACAGTTACCCAATTCCCTTTTCTTATACGGGCGAAGGAGATGCGTCAGGAACCTTCAATTCCACTTGGACCACGTCCATGACCCTTACAGGTATCAACTGTTTCAATGGGGGTGGAATCTGCGGCGGCGACCTCGGTACTATTGCCATCTCGGGCGGAACTCTACTCTCGGGAATTTGCGGCACCGACTGTCTTAGAGCCGACGGCGCAACGGTAATTATTACTGACACCAGCGGTGCACTGCTGTTCAAGGGAACGTTCAATGCGATCTTCCGATCGAGGCTGGTAATAACATTGAATTTTTCGAGGCCTTTACCAATCCAGCCACAACGGGAGGGCTAAATGTGAATGGCACATTTACCATTGATTCGCAAGGCCACATTCTGCAGGCCACATCCGACTTCGCTGGCCAAATCGTGTCCGAGCTCGGCACATTCAGCTTAATTGGCATAGGGCTGCTTGGCATCTTTTTCGCGAAAAAGCGTGCTTGCGGTTCAATAAGCACTTACGGGGTGAGCGGCGTTAGTCGAATGGGAGCTTGCGACGGCGAAACGCTTTATACTTTTGATCCGCGCGGGCGCTCTTCAGGGGCTTACTTGCGCCATTTACGACCAAAAATGCGTTGCTGCATTGCGGGCAGCTCTTTTCGCAATCCGGCAATATCTCAGTCAGAGTATTGTACTCAATGAAAACTGAGCAATTCGGGCAGATCACCCCGATGAAGATGGAAGAATAAGCGGATCGCACGTTGAGTGATTGGGGGTTATCTTATCGCAGTAGGATCGCGCGCATCGGGATCCCAACGCGGAAGGAAAACTCCATCGCAAAACTTACAGCGCAGGTGTTCAGAATCGAGCGTTAGAACGTCGGTTGCCCGCAATAGGAAAGCGCAATGCGGGCAAATCACCCTCATGGTTCTGTGGACTCCATCCGGGATGTCGGGCTTTCGAAGCCTTGTCATCAATGTTACTTAATTCAGTAGGCCGGACGTTCCAACTAACCCCGTCCTTCCCCTTCGGATTTGGACGGCTATCGTCAACATCCGGCCCTCGCCTTCCGATGTGGTTTGATAAACATTTGGTTGGCTTTGGGACGTTGCAGATGGATGCAAGATTCTTACCTCCATCCCCTTTTCCTTGGGCTAACGTACCAGCGGGTTGGCGACCGCCAGACAACGTAAGCGTAAGTTGAACCACTCAAACGTCCTAAAGAGCCGAGCTTCGCAAGAAACTCTCCTCCAGCAGAGCACTTGCTTGCTCAGTATGCCCCTCTCGGCTCTTTCTTCTTGCTAGCTCGTCCGCATCAGCGGCCCATCGCCTTTCCTCGCCGGGACAAAACCTTCGCGCATTTCACGCATCCCAGCCGTTCCGAATCGACTCGACGCCGAGCGCGTATCCTTGAACGCCTTTTAATTCGGCCAGAATCTGGCGCCCTTATGAATTGCTAAATACTTGGGACTATTGCTGGGGTCTCAAGGTCAAGCCCAGACGCACTATTCCGCATGCCGGAAAATATTACAAGTACCTTTTCGCTACCTGGTGTTTGTTTGAACAGCTCACTCGCAAGAAAGAATGCACCGATAACTTCGGTATGAGAAAATCTTGGCTGCAGATTCCGACTGCCAGACTGACTGACATCCATTCCGGCGTTGCCGAGTTTAGTCATTCTCCGAAATAACCGGCACCGGAGAAACCCACGCAGAGATCAAGATGTACGGTCGTGCGAAGCTTGCATCAGTTATGCCTATGACCGTGGCGCGGGTCTGCCGGAACCAAGGCTAGTTGTCTTGTAACCGCACCGACGTTCTGCTGAAACTCGCTTTGGCAATTAGGTCCCCTTTCTGCTTCGGACTGGGTGAGATCGAGAGCAATGACCACATTGTATTTATTCTGGCCGCATGAATGCCCAGGAAGGAGACGATGCGCAGCAAAGCTATCGGCAATTTTCTCATCGCACTGCGCATGGCTTGCGTGAGCATTGCACGATACAACTCCGGTAGAGAACATCCGCCAGGCTTGGTGTATGGCAAGTCAGCTCCAGTTCCATCGCCAGACTTAAGGAGCAGCATTAGGTCAGTTATGTGCCCTACAATCGAAGACTTAATTGCTTGTAAGTCTGTGGCGTCAAGGCCGCTACTGCGCAGGTCAGGGGAGTCCGTCACGGCGCCCTTTCGAGACGCGGTTTGCTGTTCCATCAGCGCGCTAATTGGAGCATTGGAGCAAGGCTGGGGCACACCGTCAGCACAGTTACTTGAAGCAATCTGAGGAGTATTTCTGCCGACCGACTGATGGGATGTCAGTCAGCGTCGCTTCTCTAAGCCGAACTGTCAAAGAAGCCGTTCGGCGATGACATGTTTACCGACAGTCAGTCGAGAAGTCCCCGTTCGAAGCAACGCAAATCTGGCACACCGGCCGCCCACAAGACATGACTTCCGAGTTGCCCGTCATCCGCTCTGAATCTCTCGCAAACATTTTTCCCTTGAATTTGCGACCGACTACTTTTCCTGGAGCAGGACCACGTCGGAAGTGTTCTGGGCGCGGGCGACGGCGAGGATCTTTCCATCGGGCGACCAGTGAAATTCGGCAATGTGTTCAGAGGTGAAGTTGGTGATCTGGTATCCACGCGAATCGTCGAGCGGCTGCACAAAAATGTTGTCAACGCCCTGATCGCGAACGATGTATGCCACGGATTTTCCATCGGGAGTGAAAGTTATCGCGTTCGTAAACCCATTCTCGCCACCGGTAGCTATCCGGGGATCGGGTTGAAGCAAGGCGGGAGAGGGCTGAGAACCTGAGTCGAGAGTTAGGAGAGCTAATTTGCTAGAGGCCGTTTGTGGACTCTCGGGAAGACTTACGTGTGCATTGAAAATGAGCCGTTTTCCGTCCGGCGAAATAGCCTGACCTGCGCCTAACCGGTACATGCCTTTAACGTCGCTCGCCGGCACGGGTTCAGTTTGTCCCCCTTCGAGAGGTACTCTTCTAAGATAGTGTGGGCCGGCGGTGTCGTAGTAGTAGACCCATTTTCCATTCGGAGAGCATATCGGGTGTTGATCAAAAGTTCCGTTGGTGAGTTGCGTCGGGTTTGAGCCATCGGGATTGATCCGCCAGAGGTGAAGCTGGTTCGTGCCTCCGTGAAAAGCCCAGGCAAGAACGATGTAGCGATCGCCACAACTCGCCATGTCCAGGATCCAGGAGTTAGGATCACTGACGATTGTTGATGGCTGCTCGCCGCCCAGGTTCATCCGTTGCAGGCTTTGTCCGGCAGAAAGAAGCAGCTTGCCATCTGCTGTCCAGGCTATGGACTGCGCACCCTCGGCTTGCGGTAACGGTTGGGCCTGGGTATTTACATTCGAACTGGCGTTAGCAATCAGGCTAACGCTGTTCGTCGTCCTTACTTGCACGGTGGCAGCAGTTTTGCCGTCGGCAGAAACGGTGAGTGTGTCGTAGGTGTTCGTGTCCCGAGTGATGGGCTGGATTTGCCCTCCGGCATGAGAGATCATGCCGATTTGCGAACGCAGGTAACTCGGGCCTTTCTGGTTGTACCTGGCAAGAAGCCATTGGCCGTTCGGCAGCCATTCCACCTCGAACACCAAGTGGTTCTTGAATGAGGCCAACGGCTCGACTTGCTTTCCGGCAACCTCGAACGACTTGATTGTGCCCAGCACATCTCCGAGAGTGAAGACGCTGTAATTAATTCGCTTGCCGTCCGGGGACCAAGTCATATAGCGAGGGAGAGTGTCTGACGTGTCGGGAGCGATTTGCAGGATGGTTTCGTCGCCGCCATCGGAATTGGCGGTCAGTAGAAGATACTTGCCAACCTCTGGATCATTGGCACGAGCATAAGCGACGCGCTGTCCGTCGGGCGAGAATGTAATGCCGGTATCGAGATCACGGAGAATGAGCTGCGGCGTACCTCCAAGCACTGGAGTCCGATACAGATCCCACTCGCTCTGCGTGCTGATGCCAGCTTTACGGAAATAAACATAATTTCCGTCCGGTGAAAAGATGAGAGAACTCCCTCATGCTTTTTTGCGTCCTAATTATCCTTAGCCGTTGCATTTTTCGTTGTCACTTAGCGCAGCTCCAAAGTCGCAATTCTTACGGAACGCCGCTATTACACTCCAGAGCGGTGAGTTCGATACCAGCAGCCCCGCCTTGCGGCAACGCTCGGCGAACTGGTATTCATAGTGGCTCTGGGTTCCATTTCGCACCCTGTGACACCGCATTCAAGCGCTTTCGACACAGCGTATTTAGATTTGAGCTGCTTAGTGCCGTACAGATCGAAAACATGCAGGCGATTCAGAGAGGAGTGTAATGCAGAGGAGTCCCCATGTTCTTTGTCATTTGGATTAGCGCCGAGTTCCAGCAGGTAGCGAAGGGCGTCTCACTCACCAGAAACAGCTGCACCAATGCAAAAGATCGGACAAATCATCACGAGACGTTTCCGGCTCAATTTCTTAAATACATCCACGTTGACACAGCGAAACACTGTACGCCGTCCGAAGGAACATAGTGCAGAAGAACCCGTTGCTAAGCGATGGCAGCTGCCTCCTCCGTGGCACTTACCTTTTCTCCCACGCGTTCGAGGAAACTGGCCAGGTACGGAGCGGTACGGCTTTGCGGCGCCGTCGACAAATCCGCAGGGGTACCCTCCGCCACCACGAGACCGCCCTTCTCCCCGGCGCCAGGTCCTATATCGATGACCCAATCGCTCGCGGCCACGACTCGCATGTCGTGCTCCACGACGATTACCGTATTGCCTGACTGCACCAGCCCATCCAGTTGCGTAACTAGCCGTTCGACATCCGCGGGATGCAAGCCTGTTGTCGGTTCGTCGAGGACATAGAGCGTATTGCCGCGCTGCCCGCGCTGCAATTCCGTCGCAAGCTTGATGCGCTGTGCCTCGCCACCAGATAGCTCGGTTGCAGGCTGGCCGAGTCGCAGGTAAGCTAGCCCGACCTCTTGCAGTACGTGCAGGGCTCGGCTGGTCTGCGCATCGTCGACGAAGAATTTGGAAGCTGCGTCCACGGTCATCCCGAGCACTTCGGCGATATTCTTGCCACGGTACTTGATCTCCAGCGTCTTCGCGTTGTAGCGCGTGCCATGGCAGGTCGGGCATGGCGCGTAAACGCTGGGGAGAAAGAGCAGCTCGACCATCACGAAACCTTCTCCCTTGCAGGTCTCGCAGCGGCCTTGTGCAACATTGAAGGAGAAACGTCCGGCGCCGTAGCGACGCGCCCTCGCTTCCTTGGTTGCAGAGAACAGGTTGCGTACGTGGTCGAACAATCCCGTGTAGGTGGCGAGGTTCGACCTTGGCGTACGCCCAATCGGCTTTTGATCGACAACAACCAGGCGCTTGATGAGATTCATGCCCGACATGATTGTGCCGTCGAGCGTGAGGGGAACCTCGCGCTCCAGTTCTCCACTCTCTTCCGTTTCCGAAGAAAGCTTCTGTCCGAGCCTTTCGGCAACCAGTTTCACAAGCGCCTGGCTCACCAGGCTCGACTTACCTGAGCCGGAAACTCCCGTCATCACGGTGAACACGCCGATTGGAAATTGGACATGGACATTGTGCAAGTTGTTGCGAGTCACACCGCTGAGCTTCAGCCAGCCGGCAGGCGTACGTGGTGTTCGTTTAGGCAGCGGTGGTGGGTTGAATAAATAGCGGCGCGTCTGTGACTGCTCGACGAGTTTGAGCCCTGCCGGTGTTCCGCTATAGAGAATCGCACCGCCGTGTTCCCCGGCGGCCGGGCCGACGTCCACGATCCAATCGGCACGTCGCACCACATCCAGATCGTGTTCGACGACGAATAGCGAATTGCCGGCTCCCTTCAACCTATCGAGCGCTCGTAACAGCGCTTCGGTGTCCGCCGGATGTAATCCGGCAGAAGGCTCATCGAGCACATAGACTACGCCAAACAAATTGGAGTGTACTTGCGTTGCCAATCGGAGGCGTTGCAGCTCGCCCGGCGAAAGCGTGGGCGTGCTTCGCTCGAGCGTGAGATACCCGAGCCCCAGGTCCAGCAGAACCGTGAGCCTGGCGCAAAGATCTTCGGCGATCCGCCGCACCACCTCCGCTTTTTCCGGGTGCTCTTTTTCAAGTTTGGCAGTGGTGCGCGCCGACCCATCCGAGTAGGGATGCATCATCTTGCCGAGCCTCTCCAACGGCTGACGTGACATTTCCGCGATGTCCAGCCCTGCGAATTTCACCGACAAAGATTCCTGCCGCAGCCGCTTGCCATGACACACCGGACATTCGATGCTTAGCATGTACTGCGCCACCCGCCTCTTCGACAATGCGCTCTCGGTGTTGGCGAAGGTGTGCAGGACGTAACGGCGCGCGCTGGTGAACGTCCCCATGTAACTTGGTTCTTCCTTGCGCTTGAGAGCCTGCTTCACTTCCGCTCGGTTGAAACCCGCATAGACCGGAACAACCGGCTGCTCATCGGTAAATAGAATCCAGTCACGATCTTTCTTAGGAAGCTCACGCCACGGACGATCGACGTCATATCCAAGCGTGGTCAGAATGTCACGCTGATTCTGCCCCTGCCACGCCGTAGGCCACGCCGCAATGGCGCGCTCACGAATGGTGAGCGAATCATCCGGCACCATTGATTGCTCGGTCACTTCATAGATGCGGCCCAGCCCATGGCAGCGCGGGCAAGCGCCCTCTGGTGTGTTCGGCGAGAACGATTCTGCGTAAAGAATCGGCTGGTTGGGCGGATAATCGCCCGCACGCGAATACAACATGCGTAACAGGTTGGAGAGCGTCGTAACGCTTCCGACGGAGGACCGCGTGGTCGGCGACCCACGCTGTTGTTGCAGCGCCACCGCGGGCGGCAGCCCGTCTATCTCGTCTACTTCCGGCACACCCATCTGGTGAAAGAGCCGCCGGGCATAGGGAGATACGGATTCGAGATACCGCCGCTGTGCCTCCGCGTATAGAGTGCCGAAGGCTAGCGACGACTTCCCCGATCCCGAGACGCCGGTGAAAACCACGAGAGCATCACGCGGGATCTCAACATCAATGTTCTTGAGATTGTGCTCGCGCGCCCCGCGCACGCGCACAAAGCCGGTTTTTGTCCTTAACGATTCAGAGTGGTCGCTCGGCGTCATGGGTCCGCTCTATCAGATGCGAGCCAGCGAAGTTAAGTGGCCGAAAGTGCGTAGTAGTTGGCTGTCTCCTCACCTTCCATAGCGCCAGTCATCTGATTGACCGAATGGCTTACCTGATCTCGGCGGCGCTGCTCGCTGTGTGTTCTTCGATCAGCGCGAGCAGGAAGTCGCTCTCGGTTTGACTCAGGTGCAAGTCATAAGTTGGTTACGTAGCGTCGATGATCGAGCCGATCAGCGACCATAGATCAACATCTTCTACTAGTTCTTTTGAGTGTTTCATTGGTTTTCCTTTTCTTGTTCCTCGCGCAGGAAGTTGCTTGCTTCGAGATCTCTCGAAGCCGAAGCCAACAGAAAATGCTGAGGTTGAGGTTATGCTTGCCCCAAAATGGGCTGCAAACAGAATGTTTGAATGGGAAGGAAATTCAGATTCCGGAATCGCAGGTCTCGTCTTCCTAATGGCATCCACTACTGGTATAGGAGTGATCGTATCCATGGTTGCCTTGGTCGTTGCAATCATTGCAGGGGCTACTGGGGTCCACTTCAGCGGGGACGAGGGCAGCGACAATACTAGCGGTTTCTGGCCCAAAGACCCTCGGAATCAATGAGTGATAACGCCTGTGGGGATGTTCTACCTGGAGCGCGAGCTGTCTCTCGCCCGGAATCATTGCCCGCAGGTGTTTGTTGTGGCTGACGTAGGCGACAGCGAGCGGATGCAAAAACTATTCATTGAGCATAGGCCAGAAGTCGTATTTCATGCAGCGGCCTACAAGCACGTTCCGATGATGGAGTTGAATGTCGGGACGGCAGTGAGAAATAATGTTTTTGCGTTGCTTGATCTCTTGCAGGTGGCTGAAGATAACGGCTGCAAAGGTTTTGTTCTGATCTCGTCAGACAAAGCCGTCAATCCTACCAGCACCATGGTTGCAACCAAGCGTCTTGGCGAGTTGATAATATCGCAGCGGCACAGCCATAGAATGCGTTGTGTTGCCGTCCGTTTCGGCAACGTACTCGGCTCGTGCGGAAGCGTTATTCCCGTGCTTCAGGAGCAACTTCGCACCGGCAGGCCGTTGACCATCACACATCCTGAAATGAAGCGCTTCTTCATGACCATTCGCGAAGCCATTTCTCTGGTGCTTCAGGCCTTTGCTATCGGGGACCAGGGAGACGTCCTGGTATTAGACATGGGAACTCCGGTCAGTATTCTGGAACTCGCGCGAACGTTAATTCAGCTTTCCGGCAAGAAGGAAGATGAAGTTGAAATAGAGTTCACAGGAATGCGGCCGGGAGAAAAATTATTCGAGGAGTTGTTCTATCCGGAAGAGGTCGTAGGCGACACATCATGCCCAAAGATCAAAAAGGCGCGCAATGTGCCGTGCGACTGGGGCGAACTGGAAGCTCGCCTGGACGATCTTAGAGCTACCTTATATGTCGATGGAGCGAATCCCATCCGAGCAAAAATTAAG
This sequence comes from uncultured Acidobacteriota bacterium, assembly GCA_963838785.1. Lineage (GTDB taxonomy): Bacteria > Acidobacteriota > Terriglobia > Terriglobales > Acidobacteriaceae > Gp1-AA145. Next base: position 584,547 of record CAWISI010000005.1, read on the forward strand.
CAGATTATTCCAGAATATTCTTACCCTTCCGCAGAAGTTCACCCTTTCCCCGAAGAACCGCAGGAGCTGCGAAAATCCGCTATGGGTGCATAGAATATGATCGGTTGCATCCAGACCGCGTAGCTGAGCAACTCCGCAATTTGCGATGCCGTCGAGACGGCAAGTCCGAGCTTTTACCCTTCCGCCAATGATTGTTCCTGCTTTCAACTCCAACTGATAAAACACGTATGCCAAATTGCCATACCGTACTGGAAGGTCGCGCTGCGAAGCGCAGCCCTGATTTTCCCTTCCTTAGCTGAGGCGACTGCGAATTGATTGCTTATGCCGTTCATAGCAAGGAACCGCGCTTATGCATGAGTCAGCCAAGCGCCCGCACGCTAGGGCAGCCCGAATTCCAGATATTTTTGATGCATTCGAGGGTACCCTGCATTGACAGATATGAAATGCTGAAGACTCGAAGCGGACTTCAAGTCGGGCGGACAGAAAAATAGCGCATCATGACGAATCGGCTCGGAATTGGAAGGGCGTGTAAGGCTGGCCCAAAAAGCTTCCAGCGCCTCTGAAACGCGCCAGCCAACCCTAACTCCGCCCTACGGACAAATCGCCGCCACGCCAATTTGAAGCGATGACAGTCACCGCGAGGAATCAGACCGAGCATCGATTAGATACCACCCTTAGCGATGGATGCGACGGTTCGTTTAGGATATCTGTTTGAAAGACGCACCGTTTCATTCTGCTGAGAGAAACCCGACGTGCTACTGGTGGGTGACCAGAACCAGACATATCGGCAGGAGATCACAGGCGGCTATCTATGGTCGCCGAAGCGCAATGCTAATGGTGCGCGAAATCCCTTCTATGAATTCATGCGGGAAGTCACGCTGGGAGACCTGAAGAAAGTCAGGTTTATGCCCTTACGGTTGGCAACAACCCAACTGGATCGACGCGCACGGTTTGGTCCCTCCGGTCATGTTTTTCGCCAGATTTGTTGATTGTCGCAGCGCCGAATACAGGAATGTATGTGGGCTCTGCCGCGCTGCATCTTTCACAGTTGAACTCGAAATGTGGCTACCACTGGCTACCATTTTGGGTAAAATCGGGATGTTTGAATATGCCAGTTTTGATGGAAAAATGACAAAGCCCCTATTGGAACTTGAAGAAGAATAACGGAATTGCCGTGTGTTTATTGAGTGTGCAGAGAATCCCTCTCTCTCCGCCATCCTTTGCAATCCCAAGCACATTCCAGCGCTGGCTTATTGGGGCGGCGTTTTCTCTTCCCGAGAGACTATGTGCAATTGCGCTTTTAGACCAGATGCCAGTTGCATGGGTGCGAGGGAGACAATTCGCCCACGGGTCTCGACCTGGAAGATAGACATGACAGCTGGGTGTACGACCGTCCGGTTCGCTGATCAGCAAGTGAAAATGTTCGGGCATCACCACGTATCCGACTACCACAAAATCATAGCCTCGGCGCACCTGTTCCAAGACCTTCATGAATAAATCTTTTCGACACGCACTCCCCAGCAACGGCTGGCGATGGATAGCAGCTGGCAGTGATGAAATGCAGGTCGCCGTTCCCATAGAACCTTTTGAGACCTTTAGGCACTCCAGAATCGTAAGTCTGGATCTCTGAAGTGTCTGTGACGGATGAACATGGAAAGCCCCACTTCTCGCAAAGAACGCGAGAAATGGGGCACCCCTAGGCACCCCTAGGGCTCGGATATAGGGACTTGGTACCCTTCGTGTGATGAGAAGTGGGCCACCCGCCTATATCGCAATTTTTCACCAACGATCCGCCGAGTAGTCGCTTGGGATCGGACGCACGGCTCGAAAGCCGTGGTGTGTGGGTTCGAATTGATCGAAACCAAACTGAGATAATTTATTTCGTATTTCAGCGCTGATCTGTGCGCCAACCACCTCAATTACTGTATATGGGGGATTAGCACTATAAACTCCGTGATGTACGTCGATAGTCGGCAATTCATTAATGAAGGCATCTTCTGCCGGACAGTCGTCGGGTACCTTAAAAGTTGTAATTCCATCCAGATGGTCGCGATGCGGTTGCGCAACCCAAACCGCCTTTGCCGCAGCGCGATTTGTCGGTGTATCAACGATCCAAACCGGCTCGTTGTCAGCCAGAGACGAAAGGCGGTCGCCGTATTCTCGATCAAGTACAACGAAGACCCGATATGCGCCAATCATCGCCTAACGATAATGAAGGATTTCACGGTTGTCGAGAACAGGCGAATTGACTCAAGGCGCAAGAGCCATTTTTGAGCGATATAGAGATTTATCGCCAACGATGTTCTTCCTCAGTTAGAGTGTTGCATGTAGCACCCTAGGCGCTGACACAATATGAATACTTTGAGAAGGGCCGTTGTCATCAGCACAATCCTAATCGCTGGGTGTGCGCCGTTCTCATCGGACACGCAGGCCGCTGCATCGCCTAGTCTGATCGGCGCATGGGAACTCATCTCGGTCGGCGCCGAAAACCCTAATACGATAAATATCAAGTCGTGGCGGATCGAATTTCGAGAACAGGGCAAATGGCTGTACTCAGGAGCAATGACAGGCCGATACGAAGGGATGCAGTTAAGTGGTTTCGGCACTTGGGCGTTGCAGAAAGATCATTTAAACTACACGGCGGGTGCTAACAAAGGACAGGCCGTCGCACACTTTGAGCATAGTTTTCTCATTCTTTCGCCCGATCCGGTAATTCGGTTGCACGGAAAAGAACTAGTCGAGACGCGATACTCCAAGGCCATGTCGCGGTAGTGATTCTGACAATCAAGGCGACCTCGGAACTTTTCGCCTCCCGCTTTCCTGAACTGCTTATTGAGTGATATAGCGGTTTATCAACAAAGTGGTTTCCTGAAACGCTGCGTCATGTCGCGCCGGATCATTGACAGCGTGCGATACCATATTCGTCACATGAAGGTACCGAGCTTGACCGCTGTCGTTCTTCTTTTTTGCTTGCCTAAGTCGCTTTGTGCGAGCAGTAATCCAGACGGGCAACGATTGCTCTCCAGTGCCGAGCAGCAGGCAGAAATAATGCGCGACAATCCCAGCCCAATTCGGCTGGACGTTGGCTTCATCGCACAACAGGCTGTGCCTACAGAAGGACACTTTACGCTTTTGTGGGCAGCAGCTGATCGGTGGTGGCGCAAAATCACTTTGGGCGACTTTCAGGAGGTCGAAGTCCGTAAGGGCGAGAAGCTTTACATAAGTCGCAACCTTCCTTTTACGCCGTTCGCGTAACCGAACTCATCAGCTTGCTTCAGTTCGCACAATCTACCGATAGCTTAACTGTAAGAAAACAGAAGCAACACACCGAGAACGGCATTGAGATCACTTGCTTGCAAGTGAAAGGCAACAATGGCAGAGGCAGACCTCACGACATCTGCATAGACTCCACATCTCATGACATTTTGTCTGACGACTGGAAGGAACCGCCAGACGAATCGCGACGAGAGCAGTATGCCGATTACATTGATTCTGCGGGGCATCGCTACCCACGCAAACTCGAATTGTTGGTGAATGGAAGCAAGGTGGTCACAGCACACGTGGAGAGCTTGAGCGCGACGGCATTCGAGGATGCCTTACTAACACCGCCAAAGGGTGCAATTGAGCGGCGTCAATGCACGGGCATGAAACATGCAGTCCCAATAAGCACACCCGATCCGCGGTATCCCAAGTCTGCCAGTCAGAATAGGCTTATGGGCGACACAACGGTAGCAATGACGGTTCACATAGATGGATCGGTGTCTGATATTTATCTTATTGGCAGGGCTGCCCAATCGATGGACGAAGCCACGCTCGACACGTTGAAGCGCTGGAAATTCAAGCCGGCCACGTGCGGATCGGAGCCTGTCGTCTCAGATATTCAGGTGATTGTCAGCTTTCGAATGGAGTCAGTCAATGAGTGATATAGCGATTTATCATCAATTGAGCGAACAGCATCAATTCTTGCTGCTACAAGCGGACACGAATGAATCGTGATCGGCGGCGTCTAGAGAGGCCTGGAAGTCTAGAACGACGCGACACTGCTTGCCTTCCTCGATTTGGTTGTTCTGCTGCAAAGCGATCCTTGAAAGCATCCATGACTCGTACGCAATTGCTCGGCTGTAGGCCTCTCGCGCCCCCGGTGCGCCAGCTCTCTTGAGGTTCTTCCGATAAACGGCAATCGATCGATTGGCATGATCGCGTGCAAGATCGTAGTGTTTTTCCTCAGCATACAGGCTTCCTAGGGCAGCGAGCGTTACCGCCATTTCAGGCGCATCTTTGTCGCCGTTCTGACGAAGTTCTAGTGCCTTCTTGTAGCACTGCTCCGCTTCGTCATCTTTTTTCTGTGCCATGGCTAGACGACCCATGGAGATCATCAACTGCCAACGCTCCACGGCGTGCCGACGACCATCCTCTACCGGAGCTAAAAGATCCCTCGCCTTGTTCAATTGCTGCTCGGCGCTGGTGTAGTCTCGTTGAACCAGGGCCGCCTGTGCCGACCCTTCCGCGGTCCAGAAGTCATTCTGAAAGAGCATTTCAGCACGTGCCTCAGCGTCATTCTCCTTGCCTGGGCTACCGAAGGTGATCATGACCAGAGTTACAACGGTGGCAGGCTTCCCATCCACTTGAAATGGCTGGTAAATCCAGCGGTTTGCGCTTTCGATTGCGGCCGGAGCCAACAAGGGATGTCCTGTGATAAGACGGTGTACCGACGTAACGCCAGTTTCGTCGATCATGACTTCGAGGATGATGTTGCCTTGGATACGCGCTGCCTCCGCCAATGGTGGATAGGTAGCCGACGCTTTCTTGGCCAGATGCTTTGCGGCTTCGTCAGGCGGAATACGCTTGGGGGTTATCTGGCCAAACGCAGTGAGGGCCAGAGTCAAGAAAGCAAGGGTTAGTCGCATAGAAAATCACTATATTGTAGTCGACGCTATCAGGCGATAGCACAAGTATGCGCTTTGATTCGCCTTTTTCCGTGTCAATGAGTGATATAGGGATTTATCGCCAACTGACATAAATCTTCCACGACCCAGGCGCGGGTCTTAGGAGGTCTTCAATAAGTTGCATGACCGTCAATGACCGATATAAAGATTTAGGAGCAATCAAGAGTAAATTTCCGGCATGTGGAATCGCGGATGGGGTCTAGATCTTTTCCTAGTTGAGCCATTCTCGGAAAGTCTGAGCGAGGGATCGAGTTCGCTTGTTTCCGATCCGTAAGCACTCCATGGCATCAGCAACGCCGATTAAGGTCTGGAGAAACAATCTTTCATCTTCGCGCTGCACGGTATCTGCAGTCCAATTCGGCGTCAGGCAAACTTCCCAAATACTCCCAGCCCCGCCCCAAACTTCGACGCCAGCCAAGCGTTTGTAATCGGGACTCGAATTTCTCAGGGTCGCCAATATTTCGTCGACAACTTGCTTTTTGGAATGATGTCCATACTTGCCAAGCAGTTCACTCAAATGACTTAACGCCCCAGCAAGCTCGTCTTTCGCAGTTTTCATTGCTCTCAAAAGTGTTTAACGTTGAAATTGAAATTGTAGTTCGTGGTTTGTCGAAAACAGGCAATACCACAAGTATGCGCTTTTGTTTCGCCTTTTTCCATGTCAATGAGTGTTACAGAGATTTATTGTCAATTTGTTTCTTGGGCACGGGGTTGGAGCCGTTTTTGCCTATTGATCAACTCCTTGCCGACATTTCCTACCCAACTTTTTGTACCCGACACGGTGTCGATCTCCTCGGCCAATGCGAGAATCTTTCCTGGTGCGCTACATCCTTCAAGCACCTGCTTGTGTTGCCCGTTCAGATCAGCTGTGATTCTTACTTCTGGATAGTCCACGCACACGTGTGCCTTCTCTTCCCAGTGAAAGAAGTCCTCATCTCGAAGTTTATGGAGGAGTTTGTTAACGTCTGAAACTGGAATTGTCTTTCTGCGCTTGGCGGGTGGCCCACTTCTCCAACATAAAAAACTCGAGGGTGCCCCATTTCTCGCGTTCTTTGCGAGAAGTGGGGCTCTCCTAACTGATCCTGATGATGCCGCGCGGACTTTCATCTTCACCTTAGACCAGTCGTTGACTACGATCGGCCCAGGTTCTGCAAAAGCATAAGCTCGGAAGCTGCTCCATCTCCACTGATCGGGGCTCTCCACTAGGCCGCGTTTGACCGGATTGCGATGGATATAACGCAGCTTCTCGCGATGCTTGTGCGCGCTCCATACATTGAAGTCGTAAAAACGCCGCTGCCAAAAATGCTTCGCGGCGGAATGTTCGAATAACCCGAGGGCGCGCGGTTTATCCCGGTGAGGAGGAGTGGGGAACACTCGCCTTACCACACCCAGTTTCAATGCCTGAATGACTACCGAAGGATCGGCTCTCTCCGGTTCGCCGATCAGAAGGTGAAAATGTTCGGGCATCACCACATATCCGACTACCACAAAATCATAGCGTCGGCGCACCTGTTCCAAGACCTTCACGAATAAATCTTTTCGACACGCACTCCCCAGCAACGGCTGGCGATGATAGCAGCTGGCAGTGATGAAATGCAGGTCGCCGTTCCCATAGAGCCTTTTGAGACATCTAGGCACTCCGGAATCGTAGGTTTGGATCTCTGAAGTGTCTGTGACGGATGAACATGGAAAGCCCCACTTCTCGCAAAGAACGCGAGAAATGGGGCACCCCTAGGCACCCCTAGGGCTCGGATATAGGGACTTGGTACCCTTCGTGTGATGAGAAGTGGGCCACCCGCCGTTATCACAAGCGCATTTGTTTCCCTGTTTGGGGTCAACGAATGATACGGCGATTTCGCAACAATTGCCGCACCTCAGATTACGGAAGTCAGGTGCCAGCCATTACTTACAACCGCTATGCTGTGGACAGGTTAGGCGTCGCGGGAAGCCTCTCCGCAGGAGTTACGCTTTGACTATTTGCCGGAACCAAGCCAGGTTATTGAGAAGAGTGGTGGTCGTCATGGCCTTGTTGGGGGTTGCCGTTTTGCCTTGCTGGTGTCAGGCGCCCTCCGGCAAACCAGGCGTCTCCGAAGTGTTGGCCAATTTGCAATCTAAAGAATGGCAGCAGAGAAGTACCGCAATTGAGCAGATTTACGACAATCCGGATGTACTTCAGTCGGCAAAGCTACGAGCGTCGCTAATGAATCTGCGGGACAGAGAAGATCGGGAGTCCTACGAGAGCTCACACAAAGCACAAGCGGCAATGCCTGCCGACACAAATGTCGCTCGTGCAGAGGACAATTCCGACGAGGAGGAATTTGCATGGTACGACTCGCAACTCACCGAGATCGTCGGCTCATTTGTTAATTGGACTGACCCACGTCAGGCGTGCATTATGGTCAATGCGGGCTGGGTCGATTATCGAACGTCTGCACCGGAGGCCGCTTCGCGCGCAAACGCGGCAATACCCTGCATTCTCAAAAGGGCAAAGGATGATCAGGCGATTTATCGAGAAATAGCGATCCCAATGCTGGTTGAGGCATTAGCCAGAGGCAAAGATGCACTCGATCCGGAGGCCATTCGGAAAGGGAAACAAATCATTCTGAACGATCTTCATGATTCAGATGACGGGCTCCGAAGCGGTACGGTGATTGCGTTGGGTGATTACGGAGGACCCGATGTAATTCCAGTGTTACAGGAAATTGTCCGTTCTGATCCTGCATTTGAGAAAACTGCCAACGGTGGCAAGTGGTTCCTAATCCGGGACTCTGCTGCCAAGGCAATCGTCGAGATTCAGAAGCGCGAAGCGCAGCAATAGACGACGGTGTTGTAAACAGGCGTTGTCACAAGTGTGCGCTTTTCATTCGCCTTTTCGTTGTCAATGAGTGATATAGCGATTTTGCAACAGTTCACCATTGGAGTGACGGAACGACGCGGGGATGCTGCGATAATCAACAGGAATGCACTCCTATTCGGTTTCATTGCGAATCAGCGGCAAAACCTTGGACCCGTCCACCATCACCTCGGAACTAGGCATAGAACCTACGCAAGTGAGAATCGAAGGACAGCCATGTCCCGATGGGGTTTCGGCGTGGGTCGAGTCAATGTGGGAATACGAGGCTCCCAGTGGTGAAGAATTGGAATGGCACTCGCTGGAACAGGGGCTGCAAGCCCTATTGTCAATCTTCGCTTCTCGTCAAGCGATCCTGCGAGAATACCAGCAACGATTCAAGGTGTCTCTGTTTTGCGGACATTTTACATCCTGTTTCAATGGCGGTCCGACTTTTTCTCCCTCAGTCCTCGAAGAATTGAGTGACTTCGGCGTCGAACTGTTCCTAGACACATACTGTTCAGAGGATTCTGGTTCGGGCGCGTAACTGTCGTTATCAGGCGTTATCACAACTGTGCGCTTTTCGTTCGCCCAACAGTAAAGGGCGAAGACTGGACGAACGTTTGCTGAGCTATTATTTGTCATTATGCAGCTTGAGTCTATCGGTGAGGTAATCGCAGTACGCAGACTTTCCATTGCCAACGACCCTAACCGCACGATTTGGGTCAAAATGGGCAAGCCCCAGCCCCTAGCAGACGCCCTTGGGGATGACCACTTCTGTCCATTCCAGATAAATGGTGTGGGCAGCGAGAAAGTGAAATATGCGGCTGGCGTGGACGGGTTCCAATCGATCGAACTAGCGTTCAGAGGTATTGACGCCGAACTTGCCCTGCTCAACCAAGCGCATGATGGGAAACTGCGTTGGGAAGGCGATGAGCACGGCAATCTAGGATTTCTTCTCGGCGAAAGAGTCCGCGAATAGACTCAGATGTTGCTAAAAGGCGTTGGGCGGTTTGCTAAACCGTTATACGGGCTAACACCTGTATCGAGGGTTCGAATCCCCGCTGCACGCCATTGTTGGTCACCGCCGTGGGCCAAAAGCCGCGTCCAGAGCCGCAATGCTCGTTTTCTAAGTAGAACGCCTGAGAAATCCCTGATATTTTTCTAATATTTTTAAACTTCTTCAACAAAGCTCTTTTCAAATCCCTGCTCTATCGGTGATACTTCGTTCATCCACTCAGGAGTCGCGGTCGCTGTACCTCGCTCAGGTTCTCCCTTTGCGAGCCCCGCTCTAAAGTCTCGGAGGCTGTTTCAATGCTTTTCCCGAACAAATTTGTGTTGGCCTGTGTCTGTTTGCCGGTGTTTGCCATTGCTGCCCTGGCGCAAACTGCGGGAGTCGGATCGATTTCTCTGAGTGGAACATTGCAAGGCCCGATCTATCCCTGCGGTCATCGCTCTTGCGTTACATATGACTCCGGTCAAATTCAGATCACTATTAATGGATTCATCGCGACGGCGAATTACGGTAACGTAACCGCGGAAAAAAATTCCAATCAGCTGGCTACAGCGCTCGCTGCATTACTCAACGCTTCGGCGTCACCGGTTATTGCTAAAGCGTCGAAATCGAACATTAAACTGACGTCAAAGCTGACTGGCACAGCCTCGAACTATCCGCTTTCCACGGCCGTTACTCACAGCAGTCTTTTTAAAAACGGATCATTCTCGGCAACTGCTTCAGGTCCCACTCTCATCGGTGGCACCGGGCCGGTTGCGCCCATAGCAACTCTCATCCAACAGACGGCAAACAATTCCAGCTTATGTTCATCGGCCACTGATCCTGGAGGGAATTGGAGTTATTGCTTTAATTCATTCGAAGGATTCAGCACCAATCCAAACGATGCCGGGGTCGAGACCAATGTTCCCGATTCTCCGGCCGGACACGTTTCGAACATCAGCATCAAGCAATTAATTTATCCCGGCTGGACCGGCCGGCTGTTGTGCGAATACCAGCCCTGGTTTGGCCTTGCCAGTCATCAGAACGTCGGATACAACGAAAATTCCTCCGCCACGGTGGCCGCTCAAAATTCATTCATGATCGCCGAAGGCTGCGACATCAACCTTATCGACTTCTATGGATCGCTCAGTCCCAACCAGACTTTCAATCTTGCGACCACCAACGCCATCTTTTCCGATCTGAGCTCCCGCAGCGGATACCCCTTGAAGCTCGGCATCATGGAGGACAAGGGCGCGCTTACCTATAGTTGCCCGACAAGCAATCAGACCGAAGCCGCGACCCTCGCTTGCCTGCAAACTGCGCTCATCACCGATATGGATTTCATCAACACTCACTACGCCGGCAGCGGCGCCTATTTCACCGACGCAGGACAGCCGGTAATTTTTTCTTTTGTGACCAAGACCGTGTGGCCCGTTCTTACCGACGCCGATTGGGATAGTGTCTGGTCAACCGTCAAAGCGCACACCGATAGCTACGCAGCCCCGTTCAAATACATTCATCAGTTCGGATCTTTCACCACATCTTCCTACGACAATGGCCGCTTCGCCTGGGTACAGCCCGGTGCTTATGATCCAGTCAAACAATTCTGGTGGGGGGCAAACACCAGCGCCTCGCCTGTTTACGTGGACAATTTCTACAGTGCAGGAATTGCGCATCCATCGCAGCTCGCGGTTGGCGCAATCTGGAAGGGCTTCGACGACAATAATGCATCCTGGAGTGGTAATCGCGTGATGGCGCAGCAGTGCGGGCAGGTGCTGCTCAATACTGCCAAAGAAATTTCCAAATACTACGGCGGAACTAATCCCCAGATCCCTTATGTGCAGGTCATCACCTGGAATGATTATGAAGAGGGAACAGCGGTTGAAAGTGGACTCGATAATTGCTACACGGTGAATGCATCTCTTTCGGGAAGCACGTTGTCATGGTCGCTGGTCGCGTCAGATCCTACCTACGCCTCCGCTTCGACGATTCATCACTTCACGGTTTATTACGGGGACGCATCTGGAAATCTGTACGTGGCCGCAACCAATCTTCCCGCGACGACCAGCTCATTAAACCTTACGACGCTTGTACCCGCAGGTACCTGGACGGTATATGTCGAGATGGTTGGCCAGCCGCTCATCATCAACCGCATGTCGAACGCTATGACGTTTATTCACTGAGGAGACCCTCGGAACGGCTGACCTCGTTACACCTGTAGCACATCACCTTCGCGGGCGACCATCTCATACAATACCGGATTCACGAAAAATCCGATGAACAGACGGGAGATCAAGCCCGCAACGATAACAATGGCGAACGGCTTTTGCGTATCGGATCCGATGCCGGTCGAAAGGGCCGCCGGCAACAATCCCAGGCAAGCGACGAGAGCGGTCATCATGATGGGACGAAGCCGCAGCAGTGACGCTTCGCGGGTCGCAGTGCGAATATCCATTCCTTCCTGCCGCAGTTTGTTGATGTAGGAAACCAGAATCACTGCAGTCTCAACCGAGACGCCGAGCAGCGCAAGCAGGCCAAGCACCGAGGAAACGCTGAACGGCGTGTGCGTCAGCTTCAGCGCAACCAGCGCGCCCACGGGTTCGGTCATGATGACGCCCAGCGCGATGGTCACCGGGAATTTGAAGTTTCCGTAAAGCGCGAACAGGATCATGAAGATCAGCCGATCGCCAGCGGGCCGATGAAGTACATCTGCGATTTGGCTTCAAGGAACTGGCTGTACTCTCCGCCCCACTCCATGCGGTAGCCCTGCGGCAGGTTCACGGCCTTGTTTACTGCGGCTTGGCCGTCTCGCACCGCCCGTTCGAGATCGCGTCCTTCGATGCTGTACTGCACGCCGATGTAGCGCGAATTATTTTCGCGATAAATAAATGACGCGCCATTGCCCTGCTTGATATCGGCGAGCTGGCTGAGCGGAATCTGCATGACCGTCGGGTGTGCCAACCAATAAATTTCCGATCTCATGCGCGCTGCTGCGAAATTGCGGCTGCATGCGGACCACCAGATCGAACAGCTTCTCGCCTTGAATCACTTGCGTGACCGCCTGCCCGCCGACTGCGGCGGAGATCACGGCTTCCACATCGGCAACATTGATGCCATAGCGCGCAATCTTGTCGCGATCGACGTCGACCAGCAGACTGGGCTGGCCAAGTTCGCGCACCACGGTAAGCTCGGTGAAGCCCGGGCACTTTGGCCAGGGCATTCTTGATCTGAATGGCTTTGTCCTGCAGCACATTCAGATCTTCGCCGTAGATTTTTACCGCCAGCGAACTCTTCAGCCCGGTGAGCGCTTCGTCGACGGCGTCTTCCGCGGGCTGGGTGTAGTTGAAAATAATTCCGGGAAAAGCGGTGAGTTTTTTGTTGATGGATTCGATGAGCTCTTTTTTGTCGCTGAGGTCGCCGGTCCAGGCTTTATCTTTATAAGGTTTCAGGCCAACATAGAACTCGCAGTTGAAAAAGCCGGTAGGATCGGTGCCGTCGTCGGGCCGGCCTAATTCTGAACCCACTACCGTCACCTGCGGATACGACATCAGAATGTCGCGTATCTGAGGAGCGATGCTGCTGGCTTCCTCAAATGAAATGGTGTAAGGCATGGTGGCCCGCACCCAGAGCGCGCCTTCATCGAGGTGCGGCATGAACTCGCCGCCGATGAATGGAACCAGCAGCAGGGTCGCGCCAAAAATCAGGGCCGCGATCAGCGATCGTGATCTTGGGCCGGGCCAGCGCCCAATCCAGTTGGCCGCGTATTTGCGCTTCATCCATTCGAAGGCGCGGTTCTGTTTTTCGCGCACGCCGCTTCTTGAACCAGTAGGAGGCCAGCACAGGAACCAGAGTCAGCGTCAGGATCAGCGCGCCGACCAGCGCGAATGACATGGTCTCGGCCATGGGATGAAACAGTTTTCCCGACGGGCCGCTCAGCGCGTAAATCGGAAGATATCCGGCGAGAATCACGGCGACGGAATAGAAGATCGGCCGATCGACATCTTTTGCGGCGGCGAGAATAACTTCGTGCAGGTTGTACTCCTGGCCCTCGCGCAAGCGCCAATTCGCGGTAGATGTTTTCAATCATCACCACCGTGCCATCGATGATGATTCCAAAATCGATCGCTCCAATCGAAAGCAGATTGGCGGCCACGTCGTGCGCGTGCAGCACGATGAAGGCGAACAAGAGCGACAGCGGGATGGTGAGAGCGACAATGATCGCGGCGCGGAAGCTGACCAGGAAAAAAATCAGCACGATCAAAACCAGCACCATGCCGCGAAGCAGGTTGGCTTCCACCGTGTCGGTGGTCAGGTCGACGAGTTCGCTGCGATCGTAGAAAGGACTGGATCTTGACATCGGGCGGCAGAATCGTGACGATTCAGTTCGTCGGTTTTGGCCTCGACGTCTTTCAGAACGTTCTGCGTCTGCTCTCCGCGCAGCATCAGGATGACGCCTTCGACGGCGTCATCATTTTTCTGAAAGCCGAATTCGCCCAGGCGCGGCGCGTGCCCGATGGTGACTTCGCCAATGTCGCGCACCCGAATGGGCACGCCTTTATTGGCGCCGACGACGATGTTTCCAATGTCATCGGTATTGCGCACCAGTCCGATGCCGCGAACGTAATAGAACTGTCCGCCCTGCGAATAGAAACCGCCGCCGGCATTGGCGTTGTTGGCGGCGAGCGCCGTCGGTGACCTGCGGAATGGTGAGGTGATAGCCGTAAATGCGCGCAGGGTCGAGCAAGCACCTGGTACTGCATCACCGTGCCGCCGAAGCCGGAATCGTCAGCTACGCCATGCACCGAACGATAGGCGCGCTCGAGCACCCAATCCTCAATGGTCTTCAATTCCTGAGGGCTGCGGTCCGGACTTTCGATCACGTAGCGATAGACCAGGCCGCTGGGGCTGAATAGCGGCGCGAGGCTCGGCGTCACTCCCGTGGGAAGCGTGGCTTGCGCCAGCCGCTCAAAAACAATCTGCCGCGCAAAATAATCGTCGGTGCTGTCCTCGAAAGTGAGGATCAGGTCGGACAGTCCATAGAGCGAGATGGACCGCATCACCACCATGTGCGGAACGCCGTTCATCTCCAGTTCGAGGGGAAGCGTGACCAGGCGCTCGACTTCTTCGGCCGCGTGGTCGGGCCACTGGGTGATGATTTCGACCTGCGGAGGCGCGAGATCGGGATAGGCGTCCACCGGCATCCGCTGAAACGAGAGGATGCCGCCGACCGTGATGAAAGCGGTCAGCATCAGCACCAGGAACTTCTGCCGCAGCGCCGCTTGGACGATTCGGTGAATCATTCAGATGTGTCGTTGATCACTATTTCGTTGCCGTGAGCTTGCTCGTACCATCGCTGTGCGGTCAGAGACCTGTCTTCGATGCTCGAACTACCGCTGCAGCGAATTCGCAAACTGCAGGAACAGGCTGCCGTTTCCGATCACTTGATCGCCGGCTTTCAATCCGCTGGTAATTTGCGTTTGTCCATTCAAACTTTCGCCCAAGCGTCACGGAACGTCTGGCCAAACTGATTCGACGAGTCTGCGACGTAGACAAAAGGCTGATTTTCGTTGTCGCGCAGAACCGCGGCATCCGGGAGCGCGATGGCATTCCGGATCGTGCCCGCATTTACCGTCGCCACCACGTACATATCTTTTTTCAGTTTTTCGCCGGGATTGGTGGTCTCGATTCGCGCCTGCAACGTGCGCGTGTTCGGATCAAGCGAGGCGGCGACATAGGCAATGCGTCCGTGAAAAACATCCGGGATAGGCGTCGGTCTGAATGTTGACCTGCGTCTCCCACACGCACGTATGGCAAATCTTTCTGATAAACATTGACCAGCACCCAGACCGTGCTGGTGTCGGAAATCATGAAGCACTGCGTGGTTCCGGGCTGAATCAGTTGCCCGGCCGCCACATCCTGCTCGACCACCAGGCCGCCGATCGGCGCTTTCACCGGAACTTCAAACGAAGGCGGAGCTTTCACCAGTGCATCCGGGATCGGTGATGCCCATGACTTTCAAGGCAGCCTGCGCTGCCACCAGGTCGCCGCCGGCCTGCACTTCTGCCGACTCCGCCTGTTCCAGATTCTGTTCGGCGATGGCGTGATGCTCGATATAAATCCTTGGCCCGCGCAAAGGCCTTTTGCGCCAGGGCGTATGCATCTTTGGCCTTTAGATAGTTGGTGCGAAGCTGCGAATAATCCGGGCTGGCCACGTACAGCATGGGCTCAGCTTGCGTACACGTTCTGCCCGGGACAACGACCACTCTGCTGACCGGCCCACTGACCTGCGTGATGACCGGCGTGGTGTGAAATCCGTTATAGGCCACCGCGCCTGTCAGCCGCAGCGACCGGGTCAGAGTTGTGGGCTGAACCGTCAACACCTGCACATGCGACATCTGGTCCTGCGGGATCGTAAAGAGTTCGGGATTGCCTGAAGTGTTGGCACTGGCGGAGCCTCGGCGCGGGATTCGATCCCGAGCAGCCGAGCGAGAGTGCGCATGGCGACCAATCCGATAATGCCGCACTACCCGGCGTTGCATGATGCGTGTGCAATGTCATGGCAGGTTCCTCGTTCCCACCGCTTCTTTCAGCTGCTCCAGAGCAGTCATATAAGAGGCCAGTGCCTGGCGATAGGCTAATTGGATCGAGCGGTAACTGCGCTCGGCATCGAGATAATCCAAGCAGGCTGGCGGCGCCGCGCTTGTAAGCATATTCGCTGATGTCGCGCGAATCCTGCGCCTGCTTAAGATATCCGGACGTGTAAAGCTGCACCACTTCGTCATTGCTGCGGACCGCTTCGAAAGCATTGGCGACATCCGAGAGCACGGTATCACTGGCCGATTGTTGTTGCTCTTGTGCCTGGGTCAGCGCGTAGCGGGTACGCGCGATTTCGCCTTGATTGCGGTCGAAAATCGGCAGCTGGAAATTGGCGAAGATCGAAGCCGTGTTCTCGCCCGAAACGTGGGTGAAATCGTAAGTGCCATTCACGTCCACTTTGGCGTTTGCCTTGGCCAAGGCGAATTTGGCTTTGGGCCGCGGTGATTCCCAATTCGGCGGCGCGAAAGTCAGGGCGCTCGCGCATCGCCCGCATCTGCAAATCTTCCAGGTTTGCCTTGAGCGGCTGGTAGGCTAAATCTCCCATCACGTCGAAATTCGCGGGCACCGCGTTGTAGCCGAGAAATTCGCGCAGTCCAACCAGGGCCTGCACTTTCGCCAGCTTCGCGGAAGACACGTCGGTCTGAAATTGCAGTAACTGCAGTTTGATCTTCAGATAGTCGCCTTCGCCGATGTATCCCGCTTTGAGCTGTGTCTCGCTGATGTCGACCGTCTTGCTGGAAGCCTTGCAGATCCTGCAGCGCCAGCTGCAGCGTCGACTCCGCCAGTAAGACACTGACGAACTGCTGTCCGACATTGAAAGCCAGAGTGCGTTCGGCGTCTGCCACCTGGGCGCGCGTGACCGCGGTCTGATCGCGGGCGGCCTGCAAACGGCGTTGCCGCTTGTGGCCGCGTTCGAACAGGTAGCCGATGCCGACGTCGAACTGTTGACGTTGTTCAGATTGTCGCCGGAAAAATCCTGCGGGCTGAAAAACGGGACGAACTGGGTGTCTGCCCCAAAAGTCGGATTGGGACGCAGATTCGCGGTGATCTCCTGCGCCTGGTTCTGCAGAATCAGTGGTGCGGGTGGCCTGCAGGGCGTGGTTATGGGCCAGCGCCAAATCAATGGCCTGGTCGAGACTGATCAGCGTGGTGTTCTGGCCAACGCTGGCACCTTCCAGCGACATAAAAATTGCAGCCAGTGCCAATTTCCGAAAGTGCCGGCAGCGCATAGGTAATTGGAATTAAACCGGAATCACACCCCAGTCACAGAAATATCAGCTGTCAGTCGCCCGGCGATTCGCCCAAGCCTGGGGCCCTATCATCTTCATGATAAGAATGCAGCTTCAGCCTCAAGGGATGTATTCTAATTCACTGAATTCACTATTCGATCACCCTTCGGACGCGATTCTGGCCTGGGCCCGCTTCAGATCGACGCCGGGCGCTTAAGGCTGGGACAACAGTCTGCCGGGCAGGTATCGGGAACCGGCCCCATCGTTCCCAAGGCGAGACGTGGTTGACCTGGGTCTAAGCGCTCCTCAATCAGTTCGCGAATCATTTGTATGAATCGCGGATGCGTGCCAACGGTCTCTGCTCGTACCATTTTCAGCCCAAGCTCGGCGCATAGCCCTGCCGCCTGGGTATCGAGATCGAAGACGATCTCCATATGGTCGGACACGAAACCGATAGGGGAGACCACAATATCCCGGCTTCCTCCCTGCGCCTTGATCTTGCGCAAGTGATCCAGAATGTCCGGCTCCAGCCATGGCTGCGACGGCGGCCCGCTTCGACTCTGATACACCCGCTGCCAGGTCTTGCGCCTGGTATCTTCCGCCACTAACCTCGCGGTTTCATCGAGCTGTTTCTCGTAGGCACAGCTTTGTGCCATCGCGAGGGGAATACTGTGCGCCGTATATATAAGGTGCGCGGCGTCGCGCCGGTCGTCCGATATTTTTGCCAGCGCCTGCCGCAACCGGTCTGCATTCGCTTCAACGAATCCGGGATGATTGTAGAAGGCGCGGATTTTATCAACTACGGGTGAGCCCTCGCCTGTCGCCTCACGCGCTCGGGCTATATCTTCGCGATATTGCCGGCAACTCGAATACGAACTATAAGCCGACGTTACGAATGCCAGCGCACGGCCGACGCCATCCGACTTCATCTGGCGCATCGTGTCAGCGAGCAGGGGGTGCCAATTACGATTGCCCCAGTAAACCGGTAAATCCACCTGGTGCCTAGCCAGTTCCGCGCGGAGGGCCGCGATCAGTTGTCTATTCTGGTCATTGATCGGGCTCTTGCCGCCGAAATCATAGTAATGTTGTGCCACCTCCAGCATGCGCTCGCGCGGCACATTCCTGCCCCGCAAAACGTTTTCCAGGAAAGGCATTACCTCATCGGGGCCCTCGGGGCCGCCGAATGAGACAAGCAGAATAGCGTCATAGTTCATCGGGTCTGTTGCCGGCCTGCGTGATACCTATCGCGAGGTCCGGCGGAAATAGAAAACTCCTGTCAAGTATTTAGATAAAAGTATAAGACCAGCTGCGGTGAAACTCCGCGAAGTTCGAGACGCGTAGCTCTGCGAGATCGGGATTGGATCGGGAAGAGGTCCCCCAGTTACCAGATCAGCTTTAATCCAAACTGAACCTGTCGCGAGCTCGTGGAAGTGCTGGTGATCGCTCCTGCCGTGCCAGATGTCTTTGTGGTGGCGCCTGAGGCAGTAAAGGTAATCAGATTTGGGGTGTTGAAATTTGCGCGGTTCAGTAGATTGAAAATTTCGGCGCGGAATTGCACAGCGAGCCGCTCGTGCAATGTCGTGGTCTTGAAGGCTGAAAAGTCCCAGGTTGCTAAACCGGGACCAATCAAAGTATCGCGACCGAGATTGCCGTAGAAGCCGCTATTGGGCGGCGGCGCCAGGAACGCATTCGGATTAAACCATTGCGATGGTTTTCCAAGAATCACCGGCCCGGTGAAATCTGGATTCACAAATGGTCGCACCGGGTTGCGGGTGTCTCCATTGTTCGATGGGTTGTAGCTCAGTTGGGGAGTAAATGGAAATCCGGATTGAATGCTAACAATGCTGTTCACTGACCAGCCACTGACCAGCGCATTGCTCCAGCCCTGGAGGTTAGCTGCCAACGGCTGGCCCTTGCCAAATGGCAATGTATAAACCGCATTGATAGCGGCAGCGTTGCGAACATCGTACGTGGCAAGACCATAATCAGCATGCAAGTTAAAAGGATTCGATACCAAACCTGGAGCATTCGCCGCAGCGGTCCCATTCAGCGAATCGCCATCATCGAGAGCCTTCGACCATGTATAGACTCCACGCAGCGAAAATCCATGCCTGAACCGGCGGTTGGCATCCATCTGCAGCGCGTTGTAATTGCTGGTTCCCAGGGAAAACCATGTCCAGGTGTTGGCGAGAGCGGGGTTCGCTCTAACGTTGGTGGGAAGGTAATAGCTTCCCGCCGGAACCGGTGAACCCGCGAGCGGCGCCGGGAACGTGGCCGGGTATGTGGCGGGGCATGGCGCCGCCGGGCAAATAACCGGGAACGGCTCGTTCGCATCGAGGCCAATCATTTCGTGATAGCCATGGCTTCCCACATAGCCGATGGTGAGCGAAGTGTCGGGCGTAAGTTCCCGTTCCACTCTTAATGACCACGAAATAAGCGTAGGCGTATTCATGTCCGGCTGGACGCCACCTGGGACTAGCTTCGCGCCGGTTGGCGGCGGAAGAGAGGGATTGATCGGCAACGATGAAAAAGGAAATGGCGTGACGGCGCTGCCAACACTGTAGCTTGGATTAAACGGTGCGTTCTGATCGGCGCGATATCCAAGCGCGTCTTGCAGGTCGTTAAACATACCAAACCCCGCGCGGAGAACGGTCTTTTCGCTGAAGGGACTCCAGGCTAATCCGATGCGGGGCTGCGGGAGAAATTTCGCAGTGTTGGTGGTGAACAGGGAATCACCAACCTGTGGAGTAGTTGAAATAATTCTGTTGGTGAAGGTGTAGTTCGCGGCACGACCGTGGGCTTCGTTCCAGCCGGTTGTGAATTCGTCGCGCAATCCCAGCGAAACCGTCAGTCGCGGAAGCAGGCGAATCGTGTCCTGTGCATACCACGCGCCAAAAAGCGAGCGCCAGTTCATTTCGGTCGGTGAAGGGTCCCAAAGGAAACTGGTCATATTTCCTTGAAGAAAATTGGTGAGGCTGGAGAAAGTCGCTTGGCCGTATTGGCTCAGCGCAATGGTTTCATTGGATTGAAATGGTTGAAACCATCCCCCGAACGTCAGCTGATGCCGCCCGCGGGTCGTCGCCACGCGGTCTTCAAATGTATATATATTGCGGGCGATCCGAAGATTGCTTCCGTTATTGCTGCCGGCGAGACCGATTGCCGCCTGCGGGTTCGATGCAGCGCTGCCGCCGACGACGGTAGCGCCGACCGGATGCCCACTCAAGAAACCGGCAACGGTCGCGGCGGGAGTTCCGGGCGTGGGCTCGCCAGTGAAAAAATATCCCGCCCGCGAGTAACCCACCCGCGCCACATTCACGGTAGACCCCGAAAAGGAATGGGTTTCATCCAAGCTGAAGACTTGTTCCCGCAACGTCATGATGTCTGAGCTGTAAGGATCGGAAACAGTTTCAGTGAAATCATCGCCGTCATCGACCGTGTAGACGGAAGAGAGTGAATCCCGCGACGAAAAATTATGATCGACTCTGAGCGTTCCGAAGTCTTCGCGAATGGTCTGCAGGGGGCTGCTGAAGTATTCTGCGATTCCACATGCTGGATTGCACGCCTCCGTCGATGACTGTGGCCAAAGATTTAACAGTGGCTGAACTGCTGGAACAGCGCTGGCTCGCGAAGTATTATCCGGGACAAAGGCTGCCGAGGTCTGGTGCAGATGCTGCCTTAGTCCTTCGTAATTTCCAAAGATGAAGGTTTTGTCAGTTTGAATGGGACCGCCTAGAGCAACACCGAATTGATTGCGCTGGAATGGCGGGGCGGAGCCCTGGTCGAAATAATTGGGCGCGTCGAGCGCGTCGTTGCGCAGGAATTCGTACACGCTGCCATGCAACTGGTTAGTGCCGGACTGGGTGACGATGTTTACCTGTCCACCCGGGTGCTTGCCATATTCAGGACCGTAAGAATCACGGAGGACGTTGAATTCCCGGACGGCGTCGACACCGAGCAACTGCCCACTGGTGCCGCCCGGTTGCATGTTGTTCTCCGCTGCCCCGGTAAACTCGACACCGTTCAGCAGAAAGAGATTTTGCTGGGGACGATTTCCTGAAACCGCAAAGTCGTTGCCGGTGGTCGAATTCGATACGCCGATGCCACCGGTTTTCTCCCATGAAAAGTTCACAATGCCGGGATTCAAGGTAAGCAGCAGATCGTAGCTTCGTCCGTTCAGGGGTAAGTCTTTAATCTGCCGTTCGCCAACCAGGCCCGAGATGTCCTGCGTCGTCAGATTGACGACGGGGACATCTTCGTCCACCTGCACTCGCTCGTCGACCTGACCGACTTCAAGAGTTACGTCGGCATCAGCATCTTGTCCGACTGCCAGCCGAATGCCCGATCGCACCCGCTCGGCAAATCCCGGCTTGATTATCGTCATCTGGTACTGGCCCACCGGCAAGGCGAAGAACTGGTAGCGACCACGTTGATCTGAAGACGAAGTACGCGAGAGACCTGTATCGAGACTTCTGGCTGTGACTTGAGCACCAACCACAGCAGCTCCAGAGGGGTCGGTCACCACTCCCGACAGGTTTGCCGACACTTGAGCCATAACCGGCAGCAGGCAAAGGGCGAAGAAGATAGAAATCAGGGCGGTTATCCACAATCCAGACACAATGCGACGCATGGTCTTCGCTCCAAAATTATTTCAGCAATGTGGATAGAAGTGTATATGACGGATGGATGAGCAGTCGAATTCGATGCGAATCTGCACGATCAACGATGCATTCTAGATGGGGAGGCGGGTGGTGGCTCAGGCGTGTCTTTGGCTTGAGCGGGGTTTTCAGAACTCAGGCGCGAAATAAAAGTGGTGGTGCATGAGGCGGATCGGCCCACTCCCTGTCGTTTGCCATTGAGTTGCACGAAAAGTGATTTTCTAGCGCACGCGTGCCCCCAAATCATCAGAAAAAGAGTGGTACAAGCCAGAGTGTGTGCAGGGAGAACTCCTAGGTATGGACATCTTCTCAGGACGCGAGTTCATCGAAGGCACGATCCAAAGCAGCTGTTCGCGGATAAGCTGGCTGCAGAGAGCCGCTCAACATCTGGGTCAATGCTGTCGACGAATCTAAAAAATCTAATGCGAGGGACAAAGTAAATGAAGATGAAAACTCTGATCGCGACCTCACTGCTGGCGGTGTTATTTCTGGCCGCGGGCTGCACTCAAACCAACCGCAAGTCAGAAGCCGACGCGGTGAAACAGGCGCTCGAACAAGCTGATCTGAAGGATGTCACCGTGTCAGACGATGCCGACAAGAACACAGTGACGCTCGGCGGTACCCTGCACTCGAATGACGCCAAGGGACGTGCCGGCGACATCGCGAAGCAAGCCGCGCCCGACCGCACCATTGCGAATGAAATCAGCGTGCAGCCGGTCGGCGATGAGTCTCAGGCAAAGGCCGTGGCCTCTAACCTCGACGATGGCATTGAGAACAACTACAAAGCGGCACTGATTTCAAAGCGGCTGGATAAGCAGTCAATTCACTACAAGGCAAAGAATGGCGTGCTGGTGCTGACCGGCAGCGTGCGGGCTGCGCAACAAAAGGCGCAGGCGGAACTTCTCGCCTCGAAGGTGCCTAATGTGCAGCAAGTGGTAAATCAGATTGAAGTAAAGCGGTAACCAGGTCAATCTCTGTGTAGAGACGTAGCTAGCTACGTCTCTACAACCGTCGCGTTCCCCTGCCACGGTATCTCATTCTCCCGCCCTTTGTGAGAAGTGTAGAAGCACAGAGCTTCGTGCAAAACCAAAGCCGCCTTGCGGCGGCTTTGGCTACTTTGTTTCCTGACGGCCGAAGCTTGAAGACTAGTCTCCCGCCACCGGCTCCGCCACTTCCGGCTTCGTCTCCGGAGCGGAAGCACCGTTCGGTTTTCCCAGCGCGCCTAGCGGAATGAATCCGTTCTCGGCGACGACTGGTTTTTCTTTCAGCACGACTTCGCGGTAGAGCGAAGCCATCCGCGCGTTGTAGGCCGGATCGCTTTTCTGCTTGGCATCGCGCGCCCGCATCTTTTCTTCGCGTGCGTTCTTGGCGATGCCCAGCTTGTCTAGATCGCGCTGCACTTCCTGGGTGACGATCCCGTCGCGCAGGTAGAGAGAGTGGTCGTTGGTCTTCCATGCCCACGTTTCTTGCCGCCGGCGAAAATCTCATGCCGCCCATGCTCTTCGTACCACTTGGTGAGCGTGGCGGTCATGTGCATCTTCTCGATAATGTTTCGCCAGCCCACGCCGGTGTTGTAGGCGCAGAATGAAATCTCGCCTTCCTGCGTGGCATAAGGAATGATGCACTGCTCAGTGCGCCGGAAGTCGTAGTTGAACAGGTCCTGGAACCACATGCCTGCGATGAACAGGAAGTTCCAGCGATCGCTGCGCCGCTTCATCACGTCGTCGATGGTGCGGTCCGGTCCGACTTTGCCGTAATCCTTGCCGGTCGCGTTGAAGTTCTTGTCGAACTTCTTCAGCAGGTCCATCAGCTTGAAGTGCGTCGGCGACTGGAACGGATCGTAGTTCTTCATCAGGCACAGCGCCATGCCAACGACCGGTCAAAAATTTTCCGCGCGACGCGTCGTTGACCTTGGCAATATCTTTCGCCAGCTGGTCGCCGTGCAGGAATGCCGTGACCGGAACCGCTTCCTTGGTTTCCTTGTCGATCATCACCGCCATGCCCGTGCCGCAGTTCGGATGGCAACCGCAGCTCAGTTGGCCCCAGTCGTTTTTCACGTCGTCGACGTGCATCAGGTCGGCCCAGTCGCTGAACGTTCACATGAAGCTGATCGGGAACCAGTCGCGGGCAGGTTCGCCGAGGCCGGTCTGATTCTTCACGTCATGCGCGAGATGCGACAGCGTGTAGCGCTGCGCCTTGCGGCGATCGTCGGTGATGGCTTCGTCGCGTCCGGTAAAGCTGACCGGCTGGAATGACAGGAAGCCGATCTTCTTCGGATTGTCGAGCGCGAACTGGATGATGCGTCCGACCTGCTCGTTGTTGATGCCGTTGACGATGGTCACGACCGGAACGATTTCGACGCCGGCGCTGATGCAGGTTCTCGATCGCCTTCAACTTCACGTCAAACAGGTTGCCGACCTTGCGGTGCGCATTGGCGGCGTTGCCGATGCCGTCAAACTGCAGGTACGCGTAACGCATTCCGGCTTCGGCGGCCTGCTGTGCGAACTCAAAACTCTTGGCGAATTCAATTCCGTTGGTCGCTGCCTGCACGGAGTTGTATCCAACCTTGCGCGCGTAGCGAACCGCGTCCAGGAAGTAAGGCGACAACGTCGGCTCGCCACCGGAGAACTGCACGCTCATCTGACGCCGCGGCTTGATGGTGATGGCGTTGTCGAGCATGGTCTTGATTTCTTCCCACGTCAGTTCGTGCACGAAGCCGACCTGGTTCGCGTCCATGAAGCACGGATCGCACATCATGTTGCAGCGGTTGGTCAGATCGATGGTCAGCACCGAGCCGCGCCCGTACTTCACCGTGGACGAGCCGTGATTGTGCAGCTTCTCGTCGTTGTGGGCGCGGATGTCGCGGCCCGGGAAAACGTCTTCCAGGTGCTTCGAGAACTCGGTGTCGATCGACATCACGTCTTCAAAGCGGCCGTGCTTCGGGCACTCTTTCACCATCAGGATCTTGCCGTCGCGCTCAATGATGGTGGCCTTGATCTCGCCGACTTTTTCGTTCATCAGCACTTCATAAGGAAGGTGGCCGTCGAGAATCTGCTGCCGGATTTCGGGCACGCACTTGGGGCAGAGCGAGTCGGTGGAGCGCGGCCAGCCGAGCGGCGGCTTCGACTTCTCGTAGGACTTCAGCAACGGCTTGTCCGACCATTTCGGCGTCGGCGACGGGTTCGGCTTGATCCGGTTCATGCGATCGAATACCGCCCAGGCTCCTTTGGCGCCAATCGTGACTGCCTTCTCTACGTATTTAATCGGCTTATGCATGCTCTTTCGACCTTTCCCAGTAGGGATTTTTGAAATCGTCGTGCGTCGCAAGCTCTGCGCCGTGGGAGCGATAAATGCTCACGCAATTATTTTGCGTGCGACCCAAGACGTATGACGTGCGACGGTTTTATGTAGTCTTATCCTATTGAGCCACCGGGGATAAGGCACGGCTAAGTCAATAAAAGGTGAAAAATGGGGGTTAAGCGGGTGAAACTCGCAGTGGATGGAGCTAAGTTATTGATGGGATTAGAGTAGTAACCAAAGTCATTCTGCTTGAGCCGCATCAGAACTGGTCATGTGGGGACAGCCACCCCCGGCTGTCCAGCAGTGCCGGACTGCCTGCATCAGGCGGCTAATGCTACTGTTTACCCGTGCAGACCCCACCTTATATTTATCGCGCCGAGCAATTCGTCCCGCGGCCGTTGAACGAAATCTTCGATTTCTTCTCCCGCGCCGAAAACCTGCAGCAACTCACGCCGCCCTGGTTGCACTTCCAAATCCTGAGTGTTGCCCCCGAGCCCATTCGCAAAGGCACTCTCATCCGCTATTCATTGCGCTGGCGCATCTTCCCCATTCGCTGGACCAGCGAGATCGTCGAGTGGGACCCGCCGCACGGCTTCGTCGATCTGCAACTCAAAGGCCCCTATAAACTCTGGCATCACCAGCACCGCTTCGTCGCCGAAGGAAACGGCACGCGAATTCTGGATGAAGTTCAATATCGTCCACCCTTCGGAGAGTTCGGGCGCATAGCTCACGAACTGAAAGTTCGGCGCGATATCGAGGGGATATTCGAACATCGGAAGCGTGCCGTGGAAAAGCGTTTCGGCCATCCTTAATGCAGGGGGCAGCAATCCAGGGGACAGCTTTTCAATCCGGCAGGACGCACTTACTCAGCCGTAAATACCAGGAAGTAATCCATTCCATCCTTGTTTAGTCTATAATCCCGCGCCGGAGGACGACCATGAAACGAATCTATCTGTTGTTCGCGTTAGCCTTTCTGATGACGTCTACGCTTTGGGCCGCGGACGACCCCTTCTGCGGCAAGTGGAAGCTCAACCTGGCAAAAAGCAAGCTCACCGGGGAGCAAACCAAGATCGAGAGTCTCGGCGGCAATAAGTACAAATGGACGAATGGAAACGACTCGAACACGATCACCTTCGACGGCACCGACCAGCAGGTGAAGTACGGGCAGACCATGTCCGTGGCTCCGGAGGGCGCCAACAGTTGGAAGATGGTCATCAAGAAAGACGGCCGCGTTCTCAGCACCATGACCCACTCGGTTTCCGCCGATGGAAAGACGCAGACCATCAAAGGAACTTCAACCCGGCCCGACGGCTCAACTTCAGACTTCGATGTGAAGTTGAAGAGAATCAGTGGAGGCCCAGGGATTGCCGGAACATGGGAAGATGCCGACGTGAAGTTTACCGGGGCGTCTGAGTGGGAAGTATCGCCCTATGAGGGAGACGGGCTGACCTTCAACAGTCCGGCCTACAAAGATACGATCAGTATGAAATTTGATGGAAAGGACTACGAAGAGAACGGTCCCAACGTGGCCTCCGGATCAACCTCATCCGGAAAGCGGGTGAATGCACATACCCTGGCGCTGGTGGACAAAGTAAAAGGCGAGACCGTGGACCACGCGACTTATAAGGTCTCCGCCGACGGCAAGACACTTACAATGACCATCCAGGACGCGGGGCAGCCGAAACCGATCATGATTGTGTACGAGAAAATGTAGTCGGGCTCCTCGACCGAGCTGAAGCTCGCTTTGTTATTTCCAAACTGAACGCGGCCATAAATGGCCGCTCTTCCACTTATCGGAACATGACGTGAGGATGCCAGTTTTTGCCTTGGTCATTTAAGTATTGCTGCTTCGAAAGCATGTAGCACATTGCACCGGGTTCGAGCGCCGGTAGCTGTTTCTTGTCGAATGCGGACGCAGTTGCTTGAACATCTCCGCCTTCGATTTTCCTGCGAGGACCAGTTTGGTCCTGGTTAAGTAAATATCGATTTACTTTCGCGATCAATTGGGGCGGATGGTTACTCAGCCGCGAACACCAGGAAGTAATCCATTCCATCTTTTTTGTAATCTTCCTGCTGAATCACTTGTAGCCCGCCTCTTTCATTTCGCGAATCACGACGTCGCGATCGACTCCGTGGTCGGTGCCGTTGCCGTTGCGCTCGATCACTCCGACCTTCGCATCTTTGGCGAGCGAGTGGCGCAAGTTGCGGAACAGGACGACCGGTTGCGCGATCTCGTGGTAAGCCTTGAGGAGCAGCACGGCGTCAACTGGAGCGGGCAGAAGCGGATTGTCCGGCTTGCCTAGAACGGTTTTGACGTTGTGCAGGTCTTCTTTTTTCACACGCGCATCGATGTACTGGATCGCGTCAGGATTGATGTCCTCGGCATAGACCATGCCTTTGTCGCCGACTCTTCGCGCCGCCAGCACGGTGAAAAATCCTGAGCCTGCTCCGATATCTGCGACACGCTTGCCGGGAAAGATGCCGAGCGTGTCCATAATGCGGTTGATCTGCAACCGCTCCGCTCGGCCCGCGTTATCAAATCTGGAAGGTCGCCCGTGTAAGGCGTGCTGGTTGGGCGTTGCGCGGGCGCCGGAGCCGGCGCTTGAGCCTGGGCAAGAGAAGAAGGCACGCAAAGAATGGCGACGAAGAGTAATAGCGCGAAATTTCTAAACCGTGGCAACATGGGCGAACAACTCCTGACAAAGTCCGGGGAACATATCTTAGATGCCCCGGACGTTTCGCAAAAGCGGCGAGAAATCGTGAACCGGCGCCAGCGCATGTATTCGAAGTGAAGCGAGCGCGAGTGAGCTACCGCAGTGGTTTGCCGATTTCCCAGTGGT
Source organism: uncultured Acidobacteriota bacterium (assembly GCA_963838785.1). Classification (GTDB taxonomy): domain Bacteria; phylum Acidobacteriota; class Terriglobia; order Terriglobales; family Acidobacteriaceae; genus Gp1-AA145. The sequence continues at coordinate 611,938 of CAWISI010000005.1, forward strand.
GGCCGAACGGATCAACAACGCGGCCCACGCGCCATCCGTAGGGCTGGTCTTCTACCGGCCACACCTGTGTCGCGCCGGCTTTGATCGCGCGATCGAAAACCGCATCAGGATCATCGACCACCATAACCAAGCGAGTCGTCGCGCCGCCGAGTGACTCGGGACTGAAATTCTTATTCTCGGGAGACTCGTCGGCTATCCAGAACTCACTTCCTTCGACCGCGAGTTGCGCGAGCGCGTCGCCGTTGTCGGCATCGAGACGGAAGAGTTCGCGCGCTCCGAAGGCCTGTTTATAAAATTCGATGGCCTGGGCGCCGCGGCGGACAGACAGCATTGGAGAGATGGAAGTTTTTGCCATGAGATGAGCTCGCAGATATTGTGGCACAAGAAGCTGTCGTTGATCAGCCGACAGCAAAGCGTCCTGAGAGCTGATCGTCATCACTTTTTGTGGCAGGACGAGTACAATTACCTGTTTCTTGCCAATCGCAAGTTCACTTCCAGTTTTCGTTTTTGAAGGAGCCAGACGCGTGATCGTTGGAGTGCCGAAGGAAATTTATCCGGGAGAGCGGCGGGTTGCGCTGACGCCGGTGGTGGTGCCGATGCTGGCCAAGGCCGGACTGGAAGTTGTGATCGAGGCCGGGGCGGGCGTGGCGGCGGGATATCCCGATGCGCAGTATCAGGAAAAGGGCGCGAAGGTGTTGCCGGATCGCGCGGCGGTGTTTGCGCAGGCGGACATTATTGTTCAGGTGCTCGGTCACGGCGCGAACGACAAAAACGGCGACAGCGATCTGCGACTGATGCGGCGCGGGCAAGCGCTGGTGGGATTTCTGCGGCCATTGGGAACTCCGGGAAAAGATGGAAAGAGCGATGCAAGCAAACTGCAGGAGATCGCGCAGACCGGCGTGACTTCATTCGCGGTGGAGCTGATGCCGCGCACCACGCGCGCGCAGAGCATGGACGCATTGTCATCGATGGCATCAATCGCCGGATACAAGGCAGTGCTGGAAGTAGCGAACGCGCTGCCGCGCATATTCCCAATGATGACGACCGCGGCGGGAACGATTACGCCGTCGCGGGTGCTGATCATTGGCGTGGGCGTGGCGGGGTTGCAGGCGATTGCCACGGCGCGGCGGCTGGGCGCAGTTGTATCGGCATACGATGTAAGGCCGGCGGCGAAGGAGCAGGTGCAGAGTTTAGGCGCGAGATTTGTGGAGTTGCCGCTCGAGACGCAAGATGCGCAGGACGCGCGCGGATACGCGAAGGCGCAGGATGAAGCGTTTTATGCGAAGCAGCGCGAGTTGCTGGGCAAGGTCGTTGCGGAGAATGATGCGGTGATCACGACCGCGGTGGTGCCGGGGAAGAAAGCGCCGGTGCTGGTGACGGCGGAGATGGTGAAGGGAATGGTTCCGGGATCAGTGATGCTTGATCTGGCGGCGGAGCGCGGCGGGAATTGCGAGCTCACGCGCGCGGGCGAAGCGGTTGTCGTAAATGGAGTGACGGTGATCGGGCCGATTAATCTGGCGAGTGGAGTGCCGCACCATGCCAGCCAGATGTATGCGCGGAATTTGACGGCATTTCTTGCGAATCTGGTGAAGGATGGGAAGATGCGTCCGGCGGAGAGCGATGACATTATTCGCGATACGCTGGTGACGCAGGGCGGGGAAGTGGTGAATGCGCGGGTAAGGGAGTTGTTGGGGATGCCGGGGTTGGTGGCTAGTCAGTGATTCTGGTTCGTGCGACACGAGAAGTCCAGAGCGATCGACGCGCTGAGCGCCGAGCTACGAGCCGTGAGCGAGCAAGGAGTTCGCTCGGGGCTCGCTGCTCGAAGTCTTAGGGAGGAATGATGCCGGCGGATTTTATTTCTAATCTTTACGTTTTTATTCTGGCGGGGTTCGTGGGGTTTGAACTCATCAAGCGGGTCTCGCCGCTTTTGCATACGCCGCTAATGTCGCTGACTAATGCCCTCGATGCGATTGTGGTTGTGGCGGCGATCATCATTACCGGACGTCATGAAACCCGGCTGACGGTGGTGCTGGGAACGATTGCGGTGGTCGCGTCGTTCAGCAACATGGTGGGCGGCTTCTTCATTACCGATCGCATGCTGCGCATGTTCAAATCCGGCAAATCAAAACAATCATGAACTCCGCTCGCCCTGCAGCAGTATCTCGATTTCACTTACATTGCCGCGGTCGTTTTATTCATTCTGGCGATCAAATGGCTGAGTTCGCCGGTGAGCGCGCGGCGCGGCGTGCTGGCGGGCGAAATCGCGTCGGCGATGGCGATTGCGGCCACGCTCTTCAACCCTGAACTGGTTCAGTACAAGTGGATTGTGATCGCGCTGATTCTCGGCGCGGGCGTCGGCATTCCGCTGGGCATGGTCAAAATGACTGCGGTGCCGCAGCGGACGGCGTTGAGCCACGCATTTCGGCGCGCTTTCGGCGGCGCTGATCGGAATTGCCGAATATTACGTGGGCACCGCGCCGGTAAGCCGCTTTCAGATGGGCGAGATCGGGCTCGAGGTCATCATCGGATCGTTGACGTTTACGGGAAGCTTGATCGCCGCTGGTAAGCTGCAGGAAATTCTGCCGCAACGGCCGATCGTTTATCGCGGGCAGAACATCGTGAGCCTCTCTGTGCTGGCGACCGCGCTGGGACTGGCGGTGGCGCTGGTATTTAATCCGGCGCACACGTTTTTGTTTCCGATCATGATCGTGGTGGCGCTGACTTTTGGCGTGCTGCTGGTCACTCCAATCGGCGGCGCAGACATGCCGACGGTGATTTCGCTGTTGAATTCGTATGCGGGATTTTCCGCAGCCCTGCTGGGTTTTGTGCTCAACAGCAAAGTGCTGGTGGTCGCCGGCGCGCTCGATGGATCGTCGGGATTCATTCTCTCGGTGATCATGTGCAAGGCGATGAACCGGTCGTTCACCAACGTGATGTTCGGCGCCTTTGGGCAGGTTGCGACCGGGCCGGCGGCAGTGCAGGAGACGCGTCCGGTGAAGAGCGCATCGCCCGAAGAAGCTGCGGACATTCTGGCGGCGGCGAGCAAAGTGGTGATCGTTCCGGGATATGGAATGGCGGTCGCGCAGGCGCAACACAAAGTGCGCGAGCTGTATGATTCGCTTGACCAAGCGCGGCGTGGATGTGCGGTTTGCGATTCATCCGGTGGCGGGAAGAATGCCGGGGCACATGAATGTGTTGCTGGCGGAGGCTGATGTCCCGTACGATCGGTTGATCGAGATGGACGACATCAACGGCGATTTTCCGCAGACCGATGTTTCGTTGATCATCGGCGCAAATGATGTAACCAACCCGGCGGCGAAGACGGACAAATCGAGCCCGATTTATGGAATGCCGGTGCTGGATGTAGAGAGATCGCACACAGTCATGGTGATCAAGCGCAGCATGAATCCGGGCTTCGCGGGCATCGATAACCCTCTTTATTATATGGACCAGACGCTGATGCTATTTGGGGATGCGAAGGCATTCGTGACGCAATATTGTGAAGGAGTTGTCGAATAGCCACGGGTAATGTTTCACGCGTCCGCGGTTCTGAAGAGCGCGCTTTCCTATTCGAGCATTTCTCTGTGAAACTCTGTGATCTTTGTGGTTAAAATTTAAATCCTTACCACAGAGAGCACAGAGTTTCACGGAGGAAAGACACGGAGGAGCAAAGGTGTGCTCATTCGGTCGGCTCTTCCACTGTCGTGCCTATTCCGATTAATCTAGTTTCGTGGTCAATTTTTTTTCCATCATCGCCCTGGGATTTTTTCTGGGGATGCGGCATGCCACCGATCCCGATCACGTGATTGCGGTGAGCACCATCGTGAGCCGCGAACGTGAGATCGGGAAATCGGCATGGATTGGGGTGTTCTGGGGCATCGGGCATACGCTGACGATTTTCGCGGTCGGCGCGGCGATTATTCTTTTTGATGTTGCGATATCGCCGCGTATTGGATTGAGCATGGAGCTGGCGGTGGGATTGATGCTGATCCTGCTGGGAATTATTAACGTGGTCAGTTTTTTCCGGGATATTGCCTTCAGCCACCGAGCGGGCGGGGATCGCCCGCTCCTCCACGCAACCGGATGAACTGGATCTCACTCCTCACGCGCACAGTCATGGCGATTTCATTCATACCCATCCGCATTCTCATGCGCACGGCCCGGATGCGCACGTGCATGCCGGACAAAATCCAGTGGCGTGGCTCGACCGCATGTTTTTGCGATTCAAACTTTATCGGCCGCTGCGTCCCTTGATGATTGGCCTGGTGCATGGAATGGCAGGATCGGCGGCAGTCGCGCTGCTGGTGCTGGCGACGATTCGAGATCCGCGCTGGGCGGTGGCGTATCTGCTGGTATTTGGCGTCGGCACGATCGCCGGCATGATGGTAATTACCATGAGCATTGCTTCGACATTCAAGCTGGCGCGCGGCAAACAGGTTTTTCTGCGGCGACTGGCAATGGCTTCAGGGGTATTGAGCCTGGCTTTTGGGGTTTTCGTGGCATATCAAATTATCGTGGTGAATGGCTTGCTGAGCGCGCATCCTCACTGGGTGCCGCGATGAGCGGGGTCTGCGCTGCGCGCGATGTCCAAGGACTAAGTGGTGGTCATTCGTTTTGTTCGCGAGCGTGCTTGCGTGCGCTGGCGCATTGCTCGGCCAGGCGACGTCCGTATGGCAGGGAATTGTGCGCGATGCCAACGGCGCGGCGGTTTCGAGTGCTATGGTTCGGCTGGCGGGCGGCTCCGCGAGCGCAGAAGCGGAAACTGGAAGTGATGGCCGATTTATTTGCCGCCGTTGCCAGCCGGTAAGTATCACCTCACGATCGAGGCCAAACATCAAAAATTTGAGTACGCCAGACCCGGTTGAGCTGACCGCGGAAGCGTCGCCGGTTGACATCACGCTTTCGGCCAACAATCAGATCACAATTTTCGTTCCGGATGCGCAATCCGGCGCGACTGGTGGCGAAGCACTTTCGAGCAAACAAGTAAGCCAGCTTCCGCTGAACAAGCGCGATTTCAGCCAGCTGTTGTTGCTTGCAGCGGGTACCATGACCGACGCCAACGGCGCCACGAATTTCACCCAGCAGTTCGCCATCAATGGGCAGCGCGGCGTGGAAGCGACGTTTGCCATGGATGGCGCGGACATCAGCGATCCGGAGATGGGCGGATCAACGTTTTCGAACTTTAACGTGGATGCGGTGCAGGAGCTTCAATCCAGTTCAGGCTGGATGCCGGCGGAAATTGGCCGCGGCGCTTCGGGCTTCACCGACATTATTACTCGCTCCGGCGCCGAGCGGATTTCACGGATCGATCTTCGAGTTTGTGCGCAACTCCGCCTTCGATGCGCGCAATTATTTTGACCATCCTACCCCGGCTTATCCGGGAAGAATTCCACCGTTTCGCCGCAACGAGTTTGGTTTTACCAACGGCGGACCGGTGTTTATTCCAGAAGTTTACGACGGGAGCAACCGGACTTTTTATTTCATGCAATACCAGGGATTTCGGCAAGTACTCGGGACCACGCAGGTGATGCCGGTTCCCACTGCGGCGGAGCGCACCGGCTTAGACACGGTAACTTATGCCGATGGTTCGACTGATGTGTTGATGGTGCCGGTGAATCCCGGCGATCGCTGCGATTCTGAAGCGTTATCCGCTGCCGAATGATCCCACCGGACCTTATCATGCGCGCACTTACGCTACAGCTTCGAGCGTGATCACTAATGCCGATCAGTTTTCTGTGCGGCTTGACCACAAGATCTCAAATCAAGGACCAGCTTTTCGCGCGTTTCAATCTCGACAATTTGACCGGGCCGGTGACCAATCCAGATCAGACTGCGATCGATCCGACATTCGGAACGACTTACATCGATCATCAGCGGAATGGAGTGATCACCTATACCCGCACTCCTTCGGCCCGGCTAACGCTTGAATCGTCGATCAGCGTTACGCGCTCAACTCCGGGTTTTCCAACCAGGGATTTCACCGATCCAGCGGTCAAATTCAACGACGGACTTTTCGAAGCGTTCAATGGCACCGGCGGCTCGGTGATACAGGTGTACGGGAATTTGTTCCAGGCGCGCCAGAATGTGACTTACATTCGCGCGCGCCATGCGTTCAAGGCCGGCGCGGAAGTTCGACTTAATCGCGACACCACATATTTCGGTATCAGCCCGAACGGTGAATACGATTTCGGCGGCGGCTCGGCTTATGCCACGGAAGCGATCCCGTCAGCCAGCGGCAACCACAATTTGCAGCCCGGCGACCTGCTGCCGGATACGTTGTCGAGTTTCTTATCAGGCAGCCCGTTTGCTTATACGCGGGCGATTGCGCCGCCATATTTTTCCAATGGTCCGCACATTGGCCCGGCGGCCATCAATCGTAACGACGTGAATGCGTATGTGCAGGACACATGGAAGGTCACGCCCGCGATTCACTCTCGATTACGGCCTGCGCTGGGAGCTCTATACGCCGATCAGCGAGCGCGCGCACCGCACATCGGGCATTGTGGACGTGCAATGGTGGCCAGGAGTTTGTGGTGAACCCACAACCCGGGCTATCGCACGGACTGGAATGGCTGGGGACCGCGAGTGCAAATGGCGTGGCAGGTGACCAACAACTTGCAGGCGCATATTGGCGGCGGAATCACGGTGATTCCGCCCAATATTTATCAGGATAATTTTCTGACCGGGTCGACGCCATTTGTGGTTTATCCGCGACTGGTATCGAGCGCGAATTTTCCCATCCCCTATGGGTTTCAGATTACCCCGGCGCAGTTGCCGCGAGCTTATACCCCGAGTGGCCAGGACATTTTCGCTTCCGGTAATCCGAAAGCCGTGCCACCGAATACGGTGATGGACGTTGACCGGTACGAGAAAGATGTGGCCGCGCTGACGCCCAGCAACGTGGTCAGCGCGCTGGCTCTGAGTTCGGTGGATCGATCGTTCACCAATGCGAGGCTCTACACCTGGACGGCGGGACTGGAACGCAAGATCGGCAAACTTAACGGCCGATGCGAGTTATGTGGGGACGGCTGCGAACCATTTGCCGCGGGTAAGCCTTCCGAACGGATATCCGGGCGCGACGCCAGCTTTTGCGCCATATACGCAGTTCAACAGCGCGGGCGAAGTCACCGGGGGCTTCGGTGTCGGAAAATCTGATCACGGCTACCGCGCACTCCACCTATCACGCGCTGCAGACTTCGCTCTCGGGAACGGTGGCGAATGGCGGCCCCAGCATTCAGGCCAGTTACACGTGGAGCAAATCGATCGACGACACCAGCCAGGTTTTCGGCGGCACGGGATCGACGGGCGCGGTTTCGCAGCCAGTTCCGCAAGATCCTTTCGACACACAACTGGAAAAAGGGCCATCATCGTTCGATATCACGCACGCCTTCGGGCTGAGCCTGGCGCAGGACCTTTATCTGGATCGCGTGCCTTTTCTGGAACGAGCCAGCAAGAAACTGACCGCGGGCTGGGAAATGCTGAGTATCTCAACCCTAAGTTCGGGCGCGCCATTCACGGTGTATTCGGGTATTCAGCAGACGGGAGCGGGATCGAGCGGCGTGGACCGGCCCGACCAGATTGCCACGCCGCATCTTTCGACGGCGCGCAAAGATCGCGAAGATTACTTTGGCGAAGGCGCGAACAATGGGCCGGATTTTTTTAGCATTCCGATTTTTGTGCCGGGAGGTACGGGGCCGAACCAGGGACGCTTCGGAACATTAGGGAGAAATACTTTTCGCGGGCCGGCTTTCTACGATTACGATTTCGCGTTTATTAAAGACACCCCGTTCGGCCGCCGGCAGAGCGGAGTGGAGCGGGTGAGCCTGCAATTCCGCGCGGAGTTTTTCAACATCTTCAATATTGTGAATATGGGATTGCCGGCGAATATTCTCGGTGTCTCGACGAATAACCGGGGCGGTACGCCCACCGCCAGCATCAGCACCACGAATGGTTTCGGATTTATCAGCAAGACGGCGGGGAATTCGCGGCAGATTCAGTTGTCGTTGAAGCTGATTTATTAGGCGGTTTTGCGCCGCCGGAGCGACAACTTTCCATCTAATGCAATAATATTGTGACAGAGCGGGCGCGTAGCTCAGTTGGTAGAGCAATGCCCTTTTAAGGCATGGGTCGCAGGTTCGAGTCCTGCCGCGCTCACCATCCTCGAGGTCCCCTCGACTTAATTTGAAACTGCGAAGGCAGACGCACTCATCTTTATGCCGATCGCGTGCCGCTGAATCTGGCAGTTACTGCGGCCCACCAAAACCGGGAACGGTCACTCCCGTGCTCGTGTTTCCTGTTCCGCCGGTGCCGCCGCCTCCCGTCGGTCCGTTCGTGTGATCCGCGTAACCGATTCGTTCCTTGTCAAGACCCAGGTCCCTATTCTCGCCCTTTGCCTTGGCGGCACTCTCTTTCAGCATCTGGAATCGGTGCTGCGCGTAGTCAATGTCTTTGTCGGTGGCATCACCCGCATCAGCCTTTACGCCATCATGATGAACGTCGTACTCTTCAGCCGCTGGCACCGAGGAAGTTTTCATTGCAACCGGGGTGACGGACCGGTTCTCCGCCATAAAGTAGGCGTAGAGATTATGATCCACCGCACCATTAAACTTCTTGGCGTCTTCAGCGATCGTCTTCCAGTCGACATGACGGTCATTGGCGACATCGGAGATTTTCTTGCCGGCCTTAAGCTGTGTTGCAATGTCCTGCATGGTTGCGCCGCTCTTGACGAGTTCCGATGCAAGAAAGAGGGAGCCATAGTTTAAGCCAGTCTCGCCTCTTTGCTTCACAAGGGTCACGCGAGGCACGTTGAAGGTTTGCGACATGGTGAGATTAATGACGGTGCGTCCGGTAAAGTCACGCGCCAGGGCGGTTACCTTATCAAGTTCTTTTTGCGCTTTTTGTTGGTCATTCGCAAAGGCGGGAATTGCGATTGCCAGTGCTACAAGGCATACCAAAAGCCGAGGGGAGTTCATGACTGGAGCCTCCTGAATAGAATTGTATTCCAGAAAATCGGGTCAGTAGAACTTCTATTTCTCGATGCCGCCAGAGCAAAAATGCCCAGTCCTTCAGTTAACTCTTGAGGTTCTCCCAGAGATGCCAGCATTTACTCCTATTCCCCGCAGGGGCTGCCTTTGACCCGACGACCGAGTTAATCGCAGGCCATCTTTTTACATAGAAAATCGTTTTTTCCTTGACAAGGTTCATTCCACTGAGCGTAAATAGCGCGCAGCCGTGGGATGTGTGTTTTTACGGCCCAGTGTGGGTACTGGGTGTACTTTTAAAATTTTCGCCGGAGGCTGGCTATGCGAAGGGTCTCGTTGGTTGCACTCCCTCTCGTTGTTTTACTGTGCGTCTGTATCCCTCTTTCTGCGCAACGATACAGTGGCACCATTACCGGTGTTGTGACTGACCCGCAAGGCGCCGTTGTGCCCGGAGCAGAGGTCACGATCACGAACCAAGCTACCGGGGTCTCTCGTACTGCGACTACGACGTCGAGCGGCGTTTACTCGGCTCCGTCGGTAGATCCGGGATCCTATACGATCTCGGTCAAGGCGAGCGGCTTCAAGGAGTTTGTGGCCAAGAACGTTGCGCTCGATGTGTCCTCGACCACGACCGTCAATGCCGCGTTGCAGCTTGGCAACACCAATGAGGAAGTGACCGTCGAAGGCAGCGCTATACAAGTCGAGACGAGTACCGGTGCGGTCGGCAACGTCATTAACGGCACCGAAGTTCGAGAGCTTCCCCTCAACGGCAACAACTTCATGGAGCTGACCCAGCTCGTCCCTGGCGTTTCATCGCTGTCGGACTTCAATACCGTGAAGAAGGGCTTGGAAGGTAACGCCGACTTCTCGGTGAACGGGAACATGATCACCTCCAACATCTTCATGGTTGACGGTGTCAATAACAACGACATCGGGTCGAACCGCACTATCCTTATTTATCCCTCGGTCCAGGCCATCGACGAATTCAAGATTCTGCGCAACAGCTACGGCGCTGAATACGGCCAGGCGTCCGGCGCGATCATCAACATCGTCACCAAGAGCGGGACCAATCAGTGGCATGGTGGTGCTTCTTACTATGGCCGCAATACGGCGTTGAACGGCACTGACTACTTCACGCATTCAGTCGAACAAGTCAATCCACTGATTAAAAAGGCTCCAATTCACAGAAATGATGCGCTGTTCAACATCAGTGGGCCAATCATTAAAGACAAGCTCTTTTTCTTTGAATCGGAAGAGTGGGACCGGGAGATTCGCGGTGCCACCTACACATCCCAAGTACCGACGTTGGCCGAGCGCGGAGGCGACTTCTCCAGTCCCATCCCGGGAATGGCTTCAACCTGCAGCGGCGGAAACGGAATGGTGAGTCCGACATTTTCCAGCTCCGGAGGCTCTGCTCCGGCCTTTGTCGGCAACGTAATTCCCGCTGCCAACCTGTCGCCGTTCGGCTTAAATTACCTTGGCAATTTCCCCTTGCCCAACCTGTCCACCCCGGTCAATTGCGCAAACTGGGCAGCGAACTCCAACATACCGGTTAACTGGCGCGAAGATAACGTGCGCCTCGACTACAACATCACCCCAACCTGGAAACTCTTTGGCCGTTACACTCGCGACACCTGGGCCAATCCTTATCCAAGCACACTGCAGTACTGGGGCGAAGATCAATATCCGGAAGTAGGCGAAGGCTGGAGTCAGCCGAGTAGTCAGGCCACGATCAAGTTGACAAAATTGATCGGCCCAACTGCGGTAAACGACTTTCAGGTTTCGTTTGCGGCTAACGCGATCACCGTAGCTCGTGGTGGCACCGGAGTAGGCGGAAACTATTACACGGCTCCCGGCGTGTTGGCTCCGGCTCTTTCTGCCAATGCTTTCGTGTACAGCGTAAACCAGTTGTCACTGCCGTACTTCCCGTTGAGCGGGAAAGCCTACCCGCTTAACGCCACTGCAAATAGCTTAGGGCAGCCTGGTTTCTGGGGTAATGGACCGACCGGAATTAATTGCATCGTAGGCGTTTGCGGCGCGTTAGCTCAGCAAGGACCCTGGCATAACAACGAGCAATTGCTAATCCTGAAAGATGATTTCAGCAAAGTTATGGGCTCGCACACTTTCAGGGCTGGTTTCCTGGCTACTAATAACCAAAAGGACCAGAGGGACAACAACGAATCCCTTCAGGATAACGCGGCCTACTGGTCCGCAACCGCTGACAGCTGGGGTGGTCCGGCGTCCAGCGGCAATGGCGTATTCGATATGCTGAACCGGGGTACTCAATGGGGCTTCGGCGAGGCTTCGACCAACCCCTACGAGTACATCCGTTGGCATGATTTTGAATTCTACGGCGCTGACAACTGGAAGATTCGTCGCAACGTGACCATTGACTACGGTGTTCGTTGGTCACTGCTGCGCAATGCGTACTCTGGCACCGGACAGATGGGCTTCTTCCAGCCGCAGCTCTTTAGTGCTGCTGTCGCCGCAACCGGATCACCATGTAACGGCATGTTGCTGACGAAGACTGGTATTGCGGATTGTCGTGCCGCTGGTCTTGCCGGCGGAACGCTGGGTCAGGGCGGCGGTCTGATTCCAAACAATAACCACCTCATCCAGCCTCGTATTGGAATCGCCTGGGACGTCACAGGCGACGGGAAGACTGCAATTCGCGCCGGCTTCGGAACATTCTACAACCGCTTCTTCCTGAACACCTGGTTCGCGGCCAATGGCAATCCGCCGTATGTCTTCGGCCTGCCTAGCTCTATTGGCCAGAGGGCGTTTGACAATCCTGCGCCGGCATACTCCGGAGTTCTCGGTAGTCATCCAAGCATCGGACTTCAGAACAGCGACCATGTTCCTGAAGCGATCCAATACAACCTGACGATCGAGCGTGAGCTCTGGAGAAACACCAAATTGGAACTTGGCTATGTGGGCAATCAGGGCCGGTTCTTGCAGACGTTCTCGAACTCAAATGCTCCGATTAGTCTGGCGAACCGAATTGCCTATGCCGAGAGCAGCTGGGGCGGGAACCAAAAGAATACCCTGACGCCATTCGGGCCCGCTACCTCTCAAAATGGGTTTTCTGCCTGGGGCGCCGTTCCGTACGGTGCTTTTAACGGCACTTCGCACTACGACTCTTTGCAAGCTCTGTTTAAGACCAGAGTGAAGGTGGTTGATGCACAGTTTGCTTACACCTATAGCAAGTCGCTGACGAATACCGACCTCGGAGATTCCAGCGGCACACTGCAGACAAACAACGGCGGCACGGGCAGCGGCAACTTTGTTCTGGCCGATAATTCAAAGTTCGATTACGGCCTAAGCGAACTCAACCGTCCGAACGTTTTGTCAGGCAGCTTGGTTTACAACGCTCCGGCATTTAGCGGAGAGAATGGCTTTGTGCGGGCGGCTCTAGGATCGTGGGAAACCTCCGGAATTCTTCAGTACACCAGTGGACCCTCGATAAACGTGTATTCAGGTGTGGGCCAGGACTTGGTGGGGGCGGGCGAAGCAGCAGCTGATCGGCCAAATATTGTTTCAGGCCAGTCGTGCAGAGCCAGCAACGCGCCCCAAAACATGTTCTTCAATTCGGCGATGTTCACCCTCGATCACTACCAGATCGGGTCGGTGCCTTCGACCCCTCGCGGCGTGTGCTCGGGCCCTGGGATTGCACAGACCGACTTCTCGATTCGGAAGAACTTTAAGATTACCGAACGGGTAACTGCGAAGTTCAGCATGGATTTCTTCAACCTCTTCAACAAAACCCAGTTCGTGCCCACCAACATCAGTAATCAGGTGAACACCGGAGGAACTGTTTTCCTGTGCAACCCGACGGCTGGAACGGCACAGACGGCAAACCCACCTGTCTCTGGACCCTGTGCAGGCTACGGAGCGGATCAAGTTCAGTGGGTTCCTGTGTCGGGCACCGGGGGTACGAGTTACCAACGAACGGCGAACTTCGGCCAATCGTCTAACGACCGCGGGCCTCGCCAGATCCAGTATGGTTTGAAGATTGAGTTCTAGCGCTAAATAACTTCTTAACTTGGGACTTGAGGGAAATCTCAAGTCCCATTTTTATTTGCTGGAAAATTTGCCGTGGCTCAATCAAAGCTTGACTTGGGTCGTGGCTTACGCTTTATGATTTTCAATATGTCCCGCCTGGCTTCCCTGGTTTCTTGCCGCTGCAGCATAGTACTGCTCGCTTTGGTGAGCGTTCAGCCAGTCCTGGGGCAATCTCCCGCCAAAAAGACAACCAAGCCTGCGCCTGAGGACTCACTGAATCAGCATTACCAGGCAGCCCGGACCTTTAGCGTCGGTGGTGATACGGAACGCGCAGCAAATGAGTATCGCGCATTTCTTGGCGAGGCCTTGCACCGTATGGCAAACGCGCGCATTCGAGAAGGCAATTACCCTGCGGGTTTTAAGCTATTCGACGAGGCAGTGGCAGTAGCTCCTGATGATGTCGAACTTCGCCTTGACTACGGAAAGGCGCTGCTTGAACAAGACAATGCGGATAGGGCGAAAATCCAGGCGCAGAAGGCGGTGGAGCTGCAGCCGCAGAACAGCAACGCAGAGTACCTTCTGGGGCGAGCATTTTACGAACAGGCAGATTACAAGGCAGCGAGCCACCACCTGGAAAATGCTATCAAGGCCACCGGAGGCGATGTCACTTTCCAGGTGGGGTATGACATGGCGATTACATACCTGAAGTTGAAAGACGTGAACCGCGCCAGCCTCCTGTTTGACGAGATGATGATCGGACTCGGGAACACTGCCCAGATCCATGTGTTCTTCGGCCACGCCTATCTCATGACCGGGGAATACGACCGGGCCATCACTGAATTTAAGGAAGCCCTGCGGAAGAATCCCCAAATCAAGGAGGCACATTATTTCCTTGGTCTGGCTTATCTCTCGCGAGATGAAGATAACGGTTGGGATGAAAATGCCGCGGAAGACCGCGCGGAAATTCAAAACAATCCGGATGACTTCCGCCCGCACTTCGACCTGGGAAATATCGATCTGAAGCGCCATGTGCCGGATGAAGCCGAGCGGGAGCTGAAGAGAGCGTCGGAGATCCAGCCTGACAATCCGGAGCCGTTGATCGGGTTGGGGGAGCTCCTGGTGGCGCAACGCAGGCTGCCTGAGGCCGAAAAAGTAATGTCGCAGGCAATTGCGCTTACCAAAGATGTGTCACGCAACCAGTATCAAATCAGCCGGGCCTATTACGTTCTCGGGCGCGCGCAGATAGAGACTGGACAAAAGGATGAAGGTGTACAGAATCTGAAGATCGCGGCGGATCTACGCGAGAAATCGCAGGTTCCACAACAGAGCCGTGACGAGAGCGCAGTTGTGGCCCAACAACGTCGCGCTAGTGAACGGGCGATGCGGGCGCCTGAGCAGCCGTCAACCTTGTCGCCGGAAGAGCAGCGTGGCCTGGAAGCTTACTTCGACCAATTGAAGCCAGCCATGGCAGACGCGTACAACAATCTGGGTGTGGCGGCTGCGGCGCACAAAGATTTTGCCACCGCGGTGGTCGACTTTCGGCGGGCAGGGGAATGGTACCCGCCGCTGGAGACCCTGGATCGCAATCTGGGAATGGCGGCATTTTATGCGGGTGATTATCAGGAAGCCATTTCACCGCTTTACCAAGTAATAGAGCGCAATCCCAACGACCAGCGAGCGCGGACCGCTTTGGGATTGAGCTATTTCGCGGCACAGAATTACCAAGCCACGATCGAAACCTTACGTCCGATTGAGCCGGCGGTTGCGAGTGATCCGGGAGCCGGTTCGGCGTACGCGGTGTCGTTGATTAAGACCGGCAGCTACGAAGAGGGATTGGCGCGGCTGAAGGCGCTGGAGCAGGCAAACCCGAATGTTGCGGGCCTGCACACGACCATGGGAGAAACATATGCCGACCAGGGAATTTATGCGCCTGCGATCGATGAATATAAAAAATCGCTGGCATTAGATTCTTCCCCGCCGAGGACGCATTTCCTGCTGGGAGTGTCACTGTTACGCGATAGCCGGCCGGCGGACGCGGTGACTGAATTTCGGACTGCCCTGGCTGGAAGTTCTCAAGACGCTTTGACCAAATATGATTTGGCCCTGGCGCTGTTGCAGAGCCAGCAAAAGGATGAAGCCTTGCCGCTTTTTCAGCAAGTGATCCAGCAGGACCCGAAATACGCCGATGCTTACTATCAATTAGGAAAACTTGAACTCGAAGGCGGGGAAACTAAACAGTCGATTTCTAACCTGGAGACTGCCGCGAGTTTGAGTCCCGACAGCGACTATATTCATTATCAGCTCTCGCTCGCCTACGGACGGGACGCTCGGTCCGACGACGCCAGGCGCGAGATGGAAGCGTATCAAGCGCTAAAGACGCAACGCAGGGGAGATCATGAACAGCCGCGGTCGAATTAGCCTTCTGGTGTGGATTACGACCGCGATTCTGATTGCCACAGGCTCCGGATTCTGTCAGACATCGAAGTCGCGCGCGACATCGAAATCGCCTCTGAACCAAGCCAGGTCTGAGCTGGCAAGACACGATTTGAACTCGGCCGAAGCGTCAGTATGGAAAGTCCTGTCTACCGATCCCAATAATGCTGAGGGGCTATTGCTGTTAGGTGTAATTCGAGATGAGCAGCGGCGCTATCCGGAGGCGGAAACAGTTTTGCAGAGAGCCGCGCAGTTGGACCCCAAATTGGCGGCGGTGCATATTTATCTAGGGAAAACCTATCTTTCCGAAAACAAGCTGCCACAGTCACTCGAGGAGTACAAACAGGCGGAAGATCTGGAGCCAAACAACGTGGAGGTCCGGGTGACGCTTGCCAGGCTATACGCAGCCAGTGGCGAATTTGCCTCGGCGTTGACTACGCTGAAGACCATACCGCCGGCCCGATTGCCAGAAGAAGCTCTGCCGGTGAAGGTCGCGTCGCTGCTGGCGACAGGACATGCCGACGAAGCCGGTAAGATTGCGGACTCGGTGAAAAACCCCGCGATGAACCTTGCTCTGGCGGAGGTCTTCCTGAGATCAAGCCTGCCGCAAGAAGCTCTCAAGATAATCGGAGTCGCCGAAGCATCGGGGAAACGTCCGCCGCCGCGCTTCTATTTTATTAAGGCTGAAGCGCTGGATGCAGCCGGACAGCAGAGCGCTGCACTGCAGAATTTTCAAAAGGCGATCGATTTGCAGCCTTCATCACAAGAATTTCTATTGGGAGAGGCAGAATTGTACGCGCGGGAAGGGAAGCACGAACTGGCATATGAAGTCCTGCAACGCGCTTATAAAAATGATCCGAATGCTCCCGCGGTTCTGCGTCCACTCATTCTAGAGGCCTCGTTTGCGGGCAAGGGCACCGAGGTGCAGGATGCAGCCGAGCAACTGGCTAAATCCGACGATCCTAAAGACCTGTTCGTTGCGGCCAGCGTCTTTCTGAAGAGTACTCGCCAGGACGAAGCCATTCCGCTTTTGCAGAAATACCTGGAAAAGTATCCTGATGATCCCAGCGCATGGGTGGGCTTAGGGCTTGGGTATGAGGACCAGAAGAAGTTTCCTGACGCGCAAAAGGCATTTGAACGCGCATTGCAGGCGGACCCGAAGTTTGCTGAGGCGGAATACCAGATCGCGGTGATCGCCGACCTGGCGGGCAATTCCAGTCTCGCGATGCAGGACTACGAGAAAGCACTAGCGATGGATCCGAACCATTTACATTCACTAACCAAGCTGGGAAAACTTTATATGCAAGCCGGGCAATTCGAGAAGGCCCGTGAGGTTTTAGTGAAGGCCGAATCGGTCGATCCGGACGATCGGCAAACCGAATATGCTTTGGCGCTTGTTTACAGCAAATTAGGAAATCGAGAAGAGGCGAGAGTACACATGGAGCGCTTTCAAAAGAAAGGACCGATCGGAGCTACAGAAAAGAAATGAGCTCACTGCGAAATTGCAGATTTCCTGGCATGGTCTGCGGATCGAGTGCCTGAAAGCGCCGTTGCCTGAGTGATTCCCCCGTCTTCGACCACGGTGTAAATAAAATCCGCGGCCAGGTTTTGATAGTTCTCTTTTTTCCCACTCGGCCACCAGATCTCTACATTCGGCATGTTGGTCTCTTTGCCTAATCCAAAGTGTAGTCGAAGATCGTTTTGCGAAAGATAACTGCCCCCGCTACGAACTTCGTCGATTTGTTTCAATCCGCCGGCGGTGACGATAACTCGAGCGCCAATCGCCGCTTTGTTGCTTTTCGAGCCGACAAGCTTGAAGAGCACAGCATGGTTAGAATCCGTCGAACGATTTATCAAAAGAGTGGGGGGGGCGGCGACGTTCAACATCAGGATGTCTACCTTGCCATCGTTATTCACGTCACCGAATGCAACCCCACGGCGGGACAATGGAGCTAGCTTATCCAGACCCGCGAGTGAAGTGATGTCAGTGAAAGTGCGATTGCGATTGTTGCGGAACAGTTGCACCGGCTCTTTGTAAGGCGCGCCGCCTTTGATCTGGTCCATCTGCGGATAGACGTGCCCATGGGCGACGAAAATATCTGGCCAGCCACTATTTTCGAAATCAGCAAAACCAATCCCCCAGCCTACCCAGAAATAAGTCGGTTGAGCGATCCCCGCCGATTCTGCAATGTCGGGAAATCCTTTGTCGCCCAGGTTCAAAAACACGCCGTCAGATTCCTCGGTGTAATTGGTGACATAAATGTCGAGCCGACCGTCGCGATCGAAATCTCCAAAATCCACACCCATTCCTGATCGTTCCTCGCCCGCATTACTCAGCCCCGCGCCCGAGATTAGTCCGACGTCTTCGAACGTGCCGTCGTGTTTATTGTGGTAGAGATAATTCGGTCCGCCGTCGTTCGTCACGTAGAGATCGGGCCAGCCGTCATTATCGTAGTCCGCCCAAATGCCTTGCATGCCGAGATAAGTCCCGGGATCATCGACGCCGGCCTTTTTTGAAACGTCTTCGAAAGTTCCATTGCCGCGATTGTGAAAAAGAAAATCGCTTTGCCCGCTGTGGCCGCGGCGAGCGCATTCCATGCTGATGCCGCGAAACTCGCAGCCTTTGTTCTCGGCAGCGTAGGTGGGCAGCTTATTCATGTCGAAATCAAGGTAGCGGGGTACAAATAAACTGACGAAGCCGTTTCGATCATACTCAGACCACGCCGCGCCCATGCTGTAACCGCCTACGCGCACGCCCGCTTTTTCAGTTACGTCTTCAAACTTGCAATTGCCGAGATTGCGGTAAAGAACATTGCCGCCGTAACCGGTCACGTAAATATCCTGCCAGCCATCATTATCGAAATCCATGACCGAAACCGCCATGCCCCAGCCTTTGCGGGTTAGTCCGGCTTTTTCGGTAATGTCGGTGAAATGGAGATCGCCGTCCTGATGAAAAAGGCGAACCATCGGATCGCCGCCGTTTTGCCGGTAATGATCGACGTTCGAGCCGCCAACCATAAGGATGTCGAGTTTGCCGTCGTTATCGCAGTCGATGAAGCCCACGCCGCCGCTGGTGGATTCGACGATGTAACGTTTCTCGGGAGCGGCAATGTGCGAGGTGGTCAATCCGGCGGACGCGGAAACATCTTCGAAGGTGGGAGCTTGTTCCTGCGCGTAAGAAAAACTGGCCAGCAGCATGCCGGTTGCGAGGATTCTCAAACCGCGATCGAGATTCGAGATCATACGCAGCTATTTGGAGAACGGCACTTTTTGCGGAACTGTTGCACCTTCGGTCAGCGTGTAGATCATGTCAGCCGGCAAATCCTGGTAAACATCTTTTTGTCCGCTTGGCCAAAAGACTTCAACTTTGTTCATCACGCTGTTCGTGCTCAGGCCGAAATGCAGGCGCAAGTCGTTTTGCGAGAAATAACTGGTGCCGCTGCGCACTTCGTTGAACTGCACCAGATCTCCGCAAGTGACCCGCACTCGAGCGCCAATGGCCGCTCTGTTGCTTTTGGTGCCAATCAATTTGAACAAGACCGCATGATTGTCGCTTTCCGTGCGATTGATTAGTAAAGTCGGGGGCTCGCCTACGTTCAAAAGAAGAATGTCGACCTTGCCATCGTTATTCACGTCGCCGAACGCTGCGCCGCGGCGGGAGGCCTTGGGTAACTTATCTAATCCTGAAAGCGCGGTTATATTTTCAAAGGTACGATTGTGGTTGTTGCGGTACAGCATTACTGGTTGTTTATAACCCACGCCGCCTTTCACGTAATCCATCTGCGGATAAACGTGGCCGTTAGCGATGAAGATGTCATCCCAACCGGTGTTGCCGATATCCAGAAAGGCTGTGCCCCATCCGACCATGGGGACGCTATCCTGCGCGATTCCGGAACTCCAGGCAATGTCGGTAAAGCCTTTGTCGCCTTGGTTCCAATAGAGCGCGTTCGGTTCATCGACAAAATTGGTCACCAGAATATCGAGCAGGCCGTCGTGATCGATGTCGGCGAAATCCACGCCCATGGAGCCTTCTGCCTTGCCATCAAGGCTAAGAGCGGCGCCCGGACATCAGCCCTACTTCTTCGAAGGTCCCGTCATGTTTGTTGTGGTAGAGATAATTTGGCTGGCCATCATTGGGGACATAAAGGTCGGGCCATCCGTCATTGTCGTAATCCGCCCAGACCGCCTGCAGGCCATACATGTGGGCGGGATCGTCGACTCCGGCTTTTTTGGAAACGTCCTCGAATGTGCCGTCGCCGCGGTTGCGAAACAGGTGATCGGGTTCGCCGGGAAGGCCGCCGGGCCCGCATTGCACCATCACTCCACGATAGCGGCAAAATTTGTCATTGCTGCCGAATTCCGGAAGGTGGTTGATGTCGATGTAAACGTATCCGGGAATAAAAACATCGAGCAATCCATCGCGATCGTAGTCAGCCCATGCGGCGCCGGAATTAAAGGCTGGCAGGCTTAGCCCAGCTTTGGCGGTTACATCTTCAAATTTGCAGTTGCCGAGATTGCGATAGAGAACATTGCTCCCGAAGCCGGTAACGAAAATGTCCTGCCAGCCGTCATTGTCGTAGTCCATGACGGAAACCGCCATGCCCCAGCCCTTGCGGGTGAGCCCCGCCGATTGAGTGATGTCAGTAAAATGAAGGTCGCCATCCTGATGGTAGAGCGTAATCATGGGATCGCCGCCCTGCTTGTAGCGGTCGACCGAAGAGCCGTTCACCATCAGGATGTCGAGCTTGCCGCTGTTGTTGCAATCGATGAAGCCCACACCCCCGCTCATTGATTCGACAATGTAGCGTTTTTCGGGCGAGGAAAGATGGGAAGCGGTGAGCCCGGCTTTTTTGCTGACGTCTTCAAAACGCGGGATGGGAGCCGCGGACGGCGGCGCCTGGGCGAAGCTGGAAATAGCACAGCCGAGACCCAAAAGAAGGATACGAACAGAACACATGTATTGCGATCATCTTAGCATGCGGAACACAGGCGAAACCTGCTGAAAGGCGCAATTTTACAGGGACCGGGGACAGGTGCGAATTAAATCGTTAGCAACTTCCACGCCTGAGGAAAATGAGAGAATACTGAGGTTCATGCCTAAAACCAGTCATCGCACCAGCAGATTCCGAGAGTCAGTCATTCGAGGAATGACGCGCCTCGCCAATGAATGTGGGGCGATCAATTTGTCGCAGGGCTATCCGGATTTTGATCCGCCGGAAGTGGTTTTGCAGGCGGCGGAACGAGCCGCGCGCATGGGGCCGCACCAATATGCGGTGACCTGGGGAGCGCCGAATTTTCGTGCGGCGCTGGCGCGCAAGCAATCGCGCTTTATGGGACTGGAGATCGATCCCGAAGAAAATGTTGTGGTGACCTGCGGAAGCACAGAAGCCATGATGGTTGCGATGATGACCGCGTGCAATCCTGGCGACAAGGTCATTGTGTTCTCGCCGTTCTACGAGAATTATGCGGCTGACGCAATTCTCTGTGGCGCTGAACCCATTCATGTAACCCTGCGGCCGCCGGATTTCGCGTTCGATCCGTGATGATCTGCGGCGCGCTTTCGAACAGAAGCCGAAGGCGCTGGTGTCTGTGCAATCCCGCGAACCCTTCGGGCAAAGTTTTTACTCGTGATGAGCTGCTGTTCATTGCCCGGCTGGCTGAAGAGCATGACGTCTTCGTGCTGACCGACGAAGTCTATGAGCACATTGTTTATGAGCCGCATCAGCACACGTATTTTGCGTGCGTTGCCGGGAATGTTCGAGCGAACTTTGTGTTGCAGTTCGCTTTCGAAAACCTACTCCATGACCGGATGGCGCCTGGGATACGTAATCGCGTCGGCGAATGTAATCAACGAGGCGCGCAAAGTGCACGACTTTCTGACCGTGGGAGCGGCAGCGCCTCTGCAGGAGGCTGCAGTGACGGCGCTGGAATTGCCCGACAGCTACTACAAAGACCTGCAGATGCTTTACACGAAAAAGCGAACCACTTTCTTGCAATATCTCGACAGGCCGGGCTTCGATACACCGAGCCGCAGGGCGCTTATTACGTCATGATCGACATATCTGAATTTGAGTGGGAAAGCGATACTGATTTCTGCGAATGGATGGCGCGCGAGGTGGGAGTCGCAGCCGTACCTGGATCGAGCTTTTTTCACGAACCAGTAAACAATCTCATCCGGCTGCATTTTGCCAAGCGCGCAGAGACGTTGGCCGCGGCAGGAGAGCGCCTGCTTACGCCTTCGAAGTAAAGATGCGCGCTGCCAAGCGGACTTCCCGCGCCGGAGTTGCCACCTTGTAAGTTTCTGAGCTGGCCAAATACTTACTTCCTATACAGCATGAGCGGTATCGACTGGCAGTCATCTGGCGCTGCGGTTGCAGCATCATACCCAAAGTGCTGATGGATCGCCTTATGCCGAATATCCTCAAAATGTTCCGCCGGAAAAAGCAGCGCAGCCGGTTGAGAGCGCGCATTTCGGCGCCGAGGAAAAGTCGTGCCATCCAACCTTCTTCAATTTCCGCAAGTCACGCCTGAAATCCACGAAGCGTTTCCAGATCATGAAACCGTGACGCGATGGCTGAAGCTGGCCGACGAAATGTTAGCTGACCCGTCTAATCCGCGGACCGACGGCGATAATCGCAGAAGGCGTAGATCGTTTACGCAAAAATCAGTGATTCACTCCGCTGGCCAGCATGCCTCCATCGACAACTAAGACCTGACCGGTAACGAAGCTGGCCGCGTCTGACGCGAGAAAAATAGCTGCGCCGCCGAGTTCATCGAGTTGTCCAAAGCGTTGCATGGGCGTGCGGAGAAGAAATTCACGGCCGCGTTCGGTGCCGTCGAGCAAGGCGGCATTCAGGTCGGTCCGGAAGACTCCGGGGGCGATTGCATTCACGCAGACATCTTTAGTGGCCCACTCGATCGCCAGCGACTTGGTGAGCGAAGCGACTGCAGCTTTGCTGGCGCCGTAGGCGGCAACTTCGTAAAGCGCTCTGAACGAGGCGATAGACGCGATGTTGATGATGCGGCCGTAACGCTGCTCGATCATGTGGCGTCCGAAAATTCGGCAAGTCCGCATGGTGCCCGACAGATTCGTTTCCATAATCGCGTTCCAATCGGATTCTGGAACATCAAGCGTTGGCATGCGCTTGGTGCGTCCGGCGGAGTTTACGAGAATATGTACGCTGCCGAGTTTGGCGATGACTTTTTGCAGCAGGCTTTCAATGCTGGCGTTGTCGGTGACATCGCAAGGCTCGGCGAGAGACTGCCGGCCAAGCGCTTCAATTTCATTGGCGGCGGCATTGACGAGATCAGCTCGTCGTCCGGTAGGAACGACATTGGCTCCGGCTTTCGGCTAGCGCTTTGGCGATGGCAAGCCCGATACCGCTGGTACCGCCGATAACGACCGCATTCTTATTGGAAAGATCGAGAAGTGGGTGGCCCATAAAATTGATTTGTTAAGTGCCGGGAAATTATATCGCGCTGCCAGCATGGTTGAGGCTGGCCGTCTGCGCACCGTTTCCGGAGTTCTTTCAGGCGAAAAAGAATTTCACCAGCATGAGGAACGAGTTTGATTCCTTCATTCTCGCGGTGCTTCCAGTGTTCAAGGTTGACGCTTCGATAATCGAGATAGCCCAGGTTCAGTTCGCGGCATTGGCTTTCGGGAATTGAAGTCGCGAGAGTGACGCGAATTCGTGGCGTTTCGACGCCACGTAGCCGCGTCATAAGTGCCCTGTCCATATAGATGGATAGAGTGCGCTAGAATTCCGCGTGGAATTTCAGCGAACCGCTTCGGTTGCTTCAGAAAATATTCGGCGCAGTGATAACCGACCTTGCTGAGAAAATCACCATGGATCTGACTGGCCTGCTTAATATGGGGCGCGTAAAGAATTACTTCGCCACCGTCGGCGATGGCGGGATCGGACTTATACATTCCCTTGGCGCCGGTCCACAAGTCAGGATACATTTCGGGGATCACGGCGAGCACGCGGCGAAATGGGCGATCGACCCACTGGATATGGGTTTCGGAGGAATGCGCGGCGGCCAATTTCCAGGCTTCTTTCGCCGCGCCGAAATATATGCCCGCGATTTCTGAACCCTTTCAGCACTAACGCGAAACATGATACTGGAACCGAAACTTTGGCGGCAGCCAGATCGATAAGTTCACGAACCGGGGTTGTGCCGGTGCCGATGATGTTGAAACTGCCCAGCAGCGCTCCCAGCCAGTGCGTCTGATGAATCATCTCGCCAGTGCTTACGCCGGGGAATAAATATTTGTTACCTCCGGAGAAACCGACAACTTCGTGCGGGAATACCGGACCGCAAATCAAAACGTGGTCATAATCGAAAAGCAGTCGATTGATTTGAATGCGGATTGGTTCTGAAAGCACGCCGCGGGAAATTCGCGCGACATCAGCTGCGTCGATGACCCCGATGTCAGCGAAGGTGTCGGGAATATCCCAGCGGTGATTGAAAATTTGCGCACGCTGGCGCACATTCCATTGGCGACGGACCTCGCCCGAACATGCGGCTGAGCTGGGCATCATCCATATGAGCGTGGGTGCCGAGCGCAACCAGATAATCGCAAGCCGCGGCTTTGCTGCCGATTTCAGCCTGCAGAAGCTCGAACATCAGCGGCATGGGCATGGTGCGCGTGCTGTCGGGAATAATGACGAGAACGCGTTTGCCTTGAAGCGAAAGTTGCGAAGCGGCTTGCGCAATGAATTCTCTGATTTCATCGCGAGTCAGATTTGTTCCAGAATGCGCGTTTGCTGAGCGTTGCCATGATTGAGCAGCTAGCTGAATTCAGGCTGAAACGCGCGCGCTTCTTCGAGCGTCATGCGGCGCTTCTGCCGATAAGACAAATTTGCCATGTGGGCGACAACCGCGGAACGGTAACCGAGTTCAACCGGAGCGTTGGGGGTTTTACGGCTGCGTATGCAATCGATCCAATTTGCCATGTGATTCGTGCCCGCACTCTTGCCCAGCGATTTCCGAACCATTCGGACGGTTGAGCTTTTCGGGATAGTAATGAACCTGCTCCTCAGATTCACCGCGCACCATATCCGTTGCGCCGGCCACATATTCGATGGTGCCGTCACTTCCTAATAGTCTTTGCCCGAGCCCATAGCGCCGATTGCTGAATGTGGATTGCCAGGTCACGACGACTTCATTGGGAAAGTCTACGGTGACTGCGATGGTATCGGGAACCTCGCGCCCGTCTTTCTCAGAAAAAATACCGCCCGACATATAGGCCGCAGTGGGCAGCGGAAGATCCAGCGCGCTCATGATCCAGGCGATCTGGTGGATCATATTTTCGGTGACGTTTCCGCCGGAGAACATCCAGAACAGGCGCCAGTTCATGAACCGATAGGCGTCAAAACCCTTGTCAGGCCTGCCATTCAGGAAGGCCTCCCATCCCACGTTCTGCGCGGTGCAGTCGGCAGCCGGTTGGCGGACCCACTGGCCGTGGCCGTGAGGAGTGTTGCGGCTCATCCA
Organism: uncultured Acidobacteriota bacterium; assembly: GCA_963838785.1. Taxonomy (GTDB): domain Bacteria; phylum Acidobacteriota; class Terriglobia; order Terriglobales; family Acidobacteriaceae; genus Gp1-AA145. The sequence continues at coordinate 636,849 of CAWISI010000005.1, forward strand.
GGATTCAACTTGCGTGACCTTGCCGAGCATGCCAGCGGAGATCCATTGTTTAGCATCGATGAATGGGCCGCCGCTTTGATGTTGCAATCCGATTTGAATAACCCGATCAGATTTGTGCGCGGCGTTAAGACAATTCTCAGCTTCGGGAATTGACCAGGTCATGGTCTTTTCGGCGTAAAGATCTTTTCCAGCGGCAAGGGTATCGACGAAATGGAGAGCATGAATGTGAAGCGGAGAAGCGACGAGGACGCCGTCAATATCTTTCATATCCAGGACGCGCCGATAATCGTTGAAGGTTTGAATGCCGGGAGCGATTTGCTTGGCCTCATCGAAGCGGCGAGTGTAAACATCGGCGATGGCGACGACTTGAGTTCCGGGAACGGCAACCACTTGTTTCAGCAATTCCTGACCACGCGCTCCTGCGCCGATCATGGCAACACGAACGCGATCATTGGCGCCGATCACGCGTGCCGCGGCAAGTTGGGAGTGAGAAAGGCGGCGCTCGCGGCGGCGGTTTTCTTCAGGAAGTCACGTCGAGTGTTGTCAGTCATTCGAACTCCTTGCGGTCCAAGGCATTGAGTCAGACTGTTATTCTGCCACGAACTGCAAGGTCTTGGGCGCGCACTCTCGTGCCCGGAACATTCTGTCCGGCTAGCCGAGATTGTAAAATGAGAGTGGGCGGCCTCGGCTTACGCGATCGTCTCAATTTGGGGAACGCTCAAGTTCGGCATGGGACGGCCAGCGAACAAATGTCGACAGGGTTTTGCCAGCAATCGCACCCATCGTTGAGAACGTGATACGCGGGCACTGTCAGTTGCGATGCCGGTGTCGGCGTACATCTGGCGATAGATTTTCGAGATCAATACAAATGCCATGCGCGCGCGCATGGATTTGATGAAGCTCGATCGGGCCCAAATCGACTTTAATCCGTAAAAGGTGTCCCAAACGGATTGGGTGTTGCTGCGGATTTCTTCCGCCGACATAGTCGGATGCGACCAGTAAAGTTTCGGCCGCAGTTCTTGCGGAATCAGCCATCGGCGGGTGATGGGGATGCCGGCAATCTCAACCGGTTTGGATTCCATCTCTTTTTCCCAGCGCATGAAATCCACGGTACCGGGATAGGGGGTGAGCGTGACAAATTGTGCGAACGCAATTTCTGCTTCTTGCGCGGCGCGAGCTGTGGCGTCGAAAGTTTCGGCGCGGTCGCTGGGCAGCCCGAAAATAAATGAGCCGAGCACATAAACCCCGTGACGGCGGAAAGTTTTCAGGCGTTCGACCAGGTCGGCGCCGGAAAGATTGAAATCTTTGTAGATATCTTTCAGTCCAGCCGGGGTGACAGATTCCACGCCGACCAGCGCGCCTTTGATGTGCGCCTTGTTCATGGCGTCGAGGAATTCCGGATCCTCCGCTGCTTCCATGGTGATCTGGGTGAAGAAAATAGTGTCGGGAGGAAGTTGCGCCAGGCGCTTCATCAAGGTAAATCGCTCGGCGCGAAGGGCCTGGAGTTCATTCAATCGAGCTTGATTGTTTTGTTGCTCGGCAAGCCGAAGATCGGTAACGGTGACAGGATAAAAATTATCGTCAGCAAGGGCGATGAAACGGAACCCCATTCTTCGAAGTTGAACGATTTCTTCCATCACTACATCTGAGGAGCGCTGGCGCGGTCTTTGCCCATCGGTCCGCCAGACCGAACAGAACGAGCAATGCTTAGGGACATCCGCGGACAGTTTGCACCGATGCCCACATGTATTTTTCGCGCGGAATCAAATCCCAGCGCGCGGGAAGGAAAGAGCCGGCTTCAATTCGTCCGCCTTCATAGACGGGGAGCGGATTGCCCTTGATGCAATCGGACAGCAACTTTGCCCAGACCACATCGCCGTCGCCTTTCACAACCGCATGTGCGCCTCCGAGTTCGCGCGCTTCATTGGGATAAAGCGTGGCATGAATTCCGCCGAAGACAACATAGGCTCCGCGATCGCGAGCCATCTTTCCCAGCTTGTATCCACGCAGAGCGTTGGCGGTATGGATGCCTATGCCGACAATGTCGCCCGGCGCGAATGGTTTCAGGATCGAGCTGGTCGAGGGTTTCATCGACCAGCAGAGGGATCGCCGTATGTCTCGGGGGTGGCTGCCGCCAGCACATACAACCAGCGCGGAGTAATCACCGCAGTTCCGAACGCAACCTCACTTGGATTGATTAAGTGAACACGCATGCTGTACGCCCTTCCCTAAAAGGGACCCTGGGGGTCGGAGGCGATTAATCGCGTCCGCAACGGCTGTAAGCCCAGCGTGCTGGTCTCTGTGTAGACATGCAGCTTACTCTATAAGCGGGCTGGCGTAAATGCCTAATCAAACTGATGGGCAGAACCTGAAAGCAGGCCCGAGATCCGGCTTCGGCGCAAATTTTCTGCATCTGACGGGATGGGGTAGAATTCTGCTGTAAAGTGACAACGCGATCAAAAATTTATTTGCTGAGGTTTGCAATCCTAAACTGTTACCTGCATTTTTTGCTGGCATGCTGATGCTGCTTGATGCTTTTGCCGTTTGCAAAGGCCCAAGCGGCAGCCGATGAAGCATCCGTGGAAAATTGAAGGGAAGTGGAAGCGGCTGATGGATCTCCGATTCAAGGCGCGTCGGTTCGTCTGGAGAAAGCAGCGGCGCGATCGGACGAGGAAACCACAAGTGACGTTGCAGGCAAATTCTCGTTGGTGGCGCCCGGTCGAAGGCGCCTATGTGTTGCGGATTGAGAAGGCGGATTTTCGAGACAGAACCCAATCGGTCGATGTTGCCGCTCAAACAGCCGGCCGGCTGGTCCATAGTGTTAACGTCCACCGGCCCTCGAGCGACTAAGCGGCAAGACATCCGTACCCGATGCAATTCAGCGATAGCACCGACTTCACCGTGGCTGGAATCACGGATTGGACGGCGGCAGGAGGGCACGGTTCTGATGTGAATTTAAGAACGAGCGAGGCGCTGGCAAAAGAAACACGTGGGACTCGGCGGAGTGCAACAGCGAAGGAAGATGCACGGCCGGCTGCGGACAGGAGCTGCAGCTCAGACGCGACCAGCTTCAAAAATGTTGGCCAGCGCGGACCGGGCGGATTTGCACCGGCAATTGGGCGACATTGATGAGCAAATGAATGATTCGCTGAGCGCGGTGCATGAATATGAGCGCGCTGCACAATTGAATCCTGATGGAGCAGAATTATTTTGCGTGGGCGACGGAATTGCTCTGCACCGGGCGATCCAACCCGCGGTCGAAGTCTTCAGGAAGGGCGCTGCCGCGTACCCGCAATCGGAAAGAATGCGGCGGGATTGGGCGCGGCGCTTTATGCCAGTGGTCTTTATGTTCAGGCAGCGAAGCAGGTATGCGCGGCCTCCGATTTGAATCCGAATGATGTGACGCCTTACCTTTTTCTGGGGAAAATGGTGCAGGCATCGCCGCAGCCGCTGCCTTGTTCTGAAGAAAGACTGACCCGATTATTACGGGACCATCCCGAAAATGCTTTGGCGCATTATTACCTGGCGCTGGCATTGTGGAAGCGCGCCGGGCCAGACGGACAAAACGGCTGCGCAACGGGAAGAGAGAATTATTGAGAGGCTCTCTGGATATTGATCCTAAACTTGCCGAAGCCTACCTGCAATTGGGAATTATTCATGTGGGCCTGGGAGACACCGAGGCTGCTGTAAGAGATTACGAGAATGCCAAGAATGCCGATCCGAATTTGGATGAAGCCCATTTTCGGCTGGGACAAGTCTTATAAAACTCTGAACGAGCCAGAGAAGGCGCATGCAGGAATTCCAAGATTATGAGCGGATACAGAAGACCAAGGCTGCGGCCCTCGAGCAGAGAACGACGGGAAAGTCAGCAGTTTGTGATGGTGTTCAAAGATCAGAAGCCGGCGCGCTGAAATGCGCATTCATTGCGAAGGACGCGTTTCTTCTCTGCAGTGAATTACTGCCATTTGATAACTATTTCCGCGTCAGGCGCAGCTCGAGCATCATCCGCTCCGCCCCTTTGTCATCGATCAGGAAGTGGCGATGAAGAAGAACGCGGCCGTCTTCTTCCAGATGTGCGCGCGCTACGGTTTTGCGTCCAGGACGGTCGGGGTCGAGAGGCGTCGCCCAGAGGACGATATTCTTGCCGTCGAATGTGCCGTCGCTTTGGCGAATCGACATCGTTGTCTGCCGCGAGTCGTACCAGACGGTGGTGAAGCGATTGGTTGTGGAATCGAAGCCGGAGATTCCGGTGCCCGTGCTCTTGCTTCCGTCAGCATTGAAGAAGGTGAAATCCGACTGCAGAAATTTGCCGTCCTGAATCATGTACTGCTTACACGCGCCTCTTGTCACGATCGGCTTACCGTTCATCGGGAAGAACGTCTTTACGACATCCCAGTCTCCGGCAAATTGCCCAAGCAGTTTCTGACCGGCGCCGGGCGTGTTCGGCGGCTCATATTGATTGTGGCTTTGCTGCGCGACCGCGGCCGTAGTAATAAGCAATATGAGGGTAATCCAGTTCTTCATGCCTCGCGGATTATATGCGAACATCGTTGAGGCTTGCACCCATTGCCTTTTGCTACTCTGTTCACAATGCAAATAACACGAGAACCCCTGCTTTGCCTACTGGTTTTTCTCGGCTGCTGCAGCTTTCTTCTGAATGCTCAGACTCCGGACAGCGCCGTCGTCAGGGGGACTGTTGTCGACCAAAGCCGTGCCACCGTGTCCGCTGCAGAGATCACGATTGAAAACGAGCGTACCGGGGTAAAGCGAAGCGCGCGTACCGACAACTCGGGTAAATTTTTCGTTTCAGGGCTTCCCGTCGAGGGTAGTTACGAGGTGAGCGCGAGCAAAGCAGGATTTGCTCTCGCAGTGTCGAAGGGCGTGACCTTAATAGGTGTTGCAACCGCCAACCTCGTTTTTCAACTCTCTCCCGCGGGTGAAAAAACCGAGATTACGGTGACGGGGGCAGCCGGTAGCGTGCTAACCGATCTGCCACAACTTGGCGACCGGCTTGGCTCGCTTCAAATCAGCGAAACCCCATTGCTGAATGATCGCATTACCTTTTTGCCCATGCTTAATGCTGCAAATCGCCCGGCGATCAATCAGGGTGATGTTTTTATGAACCAGAATCTATTCACAACGAACGGCACAGGCCGCCGACAAGCCTGGTTCGAAGTGGATGGGGCGAACTCGGTAGATCTCTGGGGACGGCAGACAATTTTCACCAATCTCCCGGTGGAGGCATTGGAAGAGATGAACGTTCTCACCAGCCCGTTCTCCGCCGAATACGGAGCCAGCGCTGGAAGCGCCATCAACATCGTTACCAGGAGTGGAGGCGATCAATACCACGGCAGTGTACTGGGGAATTTTCGTCCTTCTGCAACCGCTGCCGACCTATGGGGTTTCACGCCGGGAAATGCGACCAGTGGTAATCAGTTGACGAGTGACGAACTAAATCAGCCTGGGTTTACATTGGGCGGCCCGATCGGCGGCAGCGATCGGACTCGCTTCTTCACCGCCGGCGAATACAGCTGGGAAAACAAAATTTCTCCTATTACGAACCCACTCGCGCCGGGTGGCTTTGAAGGCAAGTACCGCGATTGGATGGCTCTGGCGCGAGTGGATCATCAGTTCAACAGCAACGAGTTATTTCTGCGTCTCAACGCTGATCACTTTGTCGATACAAATCCTAATGGGATCGTGGGTGGAAACAGCTTGCCGAGCGTGGACCGGATTTTCACTCGCAGAACCTATACGGCGGAAGCAGGAGGGACTGAGGCCATCGGCTCCGATTGGCTGAACAATGTTCGGGCGGAATTTCAAGTGGCCTCGCCGATTACGGAATTCACTCCCGTCATCTACGGCACTCAGTTTTCTGTGCCAATCCAAGGGGCAGCCACTTTTACGACCGGCGTCTCACAATCTGCCCTTTTGCTGAACCATCAATTTGAATTCAACGATACAGTCTCAGCCGCTGCCGGACGCAATAATCTTCGCTTTGGAGGACAGGTTATTCATGCGCATAACGGCGGCAACAGCAAAGAGTTCGGGGGACCGATTTATCTCGGGGCGTTTGCCTACAATACCTGCACTGAATCGGTAGCGACCTGCGAAAGCACTGCCTATCTGGACGACATCAGCAATGTAAAAAGCTATACCCAGAGCTATGGCAATGGCGACTACAGGGTAGACGACACGCTGTGGGCATTGTTTATGCAGGATGACGTTCGCTTGCGGGACGACCTTACCGTAAACCTGGGATTGCGATACGAACGGCAGACTTTCACCGATTCCAGCGAGGACTGGGGCCCACGGATCGGTTTTGTCTGGAACCCCGGCGGCAACGGCCTCACTGCGGTGCGCGCCGGATTCGGGATTTACTATTCGCAGATCGTGGACAACTCTGAAGCAAACTATGCTCTCACCGGTCCAACCGGAGTCTTCAACTACACCGCGACACCTGGCCAGCTTGGCTTTCCGGCAAGCGTCGCGGATGCCCCTTTACCGGCATTTCCGTCGGGCGCCAAAGTTCCATTGCGTAGTCTCTACCTGCGGCCTGGCCGAAGCGTTTACTACAATCAGTATTTTCCTACATCAGACTTAATTGGATACCAAGATGCTTTGCTCAGTCCCTACACCGAACAGTGGACTTTCGGTGTGGAGCACGCGCTCGCGCGAGATTGGGTTCTGAGCGTCGATTACGTTGGATCGCACACAGTCAAGATCAACCGTCCGCTAGATGTGGATCCGCCCACAGCTTTCGTGCGCACAGCACCCGGGGAAATTCGCACGCCTCAGGCAGCAAATTGCACGAGGCCGCTGTGGGTAAATTTCTATTCGCAAAATGGACTCACCTGCGACAGTTCGAGCAGCCAGGGAAAGCCGACGTCCGTTGCGATACCGGCATACGCGGTAATTCAGGCGGACGTGAACGATGGGTTTGCCTATTACGATGCATTGAACGTGAATCTAAATCATCGATTCAGCCACCGAGCGCAGATGCTCGCCAGTTATACCTGGTCGCATGCCCTGGACAATGTCGACTCCGATATTCCATCACAGAATCCGAACGACCCGAACTTCACCGGAAGGCAGGAACTTGGGCCTGCGATTTATGACGAGCGACATCGCTTTGTGCTGAGCGGCGTGTATGTCGCACCCTTCAGCATCAATATCGGCGGAGTGGGGACGCTCGGAACGGGGCTTCCATATAACATCACTACCGGCACGAACAACAGTGGCGATACCGGCGCAACTACAGACCGCCCAGTCGTTAACGGGTTTGTGATGCCGCGTAACGCCGGTCGTGGAAGATCGATCTACGACATATCCCCGTTTGTTGAACGCCGGTTCGCGCTGGTTGCAGATCGCGCGACACTTACTTTGCGTACTGAGGCATTCAATGTCTTCAATCACCCGAACTTTGTGGGCTACGTTTCCACCTGGGGAAATAGAGCAACGGCACCCGCGAGTCTAGGAGCGCCCCTAACGGGGATCACCAACCAACTACCTGCCCGTTCGCTGCAGTTTCTGGTGAGCCTGGAATTCTAAATTTCGGTTCGCGCCTGCCACGTCCTATGCCCCACGGAAGCTGTTACAATTCGAGCGCTTCTAAGGAGTAGCGGTGGGGCTTTCGGCGGGAACTCGGCTCGGGTCGTACGAAATCCTCTCATTGCTGGGCGTTGGTGGAATGGGTGAAGTTTATCGGGCACGCGACTCGAAGCTGTGCCGCTTGGTCGCGATCAAAGTTCTGCCATCTGATGTCGCAAGATATCCCGAAAAATTAGACCGCTTTCGGCGCGAGGCCAAGCTACTCGCGTCGCTCAATCATCCCAACATCGGGTCGATCTATGGGTTCGAGGATTCTGACAAGCCTGGGCTGGTCATGGAGTTGGTCGAAGGTCCGACCCTTGCCGATTGCATAGCTGCAGGCCCTTTGCCCCTCGAAGACGCGATGAACATCGCGAAAGCAATATGCGAGGCGCTGGAGTATGCACATGAACATGGCGTGGTGCATAGGGACGTTAAGCCGGCAAACGTCAAGGTATCCGGCAACGGCCCAGTCAAACTGCTGGATTTCGGATTAGCGAAGGCGCTCGAGGGTCTGGGCATGAACACCGACATCTCGAGTTCGCCAACATTTACTCACGTCACGCAAGCTGGATTGATTGTGGGTACGGCGGCGTACATGTCACCGGAGCAGGCCAGGGCTCGGCCAATTGATCGACGGTCGGATATTTGGTCTTTTGGCTGCGTTCTGTTCGAAATGCTCACCGGCAAGATGGTATTCGGCGGCGAGAGTGTGACCGACACCCTCGCGGAAATAGTAAAAACGGAACCCGATTGGAGACGCCTTCCTGCTAACACGCCAAGGCCAATCGACGCGCTTCTCCAACGCTGCTTAAAGAAAGATCCAAGACAGCGGCTGCAAGCGATCGGCGAAGCACGGATCGTGATCGAAGATGTGCTGACGGGAAAGACCAGAATTGATGAGCACCGTCCAAACATTCTGACAAAAAAGAAAAGGAACCCTGCGTTAGTTGGAATACTAGGGTTTGCCGCGGGCGCCGTACTCGTTGCTGCCATTGGTTGGTGGATCATGAGGCCCAGTTCGCGACCGGCCGCGATGCATTTCAGCGCAGTAACCAGCTTCGCGGGTGTGCAGGCTCAGCCGGCACTCTCGCCGGATGGCCGTTCGGTAGCGTTCATCTCGAATCGCGACGGTCACTACAACATTTATGTGGGCTTGGTGCGCGGCGGCGAGCTGGTGCAGATTACTCACGACGCTGCTATGAAGTCGCGACCCATGTGGTCGCCGGACGGGAGCACGCTTGCCTATGCACAAATGAATGAGTCCGGAACCATGGACGTCTGGGAAGTTGCCGCACTTGGCGGCTTACCGCGCAAGATCATACTGAACGGAACCGATCCGGCGTGGACGCCCGATGGACGCTCCCTCGTCTACGAAAACCAAGCAGATGGGGAAGTCTGGACATGCGGCGTCTCGGGCGAAAACCCCCGCTTGCTGGTGCAGGTGGCCCGTGACGAAATCGCCAGTGAATTGCGAATGTCGCCGGACGGCAAAATGATCGCCATCGCGGTTCGCAGCTCGGGTGGAGGACCGAGTGGTGGAATTGGCGTAGCCGACATTAGCACCGGAAAGGTGCGGATGCTTACGGACAATGGCCCAACTACGCTTTCGCCCGCGTGGTCGCCCGACAACCGTTTCATCTATTTCGCATCCAGCCGGGGCGGCACGCTGAATATCTGGAAAATTGGGGCGGATGGAAGTGGTTTGCGGCAAGTCACTGCGGGCCAGGGCGACGATACTGAGCTCGACGTTTCGAGTGATGGCAGGCGATTAATTTTTGCGACCATGCGGCTGAACATCGGCCTGTCCCAGTTCGACACGCAGGTGCGAGCCGGGGAATCGCGTATCAAAGCCCTCACCAGTGATCCTGCACGCAACGAGTTCGGCCCGGCGTATTCACCCGGCGGTACTCACCTTGCATTTTTTACAAATCTTAAGGGAGTCGAGCTTGAAGGTATCGGCATGGCCGATGTCAGCGGCGCGAATGCCACTCAAGTGGTACGAGACGCGCGCATAAATCTATTCCCGCGCTGGTCACCCGACGGGACCCGCATTGTGTATTTCTCGGTGAATGACCACGGAAAAGACAGCGATTATCGAAGCGTGGCGATTTCAGGCGGGGCCCCGCAGATGATCCTGCAGGGCGGCAGCGACTTCATATTTGATGTGGGTAGAGACGGCCGCCTGCTCTATGCGAAAGATTCCGGCGAAATGCGGGCTTACGACCCGCGTGACAGCAAAGTGGTGACCCTAGGTAAAGTGCCCGAAAACGCTTGGTTATTCCGCTGGTCGCCAGACCAAAACTCCATTGCCTACTTGATCAGCGCGACCCGGGAAAATGACCCAGCGTCCGGCGTTTGGGTTACCGACTTCAGGTCTGCGCCGCGGCAAGTCTTTCGCGGCTGGGTTTGCTGGTTCGCGGTTGATGCCAAGGGCGACATTTTCGTTCTAAAGGGCAAGGACGACCTGAACGGAGAAGTATGGAAAGTGCAATGGGACGGCTTGAGACTTTCGCGTGCTCCGGGGACCCTCGCGCTTCTTTACAATCCGAACTACCTTCACTCGAAGACCCAGAGCCAGTTCGACGTTTCTCCCGATGGTCTCCACCTCGCCTTTCAGACACAGCAAGTGCTGCAAGAGAACATCGGCATCATTGACAATGTGCAGTAGTGCTTTTTCAGCCCGTAATTCCTTACATTCTTCGATTGGACAGATCTTCTGGCGGCCGGGATGCTTAGTTGAGAACCGTGCTGCGCGTAAGGTTCGGCGGCCGGGCAATCCGGTTCAAAACGATCTTTCCGGTTTCGTTTTCGCAGGCGGCGATTGTGTGACGCCAACATATCTTTGCAGGTTGAAGATCTCGAATAGCGTCCGTCCGGAGAGAATTTCGTGTTTTACTTCGTCTTCCTTCCGCACCACCTCTGAAGCCAGATCAATTGCTTCGTTTACGCAGGCTTGCGGAATTGCGGCCACTCCATTGGAGTCAGCGAGAACAATGTCTGTAGAGCTTATCGATAGCGCGCCGATCCGAATGGGGACGTTAATACGTCCGTAAATTTCCTTCGTCGCCCGCCGGGGATTGTATTTCCGGCAAAATACCGGGTATCCGAGCATCTTGATTTCTAAAGCGATCGCGCACTGGCCCGTCAACGATAGTACCTGCCAACCCTTTCGATTTAGCTGAGACCGACATCAACTCTCCCCATAGAGCCCCGTCGCAATTTGATGAACTGCTAACAATCAACACGTCGCCGGGTTGGGCAAGATGTAGTGCATGGTGGACGGTGAGGTTGTCTCCCGGCGCACACTCAACCGTCAACGCGGGTCCGCAAATACGAAAGTGCGGATCGATTGGGAAAATCGATGTTTCAATCGGACACGATGCTCCCAAAGCATCTGCCAGATTGCACACTGTAAACTGCCTAATTCTGCGATCCTGTTAAATTCCGGCATACCAGGCGTAACCTTGTTCTGGAGATATGGAGCCAAGCCCTTTACCAAATTTTTTCACGCTCGTCGGTCACAATTAAACGATTCAGGAATTTCACGCTTTTGTAACCGAGCTGGCGCGGCAGTCGTCATGCGAAGCGGTCCACCATTGCCGACTGGAAGTTCATCGCCATTCATTCCGTAAGTGATGAAGGTTTGGGGATGTAACGCGTCGGCCATGTCCATGCTTTCCCACCAATCGGGCTCGATGGAAAAATAGAATACGTATTTTGCCTGCGGATGTGCGCCTACCAAGTTCAAAATGTAGGAGAGAGGCACCCCGTTCCATTCGGCAATGTAAGACCAACCTTCTTCGCAAACAACCTCGGTGATTTGATTGTGCGGTGGAAAGCTCTTGAGTTGGTCGACTGTAAACGAAAGCGGGCGCTCAACCATGCCGTCGACTGTGAGCCGCCAGTCAACAAATTTTGCTGCCTGAAATCGCTTGAATTCTTCGCTGAAGGGAGCAACTTCGTTTTGCAGCGGACGCTTCGAGATTTGACTGCGAGAGAATTCACGGGCTAATGAATGCTTGGTCAGCAGGCGCATCGAGGCGTAGGTAAGCGTCTCGCCTGGCCCATAAATGCCGCCATGATCAGGCGGGACCAATCCGTATTTCTGTGCCAAATGAGCCGGCGGCGCCCAAACCGGCAGCGCCCGCGGTTGCGGCGATGCCGGAAACAATTAAATGTCGGCGTGAAATGTTGGTCATACGCGTTCCTTAGGTTCACTGATTTCGCCGGTGATCATCGCTCGCATGCGGCTCCAGAATCCTGCGCGCCACACCATGATGACGTGGACGAATAGGAAGAGTACGAGAGCGGTAGAGACGACGAAGTGAATCGTGCGCGCGGACTGTCGGCCACCCAGGAGATTGACGGTCGCTGGAATCGCCGAGTCGAATGCGGGCGACATGGCCAGGCCGCTCCAAATCACCAGCGGGAAAAGAACAAAAATGACAAACAGGTAAGTCAGCCGCTGGAGCACATTGTAGGATTCAGCGCTTACATCACTTGCCTTCTCAATTCCTGCATGGTGCGAGATTACATTTCCGAATTGCCGCCATGATAGATCGCGCTTGCTGGGGAGCAGATCTCTTCTAAAGTGGGCTGTGACCCAACCGGAAAGCACATACAGTAATCCGATCGATACTAATATCCACGCACTTTGAAAGTGCAAAGCCCGGCTCCAGCCATTCTGGTCCGGCAGCACATAGCCGTATCCAGTGGGAACCAGGTTTCTCGAAGCTGGAATCGGCAACGTGAACAGCGGCTGGGTTAAGCACAGTTGCCGGTCTCGCCCCAGTAAAAGCGCGGGTGAGAAATAACGATTTCTGCTCCCGAAACGACCAAAGCGAAAAAACATAGAGTGATTATCCAATGAGTGACGCGGACGAGAGCAGAGTGCCGAAATTGTGCGTGTGACGCTGGCTTCCGATCGCCGCAGCATCGGGGCAACGGTTGCTAGCGGCACCTGCGCGGATGGCAACGTCGACATTCCTTCCTCCAGAGTCGTTAATTCTCTCGGCTACATTTGCGGCGCAACGATCATCACGTGAAACGTCCCGGGCGTGAATTCTGGTAGGTCTCCCGGATCGGGCGGCTTTGATCCGGGTTTGATTTGCTCGGAGGGCAAGAAAAGCTTGTGGCTTACCGGATCGAGAGCCATCGTGCGCGCTTCCCGTTCGGTGGTCAAGAGTCTGGGCGACGGAATACTTGTCAGGGCTCTCCTGCCTCACTACCGTAAGCGTGCCGTCACAATTGGAGGCAAAAACGAGTTTTTTCTCAACGTCATAGATCGCCGCATCCGGCTCTACTCCGACTGGAATCTGCGCGATTCGTTTGCCTGTGTCCGCATCCGTGACAATCATGAATTTGTTGTCGCAAACTGAAAACAGCCGCCGGCCTTTCGCGTCCATGGCCAGTCCGGACGGTCCTTTGCAGGGCGCCAGAGACCATTCGTTTTGTACGTTTGTCCCGTCGGCGTTAAAACGTACCAGAGTGCTTTTGTTTTCGATGTTGACGAAAACATTTCCCTGGCCGTCAGTCGTGGCGAACTCAGGAATGCCGCTCAGCGGAACAGTTGCAACGATCTGTTCGGTCTGGGCGTCGATCACGCTCGCACTGTGGCTGTGCGCGTTGAAAGCATAAACGCGCTTTTTTGTTGGCTCATACAACACTGCGTCGGGAGCGTTCCCGACTTTGATCTTGTTGGTTACAGCGTTCAGACTTAAGATCGAACACAACAATGGCATTGTCCCCACCATCGCTGATAAATCCTTTGTTGAACTCATGCGCCAGTGCAACCCCGTGTACGCGATTAAGGTTGTCGATCGAAGCGACCTGTTTGCCAGAGTCGAGATCAAGTATCAGCACCTGGTTGCCGCGAGTGACATACAAGCGACGATTGGAAGCATCTGAGGTCAAGTAGTCCCAGTAGGTTTGGTCGCCGCCGAAGGAAATGAGTTTCTTTCACCTCATATTGCTGGGCATTCAGCCCAAGTGAGCACAATAAACAAAAAAGCAATCCGACGAGATTGCAAATCCGCAGAGAGTATCTCCGCTCAGAATGTTGTTCGACTCACGGCGACTCGCTACTCGAGGCAGCACTACTCATGGCGCTGTCCTTTGTTTCGCCATTTGCTTGATTAGTGCGAAGTGCTCCATCATCGTCTCGGCTGCCGCCGCCGGGTTTTGCTTCTCGATTTCCAGGTAAATGTTTTCGTGCGAACGATAATGAACTGGTGTAATCGGTCAGCAGGCGGACTGTCTCCTTTCTACTTTCCATTAACATTTGCGAGAGCATTTCGATAATGGTTGCCATGACTCCATTACGAGCGGCCCGCACGATGCAGCTGTGAAACTCGGGTTCGGTGCGGCACCAGGCTTCCGGATCACCCATCGCCCGCTCCATTTCAATGAGCGCGAGCCGCATGGCTTCCAGATCGTCTGGGGTGCGCCGTTCGGCGGCGAGTCTGGCCAGTTCCACTTCGAGCGTCCGTCGCGTCTCAAACAGGTCAGTTTTTGCGACATTCTTGAGAGCCAGAGCAAACTCCAAAGGAACTCGCATGATTTCACTTGCGGAATCGGCCAGGTATGAACCGGAACCCTGCCGCGCCTTAATCACTCCCATAATTTGCAGAGCTCGCAGGGCTTGCCGCAGGGTCGGCCGGCTTACCGCAAGTGCTTCTGCCAAATCTCGTTCGGGAGGCAATCTGTTGCCCGGGACAAAGATCCGCCGTTCGATCAAATCCTTGAACCGTGCGATTAACTCGTCCGGAATAGCAACCTTATTTATGCGGGGTCCGATATCAAGCGATAAGGGCATACTGGAACTCTCTTCGATCAAATGACGGCAAATCTATATTGCTTACGCCGATATTGTCAATTGGTAAATTGGTCAAAGTGGTAAAATTAAAAAAGAGTTGACAACATTACCAATTACCGTATATATCTGCTCCGCTTTCCGTTTCAACGAGAATTCTTTCAAACCGGAGAAGCGGATGCGAATTCAAAAACTGGCAACATTGCTTGTCTTAGTTCTGACAACTGCCAGCGTATGGGCGCAGAACGCCAGCAGTTCGCTGAACGGAACCGTCACCGATCCAAATGGTTCCGTTATTCCCGGAGCGAATGTTGACGTTATCTAACCCGGAAACAGGATTTCTCCGGAACGCAAAGACCAATGATCAGGGTGTCTACCAGTTTCTGCAGGTACCACCGGCGACTTACGAGCTGTCGATCGTTGCTACCGGTTTCGCTCCGAAAAAACAGATCAATGTCGTGCTGGTGGTCAACACGCCTGCCACTCTCGATGTTCCTCTTCAGGTTGCAACCGCGCAGACGATTCTTGAAGTGGTGAGCACCGCCCCGCTCGTCAATACACAGGAGGCCAGTCTAGGGCATGCCTTCAATTCCGATCAGATTTCCTATTTGCCTTTTGAAGGACGGGAAGCGACGAGCATTCTGAGTTTGCAGCCCGGCGTTACCTTCACGGGCAACGGCAGCAACATCAGTGCTGCCTCGGATAGCCGGAGCGGATCGGTTAATGGTGCGCGCAGCGACCAGACTAATGTCACGCTGGACGGCATCGACGACAACGATCAGACCCAGGGGCTCGCATTTACCGGAGCTTTGCGAGCGACGCTCGATTCGTTGCAGGAATTTCGGGTTACTACCAGCAACGCCACCGCCGATGCGGGCCGTTCTTCCGGCGGACAGGTGGCATTAATCACCAAGAGCGGCACGAATAAGGTTCATGGCACCGCGTATTGGTATTATCGTCCGCCATTTGGAGCGGCAAACGATTGGTTTAATGAAAACGCAGAGGTTTCTCAAGGTTTACCTAACCGGCCACCATTCTTGCTGCGGAATACATTCGGCGCGACTTTTGGCGGACCGATTCAGAAAAGCCGACTGTTCTATTTTCTGGCCTATGAGGGCCAGCGCACCCGCGAAAATCTGCAGGTCACGAGAGTTGTTCCAAGCGACGGCTCTGCGCAACGGATCAATCACATATTCCTGCAAACTTGATCCGACTTGTCCTTCCAGCGGCACGGTAACCTTGACTCCCGCCAACCTCGCTTCGATGGATCCAAATTGCAGCAGTTTGGGGACGTGCCCTCTGGGCCCCGGCGCTAATCCCGCGGTTATGCAGCTTTTTCGTCAATATCCCGAGCCTAATACCACCACCGTGGGAGATGGCTACGACTTCGAAGGGTTCACCTTCTCCTCCCCGCTACCGGCAAAACTCGACACCTACGTCGCGAAGATCGATTACAACATCACTTCGAATGGAAGTCACGCGATCTTCATTCGTGGCGGGCTGATGAGTGACCGTGGAGCATCCAGGGCGAGATTCCACTTCAATCACAGGCACCGGCGGATCCGAATTTCCCGGTCAGCCGGCGAATAGCACCGACGTCAACGCGTCAAAAGGATTCATTGCCGGCTACACCGGCGTTCTGCGTTCGAATCTAGTGAACAATCTTCGTTATGGATACATCCGTCAGGCATTCGCCGAAATCGGCGACAATCGCAGCACTATATTAATTTCCGCGGCCTCGATAATCTGACGGCGCAAACTCCCAGCACGAATACCATCGTTCCACTCCAAAACGTGGTCGACGATATCGCTTGGACGAAGGGCGAGCACACAATCGAGTTCGGGGGAAATCTTCGCATCATCAATAACATTCGCGAATCCAATGCCACTTCATTTTTCACTGCCCAAACCGATTCTTTCTGGCTCGCGGGTTCTTGCATCTCCACGTGTAACACATCCGGTAAGTCTTGATCCCTCCGGCTTCGGCTTTCCCGCCGTCGATTCCAGCTTCGGTCCGAGTTATGACTATGCTGTTACTGCACTAGCCGGACTGGTTACCGTCGTGAATTCCAACTACAACCTGAATAAGTCGCTTACTCCGTTGCCCGAAGGAACCTCGGTTCCACGCCACTTCCGGAATCACGAATATGAGTTCTACGTGCAAGATCGATATCACCTGAAGCCTAACTTAACCCTCGCTTACGGCTTGCGATATACGCTTTTCCAGCCTCCTTACGAAACCAACGGCACGCAAGTGGCAACGGATCAGAGCCTGGACGGCTGGTTTAAACAACGTGGCGCGGCAATGTTGCAAGGCCAAGCCTACGAACCGCTGCTCACTTTCAGCTTGTCCGGACAAGCAAATGGGAAGAAACCTTACTGGAGTTACGACTACAAAAACTTCGCTCCACGCCTATCTCTCGCATACGCGCCGAAAGCGGAGGGGGGATTCCTCAGGCGACTCTGGGGCGGACCCGACAAGAGTTCCGTAAGGCTTGGCTACGGCATGTATTACGATCATTTTGGCGAAGGCATTGTTAACAGCTTCGATCAACTCGGTTCCTTCGGGTTGACCACAGCGCTCAGCAATCCTGCAGGCGTTCAGACTGTCGATGGCTCCGCGCGATTCTCGACCCTCAACACTATCCCGACTACCAGTGCGAGCACCAGCGGGGTCTGCCCGGCCGCGCCATGCCCGCTGGTTGAGCCTGCCCCCTCGGGATCATTTCCAGTTACTCCACCGGCGGGGATTGCATCCGGCTACGCCATTACTTGGGGGCTGGATGATCACCTTAAGACACCATATTCTCATCTTCTTGATTTCTCAGTGACTCGCGAGCTGCCGAAGAGTTTCGTCTTCGAGGCTTCGTACGTCGGTCGCTTTGCGCATCGATTGCTGCAGGAAGAAGACTTTGCGATGCCCACCGATCTGTGGGACCCCAAATCCCACATGGACTATTTCACCGCTGCAACCATTCTTGCCAAGCAGTATCGCGCCGGCGTGCCCATACAGAACGTGAAGCCGGTGCCCTACTGGGAAAACATTTATCCTGCCGCGGCCGGCCCTTCGGCGACGCAGGTCGGCGCGGAATGCGGCAGCCCAGGCGCCCTTTGCGGAGCCAAAAGCACCGGCGGCGTTCCCAGCACACTTACCGCAACGCAAGCCATGTACGACCTATTTGCATTCAACTCGGGTAATGAAACCACAGCCCTCGAATATGCCGATGTCCCGGGCCTCGTCACCGCCAACGGCTGTTATCCGGCTTGCGCAACTATCAACGGCCGCCAAACTCCATTTGCTTTTTACTCGCCGCAGTATTCTTCGCTCTACGGATGGAACACGATCGGCAATAGCGCATACAACGCGGGTCAATTCAGCCTGCGCCGCCGTATGGCTGGCGGCTTGGAGTTTGATCTGAACTACACTTATTCGAAATCGATTGATATCGGATCGAACGCAGAGCGAATCAACCATTTTCAAGGCAGCGGATTTGCCAGCCAGGTGCTCAATTCCTGGTTTCCCAATCAACTTCGCGGGGTCTCGGATTTTGACAATACCCACCAGTTCAATGCCAACTGGGTCTATCAATTGCCGGTGGGCCGGGGAAAGCGCTTCGCCGGTGACGCCGGAAGGGTCGTAGATGCTGCCATCGGCGGCTGGACGGTTTCCGGTCTTTGGCGCTGGACCAGCGGCTATCCGTTTTCGATCAGCAGCGGGTTTGGATGGGCCACTAACTTTGACGAGCAGTCCCTTGCCGTGCTTGACGGAAAGCGCCCGCGCACAGGCACATTTATCGTCAACGGTGTTCCCAATGTATTCGCTGATCCTAACAATACAAACGATCCCAATTCAGCCATCAATCAATTCCGAGCTGCGCTTCCTGGCGAATCCGGTCAGCGCAACAATTTTCGTGGTCCCGGGACGTTCAATGTTGATCTTTCAGCGAGCAAGAATTGGAATCTTACGGAGCGGCAAACGCTGCGTTTCAGCGCGGAAGCCTTCAATTTGACGAATACGCCGCGTTTTGATGTTGGCACCATGCAGCTAAACCTTGCTGGCAACAGTATTACCAATAGCAGTTCGTTCGGAAACTTTAGCTCGACTTTGTCCAATCCACGAGTGTTGGAGTTTGCATTGCGCTACAGTTTTTAGTCCATACAATTCAAGTCGCTTCCCCCGCTTTACATGAACATCGTCAATCAGAACGATGAGAGAAAAGGCCAATATCGCGGAAAGAAGATCAGTAAAGCAAGCATGATAATGCTTGTTCTCTGCTACTCTTTCCGCGTTGTTTTTCTTAACCAATCATGAGTCTTGGGCCTTCTTCTCGGTTCTGCATCTGGCTCGCGCTCTCCCTCGCGTGTCCCGCCAGTTGGCTTGACGCACAAAATCCCCCGGCATCGCATCCTTCTGCGAATCCTGGAAGCTTCGCTCCCGAACTACTTCAACAACTCGAGGCTATTAAGTCGGCAGCTCTGCAAGACGATTATGCGTATCGCCAGCTGGCGCATTTGACTGAAAATATAGGTCCCCGGCCCACGGGCTCGGCGGCGGCGGATTCGGCTGTCGAGTACGTTGCTGCACAGATGCGCGACCTCGGGCTCGAAGTTCACCTCGAAGAGTGCAAGGTCCATCACTGGGCACGTGGCGCGGAAACCGCAGAACTTGTCGACTACACGGGTCGCGCGGCTGGGGCGAAGCAAAAGATCGTTCTTACTGCGCTCGGCGGTAGCACGTCAACCGGCGCGAATGGAATCACGGCCGACATAATAGTTGTCGACGACTTCGATCATCTCAAGAATTTAGGGCGCGATCGTGTTGTCGGCAAGATCGTCCTTTTTAACCGAAGATTCGACGAGGAGAAAGCCAACGCAGGCTTGGGTTTTAAGAGCTATCGCGAGACTATTGACTACCGCGAAAAAGGCGCCCAAGCCGCTGCGCAATTGGGCGCCGTGGCCGCGCTCGTCCGCTCGATCGGTGGCGCCAATTACCGCTTGCCACACACCGGAGACAGCCTGCCCGCCGGTATTCCTGCCGCCGCTGTCGCCGCTGAAGACGCCGATCTGATTTCGTATCTTGCCTCACAAGGTCCTGTCCGCATGCACCTCACTTTGACACCGCAAATATTGCCCGACGAAACCAGCTACAACGTGATCGCTGACTTAAGAGGAAGCGAGCATCCCGAACAGATTGTGCTTGTTTCCGCGCATCTTGACTCTTGGGATCTTGGTACGGGCGCGGTCGATGACGCGGCGGGGGTCGTCATCGCGATGGAAACTGCGCATTTATTCCGGCAATTGCGGCTCCATCCCAAGCGCACCCTGCGGGTAGTCGCATGGATGGATGAAGAAGCCGGCGGAGCAGGAAGCGCGCAGTATAAAAAAGACTACCAAAACGAATTCTTTAACCATGTCGCTGCAATCGAGAGTGATATGGGCGCCGGTCGGCCTCTGGGATTTTTTGCGATGATGAGTCGAGCTGCTATCGATACTCTAATGCCGGTGGCGGCGGCCCTCGACAGCATCGGAGCAAGCACGATTCAGCCGTCGTCGCATCCGCCCGGAATTACCGACATCGATCCGATGTCCGCGGACGACGTGCCGCTGCTGGGGATGATGCAGGATACTCGCACCTACTACAACTACCACCACAGCGCTGCAGATACGCTGGATAAGGTTGTACCCGCCGATTTGCGCGAGAACGCAGCCGCCATGGCAGTTATGGCCTACGCTCTCTTGGAAATGAAGGATCCTCTGCCCCGCTAAAGCAGTGATACATGAAGTTTCGGACGATGCCAGGAGAGTTGCATGACCGGTCTCTTTGCAAAGAAGTCTTTAGACAAGATTCTCGCGGAAGCGAGGGAGACCGGCGAAGGCAGCTTGAGGCGGGCCCTGGGTCCGTTCCATCTGATTTCGATTGGCATCGGTTCAATTATCGGCACCGGCATCTTTGTTCTTACCGGTACGGCTGCCGCCCATCATGCCGGGCCTGCCATCCTGCTTTCTTTCATCCTGGCCGCGGTAGCCTGTGTCTTTTCCGGACTATGCTATGCCGAGTTCGCTTCCATGATTCCGGTCGCGGGCTCAGCCTACACCTACAGTTACGCAACCCTAGGAGAGTTCATTGCCTGGATCATGGGTTGGGACTTGATTTTGGAATATGCATTGGGCGCGGCAACCGTGGCCAGCGGCTGGAGTGGCTACGTGCTTAGTTTTTTGCAAGACTTCGGGATTCTTCTTCCGCCCAGATTAGCCGGCGCGCCAGGGACGGAATTCGTGTTCTTTCATGGCCACTGGGAGCGCGTGACCGCGCAATTAGCGCAGGCCCTGGTCCTGGCTCACATCGATCCCTTGAGCCTTCCGCACCAGTATTCATCTTTCAATCTTTTCGGCTTTCTAGTCATTCTGTTGGTAACAGCGATTCTAGTTATCGGGATCAGAGAATCGGTGACTCTGACCGCCGTGGTTGTGATCGTTAAGATCTGCGTGCTTCTGGTTTTCATCGGTTTGGGCGCCAATTACATATTGGGTCACCGCGCCGCAGCAGTTGCAAACTGGACGCCCTTTTTGCCCAGCAATACTGGCCATTATGGCGATTTCGGATGGTCAGGCATTGCTACAGCTGCGGGAGTAATTTTTTTCGCTTACATCGGCTTTGACCAGGTATCGACGGCGGCTCAGGAATCCAGAAATCCGGTACGCGATTTGCCCATCGGCATATTGGGTTCATTGGCGGTTTGCACCATCATCTATATTCTCGTAGCAGGGATCTTGAGTGGACTGCTAAAGTACACGTCGCTTGACTCTCCCGCTCCGATCGCGATGGGGATCGAAGTCACGGGTGTTCGATGGGGAAGCACCCTGGTCAAACTCGGGGCAATCTGCGGCCTGAGCTCCGCGATGGTGGTCACACTGCTAGGCCAGTCGCGGATTTTCTTTTCCATGTCCCGCGACGGCTTACTGCCCGACTGGATGAGCGCAGTTCACCCCAAATTTCGCACCCCTTATATCTCGACCATCGCTATTGGCGTGTGCGTGGCCTTAGTTGCCTCACTTACGCCAATCAATGTAATGGGCGAATTAGTTTCAATGGGCACCCTGCTAGCCTTCGTGATCGTCTGCGGAGGAGTGTGGATACTAAGAAGAAGAACCGAGGTTCCTCGCGCCTTCGTGACGCCGTGGATTCCATTTACACCCCTTATGGGCATCGTCATATCTATTCTCATGATGTTAAGTCTGGGATGGAAAACCGGAATTCGGTTGATCATTTGGCTGGCGCTGGGAGGAATCGTTTACTTCCTTTATGGCCGCAAGCATAGCAAAATCTCCTTAAACGAGAGCCATCCAAAGTTGCACCACCTAACGAGCGATTGAGGGCAGGTGATCACTCAAAAAACAAGTTCCAGGCGAAGGAAAGCGCACACTTGCGATAAACGCGAGTTAGCGTAAAGCGTCCGGTAGAATCCGCTTCGCCTAAAATAAGCGCCTACTCATGCAACTTGCCAGGGGGACAAGCTCGGCCCGTACGAGATTTTTGCTCCCATAGGTGCAGGCGGCATGGGCAGGTTTCATGCCTGCGCGAAAATCCCCCCCGGAAAATGAAGTAGACAGGGAACCCTTAATGAGCGGGAACAGCAATGTCGCTTGATCTGCGATGCCAACTGCTATGGTTCCCGAAAATCCATGGGGACGATTTCCTGCGTGCCCGTTTCCTTGAGTGTGCGCGGCGAGTTGCCTGGCGTGAGGCCGAGCCACTTTAATTTCGCGCATTGGCCCAAATGCAGCCACGCATCGAGCTCGAGGGCCGCGAGTGATTTGAATGGTGGTGGCCAGGGACGGAGTTGAACCGCCGACGCCAGCCTTTTCAGGGCTGCGCTCTACCACCTGAGCTACCTGGCCATTTTGTCAGGATGTCGGCTTGGCTGCCGGAAATGCGCATCGCCGAACATGCCCAAAGTTGGGAACTTCAACCGCGGGCCGCTGGAACCCAGACTGCGTGCGAAACAGGGCGATTATAACAGCCGGGTTGCTGTTCACTCAACGTGCAGACCGCGAACGAGATCTGTGCGAGCAATCGATTCAGTGTCGAGTTTGATGATCATTCGACGCTTCGTTCGATCAAGTCACTCGCATGATCTAAACAGTTCACAATCGCGCACATCAGGATCGGAGATTTATCTCCCCGCGTGGTTACCTTGACTTTGCAGCCATGACGCGAGCTGCGGTCCCTGCCTATCTTTCATATCGATGCAATAGCCGATCTGTTCCAGAGCCTGCTTCAGCCTGCGTTCGGCCGTGGGCACGGGATGGGAAGTAAAAAAGTCCTTTGCCTGGTCGCGCATTTCCGAATCGCAGAAAGTGCCGGTGCTCGCGACCAATGCGCCAGCGCTGCGCCGCCAAATGCGCTGTCGGTTTTTTCTTTGCTGCCCCATCGCGATCGCACGAAATCCCAAGCTATCTTTTCGGCCTGAGGATTTCGCATTACTCTGCCGATTATGAGATCAGAGTCCTGGGACCGGGCCTCGGATGTTGCATAGTTCAACGTCCGTGTCACTAAAGCCGGATCGGTGAAGGCGACCAGGGTTTGCTGATACAGAGTCTTCTGCTCCGGAGTTTTAGCGGCCTTCAGATGCTCGAGCACCTTGTCGTAAAAGGCGGCGTCACCGGTTGCGGCTGCGACGGGAAGCGCATTGGCGGCGAGCTCGGGATCGACAGAAAAGGGATCGTCCAGCGCTTGCTCCGACAGTTTTCGGGCGAGGGCCTCGGTTGCGGGATCATGCGCAACTCCGCCAAGGCCGCGCATCAGATCGCCTCGCAAACCCTCCATCTCTTCGTTCTCCCCGGGTTTCTTTTCCCAACCTACGTCGGCGGCAATCGGCGCAAGCAGGTTGTGCACCCATGAACGATAAGCCTGCTGGTCGGAATCGGTGATTAAATATCGGCCGATAAATTCGAGCTGAGTCACCATCAGGTTCAACACCTGTGGGGTTCGGTCGGACTGCAGGCCTTGGGCAACGACAAGATAATCTCCAATTTTATTGCGATCGACGTGCACCGAGGCCCACACGTCGGACAGGAGCATGATTCGATCCGCAGACGACAATGAACTTTCGGCGTTTTTGGCGAGGGATTGGATGCCCTCAGCGTCGTAACCTGAACGGTAATAACCGTGTGCGCCGGCATTCGCGTCGAGCCACGGCGAACACGCCGCAAGGGAAACGTCTTGTTGTTTTCTGGTGAGCAGTTCGCACTTTTGCGAAGCCTTGCCGGCACCGCTCTGCATGCAGATAGGAATTTCCCAGAGTTGATCGTTGCCGGCTTCGAACTTCGACCGATCATAGGTATAGCGCTGCTGCGCCAGCTCCACATCGCCCGATGATCCCTGACATTGCGTCTTTACCGACACAAATGGTGGGCCGGGTTGCTCGACAAATGTAGACATGATTTTGTCGACTGGCTTTTTTGAAACCTGGGTCATGGAATTCCAAAAATCTGCCGCTGCAGCATTGCCGTAGGCGTGTTTCCGAAGATAGTTGTTCACGCCTGCGCGGAAGGTCTCTTCTCCTAGATAGGACTCGAGCATGCGTAACACTGATGCGGTTTTGTCGTAGGTGATGATGTCGGCCAATTCAAGAATTTCGTCCGGGGTGCGCGCCTCCTGGTGAATAGGATGGGTATTGTCGAGCGAATCAGCATTGAGGGCTTGCGTGGTGTCGCGCACATCATTGAGCTCGACATGCCACTCTGGCTTCCAGGCTTCGATAGGCTTGCTTGACATCCAGGTTGCGAAGCCTTCATTCAGCCAAAGATCGTCCCACCACTGCATAGTCACAAGATCGCCAAACCACTGGTGGGCCATTTCATGGGCAATAACCGAAGCCACAAATTTTTTGGTGTCGACGGATGCGTGCTTCTGGTCGAGCAAAAGCAATGCCTCACGATAGGTGATGCAGGCAGTGTTCTCCATGGCGCCGGGACCAAAATCGGAGAGCCCAATCAAGTCGAGCTTGCCGTAGGGATACTTAATACCGAAGTAGTGATCGTAGTAGTGCAACGTATGCTCTGCAGTCGCGAGCGCGAAGGTGGCCAGATCCTTTTTGCCGGGATTCGTGTAGACGCGAATGGGAATGCCGTCCGCCGAGCCCTCGATAAATTCGAAGTCACCAATCACAAAGGCGAGCAGGTAGCATGACATTTTCGGAGTTGTCGCGAAGTGTACAGTGTGCTTGTCGGCGGAAGGACTGGCAACATCTGAGAGCGGTTTGGTGTTCGAGATGACGGTCATTCCCTTGTCGGCGACGATGGTGAGGTCGAAGGTGGCTTTGTAAGCGGGCTCGTCAAACGAGGGGAAAGCTCTGCGAGCGTCAGTGGCTTCGAACTGGGTAGCAGCGTATCGATGACCGTTATCCTGTTTGCCGAGATAAAAGCCCCGCAACTGTTCATTGAGAATGCCGGTGTATTTGATCTGAATGGTGACTGGTCCGGCAGGAAGGGTGTGGTCGACGGAGAGTGTGGCCTGCTCATTCTGCTTGTCGAGGCTGACTTTCGCCGTCTGGCTGGACTTGCCGGCGGTGACCGTGACTTCCTCAAAATTTATGTCCGACCGCATTCAGCACCACCTGCGCCGCCGGTTTCAACAAGCGAAGGCGAATGGTTTCCTCGCCGCGGAAGGTGCTTTTTGAAAAATCGGGAGTGAAGGTCAATTTGTAATTGTCGGGAGTTGCCGTTGCGGGAAGTCGCTGGGCGAGGCTTGAGGAGACCAGGGAAATGATACAAGCAAACCACAGGCAGCTCAGTTTCATATTCTTCTCCATAGGGGCGAAACGTTGCAGGAAACGAGTGTATGAATTCGAACCAGAGCACATGGCAACGAAGAGGCTTTGAATAATAATTCCCAATCGCAATGTTATGACTTACACCGCGAATGTCCAATTGGCTTAGCTATTTTATTGCAAGTCGCCATTCAGGAGGGCATTCGAGCAATGATTCGCGGCCACCCAGTATGCGATCTCGCGATAGTCGTTGACATCAAAGATGGCAATATCCGCGTCTTTACCAGGCTCAATGGAACCCTTGGCGTGCTGAAGATTCAGAGCGCACGCTCCATTGATAGTAGCGGCAACGATCGCTTCCGCGGGGGACATTTTCATCTGAGTGCATGCCAGCGAGAGCACAAACGGCATGCTGGGAGTGGGCGACGAGCCGGGATTGAAGTCGGTAGCCAGCGCCACTGCGACCCCGGAGTTAATCAATTTGCGCGCCGGCGGATATTCGTGGCCGAGGAAGTAGTTTGCTCCTGGGACCAGGGTCGCGACGGTGCTGCTTCGGGCTAGTTGAGATATGTCGGTTTGGTCAACATGATCGACGTGATCGAGCGATGCCGGATTCATGGCCAAGAGTTTTGCGCAGGGGAGTTCGGGCAAGCTGCGAGACATGTGCGCGAACCTGGAGTTCATTTCTTCTCGCTGCGGCGAAAATCCTGAGTGCGTCCTGTTCGCTGAAGGCGCCGCGGTCGCAGAAGACATCGACGAATTGCGCAAGCTTGCGCCTGG
Organism: uncultured Acidobacteriota bacterium; assembly: GCA_963838785.1. GTDB lineage: Bacteria > Acidobacteriota > Terriglobia > Terriglobales > Acidobacteriaceae > Gp1-AA145. The sequence goes on from CAWISI010000005.1 coordinate 662,805, forward strand.
CTGCTTGGGGAATCATCTGTTCGCAGATGAGGTCGACATATTTTTGTGGATTACCCTTGAACTCAGCGGGAACGACGTGAGCGCCGAGTAGAGTCGGAACTACGGTCCCTGGCCATTGCTTCGCCGCCGATCGGATGGCCTCAAGTGATTTCAATTCTGAGTCCAGCGACAATCCATAACCCGATTTCGCCTCGACTGTGGTGGTGCCAAGAGATGACATTTCGCGGAGGAAGCTGAGAATTTTTCCGGATAACTCTGCTTTGCCGGCCGCGCGCACATCCTCGACACTGGAGCGAATTCCACCACCCGATGCTGCGATCTCCTCGTAAGTAGCGCCTGCAATGCGTTTCTCGAAATCAACAAGACGCGGAGAAATAAAAGCAGGGTGGGTGTGGGAGTCGACAAATCCGGGTAAGACCACTTTACCGGCGCAGTCGATTTCGATCAGTCGCTTGCGGTTGCGCTTAATCCAGTTATCGCGAAGCGCGTCTCGAGTCGAGCCGACCGAAACGATCTTTCCGCCTACGCACAGCACCGCCCCATCTTTGAGGATTCCGAGCTCTTGAAGTTCTTTGCCGCGGCGCGGGCCGCAGATTGCGCGGAAGGTGAGCGCAGGGTGAGAAGCTGGCCAATGTTGAGCAGGAGAACCGGCTGCGGCACTCGCGATTTTCGTGGCCTGCTCAAATAGGTTCCGATTCCAGCCAGGGTTGCTCTTGGATTGTTGGCCGAGATCCTCTGATGCTCAAAACCCTAGCATTTTACAACCGTTGAAGTGAGGTGGGCCGGGCGAGAATCAAAAAGGCCCCACTCAAATTGTTGCGAGTGGGGCCGTGAAGAATGCTCAACTAGACTTGCGGTGCCTACTGCCCGCAATTAAACGGTTGCGGAGCTGAGAGCGTAGTCAACGCGGTCTCATTGGGGTAGCTGTACGCGTTATGGATTGCGAAGGATGGCGATTTGAACGCGAACCATGGCAAGAGCGCCTCGGTCTGAGGATGATATTTAACACCGCCAATGGTGACCGGGTAGGTCGAGTTTGGCAGGTCCTCGATTACATCGCCAACTTCCATTAAGTCCTGACATTGTCCTGCGGGATTTTGCCAGAAGGGGGTGATGTTGTGAATATTGTCGTATCCGACGAACGGGTCATTGAATATTTCCGCAGTCTCGTGGCTGTGCGCGGTCACATCCTGGAAGCAATTTTCCGGATCGGTACGTTGCGCAAGTCGGGTTGGCGAACAAGCCAGGGCTGATCCAACTCGAATAGTTCATCACGTAAAATCTGGTGCGGTTTCCGTTGCTGGCATCCCCTGCTTCGAAATCAAAACTATGGAATCCGAGCACGCAGCAGTCGTTGGGATTGTTGTTCGAATACAAGTAGACATTGGGAAAGAAGAACGTGGAAATGTCCTTGGTGGTGATGTCACCGGTCACTTCCGCTGTTCCGACCACCGTGGAAGTATCGGGGGCGGACGGAGGAAAGAGTTCGCCGCGAGAAAATGGTATCGCTCACCAAAACGTAGCGGCAGCAAGAACCGTCGTCATTCAGCGAAAAGAAATAAGTGCCTTCAATCAGGGCCATGGTCAGCGTCTTCTTCAGGCTGGGTGCAAGCAAGGTATGCCAGTTCGGCAGCGCTCTGTTTCCGAATTCTGCACGCTGAACTGCATCCACGAACTGTGTGGGAACCGTGCTGCTGGTGTAGTCGGCCTTGCCAAATTCGGGCACCGGCTAAAAAGGGCTGGATAAAAGGCTGAGGACTGGAGAGCAGGCGAACCTTTTTGCCGAGTTGGCTTGGCGTGCAGTTGGGGCAGTTCGATGAGTCAGTGACAACAAAACGAGGGGTGCCGTCGGCGTTCAGCATGCTTATGGTCACCGGCACTACCGGAGCATTGAAGGTTGTTGTCTTGTTGGTGTGCGGAGCGGTGCCCACCATGCTGTATTGCCAAGCGCTGCGGGGTTTGCCGTTCAGGTAAATCCCCGGCGCGTTATAGTAGCCGATAAAATTTGTGATGGTGTCAACGCACGGCAAGCTTTGTAGGATTGGGGCGGGCATGTCGAGTTGTGGAGCGTTGAGCGAAAGGCTGGCCGCGTTCAGCGTATTTTTATTTGCGGCATGACGGTCCACCGGGGGCGACACGGGAATATTTAACGTGCTTTCCACTGAGGAAGGTGCCTGACAGCGCGTCTTTGTCTTTTGAAGCGTTTTGGGCAAACGCTGAGATACAGAGCAGCGCCACCAACAGAAAACAGGGAGCGATTTTTTTCATACGGATTCTCCTAGAACGACGATGGGGATTGAGAAGTTGGCGGGACTGGATTATTGCAGATGGTCACCAAACCCGGCGTGGCCAGTATACCTGAACCAGCAGCCCTGCAAGGGTTTTCATCGAACATTCGAAAGAATTTCTTTGGGGTCGACTTGGCGCGCAAATTATTTCAGTTTGTCGCAAGTTTGGTGCATTTTTATTTTTTACAAATCGGCGGCAGACTTGCGTGAATGCCGAAGCTAGCTATCGGCTCCATGGGGATTTTGACGTTCTTTTCGCGCGCAAATTTTTCGGCGTCGTCATATCCAGCGTCGGCGTGACGGATGATGCCCATGCCGGGATCGGTGGTCAGCACCCGCTCGATGCGTTTGGCCATCTCTTCCGTGCCGTCGGCGACTGTGACCTGTCCGGCATGCAGCGAGTAGCCGATGCCAACTCCGCCTCCGTTGTGAATTGAAACCCAGGAAGCGCCGGCCGCAGTGTTCAGAAGCGCATTCAGCAGCGGCCAGTCGGCGACCGCGTCGCTGCCATCTTTCATGCTTTCGGTTTCGCGAAACGGAGACGCGACCGAGCCGCAATCCAGGTGATCGCGTCCCATCACGATGGGCGCTTTGAGTTTGCCCTTTTTCACCAGATCGTTCATTGCCAGGCCGAACTGCGCGCGCTCGCCGTACCCCAGCCAGCAGATGCGGGCCGGCAGACCCTGAAACTTGATGCGCTTGCGGGCGAGATCAATCCAGCGGCGAAGGATGCGGTTGTCAGGGAAAAGTTCGAGCACCAGGTCGTCGGTCACGTGAATGTCAGACGCTTCGCCTGAAAGCGCCACCCAGCGAAACGGACCGCGGCCTTCGCAAAAAAGCGGACGAATATATGCGGGCACAAAGCCGGGAAAGTCGTAGGCGTTTTTCACGCCCCGCTGAAATGCGAAGGTGCGAATGTTGTTGCCGTAATCGAATGTGACCGATCCCATTTTCTGCAGGCGCAGCATGCCTTCAACGTGCCGCGCCATGGCGTCCAGCGATTTTTCTTCGATAGGCTTTGGGATCACGCTTTCGCAGCTCAAGCGCTTCTTCGAGCGTCATGCCGTTGGGAACATATCCATTCAGCGGATCGTGCGCCGAGGTCTGGTCGGTGAGAATGTCGGGAACTACGCCGCGCTCGGCCAGTTCAGGAATTACGTCAGCGCAGTTTCCCACCAGGCCGACGGAGACATTTTCTTTTTTGCGGACGGCATTCTTGAGAATGCGCAACGCCTCGTCGAGCGTGGTGACCATGAAGTCGCAATAGCCGGTCTTGAGCCGCTTCTTGATGCGTTCGGGATCGACGTCAATTCCCAGGAAAGCCGCGCCGGTCATGGTCGCGGCCAGAGGCTGGGCGCCGCCCATGCCGCCCATGCCGCCGCTCACGATCAGTTTGCCGGCGAGATCGCCGCCAAAATGTTTTTCGCCTGCTGCTGAAAAAGTTTCGAAAGTTCCCTGCACGATTCCCTGCGAGCCGATGTAAATCCACGATCCGGCGGTCATTTGGCCATACATCATCAGGCCGGCGCGTTCCAGTTCGTTGAACTTCTCCCAGTTCGACCAATGGCCGACCAGATTCGAGTTAGCGATCAGTACGCGCGGCGCATATTCGTGGGTTTTGAAAACTCCGACCGGCTTGCCGGATTGCACCAGCAGCGTTTCGTCGTTCGTCGAGCTTTTTCAGGGTAGCGAATGATGGCGTGATAGCAATCCCAATTGCGCGCGGCTCGGCCGGTGCCGCCATAGACCACCAGATCGCGCGGGCGCTCGCCGACTTCTTCGTCGAGATTGTTCATCAGCATGCGCATGGCGGCTTCCTGCTGCCAACCTTTGCAGGAGAGCGTGGTGCCGCGCGGCGCGCGAATGGGAGTGTAGGCGGGGGCTTCGGTTTCAACCGGCATACCCAGATGGTATTGCTAAATGAGCTGGCGGATTCAAACGGTCAAGTTCAAATTCCATTAACCACCAAGGGCACGAAGATACGCGAAGGAAAACCGGTGCAGAGCGTGGCCTAGACCAAATAATCGTAGAGCGACGGACGTTTCGCCGCGCCAAGACGTTCCAGTATTGACTGTAGGCAACGCCGTCGGTGCCGATTTCGTTCGATGAGCTGTAGACATCGTCGATGCCGCCTTCGTCCTGTTCGTCAGGCGACATAATCGTGCCTTCGTCGGCGGTGTGCCAGTTCCAGTTGGCTTGGTTGGTCATGGGGTCGGTCGGGAATTTGCTTAAGATATCCGGCTTGCACCAGATCGTCGCCCGATTGCGGCATCTTCTGCTTGTCGAGGGTGTACTGCGAGATGACCGAGCGCATGGTGAACAGATCCTGGCGCAACACCGATTCGCGCGCGCGTTTGACGGACGATCTGTATTGCGGCACCGCGATCGAGATCAGGATCAGAAGGATGCTGACCACGATCATCAATTCGATCAGGGTGAAGCCGCGGCTGCCGCGGGATTTTCTGCGCGACTGGAAATGAAGTCGGATTCGGTTCAGTTTCATTACCAGTCCTTGTATTTAGTTCCGTCGAGCGCGGTGCCGTTAGATTTGGTGTAAACGTCGAAAACGTTATTTCCGTCCCATGAGTCAGAAGTGGGGTCGTCCTGCATGGAGCGCATACCCCAATCGGTACCGCCCGTCATAGGGTCAGTCGGAATCCGGCGCAAGAACTTTAATTTCTTGCCGCCGACATCGACCCCGTTGACCAGGGTGTCGAGGTCAGGAGGATATCCCTCGGAGCCGACTTTGATCTGAAATGCTCCGCGGTCGGCGGCATCTTTGTAGCGGTCAATGCCGTCGCGCAACTGCCAGAGAGCAGCCCGTAAGTCCTTCTCGCGGGCGTTTAATCGTGACCCGCGCCAGCGGAACCGCCATCCCGCTTAGAATGAGCAGAATAGTGGTGGCGATGATCAACTCGATCAGCGTCAGGCCGCGCTGCTGGTTAGTCCTGTTCATCTCTTTACGGAACGCTCTGCATGCGGAATTTTGCATAGATTCTGCGAACCGCGTCGATTGCGGATGTTCCATGCCAAACTGCGCATCTGCAACCGACTGCCACAGAACGGAGAGACTGCTCAGAGCCTGGCGAACGCCAAACCTACCCTATTGAATTGTAACCGCCGCGCTGGCGCCGTTAACCGGAAGGGCCTGCATCGCGGGATCGCGCGCTCCTCCCTTGGCGATGGTCAGCGAAGCCTGCCCGGGAGCTTTGGCCACCAGGGTCAAAGTCACGACAGAGCCCTGCCCCGAAATGCCCGGTGCGCCCGGAGGCCGTGTCGCGGTTACCTGCAACGTGCCGTCATCCTCGCGATGAGTGACGGTCACGATCTGGCCATCCTGCGAGAGGAAGCTGCCATTCGAGACGTTTGCCACCTGCAGCAGCTTGGGATCATAAGAAATCTGCATCGGGACCTGGAAGATATTCTGCCCGCCATTGAGCAGAACATTCACAGTGAACGTGGAACCCACATGCTGAGTAGTGTTCGAGGGATCGAAAGCGAAGCTGGCCGGCCGCTCCATCAACTGAGGAGCGGGCGACTCGGAACTCGCGGGAGCGGGCTGAGGCATATTCACTGCGCCCGCGCCTGACGAAGGTCCGGAGGCGGGGCTGGTCGGGGTGGTGACAGCCGGGGCGCTGGGGCTCACCCGCCGCAACTCGATTGCGCTCGCGGTTCCCACATCGATGGCTTCCTGGTTCATCTCGGTCAGCACCTGGCGGCGCACGATATGCGGAATCAGCACGAAGACGGTTTCGGTCTGCGAGTGATCGACGGTGGTCTGGCCGAACAGGTATTTCAGGATCGGAATCTGCGCGAGGCCGGGAATTCCGGTCAGATTCTTGGTCTGCGAATCTTCGAGCATTCCGCCCATCAGGTTGGCTTCGCCTTCTCGCAACCGGACCACGTGCTCGATCTTTGCGTTGGCCGATAATCGGCTGGGTGATGCCGCCAATATTGGTGTTGCCGGTCACGGAAGAAATGTCCATGGTGGTCTTCAAGAGTGACGTCGCCATTAGCGTGGATAGTGGGCGTGACGTCGATGTTGACGCCGACATCCAGATATTGAAACTGCGTGTTGACCAGGGGATTGATGCCGACGCCACCGATGCCAGGCTGGAATGAACCGGACGCGATCGGCACGCGTTCGCCGATTTTCAGCGAGGCCTTCTGGCCATCGAGGGCGCGGATCTGCGGGTTCTGAATCAGCTTGGTGTTGTTGTCAGAAAACAGCGCACTGATGGCTGGCGGGAGTGATGGTGACCTGAAAATCGGTGGCGTTCAGATTGCCCAGCGAGTTCAGGTTGATGCCGCCAGTAGTGCTGGTTCCGGTCGTCCCGGTATTCGTGGTGATCCCGTTATTAGTAGTCGTAGTGGTGTTGTTTATGTTCGGCTGCAGTTGTACGGTTGCGCTGGTCGGCGGACTGATTCCCAGGGTATGGGTTTTGTCCTTGGTGATCTGCATGACCGCGACGTCAACCACCACCTCAGGCTTCGACTTGTCGAGATCGCTGACCAATTTTTCGGCCAGGGCGATCTGGTCCGGGCTGCCGCGAACGACGATGGCGCCTTCGGAAGGAAGCGGCTGGATGCGCGCGATCTCCAGGATTTGGCGCAGCGCGTTGACAACGTCCTGAAGTTCGGTCGGCTGCGACAAGTTGGAGAGATAGAAAGTCTTGATGATGCTCTGCTCGAGCTCTTTGCGCTTGGCGGGATTATCGGCGGCGATAAAAATCGTGTTCGGGGTGACCGGCCGCCAGAAGGTCTTCGATTCCAGGGCGACGATCTGCAAAGCTTCTTCGAGCGAAACCGAGTTCAGCTCAACCTTGATGCGCCGCGAAGTGTAATCGGGATCGAACAAGACATTGATTCCCGCCAGCTTGCCGATGGTTTCGTAAATAACTTTGCTGTCTTCGGTGATTTTCAGGTTGATCGGGACGTTGGGGATTGCGCCCAATTCGACCGGCCCGCCAGCCTCCTGCACCATTTTTTCGAGTTCATTCGGCGCCGGAGCCGAGGCCTTGGGGGCTGGGGCATTGGCCGAATCAATCATCTGCTGGGTGATTTTGATTTCCTGCCTGGCGATGGCGCTGGAAGGATCAATTTCCGCCGCCTTTCTGGAACTCGACCATCGCTTCTTGCAGGCGGCCAGCTTCGCGCAGCAACTGCCCGCGATGCACGTGCGACGCCCCGGCTAAAAACCGAAGGCGTTCGTAGGCGGAGCGGTAGGAAACGTCCTGTGGGGTCTGGTCGTAGGCCTTCTTATAAAGGTCATATGCCTGCTCGTAGTTCTGCCGCGCCTCCGCAAGTTGGCCCTTTTTATATAACGACTTAGAGCTTTCGGCGGAAGACGAGAGAACAAGCGTGAAGGTAAGCAGAAGCGCCGACGCCGGGCGGAATGCACGTTTCATCAATGAGATCCTCAAAAAACCTTCCTCATCAGGCCAGTCGGCCCCGGCCTTCGTAAGCTGCGGGAAAGCGCGATTATAGCACTCGCGTAACCCATCGAAGTTACTGTTCGCGCTGCACTTACACTCACTAGTGCTAACACCAGTGGGATGGCCTTACGGACAAAGGTTTCAAGGTTTCAGTCTCAAGGTTTCAGAGTTTCAAGGTCGCGAATCCATAACGGGTCCGGCAAATCTAGCTTTGCACGAAGATCAAAACCTGTAAGCCATGAACTCTGAAACCTTGAAACCCGAAACCCTGAAACCTTCACATGCGTTACCCTATCCCCATGCCTCGTCAGGCCGCGCACCAGACCAAACCGAATGCGGAAAAGAACAAGCGCCGCGATCCCACCGCCGCGGGGCAGAGGGATGCCTCTGTTAATAGGATCGCTTCCCACAACTACTTCTTGCTGGAAAAATTTGAGACCGGCATTGCCTTAACAGGTACCGAGGTGAAGTCGGTGCGGGCGGGCCTGGTGAACCTGAAGGACTCCTATGGCCTGGTCAAGGATGGCGAGCTCTGGCTGCTCAACTGCCATATCGGACCCTACGAGCACGGGAACATCTTCAATCACGCGCCACTCCGGAACCCGGAAGCTGCTGGTGCACAAAGATGAAATCCGCAAGCTGATCGGGCAGACGCAGCAGAAGGGGCAGACGCTGATTCCGACCAGAATGTATTTCAAAAATGGCCGGGTAAAAGTTGAACTGGCGCTGGCCAAAGGCAAGCAGCTTTGGGACAAACGGGAGACCGACCGCCGTCGAACTGCCGATCGCGAGGCCAGGGAAGCGATTGCGAGATCGAGAAAAAGCTAGCCGTATGGCGCGGACACTCCTGTCCGCGTTTTTGGGCAATATGGTACCCCAAAGAGAAAAGTAAACCCCGGACGTGGACGTCCGGGGCTATGTTATCCGATGCTTATAGGTCCCCGAGCCTACTTCTGCTCCGGGTTTACTACCTGCGCTTTTTCGGTTTGCGTTCCAGTTGCAGCCGGCTGCGCGATCGGCACGCTTCAGCAGCTACGGCCTTTTCCGCGTTCTCGATTCCCGGCAATTCAACTTCTTTAATCCGCGGTAGTTGCTAAGACCTTCTCGAGCTGTTTGAAGATTTTGCTGCGGTCAACTTGCGCAAGCTCCTCATCGCCCTTTCGTGAAGTTTCCACGTCCAGCGCGAACTCATAGCAGGCGCCGTTTTTGAACAGATGAAAGTACTTCAGATCGGACTGGCGATCGCCCGATCCGCTCATCTGCTCGAGTTCAGTGAACTGGTTCGCGCCCAGCTTAATCGCTGTTGGTTTGGACGAGTCAGCGGCGGGTTGTGAGGTTGGCTTAGTGTCCGCAGTTTTGCCATCGACTTTATCGTCGGAAGGCGGCGCAAACTGACCGCATTCCTCTTCGGTCAATCCCTGATGAAGACTGACATTCAGCAGCGCGGAAGAAAAATCGGTCTCTGGATACAAGCCATCCGGCATGTCCAGCGATGCAATCTCCGTGGCGCCCGGTTTCAAAAAGCCAGTTTGAAGCGGAGCGTCTTTCAGTTTGTCGCCAGGCTGCAAGCTGTACTTGCGTGGAAAGGTCAGCCATACGCCGTAATTACTGTTGACGTAGGTTGCGGTTGTGGGGCGATGTTTCTTTACGGCTTTCTTTGGCTTTTCCGGAATGGCCGCAGACGCTGTGGTCGGGGCCGGGTTTTGCACCGCCGGCGCAACTGGCGCGGTGATTTTCGTGGTGGTGTCACTCTTCTTCGAGCAACTGATAGCCATTAACAGAATGATGGTCATTACTACTCCGGCGCAAATTGCCGGAAGATAGATTCCTGACCAGCTGTCGTTTTCGATCTGCTTGAATTTCTGATCTTCGTTTGACGGTGTGCGATTGATGTTTGCCATATTCCCCTCCCAGGGATTGCACTGAAGGAATGGCATGTTTCCGCCCAATATCTAAGCGTCTTATTTGCAGTAAGTTAAGCTGCTCCGGAATTGGGTTGTCCGTAGTTTGCTGAACACACCGTGTTGGCGTGCACACATCGAGGGTGGGGGTGAGATGGAATGCCGAATTTTTGTATCTGTGCACAACAACGTAATGCATGAAAACCGCAGACGCGACGCTGGTTCACGCCGCGAATCGCCAATCGATCAGCGTGGTTCTCACTACCGACCATGATGATTTTGAGAGTTACCGGCTAAAGGGAAATAAGAGATTTACCATTCGACCGATTCGAAATGCGGTTTAACGCACTTAATTACCGCCAGCCGTGACACGGTTGCCGATCGCTTCAAAAGTCATCTCTTGCGCGGAACTCCCAGCCTTGCGCTTCCAGGCGAAAAAAAGTCCGGCGTAGGTTTCGGTAATGTAATCCTTGCGGTCGATCCGAAGGCCGCGGGCGACGGAGTCAATCCATTCCGGCGGGCCTTCGATTTCCCCGTAAGTTCCAATCGGGGTTTCATCGATCACGACCTGACCTTCTCCACCCTTCCATTCGGCACGAAATTTTTCGTAGCGAAAGGAAGGCTCAAACTGTAGCGCGCGCAGGATGGCTTCCATCTTCTCGCCATTGTCTACGCGAGTTTCAGTTTCAATGCGAGTCTTGTGAGGGCCATCTTGCTTTTTGCTCTTGGTTTTGTGGGTGAGCACCCAGGTCTCACCGTACTTGCGCAGGCGAAGCACGTCACCGCGGTCGCGGAGCGGATGTCCGGGCAGATCGAACAACGTGTTCATCTCGTGGGTGCGCGGCGTGACTTGCTGAAACCCAAGCTGCTTAAGGCGCGCGGTCAGGGCCTCCATATCAGCGATGCGGAATTTGATTTCGACTTCGTGGGAGGAAGACATTACCGTCAGTATAGCGGGAGGCAAGCCCCCGCTCCTCCCGCATTCAACGGAGGCAGCGAATTTGGTATGAGTGATATAGAGATTTACCAAAAATAACGTGGCATTGCAGTAGTCAATGCCGCTAACATTGGGACAATCCGGCAAGGCGCACAATGGATGATCAGAATTTTGAAATTGATATTAACGACCAGTCGGTGAACGTTCGGCTTTATGCCGTACCAGGAGAAAGGTTCCGTGCGTTCTTCCTGTTTCTGGGTATAGGCGCACTGCTGATGTGTGGGGTTATCTTCGCTCCGGGAACGCAGGGCGGCCAAAGCATGTGGCACGATCTCTCCTCATCCCCGATCGACTCAGAAGGTTTCATCCTCCCTGTTAGTCTTATCGTGGGCTTCCCAATATTGATGGGCTTCGCTGTCCGAAGATACGTAATATCGGTTACCCGTCAGACGAAACTCTTCATTGCGATAGACAGACACTAGTCATTTCCAGAGTGCGATGGTTCGATATTCATGACAAGCGCTGGGATACCCGCACATATCCATTGCCAGACGTTAGGAATGTCAGATATCAGCGGATCGCTAGCGAGAGGGGAGTCTCAATTTACGGTCTCCACTTCATAGCTGGAGGCAGGACCCAGAGAGTGCTTCCGGGCCTCGAAGCTCGTGACGCTGCGAAAATCCTGAAGGCTCTAAAAGTATTAGGCGCCGATGTCCCAGATGATCCGACGCTTTCAAGCAAGTGCAATACTCCAGAGGACACTGCAATTGTAGATTTGGGACTATAGCGTCTCTCTCCGTTTGAATCGTCGGTTGACAGTAGCGCGGTATTCCAACTTCGTCGTCTGACGCGGGAATTCATAGCAGGGGGGACTGAACTCGAAAACTCGCGCTGAAGTTCTGGAACTCGATCAAGAAGGAACAATCCTAGAGCGTCTTGTCATTTACGAGTATGTGCATTTTGAGGCGGCGGACTAGCAACCCATCCTGCTTAGTTTGTCCTTAACAGGCGTTATCACTCACTCACGCGTTCTGATCTTTCGATGTGGCCATAGTCGGGCAATGCGGGACGCACCAAAAAGTAAAACTCCGTAAACGATGGTGCCGCTCACCACCATAAGAGGGAAGATCTGAGAATCGTGAGCACCGTAATTGAGAACCGCTGGCAAAATCCAAAACGGGACGGTTAAATAGCCGAAGAAACCCGGCGCTGCGTTCGCGAGTCCAGCGATCGCCAAACTGAGGGCAAGACCAAGAGCAGAGTACAAGGCACAGGTTCTTGCAATCTTCATCACCGAAACTCCAAACGACAAATTACACCGAACAATCGTGATTGAAGTGCGTTGATGATAGCAGGCGTTATCACTCATTGAGTATTGTCGTGCAACCAATGGGGGAAATACCATAGACACAAACAAGACGACGTGTCGCCAAAGACACGAAGAGGGCCTAGCTGAACGTAGGCAGCTTGATCAGGTCGCTTTCAGGAACCTGCTCGGTAGGCTGACCGGCTTTGCGCCACGCCGCCAGTCCGCCGACGATGACAAAAGCGCGAAAGCCTTGTTTTCTTAACAGCCGCGCCACACGGGCGCTGGTGGCTTCGCGGGCTCAAGTGCAGTAAAGATAAATATCTTTGTCTCGCGGCAAACTTTTCAGTTCTTTTGTCAGTTGGTTGGGTTCAATGCGAATCGAGCCCGCGATTCGCAGTGCCTGAGCGTCGTAGTACCCGTGGCTGCGCACGTCTGCAATGAGGATGTCTTTGCCGCCTTCGTACGCCAGTCGCAGGGCAATTTCTTCGACGCCAGCTTTCGGAGGAGCGCCGGAAATCCGCAGCCGGAAAAATAGCAAACCGCGGTAAGGAATGAAAATCAGGAGGGCGCAAATAAATAAGGCGCCGACGGTGCGGCTTCCTGTCTGCAGGCCGTGGGTGATGCGGGAAACAAAGTCCCGGAAAATATAGCCCACGCCAGCATAGGCAGCGATATAAACGAACGCGCCAACAAAATCGAGCTGTAGAAATTGCGGGAACTTCATCTTCATGCTTCCGGCGAGCGGCGCTGCCATAGTATTCACGCCGGGAATAAATTTAATGAAAAGCAAGGTCACGCGGCCGTGTTTGTAGAACGACTCAGCAGACCGCAGAATGCAAGTTTCGGGATTCAAAGAGATGCCGCAGATGAATCCCAGGAAAGCCCATCCCGTATAGCGCCCCAGCAGAAACAGGCTGACGTCTCCGATCAGCATGGCGCTTATAGCGATAGCAAACACGAAGTCCGCATGCAGGGCATGCATAGCGGCCGCAGACCCGGCTGCGATCAGCGCGAGACCTGCCGGCGCGGGTAAGCCGCACGACTCCGCGAACACGATCAGGAACAGCAGCAGATAGCCGTGATGTGAAACTGCTCGCAGCAATTCGGTCATGCTGCATCCAGAGTACAAGAAAAAAGGGCGGCCGTAGCCGCCCTTGAACCCGAAAGCGCATCGATTACATCGAAGACGCTTGCTTCTTTAACATCTTAACGCTCATGACGTGAATCGAGTCCTTGTCGGCGTAAACGTGCGCGCTGACTTCAACGTGATGTCCCACATGGTCCTTGAGCTTCTCGGGATTCATAACGTCCCAGCTCTTCTGGTCGGCATCATTAACGAACATGATCTTGTCGCCGTCCGCCTTGACCGTGCCCTTCAGGGTTTTCAGCGGCGCTGACATTTTGCTTTTGCCCATATCGCAGCTCTTGCCCATGTCCTGCGCCATTGCGGTCATGCCGAACGTTACCACCAATGCAAATACCAAAATCCACAGCTTCTTCATAGAGCGCATTCTCCTTTAGAAAAATGGTCCCGTGGAATTAAACTCCCATGTTCAATACGAATCAAGCAGACAATTGGATGTGAGTACGCGGCAAATGTTACGACATTTGAAGATTTATTTTTCGCGGGCGACCACGAACTCGGGAGCCCAAAGCAGGGCGCGTTTGATTTCTGACACAGGAAAGGTGCAAATCGCCTTGCTGGCTGCCTCGGCATAGGCCGCGGCGCGGGAAGCCGCGGCGTCGAGGGAGCCATAGCGTTCGAGAATGCCCAGGATATCAGAGTGCGTGACGCCGTTGAATGCGCGCTGATCGACAACGGTTTTGATCATCTCGCGCTCCTCGGGAGAGCAGCGCTCGAGGGCGTGAATCACCGCCATAGTGACTTTGCCTTCACGCAGGTCGCTGGCGACAGGTTTGCCAAGCACACGTTCTGATGCGGTCAGATCAAGTACGTCATCCACGATTTGAAAAGCCATGCCGAGATCGCGGCCATATCGGGCGACCTGGTCTTCCTGCTCGGGGGTGGCTCCTCCGAGGATCGCGCCCAAGCGCATGCAGACAGAAAACAGGCAGGCAGTCTTGCGATAGATAAGGTCGACGTGCTCATCCAGAGAAATGAGCTTTCCGAGTTTTTCCATCTGCAGCAGCTCGCCTTCGACCATCTGCTGGGTGAGGTCGATGAGTGCGTCGAGAATACGGAAGTTGCGCTCCTGTACTGCCACTTTGAAGGCCTGCATGTAGAGCCAGTCGCCAGCCAGTACGCATTTTGAATTTCCCCATTGCGTGTTTGCGGCCGGGCGGCCGCGGCGGGTTTCGGCTTCATCGATGATGTCATCGTGGACCAACGTCGCGGTGTGGATGATCTCGACCACTGCACCGAGTTTCACCGCCCCGCGTCCTTCGTAATTGAAAAGTTTGGCGGCGAGCAGCAAAAGCGCGGGACGAATGCGTTTACCGCCGCCACCACGAAGATATTCGCCAATCTCGGTAATGGCGGTGACGTCAGAAACTGTGTCGCGGCCGAACTCGCGCTCGATGGCGGCGAGATCGTCGCGAAGTAGTTCGAAAACTTCGGCTCCGTTGATGGCGATGGTGTTCATGATTTTTCACCACGGGCATCCGGAACTGCCCTCAGTCTCCGGTGAATTTAGTTCGTCCGGTAATTGGTAAACTGCATGTCGATCCCGAAATCCTGTTGTTTTAACAATGCGATCGTTGCCTGCAACGCGTCACGGTCTTTGCCGCTCACCCGCACCAGGTCGCCCTGAATCGACGCCTGCACTTTGTTCTTCGAATTTTTAATGGTCTTTACGATATCGCGAGCTTTCTCGATCGGGATACCCTGCTGCATGGTGATCTTTTGTCTTACCGTCGATCCGGCTGCGGGTTCGATCGTGCCATAGGTCAGGCCTTTTAGCGGGACGCCACGCTTAACCAACTTTTGCTGCAGGATGTCGGTTACCGCCTTCAACTTGTACTCGTCGACCGAACTCAGGACGATGGCGTCTTTGCCTTCCATCTCTATATTCGATTTCGAGTCCTTCAAATCGAAACGGGTATGGATTTCTTTGGTCGCCTGCTGGATGGCGTTCGCCACCTCCTGCAGGTTGATCTGGCTGACAATGTCAAAAGTATTCTCAGGCATGACTTAATAGATTAACGTAGTTTGGCGAATGATTCCCAATGGAATGATTTCTTTGTGAGGGACGGCAAAAGCTTTTAACCGCCGAGGACGCAGAGATCGCCGAGAACTCTTTATCGATTTGAGGCAACACCGGCTGGTTCGGGCAAATGGAAGAACCGATAAAAATTGCGGCTGGTCTGGGCGCCGACCTCATCGGTTGAAAGTCCGCGTAATTCGCCGATCTGGCGAGCAACTTCTTTGACGTAAGCCGGTTCATTTCGCTTGCCGCGGAAGGGAACCGGGGCCAGGAACGGGGAATCGGTCTCGATGAACATGCGATCGAGCGGGCACTTGCAATGCCGAATCCCGAATCTGCTGCGCTTTAGGAAACGTAATATTTCCGGCAAAGGAAATCATGAAGCCCATATTGAGGGCGCGCTTGGCGTGAGGCCACGTGCTGGTAAAGCAGTGCAGCACGCCGCCAAGCCCGGATGATTTCCAGTGCTGCTCAATCAACGCAAGACAATCTTCCCACGCATTGTCGCTGTTGTCGGATGGGCGGCAGTGGATAACGATGGGCAGCTTCGCCGCGCGCGCCAATTCCATTTGCCGCACGAAGACATTCTTCTGCACATCTCGCGGCGAATGATCGTAGAAATAGTCGAGCCCGATCTCGCCCCACGCGATTACTTTCTTAGTGCGCGCAAGTTGCTCCAGTTCGGCAAAGTCTGCGTCCTTGGCCAACTGCGCTTCATGCGGATGTATGCCGACCGTGGCATAAACAAATTCATGCTGCTCAGCGATCTTCACCGCGCAATCGAGCGTGCCGGGGCCGTCTCCGGTGCCCACGGCTAGCAGAGTTGCGACACCTGCCTGGTGAGCGCGGGCGATGACCTGCGCACGATCAGAGTCAAAGCGCGGTCCGTCGAGATGGCAGTGGGAGTCGATAAACATTAGCGAGTCCGTGTGGGGCCGAAACTCTTGTCCGGCGTTTTTGAGATTGTCCGAAGTTCGCGGACAAGAGTGTCCGCGCCACGTATGTGCTATTTCAGCCTTGCCCCAACCGGCACATCTTCCAGAAAAGTTGCCAGCACGGGCTTGCCGCCTTCAAGGGACGCTGCGAGAAGCATCCCGTTGGACTCAAGCCCGCGCATTTTTCGCGGCGCGAGATTGGCCACGATCACAATCTTTCGCCCGATCAGAGTTTCGGGCGCGTAGGCTTCGGCAATTCCGGCAAGAATCTGCCGTGTCTCGGTCCCAGATCAACTTCGAGGCGAAGCAATTTGTCTGCGCCCTTTACTTTTTCGGCTACTTTGACCTGTGCGACGCGAAGTTCAACCTTGGCGAAATCATCGATGGTGATTTTGCTGTTCGGTGCCGCTGGCGTCACCGGGTTGTTCAGCGGAGCCGACCCCTGAGATGCGCCGGGTCTCGGCTGTGCCGGGCGAGGGCGTACTGCTCCCCACCACCTCTGCCGTGGCTTCGGTTGCTCCCGCCTGAGTTCGTTGCTGGTCTTCGATCATCTGCATCCTTTCAATTGCGCTTTTATCGGCCCGCGGAAATACCGGCTCGACTTTGCCGAGTTTTGTGCCAAGTTGCAGTTGTCCCCAATGCAAATCCGCGAGCGAAGTTTTTGCGATGTCGCCAAGTCCCATCTGGGCCCATATTCTCGCGGTCGCATCCGGCATGACGGGATGAGCAAGGGCGGTCACAATTCGCAAGCGCTTCCGCCGAAGTGTAAAGGACGGTGCCCAGGCGTGAGCGGCTGTGCTCGTCATTTTTTTCGCCCAGCGTCCAGGGTTCGTATTCGACAATGTATTTATCGACCGCAGCGACCAGCGCCCACGCCAGTTCCAGAGCACGCGAAAATTGCTGCTGCTGAAACAGTTCGTGGAACTCGCTTATCGTGTGCTTGGCCAGCGCGGCAATCATGTCTTCAGCGCCGGTGTGGGCCGCGCCGTGCGACGGGTAGGGAACTTCGCCGCGGAAATAACGAGTGATCATGGTAAGCGTACGGCTGGCAAGGTTGCCCAGGCCATTGGCGAGATCGGAGTTGTAGCGCTGCACCAGCGCGTCAAAAGAAAACGATCCGTCCTGGCCGAACACAACTTCACGCAACAAGAAATACCGCAGCGCGTCAGCGCCCAGCACATCAAGAATGGTTTCCGCGCGAACGATGTTGCCGCGCGACTTCGACATCTTGCTTTCTTCAAATAGCAGCCAGCCGTGCGCGACGATCGACTTCGGCAGCGGCAGGCCTGCGGCCATTAGAAACGCCGGCCAGTACACGCAATGGAAGCGAACGATTTCTTTGCCGATCATGTGAATGTCGGCCGGCCAGAATTTTTCGAATTTGCTGGTATCGGCGGAGCCATAGCCGAGCGCGGTGATGTAATTCGCCAGCGCATCGAGCCAAACGTAGATCACGTGTTTCGGATCGTCGGGAACGGGAATGCCCCATGAAAAAGTCGAGCGGCTGATGGAGAGATCGCGCAGGCCAGAGCGGACGAATGCGATCACTTCATTGCGGCGTGTCTCCGGACGAATGAAATCCGGCTGGCTGGTATAGAGCTGCAGCAGCGGTTCGGCGAACGCTGAAAGCTTGAAGAAATAATTTTCCTCCTTGACGGTTTCAGTGGGGCGGCCGCACTCCGGGCAGGGTTCACCGGGACCCACTTCTACGTACATCTCATCGAACACACAATACTGGCCGGTGTAGCTGCCTTTGTAGATGTATCCGTTATCGCGGATTCGTCGCCACAGCTTCTGCACGCCGAGCTTGTGGCGGTCGGAGGTGGTGCGGATGTAATCGTCGTAGGTGATCCGCATGCGGTCCCACAAGGCGCGGAACTCGGCGGAAACTTCATCGGTGAACTGCTGCGGTGATTTGCCGGCAGCTTCGGCAGCGCGCTGGATTTTCTGTCCGTGCTCGTCGGTGCCGGTCAGGAAATAAGTGTCTGATCCGAGCAGGCGCTGGCGGCGAGCAATCGTGTCGCACGCGATCGTCGTGTAGGCATGCCCAATGTGCGGACGCGCATTGACGTAATAAATCGGGGTCGTGATGTAGAACTTTTTTGGCATGAAATCGTCGAAGCGTCGTGGGTTGTTCGTCGCGGCAGTTGGCAACACCAACTTCAAAATCATTAACCACGAAGGACACGAAGTACCACGAAGGGAAAGATTTTACTTCGTGAACTTTTGCGGTCTTTGTGGTTTATGGTTTTTGTTCTGGACTGCAAATATTGTCTGCACTGCTTCCTGCATCACCAACTTTAATGGTACACGGTGCTCGGCGGCGATGCGGCGGCAGTCTTCGTATTCGGGAGCGTAGCTGCTTACGGTACCATTCAGGCTTGCGATTTTGATGCGCACATCTCCGAATTGCGTGGAAACAGTTTGCCATTTGCGTGCCAGGACGTGGCGGTTTTCTTCTCGACGGCGCACGCCCAGAGTCGTCGTCTCGGCAAAAATAATTTGCGCTAGTTTGTCGGCGTCGTCCGGCTTTGCAAGTACGCTGAGCAAAGTGCCAGGACGATTCTTCTTCATTTGAACCGGCATGCCGAAAACATCAAGCGCCCCAGCTTCGAGCAGGCGATCCATGACGTAGCCGAACACCTGCGGATTAAGATCGTCGAGATTGGCTTCGAGAATTGCGATAGTTTCTTGCGACGTGTTGGCGGAGTTTCGAAGCGGATTCGCCCACCGTGATGCGAAGCACATTGGCGTGGCCAGGGAAGTCGCGAGTGCCGGCGCCATAGCCTGCTTTTTCAATCTTCATCTCAGGAAACGATGCGAAGCGCGTTGCCAGCGTGCGCACGATCGCCGCGCCTGTTGGGGTGACGAGTTCAGCCTGCAGTCCCGAGGAAAAAACGGGAGCGCCTGTGAGCAGTTCGACGGTTGCGGGTGCAGGAACAGGGAAAGTTCCGTGGGCGCAGGTTACGGTGCCGCCTCCGACATTTAAGCGGCGAGCAGACTATTTCATCTACGCGCGAGCGCTTCGGCGCCTACGGCGGCGCAAGTGATGTCAACCAATGCGTCGACCGCCCCGACTTCATGGAAATGAATTTTCTCGATCGGGACGTTGTGGATTTTGGCTTCAGCTGCGCCTAGACTTTCGAAGATCTCTATCGCGATCTTCTTTGCTGATTCGCTGATCGCGGCTTTGCGGATGATGTCGCGAATTTCGACTAACCCGCGGCCGTGATGCTGAACTGGTATCTGTGATGATGACCGTGCGCGTCATCATGAGAATGTTCGTGAGCGATGTCCGTATCCGTGCGTGTGCTCGTGTGGGTCGGTAGACTCCTGTCGGACTCACTCGCGGCGAATCCCGCTCGCCGTCGAACGATGACATCTACTTTAGTTGCGGTGATGCCGCTGCGATTCACTCGCGAAATTTCTAACTTCGCGCCTACGTCCAGAGCTTCGACCGCTCGTTCAAAAATTTCAGGCGCAACTCCGGCGTCGATCAGAGCGCCGAGAAACATGTCGCCGCTGATTCCGGAAAAGCAGTCTAGATAAGCAATGCGCATAAAACGTCGTTGGTCGTTGGTCGTTGGCAAAACCCTTGCCGCGTGTAGCAAGTGTAACTGCCCCGATTGTAAAGCTTTTTGAATTACCAACCCTGCGCACTTGGGTACAGAAGAAAACGAAAACCTTTACCACAGAGGGTACAGAGTTTCACGGAGGAAGACACAGAGTTTTGCCTGCCCCGTATTCCTCTGTGGTATTTCTCAGTGTGGCTCGGTGCACTCTGTGGTTCAAGGTCTTGAGTCTTGTTGGTCCGCCAACAACCAACGACCAAGACTAATCATTGGTCTGCTAAAATCGCTATTCTTCAAACACCTAGAGGGACACTTGTATCGTCACCTGGAAAGCCGTTTGGCGCAGCACATTCGGGAGTTTTTGCGCCGAACTTACAACATCGAGCTCGAACGAATCGTGATCGAGCAGCCGCCGAATGTGCAGTTCGGAGAATATGCGCTGCCGCTGGCTTTCGAGTTGGCGAAAAAACTCCGCAAGGCGCCGCGCAAAATTGCTGAAGAAATTGCTGCCGGAATCGGCGCGGTTGAGGGCTTTGAAAAATTCGAAGTTGCGGGCGCGGGATATATTCAATGCGCGCGTGAATCGCGCCGCCCTCGCGCTAGCGGTGGCGAAAAACGAACAGCCGAAGGCGGAAGTTCCTTCCGGAAAGATTCTCGTCGAGCACTCGAGCATAAATCCCAACAAAGCTGCGCACATTGGGCATCTGCGCAATGCAATTCTGGGCGACACATTTGTGCGCCTTCTGCAATTTGCGGGGCGCAAAGTTGATGTGCAGAACTACATCGACAACACCGGAGTTCAGGTGGCTGACGTGGTAGTGGGATTCCAGCACATCGAAAAGAAATCTGTTGCGGACGTCGAGCGCCTGGCCAGCCAGCCGCACTTCGATTACTACTGCTGGGATTTATACGCGCGGGCGTCGCAGTGGTACGAGCAGGACCCGGAGAACAAGAAGATCAGGATGCGAACGCTGCACGAAATCGAGCAGGGTGGAAATGAAACTGCCGCGCTGGCCGAAACCATTTCAATGCAGTACTGCGGCGGCACCTGGAGACGATGGATCGGCTGGATATCGAGTATGACTTTTTGCCGCGGGAGAGCGAAATTTTGCATTTGCATTTCTGGGATGCGGCATTTACGAAGCTCAAATCTGCAGGTGTGCTTTATTTCGAAAATGCAGGGAAGAATAAAGGATGCTGGGTGATGCGGCGCGGCGGAAGTCAAAAGCCTTTGAACGCAGAGACGAACGAGAGCGCAGAGAAGAACGAGAGTGCAGAGAAGAGCGCTTTAGCCGCAGGGGAAGATGTTTCAGAGGAAGATCAGAAAGTTATTGTTCGATCGAACGGCACTGTTGGCTACGTCGGCAAGGACATCGCGTATCACATGTGGAAGTTTGGAGTGCTGGGGAAGGATTTCGGATATCGGAAGTTCTTTCTTTATCCCAATGGCCATCAGTGCTGGATTTCGGCGGAGCACGGCGAGCCGGACCATCCGCATTTTGGCGATGTGGCCGAAATTTATAACGTCATCGACGCCCGACAGTCCGAAGCGCAGAACGGCCGTGATCGAAGCCTTGCGTGGGCTGGGTTACAACGACCAGGCCGATCACTACACGCATTTTTCTTATGAGATGGTGGCTCTGACGCCGCGCTGCGCGGCTGAACTGGGGTATGAGCTTTCGGAAGATGAGAAAGCGCGACCGTATATCGAAGTTTCCGGGCGCAAGGGATTCGGCGTAAAGGCCGACGACCTGATCGACAAGCTGATTGCATCAGCGCAAAAGGAAGTTGATTCGCGCCATGCTGAGTTGGGCGACTCCGAACGTCAGAATATTGCCAAGCAGATCGCAATCGGCGCGCTGCGCTACTTCATGCTGAAGTACACCAAGCAGTCGGTGATCGCGTTCGACTTCAAGGAAGCGCTAAGTTTTGAAGGCGAGACCGGGCCATATGCTCAGTACGCGGTGGTGCGGGCTACGAATATTTTTCGCAAAGGCGGAATGGATGCAGATGCATTTGCGGCAGAGCTGGCGGGCACAATCTCTGGGCATGAGCTTGCGAAATTTTTGACCGGCACAAATAACGACGAGCTGTGGGAGCTATGGCTGGCGGCGTCGAAGACCGGCTAACGTCGTCGATCAGTGCATCGCCACAACTGAACCGGCTTATCTGGCGAAGCATGTGTTTCAGCTGGCGCAGTTGTTCAATACTTTTTACCATCGCCATCCAATTCTCGCTGAAGCGGACGAGCAGAAGAAAAAATTTCTGCTGGCCACTGCAGCCAGTAGTCAGGCGCGAACTGATTCGCGCGCTTGCACGTCATGGGGATTGAATCGCCGCCGGCGATGTAATCCTAGCTTCAACTCTTGCGGCCGGCGATCATCAGTCCGGCGCCCACCACAACCAGCGCAATACTCGCCGCCGGCGGCAAAAGATCATTGTGGTGAGTGTTCACGCCGAGGTGAACATCGCCCGGCGTCAACGCCATGGCGTTCAGTATGCGGGACCGGGACGAAGAAAGAAAGAATTCCAAGCACCAGAATGACCAGTCCGACTGCGGACAAAGCTCTCATGCGCAAATCCTCCGTTTGGATTACGTCAATTGCGATCTGAGCATCTCGCTGATTCAGATGCCAATCCAGAGTACACGCGGTCGCCAAAGAAACAAGAGTTCCTGTTGCAATATCCGAGCGCTTGCGACCTTAAGCCTTTTTAGAATCTCCCAAACTCACGAGCGAACTCTATCAGGCTTCTCACCGCAATCCCTGATGGACCTTTGGCAATCCACGGCTTATTGTCTTCCATCCATGCGGTGCCGGCGATGTCGAGATGGATCCAGGGAGTGTCTTCGGCAAATTCTTTCAGGAATGCGGCCGCGGTGCTGGCGCCGCCCCAACGGCCACCAGTGTTTTGCAGGTCGGCGATCTGAGAGCGCATTGCATCGAGATACTCATCGCCCAGCGGCAGTCGCCACATCTTTTCGCCGGTTTTATCAATCGCGGCTTTGAAGCGATTATAGAAATCGTCATCGCTGGCGAATACTCCGGCGTTCGCGTACCCCAAGGCAACCACGACCGCGCCGGTGAGCGTGGCTGCGTCGATCAAGTGGGTGCAGCCGAGTTGCCGCGCGTAGCACAGGCCGTCGGCCAGTACCAGCCGTCCTTCAGCGTCGGTGTTGATGATCTCGATGGTCTTGCCTGACATCGCGGTCTGAATGTCGCCAGGTTTTTGCGCTTTGCCGGAGGGCATATTCTCGGTGGCGCAAACGATGCCGATGACCTTTAGCTTCGGCTTCAGCTGCGCAATAGCGCGCATCACGCCGATCATGGTGGCGCCGCCTGCCATGTCGTATTTCATTTTTTCCATGCCGTCGGCAGGCTTGATGGAGATTCCACCGGTATCGAAAGTTATGCCTTTGCCCACGAGCCCCAGCACCGGCTTTTCCGGCGCGCCCGCTGGTTCATAACGCATGATGATCAATGCCGGAGGTTCATCCGAACCTTGCGCGACGCCCCAGAATGCTCCCATCTTTAATTCTTTGATCTTGTCAGCGCCGTAAACTTCGCACTTCAAACCGAATTCCTTCGACATCTCTTGCGCGCGTTGCGCCAGCATCGTCGGCGTCATACGGTTCGAGGGTTCATTGACCAGCTCGCGAGTGAAATTTTGCGACTCACCAATGATGCGGCCTTCATCGACGGCTTTTTGCAACAGCCTTCTGGTTGCCGGAAGCGACGACCGTCAAGCTATCAATCGCCTGGTCCTTGCGATCGCTTTTGTAAGTGTCGGGATCGAAATTTCCTGCCAACGCGCCTTCGACGATGACCTTAACCGCTTCTTCGGCCGCGATCTGCTCGGGCACTACGAACGCCAGGCTGCGCAGATTTCGCGGCTTGAGAGCACGCACCGCGGCGCCGGCGAGTTTGCGCAATTCGGCGGCCGAGAATTTCTTAGCCTTGCCTCCGCTAATCAGCAGCAGACGCTTGGCCTTGAGCCCAGCGGGCTTATGCAACCAGGAAATCTCAAACGTCTTCCCGGCAACGTCGCCGGAGGTTAGCAATTCAGCCGCGGCCTGCTGCACTGCTTTGTCGGAAGCAGAAACAAAGGTTTCGGGTTTGTCGCTGTTTTGTCGGGCGCCCTTTGGCTTGTCGTGGTTTTCGGCGCGGTCGAGCACGATCGCGACCAAGCATTCGGTTTCAACCTGAGCGGCAGGAGAGAGAGAAAGTGTGATTTTCATGATCTAGATAACAGTATGAGAGCGACGGCGGGAATTACGCAAATCGTTCGCGTTCCAATTGGAAACTCGACCGGCCGCATTTTTGTTCATGGCCTCGGCAAAGCTGTTATATTTGTCGGAATCCGCCACTGATCCAAGAAACACTGGCCACGATTTAAGGAGCTCCGCATGGCAGGAAAAAGCGTCAACAAAGTTACTCTGCTCGGCAATCTCGGGAAAGATCCCGAAGTCAAATTCACGCCCCAAGGTACAGCCGTCGCCAAATTAGCGCTTGCGACCAACGAGCGTTACAAGGACAAAGAAGGTCAATGGCAGGACCGCACCGAGTGGCACAACGTGGTGCTGTGGCAGCGGCTGGCCGAGATCGCCGGGGAGTATTTGAAAAAGGGAAGTAAGGTCTATATCGAAGGCCGTCTTCAGACTCGTTCCTGGGAAGACAAGCAGACCAATCAAAAGAAGTATATGACTGAAGTTGTCGCCAGTGATCTGGTGCTGTTGGGCGGTCGCGGCGAGGGTGGCGGCGATTCGGGCGGATATTCGCGCGGCGCAAACGCAGGAAATAACAACTTTGACCAGCGTATGCCTGAGCCCGAGCCGGCGGTTGCGGGATCGAGCCCGATCAGCGACGAAGACATACCATTTTAAGACGACTGGGGACAGCCGCCTTCGGCTGTCCGGCAGAACGACCCCGGACACGAATGTCCGGGGTGCAGCGGTAGGATCATGATCTATGGCTGAGCTTGCCAGTAGAACTTGTGTGCCATGCCGCGGGAATATCCCCGCGTTGAAGGGCAACGAACTAGCCAGCCTGCATGAACAGCTTCCAACCTGGAAGGTCGTAAACGAGCACCACATCACTCGCGCCTTCACCTTCCCCGATTTCAAACAAGCATTGAACTTCGTCGATCGAGTGGGTGCGTTGGCCGAAGAGCAGGGTCATCATCCCGATATCCTGCTCAGCTGGGGTAAGGTGGAAATCACGTTGTGGACGCATGCGGTCAACGGGCTGAGCGAAAGCGACTTCATCCTCGGCGCCAAAATCGAATGTTTATCGCATTGACAATACAGGGTTTACCCGATAACCCAGTGGTCGCAAAATATGCAGAAACTTGCAATGTGACCAGTGGAAAAGCTCCGGGCTAGCGGTTAAGGTCCGTCGAATCAATTACCTGCCAATTTCCTCGCTGGCGCGAGACTGGTCACCTTCGTGCAGAGCTCTTCTGTGGGTGAAAACTTACTCCAGGGGATGTAACGTGCGCGCAGCTTTAAAGATGTCTGTTCCAGCTTTGGTCGTATTGGCGATACTTGGATTTCAACCAGTTTCTTCCGCAAGCAGCCTGAATTCGTTTCATACCAGTCAACCGTTCGCAACCGCGAACTTTTCACACGCGATCGGCGATTTGGGGTCCGGCGGCCTCTCAGGCGCGAGTTACTGGCATGGACAAACCATGTCCATCGACCGGCATTTTGCGATTGATGGCGCCAATCTGGGGAGCATCTCCGCGATCGGTTTTCACGCATGTTTTGATCAGAGCAAAGGGTGCAGCAAGGCCAATGTAATTATCGTTCCAGCGGTTATACGCGCTCCCACCGTTCCTGAGCCCGGCACATTAGTGTTGCTCGGCACCGGTTTAATGGGGCTGGCTGGCTTCGCGCGCCGACGCCTGGTTCTTCAAGCCTAAAAGTTTTTTGTCTGGGAAAGCCTCCGGAGAAATCCGGAGGCTTTTATTGTTTCCGATCTTGCGTTAAAGCCTGCATGTCAGTCCTTCCGGCCAAGCTTCTTCTTTAAATCCTCAGCGATCTGCTGGCCATGGAAGCGACCGTTCTCGATGAAAATTTCATTAGTCCTGGAGCCAGCGACAATCACGCCGGCAACATAGATTCCAGGCACATTGCTTTCCAGCGTGACCGGGTCGCATAGCGGACGGAATTGATCACTGGAAAGCTCGATGCCCATGGCGCGAAGGAAGTCGTAATCCGGATGGTAGCCGGTGAGAGCGAAAACAAAATCATTCTTCAATTTCAGCTCACCCTCAGGAGTTTTCAGGGTGACGTGTTCGGGTGCGATCTCCTGCACCGAAGTATTAAAGTGGGCCGCGATTTCGCCATTCTTAATGCGGTTTTCGATGTCGGGCAAAATCCAGTACTTTACGTGGGCATGCATTTTCGGTCCGCGATGCACCAGGGTCACGCGCGCGCCGTGTCGCCACAAATCGAGCGCAGAAATGGCCGACGAATTTTTGCCGCCGATGATCAGTACATCGTTGTCGAAGTAAGGATGAGGCTCGCGATAATAATGGAAGACCTTGGGCAAGTCTTCTCCCGGAATACCCAGTAGATTGGCGCGATCGTAGTATCCGGTGGCGACGATGACCTTGCGGCAAACGTAGTCATAAACTCCGCCCAGGCGGTCGCAGGTGGTGATGTGAAATTCATTGTCGCGGCCAGTGACCATTTCTACTCGCTGATACTGGCGGACATCGAGCTTGTAATGCTCGGCCACCTTCCGGTAATACTCCAGCGCTTCCAGCCGATTGGGCTTGGGATTGGCGCTGCTGAACGGGATATCGCCGATCTCAAGCAGCTCCGGCGTAGTGAAAAAAATCATGTTCGCCGGATAGTGAAAGATGGAATTGACCAGGCAGCCTTTCTCAAGCGTAATGACCTTGAATCCGGCTCTCTGGGCCTCGATAGCGCAGGCCAGGCCGGTAGGGCCGGCTCCCAGAACAATGACATCGGATTGCATGTTCGGACGCGGCCGCAGCTGTGCTTTAGGCAGCGTGTCTGGAATCAACTTGGTGGACAAAGTGGGCGTCCTGAGAGGGCAGATGCCGCTTGAAGATTGTAGATTCTAGCATGCGGACCGCAGGTTTCAGCGGTTGCTATAATTTTTGGTTCGCAGGAGCGCTTCATGGCCACGCTGACCCAATCTTCTACCCGCACAGAAAAAGATTCCCTCGGCACAAAAGAGATTCCAGCTGATGTCTTATTATGGAATTCAGACCGCCCGCGCGGTCGAGAACTATCCGATCTCGGGAATGCGGGCGCACCCCACGTTGATTCGCGCCTTTGGCATGGTGAAAGAAGCTGCCGCAGAGGCGAATCGCGAACTGGGCTTGGTCGACGAAAAAATTGCCAACGCCATTATCCGGGCCGCACAGGAAGTGGAGCAGGGCAAATGGGACAAGGAATTCGTGGTGGATGTTTTTCAGGCAGGCGCCGGCGTTAGCTTTCACATGAACACCAATGAAGTCATCGCCAACCGCGCCATTGAGATTCTTGGGGGAACGCTGGGCGATTATTCGAAAGCCCATCCTAACGATCATGTGAATTACGGCCAGAGCACAAATGACGTGTTTCCCACTGGCATGAGGCTGGCGACATTGCTTGAGCTGGAGAAGCTGTATCCGGTGCTGGATTCGCTGGTTGACGCGCTGGAGAAAAAAGGAAAAGAGTTTCATGCGATTTTGAAATCAGGCCGGACCCACATGCAGGATGCCGTGCCCATGCGCCTGGGACAGGAATTTGCCGCCTACGCAGGCGCAATCTCCCGGGCGGAAGTATGCGATTCGGGGCAGCGCTGAGTTGTTGCGCGAACTTGGCCTCGGGGGATCGGCGGTGGGAACAGGCATTAATACCCACCCTGACTATCGCGAGATGGCTATCCGAAATCTGGCGCGAATATCGGGGCAGAAGCTCAAGCCGGCGGACGATATGCGCTACGCCATGCAATCGAATCTGGCGATGGCGGCGGTCTCGTCGGCTCTGCGGAATCTGGCGCTGGAAGTGATCCGCATATCGAACGATTTGCGGTTGCTGGCCTCCGGCCCGAATACCGGATTTGCGGAAATCAATTTGCCTGCGTTGCAACCGGGTTCTTCGATCATGCCGGGCAAGATTAATCCTGTGATTCCTGAACTGGCGGCAATGGTTTCTTTTCAGGTAGTCGGCAACGACGTTGCCGTGGCGATGGCGGTGCAGGCCGGGCAACTCGAGCTGAACGTGATGATGCCGACTATGGCCTACAGCGTGATGCAGTCGATCACCATTCTTACCAACATGCTGCGCCAGTTCACCGATAAATGCGTCGCCGGAATCACGGCCAACGATCAGCGCTGCAACTTCTACGTGCAGGCGACAGTATCGCTGGCGACCGCACTCAACCCGTACATCGGTTACGCCAAGGCCGCGGAGATTGCGAAAGAAGCGGTAGCCTCGGGAAGGTCGATCATCGAAATTGCACGCGAAAAGAAACTGTTGAGCGAGAAAGAGATTAACGAGATCCTCGACCCGGTGCGCATGACCGAGCCGGTGCGGCCGCTCGACGCTGCGAAGAAGCGGGAAGAGATCAAAAGCAAAAAATAGCAGCTGCCATCGAAATCGTTTTTGGCAAACCTCAAAAACCATTAACCACGAAGGACACTAAGTATCACGAAGGAAAATGTGGCCCCTGCAGCCGGGGAGCCAGCAGGGGCCGGGTTCCGGCGAGAAGGGTCTCGACCACCCGCCGGCATCCTGAGATGAGTACGTTGCAGCGGGCACGGAAGTTCACCTGGCGAAAAGCCGATTCTACAATAGCCAGGCGCTCGTCAAAAGCGAAGGCGACGGGCTCGCCAGTCAGCGAGCTTTTGAAAGTCGGGGTGAGCTGGATTCAGCAGAAAATTGCTTTCGGAAGGAACCAGTGCGCTCGGAACTCGCAGCGCGACCGAGGTTTGGCTCGCTGCCCATTCATCGCCGAGCTTTCGAAGCTCGATGGATGGGGGCGCTGATCGCCAGTTGCGCGGCAGCCGATTGTTATCGAGCGTTTCTATTAAAGCTGCGTCAATGGTGATGCCAATGAGTACGTAGCGCTGCAGCAAGATCCGGCTGCTCAAGATGCACCAGCATTTCCAGCACCGCTAGCGACTGCGTCTCGGAGGTATACACGATTGAAGTGCCGGGGCTATTCCAGCGTCCGCCAAACTTCCGGGCGCCACTGCCAGTGAAGGCGGTTTTGACGTGTCTTCGCTTGGTAATTCGCCAAGCGGTGATGCTCAAGAAAAGACTCCGTGCTCCAGCCGGCCGATTAATTCTTCCACTTCGCGAGCCCCCAGCTCCGTACGGGAGTATGCAAGCGGAGTTTCGTTTTCGAGCGTCTTCTTTGGCGTGGTGAGCCATTTCATGGCTCCGGCCCGGTCACCCTCGAACAGATCAACCGCCTGCTCGAACACGGCAGAGAGCCGAAGCAATTTCTCCGATTCATCAGAGGAGAGGCGGCCTGAACTTTTACGACGCGCAAGCGTTCTGGGTGGCAGGTCGATGATGGAAGCGATTTCCGCCAGCGGAACGCCGGAGCGCGATTGAAGATCGAGCAAGGCGTGGAAGGAGAATCCGCGCCTGACCTGGCGAATCAGATCGCCGGAACTGCCTGCCTTTAGCCCCAGCGCGCGGCCTGGCAGCGCCGGACGAAAAGCTGCTTTTTCTCGCGGATGCGCCATGCCTTAAGCTTAATCCGCTTCTGCCAGAATGTCAATTATTTGCTGCCAAGTGGCAGACTACTTGGGGCCGGTATGGAGCGGGGATTCAGCGTAGTCGTAGACGCCGCGGCCGCTTTTCTTTCCCAGCCTGCCAGCTTTCACGTACTGAACCAGTAGAGGAGCGGGGCGGTATTTTTCACCCAGGGTTTTGTGCAGGTATTCGAGAATGTGCAGGCGCGTATCCAGTCCCACCAGATCCACGAGTTCGAAAGGCCCCATGGGATGGTTCAGGCCGAGTTTGAGCGCTTTGTCGATGTCAACTGCCGATGCGATGCCTTCCTGCAGCATGTAAAAGGCTTCGTTGCCGATCATGGCATTGATGCGGCTGGTAATAAATCCCGGCGATTCTTTGATCACCACGACTTCTTTGCCCATGCGCCGGCCTACATCGGCGACCGCGGCAATGGTCTCATCGTCAGTCTCGAGCGCTCGCACCACTTCGAGCAATTTCATCTTGTGCACCGGATTGAAAAAGTGCATGCCCACGCATTTTTTCGCGCGGTAGGTGACGCTGGCGATTTCGGTAATGCTAAGCGAGGAAGTATTCGAAGCGAGGATGGTTCCAGGCCGGCAGATTTTATCGAGCAGGGTAAAAATCTCGATCTTGGATTCCATTTCTTCTGGAACCGCTTCGATCACGAGATCAGCTTCGCGCGCGGCTTCTTCCACGCTGCCCGCGTATTCCAGACGATTGAAAGCGGCGTCGGCATCCGCAGAGGAAACTTTTTTCAGCTCGACAGCTTTGTCGAGATTGGCGCGAATGTCGCCCTCGGCTTTGCGCAGCGCACCCGGAATTAAATCTTCGAGAACGGTGCGGTAGCCGCCGAGGGCCGCGACATGGGCGATGCCGCGTCCCATGATGCCAGCGCCAATGACGGCGATCGTCTTGATCTCCGCCACTATTTCTCCACGAGGACGACCAACTCTTTGATCTTTTCGCCCGCGCTTTTCAGGCTTTCAGCCAGACGCTTTTTCTCTTCGGCATCTACGCTCGGAAGCGAAGCGTGAATACGGCGAATGGTGGTGGTAATGTCGTCTACGTAATTTATGAGGCGAATCAGTTCTCCGGTGGCTGCCATGAATAGCGCTCCTGATGCCACCTGAATGTTGGGGCGGCAAACTCTTTATTTTCATCTGCCGCGCCAATTAAGTAAAGGCACGATGAATCAAGTGAATGCAACCCATAGATTCTTTTACTTGTCCTGGGACCGACTGGCTGACGCTGGCGCTCGGTGGCGCGGATAACCAGGAAGCGGCGGAGGGACGTAACTTCTTCGTCGTGTGTTACCAAAAAGTCCGTCATCCTGAGCGAAGTTTATCGTCCGCAGAGCGGACGATAAACGGAGTCGAAGAACCCCTTTTCAGTTGGCATCTTTGCGGACGACTAGAGGAGTTCTCGCGATGAACGTGAGAATACCCTTTGGAGCTGTACTCGCACACGCAAACATGGGGTCCTTCGACTTCGCAGCTGCTTCGCAAGGCGAAGCAGCTACTCCGCTCAGGATGACAGATTTTTGGAGGCTGCCGAGAGTTGCCGGTCGGTACTGAATCCCTCGCGGGTCTGAAATTCATCTACCAGCCATGCTGGAACAATATCTTTCCAATACTCAGATTGAAAATGGGCCGGTGCTTGAAACTGTGCCGGCTCAACCGTGATTCCGCGCTGCTGGATGCTTACTCGCGGGCGGTGGTCACTGCTGCCGAACGAAGATAAGTCCGTCGGTCGCCAAGATCGAAGTTACGCAGGCTGCGGGCCGCGCACGCAACGGCGAGCCTCGCGAGCGGCAGGGTGGAGGATCGGGCTTCGTGTTTACGCCGGACGGGTTGGTGCTCACCAACAGCCACGTGGTGCATCAGGCCACGAAGATTGCGCTCTCGCTGCCGGACGGGCGGCATTTTCCGGCGCATTTGATCGGGGAAGACCCGGCGACTGACCTCGCCGTGGTTCAGATCGATGCCGGCGCGGACGCGCTCGGCCTGACCGTGGCAGAGCTCGGCGATTCGCAGAAGCTGCGCGTGGGGCAGTTGGCCATCGCTATCGGCAATCCGTACGGATTTCAGTACACGGTGACGGCAGGAGTAGTCAGCGCTCTGGGGCGGTCGTTGCGCTCATATTCCGGGCGGCTGATCGAGGACGTGATCCAAACCGATGCTTCGCTGAATCCCGGCAACTCCGGCGGGCCGCTGGTTTCCTCCGATGGCCAAGTGATCGGCGTGAATACCGCGACCATCATGGGCGCGCAGGGATTGTGCTTCGCCATCGGCATCAATACCGCGAAGTTTGTCGCTACACGCCTTCTGCAGCAGGGGCGCATTCGTCGCGCCTACATCGGCGTGGAAGCGCAAAATGCCCCGCTGCATCGCCGGATCGTGCGCTTCTACGATTTGCCGAAAGAAACCGGAGCGATTGTGCTGGCGGCAGAAAACGGCAGCCCGGCGCAAAAGGCCGGCTTGCGCGAAGGTGACGTGATCATCGCATTCGCGGGACAGCCAATTGCCGGGGTGGATGACCTGCATCGTTTGTTGACGGATGCGCAGGTGGACGTGAAAACCTCGGTCACCGTTCTGCGCAGGACCGAGCGGTTGGAACTGGCCATTGTCCCTGAAGAGTCAACCCAGTAAACACTGGGGCAGCATGGATCTTCCGGTCCAGCCAGCCTCTGTGTCTTCCTCGGTGAAACCCTGTTTCCTCTGTGGTAAAGATTTTGACTCTGGTTCCAATTTGCGCTTGCTTTCGCTTTTTCTTACGGGACGCAGCCCCAGCCGCCGCAGGTTTAGCGCATACACCTAAAACCTTGAACCACAGAGCCCACAGGGGCACACAGAGAAATACCACAGAGCAAACAAGCCCGCGCCTGCACCTTTTCGGTTCATTGCAACTCGCTTTCCCCTATGTTAGTTTCTGAAACAGAAGGGATTACCTTGCAGGCGACAGTTCCTGCCGGGCTGGACCGCAAAGAGGCCGAGATATACCAGCGGCTGGATCCGGAACGGCTTCCAAAGCACATCGCAATCATCATGGACGGCAACGGCCGGTGGGCGCGCAAACGCCACCTGCCGCGCGTGGCCGGACATCGCGCCGGAGTTACGTCTGTGCGCTACGTGGTCGAGGCGGCTTCGCGCATAGGCATTCCGTCGCTCACGCTGTACGCGTTTTCTGAAGAAAATTGGAAGCGCCGTCCCAAGGCCGAAGTCGATTTTCTGATGAAGCTGCTCTCCCGCTATTTGAAGCAGGAGGTGCCCACGCTGCACAAGAACAATGTGCGCCTGCAATACATCGGCCGGCTGCACGAGCTTCCGGTTTTTGTGCAGGAGAAAATGGAGTGGGCGCGCAAGGAAACTTCGCGCAATACGGCATGGTGCTGACTTTGGCTTTGAACTACAGTGCGCGCTCGGAGCTGGTGGACGCATTCCAGTCGATGCTGAACGCGGCCGCCAACAATGGCGGAATCGAGCACCTGAAGATCGACGAGGAGACGGTTTCGCGACATCTTTATACCAGCCACTTGCCCGATCCCGATCTGGTGATCCGCACTAGCGGCGAGATGCGGCTGAGTAATTTTTTGCTGTGGCAGCTGGCTTACGCGGAAATTTATGTCACGCCAACTTTATGGCCCGAGTTCCGCGGCGTGCATTTGCTCGAAGGTATTGCCGATTATCAGAAGCGCGACCGCCGTTATGGCGGACTCAACGATTCGCCATCTGCACGCGCTGTGCGGAGCTGATCTCCATTGGAACTGCTCAAGCGAGTACTCACAGCGGTAGTGCTCATCCCGATAGTTTTGCTTTTGGTGTTGCGTGCGCCGGTGCCGGTGCTCGCTTTCATCGCTGGCGTTGTCGCATTGCTGGCGATCCATGAACTGCTTGAAGCTGGCGGAAGGCTACAACATCCGGCCGCTTTATAAATCTACGTACGTTTTTGTCGCGATTGTTTTTTCTGCTGATCGCCTTCAGCCCGGGATCTGGCTTCAACTCCGGCACTCTCAACTTCAGGATTTGCATTTGTAGCCGTCTGCTTTGCTGCGATGGCTCCATTTGTATTTCTGGCGATCACCATGCGCCGCGATGAGCTTTCGTCCGCATTCCCGGCGGCAATGCTGGCCGCATTTGCGTTCGCATACATCGCGCTGCCCATGGCTTCACTGGTGCAATTGCGCGAGCAATGGCAGGGAAGTTTTTTCATTCTTTATTTGTTGCTGCTGGTCTGGGCGGGGGATATTTTCGCGTATTTTATCGGCAAGTCTCTGGGAACGCATCGAATGTCGCCGCGCGTCAGTCCAAAGAAGACCTGGGAAGGAGCGGTCGCTTCGGTCGTGGCCAGTGTTGCCGTCGGCATGCTGATGACTCATTATGCGGCGCCAATCAGCCGAGGCTTTGCTGCACGCCCGATTGATCGAGCAGCGCGACGGGGTGTTCACCGAGCCCGCGATGTTTCCTATCATAATTTTGTCAATTGTGCTGAACGTGGCGGCGCAGCTCGGAGATCTGGTCGAGTCGGTCATCAAGCGCGGTGCGGGGGTGAAAGATTCTGGCGCCATCCTGCCCGGCCACGGCGGAATGTTTGACCGCATCGATGCACTGCTGTTCGCCGCGCCCGTGCTCTGGGCGTACATGGCGTGGCGAGTTCTGATGCAGTGAACGGAACTCTCTGGCTGCGGAATTCGTACTAATTGCAGGATCATTTATGAGCACGATGCGAATTTGTTCCGTCATGTGGATGGTGTTTGTGTCGTCTGGCTGGTGGCCTGGTTAAAAACCAAGCGCACTCAGGAGCGCATGAATTTTGGCTCCCGGCTGCTTTATGGCGTTCCGGTGTTTATCGGCTCTTATCTCATCTTCGGCGAGAGCGTTTCAGGGTGGCTTCAAGAGACGAGTTATTTCCAAAGAATATCTGGTATTGAAGTTCTTGCTGTTTCGCTCACCGCCGCCGGAATCGCATTCGCGATCTGGGCCAGGTTCTACATCGGCGAGAACTGGAGCAGTGCGGTCAGCATAAAAGTTGATCATCAATTGATTCGGACTGGCCCTTACGCGTGGGTGCGCCACCCGATTTACTCTGGAATACTGCTGGGGATGATCGGCACGCGCTTTGGCGCGTCGCGAACCTCGCGGCCTATTCGCTGTAGTTTTGTTGTGGTTTGGATTCTGGATCAAAAGCCGAATGGAAGAAGGCTTTATGCGCAAGACTTTCGGCGAGCAATATCAGGAGTACAGCCGATCGACTGGCGCATTGATTCCGAAGATTGAGATTTTAGTTCGTCGCCTGAGCGAGAAATTACGAAATTTCAAAACTTACAATCTGAAACCTACGATCTGAAATTCTTGTTGCGAAATTCGTGCGACCTTCATATCAACTTTCTTTCCACGAAAGCGCACTCCTTCAGATTCCAGTCGGAAGCGTTGCTCCATGGCGTGATCGCCGCGGAGTTTGATTTCGCCGCCGGAACCCAGCACCCGTTGCCAGGGCAATTCCACGGAAGAATGCAGAACACGTGCCACTTGCCGCGCCGCCCCGGGAAATCCTGCGGCCCGAGCGACTGCGCCATAGGTGGAAACTTGGCCGCGAGGAATTTTGCGCACGGCTGCCCGAATGCGCGCATAGATCGGCGGAGCGGCTTCGCTACTGGTACTTAACGGCCGCCGGTTACGCCGCGGCGGCTTTGCGGAATGATTCGACGGCTTCTTCTTCCGTGTCATAGACGTCGAACACGGTCAGCAATTTTGTAACCTGCAGCAGGTCGCCGACCCGGCGCGTCAATCTTGCGAGTTTGATGGAGCCACCAGCGCCGCGCGCACTGGTATAGAGGGCCACGAGCGTACCTAACCCGCCGCTGTCGATATAGTTACTTCGCCGAGGTTCAGAACTACGCGGCTGCCTTGCGAAATCAGACTCTTAACCTACCTCTCGAAGTTCAGAAGTTTCTTCACCGAAAATAATTCGACCGGCGCAATCCACCACCACGATCCCGTCATTCAGGGTGTGCGAAGTCAGTTTGAGTTGCATTGCATGCCTCTTTTCTGAGACAAGAAGGTTAGCTCCAAATCGGCTTTCCGGCAAGGGGTTTGTAGCCGAACAGCCATTCAGCTATCGAGCTACCCAGTGCCCCCTAAGGTCGCTCGGAGATCACGTATAATCAGCTGTCTCCTTTCATGAGCTACCAGGTCCTTGCCAGAAAGTACCGTCCGCAGAAATTTTCCGAGGTCATCGGACAGGAACACGTCACCCGTACCCTGAAAAACGCCATCGAGCAGGAGCGCATCGCTCACGGTTACATTTTCAGCGGGCATCGCGGGATCGGAAAAACCACAGTGGCGCGCATTCTGGCGATGGCGCTGAACTGCCGCTCGTCGGATAAGCCGGTAGCCGGAGCCCTGCGGCGTATGCGACTCGTGTACGGAGATTCGTGCCGGCAATGCCGTCGACGTAATTGAAATCGATGCCGCTACAAATCGCGGTATCGACGAAATTCGCGAATTGCGCGAGGCAGCGCGCTACCGTCCGGCCCGCGACCGCTTCAAGATTTACATTCTCGATGAAGCCCATCAGATCACCGATGCGGCATTCAATGCGCTGCTGAAAACTCTGGAGGAGCCGCCCGGTCACGTGGTTTTCATGCTGGCGACGACCCAGCCAGAAGATATTCCACAGACCATCCGCTCGCGCTGCCAGCATTTCAGCTTTCGCGCGGTGAAGTTCGAGCAGATCGTCGAGCAGCTTAAAGACCTATTGCGGCCGAGAGAATATTCAAGCCGATGAAGATGCGCTTGCGCTTCTGGCCGAAGCCGGGGACGGATCGATGCGTGACGCGCTCTCGATTCTTGATCAGGCGATCGCTTCCAGCCAGGGAAAATTGTCGGCTGACGCAGTGCGCCAGTTGATTGGAGTTGCGCCCTCAGGGATTCTCGAAGCAGATCATGCAGGCGGTGGCGAGCAGCTCCAGCGAAGAGATTTTGCAGACGGTCGATCGTCTTCTCGCCGAAGGGCAGAACCCGGTGCACTTCGCCCGGCAGTTGGTGCGCTTTCTGCGGAATGCAACCGTGGCGAAAGTCGCGGGCGGCGATTCATCGCTGCTGCAGATTTCATCGGACGAGCGCGCGCGCGTGGGTCGCAGTCGCCGAGCTGTTCAGCGAAGAGGATCTCACGCGGCATTTGCAAATCATGTTGCGGACTCACTCCGAGCTTGGATATCGGCAGGAACAGCGCTTTCATCTTGAGCTGGGACTATTAAAGCTGGCGCACGCGCAGCGATTGCTTCCGCTGGAGCAGTTGCTCAGCGGAGTTGAGGCAGATCGCGGCACAAACAGCTCCCACGAACGCAAGCTCACGCTCGCTCCGGAGCCAAGAAAAGTCGAGCCGCCGACTTCGCCGCGGCCATTTGTATCTCCGTTTGCGGCTGATTCCGCTCGCAAGGGAACACCGCGATCAGAGTTTTCCGGCGAGGATAACCCGATGCCATCGCGGCCATCGTCTGCGGCAACTAATGCAACGCCGGTGGTTATGGGATCGGCAGCGCCTGCGGTCGGCCCGCAGCCGGTACCAGCCGCGAGTCCTGAGCCGAGAACGGCGGCGGGCGTAGAGCAAGTTCGCGCTGCAGTTCTGAATGCGCTCTCGAAAGCCGGGCAGACCATGCTTTGCTCCATGCTCGAAACTGCGGAGTGGAAGATCGAAGGCAGCCAGTTAGTGATTTCCATCGCCGCGTCGGCAACGCTGATTGAAATGTCGGTGAGCGCTGAAGCCAGGCGATTGGTGATCGCCTCTGCCAGTGGAGTTATGGGACGGGCGATGAAGCTGCAACTCGTGCCTGGCGCAAGTTCGGCGTCGGCTCCGCAAAAGTCCACAATTCCTTATGCCAACGGAAGCAGCCGGGCGCGCGCCGAGGAAGAGCCTGTGGTCCGCCGGATGAAAGAAAAATTCGGGGCCGAGATCAGGACGGTCATCGATTACCGTAAGAGACAAGTAGGCATTCATGAGCGGATTCAATATTCAAGAATTAATGTCGCAGGCCAAGCAGCAATACGAGGTCCTGCAGAAGAAAATGCAGGAGACGATCGTCGAAGGATCGGCGGGCGGCGGCACCGTCATTGTAAAAATGGATGGCCGCAAACAGGTGTTGAGCATCAAGATCGATCCCGAAGCAGTGAAGGCCGGAGATCTCGAAATGTTGCAGGACCTCATCACTGCCGCCATCAATGGCGCGGGCAAAAAAGTCGATGACAGCATGCAGTCGGTAATGGGCGGAATGCTCGGGGGAATGGGAATGCCGGGGATTTAAAAATTAAGTGATTGAATCATGGGACCATTGAATCATGGAATAATCGAACTGGTTTTTCAATGATTCAACCCTCAATGATTCAATGATTCAATTCTTATGTCTCGCTTTGCTGAACCTATGGCTCGTCTGATCGACGAGCTTAAGAAACTTCCCGGCGTTGGCAGCAAGTCTGCGCAGCGGCTGGCCTTTCACATTCTGCGCTCAAGCGAAGAAGACGCTACCGCGCTCGCGGGTGCGATCCACGAGGTCAAAGCGAGCCTGCGACTGTGCTCGGTGTGCAACAACATCACCGATGTCGACCCGTGCGTTTATTGCGCCAGCCCAACCCGCAACCAGCGCCTGATCTGCGTAGTCGAAGAGCCCACGAACATTGCCGCGGTTGAAAAGACGAGGCACTATAACGGCGTGTACCACGTGCTGCACGGATCGATTTCGCCGATTCATGGCGTGGGGCCCGAGCAACTGCGCATATCGAACCTGATGAAGCGAGTGGAAGATGAGCAGGCGGATGAAATTATTCTCGCGACCAATCCGACGGTTGAAGGCGAAGCCACGGCGACTTATTTGTCCGGACAATTGCGCCGGGCGGGGCTGAAAGTCACGCGCATCGCGACCGGAATTCCGGCCGGAAGCGATATAGAATATGCGGACGAAATCACCATGATGAAGGCTATGGAAGGCCGCCGCGAGCTGTAACCGGTCCTGCTACACCGCAGCTTCTTCAGCGGTATGATGTAGCGGAATAAACTGCGGATCTGCGAGCTTCTGCCGAGTCGCGGTTGCGTGGTCTTAGCGGGGATTGCCGATCATATGAGCCGTATCGCGTCAGGAGAAAGTTTATGTTGCGCAAGCTGGCCTGGTCATTGGTTTTGCTTTTCGCATTTCAATGCCTGGCTTCGGCTCAGACTACCAGGCACTTCACTTTTCATTACGCGTTCACGGTTAAAGACGTTCCCGCCGGGCAACGGCTCCGAATATGGTTTCCGCTGGCGCATTCCGGCCATTACCAACACGTAAAGGTGGTTTCAGCCAAAGGCGATCTATCACTTAAAAAGAGTCGCGAGTCTCGTTTTGGAAACGATATCTATTACGCTGAGGCTTCGAAGGCGAAAGGCGGCGACCTCCACTTCGAGGTGGTTTATGACGTCGTCCGCTACGAGCACCTCACCCTCGGGCTGGTACGTCCTCGATTGCAGAATGCTTCGCTCGACAAAAAAGACAGCGAACTTTTTTTAAGCGCAGATAAACTTGTCCCGATCACAGGAGTGCCTGCCAAACTTGCGGCTGAGGTCACGGCCGGAAAAGACTCTACATTGGCAAAAGCGCGCGCCATCTACGACTACGTCTTCGCCAACATGAGTTACGACAAGAGCGGCACCGGATGGGGACATGGCGACGTGCTTTATGCCTGCAATGCCAAGAAGGGTAATTGCACCGACTTCCATTCGCTATTCATTGCGATGGCGCGTTCGCAAGGTATACCGGCGCGTTTTGAAATTGGATTTCCTCTTCCCGACGGCAAATCGAATGGGGAGATTGCCGGCTATCACTGCTGGGCAGAGTTCTTCGATCCGCAAAATGGATGGATGCCGGTAGATATTTCGGAAGCCTGGAAGCATCCGGAAAAGAAGGATTATTTTTTTGGCGCAAACGACGCGAATCGAATCCAGTTTTCGGGGGGAAGAGATCTGAAACTAAATCCCGCCCAACAGGGCGAACCATTGAACTACTTCGTCTACCCTTATGTGGAAGTTGATGGCAAGGAATATTTGCGGGTGGATACGAATTTTTCATTCGCCGACTCGCCGCAGAGTGAGGCGTCGGTTGTCGCTCCGAAGACCGGTAACTCGTTGTAAATCAACCACATATAAGCGGTCGCCCATCGGTCAACGGAATGTTACAATGAGCTGCCTCGGGTAAAGGGCCTATTCTCCCAGCTCTGCCCGGCTCCCATTTCCTACGATATGCGTCCCAGAGAATCAAGTCAGAACCATTCGCATTTGACTGTTCCGCAAAACCAAATTCGCCTGGTTTTTGAGCGGATGAACCGGTCGATCGGAAGCCTTTCCAAAAATCTTACGCCGAAAAATGTCCATCATTTCCGTACCAATAGCCGGCGGATCGAAGCCGTGATCGATACGCTTGCTCCGCAGAGCCGCAATAAGAAGAAAGTTCTGAAGCTGGTGGGCAAATTGCGAAAGCGCGCGGGCAAACTGCGGGACATCGATGTCCAGATCGCGTTCTTAAAAAATCTAAAAGTTCCCGACCGTCAGGGTCAGCGGGCGCATTTACTTGAATTACTCGATGGAGAACACGCTCGCCGCGCGAAAAAATTGAACCAGAGCGGTGGATGCATCCACGCTGCGCGAGCTGCGCAAACGCCTGCGGCGCGAGCAGACAGAGATGAAGTTCGATGGAGTCGATCCTTTGCGCCTGGCGGCCCAGTCGCTGCCTAAGTTGGACCACGCACCTTTAACCGAAAAAAGCTTGCATGCTTATCGGATCGCCGCGAAGCACGCACGATATCTGGCTGAGATCGCAGGGGAAACTCCCGCCGCCAAAACGTTCGTCGATGAACTGACGCGAGTGCAAGATGCGGCAGGAGAGTGGCACGATGCGATGAAGCTAAAAGAAAAGGCCGAAAAGCGCTTTGGGGGCGCTTCCGAGTCCGCTTTAGTGTCGATGCTGCAAAATATCAGCCGCGCACGGTTCCGCAATGCCGGCAACTCTCTGACCGCCGCGGTTACAGCTCTCTCCCGCGAACAACGCGCCAATCCGGCCACCGGCGTCCAGAACAAAAAGACCGCAAGCGACGATATTGCGGCAAGCCAGGCTGTGGCTTAGCGCTGTTCGCTTCCCGCTGATGGGAGCGCAAGCGCCGGTTCTCATCGGCTACACTTGTTGCTGAATGCCGACCTTTGCCGCGGTTGATATCGGGTCCAACTCCGTCCGGCTGAAAATTTCCCGTTTGGTGGCGCATCGGCTGGTTGAAATCCATGAAGACCGGGAAGTAACCCGTCTGGGTGAATCGGTCTTCCGCAGCGGTCTGCTCTCACCCGAAGCCATAGGACTCACGGTCAAGGTGCTGCGCCGTTTTCATCGCGCGGTGCAACGGGCGGGCGCCGACACCATGCGAGTAGTTGCCACCAGCGCTTTACGTGACGCCAGAAATTCTCGAGCTTTTCTGGAGTGGGTGCGGTCCGCAACCGGATGGCGGGTGGAGATTATTTCAGGCCTCGAAGAGGCGCGCCTGATTCACTTGGGATTGACCTCCGGTATCCGGGTGAATGCGTCGCCGGCGCTGATGATCGATCTGGGAGGCGGCAGTTGCGAGCTCACCATTTCGAGCAAAGGACATATTCGCGAAACCGTAAGCTTGCCGCTTGGTGCGGTCCGTCTGACCAACGATTTTCTTCATCACGATCCTCCGCGCAAATCTGAGTTAAGGCAGTTGCGCAGCTTTATCAGTCGCGAAGTGAGTCGCGTGGCGGGGCGCATTGCGGGCGCCAAGCCAAAAGTTGTCATTGCAACCTCTGGCACCGCGGAAGCGCTGGCGGCAGTGTGCCACGCCATGTACCGCACTAAGAGCCAGCGTGGGATGACCGTCACTCACTTGCAGATGCGGCGCATTGCCAAGATGCTGGCACGGTTATCGCTGGAAGAAAGAAGAAAGGTGACCGGCATCGGACTACGCCGGGCTGAGATTGTGATCGCCGGCGCCGCGGTCTATTCCGAATTGCTGGAGCGATTCAAATTGGGTGGCTTCCGTTTTTCGCCGCTTGGACTTCGTGACGGCCTGCTGGCGCAGATGGCAGCTGACT
This sequence comes from uncultured Acidobacteriota bacterium, assembly GCA_963838785.1. GTDB lineage: Bacteria > Acidobacteriota > Terriglobia > Terriglobales > Acidobacteriaceae > Gp1-AA145. Next base: position 704,193 of record CAWISI010000005.1, read on the forward strand.
ATGATCACGCCACGCGGTCGGGGCAACAGATAGAGTCTGACCGGCGCGACTCAATATTGGCCGCGGTGCAGCATTATTGCGTCGATCTTGATCATGCCAATCGGGTGCGGGAGACTGCCCTGCACTTCTTCGCGGAACTGCGCGCCATTCACCGCCTTCCGGCGGAGTATCGGGAGTGGATCGCAGCCGCCGCGATGCTATGCGAAGTGGGCGACTACCTCAACCGCACTGGCCGGCATCGCCACACTTACTACATCATTTCGCAATCAGAAATTCTGGGCTACACCCCGCAACAGCGAAAGATTATTGCCGCCATCGCACGCTATCTGGGAAAGTCGCGGCCTTCGCCTGAAGACGGCCCCATCAAAGTATTGCCGCCTTCCGATCAGAAGCAAATCGAAAAAGCTTCGCTGCTGCTGCGACTGGCCTGGGGCCTGAATCTCGGACGCAGCGGGACTTTGAAAATGACGAAAGTAAAAATCCACGAAGCCTCGGTCGAGTTGACCCTGGTGCCCAAGCGTCCGCAGAATGTCGATTTGGAATTGTGGGCGGTGGAAAAGGAGAAGCCTTATTTTCGCGAGGTTTTTGGGGTCGATTTTTCTGCCGCGATCGCAGCCGCAGCGTGAATCTCACGGGCAATTTTCGGAGTAAAGAACCAGTTCAAAGTTGCTGAATGGCGAAAGGTTTCGACTCGCGCCACCGCGCCCTTCTTGAAATCGACCTGCGCCTCGCAGCCAGATTTGGTAATCAGGCGCGCCAGGAACTCTGAAATGCTGGGATTATGACCCACCACCATGACGGCTTCGTATTTCGAATATTTGTCGAGCATTCGCCGGAAATCCGCGAATGAAGCTTCCGGCCGCATCGCGGGTTCCAGCAGCAACTTGCCTTCATAGCCGAGTTCGTTGCCGATCAGTGACGCGGTTTGAGTGGCGCGTTTCAAGGGACTCGAAATAATCACGTCCGGCTGGGCGTTCAAGGCGGCGAGAGCGCGCCCGACAAATCCGCACTGGTCGATTCCGTCGGCATCGAGCGGCCGCTTCTCATCTTTCTTCGGATTAGTGAAGTGCTGGCCGGCGCTGGCATGGCGCACGACATAAATAATCATGAAATTTTAGCTACCTTTCGAATTCGTTTTCGCGAGGGACGTGGATTATGTCACCGCAGGCATGGACAGAGCCGATTTTCCTTCCGCCACGGCCAGCAAAAAATCTTGAGCGCTGAAGCCAGGAACCGGAGGCTTTGCGTTTGCCCGCAGCTTGCCAGGCCCGAACGTAGGAGCCGTCGCGGCGCAGGACTCTAGCCTTCAATGTATCGGACAGATATGCATCGAGGATTTCGTGGCGGATGCGATCGCGCAGCATCGGGTCTTTTACCGGGAACATTACCTCGACGCGTTCGTACAGATTGCGCGGCATCCAGTCGGCGCTGGCAAGGTAAATAGAATCCTGACCGCCGTTCGCGAAGTAAAAGATGCGGCTGTGTTCAAGAAAACGCCCAACAATGCTGCGCACGCGTATGCGGTCGCTGACGCCGCGAATTCCGGGCCGCAAGCGCAGACATGCCGCGTACGATCAGGTCGATCTGGACTCCGGCCTGCGACGCGCGATAAAGCGCGGCGATAATATTTTTGTCCAGCAGCGCATTCATCTTGGCGATGATGCGCGCCGGCCGCCCGAGCCGCGCATGGTCGGCTTCGCGCGCGATCAGGTCGAGGCAGTTCTCCGCCAGATTCACCGGAGAAACCATCAAAGGCGCGTAGCTCGACTGCTCGGAGTAAGCGGTCAGAAACGCGAACACGTCATGCACCGCGCTGGTCACTTCCGGGTCGGCGGTCAGCAGGCTGAGGTCGGTGTAAATGCGGGCGGTGGTCGAATTGTAGTTGCCGGTCCCCAAATGCGCATAGCGGCGCGAAACTCCATCCGGATCTCTGCGGACCAGCAGCGCCAACTTGCAATGCGTCTTAAGTCCGACCAGGCCGTGAAAAACCTGCACCCCGGCATCTTCGAGATCGCGCGCCCAGCGGATATTAGTCGCTTCGTCGAAGCGCGCCTTCAATTCCACAACCGCGGTCACTTCCTTCTTGGCGGCCGCAGCAATCAGGGCTTTAACGATCATTGAATTTTCGCTGGTGCGGTAGAGAGTCTGTTTGATCGAGAGCACGTTCGGATCTTCCGCCGCAGTTTCGATGAACGAAACCACCGCGTCGAACGAATCAAAGGGATGGTGCAGAAGAATGTCGTGACGCCGCAGTTCTTCGAACAGGTCCTGGGATTTCGCGGTCAGGCGAAGTTCGCGGGCAGCAAACGGCTTGTATTTCAAATCAGGACGATCGGTCTGCTCGTAAATGTTGAACAGAGCGCGGAAGGTTTACCGGACCATCGACCCGAAACACCTGCCAGGGATCCAGTCCGAAATTGGTTCGCAGACGTTCAATGATCTCAGGATCGGCGTCGGCGTCGATCTCCAGCCGCACCGCATCACCTTTGCGACGGTTGTGCAGTTCGGTGCGAACGGACTCCAGCACATTGCGTGATTCCTCTTCCGCCAAATAAAGATTGCTGTTGCGGGTAACGCGAAATGCGGCTGAGGAAACAATGTCGTAGCCGTTGTACATTCGCGCCGCATGAAACGAGACCAGGTCGGCGAGGAAAATGAAATCGATGGTGCCCTCTGAGGGAAGCCTTACCAGTCGCGGCAATGCACGCGGGACCGTAACCACGCCGGTGTAGGTGAGCGAAGATCGCCGCCGGCGGCGCAGCAAGAAGGCAACGCACAGGGCTTTATTAATGACTCGGGGAAAGGGATGCGCGGGATCAACTGTGACCGGAGTCAGCAGCAGGTCGAGCTCGCGCTCGCAGTAATCTTCGACAAAAGCGCGGGCATTCTCATCGAGTTCATTCAGACTGAGGACGCGAATTCCTTTTTCCGAAAGCTGTGGCCGCAACTGCTCATTCCAGCACTGGTACTGCTCGGACAATGAACCTGTGCACTTCTTCCGAAATAAGATCGCGTTCTTCGGTCAAGGTCAGGCCGTCGGGTCCGGCTTCGGTGTAACCGTCTTCGATCTGCTGCACCAATCCGGCTAACCGGACCTCAAAGAATTCATCGAGATTATTGGCGCTGATGGATAAAAATTTCAGCCGCTCCAGCAGCGGATTGTTTTCATCCTGCGCTTCTTCCAGCACGCGACGATTGAACTGCAACCAGGAAATTTCGCGGTTGATGTAATAGGCCGGATTGTCCACCGAGGCTCGTGCCATGATTGAATCTTGAGGGAGAGTATTGCGAATGTAAGGCAGTCTACGGTGCTCCGGCAGCCTGCCCCTATCAGTATAAAGCAGGCGGTCATCCCCTCGAATTTAACTGGAAAGCGTTAAAGGAGTGTGAACCTGATCGCGCGCGATTCAACTATTAGTGATGGTGCTGTTGGCCCGAGGCGTGATGTCAATCTGTTCAGGTCGCGGAACCATCGATTTCGTTAGAAACGGGGAATCCTCAATCTAGTGCCCGGAATCTATCCTTGCGATCTCCTGGCCGAACAAGGGATTCGATGGAAACTCGGTCCGCAGAGAAGCCAGCAACTCCCTGGCGTGCGGCTTATCGTGATCGCGAACATACGCAATCGCAAGCAGAATATTCGCAAAAGGGGCAAGGTAGCGCCCATGGGCCGCCACCAGCCGTAGTTCCTGAATTCCTGCCTGTTTATCGCCTGAAATTCCCCCCAGCCTGACTAGCCAGCGCACCGGGGCGGCCATGCTGCCAATAAGATATTTGCTGATTCCGCCTGCTATGTGCGCGTCGTAGCATTCAGGATCCACCGCCAGCGTTTGTTGCGCCCATGTGGCTGCTTCCTTTGTGTATCGCAAGGAAGCAACATTGCGCTTTTCGATCAATGCTGAGTAATCGGCTTGCAATCCGTCGGTTAATGTAAGAGCGAATAGGGCGTCCCGGTCCTTGGGATCTTTGACTAATCGCGCCCGGGCTGAGCTTTGGGCTTTCTGGATGGCCGCATTGAACTGATCACGAACCGCGGGATCAGGTGTCTGCGCCGGACGGCTGGCGAAATTTTTGTCATCCTCGAAAAACTGCGCTTCAAGTATGCCGAGACGGTGGAACTCAGAAAAAAGCAGACCGGCAGCGTCGCAGGTCGGTCCCATCGGATCCTCTGGATGGCTTTGCTCCCACTGAGTAAAGATTCCGTGTGCAGCCTGGAAGTCCAGGCTGTAGAGCAGTTGAAATCCATGGTCCAGCGGAGGTAGTGATAGCGAGGCAGTCGCCGCCCACGACGTTAATGAGAAGAGCAGGACGGCGGCGAGGCTAAACTCGATTTGGCGTCGGAGGCGCATTCCAGGCTGCATCAGTATAGATGCGTTCTGTGCGAATCCTCCTGCCTGAGTTCGTAAAAGAGTTGCTAAACGGATGCCCGAGGGAACAGTGCCACAGTGGGATTCGCAGGTTTGACCGCTTTTCGCCCCTCTGTTAACTTCAAACGTTTGCCCGAAATGCCGTGTGGGGCGGACGCTCCTGTCCGCCGAGGCTGCAGCAACCAACCGATCTGAGTTTCGGTACTGCCGCGCGCGGACAAGAGTGTCCGCGCCACACAGTCTGAGCTGGGAACAGAATCGAGCTTCCTATGGCCCTCAAATTCCGCGGAGTGGATTTCATTGCCTTTGACACGCTGCTCAACGACGACGAACGCCTGGTTCGCGACACCGCCCGCAAGTTCATCGAAGATAATCTCATTCCCATCATTGAGGACTGCAACCGTGCCGGGCGCTTTCCCCGGGAGTTGGTCAAGCCGATGGGCGACCTTGGATTTTTCGGAGCCAGCCTGAAGGGATACGGCTGCGCTGGAATGTCGAACGTGGAATACGGCCTGGTCACTCAGGAACTGGAACGCGGCGACTCGGGCGTGCGGTCGTTCGTGAGCGTGCAGTCGGCGCTGGTGATGTATCCCATTTACGCGTTTGGCAGCGACGAGCAGAAAAATACCTGGCTGCCTGCAATGCAAAAGGGCGAAAAGCTTGGCTGCTTCGGCCTGACTGAGCCCGACTTCGGATCGAACCCCGGCGGCATGCGCACTCGCGCCCGCAAAGTCGGCAACGAATACGTCCTGAATGGCGAGAAGATGTGGATCACGTCGGGATCGATCGCAGACGTCGCCGTGATCTGGGCAAAGACCGATGACGGCAAAGATTCCAATGATGGCAGCTCGATTCGTGGCTTTTTGGTTGAGACCGATCGCCCAGGCTTCCGCGCCGAAGATATTCATGGGAAGTGGTCGCTGCGGGCCTCTGTTACTTCTTCGCTCTCGATGCAGGATGTGCACGTGCCGGCGTCGAATATGCTGCCAAAATCCGGAGGCCTGAAATCGCCGTTGATGTGTCTGAATCAGGCCCGCTACGGAATTGCGTGGGGAGCAGTCGGCGCAGCTATGGCCTGTTACGACTGCGCGCTGCAGTACTCGCAATTCCGTAAGCAGTTCCAGAACGAACCCATCGCTTCGCGTCAATTAGTTCAGGAAAAGCTGGCTTGGATGATCAGCGAGATTACTAAAGCACAATTGCTCGTGTTGCAGGTTGGCCGGCTCAAAGATCAGGAAAAGGTCCAGCACCAGCACATCTCGATGGCCAAGCGGAACAACGTCTGGATGGCCCTCGAATGTGCCCGCTTGTCACGCGACATCCTCGGCGCCAATGGCATCGCCGATGAATACCCGATCATGCGCCACATGATGAATCTGGAGTCAGTCAAAACCTACGAGGGCACGCATGACATCCACACATTGATCATTGGCCAGAATGTGACCGGGATTGATGCGTTTTGAGAACGCCAACTGATCCGCTCGCGATCTCGATTACCGATCGCGGCATCTTTTACGGCTGAGCTTCGGCACGTGCGCCGGCACGAAATTTATTGAGAGCTTCAATCACCTTCGGTCCGTAGGTTTGTGTTTTCGCCACGCCGAACCCCGGCACCTGCCTTACCTGTTCGAGCGAACGGGGCTGTCGGCGGCACAGTTCTTCGAGCGTGGTGTCATGCATGACCACAAACGCGGGGAAGCCCTGTTCCTTCGCGACGCTGCGGCGCCATTCGCGCAGGTATTCACGAAGGTCAGGATCCACGGGTTCGTCGTTTGCTCGAATCGATGATCTGGTCTGGTGGCTGCGGTCTTCGCTGGACGGGCGGGGACGCCCGTCACTCCAACAACATTGCTGCGTGAAGCAGACAGCTCAACCGGATCGGTCAGCCATTCCGGCGCTCCGCTGCATACATCACAGCTGTCGCATTTCGCCCACTTCGGCGTCTCGCCAAAGTGCACGCAAATTTGCCGATGCCGGCAGCGCTTCGACTCCGCAAAGCCGACCACATCGCGATAGCGTTGCCAGGAACGGTCTTTTTCTGCGGGGTCCTGAATCTGGTTGATGAAGTGCGCGAGCAAGGCCGTGTCTTGCCGCCGCCAAAGCAGCACGCAGTCGGCGGGCTGGCCGTCGCGCCCGGCGCGTCCAGCTTCCTGGTAATACTGCTCGATCGATTTCGGCAAGGAAAGATGAATGACCGCGCGAACGCTCGCCTTATTAATGCCGAGTCCGAACGCAATTGTGGCCACCACCACCCGCACTTCATCCGAAGTCCACCGTTCCTGATGACGCCTGCGGGTCGCAGCATCCATCTTGCCGTGGTAGGAGATTGCCGGAACTCCCGACTCCACCAGAAAGTTGGTCACCTCTTCAACCCGCCTGATCATCGGCGCGTACACGATCACGCTGCTGTTTGCATAATTCGCCACCGTGCGTGCGAGTAGCGCGTTTTGCTCGTATCCGGCACATTCCCGCACCAGGTAGCGCAAATTCTCACGATGAAAACTGGCAATATATTTGTGCGGACTAGAAAGCTGCAGCTGCTGCAAAATGTCATGCCGGACACGCCGAGTGGCGCTGGCGGTGAACGCGGCAATCGGCTTGTCAGGAAACAGCGCGCGCACTTTGCTCAGCTGTCGGTATTCAGGGCGGAATTCGTGCCCCCACTCAGAAATGCAGTGGGCCTCGTCGATGGCGAAGAACGAAACCGGCACGCCGCGCAGCCAGCTAATGGTTTCTTCTTTGGCTAGCCGTTCCGGCGACAAATACACCAGCCGATACTTTCCCTCTCGCGCATTCTTCATCAGGCGCGACTGCTCCGCCGTGTCCTGCATGCTGTTCAACACCGCTGCAGGAATTCCCATTTGCTTGAGGTGCATGGCCTGGTCCTGCATGAGCGCAATGAGAGGAGAAATAACTACCGCAGTCTGGCCCGAAACCAACGCCGGCAATTGATAGCAGAGCGACTTGCCTCCGCCGGTCGGCATGACCACGCAGGTGTCGTTGCCACCAAGCAGGCTCTGCACAATGCGCTCCTGCAGCGGACGAAATGAGGAGTAGCCCCAATACCGCTGAAGCGCGGCCAGGAGCTCCGGGCTGGACATTTGGAAAGTATAGAGGCGGAGTGGGCATGCTGCAGCCGAAAAACCAGGGGCAGGTGCCGGACCGGAAATCCGGGTCGTCATTAAGCGTTTAATGACTTGATAATTCGCGTTTTGCGAACTACAATATTCGCAGATTGCGAACTTCGTCCTTTGAGGCTTGAGTGCACGTAATTAGTCGGAGACGGCTCAAGGAATCGGCATCGCGGTATCCGGAGCTGGAAATAGCGCTGGACGCATGGTTTCGAATCGCGAAGAAAGCCTCATGGCAGAATTTGGCGGATGTGCGAAAGACCTTAGCGAACGCCGATGCTGTGGACAAATGGACGGTGTTCAACGTCAAAGGCAATAAATACCGGCTGATCACCGAGATCAATTACCGCTATCAACGCCTGTATATCCGCCATGTTCTGACGCATGCTGAATACGATCGGGAGAAATGGAAACAATGAGCACCGCAACCAGCCGCCCGGAATACGCCGACCTCCTGGCCACGGCTTTGCCGTCGGTAATTCACAGTGAGAAAGAAAATGAACGCTACCTGGCGATGCTGGAGAAATTAGACGAGAAGGGCAAGCTCTCGGCGGCGGAACAGCGCCTGGCCGAATTGTTAACGTTGCTCATCGAGAATTTCGAAGAAAAGGCATACACCCTCAAAGCGGCCAACCCAATCGACATATTGATCGAGCTGATGGAAGCGAACAGTTTAAAGCAGAAAGATTTGGTTGACGTGTTCGGAACTCCCAGCATTGTTTCCGAGGTATTGAACGGCAAGCGTGGTCTAACTATCGAGCACATCAGAAAGCTCAGCCGCCGGTTTCATCTTTCGCCGGAAGTATTTCTCCAGTTGTGAAAGGCCTCGGGTCTTCAGGCCGCCCAAGTTTCACCGGTGTTAGCCTATTTCAGTGGCGAAGCCGGAATCCAGTGAGCTGCTCTCGATTGACGGACGTGAAGTCCGCGTCACCCATCCCGAAAAGGTTTATTTCGCGCAGGCGCGCATAACGAAACTCGACCTGGTTCGTTATTATTTGTCGGTTGCGCCGGGTGCGCTGGCAGGAATCCGTGACCGCCCTGTCGTTCTCAAGCGCTTTGTGAATGGAGCCGAAGCGCCGGCCTTTTATCAGAAGCGCGCGCCGGAGCCGCGGCCCGAATGGTTGCGCACGGTCACGCTTTCATTCCCGTCCGGCCGCACAGCCGAAGAAGTAGTTGTTGACGACGCGGCTGGCCTGGCTTGGGTCGTCAATCTGGGTTGCATAGAGCTGCACCCGCATCCCGTGCGTTCAGGCGATCTCGATCATCCCGATGAGTTGCGGATCGATCTCGATCCGGTGCCGGGGGTGGCGTGGGACAGCGTGCGTAAAGTCGCTCTCGAAGTGAAGGTTTTTCTCGACGAGCTTGGCCTGCGCGGATGGCCGAAGACCAGCGGCTCGCGCGGCATGCACGTGAATGTGCGTATCGAGCCGCGCTGGACCTTTGCCGAAGTTCGCCGCGCGGCGGTGGCGTTATCGCGCGCGGTTGAGCGTCGGCTGCCCGCGCTGGCCAGCTCGAAGTGGTGGAAGGAAGAGCGACACGGCGTGTTTCTCGATTACAACCAGAATGCGAAGGACCGCACAACCTGCTCGGCGTATTCCGTGCGTCCGCTGCCCGATGCTCGCGTATCCACTCCGCTTCATGGGAGGAAGTTCCTGATTGCGATCCCGCGGGCTTCACCATGTTCACCGTCCCGAAGCGCTTCGCAGAGATTGGCGACCCGCACGCGAATATGGATTCTGCTCCAGGCTCGCTCGAAGCGCTGCTCGATCTGGCCGCGCGCGATGAATCCGCCGGACTCGCTGACGCGCCCTGGCCGCCGCATTTTCGCAAGATGGAAGGCGAAGGCGCGAGAGTGGCGCCGTCACGCGCGAAGTCAGCAAAGTCAGCCGCTCCGAAGTCGGCCGCGGCCACATCACGAACGAAGAAGCCGCGCGCGAAGATGCCGCTGATCGTGGTCGCGAATTCTCCAGATAAAGCAGCAGCGCTGGCCGGCCTCGAAAACTGGAAGAGCAAGTACGCCGAGGCCGCCGCATTGCTTGCGCCCGAGGATGTGCTGGTCGATTCCATGCGCGGAAGATCCTCGACCTGGACGCGCATCCGAATTAATTTGCGAAACGTTCCTGAGGCACTGCGGCCGCAGCAGGAAACTCCCGATCCGGATGACGATCCCACGCGGGAGTGGCGCGAGCGCTGGGCTAAACGCAAGCAGAAGAAGGAATAGACGAGCGCCTTACCGTCCTGCGGGAAAAATTGCCGCGATCTCCTGCGGCGGCACAACCTCCAGCTGCTCATACGTGCAGTCTGTCGGCTTCTTGTCCGAACGCCATCGGCGGAATTGCGCGGTGTGGCGGAAGCGGTCGCCTTGCATGTGGTCGTATGCAACTTCGACCACCAGTTCGGGTCGTAGAGGCTCCCACGATAGATCTTTGCCCTGACTCCAGCGGCTTTGCCCGCCAGGCATTCGTCCTGACGCAGACTGCTCGTCTGCCCAACCCTTCCAGGGATGGTTCGCGAGTGCGTCTTTGCGGTAAGGCTGGAGAAATTCCGCGAGCTCTAATCGCTTGGCATTAGAAAAGCTGGCGCAAACTCCCACATGCTGCAACGCGCCGGTATCGTCAAAAAGGCCGAGCAGCAACGATCCCACCAGTGTGCGATCACCTTTTTTATGCCAACGAAAGCCGGCGACCACACAGTCGCATTCGCGTTCGTGCTTCACCTTGAACATCACGCGCTTGTTGGGCTCGTAGGTTCCTGCGGTGGGCTTGGCAATTACGCCATCCAGTCCGGCACCCTCGAAGCGCTGGAACCAGTCGGCGGCGACTTTGCGATCGCGGGTTGCGGGAGTGAGATGAATCGGAGGTGCAGCAGAAGAAATAAGCTTTTCCAACTCGCGACGGCGCTTCTCGAATGGCTCGCCGCAGAGATCGCGATCGCCCACACACAACAAATCAAAAAACACCAACGACGCCGGGATTTGCTGGGACAGAAGCTTCACTCGCGAAGCCGCGGGATGAAGCCGCAGTTGCAAGAGATCGAAGTCGAGCTCGTCATCTTTGACGATCACAATCTCGCCATCGAGCACGCACCTTGCAGGCAGCGCGGACTGCAAGGCCGGCACAAGTTCAGGAAAGTACCTGTTGAGCGGCTTTTCGTCCCGGCTTTGGATGAAGATATCCTCGCCATCGCGAAAGACGAGCGCGCGAAAGCCATCCCATTTAGGCTCAAACAGCCAATCATCCCCTTCAGGCAATTCAGCCACGCGCTTGGCCAGCATGGGAAGAACCGGCGGATTGACGGGGAGATTCACGAATAAATGGTAAACCCTTTTCGAGCCTGCTCCCGCGTTGCGAATCCGCGGGCGCAAAAAAGGCACAGTCTCAGCTGTGCCTTCGTTGACACGTGAATCCTATGCTGCTTTGCGGCGTTTCTTGGCAGGCATGCCCGCATTCCAATCGGTAAAGGCAATGACTGCGGCTTCGTTCGCAGCCTGGCCATAGAAGAATGCTGATTTGGCTTCGTCGCTGAACCCATGCAGCAGCGGTGCCAGAGCTGCGGTCGAGGCCTGCAGTGCGTCCAAGGTGCCGTGCATCTTGAAGCTGATCGGTTTCTTCCCGGTACCGTTGTAATCGGTGAATGCCGAAACCCCGCCGACCATGGCTGCATTGACGAATGCAGCGGTCGCAGCCTTGCCATTCCCGCGCTTGGCAAAGATCGTGCCCAGTACGGCAAAGTAGCCGGTGACGGCGACATCGAGCCAGCGATGAACCTGGGGCGAAATAACTTTGGGCACCCTCCGAAACGCGTCCGGAACCGTGGCTTCGCTGATGTGAGCTTTCTTCAAACTGGAACGGACCTGCCGACTCACGCCGTCAAGCTCCGACTGCACTCGCTCCCCGATGTCAGTGACGCGATCGACAATTTCCTGCATGCCGCTGCCGGCGGCTTCCTCTACTTGGTTCGACTTCTTCGCGGTCATAAGGCTCTCCTGAAATTGCTATCACTGCTTAGAGCACCATCGGCTCCGCCGGGATGTCCTGACTTTGTCGAGTGAGAATCTGTACGTTCAGCAGCTCACCGCGTCGCGAAGGGTGCAGCTTGGATTGAGTGCTGCTATCGAGCGCTGATTTCCAATCAGATTCAACTGATCTCGAACTTTCGAAGATCGGCCGATCCGGTGGCTTTACGTTGCTGCTTTTCGTTGCTTCACAAGCTGTGCTGCGATAGGCTATTTTTGCTCTCGCGATTTCCCCTTCCTTTCCGATCCGCACCCGAATTCCGGCCAATTACTGCATAGCCGCTGCAAAATGCTGGGTTTAGGACGAGTTACCCACAACATATGGTGTTTTATTACTTGACCCTGGCGCAATTTGATCGGTACAGTAGCTCTAATTTGTGCCCGCCCCACCCAGCCGGGGACGGCATTCATGGGAGCGAACTGCCGGAGGAACCTGGTTGGTAAACCTGCAGAGATCAAGCCGCCGTCCAACCGGGTATTCACTGCGCCGTGGGACCAGCAAACCAAGGAGTGCAAGTTGCTCAAACTAAAAAAGCTCCAGATTCTCGGATTCAAATCGTTCTGCGACCGCACCGAACTCAAGTTTCATGGCGACGGCGTGGCCGCGATCATCGGCCCCAACGGGTGCGGCAAGTCGAATATTGCCGACGCTATTTCGTGGGTGCTCGGCGAACAGTCGGCCAAGACCTTGCGCGGTTCACGCATGGAAGATGTGATCTTTGCCGGCACGCGCGACCGCAAGCCAACCGGCATGGCCGAAGTATCGCTGACGCTGATCGATCCCAAGGATTATGACGGAGCCGACAAGAACGATCCCACTGAACTGGTTTTGCAGGACGACATGCCCGATGAAGATTGGGACGAAGCCGGGATACGTGCGCACGCAGCCGCTGAAGTGGAAAGATTGACGGAGGAGGCACAGCCCGGCGCGACTGAAGAAGTCGAAATCCCGCGATCGAAGATCAATACCAATGCGATTGCATTTCCCGACGACGAGCCTCAGTTTGCCATTCATTTAGTTAAAGGAGCGGCGACCGAAACTCCAGCCGGCCACGTGGTCCTGAAAATTCGGCGGCGCAAATTTCAGCAGGCTTTTCGCGCCGGAGAAATTGCCGTGACCCGGCGGCTATTCCGGTCTGGCGACAGCGAATATTTACTCAACGGAAAGCTGTGCCGCTTGCGCGACATCCAGGAATTATTCATGGGCACCGGGCTGGGGCCGGAGTCCTACGCGCTGATCGAGCAGGGACGCATCGGGCAGATCCTGAGCAGCCGCCCCACGGACCGGCGCGCCATCATTGAAGAAGCGGCTGGGATTACCAAATTCAAGACCAAGAAACGTCTCGCGGAAGCGCGCCTCGAAGATGCCAAGCAAAACTTAAATCGCGTCAATGACATTTTCGATGAAGTGACGCGCCAGGTGAATTCTCTGAAGCGTCAAGCTTCCAAGGCAGAACGTTACGGACGTTTACGCGATGAGATGCGAGCCAAGCTGCGCATTGTTCTGGCCAGCAAGTTCGCTTATTTCGATCAGCAGGCGGCGCAATTCGAGCTGCAGATCAACTCGCTGTCGGATGAAATGCGGCAACAGTCGAGCGTTATGCAGGAGTTCGAGGCTGAGCTCGCCGAGCGGGGACAGCGCGGTTATGCCATCGAAGCCGAGATTCGTGAAAATGACGGACGGCTGAGCGGCATCAGGCTGGAGGTCGATCGCAACCAGGCGCAGCGCCGCCACAATGAAGAGCGCTGTAACGAGTTGACGGTCAGGTCGGCATCGTCTGAAGCCGAACTCGAACAAGGCCGCTCGCGCCTGACTGCGCTCGAAGAAGAATTGAACTCGAACCGGCAAGTGCTGGAATCTGCGGCCGCAGATCTTGCCTCGGCGCAGCAAGAGCTCGAGGCCAGCCAACTCCAGGCCACATCGGCGGCAGAAGCTTTGGCTGGGCTGGAGCAACAGCAAGAGCATTCGCGCGCGGCAACTCTCGAATGCATCGCCTCGCTTTCGAATCTTCGCAATCAATTGACACAGGCCGAAGAGCGCATGGCCGCAGCTGACCGCGAAGCTCAGCGCCTGCAGAGCGAAATGGCTACCGCCCGCGCGCAAGCAGAAACCTTCGGAGGCGAACGCGGTCAATTAGCGCTCGAGTTTGAATCGGTATCACAACGGGTCTCGGCACTGACCCAGGAGATTGCCCAGACTCGAGACTTGCTCGCGCTTAAGCGCGGTCAGGAAACCGAAGGCAAGAACCATCTTGACGGATTGCGGGCTGAATATGCTTCGGCGCTGGGTAAGAGAAGTTCGCTGGAGGCGGTGATCGCCGAGCACGGCTATTCAACCGAATCGGTGCGTCGTTTGTTCCAGTCGGGAAGCATGCAGGGAGGTCTCGCGCCGGTAGGCGTGCTGGCGGATTTTCTTGAAGTCGAGCCCCGCTACGAATCGATGGTGGAAGATTTTCTGCGCGACGAGCTGAATTACATCGTAGTCAAGTCGTGGGACGCTGCCGACGAAGGCTTGCGGTTGCTGCGATCGGATGTAAATGGTCGCGCCACATTCCTGGTCCATCCGGAAGATTCGCAGGCACGGTTTTCTTTCGCTGTCGCTGACGGCCAGCCAGTGCCGCCGCACGCTTCCATCGTTCCTTTGAAGCACACCATTCGCGTTCTCGACGGATTCGGAAAATCGCTGGAAGTGATTCTTCCCAAGTTGCGCGATGGCTACATCGTGCCCGACCCGCAGTTTGCGCGCAATCTTGCGCTGGAAAATCCGGATGCGTTTTTCCTGGCGCAGAACGGCGAATGCTTTCACAACGTCACCGTCACCGGCGGCAAACAGCGCGCCGAGGGCCCGCTTTCAATGAAGCGCGAATTGCGCGACGTCACGCGAGTGCTGAACGAACTCGAAATGGCGCTGCGCGATCAGGAGAGCAGGGTCCTAAATCTCGGACACGAGATCAAGGATCTAAGTTCTTTGCTTGATCGACTGGAATCCGACAAACGAGATTCTGAAAAGCAGGCGATGACCTCTGGTCACGCGCTACGACAGATCGATTCCGAGATGACGCGAGTGCGTGAACGCTGCGATGTTTGCGAAAGGGAACTGACGCGGCTGGCGGCGGAGCGGGCGTCGCATCAGCAGATCATGGTCGACCGCGAAGTTGACATCGCGCTGGTAGAAGAAAAACGCGCAGAGTTGGAGCGGCTGGCGGCATCGGCGCAAGAGCAACTGGGTTTATTGCGCGAGAACCGCAACACCACGGCCTTGAGCGTTTCGGAGCGGCAGTCGCACGTGGCAACGCTGGCCGAACGGCATCGTTCGGCGGCTTCAGTGCTGCAGAGAATGGAGCAGTTAGTCGGGGAGATGCAGGCGCGTATCGCCTCGTTGTCAGCGCAGATCGAATCTGCAACGTCAGAAAAATCTCAGCGCGAGATGGAAAATCTGTCAATTGCCGGCAAATTGCTAGATCTGGACGCCGAAAAGAATGCCTGCGAAACCCGCGCCGGCCTGCTGCAGGTTGAATCGGATGAGGTGCGGTCGAGAGTTGCAGAGATCGATGCCATGTTGCGCGAGGCGCGACAAGCGCTGGATGCGCTGCGTGATCGCAAGGCTGAAGTGTCAACCGCGGCGGTCAAGTTGCAGTCAGACGCAGAGTATCTGGCGCAGACTTGCATGAATGATCTCGGCGTTGAGCGAACGGAACTGATGGCAGATTCGACTTTGGTGCGAGTGTCTGGTGAAGAACTCGTTGTCGAAGATCAATCCTGCCAGGAGATGCGCTCGCGGCTTAACGCCATGGGCCCGGTAAATATGATGGCGTTGGAGGAGTTCAAAGAAGCCGCCGAACGGCAGGCATTTCTTGAAACTCAAAGAAAAGATCTGCTGGATTCGATCGAGAACACGCAGGCAACGATCAAGGAGATCGATACCTTCTCGCGGCAGAAGTTTGAAGAAGCGTTCAACAAGATCAACGAAAACTTCCAGGTCACATTCAAAAAACTCTTCGGCGGCGGCAACGGCATGATGCGCCTCACCGACCTCGAAAACAGCGCGGAGAGCGGTATTGACGTGGTGGCCTCGCCTCCAGGAAAGCGTTTGCAGAACGTATTACTGCTTTCGGGCGGCGAAAAAGCCATGACCGCACTGGCCCTGCTGGTCGGAATTTTCCAGTATCAGCCCAGCCCGTTCTGCATCCTCGACGAAGTCGATGCACCGCTCGATGAAGCCAACATCGGACGCTTCACTGAATTAGTAAAAGAAATGAGCGTGCAGACGCAGTTCGTGCTGATCACCCACAGCAAGAAAACTATGAGCATCGCGCCCGTGCTTTATGGCGTGACCATGCAGGAGCCGGGCGTTTCCAAACTCGTCTCGGTGCGCTTTGGAGCGACGGCGTAGGGCTTTCAGCAAATTCAACAAACTACAAGTGAAGTATAATGTATGTACAGGTATTACAATGTCTGGACACTCATTACTAACGCTCCGTCTGGATTCGCAGCTCAAGAAACGTCTGGATCGCTTGTCTGCCGCCATGAGCCGCAGCCGCTCATTCATCGCTGCCGAAGCTATTCGCGAATATGTCGCCCTAAATGACTGGCAGATCGCGGAGATCAAGAAAGGCATTGCCGAAGCCGACCGCGGCGATTTCGCTAGCGACGCCGATGTAGAACGGACCGTGCGTAAGTGGACGGGGAAGCGTGGTCGTTAGGTGGGTAGCGGCTGCCCTAGCCAACCTGAATTCTGAAGCCGAGTACATCGCGCAAGACAATCCCTCAGCAGCAGCTCACACCGTTAAACTGATCATCAACGCGGTAAAGCAATTGGAGCGATTTCCTGCAATTGGCCGACCGGGAAGGGTTGCGGGCACTCGCGAACTTGTCGTTGCCGAGACGCCCTACATCATCCCGTACCGGGTTCGATCGGGGTATGTGGAGGTGCTGCGGGTTTTTCATGGCGCACGCCGCTGGCCGTCCGGTTTTTGATCGATGCGCTTTCGGGCGAACTTTTATCGGTCGCACATTTCCACAACCCACCTTCTCTGAAAACTCCGCTTCCGCCGCCGCGTTCGCGGGAAGCTGAAGTTGTCAATCCCCTAAGAGTGGAAAACAGAGAAGCTCAAAATCAGCTATCATTCTCTCCCGTTGACAAAAATTTCTGAGAAGCTAAAATACCCGACGATTTCTTCATCTAAGATTTCCTCATGACTACTCAAACTATCGACTCCGCCCTTCTACAGACTGACTTCCCCGACTTGGAACTTTTCGCCAGCGGCAAAGTCCGTGACGTTTACCAAGTGGGGAACGACCATTTGCTTTTTGTTGCCACCGACCGCATCTCGGCCTTCGATTACGTGCTGGCTACAGGCATTCCCCACAAAGGCAGAGTGCTCACCCAGCTCTCCTTGTTCTGGTTCGACTTTCTCAAAGACGTTGTGCCCAATCACCTGGTCACCGCCGATGTGAGCAGATATCCGGAAGAGGTAAAGCCCTATGCCGATCAGCTTCGCGGGCGATCCATGCTGGTGCAGCGGGCCGATATGTTTCCCGTCGAATGTGTGGTTCGCGGCTATCTGGTCGGCTCGGGATGGAAAGAGTACAAAGCCTCGGGAAGCGTTTGCGGTATCAAGTTGCCGGCGGGACTTCGGGAATCAGAAAAGCTTCCGGAGCCGATCTTCACCCCCGCTACCAAAGCCACAACCGGGCATGACGAGAATATTTCGTTCGAGCATATGACCCAGCTGGTCGATCCGGAGGACGCGCGCCAGCTACGCGACCTGAGTCTCGCAATTTATAAGAAAGCGTCAGACTACGCCCGGCAAAAAGGGATCATCATAGCGGACACGAAATTTGAGTTCGGCCGCACCGCCAGCGGAATTACGCTTGCTGACGAGGTGCTCACGCCGGACTCTTCGCGCTTCTGGCCCGCGGACAAATATTCGCCGGGGATGTCGCAGGAGTCTTTTGATAAGCAGTACGTCCGCGACTACCTCGAAGAGGTTAAGTGGAACAAGCAACCGCCGGCGCCTGCGCTTCCGCCGGAGGTGGCTCGCAAGACCGGCGAGAAATACGTGGAAGCGTACCGCCGGATTACCGGACGTGAGTTGGATGTATAGAGCCGGCGCCCGCGAGGAGTGCACGGCGTGAACGTGGCCGACGTCGTCATTGTGCTGGTGTTGCTGGTGTCAGTAATACATGCAGCTATTTCAGGTTTTTTTCAGGAGGCGTTCGCAATTGCCGGGGCAGTCTTCGGATATATCATCGCCGCCTGGCAATATGAGCGTTTAACCGGTTACATTTCGCCCTACATCAGTTCCCGATGGCTGGCCGAAATTGTTTCGTTCCTGGTGATTTTCGGTTTGGTATTGATACTGGCCGGAGTTTTGGGCAAGACGGTTCGCTGGCTAGTGAAAGAAGTAGGGCTCAGCGGCCTGGATCGATTCCTGGGGGGCCTTTTAGGTCTGGTTCGAGGCGCGCTGATGGTGGCAATTGTACTGCTTGGCATGACGGCGTTTACTCCAAACTCGCGCTGGCTGCAGGGTTCGGCATTGGCGCCATATTTTCTAGTGGTGGGACGTGCCGCAATTTGGGTCGCCCCCTCTGAATTGCGGTCACAGTTTTATCAGGGCCTTGATTATTTGCGACGTGGGCAGGCACCTAAAGACCCGGGCAACGCGGTAGACAAATGCTTTTGTAATCTGGCCGTTTAAGCGAACGGAAAGAGAGATCCTGTGAAAGATCAACTGGAAGCACTCGTACACCAGATGTATAAGAGCAACATTCTTTATTCCGAAGCGGTCAGGGAATTCAAAAAGCGCTTCATTGCGACCGTGCTAGAGGAAAATAAAGGGAACCAGTGCCGCGCTGCGCGGCAACTGGGAATGCACCGTAACACTCTGAGCCGCACTATCAGCGAACTCAGGCTGGATGTTCGCGAGTTCCGCGACGGCGGCCGAAGGCCTCCTCGCAGCATGCGCCCCGCCGTGCTTGAGAAAAAGTTCGCGCGCTCATAACACCCGCGGAAATGGCAAAAAAAAAGCAGCCCGTAAGGGCTGCTTTTTAGTTTGGCGGCCTGACTATTGTGTCGGCTTGCGACGATGCACCGGGCGCTTCGGTGCCGGGGCCCCGGCTTTCTTCAGCAATTTTCCGTCGCTCATCATCATCATGAACGGGGTTGCGTTATAAGAAGCGGGCGTGCCCTCGAAGTCGAAGGTATCACCAGGCTTTGGCATGCGAAGCTTAGGGATCGGTCCAGACATAGTCAAAGTAATGTCGGCACGTTGCTGCTCGATGTCGTCCTCGCTGCCGGCAATATGCAACTCGGTCGGACTCGTTACCTCAATGACTTTGCCCTCCATCTGCAGCGGAACATTCTTGATGACGTTCCAGACCTTGTCCTGATCTTCCGGAACTCCGGCAGAGAGTACCAGTTCCCATTCGCCGAAGCTCAGCTGCTTGACCTGATCAGGAGTCTTGTCTTTAACCAGATCACTCGCCTGCTGGGCGGGGGTCGGTGGGACATACTTGGTGATCTTTGTTGCCCAATCCTCGGGCGGGGCGGTAGCGGTTTTTGCCGTGGGCAGAGCATAATCGGCCCACCCTTCGTCGCTTCCGTGATAGTTCTTGTAGACCTTTTCGCCATAGCCCTGAATCTGGTTCTGTGCAGGCCCAGGAGGGGCCAGACTGGCGGCACGCGCCAGATAGAACAAACCGTTCAAAGTGTCCGGCGGATTTGCCGTCAAATACGCCATGGCCAGCGGATAGACATTTTGCAGATCATTGGGCTCTGCGTCCACTGCTGCCTTCATGTAGGTCTGGCTCTTGGGATAGTCCTTGCTTTGCAGCGCGGCAAAACCGCATCCGCCATTAAAAATAACTCCCACCTGACTTTTCAATTTTTCGAAGTCGGCGTCAGATAATCCCGCGGGTTTCTGGTTGGCCTTTAACGCGTCCAGACCCTTTGTGCAGTATGTCTGCAAATCGTTCAGGTTCTCCTGCGGATTCTGTCCGGCAGTAATGCTCTGGCGGGCAAGAAAGGTAAGCAAAGCCAGGGCGCGCAGACTATTAGGATCTGCGGCGAGAAGCCGTTTCGCTGCGTCCACCACCTTGGCCTGGTTGCCGCTCTGCTGATAGGTGGCCATCAGCAGCTCCAGCGCCGTATCCTTCATTACGCTGTTGGGATATTGGGTGAGAAAAGCCTCGAGCGCGCTGATTTTGGCGTTAGGGTCTTTTTGCTGAACCGCCCCGATATAAGCGTTGTACTCGGCAGGGTCTTTGATTTCCGGCGCGGCTGCACTGGCTTGCCCGGAAGCTTGGCCGCTGGCGGGCGGTGCGGCGGGTTGAGATTGCTGCGGAGTCGCTTGCTGTGCAGTGGCCGCGAGTGCGGCTACAACCACAAACGCCAGAACAGTTGTTTTCATTTCCAATGGCTCCTCGAATCTTAGGAAAATTGACTTTAAGGAAATCGCTGCAACGGTAAATCCGAATCAAAGGTGTCGACTAATCGTGATAGTGCGACAGCAACCTGCAAGACTCCGGACTCCACAGCGCCCCCTGGGGACTGCCGGGGCAAACACAAAAGACGAGTTCCGGTGAGCGGGATTATATGTATGTTGTTCCACTTAAGCAAGTTTCTATGTTCGTCAGCACCCTTCACGCCAAATTTAAGATGCAAAATGCGATGTTGCTGTTAGTTTGTCGGTGATGAAAGGAACTAAGAATGAAGTCAAATGAATCAAAACCTCTTTCCAGCCAGGTAGCGGTCGTGACCGGCGCCGGCGGCGGCATTGGATCAGCCATTTCGCGACGTCTGTCGGACCTTGGAGCCACCGTCGTACTCGCGGGCCGCACCTTGAAGACGCTTCAGGCTGCCGCTTCGGAGATCGCCGCAAATGGCGGTCAGGCGAAAGTTGCGCAGTCCGACGTCAGCCGCCTCGACTCGGTTCAGGCACTGGCCGCGCTCGTCGATAAAAGCTTCGGCAGGATCGACATATTGGTCAACAATGCGGGAGTGGGATCTTTCGCCGCTCCACTGCATGAACTGACACCGGAGGAGTGGGAAAGGCTCCTGAATACCAACCTGAGGGGCGTTTATTACTGCATTCGCGCTTTTGCGCCCATGATGATCCGCGCCCAGGGCGGGCACATCATTAATATCTCCTCGCTGGCGGGAAAGAATGCGCTGCCCAATGGCGCCGCTTATGCCGCTTCGAAGTGGGGGTTGAACGGATTGAGCTACTCCGTCGCTGAGGAGTTACGCCCGCACAAAATCAGAGTTTCCGTCGTCTGCCCGGGATCGGTGAACACGGAATTGAGCCCCCACGAGGGGAAAGATCCGAACAAAATGCTCCAGCCTGAGGATGTAGCTCACGTAGTTGCGATGCTGGCGACCCAGGCGCCGCAATCTTTTGCCAGCGAAGTTTTGCTCAGACCGACGCAAAAGCCGTGACGGTTATGCCATTCGAAGATTCAGATTGAGGCATATGCAGATGTTGGTTTCGATCTTCAATCTAACGCGTTTGGGTCTGAAATCACGATCTGAAATCCGCAATCTGAAATCTTCAATTCCCGCTCAGTCTTTGAACAAGTTATCAAACGCCTGACGTGCAGAATTGGGTTTTGCCGCCGGTCCGGTGGACGTCTGCTTTTCAACTCGTACGCTGATGGAATAGAAGGTGCATTGGTTTTGCGCGTCTTTCTTTGCCACCCGCTCCGGAACTGGCTGCATGCATTCGAAGCGGCAGGAAGGATCGAAGTAAGAGCACTGCTTGCAGGAGTGCAGTTCGAAGCCGCATTTGGGACACTGACCAATCGGTTCCGAAAGCGAGGTCAGCAGAGCTCCGCACTGAGCGCAGCGTGATACCGAATGCGTCCCCGGCATCTGCACCGGCCGCGGGCCGTAGGTATTGTCTTTGCGAGCCGGACCTTGAGGTGAGAAGGATTTCTGAGGTTTCTCGCCGCTGTCCTGATATCCATGCTGCCGGTATTTGCGATCAGACAAAGCCACTACTCCCGAATTAAGCGTGAATCGGAACGGAACATTGTCTCGCTTGCAGAGCCAGAGCACAAGGCCGCTGGAATTGTAATTCCACAGGACGGATGCTAACATCCGTCTGTTGCGATGATTGTGGAGGCAAGGCATGTCTGACCGTAAGGGCGGCGGTATTTTGTGGTTCCTGACGGGAATCGGAGTCGGCGCAGTGGTTGGATTCCTTTACGCCCCAATGTCAGGTGATGAGACGCGCCAAATTCTGATGGCCAAAGCTGAAGAAGGACGAGACTTCCTGCGCAAGCGCGCTGAGGATGCTCGCGAACATGCCGAGACCTGGGCGGAGAAGGGGCGCGAGGTTTACGAGACCCAAAGGGAGCAGGTCCGTTCCGCTGTGGATGCCGGACGGCGAGCTTATAGGGAAAAAGTTTCTGCGACGAAAAGCGACGGGGACACCGTTTAGCGCTTACGCCGTGAAAGTTGCACGGGAACATGGATAATCTGCTGATAGTTTTTATCGCGCTCACCGCCGTCGCGGTGCTATTGCAGGCCGGAATGCTGGCGGGCATGTACTTTTCGATGCGCAAGACAAGCGCCAAAGTTGAGCAGCTAGCTGAAGAAGTCAAGACCAAGGTCCTGCCCACCGCCGAACTCGCACATTCGATGATGAGCGAGTTGCGGCCGAAAATCGCTACGGTGGTCGATAACGTAAGCGTGTCCACCACCATGCTGCGCACTCAAATGGAGCGCGTTGATGTGACCTTGACTGACATTGTGGACCGCACTCGCCTGCAGGTGATTCGCGCCGACGAATTCGTCAACAGCACCATGGATAAACTGGAAGAAACCCGCGAGGTTGTGCAGCGCTCGGTGGTGTCTCCGGTTCGCCAGCTTTCTGGCCTGATGCACGGGGTGGGCGCAGGTTTTGAGGCGTTCTTTTCGCGCCGGCGGGAAAGAAACTCGGCGTCGGTGCCCCAGGACGAGATGTTCATCTAACAGTCGTTCTCTCTCTCCTAGCTGACAATTTTGTTTTAGATTCGTGCGAATGCCTCCATATGCTTACCTGCTGATCGCCACCGGCGTAATTGTCTGGTTCTATCCCTTCGTTCCGGCGCATGGCCGAACCACGGCCGCGCGCGTGGCAGACTCGCGTTCACGTTGGGGTTTGCTGCTGCAATTCCTGGCGTTCGCATTGTTATGGCAGGGACACTTTTGGGCGCGATCGCTTCCGGTCTGGCGCGCAGCTGTTTCGGTGGTTCTATTTGCCTTGGCGGCGATGCTGTCATGGACATCTTCACGAGCGCTTGCGGGTCAATTGCGGATTGATGCGGCGCTCGGCGCAGATCACAGGCTCGTGCGCTGCGGCCCTTACGCGCTGGTGCGAAACCCCATCTACACTTCCATGCTGCTGGTGCTAGGCGCGGTTGCCGTTATCGTCGCCGGATGGAAATTGTCTGTCTTTGCGTTAGTGTTATTTACCATTGGGACGGAGATTCGGGTGCGCCTCGAAGAACGCTTGCTGGTTTCGCACTTTGGCGAAGAATTTGAGGCGTACAAACGCAGCGTTCCCGCCTATATTCCGTTCCTGTAGGGTTGTTGTTTTGATTATCGCGGCCACAACCATCCAAACGTTCCACCGGTCAGCAAACCGAAGATCAACCCATCCAGCATATGTTTCAGAGTGACGCCCCAGGTAACGCCTCTCCAGATTGAGTTCTGTGCCTGCGCGAGTGCGTAACCGATAAATGAAGCTGTGCCGGCAAGGCGGAAGACTTCGAGGTATTCCGTGCCCGGGGCGCGTGCGAGGCCGGTGAGATAAGCGGCAAAAGTACTCACTACCACGCAATAAACAAACCCTGGCCCAGAAATTTTCCCATGTTCATGGCACCGTTTGGCATTATCACCAGCATGCCGACGGGTCCGCGCTCAAATTTCTCAACTCCTTCAGATGACTTTAAGGTGAGTGGTTAACGAAAATTTGCTGAGTGCTCTATTCGAGGAGTTGCTGTTTTGCCCATGACGCGGCCTCTGCAATGACTGGATCTGCATCGTGAGAGGCGCGTTCGACGATCGGCAGGAGCGACGGGTCTCGACTGTTGCCGATTGCGATTAATGCATTTCGGCGTAGACCGGAGCGCTTGGCGCGCTTAACCGGTGAGCCGCGAAATTTTCCGCGAAATTCCTCCTCGGAAATTTCCGCGAGCCACGCCAGCGCCGGATTCACCAACCCCTCGCGAGCCTGAAATTCGGGTTTCCCGCTGGCGGGCGCCTTCCGGTTCCACGGGCAAACATCCTGGCAGATGTCGCAACCGAAGATCTGGCGTCCCATCCCCGCGCGAAGTTCGTCAGAAATCGTGCCTCGCTTTTCAATGGTGAGATACGAAATGCATTTGTTGGAATCGAGTTCATAGGGCGCGATCAATGCGTCGGTGGGACAGGCCTCAATGCAGCGAGTGCAACTTCCGCAGCGATCGGGCGCGGGAATATCAGGCGTCAATTTAATTGATGTGACGATCACGCCGAGAAAAAGCCACGAGCCCATTTGCTGACTGATCAGGCAGGTATTTTTCCCGAGCCAGCCTACTCCGGCGTATTTCGCGTAAACCCGTTCAACAATGGGTCCGGTATCGACGTAAGAACGCGTCTCGATGTTGCTGTCGATTTGCCTCAGCGCTGATTCCACTTCGCGCAAACGACGTAAAACAGAGTCGTGATAATCCTCGCAGCTCCAGGCATAACGCGAAATCCATCCGCGCGAAGGATCATTCACAACAGTCGAGTAAGGATGTGCGCTGTTGTAGTTGATGGCGCAGACCACCACACTGCGGGCCCACGGGAAAGCGTTAGCCAGTGAGGCACGCCGCAATGAGCCTTCCTGGTTTCGCGACTCCAGATACTTCATTTCGCCGGCGCGGCCCGCAGCGATCCACTCAGGAAAATGCTTCAGCTCGGAAAAGTCGTCGACGGGAGCGATTCCGGAAAGTTCAAAGCCCGCAGCCGCTGCAGCTTGCTTAATCGTTTCCGAAATGTCATGCCCGGACACTTTTTAAATTATCGCGCGAAAACCTCGCCAACCGGCAAAGATCGCCACTTCTGCTCAGCATGATTTCTGGAATATGACAGCAGCTTGCGATTTTCGCGTGGTTCGCATGTCCGCATCATCCAGCGCGGCATCCAAACACGGCAATCAAAATCATCATCAGGAGAAGTGGAAATGCAATCCAGAGTAGAGCAGGGACAGGTTTCGGAAGACCGCATCACCGGATCGATCGAGGCGATCACCTCGGGCGCGCCATCCAGTGTTTATCTCGGACTGGCGGTCGGCACCATGGTCGCGTCAGCGATCCTCAAAATTTCCGGTAAGAACAGCTGGGCATTGTTCGTCGGGCAATGGGCCGCTCCGTTCTTGATCATGGGGAACTACAACAAGATGGTCAAGCAGCATGGTTCAGACGCTCTGAGCCGGGCAGCCTAATATTGCACTTTTTTGCAGAAACGGCGGAAGGCCTCCGCCGTTGTTTTTTGCGTCAAAGACGAAAAATCAGACGCCCAGTTTTTTGACTTCTTCGTTGTAATACTTGCGATAGAGGATGTCCCACTCCTGGCTGCCTTCAAGAATGGTTCGCTTCTGACTTTCAATTTTCTGCCGCGCAGCTTTGTCGATGCGCTCTTCCTGGTTGAGCAGATCTTCAAGAATTTTGCGGACTTCCAACCGAATGGTATTACGGTCCTCGACGAAATCGACCTCGTCGATCGAAGCCAGGGCGTCGGTCACCACGTGCGCAACTTTGTTGGCTTTGTCGCGGCTGACCCTCATAACACCGCCTTGTACTTGCGCACCAGTTCATTTTTGACCTTGCGGAACATCTCCTGGTAATCGGCGCCGCTGTTGCGCATCTCGTCTGAGTAGGCTTCTAGAATCACTCGAACTTCATCATTGATGCGGTCCTCGAGGCCGAATTCGTCGAGCATGGAGGCGTGGACTCTCTCAGTGACCGCAGGCAGGCTTTTGGTTTCGACGAATCCTGAAGCGACCAGTCTTTTTGTGGTTTCGCGGGCCAGGTAGCCCACATATTCTTTCGAAAGCAGCATGTGTGATCAGGAGTTGTAAGTTGAATTTTTAGTTTAGCACAGGAAAACGGCCATCAGCCTTCAGCTATCAGCCCTCAGCTAGACCCACTTGCGATAGCGAACGAGCGCTTGCTCGCGAAGGCTCGTTCATTTGTCTGCGTTGGTTTTCCTGACGGCTGGCGGCTGACGGCCGACGGCTAACTGGCATACAATGCTGGATTAGCAATGTCCAACCTGCCGGACAATTTAGCAACCCTGAAAGACGATATGGTGGCCTTTATCGAGGGCCATGGCATGCGCCGTTTTCCGGGTTACGTCGATCACGAAGAAGTGCAAGCCGTCATGTGGAAGCCGGGAGAAGATCCTGCCGAAGGATGGAAGGATTTTGTCGAACTCGCCAAGGCCGCCGGCTCTCCATTTCTGACTATGGATTCCTGGACGCTGGAAAAGGAAGAACTCGATTCCATGATCCAGCGGCTGAGCAGCGGCGAATTTTCGAGCGATGAGGATCTCGAGGATGCCCGCTGGCTGCGCACTTACCTGGGCAAGGCCGGTTTCGTGCAACTCGGATTTGCCTTTCAGGGCGTGATGATGATTTACGAAGTCTCTACCGAGTGGTACGACCACTACCAGCGGCTGATGGAAGTCTCCGAGGATTTCGGTGGCATTGCCATCGACGGCTCCGGCACGGACGAAGAGCCCTAGCCCGTGCGCTGGGTCCACAACCAGGTCGACGCCGCGTCGGTTGCAGCGCTTGCTGGTAAGATCGAGTCGCTCCCTTTCATCGAAAAATCTCCCGAGGCGAGGGAGATCATCGCAAAGTTGCTGCTCCGGCGCGATATAAGCACCCTCGAAGACGCCGCCGAATTTCTTACTCCCTCGATTGCGCAACTCCACTCTCCCCTGCTGATGACTGGAATGAAGGCCGCCGTGGATCGTCTGGAAGCGGCCATCGAACGCAAAGAAGGCATTCTGGTCTATGGAGATTACGACGTCGATGGCACCACCGCTGTCGTGATCCTGAAAGCAGCCATCGAACTTTGCGGGGGCACTGCCGATTTCCACGTGCCGCACCGCATCCGCGAGGGGTACGACTTGCGTGGCGATGTCATCGAGCGGGCTGCTGCCGCCGGCATTCGGCTGGTGATCAGCGTCGATTCCGGTACCCGCGCCTTTGCCGCGGCTGAGAGCGCAAAACGCGCCGGAGTCGACCTCATCATCACCGACCATCACCTTCCCGGCGCTGACGGCTTGCCGCACGCCTATGCTGTGGTCAATCCGAACCAGCCGGGTTGCGAGTATCCGTGTAAATCGCTGTGCGGCGCCGGTATTGCTTTCAAATTCGCGCAGGCATTGATGGCGAAACGGCTGACGCACCGCGATCAGACTTCATTGCTGCTTTCGTTCATGAAAATTGCAGCCATCGCTACTATCGCTGATTCGGTTCCCCTGCATGGTGAGAACCGTGTCATCGCCAGCTTGGGATTGAACGCGCTGCGCACCGCCGTGAACCCCGGATTGAAGGCGTTGCTGGAACTAGCGCGGCTCGATGGCAGGCCGCTCACTTCAGAAGAAGTCGCATTCCGAATTGCGCCACGAATCAATGCCGCCGGCCGCATGGATATAGCCGCAGATGTGATTGAACTGTTTACTTCGAAAGACCCGATCCGCGCGCGCGAGATCGCAGTTCGTCTGGATAAGTTAAACAGTGATCGCCAGGAAGAAGAGCGCCGCATCGTGGACGCAATCGAGCAACGGCTTTCGGAAGACGCGGCCCTGCGGGAATCGTACTGCATGGTGATCGACGGCGAAGGATGGCATCGCGGAGTCATCGGAATTACTGCTACGCGAGTGGTGGAGCGCTACGGACGCCCTGCGATCGTTATCTCGCGCGATGGTGAAGAAGCACACGGATCGGGAAGATCTATTTCAGTTTTTCATCTCTTAAACGCGCTCGAGTCTTGTCCGCAGTTGTTCACGAGATATGGCGGCCACTCGCACGCAGTGGGATTTTCCTTGCCATCTTCGCGAGTGGCTGAGTTGCGTGCTCACATCGATGGCTATGCCCGGTCGCGGCTGTCGCTGGCGGACTTTGAACCGATATTAAACATTGATAGTGAGCTAGCGCTCGAATCCATTACTCCCGAGCTGTTTGCCGCGTTGCAGCGGTTCGAACCATTTGGTGCGGGCAATCATGAGCCGATATTTTGCGCCAGCGGCGCGCGTTTAACCGCGCCTATCAAGACGCTGAAAGAGAAACATGTTCGGATGAAGTTATCTCCTGGTCAAACTGATCCAAAGGGGAATTGGCGCCGGTCGTTGACTTATAACGCGATGGGATGGCGGCTGGCGGAACGTGCACAGACCGAAAAGCTACTTGCGGGCGATCGTCTGGATATCGCATTCAGTCTCGGCTACAACGACCATCCGGAGTTTGGCGGTATCGAGTTATCGTTGCGGGATTTCAAATCGTCAGGAAAGGCCAGCGCTCACGGCAATGCGACTTGATCCGCGCTACTTTGCGGCTGCGGCTTTCTTGAGCCCCGAACTTGCCTCCTCGGCCAGCGCTCCTGAGCTCTTGGCATAGTGCTGCAGCAGCGCTCCCGCTTCCGGAGATCGATTGCTCATCAAAGCGTGAAGCGCTGCTCTCCGGACGGCAATCTCCAGACCGTCATTGCGCAACAGGATCGCCAGCGATTCGAGGGCTTCATCTACGTCAATGGCAGCCAGTACCTGGATGGCTTTTTTTGCGGCGGGCAAGTTGCTTCCAGACTGAGAAATAAAGTTTTCCAGGCCCTCAATCGTTTTCACATGCCGCAGAAACATGAGTTCATTCAAGGCCTCATCCAGGATGTTGGGCGCCAGCTTCGAAAGTGAATTTGCTATCACCGGAGCAGCACGAACCGTCCGGCTTTGGACTAAAGCTTTTAACGCGGCCTGCTGCACTCTCGGGTCGTGATGTTCAAGCGCAGGCACGATGTGATCGGCAAGATCGGGGTCTTTGAGTTCCGATAATATTCCGCAAATATTCCGGACAACATACCAGCGCTCATCTTTCAAATACTTGTGGGCAACTGCAATGCTGCCCGCGCCTACTTGCCCGATAAGCCGTACCAGCGCCAATCTACTTCTTGCGTCCCGCTCGTGAATGAGATGGTTGAACACGCTCTCGATACTCGCCGGGGCAGAGAACCGCAGCAAGGTGGCCGCGCTTTTGCCCCATACGGAATCACCCCGTTGCAGCAGGAACATTTCAATAATGCGGTCGATTGCGGCCGCGGGTAACAGCCTGCCCAGGTTGTTGCCACAACATTTTTTGTGCTTTTCCTTGTCGCGATTGAAGGAGCTTTCCAATAAGACGCCGATCGCGACGACCTCCTGGAAACTTTCAAAGGAAGCGACCGACTGAGCCAGGACTGTCAACGCCGTCGCGGCCTGGGCATGGATGAAATCCGAGAGATCCTCGCGCAGCAAAGCCCTGCGCAGGCGCTCCGTCGTTTTGCTGGCGAATCCGGCCTGGGCCAATGGCAGGCTGCGAATCAACTCTGGCGCCCGGCTCAATTCGGTGATTTCAAATTGTTCGTCGCTATCGAGAAAGTCGAAATAGTGTGTGGCCAGGGCGGTGGCGCGGTCCATTTCGCGCGCCTTGATCAGCTCTTTCGCAAGATCGATTAACCGACGAAAGTCCGTCGACGAGTAATGCTTGATCTCCATCAGCCGGGCGAATCTTTTGCTGCCGGTCAGAGTGCTCCAATGTAATTCCTCGCGAATTTTTTCCTGCAAGTGTGGCGGGACGGCAAAATCCTGAATGAACTTCGCCAGTTTCTGGGCCAGCCGGTCGGCCATCTGGGTGGCTTGCAAGCTGCGCGCCAGTACTCTCACCGCGCCTTCCTCGATGAGCATTTTTTGAGGCTGTCCCTGGGCCGATTGAAGCTTTTTGCCGGCCAGTTGCAAAGCCGTATCCTCGATGTATTCCGCGGCCAGCTTGTCAGGCGAAAGGCTGGTCAATTCCTGGCGGCGCTCCGCCGGAAAGTTGTCAAGAATCTTGTCGACCCCGGTATTGCGCAAAATTCTCGCCAACGATGCGTAGGATTTTTGCGGATTCCCTCGCTCTTCCAGAAGCGACCGCTGTACGGAAGCTTCGACCATCTCCATGAAGGTGCCCGATCCTGAAGTAGAGAGGCCATGCGCGTTTCTCCAGGCGCTGGGTGAGGGCCCGATATCTAATGGGTTGGAGGAACCGGCCTCTCCAGCGGGCCCGGAGCCATCGGCATAGAAGTAACTGCCAGAACTGGGTTGGTGGCCCGGACCTGCACCTGGACCTGCACCCGGACCTGCCGTACTGGCTACATTCTCCACAACGCGCCGCCCTTGGGGCCTTGTGGCGCGGACGCTCTCGCCCGCGTTATGCGGCCCTAGTTCGCCGCTCCCCTGTCCGGCAGCGTATCCTCCTGGTCCGCCCTGACCGCTGCCTGGGAATGCCGGACCGTTGCCCGGTTGTCCTGTCTCGCCGCCGGAACCGGTCACCGTAGAGGCATCGACTACAACTTGTCCGTCCCTCACCGGCACCAGGTTCGGCATCGGGATCGGGACCCCGTAACCTGCGCCATCAAATTGCTGAGTGGCGAACTCCGAAAGCACATCATTGCGCACCGCGGGATCGAAACATCCCGATTCCAGCAGCGAGTCAATCGAATCCAGGAAATCTCTCGATCCCTGCTCGTTCGCCATTTGCTTCGAAAGGATGTAGGCCTCGGAGTCGGTGTCGATGATGGTGTCGCCCTGGTCATCCTTTTTCTGATTTTTCGAAGCCGGAAGAACGCGCGCGCCTTCGATCTCATTCTTATCCAGAAAATTCAAGGTTCCGCCGGCTTCTTCAATGGCCTTGGAGGTAGCAGCCAGCAGATTCACGACTTTGCGATAACGCCCCAGTGTCAGTCCCGGCTCGAAGGTCACAGCGGTGATTCCACGCTTGAGGAACTCTGTTTCCAGATGTCGTAACGAGGGGTCCGTCGTCAACAGGTTATTCAGCATGATCTGGTTGTCGACGAAACCAAATGTGAATTGCCCTACTTCTTTAAGCAATGTATTGAGCAGTTCAAAGCTCTGCTGTATGGGCCGTTCGACGCTCTTGTGGTCCACCGTAAACATCACGGCGGTCTTGACCGTCATCTGCAGGCCGCGGGCAAAGCGTAGCCCTAAAGCTTTGATTTGTTTGTTGTCAGACACGCTGGATTCCGGCGGCAAGGTCCGCGATCGGACACTTTGCGCCCATCCCAAAGTATGAAAGCTCACTTCCGACAAAGCAATCAGCTCCGCCGGGTTGCTGTGCCTTTGGTAACCACACCCATCCCCTGGCGGCCAGCACCGGACAGTAGTGTTCAGGCGCCTAATCGATATTGTGGCGGAACTTAGCTGGATTCGCAGGAAGACCGCCTCAATCTACTGCATAAAGAAATCGCAGAGCTCGAACAGAAACAAAACGCGGAACAACAGAAGCTTGAGGATATGGTGCAGCACATCACATTGTAAGACAAAGTTTTTGCGATTGCGTGTAGGCGGAGCTCGCCGGGTACGGCTACGCGCAGTTGACGATATTTGGCTTGCTCGTTGAAATTAGAAGCATGGCACTCAAGATCAGGCCGAAGCAGGACTGTCGTTGGGATCTGGTAAGCCTGGGCGAAGTGATGCTGCGATTCGACCCGGGCCACGGCCGCATTGCGACCACCCGACAATTTGATGTATACGAAGGCGGCGGCGAATACAACGTCGCGCGCGGGTTGAAACGCTGCTTCGGGCTGGACACTGCCATTGTCACCGCCCTCGCCGATGATCCGGTTGGGCGGCTGATTCAGGATTTTATCTATCAAGGCGGCGTCGATCAGTCGTTGATACGTTGGGTTGAGCACGACGGCGTTGGCCGCACTGTCCGCAACGGCTTGAACTTTACCGAGCGCGGACACGGAGTTCGCGCCGCTCTCGGTTCCTATGACCGAGGGCACACCGCGGTTTCGCAACTCAAGCCGGGCGACATTGATTGGGACAACCTCTTCGGGAAGCAGGGCGCGCGCTGGCTTCACACCGGCGGAATTTTCTGCGCGCTTTCATCTTCAACGCCGGATGTCGCTATCGAGGCAATGAAAGCGGCGAGGAAGCATGGCACGATCGTTTCCTATGACCTCAATTACCGTCCCTCACTTTGGAAAACTTTGGGCGGCAAGAAACAGGCGCAGGAAGTAAACCGCCGCATTGCGCCGCATGTGAATGTGATGATCGGCAATGAGGAAGATTTTTCTGCCGCGCTCGGTTACGAAATCTCCGGCGTGGACGCGAATTTCTCCAAGCTCGAAGTCGACGCTTTCAAGCAGATGATCGGGCAAGTCGTCAAAGATTATCCTTTTGATGTGGTCGCCACTACATTGCGCAAAGCCAACACCGCTACCAAGAACGATTGGGGCGCGATCTGCTATTGTGATGGCCAGTTTTATCAGGCAAAAGATCGTCAGGATCTGGAAATTTTCGACCGCGTCGGCGGCGGAGATTCCTTCGCGTCAGGATTGATTTATGGTTTTCTGGCCGGCGAAGGACCGCAGTGGGCAGTCGAATGCGGCGCCGCACACGGCGCTCTCGCCATGACCACTCCCGGCGACACCAGTATGGCGACTCTGAAAGAAGTTGTTCAGATTATGAAGGGGGTCGGCGCCCGCATCGCGCGCTGAGCTTCTCAAAAACATGGACAAGAAATCTGTTCGCGACCGCATCGTAGAAATCGGGATCGTGCCGGTGATTAGAGCATCGTCAAGCAGGGAAGCTCTGCTGGCGGCCGAGGCGGTCGCTGAAGGCGGAATTCCCATCGTCGAAATCACCATGACCGTGCCCGGCGCGGTCGAGGTGATCCGCGGGCTGGCGAAATCGAGCGCTTCAAAAATCCTGATCGGCGCCGGGACCGTGCTCGACGCGGACGCTGCGCAACGGTGTCGTGACGCTGGCGCAGAATTTCTGGTCAGCCCGGCATTGAACGTGGAAACTATCGAATTTGCCAACAAAGAAAATTTGCTGATCATGGCGGGCGCGCTCACCCCGACGGAAATTGTCAAAGCATGGAAGGCAGGCGCGGACTTCGTGAAGGTTTTTCCCTGTGGTCAAGTAGGCGGCGCGAAATACATCAAGGCGATCAAAGGACCATTGCCGCAGATTCCGCTCGTGCCCACCGGCGGGGTTAACTTGAATACCGCAGCAGAATTCCTGGAAGCGGGCGCGGAAGCTTTAGGTGTCGGCGGGGAACTGGTCCAGGCCGAAGCACTGAAATCAGGCAAGCCGGAAGTTATCGTCGAAGCCGCTCGCAAGTTTGTGACGATCGTGAAGGCAACCCGCGCCCGAATTGCGCCGGCGGTAGCCAACGCCAGGTGAGTGTTAAAATGTCCTGCAGCACCAGCCGTTCTTACAGGCGCGTAGCTCAGTTGGTTAGAGCGCTACCTTGACACGGTAGAGGTCTGGGGTTCGAGTCCCCACGTGCCTACCATCCTTTCGCCCCCTATAACCTAAGATTGCGCAGAGCTGCTGCGGAGAGTAGGCTTGATGATACCGGAGCCATCCTCGGCATTTCAGATTCAGTTGCTTGAACCTGGACAAGCGGAACCCCCGGCGGTTTCCAAAAAACAGGTTTCAAGGAGAATTTATGGCTCAAATCACCGGCGTCGGCAGTCCGCTTTCTGAGATTCTTTCCCGCCACGAACAGGCTTTTCTGAAGGAGTGGATCGAGAATATTCACGCCTCCAGTAGCACCTTGGGCTCGATCGCAGAATCGGAATTAAGGCAGCAGTGCCAGAAATTCCTTAGCACATTTCGCGCCGGGCTGGACGACATTGGAGCCAGCAATCCCAACGATCCACGCTGGACGGAATTGCGGGAATTGCTGGCGGACATTTCAAGGACCCGGGCCGTTCAGGGATTTACTCCGACCGAGACCGCGACTTTCGTATTGTCTTTTAAAGAGCCGCTTTTTCGCCGCCTCAGAGAAGATGTTCACGATGCCCGTGTGCTGGCTGATCAGATCTGGGGCGCTACTGAACTGCTCGACGCGTTTGGGCTTTACACAACGGAAATTTTTCTTAGCACCCGCGAGGATTTGATTCGACGCGCGCAAGAAGACATGCTGGAACTGTCTACGCCGGTGGTGAAGCTCTGGGATGGAATTCTGGCGCTGCCACTGATCGGTACGCTCGATAGCGCCCGCACTCAGGTGGTGATGGAGACTCTGTTGGAAGCCATCGTGCAAACCAACTCTCAGGTTGCAATCATCGACATCACCGGCGTGCCCACGGTAGATACGGTGGTGGCACAGCATCTGTTGAAAACCGTAACCGCGGCGCGGTTGATGGGGGCCGATTGCATCATCAGCGGGATTCGGCCGCAGATCGCCCAGACCATCGTTCATTTGGGGATTAATTTGCTTGATGTCAGCAGCAAGGCGACGTTGCGCGATGCCTTCGCCCTAGCCCTGGCGCGGACGGGTCAACAATTGGTTCAAGATAGGTAAAGAGCTTACCAGCGTGGGGTTTTGTACGCCGGCGAACACTTTGTCTCGCCCTCTAGCCGTCGGGTCGGCAATCTAGCCGTCATGCCGCAGCTTGAGTTATCATCAATTGTTTCGGGACGCCGACTGTCTTCGTGCCTGTCAGCCGTCAGTTGATGTCTTTTCGATATTTTTCCTCAAGCCTTCCCAGGAGTGAACGATGAGCAAAGGATTGCAAAATTCCGGCGGGAGTAGATTGGTAGAGGTTTTGGCCAAGCACGAAGCCGCCATACTTGATGAATGGATCAAGCAGATGAGTGGTGCTGACGCGACGCGCCGATCTGATGAGAGATGCCGATCTTCGAGCGCAGTGCGCGCAATTCTTAAATCATTGAGACAAGGAGCTGAGTCGGGGAACCGCGATTTGCGGAATCCGCGCCATGGCAGCCCGCTCGTGATCTACTGACGGAAATCTCCAGAACTCGCGCCCAGCAGGGATTTACCCCTACCGAAACAGCAACCTTTGTGCTTTCAGTGAAAAAACCTCTGTTCACTCTGTTGCGCGATCAAATGGGCAATGATGCGGGCGCTCTAGCTGCCGAATTGTGGTCAACCACCGAATTGATCGATTCTCTCGGCCTTTATACCACCGAGATGTACCTGAAGACGCGCGAAGAAATCATTCGCCGCCAGCAGGAAGAGATGCTCGAGCTTTCAACTCCGGTGGTCAAACTGTGGGATGGCATTCTGGCTCTGCCGGTCATCGGCACCCTCGACAGCGCGCGCACCCAGGTGGTGATGGAAGCCTTGCTGGAGAACATCGTGAAGACCAATTCGAAGGTGGCCATCATCGATATTACCGGCGTTCCAACGGTTGACACCGTCGTAGCCCAGCATCTTTTGAAGACGGTGACGGCTGCGCGCTTAATGGGAGCGGACTGCATTATCAGCGGTGTGCGTCCGCAAATTGCGCAGACCATCGTGCATCTGGGAATCAACCTGCTGGATGTGACTACCAAAGCCACGTTGTCTGACGCATTCGCAGTTGCCTTGCAGCGAACCGGTTTGTCGCTTGAGCATTCGCTGCAAAGCGCATAGGAGTTCTCTTGGAAAAGATACCGATTCTTCGGATGGGCGAATTTCTGTTGGTGACGATCCAGGTGGATATGCACGATCGCCTGGCAATGACCCTGCAGGAAGACCTCACCACTCGCATCAGCGAGACGGGCGCACGCGGAGTTTTGATCGACATTTCCAGCCTGGAAATCGTGGACTCGTTCATCGGGCGGATGTTGGGCAATATCGCCGCCATGTCGCGAGTGCTGGACGCGCAAACGGTCGTCGTGGGAATGCAACCGGCGGTGGCAATCACCCTGGTGGAACTCGGCATGTCACTGCCCGGGGTCCGCACCGCGCTTGAACGTCGACGCCGGTATGGAACTATTGAAGCAATCGCTCAACGGTCACCAGTTGATTAAGGCAAGCAAAAATGGCAGTCGTCCGTAGCGAGACTTTACCGGTAGCCTCCGAACCCGACGTGGTTGTTGCGCGTCGCCGTGTGCGCGAAGTCGCGAGCGAGACCGGCCTTTCTTTGGTCGACCAGACGAAGCTGGTGACCGCGGCCAGCGAACTGGCGCGAAATACGCTAATCCATGGCGGGGGCGGGACCATGCAGTTGGAATGTCTCAACGGCCCGCGGGTTGGCATTCGCCTCACCTTCAGCGACAACGGTCCTGGAATCGCCGACGTCGAAATGGCGTTGCGCGATGGCTTTACGACCGGAACGGGACTTGGCCTGGGGTTGGGCGGATCCAAACGCTTGGTGAATGAATTCGAAATTGAGTCTAAAGCTGGCCAGGGCACGAGGATTGCGATCACGCGGTGGAAGTAGGGCCTGAGGTTTCATGATCATCCGAGTTACCGACTCCAGCCATGCAGGCGAAGCCCGGCGTCACGCTGCGCTGTTGGCGGAAGACGCGAAGCTGGGAGAACGCGAAAGCGGTTCTCTCGCCATCGCTGTGACTGAGATGGTGACCAACCTGGTGAAGCATGCCGGGAACGGTACCGTTATCGTGGAGGCGGTCGCCAATAACGGAAGTTCTGGTGTGCGCCTTCTGGGGTTAGATCGCGGTCCCGGAATTCGCGACCTCAGTGCGGCGCTGCGCGATGGATTTTCGACCGCTGGAACTGCCGGCAACGGCTTGGGTGCGATCAAGCGCCTCTGCAACACATTCGATATCTATACCTCCGCCCGGCCACGGGACCGCGATCCTGGCGGAATTTTGGCCACCACAGAAAAAAACTCCCACCCCCTAAGCCCGCTAGAAGTTGGTGTCGTGTCGGTTCCGATCAAAGGCGAAGATGTCTGCGGCGATGGCTGGGGCGTCAAAAAGACCGCCGAATCGATGCTGCTGCATGGTCGTGGATGGTCTTGGTCATGGCATTCTGGCTGCGGAAGCGGCACAGGAGGCGCAAAGAATCTTTTCTATATCCCGCAGCGATTCTCCGGGCCCCATTCTTCAGGACTCCCACGATGCGTTGAAGAAGACCCGCGGCGCGGCTATGGCAGTCGCCTCGCTCAATTTTGAGAAGCGCATCTTGTCCTTCGCCGGCGTCGGCAATATTGGCGCGTCTATCGTGACTCCGGAAACCAGCCGCGGAATGGCTTCGCACAACGGCACCGTCGGCCACCAATTGCAGCAAGATTCAGGAATTTACCTTTCCCGTGGAACGCCAATAGCATTTTGGTCATGTACTCTGACGGACTGCGTTCGGGATGGGACTTGAAGGCATATCCCGGGATATGGAGCAAGCACCCCGGACTGATCGCGGGCATTCTGTATCGTGATTTCCTCCGTGAGCGCGACGATGTGACCGTTCTGGTTGCCAAGAACCGCGCCGAAGCGGGCCCGTCATGAAGCTTAAGCTGCTTACCATGGAGGTCCGGTACGAGCACGATGTAGTGCTGGCGCGGCAGCGCGCCCGCACCATCGCCGCCGCTCTCAAATTTGATGTGCAGGGGCAGACTCGGATTGCGACCGCCGTTTCCGAAGTTGTGCGCAATGCTTTTCAGTACGCCGGCGGCGGTTCCGTCGACTTTGAAGTCGATAATGGCGCCGATAAAATGGTGCTCATTTCTGTGCGTGATCGCGGCCCGGGCATAGCCAATCTGGAAGAAATATTCGATGGGAAATATGTCTCCAAGACCGGAATGGGTATTGGAATGGTCGGCGCCAAGCGCCTGCTTGATCGTTTCGAGGTCGAAACAAAAAAGGGAAGAGGCACCTCGGTCACGTTGGGGAAGATCATTCCCTACAAATTTACTCGTCTGGGCGAGGCCGAGCTGAATTCGTTGTTGGCGAGTATAGAACGAAAGCCATCCGAAAATCCTTACGAAGAACTTCAGCAACAGAATAAAGAGTTGATGCGGACTCTCGAAGAGCTGCGCGCGCGTCAGGCTGAACTCGCGCAACTGAATCGTGAGCTGGATGAGACCAATCGCGGCGTAGTCGCTCTGTATGCAGAATTAAACGACAAGGCCGATTTCCTGCAGCGTGCCTCGGAGTTGAAGAGCCACTTTCTCTCCAACATGAGCCACGAGTTCCGGACTCCGTTAAATTCCATTCTCGCCTTAAGCCAGATTCTGATCGATCGCATGGATGGCGAACTGACTGCGGAACAGGAAAGGCAAGTCAATTTCATTCGCCGCTCAGCTCAGGACTTGACCGATCTGGTAAGCGATCTGCTCGACCTGGCAAAGGTCGAGGCCGGAAAGGTGACAATCCGTCCCAGTGCATTCACCGTTGAAAGCCTGTTCGCCGCGCTTCGCGGAATGCTTCGT
The DNA here is from genome assembly GCA_963838785.1 of uncultured Acidobacteriota bacterium. Lineage (GTDB taxonomy): Bacteria > Acidobacteriota > Terriglobia > Terriglobales > Acidobacteriaceae > Gp1-AA145. The sequence goes on from CAWISI010000005.1 coordinate 742,112, forward strand.
CCCCTGTTGGCACAGAACTCGTCGGTGTCGCTGGTTTTCGAAGATCCAGTCAATATTCCCGAGCTGTATTCCGACGAAGCGAAGATTTCGCAGGTTCTGCGTAACTTCATCTCCAACGCCTTGAAGTTCACCGAGCGCGGAGAGGTCAGAGTATCAGTGCGAATGGGCCATGATGAGACGGTCGGTGTTTTCGGTGGCGGACACGGGAATCGGAATCGCCGTAGAGGACCAGGCCCGAATCTTTCAGGAATGGGAGCAGGTTGAGGGTAAGCTTCAGAAGACCGCAAAGGGAACTGGCCTCGGGCTTCCGTTGTCGCGCAAGCTGGCGCAATTAATTGGCGGCGACGTTTACGTCAAGAGCCAGGTCGGTGTCGGCTCAACTTTTTTTGCGTCGATCCCGATTCGTTACGCGGGTGCGACCGAAGCCGTGTATGTCCCCGATGTGAAGCGCGAATTGGATGCATCCAAACTGCCGGTGCTGGTGGTCGAGGACAATCGCGAAGCGCTCTTCATCTATGAAAAATATTTGAAGGGAACAGAGTTTCAGGTGGTCCCAGCCCAGGACCTAAAAGAGGCGCGCACGGCGCTGCAGGAGTTCAAGCCGATCGCGATTGTACTGGATGTACTGCTGCAGGGCGAACATTCCTGGCAACTTCTTGCAGGAACTCAAACAAAACCCCCCTACCAAAGATATCCCGGTCTTTGTCGTCACCGTGGTCGAAAATGAAGCCAAAGCGATGGCCATGGGAGCAACTGGCATTTCATGCGAAACCCATCGATCGAGACTGGCTCCTTGGCCAGTTGCACGCGATTATGGCTCCCGAACAAGGAAGTATCCTGATCGTCGACGATGATGAAATTTCGCGCTACCTGGTGAAGGGCGTCCTTGGCGGCAAAGGTTACCGCATTCTGGAAGCACGCGGCGGAAATGAAGGATTGAAGTTGGCAAAAGAAGGCAAGCCGAATTTGATCATTCTTGATCTATCCATGCCGGACTTGAGCGGCTTCGAAGTTCTCGAGGCCTTGAAGCAGGATTCCGGCACACGCGACATCCCGGTGGTCATTTATACCTCACAGGTGTTGGATAGCGACGAGCGCGCGCGTTTACAGGCGGCGGTCGATATTGTTCCGAAAGAAACAAAATCGCGGGAAGCAGCTGAAGTGCGCTTTGCAGAAGCGTTAATGCGGGCCGGTTTACGGATGAAAGCCAATCCGAGCGAAGTTCACGCCTGAGATTGCAGGAAACGGTCTGTCTGTCGAGATTGGTTATGGCCGAAATCACGATTTTAGCGGTGGATGACAACGACGCGCTTCGTTACTCATTATCCAGGACCCTGCAGGGAGCGGGATATAAAGTCATCGAGGCGCGCAACGGAGCGGAGGCCCTCGATCTGGCTGATCAGTCTCCTGATCTCATCACCCTCGATGTGCGGCTTCCCGATGTGGATGGCTTCGAAGTATGCCGCCGCCTGAAGGCCAACCCGCGTACCGCGCACATCCCGGTCCTCCACATTTCCGCCACCTTTACTGACGCGGAATATAAAGTCCGTGGGCTTGAAGCCGCAGACGGTTACCTGGCTGAGCCGATTTCGCGGGAGGAGTTGCTGGCCACGGTGGGGGCGCTGCTTCGGTTGAAGCAGGCCGAACGGCAAGCGCGGGTCCATGCGGCCGAGGCTGAAAAAGCCCGGCAGGAACTCTCGGCGGCACACAACGAGTTGGAACGCCGGGTGCAACAACGCACCAAGGATCTGTCAGAAAAAACCGCTGAAGTCCGCGAACTCACAATCAGATTGCTTAGATTACAGGACGAAGAAAGGCGGCGGATCGCCCGCGAATTACACGACAGCACCGGGCAAATGCTGGCCGCCATGAAAATGTTTCTTGACCAGATCAGCCACGAGGCTAAAGGCGAAAAGATTTCGTCGCTGGTAGCTCAAACTGTTGCCATCAATGACGATATGACCCGACAACTTCGCACCATGTCGTATCTTCTGCATCCGCCCCTTGCTCGATGAAATGGGACTTCCTTCCGCCCTGCAATGGTATGCCGAAGGTTTCGCGCAACGCAGCGGCATTTCGGTCGATCTCAAGACCGCTCCTGAATTCGGCCGGTTGCCGGACTGACATGGAGATTGCTCTCTTTCGCACGGTTCAGGAGGCGCTGACTAACATTCACCGCCACTCCGGCAGCTCTACCGCGCGCATACGATTAAGCCGGACAGAACGAAGCGTAGATCTGGAGATCACCGATACCGGCAAAGGCATTCCGGCTCAGCGTATGCATGACGACAATGTCATCGCCGGAGTGGGAATTATGGGAATGCATGAACGGATGCGCCAGTTTGGGGGCGACGCGGAAATTCATTCCTCGCCGAAAGGCACTGTCATTGCAGCCACCATACCTTTGAAAAATTCGCTGCCACATGCGGGCTAGGTCCCATATTCTGTATACGATTCAGGCGTTTCCGGAGTCCGAATTGGCTTGACTGGCGGATTCGACATGGGCCACCGCTCCAGTCGATCGACGCTCATCCAGCAATTCGACGATCCTGGCAACCAGTTTCATCAGCCGATCCGGATCTTGCTCCACCGCAGCCTGTTGGCACAGCCGTGTCCACTCTTCCATGTGATCGTCCATTGTCTTGCGCTCCCTAACGGGCCGCGACGCCCGAAACTTATGCCCTGTTCTTGAATTGGCTCGGGCGTCCTTAGTAGGAAGGGTGCCGAACCAGCTTCTTTCATTAGGCATTCAGTGTGGCAGGATTGGCATTGTGCGCGAAATCAGGATTTGTCCTAGATTTTGCCTCTGCTATGGGAAAATCCCTGACAGGGACCGGGCCCGCCAAATCTGCCTGGATTTCATGCGAAGCATTGCTCGGCGCGGCATGCGGGGTGCAAGAGAATTCAAATAAGGTGCATAATGGCAGAGGAATCTTTCGAAATTATGAGCACCATTCCTCAGGCGAACTCTGAACCTGGCCGATCGCTGAAGATCCTGCACGTCGACGATACCGACGCACAAAGATATGCACTGTCCCGAGTACTGCGTCATGCAGGCTTCGAGGTTCTGGAGGCGCGCACCGGGCAGCAGGCGCTGGACCTGGTGGCGCAATTTCCTGACTTGTCATTCTCGATGTCAATCTTCCGGACATCGATGGTTTCACGGTATGCCGGCAGATCAAAGCCAATGATCAGACCTGCCGGATTCCTGTCCTGCATCTTTCGGCGACCATGGTGTCGACCGAAGCCCGGGTTGCAGGCCTCAATGGGGGTGCCGACGCCTACCTGGTTCAGCCGGTGCAACACGAAGAGCTACTGGCCACGGTTCGCGCTCTGTTGCGGACTCGGAAGTCGGAAGAAGCGCTCTGGAACTCGGAGCGGCAGTACAGGCTATTTTTTGAAGCTAACCCTCTCGCCTGCTGGGTTTTCAACGTTTCTGATTTCCGGATTCTGGCGGTGAACGAAGCTGCTGTCCAGCAATACGGCTACACTCGCGACGAGTTCACCGCTCTCACCATTCATGACATTATCGCGGAGCCCGACTCGTCATCGGACGCGCGGTGGAGCTCAACATTTCAATCGGCCGCGGTGCATAAGCACCGTACGAAAACCGGCGGCTTGCTCGACGTAGAAGAAATTCTTGCGCCTCTGCGCCTTGACGAGAAGAACGCACGCCTCGCCATCGTACAGGACATAACCGCCAGGCTTTTACGGGAAGAATCTCAACGCCGCGAAGAGATGCAAAGGCTGCTGCTGCAGCGCGTACTGAAAGCGCAGGAAGAGGAAAGACAGCGAATTTCTCGGGAACTGCATGACGAAGCGGGACAACTGATGACTTCGCTTTTGGTGGGATTGCGCTCTCTGGGCGATGCGCGCCAGCTCAAAGAAGCGAAAGACCAAGCCAAGGCCCTACGGAAAATCGCTTCGAAAGCAATCGAAGAAGTGGGACGCCTCGCCCGCGGCCTGCACTCCAGTGTGCTCGACGACCTTGGATTGAAAGAGGCTATCGAAAAATTTACCGGGGAGTATGCGGCGGCCCATCACCTGCCCGTAAACCTTGATTTTGGGGATGTTCCTTTGTCCGAGCTGGACACTCAAATACAGATTGGTCTGTATCGGATCATTCAGGAAGCTTTGACCAATGTGGCGCGCCACTCCCGCGCCTCTTCAGTAAGCGTGCGTTTCGAGTGGCGCGATCCATTATTGAGGTTATCGATCCGGGATGATGGCCAGGGATTCAAAGCCCACGCTCTGCGCGAGCGCCCGTCAGGACATTTGGGAATTGAAGGCATGCGGCAAAGGGCGATCATTCTGGGCGGCGCGCTCGAAATCACGTCCGCGCCTACGCAAGGGACGGTGATCGAAGTCCGATTGCCGAATGCCGGTTCCGCGGTTCGATCCGGCGCGGTCGGGTGGTAATGCCTAAGCTGCAGAAAATTCGTGTCTTGCTTGCCGATGATCACGCTATCCTGCGTGCCGGTCTGCGCATGCTAATCAACGCCCAGTCTGACATGACGGTCGTGGAGGAAGCTCAGGACGGGTTAGAGGCGGTAGAGGGCGTTCATGCGCATCAGCCCGATGTTGCCATCCTTGACGTCACCATGCCCAAGTCTGGCGGCCTGGATGCCATCCACCAGATCGTCACCGGTTCTCGCTCCACTCGAATCCTGCTTCTTACCATGCACGAGGAGCCTGCCTATTTACGAACTGCGCTGGCCGCGGGCGCCTCCGGGTATGTGCTGAAGAAGAGTGTCGACGCCGATTTGCTTACCGCCATTCGCGCCGTCCATAAAGGACGAACTTATGTCGATTCTGAGCTCGCCGAGGTCCTGGTGCGCGATGCGATCACCCGCGATCAGCCCGACCATGATGGTTCCGCTGCCAAGAGTCTGTTGAGCGACCGCGAGCTGCAGGTGCTGAAATTGGTCGCCGAGGGATTCAGCAGCCGTGAAGTCGCCGAGCAGATTTTCATCAGCACCAAAACCGTTGAAACCTACCGCTCGCGCTTCGCGGAAAAACTTGGCCTGAAATCGCGCGCGCAGATCGTGCGCTACGCGCTCAATTTAGGATTACTGACTTCGGAAAAGTTCACCGTCGGCAAGAAGCGTACCAAGTCCGAACGTTGATCAGAAGGGAAGAGAATGCGGTGAACGCGCCTCTGCCGTGGGCGATTTCGGTAACTTGGCAAGAGCGGCGCTCAATTCCGCGGCTTTGAATCCGAATGGACCCGGTTTGCTCTTGTACGCGACTCGGCCGTTCTGGTCGATCAGATAAATTCGATCCGGCCAGCCGGTATAAGCCTGCTCGGTCGAGTTCCCGAATTCATCGAGGACCGCAGGAAACTTGATTCCCAACTTTCGCACGCAAGCTCCGGCGATCAGCGCGCGTTCTTGCTCGTTTTTGGGAGTGGCAAAAACTACCTTGTCTTTGACGTTGCTTTCCATCTGCCAGACGTCGGAGGGATGAGCTTCAGTGATATACACTACTAGAAACGCAACTTGATTCGCATATTGATCGTAAAGTTTGTTGAGGGCGGGAACCTCCCGCCGGAATGGCGGTCAAGTGTAGCTGCCGAAAATCATCACCACCGGCTGCGCTTTGTTGATCTCGGAAAAATGCACGGCTGCGGTCTTGTCCAGCTTAAGTAGTGAGAAGTCGGGTGCCGGGTCGCCCACCTGCAAACTGCCGGCGCGCGCCCTGCTCCACAGGGTTTCGAACGGGACAACAAGGAAAACTTCCCATGGCATGTGCGACATGATGCGCGCAAAGTCCTCAGGGGGCTTGTGCATGGCCTGCCACATGAAGGTGACGAATGCCAGCCACAGGACAAATATGCCGGTAAGAATTGCCGCTGTGATCTTTTTCCAGCGATGCTTCTTACCCGGAACCGGCGTGACCGTGGAGCCGCTGCTCATAATTGTCCTAATGGACCATGTCTCCAGAATTCAGGAATTTAGTCGCACGCGCTAACTTGTTCAATAATGCAAAAAGACTAGCGAAAGCTAATTCGATAATAAGCGCGCAACCCGGTAAGTCTCTTCTGCTTCTAGGAAGTTATGAAGATAAAGTTGCTTTTCGCTCCACTGCTGTGCATTGCGCTGTATTTTCTTGAAGTTCCCGTCATGGCGCAAGCTGTTCCTCACGCCATGGATGATCGCGACGACCGGGTCTCAATCGTACAAATCAGCGACACTCATCTCGGAGACCATCATGCGCCTCACGCCGCGGAGAATCTTACGCAAGCAGTGAAAATGATTAATGACCGGAATCCGGATGCCGTAATTCTCTCCGGCGATATCGGCGAGAATCCGCAGGCCTGGGACGAAGCTCGATCGATCCTCAAGAAGCTGAAAGCGCCTCTTTATTATGCGCCGGGAAATCATGATGTTCACAGCAAGGACGTTGAGCGCTATCGCAAAGTATTCGGCAAGGATTATTACGAATTTCAGGTCAAGTTTGTGCGCTTTGTGGTGATCGATTCACAACTTCTGGGAAATTACGACGTATACGAAGCCAAGTCGCCAGCTCCGCTTCCGCCGCAAAGCGAAGACGAGTCGGAGCGAATGTTGTCATGGATGAATGGACTGCAGCCTGAGCCGCGAAATTCCAAGCAGGTAGTTATCGGAGTGCAGCACATCCCAGTTTTTCACGACGGAAAATTTCCCGACCCTAAGCCGTACTGGGTGATAAGCGAACCTTATCGTTCAAAAGAGATGAAGGCATTGCGGCAACTCGGCATTAAAGACATGCTGGTGGGTCATTGGCACAACGGTCGCGTCTTTGAGCGGGAGGGGATCACCTGGCATGTGGCGCCATCAACTGCCTGGTTGCCATGGGGAGGGGAACTGGGCTTTGCGGTGCACACCATCAGCGCCAATGGCAATGTCCGTACGCGAATTTGTAGACTCTGCCGGACGCAGTTCCTTAGCGTGCGCCGCCCGGCGGATTCGCGCCAGTGGCATGAACATCGATTTCAACCGATTCGCTTACCCGCAGCACGAACGTGCTCGGGTTCTTGATGCCCCACTTTACATACGGAACGGTGAAATGAGTATCGGCCGTCCAATGGTCGGGAAAAATTGTTACGCGCACCGGCATCGTCAGTTCGTGATCGGCTCCGTGAATGGAAAAAATGCCGTGCACTTGCAGGGTTGAAGTGGCTCCGGGTGCAACTGCGCCTTCTACCCGGTCCGGCCGAAAGCTGATGACCGGATAGCGATCGCTCTCCAGAATTTCTTTATGCATCTTGTGATCGCGGCTATGATTTCCGCTCTGCCCAGAAGTTGCATCGACTAGAAGGTTGCCGCTCACCAGACTTCGTAGCCAGGTTATATTCCACTTCCCCCCGCTTCAACTGGAAAGAGCCGTGGACGGTATGTAGGATATCCCCTAAAGTAAAGGCGATATTGGTCTTGGCGGGTTCAAACTGCAGGCGTATTTCCTGGGCTTGAATGGGAGCAGCGCTGAAACTCAGGCACGCCAGCACTAAAGCGCACGACCGCCATTGCGAAGATAAAATTCCAGCTCGGCGCCGAAACGACAAAATTCAAGCTCCTGAAAAATAGTATCTGCCACACCATACCGGCGGTGTCACTTAACTGTAAATTGAAGTCAGGGAATCGCCAATAAAGATTCGCAAAACAAAAGGCACGGATGAAAAAAATCTCGCTCAGCATCGTGGCTGCGCTGATCGTCGCAGCGGTTCTTTGCTACAGCGGCGATTATTTGCTTTGGCGATATCGCCTTGCCACCGGCCACAGTCCATACGGGACGTTGACTGTGCAATTTTATTACGCTATCCAGGAAAAAAGCGGGAAGACAGAGTACGATTTCCAGCCGCCGCAGCAGGAGACCTGTGTGAATTCAATGTTTCCTCACGCCGGTTATTTGCCGTGCTGGTACGAGCGCAAGCACAAAGAAAAGGCCATCCGGATTTGAAGCAGAACCCGCTAGAGATATTGCAAACCGACAGCGCTTCAACGGGACTCGCTGTCCACGTAATGGGAAGAGGAAACCGTTGCGGGGCTTTGCGCCGCCGCCGCTATTGGCGGGCCGTTTCCAGCTGCCGCGACATTTAAGCTGGCATGCTCCTGACCGGAGGGGATTTCGTCCCCGCCGGAGCGCGGCGGCCTTCTGGCTTCGTAGCGTTCAATAAGAAGCTGGTCGCCAATCTTGGTCCGGCTGCGAAAAATCGAGTGCGCCGGAAGTTCGAGAACGCTCTCGGCACGATGGTTCGGCCAGGTCACGGTGAATGGCCGAACCAGCTCGCGCAGGCCCACTACTTTGAAATCCTTATCGATCAAAACCAAATCGAAAGAAAACAGCATTCCAATGGTGTGGACGGCGTTCGAGGGAACGATCCAGACGCCGCTGTCCGGCGGAAGAGATTTTCTTCCTAGCAGACCAACTAATCGGGCCAGCACCGAGTCCGCAACCGCGACGCGGAAAGCCAGAAAGGTCTCTCTGGTTTTGTTGTAAACGAATACCTGCCGTTGCTTACTGAACATGCGTGCCCTTTCCAGGGGTCTAAGTGTTTGCCGTTTAACGAGGCGCTTTTTTCTTCATTCTGTAAACCAACGTGAAGAACACAACTACCGCCAGCACGCCCGATACCACGCGAATCAAAGTTACGTTATCCATTACCTCACCTCTCGTTGAAAGTTGACTTCGACGGCCAAGGCCATCCTTTACTTAAAAGAAGTTTCCAAACTCCGCAGAATCGTGATGAATGACGGCAACATCACCACAATTCCCATGCTAGGGAAAATAAAAAACACCAGACGGAAAAACCAGCTTAATGGTGGTCTTGGCCGCCAACTCTTCGGCCTTTTGCCGGCGCGCGGTTCGAAGCGCGTCAGAAAACATCCCCAGAGATTTTGAAATCGGCGTTCCAAACCGTTCCGTCTGCACCAGCATCGCCACGAACGAGCGAACACTTTCCAGGTCCACGCGGTCGGCGAACGAACGCCATGCCTGCACCCGGGTCACGCCAGCGCGCTGTTCGAAGTTGATTTGCACAAACTCTTCGCTCAACTCGGGATGGCTGATTCGCAATTCGTTGCCCATGCGGAGAATGCCCTGATCCAAGCCCAGGCCGGCTTCCAGGCAGATGGCCAGAAAATCCAAACCATCCGGCAAGACTGAGCTTGATTTTTTGCCGCCGCCGTTCGACGGCATGGGCCAGCCAGAAATCAGGAATAAAAAAGCCGATGATCACCGCTAGCACAAAAAATAAGGCGGTCGATGTCGGCACGAATACTGCCACCAGCACCCCAAGCAATGCAGGAATCGCCAGCCTCAATCCCAGAAAAACGTCGGCATGGGCTGGCTTGCGATAACCGGCCAGCATCAGCCGATGCACCAGGTCAGGATCAGGCTCGGTTGAAAACAGGCTGCGCAGTAAAGTGAAGGGTCTCGCCAGGTAGTCAACGTTCAGGGCAGCGCGCCATACCGGCATATTGTCTGCTGCGCGGCCGGTTCTGGTGGCCTGCTCCAGCAACGCTCCTGCCGCCGATGGACGCGGCATCAGCAGGAGCACCAGGAACAGAAAACCGACGAACAGGCAAATGCCCAGGAGAATAAATGTCATGTGCTAAACCTTAACGTTCACAATGCTGCCGGATCGCCAGCACTCCGCACGCCATTAAACTCAAACCCGTGTACACAGCAACTTTTCCCAAATGATCGGTGAACAGCACCTTTTCCGTTTTCCAGTTCAGCAAGCTGAGCAGAGCGAACATAAGAAACGGCATGACACAAAGAACCCATCCGGTAATGCGGCCCTGGGCGGTATAGATTTTCAGCTGCCCCCGCAGCCGCTCGCGCTCCCGGGCTACAACCGCGGTTTTATCCAGGATCACCGCCAGATTTCCGCCGGTTTCTTTTTGCAGAAGAATGGCGGTAGCCAGAAAACGCATGTCGTCACGCGGAACACGTCTGACCATGTTCATCACTGCTTCCCGCAATGGCAGACCGACGGTTTGTTCTTCGTGCAGATTGCGAAATTCGCTTCCCAGCGGTTCAGCAACTTCTTCGCTGACCATCTCCAGCACCGCTGGCAATGCATGGCCGGCGCGAAGGCCTCGAGCCATAAGGTCGATTGCCTCGGGCAGCAGTTTGTCGCACTGGCGCAGTCGCCGTTCCCGCAAAATCAGCAGGTAGGCATATGGAATGCAGCCGACGATCACTGCCGCGAGCAGTGGGAGAACATCGGGCAGGAACAGGGAAGTAATCGCTGCCGTTACCAGCATCGAAGCGCCGACCACTGCCATCACGATGCTGACTGGCCAGCTTCGCCCTGCTTGTCCAATCAGATCCAGGGTTTCCTTGGCCCCTGGAATCTGGCGCACGATCCCGCCTATCGCCGGATTCGGGCTATAACCTTCTTCTTTGAGAATGGTTATCGGTTCCGCATCGTCATGGGTGTTCGCAACCTTGATGCTCTCCAGATGCCGCTGCACTGCCACCTCGGTCTTTGTAGGACGCACGAGATAGAAGATGACCGCGAAGGTCACGCCCAGCAGCAACACGAAAAATAAAAACGGAGGCATTTTCTGTTTCCTTCAGTTCACGCTATGCGAATGCTCGAACCACGACGCCAGAACATTGATTCCCGAAGCGTTCAGTCGCTCCGCGAAATTTGGCCGAACTCCGGTTGCAGCGTAAAAGTGCCGAGCACCCGGCCGTCCGGCGATATTCCCTGCTTCTCGAAGACAAATACATCCTGCAGGCTCACTACGTCTTCTTCCATGCCGCTGATTTCCGTGACATGGGTCACCCGGCGTGATCCGTCGGTGAAGCGCGCAATCTGCACGATCAACTGGACCGCCGAAGCAATCTGCCGGCGAACCGCTTTTTCCGGCAGATTCAAATTGGCCATCAGCGCCATAGTCTCGATACGGGCAATCGCGTCGCGCGGGCTGTTTGAGTGGACCGTGGTCATCGAACCGTCATGGCCAGTGTTCATCGCCTGCAACATATCCAGCGCTTCCTCGCCACGGACTTCGCCGACCACGATCCGGTCCGGGCCGCATGCGCAAACTGTTGATAACCAACTGACGCTGCATGACCGAACCGCTGCCTTCGATATTCGCCGGGCGGGTTTCCAGGCGGACGCAATGCCGCTGCTTCAATTGCAGTTCGGCCGAATCTTCAATGGTTACGATTCGTTCTTTCTCTGAGATATATCCCGACAGCACATTCAACAGCGTGGTTTTGCCGGCGCCAGTACCGCCCGATATCACTACGTTGATTCGCGCCTTCACCGCGGCGCGCAGTAATTCCAGCATCGGCTTGGTCAGCGTCTGGTTTCTGAGTAAATCTTCTTCAGTGATTGGAATATGACCGAAGCGGCGGATAGAAATGTGAGGTCCATCGATGGCCAGCGGAGGAATAATCACGTTCACGCGGGAGCCGTCCGCCAGTCGCGCATCCACCATCGGCGAAGACTCGTCTACGCGTCTTCCGACCGCGGAGACGATCTTGTCGATAATGTTCATCAGGTGCGCGTTGTCCTTGAACATGATGCTGCTCTCTTCAAGAACTCCGCCGCGCTCCACATAAACCTGCCGAGGTCCATTGACCAGAATGTCACTCACGCTCGGGTCTTGTAGTACCGGCTCCAGCGGCCCTAAGCCGAAGACTTCATCCAACACTTCGAGCGCCAGCCGTTCGCGCTCCCGGCCGCTGAGCGGGGTTTTCAGATTGGCAATCAGGTCCTGAATTACCGCCAGCACCTGGCCGCGAGTGTGATCGTCACGCTGGTTTGCCACCCGTTCCAGATCCACGCGGCTGATCAGGTCGCGGTGGACGGTTGACTTCAGGTCCTGGTATTCCTTGAAACTCAGCCCGGTGCGCTTGATTTCAGCGATCGGTAAGTCCGTTGGTGCCCCCGAGTTGCGATGCGAGTGAATTAAATTCGCCCATGATTTCCCCTTAACTACCTGCCTAAGAATCCGCGAAAACCAGTGCTTTTTCCTTCTTTTTGTCGGTTGCGGCTGGTTTCGCTCCTAGCTGAAGTGCCAGGTCGGTTAGACTTTTGGCGACCTCGGACGATGAAAGCTGTGCAATTGGTTCGCCACCATTGATGGCTTTCACCACGTGCGCGTACTGATTGGGAACCTTCCAGTAAATTTTCTGTCCCAGTGTCTTTTCAATTTCGTTGTCAGTAATCAAAGAACGCTTCTGGTGGCGATTCAGCACCACCCGGAAGCGCTCGGCCGGAATTTCTTTTTGAGTCAGGTAATTAAATTGCCGGACTACATTCCGCAGCGCGGATACCTCAGCTACGGCTACCATGTGGAAGTGGTCGCAGTGCCGCACCATCTCAAGGTTTTCGTCACTCAACCCTGGCGGCATGTCTACCAGAATGTAGTCGTAGCGCAGCCGCAGGAAGTCGAAAGTCTGCGCCACTGCGCCCGGCAAAATTCTGCGCGGTCCGTCGTTGCCGTCGGGGGCGGGAACCAAATCCACTCCGCTGGGGTGGCGTGCCAGGAAGCTCTGCAGCAGTTCGGCGTCCATGCGGTCGGTGTTCTCGACCAGCTCAAAGAAGTGATACCGATGGCGGGCGATTCCCAGGTACAGCGCCGCATCGCCAAAGTCCGGGATGCAGATCGACAATCAGTGTCCGTTTTGAAAGTGAGCCAGCCAGCAGAACACCGAGCTGCGTTACCAGACTGGTGACGCCGCACCCGCCCTTGGCTCCCATAAACGCCAGAACCTGGGCACGAGCCGTATGGGTGCGTTCTTTTCTCCGTCCGCCGACCCGGGCCACGGCATTCAGAAGTTGCTCACGCCCGATCGGCTTCAGCAGATATTCACTGCACCCGCTGCGCATGGCTTGAATAATAAGATCGGGTTGAGAATCAGCCGACACCGCAAAAATCGCAGTCTGCGGCGATGCGCTATGAATGTTTTCCGCCGCCGCTGCCGCCTTTCGACGGTCACGGTCAAAATCCACAATGCAGATCTCCGGCGTGGGAGTGCCCATCCAATCGATCCCCGGATCATTGTCCTGCGTTCGATATTCCGCAAAATTCGATCGCAGACGAATTAAGGGCGCAGATTCGGCAAAGGACCTGAGTGCAGAGGAAGTATCCTCATCCAGACAAACACCAACTACTGACAGCGGCTCGGAGTTCGAGAAACTTTCGCGCGGCGAACTGTTGAGCGCGTCTTTGATCGAAAGCGGATTCATTTGGGGCTCGATGGTTGCTGACTTTGTGTCTTGTTTGTATTGGATAGGCTGTGCCGGCAATGAATGATCGAAACCGCGGACTATCCAGGAACTTGACCGGATTGGCCGGCGGCAAAGGCGCCGGCGTACTCATCTGAACTGGGTCAACAATTCGCGGCGTTACCATCACCAGCAGTTCACTGTCGCTGCGATTGATGGAGCGCGAGCGGAAAAAATTTCCCAGAATCGGTATGTCGCCGATGCCCGGAATCTTGCTGAGTTGTACCTGCGCCCGATTGTCCAGCAAGCCGGCAATGCCAAATGATTGCCCGTCTTTCAATTCCACTTCAGTCTCGGCGCGGCGAGTGGAAATTGCCGGCACCGTGAATCCGGAAATCGTGACCGCCTGCGTGAAATCCAAAGTGCTGACTTCCGGTGCGATATGCATCCGAATCACGCGGTCCGGGCCGACGAAAGCGGTGAAGTCGAGCTTCACTCCAAACGGCCGGAATTGAATGGTGACCGCGCCGACATTCGCTCCGCCTTGCACAACCGGAAACGGAAACTCGCCGCCTGCCAGGAAGTTAGCTTTTTGCCCATTCAGCGCCAGCAGATTGGGCTCGGCCAATATCTGGAGCACGGACTTGGTTTCAAGATCCTGAATGGTCGCACCCAGGTTCAAGTCCGGGCGGAAGAGAAAAATATTCAGCAAGCTGCTGAGCTGGAGCGAGGAAGTGAAACCATGTATTGCTCGCGCCGATAGAGTTGGAGAGTTGCCCGGTGATTGCGGGCGCACCGAATTGCTGGGTGCTGATTGTGCCCGGAGTATTTGCCGCGCCGGTGCTGATCAGGTTGAGGGCAAACTGCTGCAGTTTGGTACGGTCCACTTCCGCAAACTTCACCTGCAGCAGAATTTGTTGTTCGTGCACCGGAGCTACATTCAACGAATTCACGACTCCGGCGGAATAAGCGCCGGCGAGTTTAGCCAGCTCGTCAGAAGTCTTCGCGTCGGAGACAGTGCCGGTAAGAATCAAATGCGCGCCATCGGACTGAATGTTGACTTGCTGCCCCGGAAAAGTTTGTTCAATCGCGGTCCGCAATCGTGAAATGTTTACGTCGACGGTGACGTCAAGAATCTGAGAATGTCCGCTTGAATCCCATATAATCAGGCTGCTGACCCCGGGAGTTTTGCCTTCGACTACGACTTGCGTCGGCGAAGTCGCCAGCGTATCGATCACTCCGGGATTGCTCGAAAGTATTCGCGAGACCGGCGTCTGCATATTGATCACAACCGATTTGCCGACGAACACGTGCAAGGCCTGGCCTTCAGACTGCGCTGAAGCCGGGAGTGCTGCGAGAAAAGCCATTGCGCCCAAACCGAGGAGGAAGCTTTTCATTGGTTGTGGAAGGGAAAATTTCATTTGGCTGCGATCACGAGAGCTAGTTATCGAATTTCTCCACCGAACGCTTGGTCCCTTGAATCACTTCGAGCATGTACATGGGGTTTGGAGCCACACGCTTGTGCTTCACTACTTTCGCGACCACGACCGGCTTATCACTGGGGAACAGCTGATCCAGGCGCGTCGGCATCAGTTCTGCCTGTTTTTGGTCTGCCCCGCTGCGCAGGACGAACTGAATATTGCCTTGTGAACTGGCCAGCTGAAGTCGTTGCGAGTCCTCCGGATCAACCAGCAGTGTCACCACATTCACCGAATGCGGCCTGCCCTGAGGGTCAGGTTCGATCGTCTGGCCAGCGGTCAAGACCTGAACGTTCTGCAACACCGTTTTAGTCATCGGCTGGTTGCCGCCCGAAGGGGTGAAGGTTACCAGCACATCCACATGCGAGCCAGGATACAAAAATCCTGCAACGCCGGAAATTTCGTTGGACTTGAGCGGCGGTGGCGCGCATTCCCGGCGGAATCTTCCCGGCTAGGCCAATGCCCGCGCCTTCGACTCCAATATCGCTTTGAAGTACTGGCTGCTTAGCGACGAGCGGATACAGCAAAGGGCGGCCAAGCACGGCGTCAGTTTTGGTAAATGCGCCGCTGGGCAAGGTATCGCTGAACCAATCGACTGTAGTTAGATCTTTAGCGGCTAGAGTTACGCCCACGGGCAAGTCGGTCGCGGCCACGACCACCTGAACGGTGGAACTATGAAGCTGTGGGTTTCGATTCAGCCGCCGGTAAAAAAGATACGTAATACCGCCGGCTAAGGCTGCCGCAACCACAAACGCCGTTAGTAATCGTTGCAGACCCGTAACCCACCTCCAGGTAAAATTTTTCGATTAAGGCAATAGCATGACTCCCAACCGGTTGGTCGGGAGCCATGCGAAGGCAACACTACGCTTCAAGCTCTTACCGGCTCCTCTGGCGGGCTGCCGCAAAAACCAGCAAACCTCGATAGAGGGCCAAAGCATTGTTTTGGGTGAACGCTCGGAACAGATCTTGTTGGGACGCTATGCTTGGCTCTCCACTCAGCGCCCATCGGCGGGCGGTAAAGAAGGCCAAACACAGGCACAAGAAACTAGCTGCCGTTGACGTACAGACCCAACTTGGTACCAATCACGCCAAAGTAGCTGTTGAGATTACTGGCCAGCGTTTGCATGCCGGCAGTCGCCGCCAAGGCAACCAGGGCCAAAACCAGCAGATATTCCGCCAGACCTTGTCCACTTTCGTCTTTGTGCAGGCGCGTGAGCGCGTTCAGAGCGAACCTCTTCATTGAATTGTCTCCTCGGAGTTTTCGATTTTCATTCCGCTTTGGCGGAAGCGAAGGTAGTGCTGGTTACCTTATAGGCATCTACATTACCAAACTTGCCAGGTTTCGGATTCAGGGCTTGCGAAAGGATTCCCCTGAAAACACGCAGGTTATTGCCACTCAATTGCCGAACTATCCAGTTGCTTCATCATTGGCTGTTGAAAATGGCGATCAAAATTATCGAAAGTGAGCACTTTTGGTGTCGAACTTTTCCCAAAACGTGGATACATCCGTTTACACCGCAAGGTCAATTTCCTATTCACAAGACTTTTCTTCCCGGACCATGAACTGAACACGTCGAGTTGAGGATGTGACTAACCCTTGGCATACCCGGTAATTTTCCACGATAAAATCTCCGACAGGGTCATTGACGACGTCCGCTAGAGGGGTTTTCGGCCACGTGCTCGCCAACAAATCTGAAAAGTCGGAATCGAACAAAATGGCGGCCGTTGGATGTGAGAGCAGGGAATCGATGATTTCCTGGGCCTGCTCAGGAGTGTTCATTCCGGGCTGAAAAAAATCTACGCGCGCCGGACTGCGAGTCGCGGTCAGGTAGTTGTAAATGGGCAGATAGGGATAAACCAGCAGTTCACCTCCCCGAGCGATATGACCTTCGACATAAGGGACGGCGGAGTCTTCAGTTGGAGACGACACCATGCCACGCCGCGTTTGAATGTGGTTCTGAGCGCCATTCACACGGAGAAGCAGAGCGAAGCCCATCAGCCCGAAGGCGATGCACACGTACGCAATCAGATACGGACGGGTTTTGCGCAGTAACCATGATCGGCTATGCCCCATCCTGCAATATCCAGGCGAGAACCACATACCACAGGTTCGCAAGATACATGAGATGTGTGATGTCCGCCCTCGCCGCCAGCACTGATATCAGCAGGCCCGATAGCGCCGAACTCACGATCACGTAATATCCGCCGTTCGCTAAATCCGCATCTTTTCGGCTCTGCCAGACGGTTTCGTACACCAGCCATCCAACCGCGATCAACGGCAACAAAGTGACTACGATTCCCGGCGAAATGGCCAGGGCTTTGAATATCCTCGACCAGAGCGGGCCACTATGGAAGATTGCCTGCCGCGTGGCTTCAGACCAGTTTTGATTGCCATAAAAAACGCTATTTACTTTTGCGTAATGATGGAGCGGCCACAACCAGTCTTGTACCATCGCTGCCACGCCGTGCTTTATCCCGAAATAGGCAAACGTCAACAACCAGGGCCAAAGAAATCCGCCTGCCAGAATGGCGGCGAGTCTGGAGTTCGGGCATTGGGCGGCGCCCGGAAAAGCGCAAGATCAAATATCCGACAACGAGCCCAAGGCACAATCCAGCGCCTTTTGATTGCTCAATCAGAGTAGTAATTGCGGCAAGACTTCCACACACGAAAGCCCAACTTGATCTCTGCGATTCCCACAAACGGAGAGCCGCATAGATGGCTAAGCTCGCGAATAAAGTGCCGTACCAATTATGCAGAACCAGAAATCGATAGGCAAAGCTGTTCAACATGGATAAAGCCGCGGCGAGCAGCGCGATATTTCGGGAGCAGACGCGCCTTGAAAGCACGTAAGTGATTGCCGTGCACACCGCGCCAGCGACGGCAATGCTGCTGCGCGCCACGGCGAATGAATCGCCGAAAACCTTGAACAACGCTGCCACCAGATACGCCGAGCCGGGGGTGTAAAACATAAAGAAATCACGGTAGGGAACCTGGCCGTGCAGAATGCGCTCGGCCGCCTGCAAGATGATGCCTTCATCCAGATCCATCACTGAGAAGCGTCGGAACAGAGACAGATAGAGCAAAGAAACGACAAAAATCAGAAATGGCAATAGCCGTTCCAGCCACTGACTGGTTCGGGGACTGAGCAGACGAACCCGCGCGAACAATTGAATCCCTGTGTGATTCAACGGGACCGGTATCGGTTAAGCAGACTACTCGGCATAGGGAACAATTTCCCGAGGGGCTCATGCGATGACAGTTCCTCGGTTAGAGCAAGCTATCGTCCAATCCGCCAATCTTGTTCGATATCAGTCAGTCTTGCAGCGATCACTGATAACTGAATATCGATGCGTGCAAACAATCGTATACAGTTCGGTTTTTCCGGAGTTCCATGAGTTTTGCTCGAGGCCTCGCTTCCCCCTATGTAGCTTTTCGATCTTCCATTACAATTAATAAATCCGAAGCGGAGGCGTAGTGAGAACAGCAAGTATGACTGTCCCATATTTCGATTTGAAGGCCCAATACGGGTTGTTGCGCGACGAAATTCTCGAGGCGCTTGATCGGGTGTGCCAAAATGCCAGCTTTATTCTAGGCGAGGAAGTTGAACGTTTCGAGCAGGCGTTCGCCAAATATTGTGAAGTCAAACATTGCGTCGCCCTGAATTCGGGAACCAGCGCCTTGCATCTCGCACTGCTTTCCGCCGGCATCGGCGCTGGCGATGAAGTGATCACGACTTCGAACACCTTCATCGCAACCGCCGAAGCCATCGCGTATACGGGTGCGACTCCGGTTTTCGTGGATGTTGAACCAGCCACCGCAAACATCGACCCTGCTGCCATTCAAAGCGCAATTACTAAACGAACGCGAGCCATTATCCCGGTTCATTTGTATGGCAGGCCCTGCAATATGGATGCGATTCTCGAAATCGCGAAACGCCATCTTCTCGTGGTAATTGAAGACGCTTGCCAGGCGCACGGCGCCCGATATGCTGGCACGCGCGTCGGCGGGTTCGGACATGCGGCCGCCTTCAGTTTTTATCCCGGCAAAAACCTGGGCGCATATGGCGAGGGCGGCGCTCTGACCACCAATAATGATGAGGTTGCGGCGCTCGCCCGTTCATTGCGCAGTCACGGCGAATCCACGCGCTATCTGCACAAGTACGTTGGCTATAACTACCGCATGGATGGTTTTCAGGGCGCTGTGCTCAACGTCAAGATGAAATATCTGGAGCAATGGACGGCCAAGCGGCAATCATGCGCCGAACTATACCGCCGCTTGCTGCAAGGCGCGAAGGTTCGGCTTCCAGAAGATCCAGCAGGGGCGGAGTGTGTGTATCACCTGTTCGTGGCCTACGTTGAAAATCGCGACCAGGTCCGCAGCCGCTTGGAAAAACTTGGAGTTCAGACGGCAGTCCACTATCCGAAGCCGGTCCATCTGCAGGAAGCCTTTTCGAATCCTGAGCGCGGGCCGAACCAACATCTGCCATTTACCGAGCGCGCCTGCGAACAGGTGCTCAGCATGCCGTTGTTCCCGGAAATGACCGAGGAGCAGGTCACGTACGCCGCCCATTGCCTGAGCGAAGTTGCCGGAAAAGAATGATCGGCGAGGACGCCAGCTAAGGTTGCTGCGGATCTGCGGCAGCCGTCTGGCGTTCCATCAGGACGCAAACTTTATCCTGATAATCGATCTTCCATTCTGGGTTGTGCTGCAGCAGATAAGTGATGCCGCTCCCGCTCAAAAGAGGGTTGGCGCTGTCGCCCGGCGGAAATAAAACATAGCGAATTTGGTATTTCTGAAGAACCGGATCGAGCCGGCGTACCAGGCTGTCTGAACCGAGCAAATCAAGGTAGTCCTGCAATACTCCGGTGTATACAAAGATGTCCGCCCGGCTGTCGACAAAGGTTTTCAATGCGGGATCGTTCCATTCTAGATATCCGCCCCACAAATACGGGTTCAGCATGTTGCCCTGGAGCGGATGGCCTTTCAGATACGAGAGTGCACCTTCGGGAAAAGTTTCGGCCATTGATTTTTCTATCTGGGCCTGATGCGGCCAGAAGTAAACCATCAGCCCAATGACCGCCAGAATGACGGCCGTGTTCAGCCGCGGCGTATCCAACTCCGGCCGGTAGGGCGGGAAAAAATCAAGCAGCTTGGCGGCTACAGGCGCACCTACGATTGCCAGAACAACCAGAAAGCGTACGTGCGTCATCGCCGTGTGCAGCGCAAACAGCAGTATTAATACGTCGGCCAGATTCCACCGCTGCTTGCGAACCAGCGCGGCCAGCAGAAAGGCAACCATCAGCCCGAATACGAGTGTGCCTCTCGCATCCTGAAAATTAATCGGCACCCACTCCGCCACATGCGAGACATTCAGCTTTTGCTTGAATGCCAAGTCAAAGGGATAATAAGACCAGCCGCCATCCATATGGATTGATGAACAAAGCCGCCACTGATGCGACGCCGGTCAGCGCGAGCTGTCGAATCTGCGATGCCGTCCATCGGGTGGACTCGATCTTTCCCCAGGAACCACCGAACAGTCCTGCAACCCCGATTAAGAAAAACAAAATCAGTCCGATCGCCCACGAACCGTGCGTATTCGCCCAAATGCAGAACAGCAAGGGCACAGTCCATAGCGGCGCGGTCCCGCGTGCTCGAAAACGCTGCAAGATGATCAGCAGCAGCACCATCAGGATGTATCCGAACAGGATTGTCCGCGGCCCGATAAGATACTTTTGCCAGCAGGCTGGCGAAGACGCAAACCACCACCGAAGCCTTGAAGTTCCGGCTCTCCTGAAAACAGAGGTATAAGAGGAGAAGAATAATGATGGATGGCAGTACGAACGTGAGCGCCTTAAGTCCGGAAAGCTCCGAAGGCGCGGTAAGCAAGGTAAAACGGAATTTCGCTCAGCCACTCAGTATTTACCCAGGGCATGACCGGCGGCGGTAAATGAGTACATGTCCTGACGGACAAAATGATGCTGCTGCAGGAGGTATTGCGCGTCTCGCATGTGCCACCAGACGTCCGGATCGTTAAGATCCGGCTTGGATCATGGTGAGCGCAAACTGCAGTCCGACCAGGGCGAGTGTAAGCACCGCCAGGAAGGAGGTTCCCGCGCTTGCCCATCCGCGGAAGCCTCGGCCGAAACTTGAGAAGTCGCCGCGCGACGGCTCGCCCGGGATTGCTCGTGGCGATGAGTTTGGATTTGCTGTCGGTAAGTACTGTCACGATGATTTTAGAGATGGAACAGACCCGAAAAGAAGCTGTGCAATCGTGCTTCCATGTGTCTACTAAATGAAGATAGAGCCGAAAGTACTACACAACTTCAATTATAGCCATCCGTTTATGGCGGATAGAGTGGCTATACACTTCCACATATTTGTGTATGCAAAGGTTTACACTCTGCCCTGAACTAGTGAATAGGTTTCAGCACTGTTTTCCAGATAGTTTCCTCTGTTTTTTTTGGCCTTACCCTTGCTCTACGGTTTTTTATGTATTATTCTCCCCCACAGCCTTTAGACACCCGCGATTTCACTGGGGTCTCGACAATAGGTGCTTTCCGGAATAAATCGAGAAAGTCAAAAGGTTTGAATTTGCGTTGGTAAGTAGCAGGCAGATGGAAAGGGGTCGTTGCTTTGGGGAGTCCGGGTTTTGGGGAGAGAGTAAAGCGCGTTCTGCTGGTCGATTCTGATGAAGCCTTCGGCAACGTTTTGCAGGAGGTTCTCGGCGAATCCGGTTACCACATCCGGCAGGTTTTTACGCCGCAAGAAGCGGTCGGGTTAATCGCGAACAGCGACATCGACTCGATCCTGCTGAACCTTGCCAGCGAAGAGCAATCATTAAAATATCTGACCCGCGCAGCTTCGGAGCTTTCCTTCGCTCCTCCCATCATAACTTTCGGCTGGAACCAGCACGTCGCCTCCGCTGTGCAGCTATTTCGCGATGGCGCCGTAGATTTTCTGGAGCAGCCTCTCGACGTGCAGGAGTTGCGTTTCGCCATCAATCGCGCCTGCCGCCGCACCGCAATGACTCGTGAATTGGCGGCGGCGCAGCAAATGCTGGGTGGCCGCCGGGTTGAGGGCTTGCTGGGAAACAGCGTGGCCATGGATCGGGTGAATGACGTGGTCCACAAAGTAGCCGATGTTTTTACGACGGTGCTGGTCACCGGCGAAAGCGGAACCGGAAAAGGCCTGGTCGCAAAAGCCATTCATCAGCTCAGCGCGCGCGCCAATAAACCTTTCGTGGCGTTTTCCGTGTGTTCATTTCCCGAGTCGCTGATCGACGACGAGCTCTTCGGCCATGAGCGCGGAGCTTTTACTGGAGCCAACCAGGGCCGTCGCGGACGCTTTGAAGAAGCCAATGGCGGCACCATCTTTATAGACGAAATCGGAGATCTCGCGCTTCCGCTGCAGGCCAAGCTGTTGCGCACCTTGCAGGAGCGGACGGTTTCGCGTCTGGGCTCAAATGCTTCTCATGCCATCGATGTGCGCGTAATCTGCGCCACCAATCGCAATCTGGAGCAGATGGTGCGCGAAGGAACTTTCCGCGAAGATCTTTATTTCCGGATCTCCGTGGTCAAGATCGCAATGCCTTCTTTGCGGGAGCGCACCGAAGATATTCCTCTGCTTGCCGAATATTTCCTGCGCACCTTCGCCAAGCTGCACAAGAAACAATGCCGCAGCATGACGCCGGGGTTTATGAGCTCGCTCGCGCGCCACCCGTGGCCGGGCAATGTGCGCGAGTTGCAGAACGTTATCGAGCGCAGCGTGGTTCTGGGGAATGGGCATGACCGGTCTGGGCATTGACGACCTTCCGCCCGAGCTGCAAGGCCTGGGCATCTCTGACGAATTGCCCAAAGGATCGTTCCATGAGGCCTTGAAAAGCTTCAAGCGCGATTTGGTTCGCGGCGCGCTGGCCACCCACAACGGCAACAAATTAAGGCTGCCAAGGAATTGGGAATCAGCCGCTGCTATTTGCATCGCCTGTTGAACCAGCTGGAAGTAGCAGAAGCGCCGGAAGAGGAAGCTGAGTTGCAAGAGATATCAGAAATCGACGAGCTCCCGACGAGTTCGCCCGTATCCGATCAGCGGCCCAAGGCGCTGGATCCGGTTCGGGTGTTTCGCTCCGCTGTACGGATCGCGTGAGACGAGATTTCGCCACCGTACGAAAATAAAGGTTTAACCGCAATGCAAACCCGCAAACTTTCATTAGCAAAAGACAGCCGCGGCCAGAGCCTGGTGGAGACGGCGCTCATGATTCCGTTGCTTTTGCTCTTGATCCTCAATGCGGTGAATGTCGGCTACTTTTTTTTCGTGACGTTGAACCTGACCTCGGCGGCCCGAAATGGAATTGAGTCCGCTATCGAAGGCTCGTCGACCCCTGCGAATGCGCCGCTCCCGACCGCTGCCGCAGTCAGTTCCCTTATTTCCACCGAACTCGGATCTTTGAAGTCAGGTACATTGCAGGTCCGAATCTGCTCTTTGAACCAGGGAAGCAGCGCCGCATCGCCGCCCACTTCGAACTGTCAAAGTACCGGAAGCGGTCCCGACCCCGATCCCGAGTGGAGTACATATCCGGGCTTCGCCCTGAACCGCGTCGATGTGTCTTATCAATTTAATACGCTGATCCCGGCCACTCCCTTCAATCTCATCGTGGCAAGTTTTCCCACTTGCAGCTCCAGTGGCGGCGCGGTGACCTGCACTTTCCAGCGCCACGCCGAAATGAGGGCGATGGGTTCATGAAACATCGGGGGGCGAATAGTCGCACTGATCGAAAGCGGCAAAGTGGGCAGGCGGCGGTCGAATTTGCTCTTACCATCACGTCGATCTTCGTGCTGCTGATTGGAATGTTGGAACTGACAATGTTTGTTTATACATATTCGGTACTCGCAGATGCGGCGAAGGAAGGCGTCCGATACGCGATTGTGCATGGCTCGAGCGGTCAGAATGGAACTGGACCATCCGGCGGGGGGTCCTGCGTCACCAGCGGCGCGGTGATTGACAACGTTAAATATTACGCGGCAGGTTCGCTGCACAGCACTTCGAATATGACGGTGAATGCGTGTTACACGAATGGCAACAACCAACCTGGAAGCGCTGTGCAGGTGACTGTGACTTATCCGTACGAACCGTTTTTCGGACTTGGCTGGCCGACAGTAAACGTTTATGCCAATTCGGCCGGCCGGATTATGTTTTGACCTATGTTGATGCGGAAGACATCTCGTAAAGGCAAGAGGCGCGCGAAAGAAAGCGGCCAAGCCGCGGTATTTTTGGTCCTCGCCATGGGACTGTTCCTGATCGGCAGCATGGGCTTCGTGATTGACGGATCGAATCTCTGGTTCCATCGCCAAGCCGCACAAACCGCTGCCGATGCTGCCTGCACTGCAGGGGCGATGAACTTGTTAGCGGTTGCCGCGGGTGCTAATCCTCCCAATCCAAACTGGATTGGCACGAGCGCTTTTCATTGCTCGGGCTCAACCGCCGGTGACGGAGGCAATGTTCCAAACAGCGGTTTTGCTCCTTGTCAATACGCAGCGCTGAACGGCTACAGTTCTTCGGGGTTGAAGGCCAATCAGGCAAGCTCGGATGTAAGCATCAGCTTCCCCAGCACTTTTGGCACGATATCGTCATGCTCCGGCAGTGAAACGCTGTGCAATGCGGAAGACATCGCCGCCAATCCCTACATGCAGATCAACGTAACCGACCGGGTTCAGACCACCTTTATCGGCATGCTGAATGGCGGCCACTCGGTGGATGTAGGCGCACAAGCAATGTGCGGTTTGAGCAATGTTCTTTCCCCGGTTCCGGTGGTTGTGCTCAATCCGAACGCGCCTAACGGGTTGGGGGTGTCGAACACGCTGGGCGGTTCGGGTAAGCTGTCGGTTTTGGGAGCCGCGAAAGGCATCCAGGTCAATTCAACTGACGAAAATGCAGTTAACCTCACCGGCAATGTGGATCTCAGCACTGCAACAAGCGGAACTGGAGACGCCGAATTTGCCGTTGCAGGGCGCGAGTCGGAGAGCGATGCTGGAGGTTCGATTTCGGCGAAGTGGGTAAACGCGGCGGGCATCGGATCGGACCCCTTTTCGACGATTAAAGTAAACCGGCCTGCGCCGGCACCGACTCCAGGTTACGGAATGAAGCCATGTCCGGGAATGCCGGGTGTGGCCGCGTGCGACCTTTACCAGCCTGGGTACTATCCAGTGATGCCGTGTCCAGGTTCTCTCGGTAATCAAGCTTCTATTTGCGTGAAGAACCCGCCGAACCCGATCAATCCGAAGCAAACCGGCGTGGCTGTGTTCGCGCCCGGAGTCTACTACTTGGCGGAGGATTTTTACGCTGATCCGAACTCGTGTTTGCGGTCTGCCACAACCGGCGGCGATGGCAGTGGCGGAACTATGTTTTACCTCTCCGATGTGGCAGTTTTGAATGTTGCGCCGGGCTCTGGAACGTTTTGTGCCGCCACTGTTCCTTCTGTTTCTCTTGCAGATACCGCCTGCCCGGGCGGAAACCTGAATTTTTCGACAAGCGTTACGGTTACGGGAAACGTACTGCTTGCGCCCTGCACTGGCACTTACGGGGACCCTTCGGGCGCAGGCAAGATCCGAGGAATATTGTTCTTCCAAGAACGGGATGTGCAGCCCCAGAATGCAGCAACGTTCAGCGGGTCTGGCACGAGTTCCTTCGCCCTTGTAGGGAACATCTACCTTCACAATTGCCTGCTCAATCAGTCGGGCGATAGCGGAGCAAACTGCGATCCGAACGCCTTTCAGGAGACTCTTAACCTGGGATCGAATGGATACATCGTTGGCGGCATTGTTGTCGATCAGCTGCACATCAACTCTGGCGCGAATATAAATGTTGTCCTTAATCCCAATCCCGAATACTACGTATTGAAGGCGTCTCTTCTCCAATGATCTTCTCCTCCAATTCGTTTTCGACGTCCGCGAATTGCATTCACCTTCGCGAGCAAAATAATCCTGACTTCCGGGTGCAGTGAATCATGGCTTTTCTTTCCCTCGGCCTCAATATCGAAGAACCACCAACCCGGGAACAGGTTTCCAAGTCGGCTTCTCAAACGGAGCAGACCGCCGGCATTATCGATCGCATCTCCAATTTGGTCGAGGCTCATGATTTAACAGAGGAAAGTGCGGCCTCGGTCTTGCGCGCGCCGCTGAACGGCACCAACGGAAAGCCAGGAAAAATTGCCTCCGAACTTGAGCCCACGCAAGACAACTGGCCGGAAATGGGGATGCAGATCATCCAGTCGGTTTTAAAAGAAGCTCAGAACAAGCCGTTGCCATCTGCTCCAGCGACCGACGACGAAGTCATCGGTCTGCCTACCATCGAAGAGTTGCGAAAAAAAATTCTCGAAGGCGTGGTTCCTGAGTTCAACGCTCCCGCGAAGAAGTCGCTGGCACGCGATCCAGCTGAGTTCGCGTCTGCTAGAACGACGGGCGAAGCTCGACCTGATTCCAGGGAATCAACGGGCTCGTTGGAATCCGGCTTTCCGCAATTGATGGAGCAGATTCGGCGCAAGCTCGAGTCGGAGTCCCGGTCGCTTCCGTTCTCCGAATATTCTAATTCACGGGTTTCGACGCCGACAGAATTACCCGCTCGACCAGCCAGGGCTGCCGATGCCACGCCGACATTCAGCACTTTTAAATTCGGCTATCTGCCCGGTCGCGGATTACTGTATTCGATCATCGGACACGAGGTCGCGATGTTCGGCCTCTTTCTTTTGATCACCTATGGTCTGCCCGCGCTCCGCAGCCAGACGCTGATTGTAGGTTCTCAATCCGTACAGAGCCACCTCATCTACTTACCAGAAGTTGGCGGTGGCGCAGAAGGGCAAAAAAGTCCGGGCGGCGGACGCAGCAAGCCGCAACAGGCATCGGCGGCCGTCGCGCGTGCCAGCAAAGGCTTAGCTTATCCCGGCGCGCAGGCGATCTTATCTGATCCGCCCAACCCGACGAATGCGTTCCAAACTTTGTTACGGCCGCTCATGGTGCATGCCGAGCCGCTCAAAAAATTAGTTCCGCTGCCGAACATCGTGCAGATGGCGGAAACCAGATTGCCCGCCTCTCTAACCGCGCCAAAAGTGGACCTGCCGCAGCCTCATCTCGCGGTACAACCGATCAAGGTTAAGCGCGATAACTCTCTGCATCGCAATGCGAAGTGGAATGTGCCGGTGGCCAAAGCTCCGGAGTTAATTGCAAAGGCGGACATGCCGAAATTGCCCGCCGCACAGCAGCCGCTTCCGGACGCTCCCAAAGTCGAGCCTAAGAAACCTGAGCCGAAGAAAGCCGAAGAGCCAAAACCGGAGGAGAAGCCGGTGCCGGAGCCGCTGAAGGTCGCTTCGGAAAAGAAGGCGGCGAAATCACAGAAGCAAGTTGCCCCGCCCTCCGCCGCCCAGGTTGCCCGGCTCGAAATGCACGGGAAAGCTGCCGAGCCTCTGCTATCGCTGAGTCCAATGCCGCTTCCGTCGTCAAGTAACGCTAAGATCCCTGCCGGCGAGGCGCGCGGCAGGTTCGCGATCGCGCCGGGCGGAACATTGAATCCAAATTCAACGCCGGGAAAACCGAACGGAACGCATTCCATTTCGCCGGCCACCGGCCAGGATAACGCGCAGTCCGCCAATGCAGCCACAGAATTGGCGGCGAATAGCGGGAATGGCGCTGGACACAATGCTTCTGCCGGCGGCGGCTCCGGAAACGCGGCTGCGTCAACCGGTGGCGGTTCTGCGGGAACCGGAAACGGATCGGGAAATACTTCGGGCGCCGGAGTCGGCGGCAGCGGTGCAGGTAATGGACGCGGGTCAGCCGGAAGCGGAGCCGGCCGCTCGGGTCATGGCGCAGGCACAGGATCAGGCGCAGGCAGCGGCGCGGGATCGGGAGCATTCCCCGGAATCACTATTCAAGGCGAAGAGGGTGGCAGCTCGGAAGGCAACTCGTCAGCCATGACTGTGACCCCGCAAACCCCATACCAGATGACCATCGTCGCTACGGCAAGCAGCGGTGGCGGCCTGCAGGACTTTGGTGTCTTCGAGAACGAACGCGTCTATACCGTTTATATTCCGATGCAACGCACCCCGCAGGAGCCCGACCCAACCTGGACGCTGCAATATTCGCTCGCCTCAGGTTCGAACGCTTCCGGCGACGGGCAGCTCATTGCGCCATCGCCGGTCATGCGCGAGTGGCCGCAAGTCCCGGCAGATCTCGCAAAGAAATATGCGCAGGGCCAGGTGGTCGTTTACGCCTTACTCGGTGCCGACGGCAAGCTCACGCACATCTCGGTGAAACAAACTCCCGACCCTCAGGTCAGCGCGCCAATTGCTCAGGCCCTGGGGAAGTGGGTATTTCGTCCCGCACAAATGAACAACCGGCCGGTGGCAGTGAAGATCCTTGTGGGAATACCGCTTTAGTCTGAAGAAGCCAGCTCGCTCGAGGACGCGCTCAGCATCAGGTGCGGCGATGCATTCGCGATCGGAACTTCCAGGTATCACGCATCTGCCCGAGGCGGGTTAGTATCTCTTCTTGCCGAGGAACGCACATCCCTGGCCGCTTCAGCGCGCGTTGGCCTGCCGTCTCTGCCGCTCGGCTTTGCGGATTTCGCGTCTCCGGCCCGCGTCTTCGTAGCGCCGTCTCTGCTCGTCGGTTTCGGGGATCACCGGAGCTACTTTCAAATGACGCCCGGCTGCGTCGACCGCGACGAATGTGAGATAAGCCGAGCTCACGTGGCGTAGTTCATCCAATAAATAATTTTCCACCCACACCGTGACTCCGACCTCCATGGAAGTCGTGAACACGCGGTTGACCGACGACTTCAGCACCACCAGATCGCCAACATGCACCGGCGTCCAGAAATCAAGGTGATCGATCGAAGCCGTCACCACGTAATTGCGAGAGTGGCGATGCGCCGCCAATGCGCCGGCCAGATCGATCCAGTGCATCAGGCGCCCGCCGAGCAAAGCGCCCAGAGGGTTGGCGTCATTTGGCAGCACAATTTCATTCATCTCCGACTGCGAATCGGAGACCGGTCGCGGCATCAGGCGTTCAGGGGATTCGTTCATGTGAGTTTCGATCAAGGTACGATTGCAAAAAGCATTCTGCTTTCTTTTGAATGCTCCGGTCTGAATGGACCGCGGTCCAATTTCCGGATTGCTGATCATACTCGAGCCGTCCGTGCGACGCGGGAAGGTAAGCCTTCTCCAGCACGAACTGCAACGAAATCAGATCGCGTGCTTCATTGACAACCGCAAACCGCACCGCGTCGCAGCTGCGCTCCTCGGGCAAACGAGGACAAGACTTCGCATATCCCAGATTGCACGATTCCAGTTCGAGGCTGCTCAGCGTGGCTTGCTCGTGGCCCGGAGCAAGGCAGCTCCCGCGCCAGCTTGATCCTAATGGCAGGCGCGCGGGATGCTGGAAAGCGATATCATCGGCACGCTCGGATGGCATGAAAAAAGGGCAGGCCACAAAATCCTCCGGTCACGAGATTCTACTTTAATCCGGTTAGGATCTATTTTCAGGTCCTATTTTTGGAAACAAAATCTGGAAGCTGGTGCCATGATCGTCGCCCGAATCGCTGCTGGTGACTTCGATATATCCGCCGTGCTTGGCAACGATCCCTTGCGTGATCCACAGCCCAAGCCCGGTGCCCTGTTCGCCTTTGGTGGTGTAAAAGGGGCGGAACAGCTTGGGCAAATTCTCTTTCGCAATGCCCGGCCCGTTGTCCTTTACGGTCAAGGCCACGGCTGGCCGGCCATCCTTCAACTGAGATTCTTCAACAATGACTTCGATCTTTCCGCCGGCGCCCGGCGGCGTCGATTGCATTTCCCATAAGGTTTGACACCACCTGCCGCATCTCCGCCGGAAAAGCGGAAATCTGTGCCTCAGTCAGTAGACTTGTGGAGAATGTGATTTGCTCATCACGAATGCGCCGCTGTAAAAGCATCGAGACACTTTCTACAACCTCGCTCAACTTGATCGGGGTGACCTGCTTCGACTCGCGATACAGGCTGAGTATGTTCTTGGTGATTTGCACCACCCGGGAAAGTTCCAGCTCCGCCATAGTGATGAGTTGTTCCTCATCTTTCTGCGTTCGTTTGCGGATAAGGAAAAGCAGGTTGCGAACGGTTTCGAGCGGGTTGTGGATTTCATGGGCGATGCTGGCCGATAATCTGCCAGCCACTGCCAGCTTTTCGTTCGATCTGAGTACGTTCAAAATTTCCCGCTGCTCGGTCACATCGCGGAAAACCAGCACCACCCCGAATATGTTGCCGTTCGTGGTCGCGAATGGGCGCGCCGCTGTCATCGATCGCAATTTCGCTGTTGTCCGGCCGAATCAGAAGCGTATGGTTGGCCAAGCCGACAATCGTGCCCAGGCGCATTACCTTGCTGAACGGGCTTTCGTTGGCGATCCGCGTCTCTTCGCTGATGATCCTGAAAACCTGGTCCAGTTGCTTGCCGATTGCCTGATCTTGCGTATGCTGGGTCAGCCGTTCGGCAACTGGATTGAGAAAATTAATTTTGCCTTCGGCGTCGGTCACGATCACCGCGTCGCCAATACTATGCAGCGTGACTCGCAGGCGTTCGCGGCTCTCGCTTAGTTCGGCGGAGCGTTTTCGCAAGTCGTCGAGCATGCCCGCGTACTCTGCATCCACGGCGCGCAAGTTGCCTCGAGTTTCGTTGATCAGAGTAGCGCCTAATATCACCACCAAACCAACCAGTGTCCACAACAGCGCTCGTCCCTGACTTTCCGAGCTCCTTAAGCGCACTCGCTTCAGCGCTTCCTCGGCCTCGGCAAAGTCCTGCAACCTCCCGCGGACCGTGTCCATCATCTGCTTTCCAGACAAGTTGAACGCAACTGACAATGCAATAGGATTATTGGCTTGCAACCAATGTCACGGCGTTTTCGAGTAGCTATGCCATTGGTCGTAGCTGTCGCGGATCATCTGTAGCCGGTTTTGCTGCTCCGCGTTATCGGCAGATGTTGGTTTGGATCTGGCGGAATACGTCCGGCAGATTGCTCTCGGCAGCATAGTAGGGCTGCAGAAAGTGGTCATCACGCGTGAGCAGATAGCCCCGCAGTCCGGTTTCCTGATCGATAATGTAGCGCATCAGGAGTCTCGCCTGCGAGAGTACTACATCAGTGTGATCTACCCAGTCTTGGGCATTGGTAAGGCGGTGAACCTGTAATTCCAAGACCCCGGCAATCAGGAAGGTGACCAGCAACGGAACGAGAATTAAGCGCAGGATCTGTCTTCGGAAAACCTGCTGGCTGGTCGTCATTTGGCCAGGCTCCCGCGTTTTGCTTTTTCGATGAGCTGCCGGATCGTTGTCAATAGAAGATCGGTGGAGTCTCCCTTGGTGATGTAGGCATCGACCAGCGCCACATGTTCTTCCGGCAGGGTCACATAGGCAGAGAGCAGGGCAATAGGAATACCCGGGTTGCGCTGTCGCATTTGTTCGGCAACCTGCCCGCCATTCATCCCCGGCATCGAGTGGTCGAGCAGAACCAGGTCAAATGCCTGCGAGCTGAACATTTCAAGTCCACTGGGGCCGTCGGACGCAATTGTGACCTCGTACCCTTCCGCCTCCAGGGTCAGTTTACGGACCAGCAGACCCAATTCTTCATCATCAATGCACAGGATTCTGCCCGGGCGCATTCAAAATACCTATGATCTGGGATACAGAAATTAACAGAAACAGCCGGCCGGGGCGTGCTGCGACCTACTCTCGCAGTCGAAAATCGCCGCTGTCAAGCCAGTGGCGAACACAACGTTCGCGGCGCCCTTGCAACCCGCAAACCGCTTGCGGTACTCAAGTTTAAACCATTCCGCGGGGTTGAGCTACGCTTACCACTTGTGAGAGAACATATCTGTGAATCGAATCGAAGCTTTGACTGAAATGCTTTCGCAAGATCCTGAGAACGCGTTCGCCCGCTATGGCTTGGCCATGGAATACTCCAACTCTGGCCAGCTGGAACAGGCGCTTCAGGAATTTCATAAGCTTCTTGCCGCCCATCCGGATTACACTGCGGGATATTTCATGGCGGCTCAGGCACTCGCAAAAGGCGATCTCAGGAAGATGCGGTGAAGATGCTGCGAGATGGAATTGCAGTCGCGGCGAAAAAGGGCGACACCCATGCCCAGGCAGAGATGCAGGCAATGCTTGATGAAATGGTTTAATCGTCACCAACGGCCCAGCTTGACCGCGATCAGCCGGGGTCAACTCAATGCCGGTCTTTTGCCATGCGGATCATGGCCCATTCGACCAGTCCTGGAAACAGTTGATAGATCTTTATCACCGGCTGCATGCTCCACGGCACGATCACTTCGCGCTTTTGCTTCAAGTAACCGTTGAGCGTCGCCCGCGCCACCCGCTGCGCGCTGATTCCGCGGGCCGAAGCTGGACGAACTTCCTTGCGTTCGTTTCCCTTGATTGCATTCGCGCCAAACTCGGTCCGCACGTATCCCGGGCAGACAGTCGTGATCTGGATTCCCGTGCCGGCGAGTTCCACCCTCGCCGCCTTCCCAATCGCATTCATTGCGAACTTAGTCGCGCTGTAGGCAGCGTGAAATGGTAGAGGAAGATGGCCGGCGACGCTCGAAACATTGATGATCGCGCCCGAGCCTTGCTGCTTCATGATGGGAATGACCGCCTGCATGGCTTCAACCGTGCCGAAGAAATTGGTGTCAAACATTTCGCGGCAATCCGACATTCGCATTCGTGCGACTGAATCGAGTAATCCATGACCGGCGTTGTTGATCCAGACATCGATCCGGCCGAAAGTGATGCATGATCAGCCCGATCACGCGATCGATTTCTTCCCGGTGCCGGACGTCGCAGGCCAGAGCAAGGGTCTGATCGATATGCCCGATGCGCGACCGCGCCGCTTCCAGCCGGCTGGAATCGCGCGACAGCAGCACCACCTGGGCGCCGTGATCGGCGAATAAACTCACAATGGCTTCTCCGATTCCCATGGAAGCGCCAGTCACCGCTACCACTTTTCCGGAGAGCCTTTCCTTCGCCGCGTCGAGAATTTGCCATGCCGGGTTTGTACCCTGCTTGGGCAGTCAAGTCAATACGCGATTACAATCAACGGATTGACTTTGCGCGGGCGCCGCTGCCCACGCTTCCATTCCACGTTCGTTTCGGGGAGTGATCGTGAGCATGCTACTTCCGTTGTTTCCGCTTGATCTGGTGCTGCTTCCCGGCGTGCCTTTGCCCCTGCACATCTTCGAACCGCGCTACAAGGAAATGATCAAAGAATGCCTGGAAAAGAAATCTCAGTTCGGCATTATTCGCGCAAAAGAAGAAGCTTTTGTCGGCATCGGCTGCACCGCGGAAATTATCAACGTGCTTAAAACTTATCCGGACGGCCGCATGAACATTCTGGTTGAGGGCCAGAAGCGTTTCGAAGTGTTGCAGGTCAACCAGGAACGAAGCTTCCTGCAGGCGGAAGTTTTTTATCTGGAAGATGAAACCGATACCGCTTCGGCCTCGGACATAGAAAGGGCGCTCGCGCTTCATGGCGAGATTATGGAACTGGCCGGCGCTAAGGCTGAAGAAACTGAAAAAACCAGCGCCTCCCAGCTTGCTTACCGCCTGGCGGGCTCGCTTCCGTTCGACCCCGATTTTCAGCAGGCGCTTTTGGAGATGAATTCCGAGGCGGCGCGAGTCAAAGCCATCATTTCATTTTTCGAGCGAATTCTTCCCGCTTTGCAGCGCAGTGCCAGCGCAAAACAGAGGGCCGGGGGAAACGGCCACGTGAAATAACGGCGCAGACTGCGGGCGTATAATCGAAGCAGTTCGGCTGTTCAGCGTGCGTTTGCCGCTGGGCCGAGGTTTGGAGTATTTCCGCAATGAATTTTCCCCGTGTTCTTGGTGAACTACGCCGTAGCCCGTTTTCCGAAGAAAAATTGCGTACCCGGCGAGTGAAGGATGAACTGCGCGAAAACCTGATTACCCGCCTTCGCACCGGCAAAGATAAAGAAGCGCCGATCTTTCCCGGCATTGTGGGATATGACGATACCGTGGTTCCCGCAGATCGTAAACGCGATTCTGTCGCGGCATAACTTTATTCTTCTCGGACTTCGCGGGCAGGCCAAGAGCCGCATTCTTCGCGCGCTCACGTCTTTGCTCGATGCGCATATGCCATACATCGCGGGATGCGAAATCCACGATAATCCATATGCGCCGATTTGCCGCCGCTGCCAGGAACTGATTGCGGAATGCGGAGACAGCACCGCCATTGCCTATCTCACGCCGGAGCAGCGTTACGTGGAAAAGTTGGCCACGCCGGATGTCACTATCGCGGACCTGATCGGCGATATCGATCCCATTAAAGCCGCGCGCTCCGGCCATGAACTATCCAGCGAATTGACCGTTCATTACGGTCTTCTTCCGCGCGCCAACCGGGGAATTTTTGCCATCAACGAATTGCCCGATCTCGCCGGAAAGATCCAGGTCGGTTTGTTTAACATCATGCAGGAAGGCGACGTGCAGATTAAGGGCTATCCGGTTCGCCTCCCGCTCGACATTGGACTTGTGTTTACTGCCAATCCCGAGGACTACACCGCTCGCGGCAAGATTATTACTCCGCTTAAAGATCGCATCGGCTCTGAAATCCGCACCCACTATCCTGCAAGCGTAGAAGAGGGCATCGCCATCACCACTCAGGAAGCGTGGGCCGCCCGCGACGGCAATAAACTTGTGATTCCGAAATATGTGCGCGAAGTTATCGAGCGAATCGCATTTACCGCGCGCGAGGACAAGCGAATCGATAAGCGCTCCGGCGTCAGCCAGCGCTTGCCTATTTCGTGCATGGAGAACGTAATTTCGAACGCCGAACGCCGCGCCATCCGTTACAACGAGCAACTCACAGTGCCGCGCATCGGCGACGTTTATGCTGCGCTGCCTGCGATCACCGGCAAGCTGGAACTGGAATACGAAGGCGAGGTGAAAGGCGCGGACTACGTCAGCCGCGAACTGATCCGCAACGCCATCGCAAAAACTTACGACCAATATTTCGCCGGCGCCAATATGCAGCAGGTGATTCAGTGGTTTGATCTCGGCGGCGAAATTCAAATTGCCGAGAGTGCGGCCGCAGCTGATCTTTTGCAGACCTTGCGCGGCATTCAGGGATTGATGGATAAACTCACCCGGGTTAACGTCGGCCCGAAAGACAGCCCGGAGATGCAGGTTTCAGCCGCGGAATTCATTCTCGAGGGTCTCTACGCACTGAAACGCATCGGCAGGAACGAAGAGCGCGTATTTACCGCCGGCGAAAAGCAGCCGCGCCCCAGCGAAAAACCGTACGAGCGAGAGGAACTGCCGTTCAGAAGCAGAAGGCCGCTGAATTAGCCGTCAGCTATCGGCCATCAGCCGTCAGCTCAACCCTCACCCGGCTCCGCCTACTTACTGTTCGCGGATTGGAATTTTGTTAGGAGAAGACGGGTTCTAGTCGAAGTCCAACGACCGAAGACCGACGACCGAGGCGAAGGTCCACGACCAACGACGCACGACCCACGACGGTTCTTATGAAACGCATTCGCTATAGCAAATACGTTCCCGATCCTGCCGGCGAAATGAGCATGGAGGACCTGCTCGGGGCGCTTTCTGACTATCTCCTGCAAAGCGGTTTCCAGAATTATCTTTCCTATTACGATCTTCCCGAAGGCGACCAAACGCTGGATGACTTGCGCGACGCCATCGAGCAAGCGCTGATGAATAGCGATCTATTGAGCGATGAAATGCGCGAGCAGTTGCAGCAGATGCAAAATCAGGGATCGCTGGATGAGTTGATCGAGAAGCTGATCGAGCGCATGCAGCAGGAAGATTACATCAGCATTGACCAGCCTCACGATCCATCCAAAGCGCTCGAGTACCGGCGGCCAGGTTGGAGAAGCGCAACAGCAGGCGCGCTTCGAAATCACCGATAAGAGCCTTGACTTCCTGGGATACAAAACTCTGCGCGATCTGCTGGGTTCGCTGGGTAAATCAAGCTTTGGCCGCCACGATACGCGCGATATGGCGACAGGAATCGAGGCGAGCGGCGCCTCCCGGCAGTACGAGTTTGGCGACACTCTGAACCTCGACATCACCGCAACTCTATCGAGCGCGATTCAGCGCGAAGGGTTGGCGCTTCCATTGAACATCGAGTATTCCGATTTGCAGGTGCATCAATGCGAGTACCAGTCTTCCTGCGCGACCGTGCTGATGCTCGACTGCTCGCACTCGATGATTCTGTATGGCGAAGACCGATTTACCCCGGCGAAGAAAGTTGCCATGGCGCTATCCCATCTTCTGCGCACGCAATATCCCGGTGATTCGCTGTCGTTGATTCTGTTCCACGATTCGGCCGAAGAGATTCCGCTCTCGCAATTGGCGCGTGTGAAGGTTGGCCCTTATTACACCAATACGCGGGAAGGCCTGCGCCTGGCGCAGCGCATCCTGCGGCGCCAGCAGAAAGACATGAAGCAGATCGTGATGATCACCGACGGCAAGCCTTCGGCGCTCACTCTGGAAGATGGCCGCATTTACAAAAATGCATTCGGTCTCGATCCGCTGGTGGTGAGCCAGACGCTCGAAGAAGTTTCGAAGTGCAAGCGCGCCGGAATTTTGATTAACACTTTCATGCTGGCATCGGATTATGGCCTGGTGCAGTTCGTGCAGAAAGTAACTGAGATGTGCCGCGGCAAAGCCTACTTCACCACGCCTTATACGCTGGGCCAGTATCTGCTGATGGATTACATGTCGCGAAAGACTAAGACCATTCATTGAAGCAAGAAGCAAAAGTAAGAATGAACGCAGATTAAGTCTCACCGCTTCTCGGTACTGCGCTCTCCGCGGAAAGAGGTTTAACCGCAGAGATCGCAGAGAATAAACCAGTCGCAGAGAAAACCCTTACCCCTTGGGCAGTTCATTCACTGCCCGCCACGCCTGATCGATCGCGCAGTCAGTATAAGCGTACGCTCCTGCATCGGCATTCGCAATAGTGATTCTTCCGAACGGTTTGCGCGCCACTTCGCAGGGAATTTCTCCGCCGTCGATCCAGAATTTATCCCACAGCGAGTTGTACTCATATGCGTACCCATGCGGCCAGCGGTTCACCGTAATCGCAGCGATATCGCGCGCCGGATCGAATCCGCCTGCGCCGAGAGTGCGCGCAAGTTGGTCGCGGATATTGCGTTCCATGGTAGAGAACTCGGTCATGAACAACTCGATCCGTCCCATGCGATGCTGGTCGCGTGCCGGCAACCCCGGCTTGCACGGCGTTTTCATCATGTGGATCACGATCGGCTCATCCGGAGACTTGGAGCATTCATATCCACCAATGCTGACCGGAATATCCAGCGTGAAGGCCGAGTGATAACAGCCGGGCGCGTAAACCGAACTGGTGCCAAGCTTCTGAAAAGAATTCCAATTGCGAATCGCCACATTGGTGTAAAGCAGCGGAACTTTCGCGGCGGAATGCAACGCCTGCTTCTGATGTTCCGGCAAATCGGTGCAGATATATGGAATGACCATGTTCCAGCATGCCAGCACCGTATTTGGCGCGCGGATGGAATAAAGTTTACCCAATCGCGAGTAGGTGATTTCCACTTCCTTGGCGTTCGCAGGATCGCCAACATGCTTCACCCGCACCGCGGTGCTGCTCAACCGTATTCGCACCGGCGACGCCTCATCATCAATCTTTGCGTAGTTGGCCTTTTCGGTCACGATGTCGGTCGCTGAATCGCCACCGATCGCCTGAGGAATTAATTTGCGCACCAGCATTCGCGCAATCGACGCATTGCCGTCGGGAAAATGGAAAAAGTATTTCTCCGCTTCTTCATTGGGAATGGCGTCGCGGTTCATGCCTTTGCCCGCTCCCGGCTCCAGTTTCATCGCCGAAAATCCCGGCAGGCTCGAGCCCCCATGCGTCTTGCGCAGAGACTGCGTCGATTCCCACGCCGAACAAACCGTGCGGTGTGTCCTGGTAAAGTGTCACGATTTGCGGATCCACCTGGGCAATGTCGGTCAGGAATTTCGCATAGCTGATGCGCGCCAGGCGGTCCTTCTTCTCACGCGACGAAAGCCCCGGCATATAGTCTTTGGGGTCGGTAAACAACCGCTGCAGGTCTTGTTTGGCCTTCGCCGACAATGGCGCTTCTGCTACAAACGCCTTCCAGGCTTCGGGTGAAGACCGCAGCAAGTCGCCACTCTCCCCGGCGCTTATGCCCGGCGCATTGATCACCAGCTTGTCGCTCCCGAATGTCTGCTTGCCAAAAAAAATGTGCGAGCGCAGCCCGAATGACCGGTAGAGATTTTTCGAAACATACTTAGGATAGGAAGCTACGTCGATCCCAAGGTCTTCGACGACGCCCTTGGCAACAGCGCTGTAGGGGGCCGGACTCTCAATTGAGAACGTGCCGCCGAATCCTAAAAGCTGACGATCGGAAACGGTGAACTCGTTGCGCTTTGCGTGGCCGCCGAAGTCGTCGTGGTTCTCGAGAATGAGGACGCGCGCGCCAGGATTTTTTTTGCGGAAAAAATAAGCTGCCGAGAGTCCGCTGATGCCTCCGCCTACTACGATCAGATCGAACTTCTCGCCGGTATCAGTTGGAGTTCCAGCCTTTTGCCAGAAGTCGTGATCGCGCAGGCTGTGCGCGACTTCGAATGATCCCACATGACTGCCGCGCAATCCGGTCAACGCGGGAGGGTAATAATTGGGCGACTTCTCCGGATCGAGATCATGTTGCAGCGCTGCCAGCAAATGCGGAGGCAGCATCGCCATTCCGGAGGTCAGCTGCGATCCCATTCAGGAAATCACGCCGCGTGATTCCACGGTCCATTCCCAAATCTTTATCATTGGAGTCTGCCATTTGCCCCCTTTGAATCCCGTATGGAAGGTCGGATGCGGCGAGCAGGAGTTATGGTTGAGTGCCTTCCTCAGACTTTTTGACTGCCGCTTCGGCGGCCTGGAATCCCATCTTGCTGTGGGTGCCATCGCAAAATGGCTTGTTGACTGACGCCCCGCAACGGCAAAGCGAGAACGCCGGCTTGCCCGTCAAATCGTATTTATTTCCGTCCGCATCCACCAACTCGATCGAACCCTCGGGTGCTTCGACCCGATAAGGACCGTTTTTTCTGACCGTGATTTTGACCGCAGCCATGCTTCCTCCAGTGGAATAAGAGCAACCAAGAAAGATACCAGCTTCTACGGAAGGTCTGCCAGTGGATGAGAACTGATTCAGGCGGCTTTTGCGGATTGACTGACTACGCTGCGATACAGCTGAATGTAATTACTGGTCATGCGATTCGCGTTGTAACACTCGCGGGCGCGATTGAAGGAGCGATTGGCAAAGCTGCGGCGCAATACGGCGTCCTGGTTGAGGATGCGCACCGCTTCACTGAGACTGTCGGCGTCGTTGGTGCGGAAATAAACTGCGGCAGGGCCCCAAATCTCGCGCAGCGCAGGAATGTCATTCAGAATGAGCGCGCATCGCGAAAGCGCAGCCTCAACGATGGTCATGCCGGTCGGCTCATATCGAGCGGCTGAAACGTACATGGAGGCGCGGCTATAGAGCAATCGCAGTTGCGACTCTGAACGCGGTCCGCGCAGCACTACGCCTTCCTGCCCGTCCTTAAAGCCTACATCGGTGCGAAAAACCGTCTCTGCGCAATGCTCCGGCTGTTTGGCGTCCACCACGCAAACCGGCACCGGATGCGATCTTTCGGCAAGCAGATTCACCTGCGATGCGGGATCAAGAATTCTCCCGATCGCCAGCACCGCATCGTTTTTGGTGACGTAAGGATTGAAGTGGATTGGGATTTCTGCCGTGATTGATCACCACTCCATTCATGGACGCGGAATAGCTGGCACGCACCGCTTCGATCATCCAGTCACTTCCCGCTACCACGGCGGATGCTCCCGACAACCCTTGCGTCGTGGCGTGACGATACCACCGCAGCCACGGGCTTTCTTTGGGGCCGCGACCGTGCACCGACTTCCACCACGTGATCAGGTCACCATGCGCGACCACGATTCGCGGAA
Organism: uncultured Acidobacteriota bacterium; assembly: GCA_963838785.1. Taxonomy (GTDB): domain Bacteria; phylum Acidobacteriota; class Terriglobia; order Terriglobales; family Acidobacteriaceae; genus Gp1-AA145. Next base: position 781,806 of record CAWISI010000005.1, read on the forward strand.
TCGCGATGGGCAGCGCGCCGTAGCAAAGATGATTGGAATGAAAAAAATCCGGCTTGACGTCGGCGGCAACCGCGCAAAGATAATCTGACGCGTCCGCGAAATCCTGCTGGCCTTCGTGCATCCAGTCCAGGCGAAACGCAGTGGGGCGGTATTCGAGTCCGCGCAGGCGCTCCATCCATGCGGTTTGCGCGGGTAAGGGAATCTTCGCCGAAACTCACCAGCGTGACCCGCATGCCGCGCCCGATAAGGCCGGAGATGAGCTCCCGCGTGTACGTCCAGATGCTGCCGTTCAAGGTGTCGGACGTCATCAGGACGTGCATAAGGACCCTGCCTCATTTTATTGGATGCGGTTTTTTCCACCAGCTTTTTATTAGGAAAACAATTGCCCAGTTTCTGCGAATCTCTGCACATCCGCTACAATCAGCCCATGTTTCGATTGATGTGCATCACCGCGCATCCCGACGATGAAGCCGGCGGTTTCGGCGGCACCCTGCTGAATTACGCCGAGCGCGGAGTGGAAACCAGTGTGGTTTGCCTGACGCCGGGCCAGGCGGCGACTAATCGCGGCGAGGCCAGGAATGATCAGGAACTGGCTGAATTACGCCGGAAGGAATTTGCCGCATCCTGCGAAATCTTAAAAGTGTCCAGGCCGATGATTATTGAATTATCCGGATGGTCAACTTTACCGGCAGGAACTCAACCGCGTTGTCTATGATTTGACCATGAGAATCCGCGAATTTCGTCCGCAGATCGTCATCACATTTGGCGGCGAGGGCGGGGTCACCGGGCATCCCGATCATTCGATGGCGGGGATTTTCGCCACTCTCGCGTTTCACTGGGCGGGACGCCCGAACCGTTACGCCGATCAATTGAAGGAACGCATTGACGCCCCACCGCGCGCAGAAGCTTTACTACGGCACGGCAGATTTCGCGCTGCCCAACCGGCCGCCGATCACCTTTACCCCGCAGACCGCGGCCATCGACATCAAGAAATATCTGGACACAAAAATTGCGGCCTTCAAGGCGCATAAAACTCAAGCGCCTCTCTGGCCGCTGTTCGAGCAAAACGCCCGCCGCAGGGATCGCGAACTATACCACCTGGCTGCCTCGGTGAACGCAGGCGAAGTGCATGCCGAGACGGACCTTTTCGCAGGCGTGGATGAGAACGTACTTAGCGTGCCCGAATAATTTCGCTTAGCGTGTCCGGCTTGGAGTCTTCGCGTACCAGGTGCGGATATTTTTCTCCTCCGTGGTAATCGAGCGAGAACGTCCTGAAATAATCCGTGTTCTCGATCAGGAGTTGTAATGGTTGCGAATTGTTCTTGCCCTCGAACAAGCGCATCACGAAACACTTGCGGAGTGAATCTCCGCCCATTCACCGCCAGAATCTTCATTCCCGGGCCGATTCCCGCGCGCGCTGCATCCATGCCTTCAATCGTGTCTGCGATTTCGCCGTCGTTTTTTATCAAAAGCCCCACTGAATAGGAAGCATTCACCTCAGAATGATCTTCCTCCCAGGCGCGCATCATAGCTGAACGGTTTTCGTCGTAAACAACCTTCCATCCCGTCGCTTCAATTCCTCCCAGCGGGGCTCCCGGTCCATGATTCGTCAGCTTTTCATTCCAAAAACCGCGCCAGTCATAGGGAGCGATTTGGTTCAGCGCGTTGACCACATCATCGAAGGTGTAGGTCTTCACCATCGGCGGAGTGCTGGGTGCGCCGTGGAAGAGTTTGCAGAAATCATCGATCGATTTTTTGCCACCGGTTTGCTGCCGGATAATGCTGTCGGCCCATAACCAGTCGAGTTCGCCCTCATCGTAATAATCCACACTGCGGCGCCAGGAATCCCAGTCGCGCTGAAGTGTAATAGAGCAAAGCCGCCGAATCCGCGGTGTCCTGCAGGTTTCGCCAAGCCCTGCCCGAGCGATGGTCCATCATCGCGGCCACATCCGCCAGATTCTCGCGATACTGTTGCGGGCTCCATAATCCGCTTCGCGCCGTAAGTACGTCGCCCAGATATTCCGTCAGACCCTCGTAAACCCAAAGCAGATCATCCTGCATGGTTTGCTGGTAGTCGGAAGTCGTCAAGTCAGCCGGACGCCGATACTTTCCATTCCACGAATGCACGTACTCATGCGGCAACAACCCCGCATGCAGAGCTCTTATTTCAGGATCGATGAGCGTGCGTTCTTCCGATGCGGCTATCGTCGGACTCATGATGTTCGAGTCCGAAGTGGGCCACGTGGTCGCTCAAGCTGAAAAGAAAGTGGTAATCGCGATAGTGAGTGGCGCCGAATAATGTCGTCGCTTGCTCTTACCAGATTGCTATATCCATCCCAAACTTCCTGCGGAGCATCCAGGGCTATCGCGCTGTCTGCCGCAATATCCATTTCGACCGGCGGGTTGTGCCCCTGATCGAGCGGAACTACTTTGAGAAATTCACCGCCGATGACGGGAGAATCGACCAGCGTATAAAGTGAAACCGGTTCGAAGTGGGTCTCATCTCCGGCGCGTGATGCCACCGGCAACGCGCTGCCGAACTTCCAGCCCGCCGGCAATCGCAACGACGCCGAAAACATAATTTCGTCAGCGGTCCATCCTTTCGGATAGAGCAGGACCTGGTTCCAGCTGATGACCGTCATTTTCTGTGTGGCCGAGGCTCCAGCGGAAAATAAACTCTGGTCAGAGCCTGCAGGCGAGAGGTAATCCAGTGCGGCATGCACCTCTTGTACGCCGGCCGGGACCTCTACGTGGATGGTCCAGTCATCCGCGAGATCGCGTCGCCATTTCAGTATTTGTCCGTTTCCCGTGAACCGCAATCCTGCGAGATCAATGGCCGGGCCGCTGGGCGCGTGCTCGCCTGGAATCCACTTGGGGTAATAAAGCGTCAGCGTTCCCGCGGTAGCCGGAATGGTCAGTTGGGCGTGAAAAATCTTCCGGGGCGCGTCGGTGGCGTCGAGAGCAATATTTATATGCGGCGCGGCTCCAGCGGCGAACAATGCCGCAGGACACGCCAGTACCGTTATCAGGGCGATGGCGAAGGGGGAAGTTCTCACCAGGTTCTCCTTTTAGGTTCGTAGCAAACTCATGACTATAGCACCCGCAAACCTGACCGTCACGTCGGGCAGGTTCCGCAAGAAACGTTTTAATAACTGCGATGCATCACGGCAGCTTGGCGGGAAGTTTCATTGATATCATCGATGCGTGCGTTCACGGCGCGGCAAATTCATTACTTTCGAAGGGCTGGACGGCTGCGGTAAAAGTACTCAACTGACGAGACTCGCAGAAACATTGGGTCGGCAAGGATTCAATGTGGTGGTGACGCGCGAGCCTGGCGGCACTGAGACCGGTGAAAAAATCCGCCGCCTGCTTTTGGACACGCGGACTTCGGGCTTGTCCCCCATGGCCGAGCTGGCATTGATGTTTGCCTCGCGGGTCCAACATATTCAAGAAATGATTGCACCCGCGATTGAAGCCGGCAAAATTGTGCTCTGCGATCGCTTTACTGATTCCAGCGAAGCTTATCAGGGCGGCGGGCGCAAGCTGGGCAGCAAGCCAGTGCTGGAATTGCACCGCGTGCTTTGCGGCGATCTGAAGCCAGACCTGACCATCCTGATGGATTCCGACGTCAATGCCAGCGTGGAGCGCGCTCGTCGCCGGAACGCGCGCAACACGGGCGAAAGCTGATGAAGGCCGGTTTGAGAAAGAGAACCATGCATTTTTCACTCGCGTTCGCAGTGCCTATCTCGCAGATTGCCAAACGTGAGCCGGAGCGGGTGGTAACCATAGACGCGCGCGGCACACCCGACAGCACTCACGCCAAAATTCAGGCTGCGGTTTTGGAAAAGTTGCGGCTAGAAGGCAGTTCAAGGAAAGCGCAGAATGTCTCTTGATCGCAGGCAGTTTCTTGCCCACTCAGCCAAAGCTGCCGCAGCGGCCAAACTGCTGCCGGACTTTGCCGGATTTGCGCAATCAGACCGTCGGGTCAGTTCGGCGCAAAAGCCCTACGGGTCAGGATATTTCGGCGCGTGGATCGAAGACGAATTCGGGCTTCCAGCTTTCCATTACACATGCGATCAGGCCCACGATCCCAAAGCCGTCACCGAAGTGAATCCCGGAATTCTTTCGCCGACCGAGCACATTCATCAGGTAGGTAACGACCGCATAGTTGCGATTGCCTCAAACTACGGCCATGTTCGGGTGAGGCAGGACGAGGGCGCTCCCAAATTCCTGAATGATTACGCTCCCGATCGCGGGGCATTCGCCGGCGGTTTTGGCTATCTGACGGATGGAAAGTCTGCGCTGAGCACGTTCTTTCCCGGCGGCGGTAAGAATTTCGACCGCATTTTCGGCATGGGATATTTCCGGAAAAAAGTTTCCAGATGATGTTTACGGCGTCGACCAGGTTATCTTCGCTCCCTTCGGCGACGATCCGGTTTTAATTTCGCAGATTAAAGTCACAAATAACGGCGCAACCGAAGCGCAATTGCGCTGGATTGAATATTGGGGATGCCGGCTCTACCAGTTTTCTTTTCGTTCGTTCATGGAATCCGCAGATGACATGCACAAGCTGCGGCGTGACTTCGGCGCCCGTTTCGAATCGAGTTTCGCAAAATGAGTGATGGCTCCGGCCTTCGTGAGAGCAAACAGTTTATTGGCCGAGATCCCGCCGAGGAACGTTTATTTGCGACAATCGTTGAGCGTCTGGAAAAAAGTGAAGACGTATTCCTCACTCCTCCGGATAAAGATGCTCCAAAGTTAGCCGCCTTTGATGATCTGAATCCGCCGCCAACTTTTCTTCTGTCCCTGGATGCTCCCGCGGATGGCCTCAGCGCGAACGGTAAAAGTTTTTTCGGTGGCGGTGGCGACGCGTCGAAGCCGGCCGGCTTGGATCGCCCGCTGGACGGAGATTTGAGCTACTCCGGTCCACAAACCGCCTTGTTGCTCGAACGCAAATTTTCTCTTAATCCAGGAGAGAGCCGCACTCTCACATTTTTATACGGCTATATTCCAAGCGGATTCGACGTTGATTCATTGGCGAGTAAATACCGCGGAACGCTGTCGACTGCGCTTGCAGATTCCAGCAAACAATGGAAAAACAAAGGCCTGCGTTTCAGCACCGAGAGTGAGCCGTGGGTCGAGCGCGAGGTCACCTGGGACCATTACTATCTGCGCAGCGGATTTACCTACGACGATTTTTTTCATCACCACATCATTTCGCAGGCGAGCATTTATCAGTATGTGATGGGATTTCAGGGCGCCGCGCGCGATCCCCTGCAGCATGCGCTTCCATTTATATTCAGCGATCCGCAAATCGTGAAAGAAGTTTTGCAGTACACGTTAAAGGAAGTCCGCGCGGACGGCTCCATTCCTTACGGCATGGTCGGCCACGGCATGCCCATGCCGACTACCTCCGATAATTCGAGCGACATGCCGCTTTGGCTGCTCTGGGTCGCTAGCGAATATGTGCTCGCCACCCGCGACCTCGCTTTTCTCGATTCTCCCGTGGTCACCATTTATGGAGTTCGAACTGAAGGTGAAACTGTCCGCAATCTTCTGACGCGCTGCTACCGCCATTTGGTGAATGATGTGAAGATCGGACAACACGGCTTGATGCGGATGCTGCGAGACGACTGGAATGACGCTCTTGAAAATGCGTGGGTGCCACAGGCTTCTCAGCAAGAATCCATTGAGAAAGGCGAGAGCGTTCTCAACTCTGCTATGGCGGCCTATGTCTTCGATTATTACGCCTTGATGTTGACTTACAGTGGTGTGGATTCGGTCTTGGCTTCGGAGGTCCGCCAGAAAGCTGAGGCGCACCGCGATGCTGTACAAAAGCAATGGACAGGGAAGTGGTTCCGGCGCGCCTGGCTCGGTCCAACACTGGGTTGGTTGGGCGAGAAAGGCTTGTGGATTTGAGCCGCAACCCTGGGCGATGATCAGCGGCGCTACCAGCTCGGACCAGGAGACCGTTTTGCTCAAAGCAATCGATCAGGAACTCCGCAAGCCCTTCGCCGATTGGCGCGATGCAGATGAACGATAGCCCTGACCGGATAACGCAAGGCGTGTGGAAAATGGAACCCGGCACTCAGGTCGCCGGCGGAGTTTGGCCTTCGCTGAATCAGACTTTGATCTGGGCCCTGGCGCGCGTGGATGGCGCAATGGCGTGGGACGAGTGGAAGAAGAATTCTTTCGCGCGTCATGCCGAGGTTTATCCCCAGGTCTGGTACGGAACCTGGAGCGGCCCGGACGTTCTGAATTCTGCGTTGAGCAAACATCCCGGAGAAACCACTGGCGGCAAGCCATTCGGCTGGACCGATTTTCCTGTCTTCAACATGCACACCCATGCCTGCCCGCTGTATTCGACGACCAAACTCCTGGGCTTGGAATTTAACGAGAACGGACTGATGCTGGCGCCGAAGTTACCGCTCGAGTCTTTCCGTTTTGAGTCTCCGCTGCTGGGCGTGATCAAAACCGCCAAAGGTTACGAAGGCTGGTATAACCCATCGGTACGAAATACCTGGAGCGTCAGTCTCTCGCTTTCGGCTGAAGACGCGAAGCGTTTGCAGAAGGCGGAGGTCAATGGAATGAAAGTGCGCGCGCACACGAACGGAGGCAACAATCGAATTGCGCGGCGAAGGCGGCGCCGGCAGCGCCTTTCGTTGGTCGCTCTCGTCGGGGATGAGGTTGGCTGCAGCTGGCGCAGTGAAGGGCGAAGTGAATAATAGAGCTTATGGCTTTTTCCGATTTTCACGGTAACGCAGAAGTCGTGCACTCGGTCCGCGAGATGCTGGCGCGCGACCGCTTTCCGCATGGCGTGATTCTCGCCGGGCCGGCAGGCTCCGGCAAATATACGCTGACCACCATGATCGCGCGGGCGATGAATTGTCTCGAACGCCCGATCGTCGACGGCCTTCCCGATTTTTGCGGCAAGTGCTCGAATTGCGTCCGCATCGGCCAACTTGAAGACCTGGCCGCGCGCTGCGCCGAGGCCAGCGAATCGCGCGAAGGGATGAAAGAGACCGAGAAAAAAGAAACCCGGCTCTTCATTCAGACTCATCCCGACGTTCTGGTCATTCCGCCCGATCCTCCGCAGATGATGATCAAAGTGGACCAGGTGCGACGGGTCATCGAATCCATTTATTTTCGCCCGTCGGAAGGCCGGGAGCGCGTGTTCATCTTCACCGATTCCGCATTCATGAAAGAAGCCGCGAATTCGCTGCTAAAGATTCTCGAAGAGCCGCCGGATTTCGCGACCATTTTTCTGCTGACGGAAAATGCGGGAGAGCTGCTGCCGACCATTCGTTCCCGCACCATGACTCTGCAGTTGCGAAATCTTTCGCTGGCAGAGATCGAGGATTATCTAGCGAAGCATCGTCCGGAGTGGAAGCCGCAACAAAGATCACTCGTGGCGCGGCTTTCTGAGGGCGCGGTCGGGCGGGCGCGAAATTTCGATCTCGACGCCTATGTCGCTGCCCGCGCGCAATGCGCTCGTCATCCTGCGCACCGCGTTGCAATCCGGCGATCACAGCGAATTGTTTAAGATCACCGAAACCTATCGCGCCGGCGCCGAGGGCAGGGAAAAAATCGAAGTCGCTACTGCGCTGCATTTATTCGCTTCTGCAGGATCTGCTCTTTCTTGAGTCACAGTCTCCGGCTTTGGTCAGGAACACAGACGTGATTGGAGAACTTGCAGAAGCTGTCGCAATCCGCCGATTTCGCATGGCTTTCCTCTGCCGCCGAGCGACTGGCCGAGGTGGAGCGCGGTCTGCGCCGCAACCTTCTGCGCTCGCTTTCTCTCGATGCATTCGAAGCCGCGCTCGAAAAGACCGGCTGCAGGAGTTCGCTAATGATCGCGCCTGATCGCAGTCGTGCAGGAAAGACTGGAGTTCGGGCAAAAGCTGCGCCACAAGCTCAAACGCTCTGACCAGGCCCACTGGGACGCCGGCCGGCGTAAGCACGATCCAATCGAAATCATTCTGGAGGTCAATCGCCAGCGCATTAAGGAACTGGTTCCGGTCAAGATGGGCCGCATGGCGGTTTGCCCGTTCAGTTTTTTTCGCGGGAGCGTGCCGGTCATGGCGGCCGATCTGGCCACATTGCCCGACACCGGAATTCTCGTCCAGATTTGCGGCGACGCCCACGCTTCGCAACCTCGGTGCGTACGCCGGCACCCGACGGGCGGCTCATCTTCGACATCAACGATTTCGACGAGACCATTTGCGCGCCTTGGGAGTGGGACCTGAAAAGATTGGCAGCCAGCCTGGTTCTAGCCGGCCGTGAGGCGGGAAATTCCGAACATCAATGCCGCGATGCAGTGATGACCTGCGCACAAACTTATCGCACCAAGATGGCAGATTTTTCGCGGATGACCTGCCTCGAAGTCCACAAATACAGAATTCATCGGCAATTCCTGGGAAGCACCGGGGTCTCGGTATTGCAGCGCGCAGAGCGGGCAACTCCCCAGCATACGCTGAGCGAAACTCACAGTCCGGCGCGGACGCAAAACGGGTTTTCAAAGAAATGAAACCGGTCTTGACGCATCCCTCAAAATCGAAGGCCAGGCAGGTTCTGCATCGATCAAAACCTATCGCGAAACCTGCCCGGATGCAGCCAGGCGGCGTTGGATTTCTATCGGCCCGTCGATGTCGCATTCAAAATCGTCGGCACCGGAAGCGTGGCCACGCAACGATTATGTGGTGCTCCATCTCGGCCGGCGAAGGCGCTCGCGATCCGCTTTTTCTGCAAATCAAAGAAGCGGTGCAGTCGGCCTATGCACCCTATCTGAAATCCCCCGAAACCGCCATGCATCAGGGCCAACGCGTTGTGCATGGGCAACGCATGCTGCAAGTGCAATCCGACATCATGCTGGGATGGACCTCAATCGCCGGCGCCGATTACATGGTGCGGCAACTCAGCGATCACAAAGCTTCAATCTCAGACGAAGATTTAGTCGGAGCGGGTTTGACTGAATATGCCATCACCTGCGGAGAAGTTCTTGCGAAAGGGCATGCCCGCTCAGGCGATCCCGCGGTGCTTGCCGGATATTTAGGCGCCACTGAACGCTGGGACAAAGCCCTGGCAAAGTTTGCCTTTGCGTATGCCGACCAGACGACCCAAGACTATGAGAAATTCACTGCCGCCATCCGCAGCGGAAAGATCAAAGCTTCTCAACCGCACCTGTGAGCCATGGCTACGGCGTTCAGTACTAAGGTGGTTGTCTTCACTACTAGCTCCAACAGAGCTGCCGACTCTGGGGCGGCCCCGTGCTCCGGAGCCTTTACCGCTCGATGTGTTTAGACCTGCTGTTCGCCAGAAGGAATATTTGAGGCTCGATCATCGCTGCAGATATTCCACGGTCAGCGGATCAAATTCGCCGGCGAAATATTTGTCGATTGCGTCGATGAAAATTTGATTGTCCTGCGAGGCTTTGGCGAACAGCGTCATGCAGGATCGAAATTTCATGGCATCGGTTTCGCCAAAGATTTCCTCCGCAGAACCGCCGTCAATGGCGTTCACTAATTGGGTGCATTCGATCAATCGGGTACCGAGCACTGGATGCTTGAGATACGCGGCCGCCTCGGGCAAACCTGAGATGCCGTAGAAATCAGAGTTAGCGCTATGTCCGAGGCCTTTAAGCTGCGGGAAGATGAACCAGATCCAGTGGCCGTGCTTTCGGCCCTGCTTAAGTTCTGCGGTGGCCTTGGCGATCACCGGTTGTTGCGCGTCCAGGAAGCGTTGTAGGTTGTAGTCGAAGGCCATGTTGTTCGATGCCCCAGGATTTAATCTTCGTGGTCCAGGCCCTGGCTCATCCGAAACACATGCCCATCCGGATGGCGGACATGCATTTCGCGGACGCGCCACGGCATGTCATGCGGTGAAAAGGTCACTTCAAGGCCGGCGGCAACGCATTGCTTGTGTACTGAGTCAACGTCGTCAACCCACACCGACATCCACACGCCTTTATCGCCGGCTTCGTCTCCCTCTACTTGAAAAGTGGTGGTGTTCCGACCCCGGCCGCGTCCGCCTTGCGCGCCCTGACAGAGAAAGATGTTGCACTTGCCGGAGCGCACTGCGCCAAAGGTTGCAGGCGTGCCCCAGTCCCACATCTTCTGCCAGCCCCATTGGGCGAACCATGCAAAGCTGGCGCTTATGTCGGATACATTCAAGATGGGAGTAATGCCATGCGCGTCCATGATGCCGAGAGAATAGCATTGATAAGGCTTACTGGCCGAGAGTGCCCTTCGCTGTCCGGATTCGCGCCATGCCTGTGTCTTCTGGTTTTGGCAAAAATAGGGATATTGGCCAACTCAGCGTATGATGAAGGAGATGACTTACATTGCAGAACACCTCTCGAACCTCCGGCAGGAAATTACCGATCTTCGGAACATGAACGCCAAGTATTCGAACAAGAGCGATCATGGCCCGCTAGACCAGTCGGCGCTTGAAACTCGCACCAATCGTTTGCGGGAGATTAAACAAGAATTGTCGACTATGCTGGAGCGACCTGCCGATCCCAAAGTCTGGTGGGAGAAGCGCCGCGGAGCCACAACCATCGGATAGCCCGTCCGGCTGCGGCAGCCGGATCGCGTTGTGTTGGCGAGGCTTTTTTTCCCTGCAGTACATTTTCCATATGGCGAATTCCTACGCGGCGGAGTAGGATACCTGCGCCTGCATTCATCGTCTGAAAGGACGTTCAATGATTTTTGGAATGAGCCTGCACACTTACACCGTGATTCACGTCGCTATCAGCCTGATCGCAATCGGTTCCGGATTGGTGGTGATGTATGGATTGCTCGCTCTCAAACGGCTTGACAACTGGACAGCCTTGTTCCTCAGCACAACAATCTTGACCACCGTGACCGGATTCGGTTTTCCATTCCACGGTGTGACGCCGGCGCTCAATTTAGGTGTGATATCGATGGTGGTGCTGGGCATCGCCCTGATTGCACGCTATGCACGCCATATGACGGGGGGCTGGCGCGCGACCTACGTTGTGTGCGCCGCAATTGCGCTTTACCTGAATTGTTTCGTTCTGATAGTTCAGCTTTTCGAGAAGGTGCCGGCTCTCAGGGCAGTGGCTCCGACTCAAAAAGAAGCGCCCTTTGCCGTGACCCAGCTGGCGGTGCTGGTTATTTTCGTGGGACTAACGATACTGGCAGTGAAGCGATTTCATGAGCCGGTGTCTGTGGTCAGGTCCGTCGGCAAGGCCGCCTAAAGCACAACCAGCGAAGCTCGGCATCAGTAAAGGGGTTCGGGGGAGCCTCGAGAGCAGGTGCAGGGCCAGTGGGTGCGTCGTCCTAGAGGCACGGGAGCGGAGCGCCTCTTGTGCGATGGGCAGATTCAGACTAACCACCCCATTTTCATAAAAGCGCACGCCATTCGCCTGAATGGAATGCGCCACGAGCGTTCCCACAGCCGAGAACAGAAAAGATCGCGTTCTCTGTGTAGACTCACGCCCAAACTTTTCAGCTTTGTTGACCCAGACTGGCACCCGGATCAGTTGGCCAGGATATAGCTGCTGCAACTCTCGGAACAGTGCATTTTGACGTGTATCAATTGTGGATACCGAACGGTGGCTGACCAATACGGCTTTTCCGCCGGCAGCTGCAGTGTCGACAGCTCCGGCTAGCGAATCAAGTCCCCCGGAGAACATGATGACCCGATCAGGATGATGAAAGGACCAATCCTTTGAATCGCCGAAGTCGAAATAGGACTGCTCCGAACGATCACGCCCCAGAGCCACGAAGTTGAAGGAGTATTTATCGTTCGATAGGAAATTCAGGATCTCCTCGATCAGATACTGAATTTCTGCCCGTGCCCAGAAGTCCATGTCCCGCACCGGTATTACAAAGGAAAAATCGCGACTCCATGGTTCCGTGCTGTCATTGTCCGTCCACTTGTTGCCTCTTGGTGTCGCACAATCTGCACTGTATACATAAGAGGCGATCTCCAGGAAGTCGATCAGGCGTGGTGACAGGTTCTGACGAAAGACTCTGGCCACATTCTCAAAGCGTATGTGTACATTCGGCTTACGTCCTACAGCATCTAGATGAATAGGCTTTCTTCCCGCAGCGATTGGATCCTTCGCTGCGATACTGGCCCCGCTACAAAGGAAGAGGCGCGATGCTGTCAGGCTTCGCCTCCTTGATGTTCAAGTTCACTACTTAGCTTCCTGACTGCCACCGCAACGAACCTGGAGGTATTCTCAGGAGAGATGCCCTTTTCATACGCAGTCTTGGAGTACCACTCGCCGCAGAAATCGCGCACGATGCGGGCAGTTTGATCACAGTGTGTCCGAAGCGCCTCGTTGAAATCGGAAATATCGGAAAGGTCTGGCAATCGCGGTCCGCCCAAGGCCGCGGCAGTCGCTCGGCTCAAATAGAAGTTAAGAAAACGGGCGACGAAGCGGCCGAAGAAACGCTGCCCCAGTTCGCCAAAACCTTTTTTCGTGGAAAAGCCGCGTACTGTGTTTTTGACTTCCTCGCCGCCGTCACCGAAGAGATTTGCCGAGCGCGTTCCTGCAAGGCTCATCAATGTCTCGCCGACCGACTGTTGTGCCATTTCACTAAGGTCGGTTGCGCCGGAGGCACTTCCGCTGACATGTCGATCGATGGCCGCCTGGACCTCGCACGTAAGGTCGAAGACCGTGCTGTCGTTCGCTAAGCGAATTTTGTGACGGGCCAATGCCTCTTCCCAATTTGCGCTGCGAGAGGCGAGAGTGACCTGTGTCAGGAGGTAGAAGGCATAATGAACTCCGGAGTCGTGCTTCGCGTTGTCGAGTCCCTGTCTGCTAGCTTCAAGAGTCTCAGCCGCAATGGCTTCCATATACGAGGCGGCACTTAATACGCCACCGCCTATCATGGATCCCGCAATGCGGCTGACGAGATCCTGCCACTTCTGCGTTTTCGGAAGCTTCCCTAATCGGGTGTGTCCCACTGCCACTCTCCTCTGATAGACAGCGCCTAGATGCAGCCCATTAGGATGCCGTCGCAAAAGCAACACATCCTAACTCGAAGATGGTCCAAAGAGAAGCTGTTCATTGCCGCTCTTTTGATACGGAATCGAGACCGTCTGCTTCTTCTGGGTCCGACTTACTCGCGCAACTCGCGTATCGCGAGTAAAAAACTTCGTGGGTCAAGTCCGCATTTTGCCTAAATATAACGTTGGTTTCTACTCGCGGCGAAAATTGACATATTGCGCGGGCGCCCCCTTAAGAGCCAATCTCGGATCATTCCTAAAGACATGGATTTCCAGTTTGAAAACTCGGAAGTACAACAAGGGAAAGCCGGTCCCCCAGATTCTTCGCAGTTGGGAGGCATCAAGGATGGGGGCAAATCGCCACAGCAAAGATGTACCGATCTGAGGCCTCATTCGATTCCTGGTCGTTTACAAGGCTGCTCCGTCATCCGGGATCCCAAGAATTTGCGTATTCATCCTGCCTTACACGAATTGGATTGCATGGACGCGGCAGGTGAATTGAACGAAGCCGAGCGCCTCAAACAGCACGCCACAACGCCGATTCTAATCTCAAGCGATGGCATCATCCTTGCGGGCTTTGGCCGTTGGAAGTTTGCACTGCGGCATGAGAAGCGCGAGATCGCATGCATCGAATACGCTTTAGGCGAGGAAGAATCGCTCCAATTCATTCTCTCCCATCACAAGCCGCAGCGTGGATGGAACGCGTTTGTCAGAACTCGCCTTGCCCTCACCCTGGAGCCGCATATTCAGCGTCGAGCAGTCAAGAACATGCAGGACGGGGGCAAATACAAGCGTTCGGCAAAGTTGCCAAGCCTTCAACATATCGACGTTCGGCGCGAGATAGCTCTAATCGCCGGAGTGGGTGCTCGCAATGTCAGCAATGTGAAAATTCTTCTCAAGGCGGCCCCCCCGTGTCTCCTATCTGCATTGCGAGACGGTACCTTGACGATCAACAAGGCTGTTGGTTTTTGCAAGCTGCCGATAACGAACCAGGTGAAGGCTTTTACCCGTTCTATTGAAGAACGGGCGATCGACGTCGTCATTCGGCATAGTCTCAGGCGGAACAGCAAGCCGAAGCCCTGTCCGCACACGGCTTTTATACTCACTGCCTTGCAGCAGTACGAATCACGATTCCCTGGCTCAGTCCTGGTGAGTCGCGGCCGCTCCGGACGCATAACGATTTCTGCCAGCAACGAGGTACTAGAACAAAGCAATCCACAATGGGAGTTGCAACTCGATGAGACAACGCGATCCGCTTAAGAACATACTCGCCCAAACACGTCCGTACTGGGACCAGTGTAAGACCCGACCCGCTGTTCGCTCGGCATTCGCGAAAGCCTTGCAGTGTCGCACTGTCGAGTTGGGTGCTGAAGTCTTTGCGTCGGATGGCGAGGAAAGGGTGCTCTGCCACACATGCAAATCTCGGCCATGTTCGAGTTGCGGCTACCGCGCCACCGTGCAGTGGCAGCGCGAGCGCTGGGCCGCCTTACCAGACGTTAGCTATAAGGGCATTACGTTCACGATGCCCGATGTGCTTTGGCCCATTTTCCGGAACAACCCTCACCTCGTTGCAGCGCTCTCCCCTCTAGCAGCCAAAGTTATCCAAATTCGCATCAGTATCATATCAGGGCTGCGCGTTGGAGTAATGGCCATCCTCCACACCTTCAACGGCAAGTTGGAATTCAATTCCCATGTCCACACCATGGTCACAGCTGGAGGGTTTAGTGGTCGCTCCAGCTCTTGGGAGGAGACAGTTTATTACGAGCGGGACGGGTTGCTCGATAGCTGGCGCAAGGCAGTCATCAAATTGCTCCGGACAGCTCTGCATGCCGGTCAGCTCGCTTCGGCGTCGAACGCGGATCAAATCGAAGGCATCCTTAGTGAGCAGGAAAAACGTTGGTGGAGCATCAAAATCCAGTCTTTCGAGTCCAAGGATCAGTTCTTGAGATATGCGGGCCGATACGTAAGGCGACCACCCATTGCGCAGAAGAGAGCGACCTACATAAGCGAGGGAATCGTCAGATTTTGGTACAAGGACAAGAAGCTGCATCGTAAGGTCTTCGTCGAGTGCTCGCCTGAGGAGTTCATTGAACGTTGGAGTCAGCACATTCCGGAGCGTTATCGGCATGCGGTCCGAAGCTTTGGCCTATTTGCCCCCCGCACCATGCACCAAACGTTCGACGCTGTCT
This sequence comes from uncultured Acidobacteriota bacterium, assembly GCA_963838785.1. GTDB lineage: Bacteria > Acidobacteriota > Terriglobia > Terriglobales > Acidobacteriaceae > Gp1-AA145. Next base: position 796,976 of record CAWISI010000005.1, read on the forward strand.
TCGCCATCCTGGGACAGGAGCGACGGTCACGTCCCAAACAGCGACGTTGGAGCGAATCGATCAAGCGTGATTTCGGCCGAGACCCACTCTTGGATTCAACTGGCAAAAGAATGACATGGGTGCGCCGAATTGCCCCAAAGGCATTCTAAATAGTAGCGAGCACCCATTCATCCTGCCACAATTGTTTGGCTTGTAAGTCGAGCGATATAGCTAAGCTTTGCACGTGACGTGAAACTTTGATTTTCCTATGCCTTGAAGACTGAAAACTTGATCGAAGACGATCCGCCATTCAGGACAAGTACATTCATTGGTCGCCCTGTGAGCAGCTTACTCCCATCAGCACCGCACCGTCGGTTAGCTGATAGGCCTTTGCCGGAAGCAACTGCGCGCAATCAGAGCGCGAAAACAGCGACTTCTCTTCATCGGCAGTATGCCGCCGGCCGCCCCCTGAAGAACCGAAGCGCGCTCTCCAAAGCTAGGTCGGAAAACACACATCGCTTCGTGCGGATCAAGACGGACGATCAGCTCGATTTGCAGACAATTCACCGAGTTCGACATCACGTGATCAGCCATAATCAACCGGCTGAATGCATCTGGAATGCGCCCTGGTATTTACGAAGACGCTGCGATCCGCATCGCTTCGCTCGGTTGGTATTGCGTTCGCGCATGCAGCGTTGCTGCGAATTATAGGATAACTCCGTCCGGCGATGGTTCATCTCACTGGTGCAGCGGGGTTAGATATCCGATGGCGATTGAAGACGCGACGGGCATTCGTCCCGAAAAAAGTCAAAAGCCGGATCTCAAGCAGATCGACGAGAGATTGCAGAAGACCCTTGATAGGGCTTTGTATGCAGGCGGGTCGGAAACCGCACAAAAGGTCAGGAACTTTCTAAATGGCACCTGGCTTGGAGAGCCGCTGCATGTCGTCCTCACCGATGTGCCGATCGGTGCTTGGACGATAGCGCTGCTCTTCGACGGCTTGGAACTGCTCACAGACCGTCGCGAATTTGCTTTGGCCGCGGACGTGTCAATCGCCATAGGATTGGTTGGGGCAGTCGGTGCGGCTGCGGCGGGTGCGGTCGATTGGTCAGACGTTGATCCGCCAGCTCGCCGCGTCGGGATGATTCATGGATTCCTCAATCTGGGCGCCACCTCATTGTTCGCCGCATCCCTCATCCTTCGAAGGAAGAAATCTCGCACCGCCGGACGCGTAACCGCTGCCTTGGGCGAGGTGGTTATGACCATCGCGGCCCATCTCGGCGGAAAGATGGTTTACGAACACCGAGTGGGTGTAGATCGTACGGATGGTGAAGTCTTTCCGGACCAGTTCGTGCCCGTAATGTCGAGTTCCGGACTGGAGGAAGACAAGCCAACTCGCGCCCAACATAATGGCGTACCTATCTTACTTGTCCGCCGTGGCGACCAGGTGTTCGCCTTGGCAGGGACGTGTTCTCACTTCGGCGCGCCGCTTTCGGAGGGCAAGCTGATTGGTGAGAGCATCGTCTGTCCCTGGCACGCTTCGCGGTTTGCGCTGAAAGACGGCACCGTCATCAACGGACCGGCTGTTCATCCGCAGCCCTGCCTGAAGGCTCGTATACGGGAGGGGACAAATTGAAGTACGTAAATCGCTGAGCGACACTGCCAGGTCGTCATAAGGGTCCGCAATTGGAGTCGCGACACGCACCCATCGAGAGAGTATGCCTATTGATCTAAGTGGCGCGCATGTAGCCTCATGAAGCAGCGGAGATTTGATTGGATTCGCTGGTGGATGTAGGTCAAAATGCGCTGGTCGCCCGGCCGTGAAAACGATCTCATTATGTGCTCTTTTGACCAGAGCTAACGCAGCGTCACAGAGCATCATCATCACAGGCGGCGCAAAGTGGCGATTTAACGCCGCAACTGATGGAGACGTCGCTTGCGACTTCAAATTCTATCGAATCTCAGGAGAGATGATAATATGGCGATTGACAAAAAAGCGTTCAAGACAATCCCCGTCGGTACCAAGGTGTCATGGCATTACCGCAGTGCGATCGGCCATGGCACGGTCACTGGTGTGCACGAGATGGGCACCAACGCAGATAACACAATGTACAGCGTGCGCGAAACTGACCACCACCCGGGAGAACCAGCCATTGTGCACCACTCAGGCAAGGCACTCAATCGCGCATGAACCGACTCATAGTCCGGGATATTGACTGGAGCCCCAACGGCTCAAGCTGCGCAGTACACAACCCGTGATCGCGGTCAGTATCTTGCCAGCTAGAAAACCAACAAAGGGTCGCATGATCGCATTCGATGCCGCGCATAAGGCCGTTCATTATCCGCCGGACCGGCGGTTTCGCATCTGGATCAGGCCATCGTTTGTCGTAATCGCGGTTTGTCTTGCGCTGATTCCGCTGGTGCTGGCATGGGGGCAGGCGGCCATTTACGGGTTGCCGTATCTGGCTCCGGATACCACAATTTAACCCAGCCACGTTTGCCGGGGTGCACGGTTTTCCGTGGTGGCTCCGCTGGGCACACTTCTTCAATTTTGTTTTTCTGATGATGCTGGTCCGCAGCGGCCTTTCAATCCTGATGGATCATCCGCGGCTTTATTTCAATAACGACTGCACGCCGGGCACGGAATGGATTCGATTCACGCCACTGAAGGTTCCGAAAGACCGCATGTGGACGGCAAAGGACGATGCGCGTTACATCTCGCCCATATTCGGTTTGCCGGGATATCGGCACACCGTCGGAGTGGCGCGATCGTGGCATTTCATCGATGTATATGGCTTCATCATCACGGGTTTGATTTTTATTCCGCTGCTTTTCATATCGGGCAATGGGACGAGGTGGTGCCGACATCGTGGACGATCCTGCCGCAAGCCTGGGCACGTTTGTCCATTACGCAAATTTCCATTTTCCGCCCGAGCCCAACGGCTTTTACGCCTATAACGCACTGCAGCAGATCGCGTATTTCTTCGTCGTCTTCATGTTCGCTCCGATTTCGATTGTGGCCGGTGCGGCGATGTCGCCTGCAATGGTGAATCATTTTCCGTGGTTTCCCCGGATATTTGGCGGAAGACAAGGCGCGCGTTCCATCCACTTTCCTGATGATGCTCGCCTGGGTTGGGTTTCTTGTCGTTCACGTCGCCCTGGTGGCCGCGACCGGGTTTGAGCGAAATATGAACCACATCGTTCTGGGAACCGACAATGTCCGGCCGCTGGGGATGATCCTTGGCTTTGTGGCACTTGCGGTGGTGCTTGCTTCGTGGATCGCGGCCCATTACATTTCGTGGAAGTTTCCGCGCCTGCTGCAGCACGTGCAAAAAGCGATCTCACTGCCGATACGCCTGGCTACTCTGAACCGACTCGTTCCAAGGAACCGATATACAAAGGATCAGATCTCGCCGTACTTCTGGCCGAACGGCAAGATGCCGGTTCGCGAGGATTGGAAACAAATGGCGGCGGACAATTTCCGCGATTTCAAACTCAAGGTTGGCGGCCTGGTGGAGAACCCCGTGGAGCTTATCGTTATCGGAGATCCAGGCGCTGGGAGAAGACGAGCACATCACCATGCATCATTGCATCCAGGGATGGTCCGGTATCGCACAATGGAACGGCGTTGCCGATGAAGACGCTGATCGAACTGGTCAAGCCGAAGCCGTCGGCCAAGACGGTAGCTTTCTTTTCCTTTGGCGAAGCGCTTTATGGCGGCCGGTATTACGATACGCAGAGTTTGGAAAATGTGCTTAAGCCGGAATGCCTGCTTGCTTCTGAGATGAATGGCGCGCCGCTGACGAAGAGTATGGCGCTCCGCTCCGGCTGCGCGTTGAGAACCAGCTTGGATACAAGATGGTCAAATGGATTGAACGAATAGAGTTCATCGAATCCGAGAAGCAACTTGGCAAAGGCGAGGGCGGGTCGAACGAAGATGATGAATATTTCGATCTGCTTCCGAACATTTAAGGTCATTCCGCACACGCACTCCAAAACGCAAGCAACGTACTGGAGTGATGGAATGGGTGAACACGTTGCGGTGCCGCTCGGGCACCTGCAGCTGAAACGGGCTTTTTGTGGACTTACAGACTCAGCGAGACCGCATCGAAGTTGAGGAGAGAGGATGGAACATATGACGACGGAAGGTTTTGCCGAAGATGGAACCATGCTGAAGGATCTCGTGCAGTTTGACACTGCACAGGAGATGGCGGATTCGGATCAGAAAAAGCCGTGGGTGTAGTCCGGGCCATTATGCCAAAACCCTCTTTAAGAAATCAGACCTCAGGATCGTGCTGATCTCGATGGAAAGAGGAGCCATGATAAAGGAACATCATGCTGATGGCACAATCTCCGTGTATGCCTCAAAGGGGTCGATACGCTTCACCATACAAGGAGACGCACGCGATCTATGGCCGGGCAATGTGCTGACGCTGGGCGGCATCGATCAAACATGATGTGGAGGCTCTCGAAGAGTCCGCATTTTTGTTGACCGTTTCTTGGCCGGATAACGAAAAGCTTCAGGCGATGAAACATAGCAATACGATGGTTGAAGTAAGTTAGAGAAG
>CAWISI010000006.1:0-144063 GCA_963838785.1 uncultured Acidobacteriota bacterium
ATTCTAAAAGATTTAACTAGCCTTTCGCTCTGTTTGCGCTCCGTTTAGGGCCAGTTTCGCCACTTTGCTGCCAGCTTGCACCATCTCATCAGTTACCACATCACCGTAAATGTTCAATGTGGTTCTGATGTCTGTATGGCGCATCATTTTCTGCTGTACTGCGATTGGAGTTCCCACAGCGTCTAGCCACGACCTGTATGTGTGCCGGAGAACGTGAGTGCTGACGTGCCCGATTCCCGCGTCCCTGCTGGCATTCGAGTAGTAGTCCCAAACTTGCGCGTATGACCAAGGCAAACGGCCAAGCGAAGCGGGACTAGCGAAAATCCAATCGTGCGGCTCTGAAAATTGCGAAGACTGTTTCCAGAGTTTTAGAGCATCCAACGTTGCAGAATCCACGGTCATCTTGCGCTGAGACTCATCAGTTTTCGGGCTATCCACGGTTTGCTGCACTATCCGGCGTTCGATACCGAGCGTTGATTCAGCCAATCAATATCGGACCATTTCAGGGCAAGACATTCACTGATTCTCAGGCCGAAGCTAACACATAGCAGAGCCATCAAACGGAATGGATCTTGCAGATGTTGGATGAACTTTTGAAACTCATCAACGGTAAGGCTACGCGGTTTCTTCAATCGCTTAGTTGCACCTTTAACCGTGACCAGCTCCATTGGATTGCGTTGACCGGAATGTCACCGACCACATGGCATAGTCCCATAAGGTTCGGAGCAATCCGCGCACATGCGCCCTTGACCGTGGAGCGAGTCAAGCGATTGCAACCACAGTTCCACGGCGCGAGCTTGCACATCGGTAATGGCGCACGTTCCCCACTTGGTGAGGATGTAATGCTTGAACCACACGATGTAAGTCCGCTTCGTGTTTCTGCGCTCAGGCATCTTCTCTGCCTTGTATCGCTCAAAAAGGTTGTGGACTATCGGCGCGGTGTTCGGTTGCGCCGTATCGGTTCTCATTTCCGGCTTCATGGACTCCAATGCTTTCCACGCCGCCGCCTTCGTTGGGTAGTCCTGCTTTGTACCGATCAACCTTGACCGGCGCTTGCCGGCCTCGTACCAAAGGTAATTCCAGGTCTTGCGTCTTCTATCGAAGCGGACAGACCCACGTGTGTGTCGCTGCGCTCTTAACATGCTGCCTCCTTTTCAGCAGAGACAGCGGATGACGCAAGCAGCATAGCATCCAATTCGTTTCTCAGGAATCTCCAAACACAGCGTTCGACACCTGAAAGCCGGTGGGCTGGCACTTTTCCCTGGCGTGCCCACAACGCGAGAGTGCGGCGCTCCACCTTCAGATAGCCGGCGGCCTCTTCGAGCGTTAGCCACTCGTACATTTAAGACCTCGCTTCCTGGCGGCGGTTACAGTAACCACTGTTCAGTCAGGCCGCGCACTATCGCTGACTTCTGCACTCTGAATGCGTGCGTATTGACCGAAGACTGAGGAAATATTCAGCTCAAGGTGCATTTCAGCACAACATGACTCTGATACCCGCGAGTGAAAATAACTGGATTGCCTACTGTTTACGGGGGTTTAGAGATGTCAAATTTTTACTCGTGGGAAGTGAGTTGCGCGAGTTGAGCTGGATGCTCAGTTCCTCGAATATATCTGGCAGGTAAAAGTTGAAAGCATCAGCGAGTGCTGGGTTTGGGTAGTAGTCTTTCATCCGCGCTTTTGCACGACACTTTTCGTCTTGAATCTTCTTCCGGCAAGGTTGGCCAGCCTTATAGCCCGTGTCATAGTTGCTTGGGCAGGGCGTTTCCACCTCGGACTTACCCGATGGTCCTCAGGAAAGCACAATACTCATTCCCTCAAGTCCGAGGGTGATCGCTGCAAATAGAATTGAGTCGCGACGTTTTGGTCTTGCATTTATGTTCTTCGGCACTCTTCGCACAGCTCCAGCATCGATTTTTGCATGAAGGTTCTGGAGGGATGCCAATATCTCCGCCACGGACGTTTGATCGGAGCCAGGGCCTGCGGCTCTCCCCGTTGCACTGTCGTCTTCCGGGGCCACAACAAAAGGTCGGTGGCTCGCAGGTAAATGTTGCCGCGTGGCGACCATAGTGAGCAAAGATGTTGGATTTAGGGTCCCACCATAATCTCAGCCGCGTTTGCGCGCAGTTCCTGCTCCAGAACACGACTGACGACTTCCCCCTGCCGTTTGTGCATGGAAATGATGTCGCGAGCGGCATCGCTCCGCCTTTCAAAGTGGCGAACGGCACGGCTGAGTTCAATGTTGAAGGCCGCAGACAGTTCACTCTCGGACTTGTGAGCCAGCTCTAGGCTGTGGCGTACATAGTCGATGGCGACCGCTCTATCGAGAACATCCTCGCGACCTCCTAGGAAGACGTCTGAAGCGTAGCGTTTTGCCGAGTCATGTTCTTGTAGCCCTGACGCCACGGTGGCGAACCTGCGGTCAATGCACTGGCTGCAGTGGCCACGATGCGGCTGAGTCTTAGACTGGAACATCGAGCGTGAACACGAGCAGGTGTGACCGATCAACCGGGCCGCATGATGCGTTCGATACTAGCCACCACATCGCTCTTGGTCTTGAAGAGGAAGGGATTATCCACAGCAAAGTCGGCTCCAATGATGGCGGCACCAGAGCTCTGCAAACTGCACCAAGCGAAGGCATAATAGGTGCATGTGCAGAAATATCAAGATGCTCTTCAACTTCGATCCGCCAGTTACGGATGACGAGATTCGGGCGGCATCGCTTCAGTTCGTGAGAAAGATCAGCGGCTTCACTAAGCCGTCGAAGGCGAATGAAGCTGCGTTTCCTGCGCGCGATAGATGAAGTCAGCGAGGTCTCAGCCCGACTTTTGCGTTCGCTCGAAACCACCGCGCCTCCTAAGAACCGCGAAGAAGAAGCGGCCAAGGCAAAGGCCCGCGCGGCGGTCAGATTCGGCGACTAGGTTGAGCTAGACCTTGCGCCTGAGACTCGGGCCGCAGCATTCTGACAGCTGGGCTGGCAGGCTCCGCCTCGGTCATCAACTTTAGTACAATAACAACTCCAGCGGTCGGCGCTTCTCCTGGTAGACGCTCCCTTAAAGATGGTGCCTGCACCAGCATTTCTCGCCGTTTTTCTTGCCCAGCACGGGCTTTCGCAATACGTCCGCCAGCATTTTTTTGACACCACGTTTAAAGGGCTTTACCACGCCAATGCCTTCGACATGGCGCTGCTGATTCCGTATTTCGTGGTGCTGGTCCTGCTTGCGAGCTATGGTTTGCACCGCTATACCCTGGTCTATCTCTACTACCGGAACAAGAAAAACCGCACCACCGAGCCGGCGGCGAAATTTTCTGAGCTGCCTCGGGTTACGGTGCAGTTCCCGATATTTCAACGAGCAGTTTGTGATCGACCGTTTGTTGCAGGCGGTATGTCAGCTGGATTATCCGCTCGACAGGCTTGAGATTCAGGTTCTCGACGACTCCACCGACGAAACCGTAGCCGTGGCGCGCGGACTGGTCGAGCATTATCGCCGCGCAGGGATACCCGGTCACCTATCACCATCGCACCAATCGCGAAGGATTCAAGGCGGGCGCGCTGCATGAGGGAATGAAATCGGCGAGCGGCGAATTCATTGCCATCTTTGACGCCGATTTCGTGCCGCCGCCGGATTTTCTTCAGCGCACGATCCATCACTTTACCGCTGAAAATATCGGCATGGTGCAGACCCGCTGGACGCACATCAACCGCCATTATTCTTTTCTGACTGAAGTGGAAGCGATTCTGCTGGATGGACATTTCGTGCTGGAGCATTCCGGGCGTGCGCGCAATAACGTGTTCTTCAATTTCAACGGCACCGCCGGGGTATGGCGGCGAACCGCGATTGAAGCTGCCGGCGGATGGCAGCACGACACCCTGACCGAAGACACCGATCTTTCTTACCGCGCCCAGCTAAAAGGATGGAAATTTATTTATCTGCAGGATGTGGAGTGTCCGGCTGAACTGCCGGTCGAAATGACTGCGTTCAAAACGCAACAGGCGCGTTGGGCCAAGGGACTGATTCAGACCGGAAAGAAGATTCTGCCGCGCGTGCTTGAAAGCGATCAGCCATTTAAGGTGAAGCTCGAGTCCTGGTATCACCTGACGGCAAACCTGAGTTATCCGCTGATGGTGGTTTTGTCGGTGCTGTTGCTGCCGGCCATGGTCATTCGCTTTTACCAGGGCTGGTTTCAGATGCTTTACATCGATGTGCCTCTCTTTCTGGCTTCGACATTTTCGATTTCAAGTTTTTATCTGGTATCGCAGCGCGAACTTTTCCCTAAGAACTGGCCGCGGGCGCTGCTGTATCTGCCGTTCTTGATGGCGCTGGGAATAGGGCTCACCGTAACCAATACGATCGCCGTAATCGAAGCGTTGGTTGGAAAGCAGACCGCGTTCGCGCGCACCCCGAAGTATCGGGTGGAATCGAAGAAGGACAAAGTTCAAGCCGCGAAGTACCGCAAGCGGCTGGGATGGGTTCCGTGGATCGAAATGCTGATCGGCGGCTACTTTGCGCTCACCGTCATTTACGCGGTGCAGAACGAAAACTATCTGACCGTGCCGTTTCTGTTGTTGTTCGTCGTCGGCTACTGGTACACAGGCTTAATGTCTTTGCTGCAAGGGCGATTCGCTGGATTGACTCTGAGCGCTTCTGAAAGTCACACTAAACCTTTCCCTGTTGGCGTGTGAAGGTATAAATCTAAGCTTTCAACCGCAGACAAAAGCTTTTAACCGCAGAGTTCGCAGAGAAGAGCTAGAGAGCGCAGAGAAAAACCAAGCCTTTGCCGTCCTCCGCGATCTCTGGCTGTTCTCTGCGAACTCTGCGGTTAAAAGCTTTTCTTTTCTGCTGCGAACCTGCTCCGATAGCTGTTTCTTTTCATTTCAACAGCGCAGAGTTAGAATGCGTTTCGCTTCCATTGCATTCCTCGAGGGAGGTTCTATGAGCTACCGTGGTTTGGCCCTTTCAGTTCGTTGGCGGCTTTGCTGGTGGTGCTTTCGGGTTGCGGGAACGGGCACAGCGGCGAAACTTACATTCTTGATCTCCACGAACGTTAAAGTGCCGTATTGGCAAACCGCTGCGGCTGGGTTCAGCCAGGCGGGCAGCCGGCTGGGCGTGGCATACGCGTTCAACGGACCGGACACGTATGATCCGGGCGCAGAACGCACCACCTTCGAGGCGGTCATTCAGAAAAAGCCATCCGGCATTCTGGTTTCCGTCGCCGACCCGGCAGTGATTAAGGATTCGATCAACGAGGCCATCGCCGCCGGCATTCCCGTAATCACCATCGATTCCGATGCCCCGACCAGCAAACGCCTCTTCTTTATAGGTACCAACAACTATCAGGCTGGCGTGACCGGCGGAAAAAGGCTGGCGCAGGAACTCAAGGGCAAGGGCACGGTTGCGGTTTTTACCATGCCGGAGCAGTCGAACCTGAATGAACGACTCCAGGGGTATAAATCCGCGCTGGAAGGCTTTCCCCGGCATCAAGCTCTCGCACATTATTGATATCAAGGGCGACCCTCGGATAGCCTACGACACCACCACCCAGTTCCTGGCCAACGACAAGAAAGAACACATCGACGCATTTGTGTGCCTGGAAGCGTTGTCAGGAAAGGAAGTCGCAGGCGTGTTGAACGATTACAAAGTCAAAGGTCGCACCATCATTGCGATGGATACTGATCCCGACACGCTGCGAGTGGATACAGAAAGGCGTGATCGCCGCCACCATTTCGCAGAAGCCATACACCATGGCATACGTCGGCCTCATGATGCTGGACAATCTGCATCATGAGCCGCCGAAAACGCTCGATGCCGACTGGGGGCCTGACAGCTTCGCTCCAGTTCCGGCCTTTGTCGATACCGGATCGACGCTGGTAGATAAGAGCAACGTGGATGCATTTATTGCCGCCAGCAAATCCATTTCGGGGAAATAGAAAGATGATGACGGTGACGAGAAGAGTTCTGCTGAGTCTGGTTTTTTTGTCGGCTTTAACCGCGGTTTCAAGTGCTCTGGATCGCCAACCTTCGTCTGACTATCACGCGCGCCGCGAAAAACTTGCGGCCAAGCTGGATGGCAACGTCGCGCTGGTTTTCGCGCCGCCCGAAGCCGAAGGTCCCAACGATCTTTTCGGTTACCGTCCGGACGATAATTTTTATTACCTCACCGGCTGGCCGGAGCCGGGTGCAGCCGTGCTGGTAGCGGCGGAGCGAGCGGCGAGCGGTGACACTCCTGCGCGGCCATACACCGAAATACTTTTCCTGCCCAAGCGCAATTTTTCCGAGGAGAAGTGGACCGGCCCGAAGCTCGGCCCAGATGATCCGAAAGCCGCGCAGATCACGGGGTTTGAGCGAGTCGAGTCACTCGACAATTTACGCGATGAACTGGTGAAGCTGCTTAGCGGGACGAAGCATTATTTACAGCGATGTGCCCGCGCCCGGCGAAGACTCTAATTCGAAAGTGCCGCTCCAATGGCTGCAGACAGCAAACGCATTTCCCGGTGGGCACCGGGTATGCAGGACATCAGACCGTTGCTCGGTTCTTTGCGCACCGTTAAGGATGCGGGCGAGGTCGAATTGATCCGCAAGGCGGTAAACGCTTCAGTCGCAGCGCAACTTGCGGCCATTCGCGCCATTAAGCCAGGCATGACGGAGCGTGAAATTTCCGCGCTGCTGCAGTATGAGTGGGGCAAGCGGGGATGCGAGCGTCCGGCATACGCGCCGATTGTGGGTTCGGGACTTAATTCCACTGTGCTTCATTATTCGGAAGATTCCGGCACCATTCAAAACGGCGATCTGGTGCTGATGGATGCGGCTGGAGAATATTCGCTCTACGCTTCCGACATCACTCGCACCGTGCCGGCTTCGGGCAAATTTACTGCCGCGGCAGCGGGAAATCTATGAGATTGTTCTGGGCGCGCAAAAAGCCGCCATCGCCGCTTTCCAATCGGGAAAGTCGCACTTACGGCGCAACCAGCCGAACTCGATCCATGACGTTGCCTTCAACTACATCAACACTCATGGAAAAGACTTGCACGGTCAGCCGCTGGGCAAATATTTTTTCCATGGCCTGGGACATTATGTCGGCTTGAACGTTCACGATCCGGGTGACTATTCGGTGCCGCTGGGGCCGGGCATGGTATTCACTATCGAGCCGGGAATCTATATTCCTGAGGAGAAGATCGGCATCCGCATTGAAGATATGTTTTATGTGGACGACAGCGGCAAGCTGATTCGCTTGACGGAGGCGCTGCCGCAGACGCCGGATGAGATTGAGAAGCTGATGTCCGGCAAGTGATGAAAGTCAAAAGACTTTAACCGCAGAGAACGCAGAGAAGTACCGAGTGCGCTGAGTTACGCAGAGAAAATCGATCTGAGAAGATCTACTGGCCATAAAGCGCACGACCCAATCAACTCGCGTTTTTGGTATCCTAAAGCATCGTGCGGATGTTCTGGTGGTTTTTGATCGTTGCTGTCGCCGCCGGGGCCGTGGTTTGGGCCGGCTTGTCCGCTTACATTCAGGTGCGTAAGCGTTTGAAAAGGGCTGATAATTCGCCTCATAAAGCCGAGCCCGAGGCGGGCGGCGCAATCAGTCCTGAAGAAAGGTAAAGCGAATGTCACTCACAGCGACCCAGGTTGCGACTCCGCGAAATCGAGCGTTTGAAATCGCGACGCAGATTGCGGTCCTCATAAGCGCGAGTCTTTTTGTGGCTTTGTGCGCCCGGATTTATATTCCGCTGCCGCGGCACGCCGGTGCCGCTGACCGTACAAAATCTTGGAGTCTTATTGGTTGGGCTTGCACTCGGCAGCCGGCGCGGGTTTGCGGCGATGGCGCTTTACCTGGCCGAAGGGGCGGTTGGGATGCCAGTCTTCAGCGGAGGTGCAGCAGGCATAACGCAGATTATCGGGTTCACCGGCGGATACCTGATCGCTTATCCGTTCGTCGCTGCTCTGACCGGATATATTTTCGAGCGCGGCAAGCCGGCATTTGCGCGCGCTGCCCTGGCTTGTGTTGCCGGTGAAATATTGTTATTCACCTTCGGAGTTTCCTGGCTTTACGTGCTGACCCATTCCTTTGCAAAAGCCGTCAGCTTCGGCCTCTACTGGTTCGTTTTTGCTGAAGTCCTCAAGGTAATGTTCGCAGCCGGAACGGTTCGCGGTTGGCAGGCTCTTACGTCGCGAAAGTGATTGCTACGACTCATTCATTGTTTCCGGAGAAGCAAATAGTGTCCAGCCTGACCGCCGTCGGCACCCGCGAAATTACGATTGCGCACAGTCCTGACTCTGACGACGCTTTCATGTTCTATGGCCTCGCCACGAATAAAGTCCAGGTTCCGGGCCTGCGTTTCACGCACACGCTGTCGGACATCCAGAGCCTGAATCAGAAAGCCATGCAGGGCGACGGCGCCTACGACGTGACCGCGATTTCATTTCACGCGTATCCCTATCTGCAGAAAACTTATGCGCTGATGACATGCGGCGGCAGCGTGGGCGAAGGCTATGGGCCAATGATTGTGGCGCCGCGCGCGTTCTCGGAAGATGAGATCAAGCGCAAGAAAATCGCGGTGCCGGGCAAGCTTACAACCGCGTATCTGGCGCTGAAATTATTTGCGCCGGAGATCGAAACCGAAGTTGTTCCCTTCGACCAGATTATTCCTCAGGTCCTGGAGGGAAAGTACGAAGCTGGCTTGATCATTCACGAAGGCCAGCTTACTTATGATCGCTCCGGGCTATACCGTGTGATCGATCTTGGAAAATGGTGGCTGCAAACTACCGGGCTGCCGTTGCCGCTGGGCGGCAATGCGATACGTCGAAGTCTTGGTCCAGAGCTGATTTCGAGCGTTTCTAATGCTCTGCGTGACAGCATTCAATACGCGCTCGATCATCGCGAACAAGCTTTGCAATACGCAATGCAGTTTGCTCGCGATCTCGATCCCCGCATGGCTGACCGCTTCGTCGGCATGTACGTGAATGAGCGAACGCTCGATTACGGTGCGGATGGAAAAGAGGCTATTCGGCGTCTGCTTGAAACCGGCTACCGCGAAGGAATTATTTCGGTTGAGCCGAAAGTCGAGTTTGTGGAATAACTCCCGTCTCCAGGAATCAAACAGTCAGCAATCTGACACCCGCATTGCGCGCCGCCTGCCGAAGTTGATCTATCGAGGGTCGCTAACGGTAACCCCTGACGCAGGGCAAGCTTCAGGTAAGCTGCGTCGTACTCAGTCAGTTGTGTGTGACGAGCGACTGCCAGAACATCCCCAAAAACAAATTCGGTTTGCACGGAATCTATAGCAATGGGCAATAGGGCAAGATTCCTCAAAGCGGCCGTTACCTGCGCGATAGAAAGGCGTTTCCGCCTTTCGGCGCTAAGAAGGGCGTTTCCGACCTCGAACGGCCAGATTGCGGGGACAATGGCCTTTGATCCGTCAGCCATGGAATCCAGCAGCTTTTCGGCTCCGGGACTGCTTTCATCAGGGAAGCACCAGGCCAAGGCTACGGACGCATCCAGCACCATGAGATTAATAGCGTCGGCCTTCATCGATTAGTTCCCGTAATGTCGTCCCTTTGAGCCGTACTCCCTTGCGGATTTCGCGAAGGTCACGAACAACTTGTTTAAGGTCGCGTTTTTCCGGCTGATTAGCCATCACTAGCTTGGCAAGAGGAACTCCGCGCCGCGTGATCAGGAAGGTTTCGCCCTCTGAAGCTTCCTGCAGGAGTTCAGCCAGGTGGGTTTTAGATTCGAAAGCTCCGATCGTTTTCATATCAACTAGTTTACGAACTAGTTGATACAATGGCAAATCCAGCCTTGATTCCGTGTTAAGAACATCCTCCCAGGATTACGGCTTCTCGGTATCATTAGTCGTGACCAGTTTGGAGTCAGAGAATCCTCAAACTCTTCTGATCGACGCCGACGATACGCTTTGGGAAAATAATATTTATTTTGAACGGGCGATCGCGGACTTTATTTCATTTTTGAATCATCGCGAGAGGTCGCCCGCAGGAGATTCGCGAGATCCTGAACGAGGTCGAACGCGAGTGCATCGTCACTCATGGCTACGGCCTGCCCAGCTTTACGCGCTCGCTGGTGAAGACATTCGAGCGGCTATCAGTCGAGCCGATCACTCCCGCACTGCATGAGACCATCCATGGATTCGCCCGCACCATCGCCCAGCAACCGGTACAAACGTTACCGCGGGTCAGAGAGACACTTGAGTATCTACGCGGACGGCATCATCTGATTATGGTGACGAAAGGCAACTTCGATGAGCAGACGGGAAAAGTTGAACGTTCAGAATTGAAGCACTTTTTTAGCGCGGTAGAAATCGTGGCGGAGAAGAACCCCGCCGCCTATAAAAAGATCGTCGGTCACCATCAACTGTCCGGCGAACGCACGTGGATGATTGGCAACAGTCCTAAGTCTGACATCAATCCAGCGCTGGCAGCGGGTTTGAATGCGGTCTTCGTTCCGCACAATGACACTTGGGTGCTGGAGCATGAAGAACTGGCCGAAGCCAAGGCGCCGGCGAGGTTACTGGTGTTGACCAGCTTTGCGGAGTTAGCGACGCATTTTTAGCGCAGTGGCCGACGGTACAGGAAACAGGCGGAAAGCATCTACGAATTCGCGTCGGCCACGTACGCAATCTGGTGCTTGAAGATAAACAGATTCGGCATGCCTTCCCGGGTTAGGCGCAGCATATTGCGATCGTAATATTCGATCCAGCCGCTGACCACTTCTCCGTCCACCAATTTGATCGACACCGCTTTCTTAGTCTCAACCAGCGATTTGAGATGTGAGGCTTCCTGGTTGGTAGTTTCGGGCGGAGGAGATTTGGATTTCTGCGAGGATGCGTCAGAAAAGGGCACGGGTGAATTGTATAAGACTTTAGTTGCCCGCAAATAAAAACCGTCGCTCGAGCGAGCGACGGTTTTAAATTGAGTTAAATCTCAGAAATTCAGTTTCAGTTCAAATTCGATCTGGCGAGGAGCGCCAAGTGCGTTCACGCCAGAACCTAAGCCAAGCCGCAAATTGTTCGGCTGCGGATTCAAGGTGCCGTTGGGCGAGCCTGGCGAACCATCCAAAATATTGCTGAACGGAGCCGCGGGGCCATCGAAGTTTGCAAAGTTCAATACATTGAAGAAGGTGACACCAGGCCTTAATTCAACTCTCTCTTTTATTTTGTAAGCCCAGCTCAGCCCAAAATCGAAGCTCTTCAGCCACGCTTGTCCGATCGCACCCGGTGGCGCAAGTGCCAACGGACCGTATGGCGAATTAGCAGTAGGAGTACTGCCCCCGATGACCCCACCCAATGCTTGCAGTTGGGCGAGGGTCATAAGTCCGTTGTTGATTAGCACCTGTCCGGCAGGGGTGGCCTGTCCGACCATCGTGTTGTTGAAGGTTGTGATCCGTTGATTGAGGCCATTTAACACCGAAGGTTCGGCCAAAATCGCCGACGTTCGTCCCGGGTAAAAGATCTCCAGCTCCACCATTAGAAACGACGCTGCCGTCTCCGGTGCCATCTCCCGTGATGTCAGTCTGGAAAATACCCCCGGGAGCCCCTGTGACTGGCAAAGTAACGTTTGAAGCGAGAGGACTATCGAAATGACCGATCAAACTAACTCTGAAGTTGGCTAAAAGATCGAAGGTTCCGCCAAACGAGAGCTGATGGGTTCGATCGAGGCCATTGGGACCAATGTATTTCGACGGATCGGCGTTATCAGTAGCGAAATTGATGAAATCGCTATCTCTGGATGTCGAAACATATCGAGAGAATGAGTATGAAACTTGCAAATCCAGCAGCTTTGCGCCGCGGAAAGGATTGCGAACGTCCTGCCGCAACGATGTCTGTAAGCCGTTGTACACGGAGCGTCCGATGGGGAAGAGCATTTGGTTTGCGCCCACGTTCGGATTGATACCAGGAAAAGCAGCAGGCGGGGCTCCCAAAGACGCGCATGGGGCTCCGAAGCAAAGCGAATATCCGGAGTCAGGCCGTTCGTCGCGTAATCTGCGATCGTAGCTCCGCTTGTGATTGCGCAGCCTACACCGGCCGCACCAGCAGGGCATCCGAAAGAAGCGGTATTGGTGGTTCGTAATAGCGGCCGTTGCCGCAGCCGCATTGAAGAACCTTGAATCGCCGACATGGTTTGTGTCTATCGTGAGTAAGTTGTGCGTCGAGATATTTCGCAGGTAATCGACTGTCAGGACCATGCCTTGCCGAATCTGGTGCTGCACGCCAATGTTCATCTGAACCGAGCGCGGGGTGACATAGTCAGGGGCGAATAGCTGCGTGCCAGTGCCGTCGATCGCATCTTCGAGAGCGGCGCCAACGTACACGGGATTACTTGCCGCGGATCTGCTGGCTGCCTGGTAGGCCTGTTGCGCGGCAACTATTTGGCTATCAACGGTTCCGATTGGTTGACCGCAGAATGAGAAGCTATTGCCCAGTTCCTCCGGAACACGCAGCCTGCTGGGCAAGGAACAGTCCCGTGGGCAGCCGGCCTGGGCGATCGAAGAGATTGTTGTTCCAGATCGAATTTTCGTAGAACAAGCCAATACCGCCGCGAACAACCGTCGTCCCTTTATGACTTGTGTCCCAGGCAAAACCGACTTGCGGTGCAAAGTTGTGATTGGGTTGATTAACCCGCGCCCCTAGGTTTTGGTAGAACTGGTTGTCGAATTGATCGAGAGCCGCGATTGGCGCCAGGTCACTATCCGTGCGTCCACTGTCGCGCACGTAACGCAGACCGTAGGTTACGGTGAGATTCGGATTTAACTTTCCAGGCATCGCCAAAGTAGAATGCGATTCTGTTATCAGGGCCCAATCCGCCGCCGGGGAAGCCGAATGCCGACTTCTCGGAAGAGAAACCTTGGCCATTTCCAAAGGTCACATTGGTCGCTGGATAATTAAGAGGATTGCCGTTTCCTCCAGCGAACGGGCAATTCCCGGCCGTTACGCAAGGCAGATTTTGTCCGGTTCAAAGTGAAGGCGAGCCCACGGCAGGGGCCAACCCCAAAAATTCTGCGTAACCTCCACCATGGAGATGGTTGTAGGCTGCACCGAAGCGGAATACATGATTTTTGTATGCCATGCTCGCGTCATATTTCAACTGGTGGTCAGACTGCATGGTGGCCTGCGGGGCGAGGAAGTTCGGCCCTGAGCAAAACTGGTCTAAGCCGGCGGTAAGGCAGTTGGCATCGCCGCCGATTGCCAATTCAATCCCCGGAGCAGGATCGAAAATCGACGAACCGGTAACTGCGTCCTGGATTCCGTTCTGAAATTTGGTATATCCGAAGCGGATACTGTGGGTGAATTTGCCAGTGTTGAAGTCAACCCCTACAACGTGGTCGCGAGCATGATCAACGTTCGAGAACGGCTGGAAGGAGTTAGGAATAAAAGGCAGAACGCTCTTGTTCTGATCAAAAACGAAGCGGTAGAACATTTTAAAACGCCCAACCTGATAATCCAGCCGGCCATCCAGTTCCGTCTCGCGAAATGGCGAGTCGAAGGTTCCAGCCAGGCCAGTGAAGTCACCGCCGGGCAATACTGGATCCAGCAGATCTTGTTTGTTGCGCTCACCGGTCAAAAAGAAGAAAAGTTTGTCTTTGATGATCGGTCCACCCAAACTTCCGCCAAACTGATTGCGCTGAAAAGGATTGGTGGAGTCACTGGGAAGAGCAGCATTCAAGCTTTGATCCCTGAAATAGTAGAACCCATCACCGTGGAGACCGTTGGTGCCAGATTTCGTTGTAAGACTCACAGACCCCGAAGAGGTGAGTTCGGTAGATAGATCAAGTGACGATTGCTGCAACGAGGCTTCTTCGATTGCATCCAGAGGCACATTCATCGTGGTGGTGCCGACGGTTTCGTCGCTTATGTCGACGCCGTCCAACTCAATTCGCGCGGTACGTCCGAATCGCCCTCCAAACGAAACCGACGAGAATCCATTCTTAGTAGGGTCGAATGTCCCGCCATCCTGAATTTGGACGCCGGGCTCAAGCTGTGCGAGGTCTAGAAAGTTTCGCCCATTAATCGGAAGTGTCTCTATCTGTTGGGCCGTCAATACGCCTTGTACTGTGGCTTGTTCAGTGTTGACAGCGACTTGAGAGCCTTGAACCTCCACAACTTCGCTTTCCTGCCCAACTGACAGTCTGAGATTCGCGGATGAGGTCACGTTCACTTGAACCGTTACTGGAATCTGCGAAGTCTTGAAACCCTGGGCCTCCACTCGCACCGTATAGTCGCCCGGATTGAGAGCGCCAGACGCGTATGTACCCGAGGAAGTAGTGGTCACCGACAAGGTTTGGGCGGTACCCTTATTAGTGATCATGACTTTGGCGCCGGATAGTACAGCCCCGCTCTGATCGGTGATTGTTCCCTGAATGCTGCCGGTCGAAATCGTCGTTTGCGCCAGAACCGCGGAGGACATCGCCAGCAAGAGAAATACGACAAGCGCGGAAAAGCTAATCGTCCGTAGATGCAGCTTCATACGGTCCATCCTTTCAAATGTCATGCGAGACGTAGGGGATTTGTTGCGTCAAAGTCGCGCCAAGGAATCTACTCCAAAATCCACCATGCGAACAACAGCTTTCTGCAGGCCTGTAATAATTTTGATCGGAATGAGGCAGTGCAGAAACCTGGTCGAGCAACTCTATAAAGCTTCGTTGCAATCGTACAGCCAGGAGCCCGGGAGTTGCGTCCCTTTCGGAATCAACAGCTTACGCTTTTCAGGCATCCTAAAACTAGCCGATAAAGCCCTTTTTCTATGAAATCTGGAAGTGTCGTCCTAACAGACGTAACTTTACAAACCGCAAACTCAAGCTTAAAAATCCGTCGGTTAAAATTAGCTGGCGAAATGAGTGTCTAAACAATTGGCTTAACATCCTTTAGAAAGTGAACCAATGAAAGCCCTGATTAAATCCCATTCCGCCCGAGGTCTTTGGCTGGATGATGTTTCTGAGCCTGAGCCGGGTATGAATGACGTTAAAGTGCGGGTGCTGCTCACCGGAATTTGCGGCACCGATCTCCACATTTATGAATGGGACGATTGGGCGAAATCCACGATTCCGGTGCCCATGGTGATCGGGCACGAATTCGTGGGCGAAATCGTGTCGGTGGGGGAGAACGTTTCGGATTTTCATCCTGGCGAGTTAGTGAGCGGCGAGGGGCACGTCACCTGCGGCCGCTGCC
This sequence comes from uncultured Acidobacteriota bacterium, assembly GCA_963838785.1. Taxonomy (GTDB): domain Bacteria; phylum Acidobacteriota; class Terriglobia; order Terriglobales; family Acidobacteriaceae; genus Gp1-AA145. The sequence continues at coordinate 15,179 of CAWISI010000006.1, forward strand.
GCAATTGCCTGGCAGGCCGCCGGCATTTGTGCGCGCATACCCAGGGCGTGGGCGTGAACCGTCCGGGCGCATTTGCTGAATACATTGTGCTGCCGATGTCGAACATCTGGCGGCACGATCCGAAAATCAATCGCGAGATCGCGGCAATTTTTGATCCCTTCGGGAATGCCGTCCACACCGCATTATCCTTTCCGGTGCTGGGCGAGGACGTTCTGATCACCGGCGCCGGGCCGATCGGAATCATGGCTGCGGCGGTGGTGCGGCATGCGGGCGCTCGTCACGTGGTGATCACCGACGTGAATGCATATCGTCTTGAGCTGGCGCAGAGATTAGGAGTTACGCTGGCGGTGAATCCGCAGATTACTCCGCTCCAGGAAGTGCAAAAAAAACTCGGTATGCAGGAAGGCTTCGACGTCGGTCTGGAAATGTCAGGAAAGCCTGCGGCATTCCGCGAAATGCTGCAGAACATGAGCCACGGCGCGAAAATTGCCATGCTGGGTATTCCGGCTACTGAGATGGCCATCGACTGGCACCAGGTGATCTTCAGCATGCTGACGATCAAGGGAATCTACGGACGCGAAATGTACGAGACCTGGTACAAAATGACGATGATGCTGGAGTGCGGTCTGGATATTTCTCCGCTCATCACTCATGAGTTTTCCTATCGAGATTACGAAAAAGGATTCGAAGCCATGCGCTCCGGCAACTGCGGCAAAGTTCTGCTGGACTGGCGGGGTATCAACTGACCACCGCGAACCGAGTTTCGCAAGCTGTGGGTTCGCGGTAGAGCCATCGTTTCCGCTAATATCTGAAGAGTGTTCGATTTTAATCGGCTGCGCCCCAATGAAGGGCGACTCTTCGTCATCATTTCAATCGTCATCGGCGTGCTGGCCGGCACAGCCGTTATCGGCTATCACTTTTTCATAGCAACCATTTTCGACAAAATCTTCTGGCGTGGAATTGAACATAGCCTGCTGTGGAAGCGCGTGGTGTTTCCCACCCTCGGCGCGCTATTCGGCGGCGCACTGCTGCTGCGCTGGGGAGATGCCCGCGGCAGCGGCGTGAACCAGGTCCGAATCTCTCTGATCGTTCACGACGCGCAAATGTCGGTGCGCGGGACCATCGGAAAATTTATAGCCTCAGGCGTGGCCATCGGCACCGGCCTGCCTTTAGGACCAGAAGATCCGGCCATTCACATCGGTGGTGGAGTGGCGTCGGCGCTCGGCCGGCTGATGTCACTTTCAAAAAAGCGTTTGCAGGAACTGATTCCGGTCGGCGCTGCCGCAGGCCTGGCGGCGGCATTCAATACCCCGATCACCGCGGTGATTTTCACGCTGGAAGAGATCGTCGGGGACATCAATGCCCCGATGCTGGGATCGACGGTGCTGGCGGCAGTCATCGCGGTCATGATCCGGCGGGCGGCGGTGGGATCGCAGCCGCTTTTTGCAGTTCCGCAATATTCTTTTTCGCATGCCAGTGAATTGCTGCTGTTCGCATTGCTGGGGCTTGTGGGAGGAGCTGCCTCGGCGGGATTCACCCAGCTGGTGGCCTGGCTGCGTGGGCGATTGGGCAGAATCCGCCGTCACGGCCCGATTGACGTAATCACTGTGGCCGGAGGAGTGGTTGCCGGAGCGATGGCGCTGGTGGCCCCGCGCATACTTGGAGTCGGTTACACCACCGTAAGCGACGCTCTGAACGGGCAGATTCTTCTTAAAGGGTTGATCCTGCTTTTTGCCATGAAGGTCTTGGCCACCGCGGCCGCATTCTCGTCAGGAAACTCGGGCGGCCTGTTCGCGCCATCGCTTTTCATCGGCGCCATGCTGGGGGGCGCAATTGGCACTGCCGGCGCGCACTTTTTCCCCAACCAGATTCTGTCTCCGGGAACTTATGCCTTGGTTGGAATGGGAGTGACTTTTGCAGGGATTATCCGGGCGCCAATCACATCCTTTTTCATGATTTTTGAAGTCACTCAGGATTACCAGATCATGTTGCCGGTCATGATTGCCAACATGATTTCCTATGCTGTCGCCGAGGTGCTGCATACCGAACCGTTGTTCGATGTGCTCGCCCGCCAGGATGGAATTCGCCTGCCTCGCAAAGAGGACCGCCAGTTGCAGATCATGACTAATGCCGAGGCCATGAAAAACCCCGCCGTCGTGCTGGACGCGCGAGAGCCGGTGAGCAGTGCGCTGGCGCGCATTCCGGGCAGTGGGCCTGAAGCATTCATTGTGACTGATGACAACAGTCTGGCGGGAGTAGTTACCCGCGCGGCCTTGAAGCAGGCGGCGGCGAACAATAGTGGGTCGAAGCCAGTGGGGTTGATTGCCGTCCTCCGGGAGCAATACCTTGCGTATCCCGACCAATCACTGGCGATTTCACTGGAGAAACTGCGCCAGGGCGCGATAGTGCTTCCGGTCGTAAGCCGCTTGCAACCCGACCATCTGCTCGGCGTGGTAGAAGCCAGCGACGTGCTGCGTGCCTATCAAATTGCAGTCGAGCCAACGGAAAAGAATACCGTGAACCCCGAGGTGCGCGAGACCAGCCTCGAAAGGGGCGGATGAACAGACCGGTCGGTTTTTCCGGCTTAGCCGGGCTGCGGTACCATTAAAGGTTGTGCAGTGGTCTCGGCTTGGCTTTGTGCCCGGCTCCACAAGGAGTTTCTATGGCGACCATTTCTCAAAATCCCACGATCCCTCTTACCAAGAATGAGCACCTGCTGCGGTGGGTGGAAAAGATGGCGGAGCTCACCCGGCCCGACAATATTCACTGGGTGGATGGTTCCCAGGAGGAGTCCGACCAGCTCTGCGATGAAATGGTCGCCAGCGGCACGCTGATAAGGCTGAATCAGGATTTGTGGCCGGGATGTTTCCTCGCCCGGTCAGACAAGAGCGATGTAGCTCGGGTGGAAGAGCGAACCTTCATCTGCTCGCTCTCCAGAGATACGGCAGGGCCGACCAACAACTGGGAAAATCCTTACGAAATGCGGCGCAAGCTGCGCTCGCTTTTCCGCAACTCGATGAATGGACGCACCATGTACGTGTTGCCATTCAGCATGGGCCCGGTCGGATCACCAATGTCTCAGATCGGCGTACAGCTGACCGACTCGCCGTATGTGGTTGCCAGCATGCGAATTATGGCGCGTATCGGCATGCCGGTTTTCAAAGAGATCGACAAGGATTACAAGCGCGTTGTTCCTTGCCTGCACAGCGTGGGAATGCCGCTGAAACCGGGACAGAAAGATGTGCCGTGGCCGTGTAATGCGGAAAAATACATCGTGCACTTTCCCGAAGCCCGCGAAATCTGGTCCTACGGCTCGGGATACGGCGGGAATGCATTACTCGGCAAGAAATGTTTTGCCCTTCGCATCGCCTCAGCCATGGCGCGCGACGAGGGCTGGATGGCCGAGCACATGCTGATCGTGGGCGTCGAAGATCCAAAGGGGCAGAAGACCTATGTGGCCGCTGCCTTCCCCAGCGCCTGCGGCAAAACAAATTTCGCGATGATGGTGCCGCCGCCCGAGTTCAAAGGCTGGAAGATCTGGACGGTGGGCGATGATATTGCGTGGATTACCCCCGACGCGGAGGGACGTCTGCGCGCGATTAATCCCGAAGCTGGATTTTTCGGCGTGGCGCCGGGTACCTCAGTGAAGACGAATCCGAACGCGATGGCTACCCTGGCCAAGAACACAATTTTTACCAATACTGCGCTTACGCCTGACGGCGGGGTGTGGTGGGAGGGAATGACGGACAAGCCTCCAGCGGAATGTGAAGACTGGCAAGGCAACTTGTGGACTCCGGAGATTGCGAAGAAGACGGGCGCGAAGGCGGCGCATCCGAATGCGCGTTTTGCGGCCCCGGCACGGCAGTGCCCGACCATCGATGCATCGTGGGAAGACCCGACAGGAGTTCCCATCAGCGCGATTATTTTTGGCGGGCGAAGGGCACATACCATTCCGCTGGTTTACCAGGCGTTTAATTGGAGCGCCGGAGTTTATGTAGGCGCGACCATGGGTTCAGAGATGACTGCTGCCGCGGCGGGCGAGGTGGGCAAAGTGAGGCGCGATCCCATGGCAATGCTTCCATTCTGCGGCTACCACATGGGTGATTATTTCCGTCACTGGATCAAGATGCAGCGTTCACTCACGGTGACCCCGCGGATTTTTCACGTGAACTGGTTCCGCAAGGATGAAAACGGAGAATTTTACTGGCCTGGCTTCCGGCAGAATTTCCGCGTTCTGAAGTGGATCATTGACCGGGTTCACGGACGCACTCGCACCAAGGAAACGCCGATCGGCTGGACTCCATTCTATGAAGACATCGATTGGAAGGGTCTGGAATTTCCCGCGCGAGAAATTCGATGAACTGCAAAAGGTTGACCGTCCGGCGTGGAAGCGCGAGGTCATAAGTCACGAAGAATTATTTATCCTGTTGCACGCCCACCTGCCGCCGGAGATGATTTATGAGCGGGAGTTGCTGATCTGCAGGCTGTAGGAGTTCAGCAAGCGCTGGCTGAATTGTGGCTGCGCCAGATTGCACAGCCGTAAACCGCGCACCAGAAACGATCGAGAGGATTGAATAAAAGCGAAGGCCTTTAACTATTTCTGGTCTTCTGCTTGTCCGCCCGCGACGACCTTGGATGAACTTCCGAATTTTTTGTAATCGCGAAAGCTTTGTTCCAAATCCACGTCGAGATTCTTAATCAGCCCCAGCCGCACATCAATCTTCGCCGTCAGATGCGCCGGCAGCCACACTTCATCGTTTACCCGCGTCTGTTCCAGCATGATGCGCGAACCTTTGTGAAAGCGTGCCAGGAATAGCCCCCAGGAGATGGTGTCCAGGCACTCCACGTCCATCTTCGCCAACTGCAAGTCGCTTTTGTCGATCCACACCCGCCCATGAAATTTCGGCAGGAATTTCGCTTCCTTCATGTGCGGCACATACCCAGTTCGCGGCTCGCCATCGATTACCCATGCCTGCCGCTCGCCAACCAGTTCGCTCCCCACCAGCTTGAAGTTGTAAGCGTCAGCAACTTCGGTCACAAATTTGCGGCTGTCTTCGCGGTCTTTCGCCTCATGTTCTTCGCGTTTTTTGCGATCGCCTGCCGACTCGTTCTTGCGCTTGTCGATGATCTTCTGGATTTTTTCGTCTTCTTTGGCGGCATCTTTTGTGGAGAGTGGCTTGTCGTTTTTTTCGATCAGCCGTTGCACCTGCTCACCGTAAATCTCTAAAACGTCGTAAGTATTCACTTCGCTGGACTTAATCTTTCCCTCGCTATTCACGGTGTTCTGAACCTGCCGCTCAATGTAGGTGTAATTGCGCAGCCGTTTTTCGTTCTCCATGTCCTTTTCAGCCACCACGCGAAATAATGCCTGCATCTGAGATTGCGAAAGGGAACCGTGAGCGTCAGGCGTGAGGTCGAGAGCCGGCGTGACCGGATCGGCAGGCGCTTGCTGCGCGAAAGCGGATGCGCAAAAAATAATCAGCGGCCACAGCGCGACTAAAGGAACTTTCATGACCTACGATAACCCGATTGCGGGACCGAAGTTGTCGCCTTGGATGCCGCGGTCTTGTCCCGCTGGCGAATGCGCGGAATTTCGGGATGACGCCTTCCAATCAAAATGCTAGTTCAGGAAATACGTCCGGTAAAGCGTGTCTCTCTGCACCGGTTTGAATCCCGCGTCGCGAATAATCCGGCGCAGCTCTTCTTCGGTGGTGCAATTGGTCACGCCGGCGGCACGGACTACGTTTTCTTCGAGCATCACCGAGCCGACGTCGTTGCCGCCGAAGCGCAGACCCATCTGGCAAACTTTCAGTCCTTGCGTGACCCAGCTCGATTGCACGTTGAGGAAGTTGGTAAGGAAGAGGCGCGAGATGGCGAGGTTCTTCAGGTATTCGACGGCGGTGGCTTCTTCCCACTTGCGGCCGCCGAGCGCGGTGTTTTGCGGCTGGAAGGTCCAGGGGATGAAGGCGGTGAAGCCGCCGGTTTCTTCCTGCAAATCGTAAATCGCCTGCAGATGATTGATGCGGTGCTCGTGTTTTTCTCCGACGCCGAACATCATGGTCGCGGTGGTGCGCATGCCGAGCTGGTGCGCGGTGCGGTGCACGTTGATCCAATCTTCGGTCAGGCATTTCAGGCGCGCGATCCGATGGCGGACTTCGTCGTCGAGAATTTCTGCGCCGCCGCCGGGGATGGAATCGAGGCCGGCGTCGCGCAGGCGAGAAATTGTGTCGCGAATGGTGAGGCCGCTGTATTCGGCGATGGCGATGATTTCCGACGCGGAATAGCAGTGCAGATGAACTTTGAAGCGCTCTTTGATTCCGCGCAACATGCGCTCGTGCCAATCGATCTTCAGATCAGGATGCAGTCCGCCCTGCATCAGCACGCCGGTGCCCGCCGAGTTCGACCGTCTCGCGAATTTTTTCGTAGATCGTATCGAGGTCGAGAATGTATCCCTCTTTTGCCTGCGGTCCCTTCAGCGGACGATAAAACGCGCAGAAGGTGCAGTACTCGGTGCAGAAGTTGGTGTAATTAATGTTGCGATCGATGATGTAAGTGGCAACGCCTTCAGGATGCAGGCGCCGGCGCACGGCGTCGGCTTCCATGCCGATTCCGATCAGATCGTCTGAGCGATAGAGGTCTAGGGCTTGGGCTTGGGTTAGGGACATGGATTGAGATCATTTTAGCTGAATCGGCAGGGCAAAGTTTCAGAGTTTCGAGTTTCAAAGGTTTCAAGAAGTTCTGCGAGCGTTCTGAAACTTCGCACACGCTGAACCTTGAACCTTGAGCGCTGAAACTTGCTCATGCCGCGCTTCGGCTGGTGGCGGGCTTCTTTTTCTCCGTCCCGGTTTTGCGGGCGTGCAGGTATTCCCGAATGGCAAAGAAGCTGCCGATGGCGGCGAATCCGGCAAGGACCAGAGCCGTCGGTTTGTAGTAGTGGCTGAAGAAGGAGGTGATCGGCTTGGCATACAGCGATCCTATTCCGGCGACCAGGCAGTAGCGGACGCTGCGTCCCAGGGTGAGCGCCGCGAGGAATTTCTTTGCGCGAATACTGCAGCGCGCCGGCGGCAAGCAAGACAGGCACCAGCGGAAACGGCGGGGGCAGCACCGCGCCAATCGCAACCGAGCTAAAGCCCCACTTATCAAAGCGTTTCAAGAGTTTTCTGCGCTTTGTCCTTTTTCAGCTTGCGCTCAATGGCTTCTTTTCCGCCTTTGCGTCCGAGCGCGTAGGTGATGTAGCCCCCGACGACAGCTCCAATCGTGGCCATCAGGCGCGTAGTAAGGCCATAAGTCGCGGTGGCCGGCAGCCAGCCAGATGGTGAGAACATCCATGCTGCCGGTGAGTGGGACGACGGAGTTGTCGGCGATGCCGACCAGGACGAGCCCCGGCCCTCCCATGCGGAGCTACCCACGAACCAGACCAGAAAGCGTTGAGACAAGACAAAGTGGCTGCATGCGACTGAGTTAGAAGCAATTTCTGGCGGCAGAGTGGTACAACAATCGACGCGGCTTAGATTAAAGCTGGTGTCGGGCTCACAAGGTTCAGCTCGGGCGCGAGTGGAAGGGCTTTGCGGATTCATGCGCGTACCTGTAAACAGGCGCAAACCTGACGCAAACCGAACCCTTGGCTTCGCACTCGCCGTTCTTTCGGCTATTTTTCTAGTGCTGCGGACGCTTTTCCGGCTTCGGAGCCTGCCGCTGCTCCATTTGTTTCTGCTGCGTCGCGTGTTTTTGTTCCAGTTGTTGGGTTTGCTGTGAATGACGCTGTTCCATCTGCTGTTTTTGCGTGTCGTTATAGTTTTTCGCGGCCGCCTGCTGATGGTCTTTTTCCTGCTGCTTCTGGAGCTTTTCGTGATCCTTGGTTTGCTGAGCAGCTAGCTTTGCCTGTTGCTTCTGATACTTTTTATCGGCATCAGCATTGCCGCCGCTTTGCGGTGTGTATTGGTGCGCCTGCAAATCGCTGGCATGAGCAGGCCCGTTGGGATGCGTTTCCGGTGTATTTTCTGGACGGTTTTCCGTGTTTGCACGATTCTCGTTCCCTGCGGGACGTGCTCCATTTCCTCGTTCAGCTCCAGCCGGAGGGGCATGGTATTCTCCGCCCGCCGCTTTGGAGGACACGACAGCAGTCTTAAAATCGCCCGGTTTTGCAGTCGCGGCAATGGGAGGCTTGCCATGGTTGGCGGATGCGCGGAGATCGGGATTGCTACGGGCCTGTTGCCGATGCTGCAATTGCATAGCAACCGGCGGCGTGTGATGCTCATGCGAATATTGTTCTTCGTGCGACGTCGGACGCGCCTGAACACCGCCCTCGCCACCGTTAAATGCAACGTGCGAGTCATTGTTCACGATCACCGTCCGATTTTCATAAACATTGGTGATCGTAGTCCGGTTCACGTTGACTACAGCCGTGTTGTAGAAAAAAGTGCCGCCTCGCCATTCCCCGCCGCCAAATCCGTTACCGAAATATCCAAATCCGTAATTGATACCGCCGTAGAAACCCACCTCGGGACCCCAATAACCGTCGTTCCAAACGTATGCGTTGTCGTTCCATCCCCAGTAACCAGGCGTCCAAAGGTAGCCCGGCTGAGGTGCCTCAACCCAGGTGCCTGGCACCCAATAGTAGCCGTCGTCTTCGTCGTAAGCCCAATAACCCGGGGTCCAAAGATAGCCGGCGTCGGGACAGACAGGCTGATCGTAGATGGGAATCGGCGGAGGTCCGAAGCTGACGGAGACGGCCACGCCGACCTGGGCGAATAGGCCATGTGACAGCGCTAGAAAAAGTAGAGAAAACAACAAGCGAACAGCAAATCTGGTACGCAAATGTTCCTCCTGCGGCTAGTCCTATTGGTGCTCCATCGGGCGGAATGTCATCCGGCTCCGATTGCAGCGTCGCAATCCTAACACTCGGCTAGTAGGGAGTAACTACAGGGAACACTGTATGAAGGCAATGAATCCGTTGCCTCCCACTTTGAGTCCTCAAAGACTTTTAGCGGCACGCAGGATCTGAAGAATGGCCCGGGCCAAACGACGGGCGGCCAGTGGGTGATATGGCGATATGTCATCAACGGGCTTCAACTACTCTGATAAGCTCTTGGCGCGGCAGCGTTTCACCGGCCGTTATGAATCGCTAAAAAGGGGCGCAAACATGGAGGAGTCTACTACTTCCCGCGCGCAATCCAGGTGGGGGGACCCGCGCTGGGTGGTGTGGACGCTGGTTATCGTAGTTTCATCGGACGCACTGGTGCGGGTATTTGCGAAATGGCACACCTACGACTATTTGACCCGCTCTAGTGCCGCCGTATTCGCTTTGCTGCTGCTAGTGTTTCCGCTGAGGCTGGTGCTCGGCTTCCGAAGCGGCAAGCGTATGGAGACAGAGCAGATCGTAATCTTCTCCTACTTGATGATCCTTATGCTCGTCACGATACTCGGACGTTGAACGTAATCGTCGGATGATGAACTAGGCGTTATCACTCATTGGGAATGCAGCGATGACGTATTAAGTCAGATGAGCGCAGGGGCCGCGGCAAAACTCGGCTCAGGCGCGGGCGGCAGGGCATTGCATTCGTGGGCATATTGGTAAAACAGCCGGAGTCCTTCAAGGCAGGGTTCGTCAAGATAATAGAAGATGTTTGAGGTCAGGTATGCGTGCACATCCGCTGCGGCAGGTTGAGTTTCGGCGCCCAGGTTTCGACAATCTGCTTGAGATTCGCTGGCTTCAAGGCCATGGTCGCGCGAGCGTTGAAAGATGGAAGCCAGGTCAAGCTTTGAGGCATGGGCGGCTCGATTTCGAACCGCCCAGAATGCGAAGACGAAGGGCTTGCCGGTGAAACGAAGCCATTCTTCAGCTAAGTCCCACGTGTAATAGCGGGAGCGGTCGATTTGCAGCGCGGGATCGCCGATGAGAAGGGCGGCGTCGTCCGCGGCCAACATGCTCTTCAGGTCAGGTGCATGAGATGTAAAATCTCGCGCCGCCGCCCCAGTATTTTTCAAACAAAATTCGTACGAGGGCCGCCGAAGTAAGAGAAGAGCTGTCGAGCACGACGGTGCGAATCTCGGCATCGGTCTTCGAACTGACCAGCAGAATTGAGCGGACCGGCCGCTTTGAGGCGATTGCAACTCCGGGCATGATCGAGAGGTCGGGGAATAGTAGCGTATGCCGCCGCCGGAATAATGCCAATATCGGCCGTCCCGTTTTGCAACTCGAGCGCGCACTGCGAAGGAATGGTGTACGAGACCTCGAAGCCGGGATCAGCGAGGCCGTGCTCGAAGTCCCACATCAGCGGGGCGGTGTTGAGGTAGGAGATGGCGGAGATGCGCATAGAAAGCTTCTGAGCTACGAGCTGACGAGCCACGGCTTTGCAATTGGCTATACCAACAGGATGTCGCGGACTCTGTTCAGTCATCGCTCGGACGCTCAATCGCTAAGAGCTAGTAGCTCAGGCAGCGATGCCGCTCACGAAAATATTATCAAACATGTGACGTGTGACCTTGACGCCGATTTTTCCGGCTGCGTAGAGTCGGCAGGACTGTTAAGGAGGTATTCTTGCCTAACGCAGCAGTTTCAGAATTCCCGGCTTCCAGCTTCCGGCCGCCCCAACCAGATATCGTGGCTGGCTTTGACCCTGACTCCGGGCCTGGGCCCAACTCGGGCCAAGCGGCTGGTCGAATTTTTCGGAGGAGTGGAAGGCGTGTTCAGGGCATCTTTGACCGAACTCGAGGCAGCCGGCCTGCCGGTGGCGGCGGCGCAATCGCTGGCTACCGGGCGATCGATCGAACTCGCGCAGGATGAACTCGGTAAGGCAGCGAGCACTGGAATTCAGATCGTCAGCCTGGACGATCCGGCGTATCCGCCGGAGCTGCGGCAGATTTACGATCCGCCGCTTGCTGCTTTACGTTCGCGGCAATGTGGCCGCGATTTCTCAGCCCGGAATCGCCATGGTCGGAACCCGGCACCCAACTCCTTACGGCATGGGGATGGCCGAGCGGCTGGCCTGCGATCTGGCCGCGCGCAATGTCGTGATTTTCAGCGGGATGGCCCGCGGCGTGGATACATTCGCGCATCGCGGGGCGGTTTCGGCAAAGGGCAAGACTGTCGCGGTCTTTGGGACTGGCGTGGACGTCCTTTATCCCAAGGAGAATTCGCGATTGGCTGATCAGATTCTGAGTTTGGAGGGGCGCTGATCTCCGAATTTCCGCTTGGAACCTTTGCTGCGCCGCAGAATTTCCCGATTCGGAACCGAATCATCAGCGGCATTTCGCTAGGCGTGCTGGTGGTCGAAGCCGCCGAATATAGCGGCACGCGAATCACTGCACGGTGTGCGCTGGAGCAGAATCGCGAAGTCTTTGCGGTTCCCGGCAATGTGACCAATAAAAACTCCTGGGGACCGAATACGCTCATCAAGCAAGGCGCCAAGCTGGTTGCGACATGGGAGGATGTTTGGGAGGAACTCCCGGCGAATGTGCGACTTGCGCTGACTCCTGAAACCGGCGCTGAATCGCCAGGCGGGTCAGACCGCATCATTATTCGAGGAACCTTCGCTCTCTCCGCATGAAAAGAAGATCTACCGGGTGCTGAAAGCCGATGAGGCCGCAGCACCTGGACGAGATCATCGAGAAGCTGGAACCGGAGCTGTCTTCGTCAGAAATCTTCGCAGCGTTGTTCGAGCTGGAGCTGGCGGGGAAGGTGAAGCAGCTGCCGGGCAAAAATTTTGTAAGAAGCTTTTGAGCTCGAGCTGTGAGCTTCTAGCTGTCTAGCCACGCCGCAACGGAGGAGGGTCCATGAGAAGATTTCAAGGACTTGAAGGTTTGGGCAGAAGGCGCACGAGTTGACATTGCGGTTTACATGAGTCACGCGCGCATTTCCGAAGAGAGGAGATCTACGGATTGACCAGCCAGATTCGGCGGGTCTGCAGCTTCGATCGGGGCGAATATCGCGGAAGGTTGCGGTCGGAGATCAGATGGGGAAATGTGCACGATTTCTTCAGATCGCGCGGGGATCAGCTAGCGAACTCGAATATCACTTGCTGCTTGCGCGAGATCTTGAAATTGCTCGACGAAGAACATTTGCGAGCAATGGACGGTCTAGCTGATGAAGTGCAGCGCATGCTGACGGCGCTTGTTGCAAAGCGTTCGCAAGCCCGGTTTAGTCGTGAAAGGTGGTCAGCTCAAGGAGCTCAAGCTAAGAGCTTACGAGCCAGCTAACGGCTGGTAGCTAGAAGCTCGCTCTTTCGTGCTAGCTTCAAAACCAACACTAGAAACAGAGGAACACATTGGCAAAGGGTTTAGTCATCGTCGAGTCGCCTACCAAGGCGAAGACCATCGAAAAATATCTGGGCAAGGGCTATACGGTCGAGGCCTCGCTTGGGCATGTGAAGGATCTGCCCAAGAGCACTCTGGGTGTCGATATCGATAACGATTTCGAGACTGAGTACATCGTCATTCCCGGCAAAGAGAAAGTCATCGCCAAGCTGAAGAAGCTGGCCGCCGGGATGGACACGATCTATCTGGCACCTGACCCGGACCGCGAAGGCGAAGCCATTGCTGCGCACCTGGCGGAAGAACTCGGCGACGGCAAAAAGAAGAAGAAAAAGAAAAAAGGGCGAGAAGAACGGGCACGAGACGCTTTCACCGGGTGACGTTTAACGAAATTACCCAGCGCGCGGTGCGGGAGGCTTTCGAACATCCGCGTGATATCGATCAGCATCTGGTGGACGCGCAGCAGGCGCGCCGCGTGCTCGACCGCTTGGTGGGATATCAGGTTTCGCCGCTGCTGTGGGACAAAGTTCGCCGCGGGCTTTCCGCTGGACGCGTGCAGACCGTTGCGCTGCGGTTGATCGTGGAGCGCGAGCGCGAAATCAAAGCGTTCGAGAAAAAAGAATATTGGACGATCGACGCGAACCTTGCCGCCGCTAAGCCTCCGGCGTTCGATGCGCGCTTCCTGGGCAAGGGCGAAGAGAAGATCGAAGTCACGAATGGAGAAGAAGCTAAAAAAATTCGGACTGCGCTGGAGAAAGCCGACTGGATTGTTCGCAGCGCCGAGAAGAAAGAGCGCCGCCGCAATGCGGCGCCGCCATTTACCACCAGCAAATTGCAACAGGATGCTTCCCGCAAACTTCGTTTCAGCGTGAAGCGCGCCATGATGATCGCGCAGCGTTTGTACGAAGGCGTCGAACTCGGCGAAGAAGGCCGGTCGGTTTGATCACCTACATGCGAACCGATTCGACGCGGGTTGCGCCCGAAGCGCTGACCGAAGTGCGCGAGTACATCGGATCGAAGTACGGGCCGGATTATCTGCCGCAATCGCCCAATACTTTTAAAGAGAAGAAGGATTCGCAGGGCGCGCATGAAGCGATTCGTCCGACTTCGGCGATGCGCCATCCCGACCAGATCAAGCAGTATTTAAAAGAAGATGAGTTCAAGGTTTACAAGCTGATCTGGCAGCGCTTTGTGGCGTCGCAGATCATGCCCGCGGTATTCGATCAGACGACGGTCGATATCGATGCCAAGTCGGGAGCGGAAACTTTCTGGTTCCGCGTGACCGGATCGGTCCTGAAGTTCGACGGCTTCCTGAAAGTTTACGAAGAATCCAAAGAAGGCAAGGACGAGGAAGATGAGGAACTGAAGCACAAGCTGCCGCCGCTTGAAGCGGGACAGAAGCTGACGCTGAAGGCATTGAAGCCGGAGCAGCATTTCACCGAACCTCCTCCGCGCTACAACGAAGCTTCGCTGGTGAAGGAGCTGGAAGAGCGCGGCATCGGCCGTCCGTCTACCTATTCCGCGATTCTGAGCACGATTCAGGAGCGGCAGTACGTGACGAAGATCGGCGGAAAGTTTACGCCCACGGAAATTGGATTGGTCGTCACCGATCTGCTGGTGGAAAACTTCCGCGACATTTTCGACGTGCAATACACGGCGCGCCTGGAAGAAGAACTCGACGAGATCGAAGAGGGCAAAGAAAGTGGACGGACGCGCTCGCCGAGTTTTACAAGAAGTTCGAGAAGGACCTCAAATATGCCGAAAAGCACATGGAGAACATCAAGCGGATGGAGAAGCCCACGGACGAGAAGTGCGAGCGCTGCGGCTCGCCGCTGGTGATCAAGTGGGGCAAGCACGGTTCGTTCTATGCGTGCAGTTCCTACGATAAGGAAGATCCGAACAGCTGCACGTTCACCAAAGAAAATCCCATCAACCTGCCGGATCTCGATACGGCGGACGTGCAGGAGACCACGCAGGAAGAATATTGCGAAAACTGCGGCCGCGTGATGGTGCTGAAGCGCGGGCGCTTCGGGCAGTTCATGGCGTGCACGGGTTATCCCGATTGCAAGACCACGCGGCGACTGGATCAGGGCAAGCGAGTTCCGGATATTCCGCTCGAAGAACTTTGCCCGAAGTGCGGACGCAATATGATGATCCGGCACGGGCGCTACGGCGAGTTCACCACCTGCAGCGGATATCCCGAGTGCAAGTACGTGAAGCAGAATTTCATCGGCGTGAAGTGCCCGACATGCAAAGACGGCGAACTGGTGGAGAAGCGCGCGCGCAAGGGAAACACGTTTTATGGATGCGGCAATTATCCGAAGTGCAAGTTCACTTCGGCGCACAAGCCGATTGCGGAAAAGTGCCCGAGTTGCGGCAGTGAATTTCTGGTGGAGAAATATTTGAAGTCGGGGCCGGTGATCGCGTGTCCGAACAAAGAATGCGAATACGAGCGGCCGAATGAGAATGCTGGCGCCGGCACCGGCGACGGGAGCTGGAGAAGCAGAAGCCTAGACTGAACGGGCGGGACGCCCGGTTCCCCATTTTCTTTAAACTTTTCGTTCAACACTTACGAGGTGGAACTATGCCGAAGAAAGCTACTGCCGAAGACGCCAAAATCATAATGCGGCTTTACGATCTGCGCCGCGAAGCTGAAATGCGCAAGGCGCGAGCCTGGTATGCGGGATGGTGGCCGCGCAACGCTGATGATGTTCTTCAGATGCTCAACGCCTTTGGAGCTCCCGAAAATGCCTGGTTCCGACAGGTGAACGGTTATTGGGACATGGCTGCGTCGTTTGTTCTGCGTGGCGCCGTAAATGAAGAACTTTTCTGGGACAGCAGCGGGGAGATGTGGTTTGTCCTTTCGAAGCTGCAGCCGTTCTTGAAGGAGGTTCGCAAGAAAGCAGACATTCCCCAAGGCATTTACGCGAGTTGAGAAAGTTGCCACGCGAACAAAAGATGGCCGCGAGCGACTGCAGATGATGCTTAAGAGAGCGGAGGCGAGACGAGCGGCTGCGGCGAAAGCATAACGGCGGAACGCTTGGCGGGCATGGCTCCCGCGGCTACCCGAGGCCGGCTTGGCGGGCGGGGCGCCCGCCCCACACCGGCTTCACACTAGGAAATATATTCGCGGATGTAGGGGTCCTGAGTCTCTCGCAGGCTTTTCAGATCGCCGTCGAAAATGATGTGCCCGTCTCGCAGGATCAAAAATCCCATTGGAACGGCGGCTCGGGTATGCGGCTGGAAGCGGCTTCATCTTATTCTCCGCGCGGTCGAAATAGTGCGTGCCCAGAGTGAAGGCATCCTGCAGACGGTGAGTGACCAGCAGCGAACTGGTCTTATAAACGTCGCGCTGCTTCACGATCAGTTCGATGATGGTGTTCGAAGTGACTGGATCGAGGCCTCCGGTCGGCGAATCGTAGAGAAGCACCTCTGGATGGGTGATGATGGTTCGCGCGAATCGCTACCCGTCGGCGCATGCCGCCAGACAGTTCTGAGGGATACATGTCGACGGTGTGCTCGAGTTCCACGAAGCTTAAAGCCTCGCGCACGCGCTCTTCGATTTCCTGCTCGGGAATATTGCCTTCTTCAAGCAGGCGATAGGCGACATTTTCGCGGACGGTGAGCGAATCAAACAGCGCGCTCTCCTGAAACACAATTCCGACTTTGCGCCGCAATTCGAACAGCTGATCTTCGGTCATGTCGACGATGTCTTCGCCGAGAACGGTGATCCTTCCGGCGTCGGGTTTCAGCAAGCCCAGAGCCAGCTTCAAAATTGTGCTCTTGCCCGATCCTGCCACGCCGAAGATGGACTTGGTTTCCCCGTGCGCCAGCCGGAACGAAATGCCGTCGAGAATTGCTTTGTTGTCGAATGCGAGTTCGACATTTTCGAAGACGACCGCATCGGTCACGCGGCTTGTCATCTGCCGGCGCCCGGTTCTCGATTGGAAGCGTAGGGGTGGACATAAATGGCTTCAGGTTCCGAGGGTGATCATCAACACGCGAGTAATGAACACGTCGACGGAGATGATCAGAATCATGGAGGCGACCACGGCTCTGGTGGTGGCAAGTCCGACACCCTGCGTGCCGCCCTTGGTATTCAAGCCGTAATAGCAGCCGATGGTGGCGATGATGAAGCCGAAGACTACCGGCTTGGTCAATCCGGTGAAGACATCGGAAAATTCGAGCGTCTGCCAGGCGCTGTTCCAATATTGATGGGTATCCAGCCGCAACACCATGCTGACGACGAAGGCGCCACCGATCAGCCCGAGCAAATCTCCGAGAATGGTAAGGAAGAAAAGCATGGCGATGGTGGACGCGACTCGTGGGGTGACCAGTTTCTTCAAGGGATCGGTGCCCAGAGCGCGCATGGCGTCGATCTGCTCGGTCACGACCATGGAGCCGAGTTCGCTGGCCATGCCGGAAGCGTTGCGTCCGGCGACCACCAGGCCGGCAAGCACTGGTCCCAGTTCGCGCACGATTCCGACAGAGACCAGTTGTCCGATGACCGTCATCGCGCCAAAACGATCGAGGGTTGATGCGCTGTTGAGCGCTAACGCGGCGCCGGTGAAGAAACAGGCGGCAAGAACGATGGGCAGAGAACCGAAGCCGATCAGGTCGGCTTGCTGGAGCATGTCAGCGATATAGAGAGGTCGTTGAAACAGATTGCCCAGAGACCGGACCGCCAGAGCGGCGTAATCCTGCACCGACTTGACTTTGTCTTTGGCGAACTCCGTGGGCGAGATCAGTTCCATGCGCCTGAAGGGAACTATAGCAGAGGAGAGGCAGCTTTCAGCGGTAGCTGTTAGCTTCTAGTGCTGATTCTTTGCCCAATGTTACTCGCGCGATTTCTTCTTGATCTCAATACTGAGCCGCTTGATTTTCTGATTGAGAGTGGAAAGCGGAATGTGAAATCGTTCGGCGGCTTCGGTCTGGTTCCAGGCGCACTTCTCCAGCATGTCAATGATGATGTGGCGTTCACACTCTTCCATGATGTCGAACAGAGAAGCGTCGGCGCGGTTTTCGAGCAGCGGGAAGTGAAGTGCCGTGTCCGGAGATCTGCTCGGGAAGCAGATCGGGGCCAATTTCCGGGTCCGGAAGAAAGCACGACGGCGCGCTCGATCGACATTTTCCAGTTCGCGAACATTGCCCGGCCAGGCGTAATTCAGCAGCGGACGCAAGGTTTCGGGAGTGAGCCGCCGCTGCGAGCGCTGGTTTTCGTCCGAATACCTGCGCAGGAAAAATTCCGCCAGCAATGGAATGTCTTCCTTGCGCTGCCGCAGCGGCGGAAGATCGATGCTGATTACGTTCAGGCGGTAGAAAAGATCTTCGCGGAATTTGCCCTCGCGCACCATCTGGCGCAGATCGACGTTGGTGGCCGCGACGATGCGCACATCGACTTGAATCTCATGCACTCCGCCGAGATGCATGAACTTGCGGTCCTGCAAAACTCGCAGGATCTTCGCCTGCGTATCGATGCTCATGGTGCCGATCTCATCCAGGAATAGCGTGCCCCGGTCGGCGATTTCAAACAAGCCCCTCTTGGACGAGATGGCGCTGGTGAACGCGCCTTTGACATGGCCGAACAGAGTGGATTCGAGCAGGTCAGGCGGCATGGAGCCGGTGTTCACGGGAACAAACGGCCGGTCGCGGCGCGGCGAATTCAAATGCAGCGCTTTGGCGATCAGTTCTTTGCCGGTGCCGCTTTCGCCTTGCAGCAGAACGGTCGAGCGGCTGGGCGCCACTTGCGCCACCAAGTCGAAAATCTTGAGCATGGACTTCGCTCTTGCCCACGATGTTTTCGAAGTTGTAACGCTGCTTCAGGGCGCGCTTGAGCTGAATGTTTTCTTCTTCGGCGCGGCGGCGAGCGACCGCGGCGCGGACATCGGCGAGAAGTTTTTCGTTGTCCCATGGCTTCTGAAGAAAGTTGGCGGCGCCCGACTGCATGGCGCGGACGGCATCTTCGACCGTGCCGTAGGCGGTAATCATGATCACGGCAATTTGCGGATCCAGGGCGCGAATTTCGGGCAGGAGCTCGATGCCGTTGCGATCGGGCAAAGCCAGATCGAGCAGCACCAAATCGAACGGACGATCGTCCAAGCTTCGCCAGCCCCTGGTCACCGTTGGCGGCAGTCTCGACCTCATAGCCTTCAAATTCGAGCAGGGTCTGCAGAGATTCGCGAATGTCCGCTTCATCATCGATGATGAGCACACAGCCCTGCGCCGGCGATCGGAGCATCGGTCATGCGTCCGGAGATCACAGCAGCTTCAGACATTGACTGCCTTCCTTAGCATCGGGAAATCGATATAGAAAGTGGTGCCTTGCTCAGGAGAGCTTTCGACGCGAATCTTGCCCGCGTGCTCCTGAATAATTCCGTAGGTGACGGAAAGGCCCAAGCCGGTGCCGCGTTTCTGGCCTTCCGCAACCGCGCTCTTGGTGGTGAAGAACGGATCGTAAATGCGATGAATATGCTCTTGCGCAATTCCCGAGCCGCTGTCAGAAACGACGACACTTACGCCGTCGCCATTGGAAGTGGCGATATTCAAGGTGCCGCCCTCCGGCATGGCGTCTTTGGCATTCAGAAAAAGATTTAGGAAAACCTGCTGCAGGCGTCCGGCATTGCCCTGGATGGGAGGCAGATGCGCCGCCAGTTCATCCTGAACCCGAATCCTGCTGGTCTTAAATTGATGCTCCAGCAAGCTCAGGGTGTCGAACGATCACGCGGTTGACGTCGACCTCGGCGAATTCCGCGCCGCTGGTGCGGGAGAAGTTCAGCAAGTTATTCACGATCTCCGAGGCGCGGAATGTCTGCCGCGTGATCTTTTCCAGCAGCGTACTTTTCTGCGGATCGCCTTGCACTTGCTTGGAGAGCATCTGCGCGTACGACGAGATCACCGCCAAAGGCGTATTCACTTCGTGAGCGACTCCGGCCGCCAGCAATCCGATTGAAGAAAGCTTGTCGGACTGGGAGAGTTGGTGTTCGAGTTCGACGCGCTCGGTGATGTCGTCCATGATGATCAAGCGCCCGGCCACATTAAAATTTTTCGTCACCAGCGGGGCAATGGCGACATTGACGGTGCGGGTTTCGCCGGTCGGAACCGGCAAGCGAAATTTGTAGAGATTGTGAATTCCCGGGCTGTGACGCACGCGCGAAAATTCCTGCATGAACTCTGGCGGGAATACGTCGCTCAACGAACGGGTCAGGGCCTGCCGCCGCGGCAGGGCGTACATGACTTCCATCTGCGAGTTCCAGGACTCGATGCGGTCCTGAAGATCAACCGCCAGAACCCCAACGTTGATGGATTCAACGATGTTCTCGTTGAAGTCTTTCAGACGCTCGTATTGCGTGACCTTCTGTTCGAGCGACGCATACAGGCGGCTGTTCTGAATGGCGATTGCCAGATATCCGGCGACGGTCTCGAGCAGTTCCACGTCTTCGCTGGAAAGGAAATCGCCGGTGACGGTTTTTCCCAGGCCGAGCACCGCGACGGTAGCTTTCTGCGCGCGGCAAGGAATGTAGTAGTTCAGATCCAGGCGCAAAATGGTTTCACGCGCGCCCACATTTTCGCGGGGCACGTGATGAGTGTTCTCGAAGAAAAAGTGTCCTTCAGCGGCTTCAGGACGGTTAATCCCGAGAAAATCCAGATTCAGGCCCGATGTCTGCTGAATTCCGAAAGACTTGGCCAAAACGAATTGCCCGGCAAGCTCGTCGGAGGAGAGAAAAATCGCCATGCGATCGACCAGAAGGGTGCGCGACAGCCGATCAACCACCGCGGTCAGCATCTTGTCGAGATCAGTTTCGGCGCTCAACTCGCGGCCGAATCCAACCAGGGTTTGCCGATAGTCGTAGCGGGTGCGGTAAAACAATCTGTCCATCCGCTCCTGAATCCATTTTTGCAGCGGATCGGCAAGCAGGGCAGTGATAACGATCGCCAATACCAGGCCAGCCGTACCTGCATTCGGGATGCGGGTGTGCACCAGCTCTCCAACCAGCGCGATGGCCGTGAAATACGCGCCGGCGATGGCCATCGCTGCGAGGGTATAAGCCATGCCGCGCTTGAAGATCAGGTCGACGTCCATCAGCTTGTAACGGAAAATGGCGTATCCGAAGGTCAGCGGAAGAATTCCCAAGGTGACTACGGAAAGCTTCATAGGCGCGAAGCCGACGCTAGGGAACACGTATGGCAAAACGTAAAGCAGAGTGAAAGGTGTAATGGCGAGAACCGTGCCGCGAGTCAGCCACTTCAATTGCTGGCGCAGAATCGTGCTCGTGGCACGGCTGTAGCTGTGCAGCAACACTGCTGCGGAAGCCACAAAATAGACCGCAAGATAAGCCATCCACAAGCGGTCGAGGCGCCACAGCAGGGTTTCACTCGCCCGCGAAGATGTGAGCGCCAGTGCAGTGATAGGAAAACAGCAGAAGGCCTGGGGCATAAATAGACGCCGCCAGCCAGCGATATTTTTTCAGTATCCAGGAGCGCTCAGGGAAGGTGAGAACGAAATGCAGCAGCAGCGCCGGCTGCAGCATATTGGCGATGATGTTTCCCCAGTAAATCGTCCGATCGAAGGCGTTCAACTTTCCGGTGAAATGGAAAGAACAGAACACGAATGAAACCAGGCAGAAAACGTAAAAGTGAGTCGAGCCGGGAGCAGTCCAGCGGCGGAATAAAACATAAAGCCCAATTCCCAGGTAAATCAGACCAATCAGCCGCAGCCAGCCGTTGAAGGCGCGCTCCTGCGCGGCAAGGATTGGCGCAGCATCGAACGAAACGGACGCCCCGTTGCAACGCGTAGCGGATCTTGAAATAAGCGCCAACGGTGTACATCTGACGAACCAGTGTTTCCACGCGGGAGACCGGCACGCCGTCTACTTTCAGCAGGCGATCTCCGGCTGCGATTCCGGCGCGGGCTGCGGGACCTTCAGGATCAACCCGGTCGGCGAACACACCGCCATTCCGCTCGACCCACGAAACGCCATCATAGGGAGCGACGAATTGGGTCTCTTTTTGATAATTAATCCAGGCGAGGGTGATCGCTGCCGCCGTGAACAGGGCCAGGAAGCCGGCGGTGAAACGAATTTGAAAATCCCGGTTCATTAACGACCCTGAATGCGGAGCGACGGAGAGACCCTTCCGGTGAGAGAGATGCACGTTCGCTGCCAAGGCCCTGTCTGGGATAGACGAGCTAAGTGCCATAAAGGTAAGCTCTTCCACAATTATAGTGGTGCAAGTGGCGGAAGGTTATGTTTTTTGGAACAGAGTATCCGGTATTTGGTAAGTATCTGGAAGGGCGAAAGTTAAGCTAACACCTGCTCAAACGCAGCATTCGCAAGGAAGATTCACAAGAATGCGGAATCTGGCAAAAGCCGCGTCCACCCTGGCTGCTATGCCAATGGATTTGGGGAATTCGGACGCCTCGGAGAGTTGGGTGCAGGCAGAAGGACTGCGAATCCGATTTTTGCATGCCGGCACGGGACCCGCGTTAGTGCTGGTGCACGGCCTCCTCGGATATTCGTTCAATTGGCGGAGGGTAATTCCAATTTTGGCGACGGAGAGGCGAATTATTGTGCCCGATATGGCAGGCGCGGGGTTTTCGGAGTGCCGCCGGGATTTGGATTTTTCGCTTTCGGGCTCTGCCAAGCGCCTGCTTGCATTCCTCGATGCGGCCGGAATCGGTTGCTGCGACCTGGTGGGAAGCTCGTACGGTGGATCGACTGCGCTGATGATGGCCGCAATCATCACGTTCACAGGGTGCGAAGTTTGACTCTGGTCGCTCCCGCGAATCCGTGGTCGCAAATCGGACGAAAACGCGTGCTTCTAATGCAGAATCCGGTGGTGGGTTATCTATTTCCCGAAGCTGGCGCGAGGCCTCAGGCCCAGTGCACAGTTATTGGGTGCGCCGGATGTGGGGCGATCCGGAAAGGGTCAGTAGCGAAACGTTGGAGGGTTATGCTCGCCCATTGAGTCGGCCAGGTGTTTTTGAACATGCCGTCAACATTGTTCGCACCTGGCAAGCGGATATGAGAAAGATGCAAGCCGCGTTGGTTGAAGTGGCGGGTATACCGAGTTTGCTGATTTGGGGCAGCAAAGACAGGGTGGTGGACATAAAGTCCGCCGAGCCGCTGGCGAGAGGGTTGGGTGGCGCACGAGTCGCGGTTATTGAAGGCGCAGGTCACCTGCCTTATGAGGAGTGTCCGGAGGAGTTCAGCCGGATTTTGCAGCAATTTCTCCAAGGGATCGGTCATAACTGATCCCGCCAGTCTTGCACGGTAGGTAACCTGACAGTATCGGATTTCAATGCTAGGCTCGAGACGGATAATAGGCGTGGCTGCAACTTCACAGGCCGCTTTTTTGGGGAAATTGGCGAGCAGCTTCCGGGCTGAGAACTCGGGCGCGTGGCTGCGATTTCTGATCGCTGTCGCGGGTTTGACCATCGCTTTCGCCGCGGCAATCTTCTCTACGGCCGCCCGCGATGCGGGTAATTTGATTGCCACAGTATTTCTGGCTTCGCTCGCCTTGCTGACTGCCGTCGCAGTTGGTTTAGGAACGGTGCCTTATCTGGCGCGACGGGTCGGGGCGAGGAGGGTGCGCGACGCTCTCGATTTCGAGGTCACGCGCGCAGGAGTGTTTTACGTGTTGGTGGTGCTGCTGATCGGGATCGCGGCCCTCAACACCGGCAACAACCTGCTTTACATCGTCGTCGCTACTATGCTGGCCGCAATAGCGGTTTCTGGAGCGGCTTCGGCTTTCTGCCTGGACAAACTGGAACTGGAACTCAAAATTCCCGAGCACATTTTTGCGGGAACGGAAGTTCCGGCCACGGTCTGCGTGCGGAATCTGCGGCGGCTGGTTCCCATCGTTGTCGATATCAGCAGTGCCGGTCGAAAAGAAGGTCAAGAGCAAGCGATGGCAATGGGTGGCAACCACATTCCCGGTCCCACCCTGGAGGCCGCCGGGCCAGCAATGGCTGCAACTGCCGGATCGCAAACTGCGCCGGATTGCGGTCGGTAATCCGTCCGGGGTATTTCACGAGTCTGCTTATTTTCCGCTGGTGCCGCCGGGGTCGACGCTGGAAGCCTCGGTGAAATTGAACTTCCGGCGGCGGGGATGTTACCAGGAGCGATTCAGCCTGTCGACGCGGTTTCCATTCGCATTTCTGGTAAAGACACGGCGTGCGGCTTTGTCGCGCGAAGTGCTGGTTTATCCGGAATTGAACAGTTCACAGAGGCGATTGAGCTGCTACCGGTCTTGACCGGACAATTTGAGGCGCGGCTGCGCGGGATTGGTTCTGACCTGTACCGAATTCGAGAGTATTTACCCGAGGATCCGGCGCGCCAAGTGGATTGGAAGGCCACTGCCAAGTCGGGATCGTTAAAGGTTCGCGAGTTCTCGCGGGAGGATGAGCGACGTTTGCGAGTGGTCTTCGACAACCCTCAACCAGGCGCGCTGCAGGCGGCCGCCTATGAAAAAATGGTGTCGCTGGCGGCTTCCCTGGTCTGGCGATTGGCGGAAGATGGCGTGCTTATTTCATTTATCTCGCAGGATTATGAATGCTTTGGCGATCCCCACGGAATTCTGCGATATCTGGCGACTGCGGCTTTGAAGAGCGCCCCTTCCGTGCTGGAAACGCTTTCAGCATCAACAGATTACAGCGTCGTCTTCACGGTGCAGAAGCGGGGAACGATTCCGGCGTGGGCGTGGGCAAGCTCCTATTTTGTGTTTATCGAATAGGCTAGATCGGCTGTATCCCGTTGTTTCTAAATAGCATTAAGCTCGACGTTTAGCCTGATGTCAGTGCTCCCGCCTGAGACTCTCACCCTGAGAAGGTAACCATGACTTTGGTTACTTATGTTCGTAGGTACCTGCTTAAAAAACTGCTAATGTTCCACCCAGAGCGCATTAGAGGTTCAGCCGCAACTGAATCGCCTTATGTCCAGCCCCCAACTACAGACCGCCTTATGGGTGTTGCAACCAGTACTCTTAGCCGTGCTGGTCGGTCATTTTGCGCCGGCGCAATCTGCAGAAGGACTTCCCGGTATTCTTCTGGTTTGCGGTTCTTCAAATACTCGCCTTTGCAATCGAATTCCCCATCTACGAAATTGGCGCAGGCCGGATATACTTCTGCACTTTTTGGATTTTTAGCGCGTTATTCCTGGCTATCGAGTTCAAAATTATCCATGAAGTCTTCACTGACATCTTCCGGCCGTATCATGCCCTAAAGGACCTGGGAACTGCGCTCTTCAAGTGGGCAGGGCTGGTTATGGTGTTGGTTTCAGCGGTCTTTATTACCACCAGCAACAACTGGAGTGATCCGGTCGGTCGGAACGTTTTGATTTTGCAGCGGTGTGTCGAGGTTATCCAGTGCGGCATGCTGCTCTTTCTAATGGCGTTCTGTAAACCTTTAGGGGTTTCGTGGCGGCGCCAGAGTTTCGGTATCGCTCTGGGATTCGGGTTGTCGGCGGGGTCGGAGTTGGTTTCCTACGGCCTGTTCTTTGGGGGTCACGTTTCCAATGACACCCTGAACATCGCCACCATGACGTCTTATAACCTGGGCATTCTAGTCTGGATGTTTTATTCGACCTGGAATCGGCGCCGAAGTTGCGGCGACTGTGTTGGTGCCGCAGCGTTGGGAGAGCGCATTGCTGGATCTACATCCGCGTAATGAATCTGAGTCCCTGATTCCCATGTTCGAGCACATGGTCGATCGTGCATTCTCTAAGACACAGGATGGCCAAGCCTAGACTTCACGCTCCTTCTAACATCAGCCGGTTTGCTAGCCCTGTTTACAGGTGATAGTCGGTTCTCCGACCGATGGTGAAATTCACTGCCGGACTTGACACTGCCAATATAATCCTGCTACCAGGGTTTCCGCTCCCAGGGGACCCGCATGTAGGAGACCAATATGGCACGTGTGGTTAGGACATTAGTCCTAGTGGTAGGCGTGGCATTTACGTGTCTAGCAGCGGCAGCACCGATCAGCACCACGCTGAACAACGGTCCGGTGCCGACTTGCTGGAGATGTCCACCGCAACGGTAGCGAGTCACGCTAAGTTGCAAAATGTATGGGCTGCGATTGCGAAAGCGATCACAGCCTTTTTTGTTGACGAGGATTTTTATCGCCATTATCTAAAGGGTTAACTCTGCCCTTTATGTATCTAAAATTCCGTGGTATAACGCCCTAAGGTCATCGAGCTCCCGGGGGATGGCGAATGGAAGTGGCTTTTCAGGCCAATGAGGCGTCAGGAAATAACAGCCTCGACAAAGGAGGGCTTGTGTCCGAAGCACGGACGGGAAAAAGATTTCCGCTGGAACTGCCGATCAAGATTCACGGCGCTGAAGAAGGAAGTGTCACCGGTAACATGAGCGCCGCGGGGGTTTACATTCGCGGCAATCCCGCGCTCGATATCGGTTCGAACGTGGAGTTCGAAATTGCGTTGCCGCAGGAACTGACCGGCGCCAACGAAAAAGTGATCGTGCAGTGCAAGGGCCGCGTGGTGAGAAAGGATGCGGCCGGCGAGGGTGGAGAAGCTCCGGGCGTGGCCTGCGTGATCGACACCTACGATTTTGTTCGCCAGCCCTAAAAGTGTGAGGTGCTAAGGCAATGCTTAAACTGATTCTCGCCGACAACCAGGCAATTTTTCGTGCAGGCATAGCAAAGGTGCTGGCCGTCGAAGACGAAATGCGCATTGTGGCGCAGGCGCAGACTGCCGAGCAGATGTTCATGGCGCTGGATAAATTCCGCGCTGCGGTACTGGTGGTGGCGGGCGGCTTTCATACCGACTTCAATTCGGTCGTGCAGGCTGCCAACAAGGTGCGCACGCGGGTAGTGGTGCTTGGCGACACCGGCGAGAGCGCTCAAAAATATATGGGTGCCGGGGCACACGGCGTTGTTTACCGCAATGTTACTAGCTCAGCTCTGGTAGATTGCGTCCGCAAGGTGGCCCGAGGCGAGACCTGGATACAGGACATCGCGGTCCCGAGCGAGCTGACCGAAAACGATATGGTCGGATTGCGGGTGCGCGACCGGCTCACCGCTAAAGAATTGAGAATCGTCGCGTTGATCGTCCAGGGATACAAGAACAAAGAGATTGCTTCCCAACTGGGAACGACCGAGCAGGTGATCAAGAATTATCTGCGCAATGTTTACGATAAGATCGGAGTTTCTGACCGTTTGGAGCTTGCGTTATTCACGATTCACCACCGAATTCTGAATGAAGCCGCGGCCGCTACTGCCGCCGCTCACCAGCAGCCGCAGCCTGGACCGGCGGGAGTTGCATCGTAAATTCAGACTGCGCTACGCAGAAATAGAAATCTACCGAGGCCGCCTTTGGCGGTCTTTCTTTTTGAATCCGCCGAAGGCCCTTCTAGTCGCCTCAAAATAAATCGAACCGGCCCGTTCTTGGCGCGGAGTGCTCACTCCGCGCTTTTTCTTTACCGCGAAGGTGCCGGTGTAGTCATGGCTGGCTCCGGATCAGCTCGGGCTGGAATTTACGTTCGTCGCGGTATATTCATGGAACGTGAAAATCTCGATTGCGCTGATCACCCTGAACGAAGAAGCAAATCTGCCGCGCACGCTTGAAAGCGTGCAGCCACTGGTTCGCGACGGGCAAGGCGAAATCATCGTGGTGGATTCGGGATCAATCGATCGCACTATGGAAATTGCGCGCTCCTACGGAGCGAAATTTTTCAGCGAGCCATGGAAGGGATTTGCGGCGCAGAAAAATTCCGCGATGGAGAAGGCGGCAGGGGATTGGGTATTGCAGCTGGATGCAGACGAAGTTCTAGAGCCGGACCTCGCCGACGAAATCCGCAGCGCAGTAAATGCAACTGAAAACCCGGCCGGTTACTGGATTCCGCGCAAGAATTTTTTTCTTGGCCGATGGATTAAGCACGGGGGATTTTATCCCGATCCCAAGCTGCGGCTGATACGACGTGGAGCGGGAAAGTTTGAAGAATATGGCGCGCACCCCACAATCAAAGTGAATGGCCCGACCGGCCGTCTCAAACACGCATTGATTCACAATGCTTATCCGACGCTACGCGGCTATATCGATCACATGAACAGCTATTCGTCATCAGGCGCTGAAGTTGCGGTTGAAAAGGGTCATCGCGGCTTTAATTTGCTCAATATCATTGTCCGCCCGAAACTTACTTTTCTTTATAACTACATTTTTCGGCTTGGATTCCTCGATGGCCGCGAAGGCTTCTTGCTGCATCTTTATCATGCGGTCTATGTCTCGTGGAAATATGCAAAAGCATGGGAGTTGGCGCGCAAGACTGCGCCTCAGTGATTTCTCCGTGGCACCTCTGTGTTCTCTGTGCCCGGAAATGAACGATGACTTTGACCGACCAAGCGGTCGCTTCCGTGTCTTGCCCCGCACCACGGCTCTCCTATGATCTGACTGGAAACAGAAAATGATGGCGAAAAAACCATCAAGGAACCCTGAAAGTCCCGTGACCGAGTCTCCGATTGCGGATGTGACCGAAAATCGCCATCCTTCCGACTCCGAGAAGAATTGGGCTGAGAAGACGTTGCTGCCGGCGATCGAAAAATCTCCCGAAAAGCCTATCGGCGCTCCCACCGGAACAAATCTTGATGAGAGTGGACGTGCCCGCTTCACCAGTATCTCGGGGGTTCCGGTCCGGCGGCTTTATACCCAGGCCGATCTGCCGGAGGACTGGGATTACGAAAAATATCTGGGCTATCCCGGCCAACCGCCTTTCACGCGCGGCATTCACGCCACCGGATACCGCGGCAAGCTTTTTACCATGCGGCAGTTTTCCGGATTCGCCTCTCCGGAAGACACTAATCAACGCTACAAATATTTGCTGGAGCACGGCGGCAGCGGATTGTCGGTTGCCTTCGACCTGCCGACATTGATGGGCTACGACTCCGATCATCCGGCGAGCGAGGGAGAAGTAGGCAAATGCGGGGTCGCCATCGATTCGCTCGAGGACATGGAAATTCTGTTCGATGGAATCGATCTCGAAAAAACCACAGTGTCGATGACCATCAACTCGCCGGCGTCGATTCTGTGGGCGATGTATCTGGTGGTCGCGGAAAAACAAGGCGCCGACTGGAAGAAAATTTCCGGCACAATCCAGAACGATATTTTGAAGGAATACATCGCGCAGAAGGAGTACATCTATCCGCCGGCGCCATCGATGCGGCTGGTGATCGACACTTTTGAGTTCGGCTCGAAATTTACTCCGCGCTTCAACACTATTTCGATCAGCGGATATCACATTCGCGAGGCGGGCTCGACTGCGCTGCAGGAGCTGGCGTTCACTCTGTATGACGGGGTCGAGTATGTTGAATGGGCGCAGCGGCGCGGTCTTGACGTCGACGACTTTGGCCCGCGGCTGAGCTTCTTTTTCAACGCGCACAACGATTTCTTCGAAGAGATTGCGAAATATCGCGCGGCCCGGAAAATCTGGTATCGCGTAATGAAAGACCGATTCGGCGCCAAGAATCAGCGCACCTGGTTAATGCGTTTTCACACCCAGACCGCGGGCGTGTCGCTTCCGGCACAGCAGCCGATGAACAATATCGCTCGGGTCGCGATCCAGGCTTTGGCTGCGGTAATGGGCGGAACGCAATCGCTGCACACTGACGCGTACGACGAAGCCCTGGCTCTGCCGACCGAAGAAGCGGCGCGCATTGCTCTGCGCACGCAGCAGATCATCGCTTACGAATCGGGCGCGCCGCAGACGGTTGATCCTCTGGGAGGCTCGTATTTCCTGGAAAATTTGACGCTGAAAATGGAAGAGGGCGGCTTCGATTATTTCGGCAAACTCGATGCCATGGGCGGAATGGTCAAGGCCATCGAGCGTGGCTATCCGCAAAAAGAAATTGCCGAAGCTTCGTACCAGTATCAGCGGGCGGTCGAAGCCAAAGAGAAAATTATTGTCGGCGTGAATGAGTTCGTGATCGAAGAAGAATCTCCGAAGACGTTGTACATTGACGAATCGGTGGGCGCAACATCAGTCGGCAAAATTGAAAGAGTTGCGCGGCCGAAGATCGAATGAAGAAGTGCAACGCCGTTTGAACGAACTGAAAAAGGCCGCAGCCAAAGAACCCGCGGCCGAGCCGGGGAAAAATATTTCTTCCGCTAATACCATGCCTTTTATCGTCGACGCAGTACGCGCTTATGCGACAGTAGGCGAAATATGCGAGGCGCTGCGGCAGGTCTACGGAACCTACACCGAGGTCAGCATCACATAAATGAGAACCGTTGCCCACCTGTTTCCCGCCTCATTTCGCCGTATGATATAAACAATTCGCGATTCACGCTGCCAAAGCCTCCATGCCATCAGCGAGGCCAACGGTGAGCGCAATTCTTTCCAGCATCTCAGGTAGAATACGGAACCTTGCATTTTCCGGAAGAACGTCTGTGCACGGATGTTTCGGCGAACTCGTGATGAAAAGGGGAAACTCCGAGTGAATAGACTTTGCTCCTTAATAATAACTTCAGTGTTCATGGTGATTGGCGTCGTTAGTCTCTCCGCTCAAAAAATTAAAGTGATTGTGGACCAGGATGCTCGCGGACCTGCCACCACCGACATGCAAGCCATTCTGGTTTTCTTACAGTCGGATAAATTTGATGTGCTCGGCATCACCACGGTGAGCGGGGATCAATGGGTGAAGGAAGAAACTCAACGTACCCTTCGCCTGCTCGAAATTGCCGGGCGAACCGATGTGCCGGTGATTCAGGGCGCAGAGTTTCCCTTGCTGAACACTAAGGAGGAGACTGAACGCTGGGAAGGTTTGTACGGCAAAATTCGCTACAAGGGCTGCTGGAGCGATTTCTCCAAGAACGCCACGGCTGCTCCGGCGTTTCGCGAAGGCTACCATGATCCCGACGTGGTGCCGACGCTGGTCGAAGGGGAACCGCATACCAAGCCGCTGGACGAGACGGCCGCCCACTTTATTGTGCGCATGGTCCACAAATATCCGGGGCAGGTCGTCATCTGGGGAGGCGGACCGCTCACGAATATTGCGCTCGCTCTGCGCCTTGATCCGCAAGTGGCCCTACTGGCAAAGGAATTGGTGCTGATGGGCAGCGGAATGTATGCCAAGACAGGAGGCACAGATGGGGAAGGGCGCCGCGAGTTCAACTGGTGGTTCGATCCCGAAGCGGTGCGAATCACCATGCGCGCGCCGTGGAAAAAAGTTACAATCACACCGGTCGATATTTCTATCAAAACCAACCTGGGCCCGGAGATCAGAGGCGAGATCGCGAAGGCAGACACTCCGGTGGCTCAATATCTAACTAAGTATTCCGTGGATAGCTTCATGTGGGACGAACTATCGGCAATGGCGATGATCGATCCGACGATTATTACCGGGCAGCGGGAGCTCTACGTGGACATCGACGTTGACCACGGGCCTTACTATGGCGAAACTCTGTTCTGGGAGAAAGGTTCCGAGTTGCCGCCGTACGAGCGGCTGGCCACAGTGCAGTTCGACGTCGATACAGCGAAGCTCTATCAGCTTTACATCAAGCTGATGACGCAGCCGCCAGGTACGAGTACAGTGAAGGCCAATAAGCCTGGACGCCGAACATGACATTTATTCCATCACGCATTACGCGACGTGAGTTTGTCGCATCTTCTGGTGCAGGAGTGTTTGCCGCCCACATGACCAGCGCGACACAATCAGCCGCCAGCCAGTCCACCGCGAGATCTAACGACTTCAGTCGGGAAGCCGCCTTTCAGGGTCATCATCGACACTGATCCCGGAGTAGATGATGCATTCGCTTTGCTGCTGGCAATGCGTTCACCTGAGTTGAGCATTGAAGCCATTACTCCGGTGGCAGGAAACGTCCCTCTCGAAATCACCCTTCCAAACGCGCTGCGCATGGTTGAGATTGCCGGACGCACGGATATCCCAGTCGCGGCGGGCGCAAAAGCGCCAATGCTCAGACGCCTGGTCACCGCCGCCTACGCCCACGGGGAAAACGGATTGGCGGGGACGATTTTCCCAGAGCCAAAGACCAAGCCCGTGGCTGATCGTGCCCCTGAGCTCATCCGTAAGCTGGTTCGTAAGTATCCGGGAGAAATCATTCTCATAACCATCGGCCCGCTAACCAACATCGCGGTCGCATCTAAGTTCTGACGAAGAACTAGCCGGCATGGTCCGGCGCGTAGTGATGATGGGCGGATCTCTGTCAGGCGGAAATATCACTCCGGCCGCAGAGTTCAATATTTACGTTGATCCGGAGGCGGCGCGGATCGTGTTTCAGTCGGGCATTCCGGTCACGATGGTCGGACTGGACGTCACCAGAAAAACATCGCTCACGGATGAGCACGTACGAACGCTCGAGAGTGCGCAAAATCCGGTGAGCCAGGCCGCGGCCAAGATTGCGAGAAATGCGATTGATCACACGCGCTCGCAAGGCTTTCTGGTCGGGCCGAACATGCACGATTCACTTGCGGTTGCCGCTTTACTGGATCCTTCGATCTTGAAATGGAAAGAATATTACGTAGACATCGAGACCAGCGGGGAACTCACAGCCGGAGAAACTGTAGGTTACAGTCCGCTGGCTGGGGATTTGCGCCGGCGCCCCGACATGGAAAAACAAGCACGGGAAAGTATGCAAATTCGCGGCTCTGCGCCGACGCTGGCCGGTACCGGCAGCTCTCCAGTGATTCGTAACAAGTTCGTGCCGAATACAAATGTGGCCGTCGATGTAGATTCGGGGAGGTTCTTCGATTTGCTGATCGGGCGGCTTACCGGCAAACCGAAAAGTTTGTGACCACAAATTAAGCGTCCAAGGATGGAAATGAAACCGAAGCGATTCTGGTTGTCGGCATTGTTGATCTTTACCACCTGTTTTGCAGCCTGGGCACAAGAGAAGCGCAAGGTCATCATTGACCAGGATGCTGCCGGCCCCGGCGGCACCGATCAGCAAGCGATATTGCTGCTGGTGCAATCGCCGCAAACCGAGGTTTTGGGCGTAACGGTAGTGACCGGTGATGGCTGGCTGCGCGATGAAGTCGCTCATACCCTGCGCATGCTGGAACTCGTCGGGCGGACTGATATTCCGGTCGTGCCGGGAGCAGAATATCCATTGGCGCGGAGTAAAAAAGACACCGAACTGTGGGAGCAACGTTATGGCTCCATCGCCTGGCTGGGCGCCTGGACGCCAAAGTTTTATCATCCGCCGGACCAACTGGGCGACATGCCGGAAGGGAAGCCGACCACCAAACCGGCTGAGGAAGATGCAGCCCATTTTCTGGTTCGAATGGTGCGCAAGTACCCGCACCAGGTCACCATCTATGAAGGTGGACCGATGACCAACCTGGCGCTGGCCATTTCTATCGATCCGGAATTCCCCGGCCTAGCCAAAGACCTTGTATTCATGGGAGCAAGTCTGAACCCAGTGACCGATGACCCTGAGTTTGTCAACCTGCCACGGCACGAGTTCAATATCTGGTTTGATCCCGAGGCGGCGCATATTGCTTTGCGCGCACCCTGGAAAAAAATCGTCTGCACACCGGTGGATATATCGGTAAAAACTCGGATGACGAATGAGTTGATTGCGCAGATCAAGAAAAGTGGTACGCCATCGGCAAAATATATCGGCGACTACTCACATCTTTTTGGGCAATACAACTATCTTTGGGACGAGTTAGCCGCAATCGCATGGCTGGATCCGTCGGTTATCACTAAGAAGGAAACTCGTTATATGGATGTAGATCTGGACCGCGGCGCCGCTTACGGCGACATCCTGAGCTGGAGCGATCGCGACCGGCCCCAAATTGAATTGCAGCCGGTTGAAATCCAGGACGATCTGGATACGGCCAAGTTTTACAAAATGTTTGTGGATTTGCTGAGTGCGCCTACTCCGCCAAAGTAGCGGCCCGACCGCAACAGCGCGCACCGCGTACAAAAAGTTATTGTCCAAGTTCCTTGAGTAGCGCCGTGGCCTGTGCATCGCCGGGATGCTGCTTGAGAAGTGCTAGCAACACGCCACGGGCTTTGGCGGGGTCATTCTGCAATGCGTAAACCCGCGCGAGATTGAGATAAGACTGATCGAAGGTCGGCGCGACCCGGATACACTCCTCGAAAGCTTGAACTGCCTGCTCCTCGCGGTTGGTGCGCATGTAAAGCACGCCTAGATTATTCAGGGCTTCGGGATAAACTGGACGAAGCTTGAGTGCGCGCTGCAGATGATCGAAGGCCCTATCGGTATCGTCGAGCTGCGCAAAAACCATGCCGAGGCTGTAATTCGCTTCCGGATCGTCCGGACCAACCGCGACCGCCTGTTCCAGCACCTGACGCGCATCATCCCATTTTTTCTGCTGACGGTACGCGTTACCAAGATTTTCCAAGGCAAGCAAATAATCGGGCCGTAACTTCAGGGCCTGCTGAAAATAGGGAATTGCGGTGTCTGTATGCCCTTGGCGGATGGCGAGAAGGCCGAGGTTGTTCCACGCGTTGGGCAGAGTGTCAGGATATTGGGGCTGCATTTTAACTGCGCGCTCGAAAGCCGCTTGCGCTAACTCACTTTTTTGCTCCTGCAAATAGACGCTGCCGAGCCCATATAAAGCTTCAGCGCTATTAGGATCATCGTGAACGGCCCGCGCGAAGGCTTCTCCAGCTTGCGCGTAATAGCCGCGTTGGAAATAAATCGAACCGTAGGACAGATAGTTTCGAGCAAAATCGGCGCTGCTCACGATGCCGGGAAAAGGAAGGGCCAGAGAAATTCTTTCGGCGCTGGTTGCCGGAATTTTGCGAAAGTCATGATCAATGTGATCGCAATCGACCACTCCCTGGTACAGCTTCACTATTTCTCCGCTCTGGTTAATTAAAAAGGATGTCGGCAGGCCCAGGTCGCGGTGCCGGTCGAAAAGGTATCGGTACAGAATGTTGTAGACTGCGGCGATTTCTTCGGAACCACGCAAGACCGGAAAGGGCAGTTTATAATCGCCGACCAGTTTTTGGTGGCTTGTAGAAGCCCCGCCAGTCCGGCTGTTCGGCGATGTGTTCACATTGATAGTGAGCAACTGAAGTCCGCGAGCTGACCATCGCGGATAAAAGTGCACGAAATCTCTCAGTAATTTCTGGCACTCGGCCGATTCGGCGGCCCAGAAATTCAGCAGCACCGGCTTACCGCGAAGAGCGGAGAGGGCCTGATTCTTCCCAGACAAGTCAGGAAGGGAAAAATCCGGCGCTGGAACTGGAGATAGCAGCCATGTTTCTACGACAGAAGGCAGCAACTCAGGCGCTCGCGGTGGAGTTTTTGCGCTGTTCGAATTGTTGCGGTTCGTAGAAGCCGTGAAGCCTGGATTGAAAGGCTCCATTTCAGCTTTAGACGAGCCTTCTACAAGCATAATTCTGTGGTTGGTGGGAACATTCGGGAATTGCTGAACCAATCCACAGGGCCAACGGACGGACACCTCGACCGCCTGCTTGGCATCGCCCAGACCAAAAAAAAGATCCTTACTATGTTGCGACAGGAAGCCTGATCCGGCACGCAGCATCCGGGATTGGGAGCGCTCTTCGGCAGTGACTGTCACGAGTGCGCCAATTGCATCGCGATTACTTTTGGTTCCGCGCAGATGAATACAAATTGAAGGCGGCAGATCGGCTATTACATTTTTCAGCAGGCGCAATTGCGGCGCATTCCGGTTCTTCAGAAATACTTCCTGACGGCCGTCGTGATCGAAATCGGCCAACGCGAAAGATCTTCCATCTTCGGTGAAATCGAGGCCGACAACACCTGAAACGTCAGAAAACGTCCCGTCGCCATGATTCAGATAAAAAACATTGCGTTCGTATCCACTCCAGGTCAGGTCGGCGCGAAGCAATTCGTTAATCGCATTCCAGCCCTGCTCGTATTCCAAGGCCGGCCGGTCATCGTCGGGCGAATTCGCCACCACTTGGCGCCAGAAAAAACTGTTCAGGTCAGAGCGTGACGCGCCCGAGACCATTCCATTGGTTATGTAGAGATCAGCAAAGCCATCGTGATTAAAGTCCCAAGAGTCGCTAGACCATGCCCAGCGCCCCATTCCGGTTCCCGAGGGATCGGTCGCGTCTCGAAAAGTTGTTCCGTCATTTCGCAGTAAGGAATTGCCCATGGCATGTTTTTTATAGAGCTGTCTTATTTGTTGCGGGGCATGGTCCTGGAATATCTCCTGAGCGGATATGCGCTCGCCCGCCGCCGTCCACATGTCCGCGACGTACAGGTCCTCCAGTCCGTCATTGTTGTAGTCGAACCAGCAGACGCTCATGCCGGCCCCAACGTCGTCCGCACCGGCTTCACCGGCTACGTCAGTAAAAGTTCCATTGCCGTTATTGCGATAGAGGTTTTTGCGTCCGAAGTCGTTGACGACGTAAAGATCGGGCCACCCATCGCGGTTGTAATCACCCCATGCGCAGCAAAAACTGTAACGGTTATTGTTTTGGCTCAAGCCGGTGGCTGCGGTCACATCGGAAAAAGTGCCGTCACGATTGTTGCGCATCATGAAATTCGGCGGTCCGTTATTGGCGTCGATAATATGGCAGCGGGTACCGGTACTGACCTGCGCCCTGATAGTAAGAGTAGAGACAGAAGTAAACGTCCAGCCAGCCATCGCGGTCGTAGTCGGCGACGGCGGGCCCAGTGAAAGTGCCCCGTGGCGGAGTGGCAAACTTGAACGCGTCCGGCTTGCGGTCGGAACTTACTTCCACCATCGTTGAGAAAAAGCTGCGGCCCGCTGGGTAGCACCACAATCAGGTCCTGCCGTCCATCGTTGTCAATATCAACGAACAATGCACAAGAGGTGTTGTCGAGAAGCCCGACATTCGAGGCGTCAGTGATGTCTTCAAAGGTCCCATCGCCGCGGTTGCGATACAGACGGTTTGGAATGCCGGCCGGCTGGCAGATGTATAGATCGTCGAATCCATCATTATTTATGTCGCCGACAGATACCCCGTTATGGCCGTAAATATCGATGCCGCTGGCGCCATCGAGTACCGTCCGCCAGTAGTCGGAGCCGTGTAGTAGCTGATCGGTATAGGAGGCGCAACCGGCTAATGCCTGAGAAGTGATATCCGAAAATACCGGGCGGGTAGTTCGGCTTCGAGTTTCTGTAATCGACTTCCAGCTTGCAATGCGAAAATCTGTTGGAGAGATAAATCGCCATTCGATTTCCCAATCGCCAGTGCGTTGCTCAAGATAAGATTGCGTTCCGGCGCCGACCAGTTCGTAACGCACGCGAGTCACGATATCGCGGAAGGTTGGCTTCAATTTGCGTTATTTGAAAGTCGGCAGTGTGGATGCGGGAAAATTCACTCCAGTCAGAGCGCAATCCTTCAAAGAATTCGCGACCCCCCATCGACCGTCCAGAAGCTGATCTTTTCCATACCTGAATAGAGCCTGACCTGAACTGAGGTGGGTCTGTGATGGCAGCTAATCTGGAACCGGAGAAATCTTCTGTGAGAAGTTTCTCCAGAGGCACTGGTGAAGTCGGCGATTCGTGTAAAGCCGAACTCCAGGTTGCAAACAGTGCAGCGATCTGTTCGGCGTAAAGTTCGTTCACGAAACGGTCGGAGCCGGCCGGGAGCCTCTGGAGCATTGCATCCAGCGGAAGTTGGGAGCGGTAATGCGGGTGCAGGTGGAAGTCTGGCGCGCCGTTGCCAAGTCCTTCAGCGTAAGCGTTGGGACCAGCAAATCTGCCGAGGGACGCCGACAACGCCAAGATTGAAGCGCCCTGACAAGATCGAATTAAAAATTCACGGCGACTGGAATTCCCGAGGGCAGGGTGGATTGGCACACTTTTCTGTTTTGACCGGCTCAGATGGCTGCCCCTGGGAGATGCTGGTTTGAAACCGAAACTAACAGCCGAGTTGCGGCCCGTCAAGGCGACTTGAGAATAGGACGATCGGGCAAAAGACATCAGCTGGCAGACCGGGTTTTCCATTGGATCTGGCGGAATATTCCGAGCCAGAGTTCTACATCTTCGGCGGAGAGATTAAGTCTCCGTACCAACCGGCGGATTTTTTCTTCGGTCGAAGATGATGGCGCCGATTTCAAATAGCTGCTGGATATTAGAACTTCGAGCAGGAGCGTTGTTAAGCGATCAATTTCCGCAGAGTGGGCCGTTGCTCTGTTCACCGGTGATGCCGAGGGCCTTACACGCCGGACCAACTCATGTAGGCAAACCGCGACCGCTTGTCCCAGATTCATTGACGGCTGCTCATCGAGCGTGGGAATTTTCATCAGCCAATGACAGTAGCTGAGATCATGGTTCGATAGGCCTCGTTTTTCCGAGCCAAACAAAATGCCCACACTGCCCGCGCGTAGCCTCTTGCGAATCAGGGTCGCGCCTTCATGCAGGGGACGCAGTTCGTGATCGAGCTTTCGGTTGCGAGCGGCAGTCGTTCCTATCACCAGCGAGCATCCCGCTACGGCTTCGGCGACGCTCGAATATTCCTGCGCAGACTTGAGCACGCTCGATGCGCCGACCGCTGACTTGGCATTTCGGAATGCCACCGGATAAGGGTTGACCACCCGCAGGTCGTTGAATCCGAAATTCACCATGGCCCGGGCCGCCGCCCCAATATTGAGGGGATTGCGGGTCGAGACCAGAACGACCACGAGGCGGCTTGCGACGGAATTACCAGCCATGATGTGAGTTGGTTGCCCCCCAGGGATTCGAACCCCGATAAGCAGATCCAGAATCTGCTGTCCTGCCGTTGAACGAGGGGGCAACAAGGTGAAGAAAGAGGCGGCATTCTGATTTTAGGGGGACAAGGTGAACTGGGTCAACTTTAGCCATGAAGCCGCAACCGTAAGCCCTCGCCTTAAGGCTCCGCGCCGCCGATTATGCTGCGGGGGCGTCTTCGACTAGCCAGTCCAACGCCTCGTCGCGGGTTTTGAATGTAGGCAGATCACGTTGGGAAAAGGCTTTGATGTTCTCGTAGAAAACTTTTGCCAGAGTTTCGGTTCCAACCCAAGCCGAACGCTTCAAGATGCGGGCGATCATAAACTGTGCCCTCTTTAAGGCTGGCGACGGCTGCTTTGTCGAATTTCGCCCCGCTGAAGTCGGCAAGAAGCAGGAGCGAGCCGCGCGGCTCGGCGGTTACATAGCTGGGAACCATGCGGCAGAGTTGCGCAACTTCGGTTGGCGAGCAGTTCGAAAGGTCGACCAGCAGGACCTTCGTGTTCTTATGGGTGACGAACCGAATCCGATCTTCCATAATCGCCTCCAGGAAGACGCAGCGACGAAACCCGAGGAACAGGCCCCGAGATTATAACCACAGGACTACGCGTCTGTCGCAGGCGATTCTGGCTCAAACTCCTACCGGCTGCTTACTTCCCACCGGCACCGAGGTAAGCCAATTAAACCGATCGGGTTGGGTGCCGTGGACGATCCCGAAGAATTCACGCTGCAGCGCCTTGGTAATCGGCCCAACGTTTCCTTTGCCGACGGTGATGCGATCGACGGAGCGAATCGGCGTGACTTCGGCGGCGGTGCCGGTGAAAAAGGCCTCGTCTGCGATATATAACATTTCGCGCGGAATGCCAGCTTCGGCGACTGGAATGCCCAGATCGCGCGCCAGCTTGATGATGGAGTCGCGCGTAATGCCTGGCAGAACCGAGTTCCCCAGCGGCGCGGTCTGCAATACGCCGTTGCGGACCACGAATACGTTCTCGCCCGAGCCCTCGCTAACGTATCCATTGGCGTCGAGCGCAATGCCTTCCGCATAGCCGTTGGTGGTGGCTTCCATGCGGATCAGCTGCGAATTCATGTAATTCGCACCGGCTTTTGCCAGCGCAGGCAGGGTGTTGGGCGCGATTCGCGTCCACGAAGAAACGCAGACATCAACCCCGGAATCATCCTGGGTCAGATATTTTCCCCACGGATAGTTGATGATGTAGACCTCAACCGGACAGTTGACTGGAGTCACCCCGGCGTCGCCGTATCCGCGAAAGACGATGGGACGCAGGTAGCAGGGCCAAACGCCATTGGTGCGCACCAGTTCGGTCATGCCGTTGACCAGTTCTTCCACGCCGAAATCCGACATCCATGCGATAAACCTTGGCAGAATCGAGCAGGCGCTGAATGTGCTCATTGGCGCGAAAGATGGCCGGGCCGGAAGGCGGGGCGTAGCAGCGAACCCCCTCAAATACGGACGAACCATAATGAACCACGTGCGACATCACGTGGATGTTCGCGTCTTCCCAGCGGATGAGCTTTCCTTTGTGCCAGATCTTGTCGGTCTTCTGCAGCGGCATGAATACTCCTAAGTCCTGCAATGATTATAACGTGGCGATCAAAGCAGGTTGTCGCGGCCTAGCCGCACTTTCGGCGAATCCCGTTGGTAAGCGTGACGAAGAGACCTGCAGAACGGGCGAGCGTCTCCCTGTGGCTTTTCTCTGTGTAACTCTGTGTCCTCTGTGGTTAAGCTTTTGAATTTTGCAGCTGGAAAAGTCCAAAAACATCTACCACAGAGGACACAAAGGTACACGGAGGAACGCCACGGAGGGTTCAGTGGGGAATCGTTCGGAATATCTGCGTCTTGACAATAGTCGTTATAACGAATAATATTGTTTGAGAATGATGAAGACGCAAAGCCAGCAAAACGAAGTCGAGCTTCTGGAGGAAGCGGTGTTCCTTGATCTGCTGCGGACCTCGGACGTGCTTTCGCGGCGGATCGCTTACGTCCTTAAAAATGAGGATCTTTCGCTCGAACCAGTACAACGTGCTGCGGATTCTGCGGGGCGCGCCGGAAGGGCTGCCTTGCGGGGAAATCGGCAGCCGCATGATCACCCGCGATCCGGATATTACGCGCCTGCTCGACCGGCTGGAGAAGAGGGAATTGATTTCGCGCTGCCGCGAGAACTAAAGACCGGCGCATGGTGCTGACCCGCATTACCGCTGCAGGGCTCAAACTGCTGGCCGAACTGGATGAGCCCGGTGCAGCAGGCCCACCGGGAGCAACTTGGCCATCTGGGCAGGGAGCGGTTAAAAGCGTTATCCGAGTTGCTGCGGCAATCGCGGGACCTGACGAGCTTAGATTTTTTTGGCGTATATATTTGTTGCAACGAATATCGTCATAACGCATCTAATTAAAGTTGAAGCGAAAGGACAACCAATATGAGCACACTGGCGACTCCGCAAACCGCAGTAAGCACCTGGAACCTGGACCCCGCCCATTCCGTGGCCGAATTCAAGGTTAAACACATGATGATTTCTAACGTAAAAGGGCAATTCGCCAAGATCACCGGCGTCCTGACAGCTTGATGAGCAGGACATCACCGAGCACCGTCGAAGCTTCGATAGAGGCGGCATCGATAAACACTCGCGACGAGCAGCGTGACGCGCACTTGAAGAGCGCTGATTTCTTCGATGTTGAGCAGCACCCGGCTCTTACATTCAAGTCCACTCGGGTCACCCGCAAGATAGGAGACGAGGAATTGGCGGTCACTGGCGATCTGACCATTCATGGGGTCACGCGCAAAGTGGTGTTTGCGGTTGAAGGGCCGACGCCTGCCGGCGAAAGATCCCTGGGGCAACACCCGCATCGGCCTTTCAGCTACTACCAAAATCAACCGTAAAGACTTTGGCCTGACCTGGAACGCCGCGCTCGAGACTGGCGGCATTCTCGTCGGTGACGAAGTCACTATCACGCTCGACGTTCAGTTCGTGAAGGCCTGAATCGTTGGCCGCCGGGCAACATCGAAACAGGTGTGCGCGGCGCAGAAGGAGGAAGCATATGTCGCTTCGACCAGTTAAACAAATTATTCAACCCAAGCCGACCATCGAAGGCGCGGGAGTAAAACTCCAGCGCGCCTTTGGCTTCGGCAAGACCAAAGAATTCGATCCATTTCTGTTGCTGGATGATTTTCGCAATGAGAACCCGCAGGATTATCTGGCGGGATTTCCCTGGCATCCGCATCGCGGGATCGAAACCATCACTTATGTGCTCGCCGGTTCCGTCGAACACGGCGACAGCCTGGGCAACAAAGGCAAGATGACCGCCGGCGACGTGCAGTGGATGACTGCCGGCAGCGGCATTCTGCACCAGGAAATGCCCAAGGGCGATCCGCATGGCCGCATGCATGGCTTTCAGTTGTGGGCGAACCTGCCTGCATCGTTGAAGATGACCGACCCGCGCTACCAGGACATTCCGTCAAGCGCGATTCCGGAGATCACGGATGATGATGGCACGCGAGTGCGCGTCGTCTGCGGCGAGTTCTGGGGAAAGCGCGGGCCGGTGGAAGGGGTCGCGGCCGATCCCAATTACATCGATATTTCAGTTCCGCCTGGGAAAACTAAGCGGCTGAAGGTCGAGACTACGCGCAATGCATTCGCCTATGTTTTCGCCGGTGCCGGAACTTTTCGCGATGCATCTAACCCACGCGCGGTGCTGACTGAGCACGTGGCCAGGCCTGAGGCGGCGCCAGAGTACGACGCCACCAATCATTCCCTGGTGCTGTTCGATCGCGGAGACGAAATCGTGGTGCAGGCTGGGCCGGAGGGAATTCGTTTTCTTCTGGTCTCGGGCAAACCGATTGAAGAGCCGGTGGCATGGTATGGGCCGATCGTGATGAACACTCAAAACGAACTGCAGGAAGCATTTCACGAATTGCAGGATGGCACGTTCATCAAGCGCCGCTGAAGATGAAACTTGCAAGAAGGGGCGCTGATGAAGATCACAGTTTTCGGGAAGGGCAACGTCGGCGGGGGCCTGGCCGACCTTTGGGAGGCCGCGGGACACAAAGTAACGCGCCTGGGGCGTAATGGCGGTGACGTTGGCGATGCCGATGTCGTGCTGATTGCCGTGCCGGGCAAAGTGATACGCGGAAGCGATCGGCAAGTTGAGCGGAATAAAAGGCAAGACGGTCATCGACGCCACCAACCGGTTCGGCGTCGATCCGCCTCGCCGGCTTTAAGTCAAACACCGAATTCATCAAGTCGAAGACGAACGGGCCGACCGCAAAGGCGTTCAACATCAATTTTGCTTCGCTTTATGGACGTTTGAAAGCAAGCGCACTCGCGACCGAGCAATTTATGGTGCGGGGATGATTCGGCGCGAGCGGCGGTCGAGCAACTCAGCCGCGATGCCGGGTATGATCCAGTTTCCGCCGGGCCGATAACCAACGCCGCCGAGCAGGAAAATTTGATCAAGATCATCTTTGCGATCAATCAGAGTGGGCTCGGACCGTTCGTCTACCGCATCGCGCATCCGGAAGAGCTGTAAGGTAAAATTACTTTTTCAGCGAATTAGCGGCTCCGGCGAATTGCTGGAGCCGCAATTCATTTTGTCCTTCTGTGATCAGGTAGAACTTGTCGGCGGGAACATCGTGGAAGCTCTGTTTTTGACCGCTGGGCCAGCTGATCTCGACGGTTTGCGCTACTCGTCGCTTTCCCTAGTCCGAAATTTGCACGCAGGTCACTTTGCGAGAGATAACTTCCGCCTCCGGCAATTTCTCGAATTTGCGAAATCTCTCCGCTAACGACGCGAATGCGCGCTCCCATCGCGTCGCGGTTACTTTTTGTTCCCACAAGTTTGAAATTAATGAAGTGATTTCCATTGCCGCTATTGTGAAGCAATAACGGCGGATCACCATTGTTGGCGACCAGAACATCCACGAATCCGTCATTGTCGAAATCGGCAAAAGCCACACCCCGCGCGGCATGCGGCGTTTGGTCGGCTACCCCGGTTTCTTTGCTGGTCTCAACAAATTTGCCGTGGCCCTGGTTATGAAAGACGGAGTTGACCTGCTTGTAGCGGGTGCCGGGTGAAGCCTGTTCGATTTCAGGATACACGTGGCCATTAGCAATGAAGAGATCAAGCCAGCCGTCATTGTCGTAATCAATAAAGCCTCCACCGAAGCTGAGCACGTTGTGGGTTGCGCCAGTGATGCCCGCTTCATCGCTGACTTCATCGAAGTTGCCTTTACCGTCGTTGTGCCAAAGGTGGTCTGACGATCCCTGAAAATCAGAAATGTAGAGATCGAGCCAGCCGTCATTGTCATAATCGCCGAGCGAAATGCACATTGCAGCCATAAGGCTGCCGCTGGCCGAAAAAGCCATTCCGCTGGGTGCGGCGATTTCCTGGAAACTTTTGCCGTGATCGTTGTGATAGAGGTAGGCTGCCAAACCGTCGTTGGCAACAAATAAATCCGGCCAGCCATCATTGTCATAGTCCGCGGCGCCGACCGAAAGATTTTTGCCGTGCGGCTGCAGAATATTTGCAGAGCGAGTGACGTTGGTAAAAGTGCCGTCGCCGTTATTGTGGTAAAGCGCGTCCGCGCTTCCTTTATATGCGCTCGGAGGGCAGCTGCTGCGAACGCTGCCGATGTTGCAATAGCGCGGACCGTCAGGATCGAGCGCCACATAACTGCCTACATAGAGGTCAAGCTTGCCATCGCGGTCGTAATCAAAGAAGGTTGCGCCGCTGTGAAAAGATCCCGACTCCATTCCCGCAATGCCGGCCTTATCGGTGACGTCAGTGAAGGTGCCGTTTCCATTGTTGTGATAAAGCACATTGCGTCCGTACTGAGTGACAAACAGATCGGGGAAACCGTCGTTGTCGTAGTCGCCCCAAACGCACCCGAGGCCATATCCGGTGCCGGGCACGCCGGCTTTGTCGGTAACATCGGTAAACGTGCCGTCGCCGTTATTGTGATAAAGCGCATTGCGGACTGAAATCCCGCGATTATACAAATCACGACCGTTTACGAAATAAATATCCTGCCAGCCGTCGCCGTCAAAGTCGGCCACGCACACGCCGGGGCCAAACTCTTCGCGGTTGATCGAAATCCCGTTGTTCCCTTTGAAGTGGACGAATTTGATGCCAGCCGCCGCGGTGATATCGGTGAAGCGAACCGAATTTTCAGGCGCAGGATTCTGCGCGCGGACTGGTGGAAGTTTAGAAGAGTTGAGCGCAATTATGAGCGTGCCCGCGCAGCAGAGTGCCGTCGCGAGGTAGCGCTTTACTTCCATTTTCCCTGACCTTCGACGATGGTGATATAGCGATCAATCGGGCAAGTCGGTTAAGCGTTCTGTCGCGCCGCTGGGCAGTGGCCACTTTATTTCCAGCCAGTCGATTTTTGTGCGCTTGCCAATTCCCAGGACAATACGCGGATCATGGTCGGAAAGATAGCTGCCGCCGCCGAC
Organism: uncultured Acidobacteriota bacterium; assembly: GCA_963838785.1. Taxonomy (GTDB): domain Bacteria; phylum Acidobacteriota; class Terriglobia; order Terriglobales; family Acidobacteriaceae; genus Gp1-AA145. Next base: position 59,549 of record CAWISI010000006.1, read on the forward strand.
TTTCATGCGGCTGCGTTTCAGATCCTGCGCCTGGTACGTGATGCGAGCTCCCACCGCGTCGATATTCGATTTTGTGCCGACCAGTTTAATTCCCAGCCAATGGTTTTGCGCTCCAATATTGTTTCGCAGCAATACCGGCGCACCGTTGTTCACCGAAATCAGAACATCAATGGCTCCGTCATTATTAAAGTCTCCAATCGCCATGCCGCGCGCGGAAAGCGGTTGCGAAAAGATTGGACCACTCTGTTCGCTTATATTCTGAAACCCTTTTCCGGTGCGGCGAAACAGAAGCGGCGGCTCTTGGTATTTAACCTGGGGATGAATTTGCTCGATCAGGTCGTCCGGGTTTCCGTTCGCAAGGAAAAGATCCAGGTTTCCGTCATTGTCGAAATCGAAAAACTTGAGCCCCCATCCGCTCATTAAGCGTGTGGCATTGGCGATTCCGGTTGCGCCGGCCCGGTCATCGAAACTCTCGTCGTGATTATTGCGGTAGAGCGAATACATTTCTCGATCGACATTGGCCACGAACAGATCCATCCACCCATCTTGATCGTAGTCTGCCGAATCGACTCCCATCCCCGAACGTGGGCGCCCATCGGCGCTATAAGCGATTCCCGCAGGCTCTCCAATTTCATCAAATTTCCCGCCGCCGCGGTTTGCGAATAAGAAATTCGCAACCGTGTCATTCGCTACGAACAGGTCCATCCTGCCGTCATTATTAATATCAGTGGCCACCACGCCCCAGGCTTTCCCCAATCGCGCTGCAATCCCGGAGGCCTTGCTCACGTCCGAGAAGGTGCCGTCGCCATTGTTGTGAAACAGCCAGCTCGGCGGTGGGGCGGTAAACGTGCGGAATGCAGTAACCGCGTTTGGCATCTTCGCCGGTGCGGCAGTCTTTGTTTTTTTCTTTGGAGAACTCTACGAACTGGCACACAAAAAGGTCCAGCTTGCCATCATTGTCGTAGTCGAACCACACTGCGCTGGAAGACCAGCCTGGGGCCGCGAGTCCGGCTTTCTCGGTCACGTCTGTAAAAGTGCCATCGCCGTTATTGTGATAAAGAATATTGCGACCGTACTGCGTCACATAAAGATCCGGGAACCCATCGCCATCATAATCGCCTACCGCGACGCCCTGACCATAGCCTCCTGCGGCGACGCCCGCTTTGTCGGTGACGTCGGTAAAAGTTCCGTCGCGGTTGTTGTGGTAAAGCGCATTTCGCAGCGGCGGGTCGGGATTAAAAAAATCGCACTTCCCGCTGTTCACAAAGTAAATATCCATCCAGCCGTCATTGTCGTAGTCGAGGAATGCGCAGCCCGCGCCGGTGGTTTCAGGCAAATAGTGCTCGGGAGACTTGCCGCTGGTGTGTGTCCACCGGATGCCGCTGGCTTGCGAAGGGACCACTTCGAAGGGATCGGTTGAATCGGACAGGCCGCGTGCCAGTCGTGGGAAACCGGCGAGTGAAATTCCACCCGCCAGAGAATACAAAAAGTGGCGGCGATTGAGAGCAACAATCTCTGTGAGCGAAATCCGTTTCACGATTAAGAAATAGAAGCCACCGAGTTATGGCTGGCTGGGCGCCGAGTCGCTTTGGGAAGCTTTATCCTCCGGAGGGTTTTTCTGCACCATCTGCCGATGAATCGCGAACTCCTTATCACCTTCTTGCTTGCGGCCAGTGCGGGTGTAAGCAATCGCGAGATTATAGTGCGCGGCCGGGATTTTCCGGTTCAAGTTTCACCGCGATCTCAAGCGGCGGCACCGCTTCAGAAAACTTCTTGGTGGCTACCAACGCGACGCCCCAACCGAGATAAGCATCTCCAAAGCTGGAGTCGAGTTTGGCGGCGCGAGTGAAGTGCTTCACGGCGTCGTCCCATTGCTGCGCCTCGCGTGCCAGTTCCCCTAAAACATATTCCGCGCCGGCGTTGCTGGGATCAATCTCCAGTTCCTGCTGAAACTCTTTTTTGGCCTGCTCGGCCACATCCGGAGGAGGATTCGGCGCGGAGAGCAACAATCTTCCAATCCGGAAATGAATGCCCGGCAACTGCGGGTTCTGTTGCAGAACTTTCTGGTACTCCTTGGCAGCCTGGTCCCATTTGCCCTGCATTTCGAGCGACTCGGCGTTCAACTCATGCGCCTGCGCCGAATTTGGGGCCTTCATCGCCAGTTCCTGGGAGGCGTGCGTCGCCAGATCGGAATAGGTATGGATGGTGGTGTACAACACCTCGGGATCGTTGGGGAATTCGCGATTCAGCATGCGCAGGAAATCGTCAGCAGCGTCGAATTGATTTTTCACCATGGCGCAGCGCACGCCGGCCAACCCGGCACTGCGCCGAAAATCCTTGTCGCTCGGATTGCCGGAATCGCCTTCTTCAAGAGCGGTAGGGCTTCGCCGCAACGGCCTTCTTTGGCGAGCTCGAGAGCGTGCTGAACGGATGAGGTCGGCTTGACCCCAGTCGAGGATTTCGGCCGCGAAGCCTGAGCAAACGACAGGGAAGAGAGGAGCACAAGCAAAACGCATCCCAGGCTGGAATATGAAAACTGATGAGTAGACATAAAAGAAAAAGGGCAGGCGTGGTGAACGCCTGCCCTTGATAATACCGCGATCAGAAGTAGAACTTCAGCGCGAACTGCAATTGTCTTGCATCCTGGCTGGTGTTGATAACACCAAACCCAGTGCCTACGCTGGTATTCGGGGCCGCCAGATTCGGATGATTGAATACATTCAGGAAGTCAGTCCGGAACTGGAATTTCATTCTTTCTCCGATAGGGAAGTTCTTCTGCATGCTGATATCAAAGTCCACATATTCTGGCCCGATTACCGGACCTTGGGCCTGGCACGTGCCGAAGGTGCCAGTAGGCTGCATTTGCGAATGAACTTGGACCGAACCACTGCATTCCTTCGCTGGTTACACTCTTGGGATAACTTACCGGGCCCAGGCAATTTGGACGTGCCTCTGGGGATCCGGTTCCCGAATCATCTGAACCATACAGAGACAGCGGGAATCCAGTAGTGCCAGAGAAACGATGGGATTGATTGACCAATTCCCAGCGACCGCATTGACAGCGGCGGGAGTGTCGTTGCCGAACTGCTTTCCCTTGCCAAAGGGAATCTGGTAAACGGCATAAGCGCTGATACGTGTTTGGAGTCCCAATAGCATTGAGCGTAATCGCCGTTTGGATTGTAGAGATTTTGCCAGTAGTTTCCGGAGGCCGTGGTGAGTTTTTCTCCTCCCCAGGTTCCGTAATAACCATCGTCATTGGTCATGCACTTTTCGTAGGTGTACGAGATTTGAGCCTCAAGCCCGTTGCTGTATCGTTTTTGCAAAACGGCCTGCAGGGCGTTGTAGTTCATATTGCCAGCCGAAGCCGTGTTTTTAACATTCCCCAAGTGATTAGGCCCGAAAGTCCCATCGGCATTAATGCCGCCAATGAAGGGATAGGTGACCGATCCAGTCGGAGAGCAGTTCTCCCTGCTTCAGCCACTCAGGAACCATCAGGTGAGTGGTGCGCTGTCCTACATAACCCAATTGGACGGTGGTGTTATTAGCAATCTGGCGTTGAACCGACAGGTTCCACTGATCGGACACTGCTGGCTCGACTGTCCCGCTCCAAGCAAGCATCGTGGCGTTCGTAAATGGATTGCCTGCGGGTGGTGCGGCGTTGCTGAACGCAGTTTCCGTGCTATATGCGCGTCCCCGTTGCCACGTTCGATGCTTCGATCTGAGCTGGCGTAAACGGCGGGTTTTGGGTCAGGCGAAGGTTGGTTCCGGTGCCTTCCAGGTAAGAGGAGACGTCGAAAGCTCCGCGAATCACAGTTTTACCTCCCATTGATTTCGGACTCCATGCAAACCCAAAACGGGGCTGGAAATCGAGTAGTCCGTAATCTGATTTGTAAAGGGCATTGCTGAATCCATTCGAGCCTACAACGCCCGCCGGAACCGGAGTATTCCCGGAAAATTCGATTGCGCCGGTAAAGATGTTCACACTGTCTGACGATCGTTGGTCTCAGTCCACGGAGTACGAGCTTCATACCGAAGTCCCAGGTTAAGGTCAGGCTGTCAGTGGCACGCCAATCGTCTTGAACAAAGCCGGCATAGAGCCAATCGCGTTGATGCCAGCCGCCACTGCTTGTGCCTCGTCCTACGTCCTGGGGCAGTCCGAGAGCCCAATCAGCGGCTGGGTCTCCATCCACTGGCGTGCCAGATACGGAGGTTCCCGAATAGTTGCCGCCCGGGCCCTAGCCGAAAATTTCGAGTACCCAGCTCGCCGCCATTGCCGCTATAGAAAACATTAAGGTTGTAGCGGTTCACCTGGAAGCCAGTTTTAAAGGTGTGCCTTGCCACGCGTATAAATCAGCACATCGTCGAATTGGGTGACGGTGGTATTAAATCGCTGTACGACACTCATAGCTGCCCAGATTATTCAAGGTGCCCGCGTTAGGATTTGTACCGATCCGCCGCCAAAAGACAAGCTGGGCAGGCCAACAAGGCTACCCGGGATTCCCGTCGGCAATGCCGATCGTGTTTCCCAATGGCCCACCGCGCTGTTGAAGGTAGTCAAGCCGTGGTTAAGCCTGACATTGTTTTTGCCAAAACGAACTTCGTTCAGCAGGTTGGATGAAAATGAGTGAGTCCAATTGACGGCACCATTCAGCAGATAGGCTTCATTTACGGTATTCGCAAACAACGCCACCGAGTTGTTAGATGGATCGTATTGATCCCCTTTGAGAATCGGACGAACACACTGTCTTTGTCCGATGCGCTTGAAGTCGACTTTGATGTCGCCCTGGTCAGAGTTGTATTGCTGCGCGGTCGTATTAAATGGCTTGGCCAAAACCAGTCGATAAGGTCGTCGATCGATTTTGGATAGAGTGGGTTGTGACCAGCGCCGTAAATGCCGGGTTCAACATGCTGGATGGAATGATGTTCCCGCTAAGAAGGCTGTCCTGGCTGCCGGAGTGCAGAATGTTGCACGGAGTTCCCGAAGTTCCACCGGTTCCCGCAGCGCAAGGATTGTAGAGCTGGTCAATGGGACTTTTCCATGCTGTCCCGCGGTCATTGCAGATTACCGCCGCTAAGCCGGTCTGACAAATTGCGGAGAAGTTACCTGCCGGTCTCAGCGCCGGTCAATACGGTAATTGGACTTGCCGTGAGGGATGATCGAGCGTCCTCCCTGATAATCGCCGAAAAAGAAAACTTTATTCTTGATTACTGGGCCGCCAAGGGTTGCACCAAACATATTCCAGCGCAACTTGGGAGTTGGCAGGGCGCCGGTAGCAGTTCCCGCTCCAGACCGTTCTCCCACTTGTTGGCATTGAAAATGTCATTGCGGAAGAATTCGAAAGCGTCTCCGTGGAACGAATTGGTTCCTGACTTTATAGTCGCGTTAACGATTCCGCCGTTATAGTTCCCGAATTCTGCGGAGGCGTTCTGGTCGATAACGTTGAACTCGCCGATCGCGTCCGGCGAAGGGGTATATCCCAGAAGATTGTCCGAAGCCTGATTGTTATCCACACCGTCGAGCAGGAAGTTGTTCGACTGCTCACGATTGCCGTTAATGTAAGGGCGGCCGCCTTCTTCTGCGGTGTTGGAACCCTCATTCATGCTGGATGGATCGACTGAGATAGCGCCCGGAGAAAGCAATGTCAACTGCACGTAATTGCGGGTTTCGAGCGGAAGATTGTCGGTAGTCGCAGAATCGATAACCGTGCCCAGTTGGGCGTTCATCGGTTTGCAGCACCGGCGCTTCGCTGGTCACTTCGACGCTTTCGCTGACCTGACCAACTTTCATGGTGACATCCACGCGAGCGGTCTGGTTGATCTGCAAAACGAAGGGCGGGCGGAGGGCAGTATCGAAACCAGTGGCTGCCACTTTTACCGAATAACTTCCGATCGGCAGTCGTTGAAGCGAGTAACTTCCACTGTCATTCGTCTTTGCTGTCCACACGGTGCCGCGGTTGGCATCAGTGGCGACCACTGACGCTCCTCGAATCGGCGCACCACTCGGATCGGTGATGGTGCCCACGATAGTGGCGGTGACTTCTTGTGCCCGCGCGACCTGGGTTGAAATAACGAATGCGATGGATACAACAGAAATAACCGCCAGTGAGAGCAATCTGCGTGCGCTCATCTTAAGAACCTCCGGGAAGAACATGGTTTTCAGCCCACAACAAAGTATTGCAATGCTATATAGCAGATCAATGACCATGGTCAAGCAAATAATTTCAACAGCTGAGGAAATCTTTGAAGTTCCGCCTTTGGCACGAAGGCCTCATCCGTCTCTCGCAAGGCGGTGGTGGCTGGCATTGTTTGTGCCGACGGCGTTATTTTCGCCAGAATGCCTCACTCAAACGTTATTCCTAGGGTTTTGAGGGCGGAACCTGCCTGGGACTGGGTGACCCGCGGTTCGCGCTTTACTTTTCTGAGCGTTTTAGCTATATAGCAGAGGCGACCGTCGCAAACTGGCTAAATAAGTTGCATTAAGGACAAAAATGTCGTCCAACGGCCAAAGAGCCATTCCGGCGTACCAGAAAATCCAGGAATCGATTCGTGAACGCATCGATGGCGGCGACTTAAAGCCCGGTGATGCAGTGGCTTCCGAGCGGGAGCTTGCCCGCCTGCATCGTGTCAGCCTGATGACCGCCCGCCATGCCTTGGCCGGCCTCGAGCGCGAGGGTGTAGTTGAGAGGCGCCGAGGGGCCGGCACCTTTGTGGCGCCCCCGCGCATTCATTTCAATAAATTGATGAGCTATACGGAGCAGATGGCGAGCCGGGGACTGGCCGCGGGCTCAAGAGTTATCGCCGCCAAAATTATTGAGCAAGAAGATGAAATCGCAGCCCGACTCATGATCCCGGCGTCCAGCAAGATGATCAAGATCGAGCGCGTGCGGCATACTTCCGACGAACCTTTTGCGCTCGAAACCTGCTACCTGCCGGCAGAGAGATTCCCTGGGCTGATGCGAGAGGCGCTCGGCCGCGGGTCCTTATTCGCGCGTCTCGAACAGGACTATGGGCTGCAGCTCACATATGCGGACGAGGAAGTGGACGCCACGGCCGCAGATCTTCGGATCGCACAATTTCTTCAGGTACCGCGCGGAGCGCCGGTGATGCGCATTCGCCAGGTTATCTTCTCCTCGAACGGCAAGCCGGTGATTTACGTAGTGGGTTTTTATCGTGCGGAACGCCACTCCTTGTTCATCCGCCGCTTCCGATAATCCTCTCCTGTGTGAGTACCCGCATTTAAGGCCAGCCCCAGTCCAACCCATTGCATCCAAGAAACACTCTGCATAGCCCCTGAGTGTTGCCGTAATGGTGGCGAGAAACATGGCCTGAAATGAAAGACAAAGACAAAGACAGGGATCAACAAAATGCTTCGCAAGATAAATCATTAACAGAATCAAAGTCGGATCCCCGGCAGGAGTGCAGCTCCACCGCTTTGGGTTCGAACCTGACTCGACGCGGGTTCGTGACTACGGTTGGTGTCATCACGGGAGGGGCGTATCTCTCCAAGCCATTGCGAGGCACGAGGAGCAACCCTGGTGGAAGGAACAACATGAGACTTCCGGCGGCGCTGTCGCTGTGACATTGAACGTGAATGGCCAACGGCGCAACATTTCAGCTCGATCCCGCGCGTAACTCTGCTTGATCTTCTGCGTGAAAACTTCGGCCTTGACCGGAACAAAAAAAGGTTGCGATCACGGCCAGTGTGGCGCATGCACGGTGCTCGCCAATGGCCGACGGATCAATAGTTGCCTATCACTGGCGGTGGTGCACGACGGCGATGAGATCGTCAACCGTCGAAGGCCTCGCCAAAGGACACGAGCTGCATCCGACTGCAGGCTGCGTTCATCGAACATGATGGTTTTCAGTGCGGATATTGCACGTCCGGGCAGATTTGCTCCGGCAGTGGCCCTGCTTGCAGAACACAAGCACGGCGACGCAAGCGTAGTGACAACAGATTTGAGCTCGACGACTCCGGTCGAGCTTACGCGGGAGGAGATTCGCGAGCGCATGAGCGGAAATATCTGCCGCTGCGGAGCTTATCCGGGGATCGTCGCGGCGGTCCAGGACGCTCACCGTAAGAGCCGGAGAAGCGAAGGCATGAATCCATTCGACTATCAACGCGCTTCCGGTTCGGACACTGCGATTTCCGCGATCACCGGGTCCGGCCATGCGAAATTTCTGGCTGGCGGCACAAATCTCATCGATCTGATGAAGAACGGGGTCGAGAGGCCGGAGCGCCTTGTTGACATCAACCGGTTGCCGCTGGCGAAGATCGAACCTCTCCCGGACGGCGGTATACGCATCGGCGCTCTGGCTCGCAATAGCGATACCGCGAATCATCCATTGGTGCGGCAACAATATCCGTTGCTGTCGCGCGCGATTCTCTCCGGTGCGTCGCCGCAACTCAGAAATCTAGCTACCAATGGAGGAAACCTGCTGCAGCGCACGCGGTGCTGGTACTTCATGGATGTGGGTTCGCCGCAATGCAACAAACGGGCGCCTGGCAGCGGCTGCGGCGCTTTAGAAGGACTGAATCGCTATCACGCAATTTTTGGCGCCAGCGACAAATGCATTGCGACTCATCCCTCGGACATGTGCGTTGCGCTGGCGGCGCTGGATGCGGTGATTCGGGTGCGTGGGTCAAAGGGCGAACGAACCATTCCAATCGCGGATTTTCACCGCCTGCCAGGAGAAACTCCGCAGATCGACACCAACTTGGGCAAAGACGAATTAATTCTTTCCATCGATCTGCCCAAGTCGCCCTACGCATCCCACTCGCACTATCTCAAAGTTCGCGATCGCGCCAGTTACGAGTTTGCGCTGGTTTCGGTCGCGGCTGCAATGGACATTCAGGACGGACGCAGTTCGCAGTGCGCGAATCGTGCTCGGCGGGGTGGCCCACAAACCGTGGCGCTGCGAGGACTCGGAAAAAATGTTGATCGGAAATCAAGTGGATGCCGCATTTTTTGAAGACGCCGGAGAGATCGCAATCAGAAATGCAAAACCGTACCAGCACAATGCTTTCAAAGTCGGACTAACAAGGCGAGCGGTAACCAAAGCTTTGAGCATGGCAGGAGGTCTGGCATGAGCATAATTGGAGCGCCGCTTCCTCGGGTTGACGGAGAGCAGAAGGTCACAGGCACAGCGAAATACTCAGCCGAATTTCAGGTCCCGAATGTCGCTTACGCTGTAATGGCCATGAGCACCGTGCCCTCTGCACGCATCGTGGACATCGACATTCATGACGCCCAGAATGCTGCTGGGGTAATTGCCGTGCTGACTCCCGGCAATGCTCCGAAACTTCCGGGCGCGGAGAGCCGGGTGACGGTCTTGCAAGACCCACAAGTCCACTACAACAACCAGCCGATCGCGGTCGTGGTCGCAGAGGAACTGCATCAGGCGCAATATGCAGCTTCTTTACTGAAAATTCAGTACAAGGAAGAAGCTGCGAAGCTGGATTTCATCGCGGGATTTCCCGCTTCCTACCCCGGCAGCCACACCGGAATTCCGGGCGATCTGAGCTTCGGTGATGTCGAGAGTGGATTGCGCGCCGCCGAAATCAAGATCGACCAGGTTTATACCACTCCCATTCAACATCACAACCCGATGGAGCCGCACGCCACCATGGCGCAGTGGGATGGCGATCATCTGACCGTCCATGATGCTACTCAGCATATTTCGGGAGTGCAGAAGACGTTATCGAAGACCTTCGGAATTCCGAAAGAAAACGTGCATGTGGTTTCATGGTTCGTCGGCGGAGGCTTTGGCTGCAAAGGTCAGATCTGGTCGCACGTGGTGCTCGCGGCCATGGCCGCCAGGCAGGTGAACCGCCCGGTGAAACTGGTGCTGGACCGGCCGCAGATGTTCGGTCCGGTGGGCGCGCGTCCGGAGACCTACCAGCACCTGACGCTGGGCGCGACCCGCGATGGCAAGTTGACCGCGATCCGGCATGAGGTGCATGCCCACACTTCCATGATCGAGGACTACCTTGAGTCTTCCGCGTTTCCTACCCGCGTGATGTACTCGTGCCCGAATGTCGCAACCATTCACCGGCTCGTGCAACTCAATATGGGAACGCCGACTTATATGCGCGCGCCGGGCGTGGCCACCGGCACTTACGCGGTTGAAGTGGCCATGGACGAACTGGCTTACGAGTTAAAAATGGATCCGCTTGCAGTTGCGGCTGCTGAATTACACCGATGTTGATCCGCACACCAAAATTCCATTTACCGAGAAACATCTGCGCGAATGCTATACCCAGGGCGCCGAACGCTTCGGATGGTCGAAGCGCAAGCACGAGCCGCGATCCATGCGCGATGGAGCGCAACTCATTGGTTGGGGCATGGCGACTGAGACTTATCCCGGAAAGAATCTGCCGTCAGGAGCAATGGTGCGACTGCAACCGAATGGACGGGTTCTGGTGGCGGCGGGCAGCCAGGAAATCGGGACCGGCATGTACACAATCATGACCCAGATCACGGCGGACGTGCTCGGCATCTCGGCCGATCTGATTGATGCCACGCTTGGGCGACACGAATTATCCCGAAGCGCCGATTTCGGCTGGATCAATGAGCACAGCCAGCGTTGGTCCCGCAGTCCAACAAGCTGCTATGCAGGCTCGGGCAAAAGCTCTTGCAGCTTGCGGTCGGTGACGCGCGATCGCCCTCCACGGCGCAGCCGTGGAGGAAGCGGATATAAAGGATGGCAAAATTTTCCTCAGGTCTGCGCCAGGGAAATGCGAAGCGTTTTGCTGCGTTGATGGCGCGTAACGGAAATCAACCAGTAGAGGCTATGGCTCAAATCAAGCCCCAGCTAAATGAAAAAGAATTTTCCTGCCACTCCTTCGGTGCGATATTCGCGGAGGTCGCGGTCGATCCCGATGTCAGTATGGTCCGCACCCGCCGCATTGTCGCGGTATACGACGTGGGCAAGGTGATCAACCAGAAGCTGGCGCGCAGCCAGTTCATCGGCGGAATCGTTTGGGGCATAAGTCTGGCGCTGCAGGAAGATACGGCTGTCGATCCGCGCAACGGCCGGATTATGAACGCCAATCTCGCCGACTATCACGTGCCGGTCAATGCCGACATCGGTGAAATCGATGTCTCAGCCATCGACATTCCTGATCCCAGGCTCGATTCGCTCGGAGCCCGCGGCATCGGCGAGATCGGAATCACGGGGACCGGCGCGGCTATCGCGAATGCAATATTCCACGCTACCGGAAAGCGGGTTCGCGACTTGCCAATCACGCCAGACAAACTAGTGTGACGCTTGAATTCGGCGCGAATAGCGGCGGCAATTCCACCCATTTCATCGCCTGTAAACTGCAAGCAACTTTAAGCCCCCATTTCCGCCATCTTAGGTGGCGAAAATTTTACTTCTCGTGATCTGAATTGGGGGTATGATGCATGTCCGGTTCGAGTCCTTGTTCTAGAGGACGCCTCCCGACGCACCCGATTCGCAGGGCAATGGCCGCAGAGCAGTTCAGCTTGCCTTTAGCGATGGAATAGGAGATCCAGCTATGGTTCCTCTTCGAGTCGCTGCCATCCTTATGGCGGTTGTGCTTCTTTGCCTGCCCGGCAACGCGCAAAGTCGCACATCAGAGCGGCATTTCAGCCGATATCCACGTCGCTCGGCCGGGTGATTCGCGAAGCCTCCAATCCGCGACCGAAGTTTTTATTCCCGGACCGCTGCGCTCCTTCGAGCGGATGGCTGGCATCAGCCAGCAGGTTACGCCCGACCAGGTTTTGCCCTTGCTCGCCAGAAACATATACGTCCAAGGTTATGTGGGATGGCAGGACAATGGCACGCCAACCGAGTTCCTGATCCTGCTGGGCCGCTATGAAAACCAGGCAAAAGAACTTGCTGCATTAGCGGGACCGGGCCAGGTGGTCCATGTTTCGGGTTGTGCCGATGCTGCGCCTTTGCTTAGGACTCTCGGTTATCGTTTGCGCGGCGAGTGTGGTCAAAGCAACGCTGCATTAGTGACAGCCGAAGCTGAACGCGCTTTTCTCACTGTTGATTCCGGATTCCCGTTACCTGCGCTGGAAGAAGCGTTGCGTCGAAATCAAGCCTTCAGCTATCCATACCCGAGTTCCTCGGTTCCCTTGATGTTCAAAGAGCAGGACTGGAGAAGCGCGGTCAAAGCCCAACAAACGGCGCTCCTACAATGTCGCTGAACTACTCCTCTACCATCCTGCCCTGGCGCGGCTTTACTGGGCGCTTTCTCGGATCGATCCCGAGACCGCGACACACTACAGCAATCGGTCGGTTTGAAGAGACTTTTGCCGCTGGCTGCCGACCTGGATTTTTACGGCAGCCAGATCTGTATTCGTTCCGGCCGAGTGGAAGTTCCAGGCGGAACAGCGGCCGAAGCCGATTGGAGAGAGTTGGTCGGCGCCAGCCCGCTTTCGCCAGGCGACTTCGTCACCAAGTTATTGGCCAAGGACAACGGTTGGCTGGCGGTTTATTTTGATTCTTTCGCGCGAATCAGTCCGGAGCGGCAACAGCGTTTCGTTGAAAATCATCGGCTAAAGACTTATTACGCCGCATTCCGCTCTCCGAACGTGTCATCGGACGCGGCCCGGCCCGCCTTTCGTCTTGCGCCCGGATTGCTTCTTTTATTGACTCGCATGCAATGGGATGTGAATGGTGAGCCGTTTGTCCCCGGCAGCATGGATCTCTGGAAGGAAATGCTTACCCAGAAGTCGCAACACAAGCGCGTGCGCGAGTCAGCCAAACAGGCTAAGAATTGGTCGCAACCCGAAGACCTGATCGAAACACTGCTACCGCTGGCTCGCTTTGAATCCAGCAGTGGGCCGGTGCAGATGTATCTGTTGTTCAGCGAATTGGATTTAAGCCGCGCTCCCGGGCATCCCCTGAGTTCTGAAACGTTCCGCGTTTTGGCAAAAAGATTCGATCAATACAACGAGCAGTACCTGGCATTCTGCGAATTTCCGGAACTGGATGACGCGTCCATCACCGGTTTTGTGTCGGCTGCCGAATCGGTGAATGAAATAGCCAACCATGCTTTACGCGGCAATGCGATGGGGACATTTCAGGCGAATGTTGGCCTGTGGCAGATACTGGCGCGGCAAGGTCAAATTCCTCGCGACAGAATTAATCAATCATGGCAGGCGGCAATCAAGCCATTCCAAAAGTTCACCACCTCCACCCAGCTTGTTGAGGCGGCGCACAAGTCGTTGGGCGCGGTTTGCAGGCTGCAAATGCCAATCCATTCGCCACTCAAGATCAGGTTATTGATTTATTGGCCGGGCCGGAAGGGCTCCGGTGTCAGCGAACGTGTCCATCAGGAGATCGTGAAGCGGATCCATTCCGTCATGGATGGCCAGAGACTGGTCCCACTGGATACTTTGCTTGCCCTCGATGAAGGCCTGAAGCGCGTGGCAGCGGGCGAGGTGCAGGGAAGCACGCTGCTGCCGTTGGCCGGGGAACTTCGCGAATTCGAAATGCCGCGTCCGATTTTTACGTCCTCAGAGCGGACCGAGTGGGCATCTGGAATTTACAACGATCGTCACACTGAGCTGCAGATGCAAACCGACTTGGCCAAGGTGCTCAAGGCCCCGACTTCCGCAGCCAGGTTGGACGAAGCGCGCGGTCAGCTGGCGCCATTTCTTCGAGACACACTGGTTGGTCTCAACTACGCCTACTACGAGCCGCCCGGCGCCCAACTTTTGCGCACCAATCCTTTGTTCGTTCGTTCGCATGATTTTTCGGGCGACAGTGTAACCGGCATCGAGGATCTGTGGCGCGCGCCGGAATTGTTCGGCGAGGGTTCGCCCGCCGGTGGGGGTGCGCACTTCGTCGGTTCTCTGGCAGATCTCGCCTATGTGTTGTCAGACGCCGAGCAGGACTTCATTTCTCCGGAGAATGTTCAGGCGCTGATCTGGAAAGAAGTGGTGCCGGATCTTTTAAGTACGTCCGTCATGTCGCGCTGGTGGCACGTAAGCAAGAATGAACTTCACGCGGTTGCGCTCTACCAGCGCGCAGGAGAAGAGTTGGTGACCGCGTCTGCCACTAACGATGCGTTGCGCAGTAAAGTGCTGAGCATTTTTTCCGAACGCATGTCGCCGGAGAGAACCGCCTGGCTCGACCAATCCCTGAGCTCCGGGCAGGCCGAGCGATGCGCTCTCGCAAATAACTCCCGCCGACACCTTCTATCTCACCATTGAGTTCCGCCGGCGATTTCCGAATGACGTGAATGCGTGGGGAGATTCCGGGCGTGAACTGGATCGCCTGAGCAGCCAGTTATCCAGCTGAAGTGAACTGGCAGCGGTTGTCGAGAGATTTCGGTGTGCCGCACCGGACATTAGCGCAAACCTACACGCCCGAATTGCTGAACCTGAAACCATTTCCAGCATTTGCCGGATATTCCAGCCGGTTACTGGCGGAGTCATGGGAGTCGAACAATCTTTACTGGGCGCGCCTGGCCGACGAGGCGGGCTATGAGCCGGAAATGCTGAACCTGATGGCGCCGCAACTGACGCGCCGGATGGTAGAGAAGATTTTCGCCACCGATTTTGAAGACTGGGAGGCTCTTCTTCGCGCCATGCGTGAAGCGGGAGAAGAGTTCCGCGAGGGCAAAATTGCCGTATTGCCCGAAAGTGCAACTACAGCGACGAAATTATCTGTGCAGTGATGACCGTCAACAGCGAACACTGCATCGGTTAAGGGGTTGGTGATGAAAAAGAGATTTTGGCTTGCAACTTGTCTGACGTTGGTTGTCGTTCTCGCTTTTAGACCGAAGGTTTCGTCGGCGCAGGAGACGCAGCCCGAATTTCGCGTGACCGTCAACATGGTGCAGTTGAATGTTGCCGTCACCGACAAGAAGGGCAATTATGTGACCGGACTTCGGCCGGAGAATTTTGAGATCGTCGAAGATGGAATCCGTGAAAAGATCGCCACCTTCGGAGAAGGAGACAATCCGGCGCGACGGGTGGTTGAGGCTACGGCTTCGGGCGGCCCTGCAGAATCCCGCGCGGATCCCGCCGTCGACGCTCTGGAAACTCCTGCCAGCGGGCCGCTCACTCTCGCTCAATTCCAGCCTGGCAGGTTCCAACGTATTCGTCCTGTTCGACACCAGCAATTACATGTATCGCGGTTTTGTCTACGCGCAGGATGCCATCGCTGATTTTGTGCGCTCGCTTGAAAGTGTGAACCGGATTTCGTTCTATTCCTACAGCCGTGATCTGTCGCGTTCTGCGGCCCTCACGGAAAATCGCTCGGACATTCTGAAGGCGGTTCGCGGAACGGTGGCGGGCGACGATGCCGCCCTTTACAACAGTCTGCTGCTGACGGTGAAAGATGCGGCACAATATACCGGGCGCAAGGTGATCGTTGTCTTCTCCAATGGGCCGGACAATGCCAGTGTAATTCCACCCGAAGACGTTGCGGAACTGGCGCAGTCGGCCGGGGTAGTCATTTACATGGTCAGCACTCGCGAAGCGCAGCTGGAACCTGTATCGACTGCGGTTTTTGAAAGAATGACGGCAGCCACCGGCGGGAAAGCCTATTTTGCAAAAGACTGGCACGAGCAGCAGCAGGCGTTCGCTTCGATTCGCGATGACCTTAATCATCTGTACTCGCTCAGCTATTATCCGCAGGCGAATCCAAATCGCGGCTGGCGTTCTATCAGCGTGAGGTTGGTGGGCGAAAAAAAATATCACATCCGTACCCGCAATGGATATCGACCGGTGCCATTGCGAACGGTCGCGGACAGTCCGTCTACTCGGGTTCAATAACTCGACCATCCGGCAGGTTGGCTCTGGCAAGGGCGAGGGCTGATTTCTTTGCTCGTCCGGGCATCGAAATCAAAAAACCCAGGGTTGCCCAGATGCCGAGCGCCAGCCACTCATAAACCGTGAAGTGTCCGGGCACAAAGGGCATGACCTTTGCGGAAACCATAAGTCCAGTCATCAGAATTCCGAACGCCGCTGCCAGACGTCCCGCCCAGTGTGGCTTCATGCAATAAAAGGCAACGCATGCCGCCATCCAACCCAGCGCTGATGAAACCGCTCCCACTTCAAGAATTGGTACCAGGCCTGCTTCGCCGAGAAACATAGTCAGCATGGTGCCGACTGCGACCACAGCAATCGCCAGCGTAGGCGCCTGAGTGACGGGGTGAACGTAATCCAGACGGGGAGCGATCAGGTTGCGGCGGGCCATTGCAAAAAGCACCCGCGATGAGGCGATCATGTTGGCGTTGAAAGCCTGGACCAGCGCGACCAGCGCCGAGCCCATGATCAATCCCACGATCCAGTGGGCGTGAAGCGCGCGTTCAAAAGCTACTGCGGTTGGAAATTGCTGGTTACTGTTGAGGCTTTGCCAGGGCGCGACATATGCCACCGACGAAATCACGATCCAGAAAAAGACCATTCCAGTCATGAGCGTCAGAGCGATGGCGATGAAGAATCCACGCCCGCCGAAATCGGCGCTGGCTTCTTCGGAATATTTGCCAACCGATTCGAATCCCGAGAAAAGCCAGGGCACCACTTGCCACACCAGCAGAATGGAAATCAGTGGAGTGTGGCTGAAGAGCGGATGAAAATTTTGCGGGCTGCCGTGCACCGCACCCGCCACGCGCGAAAATTATGACCAGAGTGAGAAATGTGAAGGTAGTAGTCTTTCCCAGGCGCGCGCCGGCGCGAATTCCGAGGTAGTTGATCCACGTCAAAACAATCGTCAGCCCTAACCCGAGCAGGAGATGCGGCAGGTAAACTGGATATCCGCCCAGCCGGTACAGTTCATGCGTATTCAGCGAGGGAAACAGATAGCCGGCGATTCTGCCGGCAGCCAGCCCTTCGAACGGGCAAGTCAGGAAGTAGGTGAGGAAGACCATCCATCCGGTTGCAAAGCTTACGCTGTCGGGGAAAAATTGTGCGATGTATGCGGCTTCTCCCGAGGCATCAGGAATGGCCGGAACCAGTTCTCCATAGACGTATGCCACCGGAAGCAGCATCAGGGCGCCGGCAGTGAAGCCGAGTAGCGCCCCTAGCGGACCGCCGCGGCGCAGGATATCATCCATCACGACTAGCCATGCGGTGCCAACCATCACCCCGAAAGCGAGGGCAAAATAATCCACCAGACGAAGGCGACGGGCAAGATGAGTCATGGATTTATTGGCCGGAAAGCGAAGCGCAAGTCGAGAAAGCTTATCATTTTATAAGACAAATACGAGAGAGGCCTTGAGAATTTTCGCAAAAACGTTTTTGCTATTCCGTGATATGAATTTCAAGCGGTTTACCATGCGGAACTGTCACGCGCATCGTTGCTGCTCTTTTTATTCGCGGGACTCGCGATGTCGAAGTCCGCAGCGGCGGCTGACGAACCTTCGCCGGAAAATCTGAAAGCCCGCCAGGAATTCCAGGACATGAAGTTTGGAATGTTCATTCACTGGGGCGTATACAGCGTGCTGGGGGATGGCGAATGGGTATTTCATGATCGCAAGCTCAGGCTCAATGAGTATGAACGCCTGCCGAAATTTTTCGATCCTGAAAAATTCGACGCCAGGAGCTGGGTGGCGCTGGCAAAATCCGCCGGGATGAAATACATCACCATCACGGCGCGGCATCATGATGGCTTCGCCATGTTCGACTCCAAGGTTTCAGACTGGAACATTGTCCAGCGCACTCCATATAAAAAAGATCCGCTGAAGATGCTGGCCGACGAATGTCACCGCCAGGGAATTAAGCTCTTCTTTTATTATTCGCAACTCGACTGGCACAATCCGGACTATTATCCGCGCGGCGTAACCGCATGGGACAACGGTCGGCCCAGATCACGGCGATTGGAACGCATACCTCGATAATTACATGGATGGCCAGTTGCGCGAACTACTCACCAATTACGGCGCCATCGCAGGCATATGGTTCGACGGAATGTGGGACAAGCCTGACGCCGACTGGCATCTGCAGAAGACTTATTCGCTGATTCACCAGCTGCAGCCGGCCGCGCTGATTATTCCGAACCATCATCAGACGCCCAAGCCTGGCGAGGACGTGCAGACATTCGAGCGCGACCTTCCCGGGAGCAACACTGCCGGATTCAATACCAAATATGTGAGCAGCCAGCTTCCGCTTGAGAGCAGCAATACGCTCAACGATTCCTGGGGCTTCAACATAGGCGATCACAAATTTAAAAGTCCTGAGGAAGTAGAAGAGATGCTGGTCCGTGCGGCGGGAAATAATTCAAATCTCCTGCTGAATATCGGGCCCATGCCGAACGGAGAAATTGAGGAAGAGTTCGTTACCCGGCTGCATGCCATAGGTGAATGGATGTCGCGCTACGGCGACACAATCTACGGTACGCGCGGCGGCCCGATTGCGCCTGCCGCCTGGGGAGCGACCACCCAGAAAGACGACAACATTTACGTGCACGTACTGCAATGGAATGCCCCTCTGCTGGCGCTGCCCCCGGTCGAAAAGAGAATCGCAAGCGCGCACGATTTCATCTCCGGCGCCGCGGTTGAAGTCAAGCAAAACGCGGATGGCGTGGTCATCAAACTGC
Organism: uncultured Acidobacteriota bacterium; assembly: GCA_963838785.1. Lineage (GTDB taxonomy): Bacteria > Acidobacteriota > Terriglobia > Terriglobales > Acidobacteriaceae > Gp1-AA145. Next base: position 78,071 of record CAWISI010000006.1, read on the forward strand.
CCGCTCAGATCAATGGCATATTAGATCGGGTAATTGTGCTCAAACTCGCGCCTTGACCGCAAAGGTACGCAACGAGAAAAGCGATGCGAAGAAAATGCGAAAGGTGTATAGTAGTGTGGTAAGCGGCTGTCAAATCTGCATCGAATTAAGGCTGGATTTTGTGGACGCGTCGAAGATGTTGAGATTTCCGGTCCGAAATCCCGAGCTGTTCTCGCCTGAGATCAACTGTCAGATTTTGACCTCCAGCGAGTTCAGTCGCATTCTCGATGCGGCGATCCGCGCGTTGCCCTATGTGCAGGACCCGTCCATCCGTGAAGATCTGAAAAGCGCGCTCTGCGATTTGTTGCGGGTAGAAGAAGTCGCATAAGCCAGCTCTGCTCATTCCGCAATTTCGCTTAAGATAATCAACTACTGAGACCAAAGTCGTGCCTGCAGGAGCACTGCGTGAAGCTTAGGGTTTTGCCTGATAAGCATTTGCTGGCGCGCGAAGCGGCGTCCCAGGCTGCAACTACGATTCGAAATTCCATTCGCGAGAAAGGGCAGGCGCGAATCATTGCCGCTACCGGAGCGTCGCAGTTCGAATTTCTTGACGAGCTCACCAGAGCAGACGAGATCGATTGGAAGCTCGTGGAGTTGTTTCATCTCGATGAGTATCTGGGATTACCTATCACCCATCCCGCAAGCTTTCGAAAATATCTGCTCGAGCGCTTCATCAACAAAGTTGGGATCACTCAATATCATTTGCTGGACGGGGAAGGGAATTCGCAAGAGGTGATTGCTGAGGTGAGTGCCGAGATCCGCAAGGCGCCGATTGATGTGGCTTTCGTGGGCGTCGGCGAGAACGGTCACCTGGCCTTCAATGATCCGCCCGCCGATTTTAAGACTGACGCGCCTTACATTATTGTCGAACTCGACGAAGTTTGCCGTAAGCAGCAATTAGGAGAAGGCTGGTTCAAAAGTTTGCAAGAAGTGCCGCGCCGGGCTATTTCGATGACCGTCCGTCAAATATTGAAATCGAAACAGATCCTGTGCATCGTTCCTGACAGCCGCAAGGCGGCGGCGGTGGCGGAATGCTTCAGTGGCGAGGTTAGTCCGATGGCGCCCGCATCCATTCTGCGAACCCATGCGAACACATTCGTTTATCTGGATACGCAATCAGCCGCGTTATTGAATTCAGCAGACGCACTTCAAGGATAATTGGCCTTCTCTCGCCCGCAAAACAGTCCTTAAACGGTGATTTGCAGCAGGCGCGCCGCGTTCTGGTTGTAGACTTTCTCGAGAATTGAAGGTGGCAAGCCAATTCCGTAGATCTGCCAACGGCCTTGTGGCGGCACCTTGGCCGGAGCGTAATCGAAGTACTCGTCTTCGGTTTCAAGAAAGCGATAATAAATCTCGTACAACTTATCGTTGAAAACCTGTTGCGGGAATTCGTCGCCGTGCGGGGTAGCATCGGTTCCGAACAGAATGCGGTCCTGGTAACGATCGAAAAACTTTCGCGAACGGCGCGGCTGCCGGCCCAACTCACCAATGCGAGCCGCGATGTCGACTGCCATGTTTGGGAAGCGGTCGAGGTTCTCGGAAACATTGTCCAGGTTCTCTGCGAAATTGCCGACATGCAGAACGATGAATTGTGTGCGCGGGTGGCGTGCGATCATGCGGTTGCGAGCCTCCAGCAATTCTGCATTGCTGGGAAAATCGTGATCGTAAAAAGACCAGTCGGGATGATTGTTGAGTTCCTCGTAACGTTCGTTGAAGCGATCGGTCGGGGTAAAAAATGCTACTGGATCGGAGATGTGGATGGCGACCGGCATGTTCAATTGCCCGCAGGTGTCCCACATGGGATCGAAGCGTGGGTCGTCGATTTTCACCAGTTTGCCTGAGGTGATGTTCTCACGCAAATAAAGGCCAAGCGTCTTTAATATCTTCAGGCCTTTTGACCCTGCCCGGTGCGCGCTCTCAATGGCTTCGGCCTGAATGCGGGGATAGTCCGGCTCCAGAAATCTTTCATATGTCGGCTCGGTCAAACTGTCAAACCGCCCTGGATATGCTTTGTCGTACCGGCTAATTACTTCGGCGAGGCCTTCGGCATATCCGCCGGTCAGATTCACCATCGAGTGGATATTCTTGCGATCCATGACCGGAAGAAGCTCGTCGGGCTTTCCCAGGTAGGTACGTGCGGCTGCGAGTTCCACTCCGTTCTTGGATTTAGCCGAAACCGTAATATGGGTGTGCACATCCACCACGGGAAATGCGGCGCGCGCAACTTGCGTCTCCTGCGCATGAAGCATGCTCTTAGGTTGGTAATCGGAAAGGGCGAGTGGTTGATGCGCGGGAGAAGCTTGCGGCGTGGGGTCTTCGCGCGGACTCGACATTGCATGTGTCGCTCCGGGTTGAACCGAAGCTCCTAAAACCAGGCCTAGCGAGCGTAGCCACTGCCGACGGTTGATCACGTTTCCCCCCTGCGGACACTCAGTTATGATTAGCGATAGTTCTGCTTCAATATCGATCAAGAGATCTGCTTCTGAACGCTTGCATCACCCTACACCCGTCAACACCCGGTCAAGCAACTGGCTGACTGCCCGATGCGCTTCGCCAATTGCAGTGCGGTGATCGGGTGCGCCTGACAGATCCGTATTTGCGAAGGCGATTCGCCCGAAGGGCATGGCGCGCAGAATCTCCCGCGGCGCTGGATTTCCATCCTTTCCAAAAAAGAATCCTGGCTGCGGGCTGCCGTACGCGTGTCCCCAGCGATTGAGAACAATTCCCGCGATATCTCGCGTCGCATCGAATCCCGAGGCCGCGAACATTTCAGTCAGCTGCGCGCGAATCTGACGTTCATAGTCGCGAAATGAAGTTGAAAGAAGCTGAGCTCGGCCCAGATTGCCTTGTTCCTGCAGCGGCTTGCCATAGTGCGGAAAAAGAACTTTGAGCGTGAGTACCACCGGAGAATCCGGACCGATGGTTTTGTTGTCGGTAGAAAATGTGGGAACCTTTCGAACCGCGGCGAAGCTGCCCAACCCTTCAAACCATTGGCAGCCTGAGATCCCCAATTTGTACAGGAAGCGCCAGTTTCGCAGCGCAACATTCGCCATCATGCAGGGCGAGCGATAGAACTGATCGTAAGCCTGTCGATGCGTATGAAGGCAGATCGCGCACGATCAACTTTGAAGTCCAGCAGCCGCCGGCCATTACCACCGAACGCGCTTTGAGCCGATAAACTTTGTTGCCGCTGCGTGTAAGCGATGGTAACGAAGCTCGACTTGGAAGGATCGCCTTCGTGCTTCACCCAAACGGTTGTGCTGTTCAGTCGAATTCTCGAGGGCTGCCCCGGGCGATCGAGCGAATGGAAGTCGATGTTGTTACGACAAACTGCTTCGAGCGTGTTAGCTCCGGGAATTGAGTCGGGCACGAGCGTCTTCACCATGTGACGCGCGATTCCATCGTTTCCGCCCGGGAATGAAAGCGAAGGCTCATCCATCGAGCGATCGACATCGAAGGCGTAAATGCAGTACGCGGAAACCACGTCCGGCCCGGCGCCGTGGCCACTTCCTTCGTCCGCCATGAAGGTCTGAATCGTCGGCTTGCTCAGGCCATAGGTCTCCATCAGATATTGTTCAATGGTTACGCTGTCGATCTTTCGCGATTTTTCATCGCCCGGATAATCAAATGGCAAGCCCGGCTTTTGCTGCTCGTGATACTTGAGCAGTTCAGCCACGCATCTGATCGGAAATTGGCGCACCCTGCAGTTTATTTTTCCAGGGATCGATCAGCCACATGCCCGGAGTTTTGCCGAACTTTGCGCCGAAATAAAAAGCGTCTGGGCCGCGCGCATCTTCGAAGCTGTTTCCGAGCGGAATCTCAGGAGACGAGCTGCCCCATTGCTGATATTTGAAGCCATCCCAATCCAGACCGATCAGATTCAAAGAATCTGCCCATGAAGCTGTGGGGAAGCGGAACCTGGAAGTGGTCGGCGCCCTGTGGCCCCATGATTCGCTGGCCATCGACGATGAACTCGTTGCGTTTGGCTTCGCCCCCGAAAACCGGATGATTGTCGAGAACCAGGCAATTCAGCTTCGGCCCGCCATACTTCTTGAAAAACAGCGCCGCCGAAAGACCGCTGACCCCGCCGCCGACTACCACGCAGTCATATACTTCGCCGGTGTCGATGGTGTCAGCAGGCAATGAATCGAAGGCACCATTGCGAATCTGGTGCCCGGCGGTCATCACTTCAAAGGTGTTGCCGTTTGAAGGGGCGTAGTCGCCAACCCCGCCGTATCCGGTCCAGTCTTCCTGTTGTGCTAAAAGTTGCTTCGGAGTGAGCGGGCCAAGTAGCACGCCGCCGGCGGCCAGCAGCGTGGAGTTCAAGAAGTCTCGCCGGCAAATCGGTTGATTTAATCCGAGGGACTCATCGTGCTTTCCATTCTCGTCCTTCAAAGAACCTTAAACTCCCTTTCTCCAATCAGAGTCGCTGCCTTTTTTCAGTCGAATGGTTATCGAGCCGTCTTGATTGGTTGGCTGGCGGCACGCCCATCGTACCGGGCGCCGCACACCCTTCACTTCTATTTCAGCGCGAAGGTTGATCTGTTGCCCATCCATGCCCTGCGGAAGAATGATCGAGCATTGGCGAAGCTGGCCGGCGCGCGGTTCGCCGGCATCGAGATTGCCGCCAATTTTGATTTTGCCATCGAGACTCTCGGCGTAAATTCCAAGCACTCCCGGCACTCCCGCGACGCCATCGTTGGCGATGCCAAGAATCAACTCCATCGTGTTATAGCGCTTTCTCTGCCATATTAATGACGGCCGCACGCGGTACCCGAGCCGCTGCTCCATCGCGCGCAGCGAATCGGGATACTTTTCGTAATAACGCCGAATATTATCGGCTTCAGTCCAGAGGCCAAAATAATTCGTGCCGATATCGAGAGCGTGAAAGCCTGCAGTCTCACGATAAGGCACTTTGATCGGGCCGCCAATCTTGTGAGGATAGTCATCGTCGGGATAAGCCTCATTGTCGTTTCCCACGAATGCGAGCATCGACGGCGGCAGCTTGCTCAAGCAAGCTTTTTCTTCATCCGCATATTCAGGGAGAACGTAGTGCCGGTTCTCCCCGTCCTCAAGAATGGTCGCAAGCCACGGCGGACGATGCGCGAGTTCTTCGATCTGGATCGGCTCATCCATGATCAGGCTGTCCGAGCGCAACCAGCAGCCGGCCCGGATGGCGACGTCCTGTAGCTGACGATTGCCCACATTGCTTATATCGGGTTCCATATTCACGGCCAACGGCGTGCGCTTCCAGGCGTCGATCTGCAATTGGGTCATGTGAACCAGAGTTTTTTCTGCCGTCAGATAATCTGGGAACGGGCTCGGCAAGTCGTTGGTATGGCCTTCGCCCCAGAAGCCGTAAATCATCAGGTCCATGTACTCCGACTGCGGATTGCCATCGAAACGCTCAGCCAGCAGTTCGTTGAGCTCGGTAAATGCCTTTTGAAATTCCGGAGAATCGTAGCGCGGCTCATAAAAATCGAAGTTGGTATGGTGCTCTTTGGATCTACCGCCGATGTTGACGATGGGTACTTTGTCATGAAGGAAATCGGGAATGCGAAAGCTTTTGCGGTTCGATGTTTGGGCTGGAGAGTTGGATCCTGAATCCCACGCCGAGGTTGTGGCGCTTGGCCGCATCGAAAGTCGCTTCCCACACCGGAGAGAGCGAGAGCTTGCCGGGGCCGGACTGAACGTCTCTCCAATCGCAACGGATGTACAACACATCGACGAATGGAAGCGCCGCCATTTTTTCGACTGCTTGTTCAAGTGTTTCTCTGCCGCACATCACCCCGAGCGCCGGACCGTTTTCTTCCCACGTGTAACCCACGAGTCCGGTGCCGAAGTTTCGTATGTGTTCGCGAGAAGGGTCGGTGACGAAAATCGTGAACCAGCCTTCATCCTGACTGATGCCGAACGGCCCTTGATCCAGGCGGTTACTTACCGGCGGCGCGGGAAAGTTGTATCCTTCCCAGAGATGATCTGGAACATCTGCCCAGAGTCGTCGAGTTGCGAGACTGCTGGCTGCGGTTAACCCTAAGCTTGTCTTTACGAAGTCCCGCCTGCGCATACGGAATTTGTCCTTTAATTTAGTTACCGTGCACATTTGTTGGAAGTTCCTGAATGAACTGGGAACAGCTGGTACCCGATGATTCTTCGTCTATTGCTCGTATGCGCCCCGGTTTATTTGCCCGCTGGCGTTCACCCGCGGGTTGCCCGCGTAGTCGAGAACGCCGACGGTATTCACTCCTAGATTTGTGCCGGTGTTAACCGCTGGAGAAGTGGACAGAATGTCCAAATTCGGCGGAGTTGAGGACTGGTTTACAAATTGAGGATCTGCGAAAGATGAGTGCGCATCCTGGCCTGAACTCGACAAGTAAGTCGCGTAACCGGTAATGCTTTTCGCTTGCCAGTCCCATAGGCTGCCACTGGCGCCGACGTTGTTGTAATAATCGTTATAGTCGAGAACTGCAGGATTCGGCTCGCTGGAGGTGAAGTCATAAACCAGATACTTTGTAGTGAGTGTATACCCGTCAAGAATATTATTGTAAACGGAGTTATTCGTGGCATGGTACTGAATCTGAAATTCTCCCAAGCCGCTATTGCCATGGGTGCCATCGTGCCACAAGGTGTTGTTCGCGATTACACAATGGTCGGTTCCTCCTACGGCTTTCGAGTAACCTCCGATCGATAAACCGACATAAAGCGAGTTATAAATTACATTGCTGCGAAACATCACGTAACTGGAAACATGACCGGAGTGCTCGCTGGCCATTTCACTCAGGTCTGAATCGTGAATCAGATTGCGCTCAACAATAATCCGGGTACAGCCATCACAATAATATCCGTCAGCGCCCACTTGATTGTGATACACGGGGTTAGTGGTCGAGGAAATGTTATAGATGGTGTTTTGGAATACCCACCCATCGCGCGCCTGGTCGTAACTCGAAGTCGGCGAAACGCCTTCAAAGCCGATATTATCTAAGCCAATGTTGTCTCCGTCGTGGACCTGGTTATTAGCTTCCACAAAGTACTGCACGTTTCCGTCAAATGAAACGTTTTCGCTGCAGCCGGTCGTATTGTGGTCGACCTCGTTTCCCACGAACGTCAGGTTGCTGATCGAGGCAGGCGCCTGGGTACCGTAAACGGCAACACCCAAGGCATTCGCGCCACTGCAGGAAGTAAGAGACTGGACGATGTTGTGAACATGATTATTCAAAAATTCAATGTTGCTCCCGGCGCCCTCGAAATCAATACCGACAGGAACCGCGCCTTTTTTGGAGCTTTTGAAGTTTCGAATCTCGAATCCCTGAATAATGATGTAACTGTGCGTACCTTCAAGATTGAATAGACCAGTTTCGCCGCTGCTGCCGACGCTTAGTCCGGTGCCGTCAACAATGGCCGTCTGCCCGGGATAACTCATAAAGGTGATGTACCCGGTGGTTGCATTTCCTGAGTTCGGAATGGTCACGATCTCGTTGTAAGTGCCACCCATTACTTGCACGGTGTCACCCGGATTCGCTTTACTGGCGGCGTAATTGATGTGCCGCCAGGGGGCGCTCAATGTGCCTGCATTAGTGTCACTGCCGGAAGTCGACACATAATAGATAACGCCGGACCGCGAGGGCAGTTGAATAGTAATGGTCGCGGACGCGGATTTTGTCGGGTCAGCCTGCGAAATTGCCGTGACCGATACCGTGGCAGGGCTGGGTACGCTTGCCGGAGCCAGGTAAATTGCTTCATTCGTCGTTCCCAGAACTGTAGTTGACACCAAGGCCCGTCGTCGTATTGCCGCCATTTACTCCACTGACTTGCCAGGTGACGGTCGTATTGGTGCTGCCGCTCACTGTTGCAGTCAGAGGCTGCGTGGCCAAGGTTGCCAACGTTGCCGTGCTCGGCGAAATGGAGACGCTCACTTGCGCCCGAGCGTACTCCGGCAGCAAGGTGAACAATAGGGCAATAACTGTGAACGAAACCAATGCCGTGGCTTTCGAAACTGTCGCCGAAAAAGATAAGTTCGTCATTGTTGTTCTCTCCTTATGTAAATGTTGGTCTCGCCCCCATTAAGCCGAGATGTTCTCGCGACCTTAAGAGGCGTGACGGCCGTTCGCTCGCAAAGTGAGTGAGCCGTCGTCGTTCAATTTCTGATGGCAAGCCCATTCACCGGATAGCGCATGCCTTTCACTTCAATTTCTGCTTTGAGTTTTAAGCCTTGCCATTTAGTTCCCTGGGGCAGCACAAATTGCGCTTGGCGAATTTTGCCCGGAAGCGGATATCCGGCATCCAGGCAGCCGCTCTTCAATGCTTTGCCATCTTCGCTCTCGACCGTGACCCGCAATACGCCGGGAACTCCGGCGATGCCGTCATTCGCAAAACCGACGATCAGTCCCTGGTAGCCATTATCTTCATAGCTCCAGATAAACGACGGCCTGACGCGGTAACCGATTCGGCGATTGATGCGATCAAACCAGGTCGGGAAACGCCTGATAGTAGCTCGCCAGATTTTGTGCGCTGATTTCGTGAAAATTCCATAGCGACCAGTAATTCGCTCCGACATCCATGACATGAGTAATCATGTCATCCGCGGGCGAAATTCCTTCGTGCGACGCAGCCTGGTCTGGGGGCTTGCCGGGCAAGCCTTGCTCGAGCAAGGCCGCAACCCACGGTGGGCGATTACTCAAAGCTTCGATCTGCTCGTTCTCGATAAAGATGGTGTCACTGCGAATCCAATTATTGCTGCGAACCGTGCGATCAAGAACTTCTGAATTGCCGACGCGGCTGTAGTCAGGCTGGGTGTTGGTGAGCAGCGGCGTCTTGGTGAAGTTCTCCTGCTGGACCTCCCACATCTGAATCAAGGTTCGCTCAGCCGTTTGATAATCGGGGAAAGGAGTATTGCGAAAAGGCCAGGTGTGGCCTTCCCCCCAGAAGCCATACAGAAACGTGTCGATGAATTCAATTGACGGATTGCCATTGAACTCCGCCGCCATTTGCTCAACCAGTTCCTTGAACGACTGCTGAAAGAAAGGATCATCAAAGCGCGGCTGCGATCTGGAGTAAGGGTTCTTCAGGAATCGCGCGCCTGCGGCGGCCGATTCATGCGGGTCCATGACCAAATCGACCATCGGCACTTTGTCGAGGACAAACTGCGGCAACGCCGGAGCGTGCCAATAATCGGGAGCACTCATTTGAACGCGCAAGCCAATGCGTTTGTCGTATCTTTTTGGCGAGATCGAAAACCTGCTTCAGATAATCGGGAAACTGCAGCCGCCCGGGTTGCGGCTGAATTTCGCGCCAGGTAGGGACGGATGTAAAGCTGTTGTCCTAAAGGAAATCGAACCAGGTCTTCAATCGCCTGCGGAATATTGTCTGACTTGATTTCCTCGGTGCCCATGTCCGCGGTGATGTAAGTGACCAGGCCCTTGCCGTAGTTTGGAACTACGTCTTCCGAAGGAGTCGTGGTCATCACCACTTCGTCCGTTGGAATAACTGCATCCGGCGGATATTGCGGGAATGGCCCTTGATTCAGACGGTCTGTCACCCGTGGGCCCGAGCCGAAGTCGTACTTGGCCCAGTTGTGGGCCGGCACTAACGCGTGCGCCTTAGTTCCCACTCAATTCAGCGGCGGCCGCCAGTGCGGCGCTGGTTTTTAGAAAATCTCTGCGTCTCATATGAAGTCCGCTCCCGTTGCTGAGACTAGAAGTGCAACTTAAGAGCGAACTGAACCTGCCGCTGCGGAATGACTGTTGAAGTAATCACGCCCGCCGCACCCGGTCCATCTGTGATGAAGGCATCGGGCTGAGAAAACACCGGATGATTGAAGGCGTTGAACAATTCCGCGCGAAATTCCAGATTCACAGTTTCAGTCAGGTTGAAAATTTTTCGGGCCGACAAATCCGCCGTCTTCTCTCCCGGTCCTTCAAGAATGTTCTTGTGCGCGTCGCCGAAGCATCCTTGCGGGCAATTCGGGACCGGAAAATCATTTACGTTGAACCACAAATAGGGCGAGGGATTGGCCAGGTGGCCACTGCCGATTTGATTCGAGCGCTGCAGTCCGGGAGAGCCGGTATTGCTGGGATCGAATCCGATCTGTGGTGAAAAAGGAAAGCCTGACCGGAGAGTGATAATTCCGCCTATGTGCCAGCCACCAAGAACCGCATCCACTACTCCGCCCTGGTTCAAGAATTGTCGGCCCTTGCCGACCGGCAGTTCGTAATCGATGCTGTTGACCCAGCGGTTGCGATTATCGAAGTCGGAGAGCCCTTTTTCCGCCGCAATGTTGTAGCTGTCTTGCGGCCAGGGCGAATTGCAACAGATTTCCGGCTGGTCATTGATGGACTTGCTGTAAGTGTATGCGCTCAAGAAATAAAGACCATGGTTGGTTCGCTTTTCCGCCTTGAGTTGAAACGCGTGGTAAGCTGGAACTTCCTTGGTTTTGGATTGAGGTGAAAGTTCCAAATTTGCAGTTGCCAGCGGGAAAACCTGCCGGTTCGCAGTAGGGCGCCAAGGTTGGATCGTAGGTGGACTGCGGAGTAGGAATCTGATTGAGATCGCGAAGCACTTGCAGGTGAGTGCCCTTGGTGCCGACGTACGCGGGTGTAATCAGAATTTGCCCGGGCAGTTGATATTCAAGATCAAGGTTCCACTGATCATAAACCGGCGTTTCCGGGTTCCAGTCCTGACTGGTCACATTGGCAAACGGCGCGTTATTCGGATCCAGAAGACCGGTGAATCCGGTGGTCAGATTAACTGCCGACGGAGTTATTCCATCGCTGTTAAATGTCGGCTCGAAAAAGAATGGAAGGTTGTAATCAACCTGCAGCGGATCGCCGGTGCGAATCTCATAGAACACAAAGAAACGTCCATAGCCTGCGCGGACTACGAACGGCTTTGATTTAAACGGGGTGTACGCCAGGCCGACTCGCGGCGCGAAATTATCTTTATGGGGGGTTGCCAGATGTTCAGGGTATCCCGGAGTACCGGCGGGAATGACGATTCCTTTCGTATAGTCGAAGTTGCTTGCGTGATTCGTGGGCCTCATAGACCGGAGTTGCATAATCCCATCGCAGCCCAAGGTCGAAGGTCAATTGCGACGTGGCCTTGTAGTTATCTTCAACGAATCCGCCATAGGTGTGCTGGCGATTGCCAAAGTATGTGACGGTTGAGATGGCCGATGTGACGGGGATGTCCCAAAAGCATGTCAGCCAAGCCGTTTCCGCTGCCGTCGCCTATCGAACCTGCGTCAGAGGTGAACTGGCCGCTGAACGAGAGATTGCCGCGCGGCTGGCCGATTTGCAAAAGATTGAATTGATCGAAGCGGAACTGCGGTCCTGCCTTGATCAAATGCTTTCCGTGTACCCAGTTGAGGCTGTCGTTAATTTGGATATCCTGACTCGTGCTGCGGGTCGGCGTATACAGCGGCTCACCGAGTCCGGCGTACGCACTAGGTGCAAACCAGGTTAGGCCATTGGTCAAAGGATTGTTCGGAACTCCAGGCACCTGCAGTCCGGCTGGCGGATAGTTCTGTCCGTAGGTAGGAGAGTTGGATATGTAATGAACGCGGTTGAACCCTATTCGCAGGGCATTGATCAGGTTCGGTTTCAGGGTGTCAGTTAATCCCAACCACGAATCCCTCCGTATTCAAAGGCCGGTTCCCGGTGTTGTAGCCGCCGCCATCGGCAACTCCTGAAAAAGGCGGCGCTTGAAACCGGGTGTCTTTGATATACGAAAATCTTTCGAACAGCTGGGTTTTGCTGGTGAGGGTTTCGTCAACTCGGGCGTCCATCTGATTGGTTTGTTCGTTGCCGGGCGCGTTAACTACGTAGTTGTTAGCGGTTCCCGGCAAGTTTGGCGCCGGATACAAAGCCGCGTAATTCAAGCCCAACGTGCTCAGGCTGCCTGCAGGAATTATGTTTGCTTGTCCGGGAATTGGGAGTCCGGTCACAGTATTGAATCCAAAACCATCGCGCACTACAGCGCCGCCTACCGTTCGCGTAGTCGCGGGATTAAATATCTCGTTGGTGAAAACAGGTCGTCCGAGAGCATCGACGCACGGCTGATCACCGTTCGGTCCACAGCTGGTCGATTGTGGACCCAGGATGCTGCTGAAGTCCCCTGTGCTCTCGCCGGCCACCGGAACACTCTCATAATCAGTTTGCGCCTGGTTTATCCGCGTGCCTTCGTAATCGACAAAGAAGAACACCTTATCTTTTTTAATCGGCCCGCCCAGCGTTCCGCCAAACTGATTTTGTTTGTATGGCGCCTTCGGCACGTTGGATCCAAAGCCATATTGACTTGCATCGAATGCCTGGTTGCGCAGGAACTCCCACAGTTCTCCATGGAAACTGTTGGTGCCTGATTTCGTGGTGGCATTGATCACGGCTCCGCCGCTGCGCCCGAATTCCGGGCGAGTAGTTCGAGGTTTCAACCTTGAACTCGGCGATTGCGTCAACGCTGCTCAGTACGGCAACGTCTCCGTTGTCGTTGGAGTTGTTGTCGATGCCATCGAGGATGAAGTTGTTCTGATCGCCGCGCGTGCCATTCACCGCGAAGCTTCCGCCGGCGTTTCCATTGGTGGGCGTGCTGCCGCCGTTCACCGGCCCCTCGGTAACCTTGGAAACACCCGAGGTGAGGCTGGCGAGGTCGGTATAGCGGCGCCCATTCAGCGGTAACTCTTCTACTTGCTGGGCCGCGACCACATCTCCCAATGACGCGGTTTCAGTTTCAAGCAAAGGCGCTTCGCTGGTGACTTCCGCGGTCTGATTGACCGAGCCGACGTTAAGGCGGAAGTCGAGTCTCTGGTTCTGCTGAACATTGAGCACGATGTTCTCATGCGTCTCAGTGCGGAAACCGTTCGCCTGGGCGGAAACTGAGTAAGTCCCGATTTTCAGTGGAGTGATTACGTAAACCCCGTCGGACGCGGTCTTGGCGGTTGTCTTTATGCCGGTGCTCACTTCAGTCGCGGTGACAACAGCATCGGGAAGCACGGCTCCGCTCGAATCATGCACCGAGCCAGTGACGGTTGCAGTGTCAACTTGTGCCCATGCGGAAGCGCCGATAAGAACCACAAGCAGAACGACGAATGTAATCTTCTTCACGTTATCCCCCTCAAGACTTACGAAGAATTTTTCCTGTTCAACCGCTCCCTATTTTTTTTGTTTCTAACCGCGATCAGTGAAACTTGCTCAAGCCCGGGAAAGTGGCCCTGGTTGTCGGCTTTACGCTCCGTCGGCGCGATTTGCTGGACGGTGGTCGCCGCAGGCATAATCGCGCCAAAATATTCGGCGTAGATCTGGTCGAACGCCTGACGGTCCGACAGATCATCCAGGTAAATTACCGTCGACACCACATCGTCGAATTTCATGTCGGCTTCTTCGAGGTTGTCAAGCAGATTGCGCATGGTCTGCCGAAGTTGATGTTGCGTGGTGGTCGCGTAAAGCCCCCCGTGCGGCCCGGGAATAAAGCCATCTTTGGCGGAACAGTACAAAGTATCTCCGGCAAAAACGCACGGGCTCGCGGTAGGACTCGGCGGCATATTCTTTGGACGCACCGCTTTGCGCTGCGCCAGATCGCGGACGGCTACGCCCGTGTACTCGATGTGCGCGCCGCCGGGCAAACTCGTCACGTCTATAGTGGCTCGGGCCGGAGTGTTGCCGAACTCAAAACGCCGGGCATAACGCTGGTTCATCACGTGGCCGGGAATTTCGGAAGTCAAATAGGGATTAACGAAAACCATATTGGCCATGTCGAGGCCGGCGGCCTTCAAAACTGCCTGCATACGATCAAGCGCCAGATCAACTTGCGCTGCAGGATCATCCGGAACCTTGCCGGTTGCCGGATCGGCGCCGGTCATGCCGGATACGAATAGCCGATCATGCGTAAGCACGCCTGGCGAAGCACTATCGTTTGATTTTGAATTTGGCGGAGAAATCGCGCGCCGGCCGGTTAGGTCGCGCACTGCAACCGCGTTGATTTCGATAGGCGACTGCGGGACGGCCAGCAACTCCAAGCACCGCGCGAGCCGGCGGAGTCTTGGGAAAATATTCGCCGAAGATGCGATTCATCTCGTCGTACTTGCTGATGTCCGTCGAGATAAACCTGGGTGTACACGACATTGTTCCATGGTCAAGCCGGCAGCTTCGACAATCGCCTTAATATTGTTGAGGGTTTGACGGACTTGCTCATCGAAAGTTGCGGGCATTTTTCCGTCAGGACTTTGAGGGCCTTGGCCAGAGATGTATACATAGCCTCCTGCGTCCACCGCTGGGGAAGAAAAGCGGTCTGCGTCAGTTGCAGTTTGCGAAGGAGTGATGGCGCGAATCTGCGCCTGCGGCGCGAGCGTGGATGCACGCGAGGAAAGCCGCAGCCCAGAATCGCGATTTGAGATTTCATTTTCCGCGTCACGCTCATGCCTTCCTTCGGCCTAAGCCGCTGCAGATTTCTTCTGCGCCGCCCGCAGAATCGCGCGCAATCTTTGCCCGACAATGATTTCCTCTCCCGGCTTGATGGTCAGCGAAATTAATTCGATGTGGTCGGGAGCTTTTCTTTCCTTGGGAGTCGGATTCGGATTGCCTTCGCGCACCGCCGTCACCAGGCTCGGATTGTCAGGCCCAAGCACTTCGATCACCGGATCGCCCGCGCGCAATTCATTCACGCAGTCAGTAATGCTGTAATTCCAAGCTTGCGTGTCCCAATAAACCCGCAATGTCGGATACCGGTTTCCGTCATCCGGAGTGTAGATATCGGTCTTCACTCCGGGAACGGTGTCAACCAGTTTGCGGATGCGGTCCACGCGCCCAGTCCATTCGGCATTGATTTTCTTCAGGTCGATTTTGAGCCAGGTCTCGAGCGCAGTAAGGCAGCCGATGATTTCTTCCTTGCCGACTTTCATCGGCCGGCAAACCGCGCCTTCGCGCGGATTGCAATTCATCAGCGCGGCTTCGATCAGATCTTTTCGTCCGAGAAGCAAGCCGCTGCATTGTGGTCCACACAGTCCTTTACCGCCTGAGAAGCAGTAAAGATCAATGCCCATCTTCGCGTAGAGCTTGGCATTGTCCGCAGGCGGAATGCCGGCGGCGTCGTCAAGCAGCATCGGGACCTTGTGATCTTTCGCAACGGCAATTCTTTTTGCAGTTTCTCGCCGAGGTCGGTGGTGTAGATCATCGCCGTGTTTTCATTGATGGCGTTGGCCAGTTCCTCCGGCGTATAGACCAGAACCAATTTGGCGCCGACCAGCCGGATGGCGCTATCGAAAGCACTGCGCCCTCCGACCATAATGACTTCATGCTTGAGACCGGTGGTGTCGGGAAGTTGCCAGATATATTTGTCGTCGCTGCCGGCGATACATGCGGCCGTAGCTGCAGCCATTGCGCCAGCCGCGCCCGAGGTCACGATGCCCGACTCAGCGCCGGTCAACTCTGACAAGCGCCTGCCCACTGCCGCGCTGCAGGTCGAACATATTCACGAAATGCTGCGCCGCTTCCAACTCGGCCTGGCGAACCTCCGGAAATTCAAGCGATCCACTCAGATAAGTCCATGTGCCTCGGCAATTGATGACCGTTTTTACTCCCAGGCGGGTGTATATATTCCGGCGCGGATCCTTGCCGACCGCCGTGGCGGCTTGCGCGTAAAGATCGCGAGCCGCAATCTGGCTCAGTAATGGCGCGGCCGCCACCAGTTTCATGAATGATCGCCGGCTGGAATTCTCGATATGCATTACTTGATCTCCTTATTGGTCCATGTACAGTAGCCATTGATTTTCGCCCGGGCACGGAAACGGACGAGGCATCAATCTTCCTCCTTAGGGCGCGGAATCAGTGAGCGCACCGCCAGGATGTGTGCCTTGGCTCCCGGCTTGTTCTGGTTGTAAAACCCGACGGTGCTGTTGGCGCGAAAATAATAAGCGTCTCCAGCTTTGGCAGGATGGCGGCCCTCGATCCCATCCATTCCGCCTCCCGCCACCATTTCACCTTGTCCATCCATGACAAGATAAATTTCTTCCGCCACTTCGTGATGATGAGGAAAGTTGGTGCCTCCCGGCGCAAAGTCCATCCAGAAAAGACTGATCACTACGTATGCCTGGTCGATGGCATCGCGCGTTCCGGTGCGTGGCCCGCCGAGAAGTTTGTACAAAACCGACGTTGGATGACCCTCGACAGTTTGTTGTTTAAGATCATCCATGTTGACGATCTTAGGTTCGGAAGCGGGAGCGGTGATTGAGATCGAAGCCGGGATTTTGAAACCCATGATCACGACGTCGCGAGGGTTGCTCCGAATCGTTCTCGATCGAGTGCTTCACTCCCGGCGCAAGATAAGTGAAATCGTTCGCCGCGCATCGGATAGGTGCGGTCGCCGTAGTGCAGCACGCTCTTGCCCTCGAGCACAAAATAGAGTTCTTCTTGCCGATCGTAGCTGACGCTCTGGCAGGATCCTCGCGGATCAAGCGTGGCTTCGCCGAAACGTGCAGACGCTTCGCATGGTCCGGTTATCTCGATCACCTTCACCGAAAATTGCTTTGTAGTGGCAGGTCGCAGAGGTCAAATCCTGTGCGCCTGGCTGAAGCTGCGGAACATAGCCGATGCAACCAGGTGGGATCAACCTGCCGCTCCTGAGCCGGCAGCTCACAGCGAAATCAGCAGCAATAGAAATAGAGATTTTCAGCATCTTCGAGCAAGTTTGAACGGCGCTGGAGCAGCGAATCTGGTATACACCACCGAATATGCTTGACGCAATCGAATTGTTTCGTTTTATTGTGTTTTGTTTCGTCTGCTGAGGCGGGACGGGACATTCGTTGAAGCGTGAACAATTTTTCGGCGCGTGCTACGCTAGATGGCTCTCAGGGAAAGGCGTGGATTATGAGATCGTGTCTGGCATCGGCAAATGTCGTCCGATTTGTGGCATTAACGTTTCTTCTCGGCGGAATGGGGCGGCTGGCGGCAAGCGCTGAAGCCCAGAGCGATACTCCGCAGGCGAGCGCAGCTTGCCGCGTGGAAGCCGTGGATTACAAAGGCTGGAACGCGCAGCAACTCTCCAACCGTTGGGTTCAGTTGACGTGGTTCCGCAGAACGGCGGGCGCTTGATTCAGGTGAGCTTTCGCCGGACATCGAATATCTGTTCGTCAATCCACAATTGGCGGGAAAATATTTCCCGCCCGACGAACGACAAATGGTTTAACTACGGCGGCGACAAGCTCTGGCTTTTGCCCGAAGGAAATGACGACGAACAGCATTGGGTGGGCAACTCCGACATCCTGGATGACGGGCCTTTCACCTTTCGAAAGCTTTCGGAAGGAAAGCAGTGCGAGATCGAACTCACCGGCCCGGCTGATCCGCAAACTGGTATTCAGTTTTCGCGCACCATTCGACTGGACAGCGATTCTCCCCGCATCCGTTTTCACGCGTCCATGAAGAATGTTTCCGGGCCACACCGTGAATTGGTCGATGCAGTCGGTCTCGCAGTACAACACCTCTGATCCGTCTTCTCCGAATGGCTTCAACCACAATTTCTAGGACCTTCACTCCGGCCAATCCCTCCAGCAGTTATCTCAATCGCTATCACGTTCGCTTCGGCCCGGCCCAGAATTCTGCAGCGGACGGTTAGAGATGACGGCTTGTTCACCGTGCATTACGTGCACATGGCTGCGGAATTGTGGGTGGATTCTACAGAAGGATGGCTCGCGGTGGTCGATGGCAGCAGCCACTATGCCATGGTCGAGCGATTCGAGTACGAAGCCACGAAACCTTATCCCGGCAAAGCGTCCGTCATTTTTTGGACGAACGGTCCTGAGACGAGATTGAGCAGCGATGGGGTGCCTTCGATGAGCACCGATCCTGACGCCAGTCCTTATTATTTGGAAGCCGAACTTAACAGTCCGATGTGCCGGTTGCGTCCCGATGAGAGCTGCGCGTTTGAGACGGAATGGTTTCCCACGCGCGCGGGCGACGAATTCCATGGCGTGACCGATGCGGGAATTTTGATCAAGCCGCTGCAGGCGGCGTCGCGAGAACGGACAAAATCAAGCTGTCAGGTTCGTTCGGCGTTTTCTTTTCCGGACCATCTGGTCGCTCGTTTTTATGATGAGCACGGCTGATTTCTCGGGACCGTGCCAGTCGTTGATGTGAAGCCGGACGAACCGGTGTCGCTTGCGGCAGAGATAGTGGCTCCCGGGAAATCGGCGCGGGTTTCGCTTCACTTGGAAGATGAAACGGGTCTCGATCGCGGTTCCTTGAATGAGGTCAGATCGGCGCCGGGGACAATCGCTGATATGAGATTTTCGTGCGCTAGCGATTTTATTTGCTCGTCGCTATGCTCAATGCCGAATGCTGTCACGGCGCAGCAAACCGCTTCTCCCGTCGGCGCTGACCGTCAAGGTGGAAGCTCGCGATCTGCTGGCTCGGCCAGTCGGTGAGAATTGGACTTCGTACAACGGCGACTACACCGGGCGCCGCTATAGCAATTTGCGCGAAATCAATGCGGATAATGTCGCGCATCTGCGCGCGGCATGGATTTTTCATCCGGGCAATTCGCAGAATTTAGAAGTCACTCCGTTCGTTATTCGCGGAGTTATGTACGTGACTTCTGCCAATAATGTGTTTGCTCTGGATGCGCGAACCGGACGCATTGGTGTGGCATTATCAGCGGCCGGTGAGTTCGGGATTACTCGATGACGCAGCGGCTCACAAAAATCGCGGGGTTGCCGTGTGGGGCGATTCGATTTATGCGGAGACCGACGACGCGCATTTGCTGTGCCTGGACGCGCGTTCGGGTGGCTTGAGATGGGACGTTGAATACGCCGACAAGGCGAAGCACTATGGCGCGACCAGCGCTCCGCTGGTGGTGAACGGGTCCGTGATTGTGGGCACGTCCGGCGGCGATTCCGGAGTCCGCGGATTTCATTGCCGCGTACGATGCGGTCTCGGGAAAGAGAAGTGGCGCTTCTGGACTATTCCTGGGCCAGGAGAATTCGGTTCTTCGAGTTGGCCGGGAGATTCCTATTTGCATGCGCGGCGCCACAACCTGGATGCCCGGCACATATGATCCAGAACTCAAGACTTTGTATTGGACGACCAGCAATGCATGCGCCTGATTTCGTCGGAGACACTCGACCTGGCGACGATCTCTACACCGCTTGCGTGCTGGCCCTCGACCCGGATACCGGGAAATTGAAATGGTATTTTCAGTTCACTCCTCACGACCTTTACGACTATGATGCGACTGAAACCCCGGTCCTGGTGGATGCCGAGGAGAACGGCGCGCTGCGTCATCTGCTGGTGCAGGCGAACCGCAACGGTTTTTTTTACGTTCTCGACCGGACGAACGGCAAGTTTCTGCGCGCCACGCAGTTCGTCACAAAATTGAACTGGGCGAAGGGCATCGATGCCTCCGGCCGTCCCATTCTCTCCGGAAAAATTCCCACCGCGAAGGGAGAGTACATTTGCCCTGGCATCGATGGCGCCACCAACTGGTTTTCGCCTTCTTACAATCCCGATACCAAGCTTTTCTATGTGATGGCGCTTGAAAGTTGTGATCAGTACTTTGCAATCCCCAGAACGTTCCATACCGGCGAGACTTATTACAATACCGGCACCAAGCGCCCCGCTAATGAACACTCGCAAAAAATCTTGCTGGCGCTTTCTGTCGCTGACGGCAAGCCGGTGTGGCGCTATCCGCAAGTCGGTCGTGGGAGCTCGTCGGGCGGTACCCTGACCACCTCGGGCGGATTAGTTTTCTTCGGGGATGACGCTGAATCTTTCGAGGCCGTCGATGCGGCATCCGGGCGAGCTCTCTGGCATTTCAATACCGGCCAAAGATTCGTGGCTTCACCTATGACCTATGCAGTGGATGGCATCCAGTACGTGGCCATCGCGGCAGAGAGTGACATTTTTGTCTTCGCGCTTCAGCATTAATCAAGAGGCTTGTTTGTTTTGTTCACCAGAGAACACCAATCATGAAACGTTCAAACATTTTCCGGTATTTGCTTATCGCCCCATTGGTCCTTGCAACTGGCGTCACCAGCTTCTCACAAACAGCTACGCGCGAACCGTTTCAGCTGCAAGCCATTTCGCCGCAGTTCTGGGACCTGTTAGATCGCAACGCAAAAATGACGGTTGTCGCCACGGGGTTTAAATTCACCGAGGGGCCGGTGTGGGATCCAGCCGGATTTCTATATTTCAGCGACGAAGCTGGGAATAAAATTTATCGGATTCGTCCTGGCAGAACGAAAGAAGAAGTCATCGCTATCGGAGATCCGGATGGCAATACCATCGACCGCCGGCATCGACTTATCGATTGTTCCAGCATTTTGCGTGCTGTAGTCGAAGTTACTCCCGGCGGAAAATACAAGATTCTGGCCGACAACGATCAAGGCAAAAAGCTGAACACGCCGAACGATGTCGTTCTCGGTCCCGATGGCGCCCTCTACTTTACGAATCCAAATATGGATTTCCGTCCTGGCATGAAGCAGGAGATTCCCTTTCAAGGGGTGTATCGCCTGGATGGAAAAAGCAACTTACGCCTGCTAACAAAAGAACTCACCCAACCCAATGGCCTTGCGTTTTCTCCTGACGGCAAACGCTTTTACGTTGACGACAGCGAGCAGCGCAACATCCGCGTCTATGACGTGAGCTCCGACGGATCGATTAGCAATGGCCGCATCTTCGGTGAGGAACCGGGCGGCAAGGACGATGGCGTCCCCGACGGAATGAAGGTCGACAATAAGGGAAATCTTTTTGTAGTTGGGCCAAAGGGAATCTGGGTTTGGGATGAAACCGGAAAGCACGTCGGCACAATCGTGGTGCCGGAGCAACCCGCGAACCTGGCCTGGGGAGATAAGGACTATCGCACGCTGTACATCACCGCAACGACCTCGGTTTATCGTCTGGAAACAAAGACCCGGGGCTTTGTGCCATATGTCGAGCACTAAAACGCTGAGCGACAGCCGGACCTTGTTTGTCTAGTTTGTTGTTCGCCGTGACACGCCCACTCTCTCCAGCAAAGCTGTGTAAATGGCCCGGAGCCTCTGTGTCATTTCTCAGTGAACCCCAATGCCCTCTGTGGTTAAAGGTTCTAGAAGCAACCTCTAAAAGCGGATTCACCCTGCTTGCCGCCCCGCAGAGCCCTGGCGTGAAGAACTGACAAATCCTTCGACGAGTGCGGCGATTTCGTCCGCGGCGGTGTCCAGGGCGAAGTGGCCGCCATCGACGATGTGGACTTCGGCATCAGGCACGTCGTGGCGATAGGACTCAGGCTCAGAGGGGTCGAACGAAGACTCATACTTACCCCAGATCACCAGCAGCCGCGGCTGGTTCTCGCGCAACCATGCTTGCCATTTCGGGTAAGAATCGACGTTGGTGCGGTAGTCGTAAAAGAGATCGCTTTGAATGTCAGCCTGGCCGGGTTGGTTTAGAAAATAAAATTCGTCGGTCCAGAGATCGGGGTCATGGCGTTCCACATTGAGGTCGTTTCCCGCGTGGCGGGCCTTCGTGGTTGCAAGCGACAGCAGATTTGTACGCAGCGCACTTTCGTTGACAGCGCGATCGGCCCAAAAGGCGCGCCGCGTTTTCCAGTTCTCGCCGAGACCGGTGTTGTGCGCCACTGCGTCCTGGACGATGAGAGCGTCGACTCGGTCCGGGCGAGCCAGGATCATGCGAAAGCCGACGGGGCCACCGTAATCCTGCATATAGAGGGTGTAGCGCGAAAGTCCGAGCGCTTCGGTGAAGTGGTTCATGATTTCCGCGATGTGATCGAAGGTGTATGCGAAGGCTTTCGGGTCCGGCCAGTCGCTGTGTCCGAAGCCCGGATAATCGGGCGCGACAAGGTGATAGCGATCGGAAAGACGACTGAAGAGAGGCTCGAACATCCGCGACGAAGACGGCAAACCGTGCAGCAGGAGAATCGTCGGGGCGTCCTTCGGACCAGCCTCGCGATAGAAAATTGACAGCCCATCGATCTGCACGGTGCGATAAAAAGTTGAATGCTTCATGGTTTGCTCCTGTTTCTTCGCCATGACATCAGAACAAAAGCGCGGAGAGGAAACAATTGGACGATAGTATCGGCGGAGCCTTCGTGTCAGTCAATGCTGCAGGAGTTCGAACAATTCCGTCACGACGCGAACGAACGCCCTCCCCGACGAAGCAGTGGGGAAACGTCGACCCCGAATGGCCCAACTCTCTTTTTCGGTTTAGAATTCTTTAAAGCCAGAACCTCGGGCAAGGTTCGCAAAGCATGTAATGAAAGAACAACATGCACAAACCTGACCATGAACGCGAGGCATCTGCCCTCCGCTACAGCGACGAGAACCACCAACTTCAAAGCCGCCTCGCTGCCGCGGGCTGCGGCATTCCCATCATCTTCATTACCGCTTACGAGAACAATGATTCCCGTCGGCGAGTGATGCTAGCAATAGCTGGTGGTTTTCTCGGCAAGCCTTTTCGCGACAAGCGGCTTTTCCAAACCATTTATTCAGCCTTACGGTTATTCCACCGCACGACTGCTGGCGACCAAGAGGAATGAAATATGAGCCTGACGCATGCACTTTGCCCCAAATTAGCGACATTACCTCCTTTGAACGCACGACCAATCGTCTTTGTGATCGACGATGACATCTCAGTGCGCGAATCGCTCGAATTATCGATCCGCTGCCAGGGCTGGCAGCCGGAAATCTTCGCTTCGTCGCAAGAATTCCTTGCCCGTCCACGAGCTCTCGTTCCGAGCTGCCTGGTGCTGGATTTTTCTCTTCCCGGCATCAATGGTCTCGAAGTGCAGAAGCGCATCGCAGTCGAGCGGGCGTACATACCGGTCATCTTCATCACCGGCTACCGGGATGTGCCCATGACGGTCCAAGCCATGAAGGCGGGGGCTGTCGAGCTCCTGACCAAGCCATTCAGGGAAGATGTGCTGCTGAGCGCCATCCGGGGCGCACTCGAACGCAGCCGCATTGCCCTCGGTCGCGAGGCCCTGATGAGGGTGCTTCAGGATCGCTATTCGTCCCTTTCGTCTCGGGAACGGCAGGTTATGGATCTGGTCGTCTCCGGCCTGTTGAACAAACAGATTGGTGGCGAACTCGGTATCAGCGAGATCACAGTGAAGGCCCACCGCGGCAAAGTAATGCAGAAGATGCACGCCGATTCCCTGGCTTCACTGGTGAGAATGGCCGCGAAGCTCCTGCCCGCACCGGCTGAGATGGCCGCAGCCTAAGTGGTGCTGACCGCCGAAGAGAGTACACCGATCGCGATATCAAGGTATCGCCAATACCATCGTCCAATTGATTCGCCGGCACCGCGGGGGTCTAATATACCTATCCCAGTTGGTTCCGCTGGGCGAGGTACACTGCGAGAAGTCTCTACTTGCAAGAGGTCTCGCATTAAAGATAAGGATGGGAAAGACATGCCGAAAGCGACCTGGAAGCCTCACGAAAAACATGGGCGGCTCACGGAGCAGAGCGACCTGCCTGACAGCGTCTACGCATTTCCGAAGCAGCGCAAAGAACCGCTAACCGATGCGCAACATGTGCGGAACGCGGTCGCGCGTTTCGATCAAGTCGTCGACGTCTCAGATGCCGACCGGGCCTTGGCGTTCGCCAACATCGAGAAGGCTGCAAGCTACTACGAGGTCAACCTCGCGGAAACATCGTGGCGCGACCTGGGCGTACATCCCCAAAAAAATCGAAGAAAGACTGCCTGAGGCGCTGTGACCCACGCCGCAGAGGGAGATAGATCATGAAAGCCATCGTTGTCCGCCAATACGGCGGTCCTGAGGTGCTGAAGTTCGAAGACTATCCCGATCCGGTTCCGGGTGCTGGCGAAGTGCTGGTGCGGGTCGCCGCCACGAGTGTGAATCCGATCGACTACAAGCGACGCGCGGGGTTGACGAAGGACTTTTATCCTCTCCATTTTCCGGGACTGATTGGGGTCGATATCGCCGGGACTGTAGTCAAGCTTGGGCCTGGAGTGGAAGGCTTTTCCGTCGGCGACCAGGTGTTTGCTATGGCTGACAATACTTATGCCGAACTTTGTGTCGTCAAAGCGGAAGCGCTGGCAAAAATTCCCAAGGGGCTCGACTTGATCCAGGCGGCGGCGCTGCCGCTGGTGACGGTGACCGGCAACCAGCTTCTTTCGGCTACCGGAATCAAAGCGGGGCAGACGGTCATGATCGTAGGTGCCGCGGGAAACGTCGGGCGGTCGGCGGCGTTCACTGCGAAGGCGCGCGGGGCGACGGTTATCGCGGGGGTTTTGAAGAGGCAGCTGGATGAGGCAAAGACGGTCGGCGCGGATCAATTCGTCGCAACCGACGACGACACCGCGATCGCGAATCTTCCTCCGCTCGGTGCGGTGGCGGACGCGGTCGGCGGGAAAACCGCCGAAAAGCTGATCGCAAAGGTGAAGCCGGGTGGAGTGTATGCGTCGGTCGTAGACCTGCCGCAGAACGCAGCCCAGTACCCATCTGTAAAGATGGTGCATGTGTTCTCGCAATTCGACAGAAAAACGCTCGAGTTCATGGCCGAAGCGGTGCGAGATGGGAAACTGGTAATCCCGATCAGCCAGAAACTGCCGCTTAGCCAAGCCGCCGAGGCGCAGGCGGCGGCCGAGAAGGGAGGCGGCAAGATCTTGCTTGTCGCTTAGAACTCTTAACTCTTTCTAAGCGTCCTCGATTGTTATGCCGCTGAAACCGATTTCCCCTTCGCATCGAGTGCCGCTAAAAGAAGTTTCAGAAGCGCCTGATCCGAGAACGGGTTCTGACCTGAAATCAACTCGCGGTCCTGCAGGACGTAACTCGACCATGGAGCCAGCACACTGACGTCGCCGCCTGCCGTACTTAAGGCGAAGTCCGGATAAAAAAGAACTTTGCCGCCAATTTCCATCGGCTCCCGCTGCTGCTCTTCGGCTGTCGAAAAGATTGTCATCTTATATCCGGCGTATATCCAGCCTTGTGCCTTTGCGTGCGCTTCAGCAACATCGCCCGCACTCAGCGCCGCCACAATCTCCTTCGAATTCGGAGAAGCCGAGAGAAGTGAAATCGGGCCATGGCAGAGCACTGCCGTAGGCTTTGATGTTTCATGGAAGTGTCTCATCACGGCGCCAGCATCGGGATCATCGAGAAGATCGATCATCGGGCCATGCCCGCCGGGGACAAAAACAGCGTCATATTGATCCAGACCCGACGCGATGACATCCGCGATGCGCATTGGATCTCTGAGCCCATGCAGGCCGTCGCGGAACAACATATAGTCTTGAAGCTTGGCCGCGTCCCCGCCGAAGAAATCGGCGACCTCTGAATGCACATCCACTTGGGGCGCGTTGCCTTTGGGGTTGGCGAAAGTGATTTCGTAACCCCCCTTCATCAGGGCGCGAACCGGAACCGTCAGCTCGTTGAGATAGTAGCCAGCGCCGGTATAAACCTTGCCATCCTTCAAGGGCAAACCGCGACCGCTCGAGACGAGTACTAGAATTTTTCCTTTTGTTGTCACGTCGTTCTCCTCTTTGAAATTCAGTATGTTTCCTGAATTGCTCTTTTGCGGCACATCAATTAGGCCAGAAGCGCGTCGGCGGGTCTATTAGACGAACGTATCGACGACCAAGGTATCGGCTGAAAACATGGCGGCCAGGGGGCTGGCCGATCTTTCTAGCACCCGGCAAATCCCATGTTTTGTGGTACAATGTAGGTACGTTGCTACATTGAAGAACGGGGGGACTGGGCATGGCCATCACAAAATTGTCGAGCCGAGACTTTAATCAGGACACCAGCAGGGCAAAGAGAGCCGCCAAGCGAGGTCCGGTTTTCATTACTGATCGAGGCCGGCCGTCCCATGTGCTGCTCACGGTCGAGGAGTATCAAAGGATTACGGAAGGGCAAAAGAGTGTTATCGACTTGTTGGCGATGCCAGCCGCCGCTGAGATTGAATTTGATCCGCCTCGTCTGCGAGGAAATCTGCACGAGCCGGCGGACCTGACCTGATGTATCTCCTGGATACAAACGTAATTTCAGAATTAAGAAAAGCGAAGAAGACGCATCCGAACGTGAAGAAATGGGCCGAGCGCGTACCCTCGGCGAGTCTTTACATCTCGGTGATTTCGGTACTTGAATTGGAGATAGGAATTCTTCTCGTCGACCGCCGCGATAAACAGCAAGGCGCGATTCTTCGTGCGTGGATGGATCGTCACGTGTTGCCCACATTTTCAGGCCGCATCCTTGCGATTGACACCGATGTCGCCCGGCGATGCGCGACGCTTCATGTGCCGAACCCCTCCTCCGATCGTGATGCCCTCATCGCAGCCACAGCCCTCGTGCACGGCCTGACCGTCGCGAGCAGGAATGTAGCCGACTTTGAGCGAACAGGAGTCGGAGTGCTAAATCCTTGGGCGTCGTGAACAGCTTCAGTCCATCGCCACGGAATTCCATCCCCCTGAAGGCGCCCGACTATCCGCTCCCTTGCCATCTCGCCTTATTTCGATCTATAGCTACCAGGCGGAAGGTTGATCTTGTTATTTCTTGCCATGATCGGTGCGGTCACCTTAGCAACTTCCAAACGAAATGGCTCAACTAGGGGCATTCGCGCCATGTCGCACCCAAGTGTTACCCACTGTGGAAAGTCGAACGTTGTACTGACAATAAGGGTAGAAACCGAAACAAGGTAGTCGGCAATCTTCGGCTCCATAGTCTCCTCAAAGCTTTCGGTTTTAAGCCGTCCGGTTACCCAAGAAACGGCTAACGCGGTTGAGTTCTTAGCAGCGTGAACCGTTGGATGTGTTAATGCGGAGAATGCACTCCAGCGTTTTGCAAGCTCAGTGTCACCGGCACCTATGCGCTTCACAAATTCTTCACATTTCTTATGACGAGGCTTCCAAGAAGATTCTGTCTTCCCTTCGTACCACACCTTGATGCTGTTTCGAATGCCGTGATCGTCGAACCTAAATGTAATCAAAAGATCGCGGGCTTCCAGGAATGACCTAGAAAGAACATCCCAACTGTCCCGCGTCGAGGGTTTTAGGAGAAGACCCATTCCCAGAAGTAGCGATGTAGCACGCAATGAGAGAAGAAAGCACGCGGATTCTTGTGAGGTTGGATTTTTCCCAATGCATTGATCACCACGCCGAACGAACTCCGTAGCAAGTTCGTTGATGACGCCATGCACTCGAATTAACAGGTCACCTACTTCTGTTTCGCAATCATGCATAGATCAAATGATAATTTCAACCAGTACAGTTCCCTGTGGAAGCTGCCGCTTAACCTCATTCTGGGCGGCGGTTCGCTCCAAGAGAAGCGATGCACAGCTTCCATTTGCCCCGCCTCATCCGTAGACTTGATCGGTGCTCTGTCCGACTTCGATGATGTAACCATCAGGATCGCGGATGTAGCAGCGAATCTCGCCGTACTTGGGAATCGGCGGCGTAAGGAACTCGGCTCCTCGACTTTTCCATAATTCATAGCAAGCTTGAATATCCGCAACGCGGAAATTCATAAAGCTGTTGATGTGATTCGGGTCGGGGACGCTAAGCGTGACCGTCGGCTTGTCCGGGGTCGGCCCGCCGCCAACGTTGAGAATCATCCAGATATTCGCAAGCTGAAGGTACGGAGGTGCGTTGCCGTCACCCATGGTCAGAATGCGAGCGCCGAAGACTTTTTCGTAGTAGCGAGCCGACCGCTCGACGTCGGCGACGGTGAGAAAATGCGCGATGCTGATCCCCTCGCGCGGGGGCATCTCATAGCTCTTTTGTTCGACTTGTACGGCGTTCATTGATCGTCCTTCCGATATATTGCGCAGAATATGTCAACCGTTACTGCAGATGTTGGAGCGTGTCGGCCGCGCGGCTTCGAACGTCTCACATCCGCAACGTCCGAAGCCCGAAGCCGACTATGGATTAGGCCAGAAAAATCCTTGGCGGCAATTGGACAATGGTATTGCCGACATTTTTCGTATCGTCTTAAGTACATTAATCCGCTGAGGCCCGCGGCTTTTTTTCGAACGGGTTGGCCTGAAGGTCCGATCTGATAATTGATTACAGCCAAAGGAAAATTACCTGCCACAAACCCATACGAAGGTGTCGTCGATACCAAGGTCTAATTGTTTTACTCCCTCATCTCTGGCCTAATGGCAGTCGCTCAAGATACGCACGTTGAGAGAGCTTATAGAACTTCCTGTGAGGAGAACCACACATGTCTGAGCTTGTGGCGAAGTCCCGTGCCGCAAGAACAACAGGAGCAGAAGTTGGAATCCGCACATCCAAGAAACGCATTGCCGGCCTTACCCTCAGTGCGATGGCCATTGCAGCGCTCGCCGTCCTCGGCGCCGTGGCCCTTTACGCGCAAAGCCAGAGACAAGACAAGTACTCGCTGAAATCGCCCAGCGGAATCGCGTTCTCAGACTTCAGAGGATACGAGGACTGGGCTGTGCGTCTCTTCCGCCCGCACCGAAGCCCCGCTTCCCGAAGAGATTCTTAAGGTGATCGTCGCCAATCCGGTGATGATCAATGCGTATAAGGCGGGCGTGCCGGGGAACGGGCAGACTTTCCCGGATGGTTCGATGATCGTGAAGCTTCAGTGGAAGCCGAAGAAGAGCACGGAGGCACCTTTCGCCGTGGATGTGCCGGATGTCTTTACCCAGGCTTTCGTGATGGAGAAGGACAGCAAGAGATTTCGAAAAGCGGCGGGTGGGGATACGCGGTGTTCAACTACGACCCTGCATCCGACAAGTTCACAGCCGATGCCAAAAGCCCTTCAGACTGCGGATACGCGTGCCATACGCCAGTGAAGGCGAAGGACTACATCTTCCACCCGTACCAGAAACGTTGAACCGCGCCGGCGCCGAGGAAATCCAGTGCTCGACCGGCTCGCCGCGCGCCGCTCTGTCTACCGACAAAGTACACCAAGGAAATGGGTTGTATGCCAAACTAAGGCATAGCCAGTCATGACGGAACCACAAACAGGGTGCGGTTGCAGCGCATCAGCCCGGCCAAGATGTTTTCAAAGCGGTCCTATCCGAAGACATCAACTGGAAGCCCTTCGCGGCGTTCCCACCTTCGGTCCGCCTGGCTGTGATCGTGGGTCAACCCTCGGAGGCCGGCCCGTACACGATCAGGGTTCGAGTGCCACGCGGGGTCAAGCTAATGCCGCATCGGCATCCGGAGGATCGAGTGTACACAGTCATTTCAGGCGTTTTCTATATCGGCCTGGGCGACCAGTTCAACCCGGACAAGTTGGAGGCTTATCCGCCGGGAAGCGTCGTCGTTCTACCGGGAAATACGTCTCATTTTCACTGGGCGAAATCGAGTGAGTACGTAACCCAAGTGACCGCGATTGGACCGCTCGGACTTGAATACGTCAGTTCGCACGACGATCCGAGGAACCACAACTCTTAGGAGACGTTTGCGCGAGCTCCGCACGGAGGATAGAGCAGCTATGTGTTTCTCAGCCACCGCGAACTTTGTGGGCAGTGGAGTTCTGGGTGCCGTCGGCGTCGTCACCTTGACCAAAGTGAAGCACCGGCGCGAACTGCTTTTCGCCGCGCTCCCCATACTATTTGCCATTCATCAGTTTATGGAGGGATTCGTCTGGCTGGGATTGGATGGGATTCTTTCGCCTGCTGTGGCACACGACATGGGCGCGGGGTTCATGCTTTATGCGCAAGGACTTCTCCCATTTTTGTTGCCGCTCAGCGTCTTTCTGTTCGAGCCGAATGCCAAGAGCCGCAGCAGGATGTTGCCGTTCGTCGTTCTTGGCGGAGCAACTACCCTCTACATTTTGTGGGCGCTGACGGCATTCCCATTACAGCTATACGTAAGAGGAAACAGCATCGTGTACATAAATCAGGCAACCAACAACACAACCATTGCTGTGCTCTATGTGATTGCAACCTGTGGCTCATTGTTTTTTTCGGAGATCAAGATGATGGTAATCTTCGGCGCGGCAAACATGGCGATACTGCTGAGTGTAATGGGGGTCAAGCGGTATGCGTTCACCTCGTTATGGTGTGCCTATGCGGCGGTTGCTAGCGTAATCATCCTCGCCTACTTCTGGAGAAGCAAGGCGGAGCGTCCGTTCCGGTATGCCTAGGAAACCCGTCAAAGAAATTCTTTCGACCGTTTCACCAAAATCGCCTTCACAAGGCGGTAATGTCAGCAACTCTCAGGTGGCCTAACTTGTTCGATAGTGGCTATTTCCGGATCAAAGTAGTTTTCTTTCGCCGCGGTAGATCACGCGGTGGTCACGTGTCCCCTATTTGCTTGGCCACGCAAGAACGGCTAAGTCAGCTAAATATTCTTGACGCTGTTTTATTTCGGTCGGTCCCCACTGAGAGTAACCTGCCGCATTCTTCGTGAGACCGAAAGGAGATGCGCCGAGCGCAGGTTTTTTTGTGTCGTAGCCGGCGCTGCCCAGCTTAGAGTTGACCGATGCATCTAGAAGAGCTTGATTGCCCAACTTGTTATAGTTCGAACGCACATCGTCAGTCGATATGTTTATCCATTCAGGTCCGGGTTTGACTGGGAGAATATGCTCCAAAGTAACTTGTGCTCCCGCATTCGGCACGTATTGAGTGTTCATATTTCCGTCTTCTTGCATCTGCAGCACTCTCAGATAGTAACGAGCCAATTGAGCGTCGGGGACCACGGCGGTTGCGACAGCAGCCCTGAATCTTGCGTCGTCGGGTATGATGGCGGCCATCTCTTTTGCTAACGCATCTACATTCGTTACCGCGCCGTCGGTTATCTTTTTCGCATTCTTGCTGTAGTGACCTTCAAGCGTTCCACTAGGAACGCCGGTTAACAAAACCCTCACAGACCAGTTCACAGCCGCCGCAAGAAGTTTCTGCATCTGGGGATTGGAGAATTTTCCAAATGCTGCTAAGAGCAGCGGGCGAACTTGGGTTACACCAAGAAACCTTAAAGTCTCAACTCGAGCCCTAACTTCGAGATGAAATCCAGTCCATGCATCATGCGATGAGGTGTACAGGGCCGCAAAGTCATGAGCCCGCAACTCCAATTGAGTAGACCAGGAGACGGCACTGCTCTCATTTGTTACTTCCCGCTTGATTTCATCGAAAAGCACATTGCTGCGGGTATGGCCGTGACTTGTTATCCAGTAATACCGGATGTAGTCAACGATGTCGCCGTTGTCGCTGCCTAGCGATTCCAAAACTGCAGCCATTCCTTGCCACTTTTGCACAACAATCGACTGCTTCTTTTCCGCCAGCGAATAGAGGTAATTCTTGAGTAGGTCCGCGGCCGAAAGCTTGAGGCCACGATCGTTCATTGTTTCAAAAATTCTGAATGCAGTCTTTTGGTCTGCCACTTCAACCCAAATAACTCGCGCTCCGGATTCCAAAAAATCGAGCCACGTGTGTAGGACAGACGCTTTTTCTGTCGGCTGTAGACTCGCTGTAATCGATTCGACATGTTTCTTGGCCGCCGCGGCTGCATCAAGTATTCGCTGATGCGATTCCTTCTTTGTATCCGGTTTGGCCTCCTTTCGCTCGGGCGCATCAGGATCGCGAAGAATCCGATCAATGAAGAACTCGTTGTCGTCATTGCTAAGGCCAAAATGAGTTTGGAACTGGAGTGTTTTGCGCGCTAGTGAATAAAGGCTCTCTGCCGCAATTTGTTTTGCCGTTTGTTTGTCGCCTTCATTGAAGAAGAAATCTCTGATCGCTGCGATTAGGATCATGGCAGTCGCTAATCTTTGCTGCCCGTCGAAAACTTCGATATCGGTGCCGGTTGGCTTCAGAACGACTACGATTGTGCCGAGGAAATATTCCTCAGCACCGGTCGTTATTGCACCGTTTAGATCTTTGTATAGGTCTTCAACGTGTTCCTTTTTCCATTGGTAGGAGCGCTGATTTATGGGAACTCGTAACCCTTTGCGGCCCTGCAAAATGTGACCAAGCGTTTCCTTGTCGAATTCGATTGATGGCATGGAAAAAGTGTATTCCTCCGCACGCGAAGGTTATCGTAAATCGCATCCGATTCCACTTTCTGCGCGGGCTCTTAACGGCCGACTCCCTTATACGAAAAAAAGGATTTTATCGTGATCGTATCGTGACCAGTCACTCCTCGGCGAACATTCTAACCGCTTAAGTCCTTTGGAGAGTTGGCGTCCCCGACGGGATTTGAACCCGTGTTACCGCCGTGAAAGGGCGATGTCCTAGGCCAGGCTAGACGACGGGGACGTGATTGACTCTGCGGGCAAGACGATCGAAAGATTGTCTGGCAAGACCGTCCAGGACGAAAAGTCCTGCGGCTAGAATGTCGATGTTAGCAGCGGGGTTGGGCGCTGTCAAAGAGCGACCGGTAGAAGGTTGTAGCATGACTGCCAAATGGCGACGTTCTGCGGCATTCATGATTAAATCATGTGATCTCGGTTTCACGCGCGCCGGATGCAGCTCCGGGAAGGACCGGATTGAATGCGGATCAGTGGTTAATGGCGGATAGGATGACGATTTCGACGGAGCGGCGGTTCCTTCGGTATGGGTTCGGTGGTGGCAGCTTGCTGATGGTCGTCTTGCTGACTGGCTGTGGCGGATCGTCTCCCGCGCCTTCTTCTCAGCCTCCACCCCCGCCGCCACAGCAGCAAACTGGGTGCGCGACCCCGGCAACCAGTAATCCCGTCGGCGGCGGAGGGATTTACTCCCAAATACAAATCGACCCCGGGGTCTATGGAACCGCCGACACATCTAACCTCACTGTCTTCGGATTCAGCCAGCAAAACGAAAATCTTCCTGCTGACCCGCAGGTCATGGAGATGGTCCCCAATATCGTCTCCCGCGCCTGGCAACGTTGGGATACCGGCGGCGTACAGGCTTCCGACTATAACTTCAACTATCCGGCGCAGGCCCAGGCTGCCGGGATTACTTTCATGGGTGGAACCACCGCGAGCGCTCTGTTTGCCGATGAGTTTCCTCAAAAATCGCAATTCGACGCGGTCGTCTCCTGCAACGCTCAGGGCCAGCCGGTGGCGCACGCGCCGCTGAATTTCTATCGCGGCAGTACGGCCTCGCCCACCTATCGTGACTACATCATTGGCATTGCGAAGCTTCAGATCGACGGCGGCGTGAATGGTCTTTTTTTTGATGAGATCGATGAAAGTTATGAGGGTTCCACGTATGGTCAGGGCGATGAAGGCTTCGACGATGCCAATGTCGCCGACTTCGGCGGATTTCTCTGCGCCAAATACCCGAGCCTCAGCGCCGCAGACTGGCAAACGCGATTCGGAATCACGACTGCCGACAAGCTCAACTGCTCAACATCATCCGACAAATGGGGTCGCAGCTTCGACTATCGCGGGTATTTGGCGCGCAACGGATGGCAGGCCGATCCGTTGAACTCGGCGAATCCCTTGGCCGTGGAATGGGGGACGGTGTTCGGTGGTCATCCTGAACCCCAGAATGGCACCTTTGTCGGCACTTACATCAGTCTGGTTTATTGGCAGGATATCGTTCTCACCCTGCGCAATTACGCGCGGCAGAAATATGGCAAAGAAATTCTTATTACTGCTAACGGTGTTTTCCCGTTCGTAGATTTTCAGATGAATGGTCTTTGGGGCGGCAATCCTGACGGTCCCGGCGGATCGTCGGCCAATTATTGCCCGCTGACTGCGGACGGCCATCTCGACGGCACCCAGTCTCTGCTGCAGGCTTTTCTGAACATAAAAAAGCGTTCCGCGCGCATAGCTGGGCGAGTAGTTCCGGTGGCCGCATTCATTGATTGGCCGACCGATGTAATGACTAATTATCTTTCGCTTCCGTCGACGGAGAAGCAGGACTATTGGCGCATGTATGTGCCAGAAGCATTGGCCGCCACCGTATATCTCAACATGCACCTGGCAGATACAATCGGCGATCCTACCGCCCAACAGCTCGGGCTCATGCCGCTGTTTGATCAGATGGCAGCTTTTTTCAAAGCTCCTGCCCACGCTAGCCTTTATCACAATACGACGGACCTGACTGGCACGGTGAGCGTTTCCGCGTCGAACATTACGTCCAACCTTACTCAGTTGAGCGACGGGCGCACGATTGCACATTTAGTCAACCACAACTACTCGCACCAATTTATCGAACAGGACAACATTGTGATTTCCTTCCCGCTGGCGAAGTCGCCTGTTTCCGTGACCCTGATTTCTCCCGATTATTCGACCGATCTTGCCGCGGCATTTACCTATAGCAACGGACAGGTTCACGTCACTGTTCCGCAGCTGGTTTCCTATGTCGCGGCCGTGGCCGACTGATCGATTTCATCTTTGGCGCGTCACGCTGAAGGATGGATATGATGCGGTGATGATGAAAATCAATTGGCCGGGCGCGATCCCGATTGTCTTTGCGTTCTTGCTGATAGCACTGCCCACCGCGTTTCCTCAGAGCGATGCGGGAACTGCGATCGGAAACAGGTTGCGGTCGCACGTTGAGCAGGATGTGCTGCGCAAACTCAAGCCCTTCTTTCCTAAAGCCCAGACGAAATTAGATCAGAATGGAACGCTCATCATTCTTACCTGCGCAAGAAATCTCGGGCCGGCGATGCTGCGACAAATCCAGCCTGAAATCGAAAATCAATTTTATTCAGCCGGATTGCTGGCGGAAATCGGTCTGGCGCTGACCAGAACAAAGAGAGTTGGAGTCGGATTCGAACGCGAGATACTTATATTCGATCTCAACAGTCATCAAGACGCCTGGATTGATGGAGCGCAGATTTCAGGCTACTATGTCCGATTTGCAAGCTGCTATCCCGGCCGAATGTTGCTAACTGTAAAATAAGCCTACAGCGTTGAAAATCGCTCGAATGCTTCCTAGGATGAACCGGTGCCACGCGCTAGCAGATTCGCGCGCGGACCGCGGTTGCGACTCTGGTGTCGTCTGCTCCTGGCGCGGGCATTGAAATTTCCGGAATATTATTGGGCGCCGATTTCGACCATCATCATTATGCAGTCTTCAATTCAGCCGTTTCAGGGCGCATGGCAGCGCTTTGTGGGAACGGCACTGGGCGCCGCTTTGGGCGCGGCGATCGCCTCTTATGTTGGCCGCACCGCAGTTATCTACGCCGATAGGAATTTTCGTTTGCGGCAATTCTTGCGGCATTTTCTCGCGTATGGAGCGCTTATCGCGTTGCCGCCATCACCTTCAGCATTGTGGTGCTGATTTCGCGGGGACCGGCCTGGGTCTTTGCCTGGCATCGTTTTCTCGAAGTGTCATTGGGGATCGCTGTGGCATTGGTCGCGCTGCTGGTTTCGCAACCGAAGAAGAAAGCCGCGAACCAGACCTGAATTCTGCGGAGACTGCGGCGGCTGCGTTTCGCCTTGAACTCCGATATCATCGGTAGTCCGTGCATGGAACAAGCCCTCATTTGCGACGCGGTTAGAACTCCGTTTGGAAAATATGGCGGTGCGCTTTCGTCAATTCGAACTGACGATCTGGCCGCGATTCCGCTTCGGGCGCTGATGGAGCGTAATGCGAAGGTCGATTGGCAGAAAGTCGATGACGTGATTTACGGCTGTGCCAACCAGGCGGGCGAAGATAATCGCAATGTCGCGCGAATGGCGTTGTTGCTGGCGGGTCTGCCGAAAGAAGTGCCGGGCGCGACTGTTAACCGGCTCTGCGGATCAAGCATGGAGGCAGTTTCTCTCGCGGCTCGCGCCATCAAGTCCGGCGAGGCTTCGCTGATTATTGCCGGCGGTGTCGAAAGCATGTCGCGCGCGCCGTTCGTCATGGGCAAATCTGAAGCGGCATTTTCCCGCGCGGCCAAAATCGAAGATACAACCATCGGGTGGCGCTTCATCAATCCAGCGATGAAAGAACAATATGGCACGGACTCAATGCCGGAGACTGCGGAAAATATTGCCGAGGAATGGCGCATTTCGCGTCAGGATCAGGATGCGTTTGCGCTTACGGAGCCAGCAGCGACGGCCGCTGCGTCAAAGGCTGGGAGGTTCGCCGACGAAATAATTGCGGTAAGTGTTCCAGTGAAGAAAGGCGAGCCTGTTGATTGTAAGCAAAGATGAACAGCCGCGTCCCGATACGACGCTCGAAGCACTCGCCAAACTTAAACCAATCGTAAAGCCGAATGGAACCGTCACGGCAGGAAATGCTTCCGGCGTAAATGACGGAGCGTGCGCGCTTCTCATCGCTTCAGAATCAGCGGCGACAAAATATTCGCTCATGCCGATTGCGCGAGTTGTGGCTTCGGCTGTCGGCCGGGGTTTTACCGCGCATCATGGGAATCGGTCCGGTTCCGGCGACGAAGAAAGTTTTAGCGCAGACCGGACTCAAGCTTTCCGCAATGGATGTGATCGAACTGAACGAAGCATTCGCAGCGCAATCGCTGGCCGTCCTGCGCGACCTGGGTTTGCCCGACGATGCGGAACATGTAAATCCGAACGGAGGCGCGATTGCCATCGGTCATCCTTTAGGCGCCAGCGGCGCAAGGTTGATCACGACAGCCGCTTACCAGCTGCGACGGACTGGCGGACGATACGCGCTGTGTACAATGTGCATCGGCGTCGGGCAGGGAATTGCCATGATCATCGAGCGTGTCTAAATTGAAAACCAACAGCGAACCGCCGCTGCACTCCCAGAGCAAAACTCAATCTCTCGCACGGCACTGAAAAAAGTCGGGCTCTTCTCATTCGTCTTCGTGATGTACTCCTACAACACCGGCGGGCCGTTCGGCCTTGAGGACCAGGTGCAGCACGCTCGGGCCCGGGATGGCGCTTGATTTACCAACTGTTGATTCCGTTCTTCTGGTGCATTCCGATTTCACTGGTCGCCGCGGAGCTGACCACCGCGATGCCGGTTGAGGGCGGCTTTTATCGCTGGACGCGCACGGCGTTCGGCGACTTCTGGGGATTTCTTGCAGGATGGTGGAACTGGTGCGCTTCATTTCTGTTGGGTGGCGCCTATGCAGTCCTGTTCACCGACTATGTGGCTTTTTATTTTCCCCAGCTCACCGGATGGAAGCATTACTGGATCGCCCTCGCTGGTGATTGCGCTGATCACGTACGTCAACGTGCGCGGGATTCGACTGGTGGGGCAGCTCGCAACAGCGCTCGAACTGGCAGTTCTGGCTGCGTTGTGCTCGTGATGTGCGTGATGAGCGTGCGCATGTGGCACTACAATCCGTTCGTGCCAATCATTCCGCCGCATACGCCGATGTTTCAGGTTTTCGGCGTGGGCTTTCGCTCGGCCTCTGGCTCTATGCGGGATACGAGCAGGTATCGTCGGTCGCCGAAGAAGTCGAAAATCCGCAGCGGAGTTATCCGCGAGCGCTTGCCTGGGTGGTGCCGCTTTCGATGCTCAACTTATATTTTGCCAACGGCATGTTACGTCTGGCGCCGTCGGGCAATTGGGAAAATTGGCACGACAGGATATTTTCTCAGAGCTGGCGCAGCTCGATTGGCGGACCGATGGCTTGGATTCGTCATTACTTTGCGGCTGCGGTCATGAATCTTTCCATCCTCAACAGCACCGTCCTGACTACCACGCGCATGCCGTCGGCCATGGCTGAAGATGGATATTTGTCCGGCGTTTCTTGGCGCGTCACGCATCCGCGATTCGGGACTCCGTGGCTTGCGATTCTCTTGTCCGGGGCCATTTATTGCTTAGTTGGCATGGCACAACGTTGTCGCAACTGATTTCGGTTTATATCTGGCTGAGGATCGCGACCTCGATGATGACCGTGCTTTCGGCATGGCAATTGCGCAGAAAGCGCCCGGAGCTGCAGGGAGCGTTTCGCATTCCTTGGGGAAAGAAGGGCCTGGCGTATGCGGTGATTGCGCCATGTCGATCTTCGCGCCGCGGCCTTCTGATGCGTGCGACGCATTGCGTATGACCGCCGGCGACGAGTTTGCTTTGAAGTGGGGGCCGGTTGCAGTACTGCATTGGACCAGTTTCGGCGTATCTTGCTATCTGCGTCGGAAAACCAGATAGGTCAGCTCACCCAGTCCAATACTTTGTAGTACGCTCCGGCGAACGGCAGGAACCAGGGCTTGCCGTTGTAAAGCCCGAGCGGCGCGCCGGGGAAGGGAATTGCCGCGTAGGGAATTTCGTTCTTGCCGCCGCTGATCACATCAGCCAATTTTGTTCCCAGATACGTGGCCATGGCCACGCCGTGGCCGGCGTAGCCCAGCGCGTAATAAATTCCATCCGTCTGTCCGGCATGCGGCATGGTGTCAAAACAAAAATCAAGCGTGCCGCCCCAGGCGTGTTCGATTTTCGATTCCCGTAACTGCGGATAGACTTCGATCAAGTCTCTTCGAAGAATTTCCGCGCTGCGCTGGATGGTGTTCTTAGTTTCAGGAAAAAATGCGGCGCGGCCGCCGAACAGCATGCGATTGTCCGGCGTAAGGCGGTAATAATGAAGATAGTGCTTGGAATCGAAGATCATGCGGTTGCGCGGACTTAATTCGTGCGCCAGGCTATCCGGCAGACGGTTCGGTGGCAATGATGAACGATCCGATGGGGATGATTTTTTTCTGCAGGGCCGGGGTCGCGGCGGAAGTATATCCACTGGTTGCGACCAGAACATTTTGAGCAAAAATATTTCCGCGCGAAGTTGCAACTGAAAATCCCGCCGATCCATTTTGCGAATTGCGTTGAATGTTCTGCACCCGCGCATTTTCGTAAATGCAGGCGCCGGCTCTGAGCGCGGCGCTTGCCAATCCCGAGACGTATTGCGCCGGATTCACTCCCGCGCTGGTTTCATCGACGATGCCGCCGAAATAAATGCCGGAGCCGATTTCGCCGCCGAGTTTGTCGCGAGGAATGATGCGAAGTTCGTGATGAAATTCTCTCGCGATCACTTCAACCGATCGCGCATAGGCGTCGAAATGCGATTGCTTGCAGGCAACCTCCAGATGTCCACAACGAGAAAAGCTGCAGTCGATGTTTTCTTCGCGAACAATCTGTTCCACCAGATCGATTGATTCGAGAGAAGTCGCGTACATTCGGCGGGTAAGTTCCATGCCGTAACGTTTGGCAAGAGTTTCGGCGCTCAACTTCAGGCCGGTCAGGACCATGCCGCCATTGCGAGAGCTGGCGCCCCAGCCGATGGTGTTGGCTTCGAGCACGGCAACATTCGCGCCTTTTTTCGCCAATGCCCGGGCCGCTGAAAGCCCAGTGAATCCCGCGCCGATAATCGCTACTTCAGCGCGAGCGCGGAAGATCTCCCGAGAGTGGCCGGCGGCATCGAGCTTGTGGTCAGCCAATAATTGGATTCCATGGTCATGTGGTTGCAACCAGCGAACGGAGTTTCTCCGCTGCAATTTCCGGTGTGATGTCGCGTTGCGGCGTGCCCAGCATCTCGAATCCCACCATGAATTTTCTCACCGTCGCCGAGCGCAACAGCGGCGGATAGAAATGCGCGTGGAAATGCCATTCCGGATGGTTCGCCGGTGGTCGGCGACTGATGCAGTCCCATCGAGTAAGGAAACGGCACGTCGAACACGCGATCGTAGGCGGCAACGACTTGCCGCAATATGGCGGCAAATTGAACAGACTCTTCGCTTCGTGAGTTCAGGCAATGTTCCCAAGTGGCGCCGGCTGCAAACCAGCACTTCAAACGGCCACACCGCCCAGAAAGGCACCAGAACAATGAAGGCCTGATTCGAATAAACGATTCGGGTTTGCTCGGCTTGCTCGAGGTCCAGGTAATCGCACATCAGGCAACTTTTATGTTTCTGAAAATAGCTGTGCTGGGAGGCGAGTTCGCGCATGGGCGCTTGCGGTATGGAGCGGGTGGCCCAGATCTGGCAATGGGGATGAGGATTGCTGGCGCCCATCATTTCGCCGCGGTTCTCGAAGATCTGCACATGGCTGATGCCCGGCATTCCGCCGAGTTCTGCGAATTGAGAGGTCCAGGTGCGCACCACCTCTTCGATTGCAGGGCAAGTCCATATTGGACAGGCTTATATCGTGTCGCGGAGAAAAACACATTACCCGGCAAATTCCCGACTCACCTTCGGCCACGATCAATCCTTTATTCAGCAGATCAGTTCTCGCGGTGGGAGCGTCTTTTGTTAATGCCGCGAAATCATTTTCAAACACGAAAGTTGAGGAGTATTGCGGATTGCGCATTCCTCCGGCGCGGGAATTGCCCGGGCACAGGTAGCAGGAGGGATCATAGGCCGGACGCACGACGGGGCAGTAAGTTTCTCGACCGCGCCCTGCCACGGACGCTGGGCGCGATGCGGCGAAACCAGAACCCACTCGTTGGTCAACGGGTTGAATCGCCGGTGCGATTGCTCGGCTCAGATCCAACGCAGCTCCTCACTTGATCTCGTTTGTGAGAAGAAGTTCGCCGATCAGCACGAACGCAATATCAGTTCGACGTGTCACCGGACGGCTGGCTTCCTACGGTATTGTTACCGGATGACGCCGGCCGAACTTGCGCGAACATTTTCGACAGGAATACGGCGGCCAGCCCCTGATCTGCCGCGCTCCCGGCCGCGTAAACCTTATCGGCGAGCATACCGATTATAACGACGGATTCGTTTTACCCTGCGCTATTGAGTTCTCGGTGCAGGTCGCCGCCGCGGCGCGCCCGGATCATAAGTTGTTTTTGCGTTCTACGGAATTTTCGGAACGCTTCGAATTTGATCTTCAGGACCTTCCGCCCAAAGGCGCTGGAGTTTGGGCCGACTACGTAGTGGGAGTTGCCGCCTCGCTGAAAAACGCGGGATTAGCTTTGACCGGCGCGAATCTGCTGGTGCATGGCGAAGTGCCGATTGGCGCGGGACTAAGTTCCTCCGCCGCAATTGAGGTTGCAACCGCTCTGAGCCTGCTCAGTTTGAGCGGCGAAAAACTTCCGTTACCGGAAGTCGCGAAACTCTGCCAATCCGCAGAAAACGAGTTCGTAGGCGCTCGCGTTGGGATCATGGACCAATTTATTTCCTGCCTGGGAAAAGCCGGGCACGCACTGTTGCTGGACTGCCGGTCTTTGCACTTCGAACTCGTACCGGTGCCGGAGAAAGTGAAGCTGGTGATCTGCAATACCATGGTGAAGCATGAACTAGCGGGTGGAGAATACAACCGTCGGCGGGAGGAATGTGAACAGGGAGTTAGAATTCTCGCCAAGTCGCTTCCCGGTATCAGCGCGCTCAGAGACGTTACGCTCAAGCAATTGGCATCACGCGAGAACGACCTGCCACCAATGATTTACAAGCGCTGCCTGCATGTCGTGGAAGAAAATCGCCGGGTGGGAGAGGCGGTGGACTGTCTGCGCTCGGGTGATCTTGAACAAGCAGGCAGGCTGATGCTGGAGTCTCACCGGAGTCTGCGGGATTTTATCAGGTAAGCTGTCGCGAACTCGACGAAATGGTCGAAGCTGCGGACGGAGCTGCCCGGATGTTTCGGCGGACGCATGACCGGCGGCGGTTTTGGCGGTTGCACGGTAAATCTGGTGGATGCCGTAGCTGCGAGAAGCATTTCGCGAAACTGTCGCCCGAGATTATAAGCAGCGTACTGGAATTTCGCCTGAAATCTATATTTGCTCACCGGCTGACGGAGCGCGGCTGGAATTGACAGTTTTAGCGCTTGGTGTTGCGAACAGTCGCGGACAAGCTTGCCTGCGGTAAAACGATTTTCTTAAGCATTTACAAAGCAATTGCAATCAGAGATAATGCACGTTCCAACCAGCCGCCTATGACGCGGCCAGGCAGTAAAAATCTAAGTGGAGGTTGCGCGAATGAGGGTTCTCGCTCTCG
The DNA here is from genome assembly GCA_963838785.1 of uncultured Acidobacteriota bacterium. Lineage (GTDB taxonomy): Bacteria > Acidobacteriota > Terriglobia > Terriglobales > Acidobacteriaceae > Gp1-AA145. Next base: position 119,774 of record CAWISI010000006.1, read on the forward strand.
TATTTGCGCTGGCAACGATGGTCGCGGACATTCAAGGCCAGGTCACGCAAACAGCCATTCGGAAAAACACCCGACGGAACTCAGGTTGACATCTACACCCTGAAGAGTGGTTCGATCGAAGTCCGCATCATGAACTACGGCGGAATTATTCAGTCGATCAAAGTTCCTGACAAGAGCGGCAAAGTCAGCGATGTCGTGCTGGGTTTTGACACACTCGACGGATACACCGGCGGTCCTAAGCCCAATCCAGCGTTCTTTGGCGCGATTATCGGGCGCTACGCTAACCGCATCGCCGGCGGCCAGTTCACCCTGGATGGCAAGACCTATCACACGCCGCTGAATGACGGCCCCAATCCCGCCTCTCCGGTCAACACTCTGCACGGCGGTCCTCACGGCTTTGACAAGGCAGTTTGGAAAGCGAAGGAAATTCCGCATGGAGTTGAACTCACCCACGTGAGTCCAGACGGTGACGCAGGATTTCCGGGAAAGCTTACAGCGGTTGTTCGCTACACCCTTGTGGGGAAGGATCTCAAAATTGAGTACTCGGCGACTACCGACAAAGATACCGTCCTTAATCTCACGAACCACTCATACTTCAATCTCGCGGGACAAGGCAACGGCGATATTTTGCAGAACCAGGTGAAGATCAATGCCAGCCGTTACACTCCGGTGAATGAAAATCTCATTCCCACCGGAGAGCTGGCCCCGGTTGATGGAACTCCGTTCGATTTCCGTAAGTCCACTGTGGTCGGAGCGCGAATTAACGACGACAACGATCAACTGAAGAAGGCGCACGGCTACGATCACAATTGGGTGCTCGACAGCGGCGGCAAATTTTCTGAGGCGGCGGAAGTTTACGAACCCGCCAGTGGTCGAGTCCTCGAAGTATTGACCGATCAGCCGGGAGTACAGTTTTACACCGGGAATTTTCTTGATGGCAGCATTAAGGGAAAAGGCGGGATTGCGTATCCGCGGCGCAGCGGGTTATGCCTTGAAACTCAGCATTTCCCTGATTCTCCCAATCATCCCAAATTTCCCACAAGTGAGTTAAAAGCAGGGCAGACGTTTCGCGCGGATACGATATTTCGATTTTCGACTCGATAACTTTTCCCTATGACCCCACTTCTGGCTATGTTCGCAACCGAGCATCTGGTACGCCTGTCCAAGGTGGATCTCGCCATCATTGTTTTCTACTTTGGATTGGTCCTGGTCATCGGCTTCTATCTCAAGCGCTTCGCGAATACCGGCGAAGATTTCTTTTTGGCGGGCCGCGAGATGACCGCCTGGGTTGCAGGTCTGGCTTTCGTCTCCGCAAACCTGGGATCGTTGGAACTACTGGGCTGGGCGGGCTCGGCCTACCAATACGGCATTATGGCCGCGCACTGGTATTGGATTGGCGCCATTCCCGCCATGGTCTTTCTCGGCCTGGTAATGATGCCGTTTTATTACATTTCAAAAACCCATTCGGTGCCCGGTTATCTAAAGCTGCGCTACGGGTCGGAGGCCAGCGCGCTCAGCGGCGTCACCTTCGCGGTAATGACGATTCTGATGTCCGGCGTGAACATGTACGCCATGGCCGTGGTGATGAAAGTTGTGCTGGGCTGGAACATCAATTTCAGCATCTGGGTTTCATCGCTGACGGTAGGAGTTTACGTTGCCGCGGGCGGATTGTTTTCCGCGATCTTCAACGAAGTGCTGCAGTTCTTTCTCATCTGGTTCGGCGCTCTGCTGATACCCATCCTGGGCATGATCGAAACCGGGGGCTGGAGCGGGATGGTGGCACGCATTCATCAGAATTTTCCCGGCCAGGACTTCACCCACATGTGGGCGCCGCTGAGTTCATCCAGCAATAATCCCATGGGCATTAACTGGATCGGAATCGTGTTTGGGCTGGCTGCGGTGCAGTCGATGGGTTACTGGACGACCGACTTCCTGGTGGTGCAGCGCGTGCTTTCCGCCAAAGACATTCGTTCGGCGAAGATGGCGCCGATCATCGGTTCATTTTTCAAAATGGCGGTTCCGCTGATTGTGATCCTTCCCGGATTGCTCGGGCGCGCGGTTTTGCCCATGCACCTGGTTCCTGCAAGCGCATTGCAGGCCGGGCAACACAGTTACAACGAAGTGCTGCCGCTGATGTTGGCTCGCTATTGCGGTCCCGGATTGCTCGGGCTTGGGATCACCGCTCTGGTGGCGGGTTTCATGGCAGGCATGGCCGGGAACGTCAGTGCATTCGCCACGGTTTGGACCTACGACATCTATCGCCCGTATCTGCATAAGACGGCATCCGATCGCCATTACGTTTCGATGGGAAGATGGTGCACGATCATCGGCCTTTTCATCAGCATTGGCACCGCTTACCTGGTTATGAACTTTGCCAGCATTATGGATTATGTGCAGGCGCTCTTCGGATTTTTCATCGCGCCGCTATTCGGGACGGTCCTGTTGGGAATGCTGTGGAAGCGGGTGAGCCGGCTGGGCCGGCTTCCTGGGATTATTAGCTGGAACGGTTTCATCCGTAACCATGTTCGCTTTGATGAAACTGGATCCCGAACGGTGGGTCCGGATATTCGCGCTTTCCCCCATTGCGCAAGGGCTCGCGCAGGATATGTATCAGGCCATGTGGTCGTGCGTGACTTGCGTCGTAGTAACCGTGCTTGTCACCCTGGTGACCAAGCCGCGGCCGGATTCGGAATTGGTGGGCCTGGTGTACAGCTTGACCCCGCTGGCGCGGGAAGAGCGCGCGCCATTGCTGCAGAGACCGCTGTTGTGGGGCATTGCGGCTCTTGTGATCTTGTTTATATTGCAAATTATCTTCTGGTGAGATTGCGTGAGCGAGAAACATCACATTATTCCGGTCTGGTTCTTTGTGGGCGTGCTCCTGCTGGTGTATGGAGTATTGATCTTCATCAGCGGGCTGGCGGAATGGTCGCATCCTCCTGGCACCGTATTAGCTGAGTTGCATGCTCCGGTCTGGTGGGGCGGACTGTTGACTGTTCTCGGCGGAGTGTACTGCTGGATGTTCCGGCCGGGAAAAGCGACCGCCGAATAAGCGCGATTGCGGCACATCAGGGGCGCGCTAGAAGCTAATGGCTTAGTGCTATTCGAAGGACTTTATGGCGACAAGAAAATGACCATGGGCGTGATCGTGGGGAACCGCGGTTTTTTTCCCGATCATCTGGCGAAAACCGGTCGCGAGGAGATGCTCCGCGCGCTGGCTTCGGCAGGGATGGATGTGGTGGCGCCCACGCCCGAGGAGACCAAGTACGGTGCGGTGGAGACGCGCGAGGAATCACGGCGGTGCGCCGAGCTGTTCAAGAAGAACCGCGACCGCATTGATGGCATCATCGTGACCCTGCCGAACTTCGGCGAAGAGCGCGCCATTGCGGACACATTACGTCTTGCCGATCTTCGCGTTCCAGTTCTGATTCAGGCGACTCCTGATGATCCCAAGAAGATGACGATCGCATTTCGCCGCGACAGCTTCTGCGGGAAAATGTCGGCCTGCAACAACCTTCGTCAATACGGCATTCCTTATTCGATCACCACCCTGCATACCGAAGCGCCCGATTCGCCGGAGTTCGCGAAGGACCTGCAATGGTTCGCGGCCGTTTGCCGGATCGTGAACGGCTTCCGCAATCTGCGCGTGGGCGCGATTGGAGCGCGTCCTGCGGCCTTTAATACGGTTCGCTACAGCGAAAAGATTTTGGAAGCCAACGGCATTTCGATTGAGACGCTTGATCTTTCTGAAGTGCTCGGTCGAATCGATAAGATGAAAGACAGTGACGATGCCGCCCAGGGCAAGCTTGCCGCCATAAAGAAATACGTTGATACCAAGGACGTTCCGGCATCACCGCTGATGAAAATGGCCAAGCTCGGCGCCGTGATCGATGACTGGATGGCTAAGGCGGAAGTGCAAATCAGCGCGGTGCAATGCTGGACATCGCTCGAAGAACATTTCGGGGTGGTCCCCTGCACCGTCATGAGCATGATGAGCGATCAACTGCTCTCGAGTGCCTGTGAAGTGGACATCGCGGGAGTGCTGGGGATGCATGCGCTGCAACTGGCCTCCGGTACGCCTTCTGCGCTGCTCGACTGGAACAACAACTACGGGAGCGATCCGAACAAGGCAGTGTGTTTCCACTGCGCCAATCTTCCTAAACACTTCTTTCGCTCGGTCAAAATGGATTTTCAGCAAATCATCGCCGGCACCGTGGGCAAGGAAAATACCTACGGGACCGTGGTTGGCCTGATCAAGCCGGAGAAGATGAGTTTTGCGCGTTTTTCAACCAACGACACTGCCGGGAAAATGCGCGGCTATGTCGGCGAAGGCCGCTTCACGGATGATCCGCTCAATACCTTCGGTGGCGCCGGGGTGGTGGAAATTCCGAAGATGCAGAAGCTTCTGCATTACATTTGCGAGAACGGCTTCGAGCACCACGTGGCGGCAAATCTTTCTTCAGTCGCCGGCGCGGTCCACGAAGCCGCCACCCGCTACCTGGGATGGGATACGCTTTGGCATGAACGGCCTGACCCGACTGACTAGCCGGTATCAGTGACCGCCGGGGTTGGTGGCTACCAGTTGATAATCGGAATAAAGTTTTTCGGTGCGTCCACCACCAGTGCCACCGCCTTGCCGTTTTCCATGGTCACTTCGCCACCGTCGTGGTTCAGCACAAACTCAGCATCAATCAGATCGCGATGGTTCTTGATGAGCCAATCCACGCCGTTTGACTTGCCGCCCTCCTCGTCTGCCGTCAGCGCAAGAATGATGTCGCGATCGTGCACGAATAATGCGTCCACGTAAGCAGGATCATGCGGGACGGGTGTAACGGCCCGTGCGCTGGCCTAAGCAGTTTATCCTAGAGATCGGGCTAAACCCGCTCCAGGCCTAAGTTCTTCACCTTATAAAAATCAGCAAGCATGCACTAAATATTGTATGGACAGGCTGATTCTTGTTGAAGGTGAGTAGTACCTTGCCTAATATCCCTAACAACTTAGCTGCTCCTTTCGCGGCGATTTTTTCAAAAAAGAAGCTGGAGATTTAGAAATGAATTTTGGGAAACTCTGGGTTGCAGTGTGCCTGTGTTCGATTTTCGCATTGCCCGCGTTCGCGGGCGTTTCAGTTAGCTCACCCGCCAGCGGCGCTAATGCCGGTTCGCCAGTCCACTTTGTAGCTTCGGCCACATCCTCCTGCTCAAAAGGGGTTTCAGCCATGGGAATCTACACCGCACCCGGGCAGTTGGCCTACACGGTTAACGGTTCCAAAATGGATTACAACTTAGCCATGAGCAATGGTACCTACGGCGTGGTCGTCCAGGAATGGGACAATTGCGGGGGGTCCACTACGGCGCCTCTGACTCTTACGGTTAGCGGTTCTTCAGGCGGCGGCAAAGTATTTTCCAACTTGCAGAAGAGCGGCGGGTGGACAGGTTATGCTCTACTGCCTCCCGGCTTCGGCATTTGTTCAGGCTGCACCCAGAACGGGTCGAGCGTGAAATGGTCCTGGTCACAGAATAACTCCTCCACCTCGATGGATGGGATTTCCACAAAATCCAGCTACGCCGGCGGCAGCACCCAGTGGGCGGATATTCTGTGGAACAACCATTTGGTCGGCGATTTCTCATCCCAGGGACTTCCCGATTACAGCAAGACTCTCGTCTCCCAGTTCCACACGTTCACTTACGACGTTTACTTCTGGGTAGGAAACGTCAGTGATTCGCAGGCTCTTGAATTCGACATCAACCAGTTCGTAGGCGGCAAGTCGTACATTTGGGGTCACGAATGCCGGATCGACGGCGGCCACGAGTGGGATACCTGGAACAATTCCGGGCAGAAATGGGTGCCCAGCGGAGTTTCCTGCAATCCGGTCAGCAATTCGTGGAACCACTTGACCATCAATGTTCAGCGCACCTCTGACGGCCATTTGCTGTTCCACACCATCACCCTGAACGGCAAGACGGCTACCTTAGACCGCTATGACACGCCGACTTCCACTAGTTGGTACGGAATTACCATTAATTACCAGATGGATAGCGACTACTACAAAACTCCGTACTCGGTATATCTCGACAAGCTGACTTTTACCGCTCAGTAATTGCGCGGCTTTCAAAAAAGCACGTCCACAAGGACGTGCTTTTTTATTTGCAACCGCCGCCATTTGGAGGAAAATCCAGTCTGCAGATTGATATCGTGGCGGGAAAGAACCGTCACCTATTCCAACATTCGAGGGGTGGGCAGCCGTGCTGCTGCTCTTGCCATCCAAGAATATAATTGGGGTGGTACTTCCATGCGGCCGCGACGGGTCTTCGTTGGTCTTCTTATCTGCTTACTGGGCGCGGCCTCTAGCGCCTACGGTAAGGACTCCTCCCTGCTTAGCGAACAACATCGCATGCAGTTGATCCGGACATTTAATTCCGACCTGGTATTTATCCGGACGCAATTTCCCATGGGCAAGGTGGGCCTCACGATCAAGGATGGCAAGATTTCGCCGAATGGCCAGAAACTGAACGAGCTACTCGCCATATGGGGACCGTCAGTTAAGCCAGGCGATCGCGCGATGATTACGCGTTTTGATCTGAAGGGCGACCGCATGCATTTTGAAATTAACGGCGGCCCGGTGAAGAAAGAAAAGTGGTACCAGCACATTCAGGTTGGCGCGAATGGGGTTGGCGGCACACCAGGACGAGGATCGACCCCGGATCCCATCAACAATCCTCGCGGCTCTTACGTCGATCTGATTTTCGATCATCACGTTCCCGATCTCACGGTGGAGCAGGTCAAGCAGATGCTCCTGCCGGTGTTCGATTTCGACTCGAAATCCCCGCTCGAAGCCTACCTCGAATCCGTCCCGCCCAAGGCAAAAGCGGCCATCAAAAATCACCAGGTTCTGGTGGGCATGAACCGGGAGATGGTGATTTACGCCAAGGGTCGACCGCCTAAAAAGATTCGCGAAAAAGATGGCCAGGTTGAATACGAAGATTGGATCTACGGCGAGCCTCCGCAGGATGTGGATTTCATTCGCATCGTCGGCGACGAAGTAATTCGCGTGGAGACCATGAAAGTGGACGGCGAAAAAATTGTCCGCACCGAGAAGGAAATCGACCTTGGCGGACCTACAGTCGCCAGCGCAGCCCAAAAAGAAAACAAGCCGGTCAAGGCGCCGACTCTACGCCGCCCCGGCGAAGAAGCGCCCAGCACCGGTGCCGGAGGAGGATCGTCCGTTCCACCCCCGGTGAGTCCTATTCCAAATCCATCCCCGCCGAATTTTGGTCCGTCCTCAGCGCAGTATTAGGGTGGCTCCTGTCGTCCCTGGCGAGCCAGCCGACTCGGGAGTTCAATGTGTTTGGCCTGGGCTGTTGCGCCCGCGAAGTTCCCGCCTACCGTTTGTTTTAAACTGGAGCTGTGAAAATTGCGCTGGGGCAGATCAATCCAATTGTCGGGGACTTCGCCGGGAATTCGGCGAAGATCATTGATTATGCGCGGCGAGCGAAGTCGCAGGGCGCGGGCCTGATTCTTTTTCCTGAACTTTCCATCTGCGGATATCCGCCTCGAGATTTGGTCGAGCGCGTTTCTTTTGTCAGCCACAATCAAGAGGCTGCTGAGCACATAGCTGCCGACACTCAGGGCATTGCGGTGATCTGCGGACTGGTGACTTCGGCGCATGCCGAGGCCGGCAAGTCAGTCATGAACTCGGCGGCGCTGCTGCTTGATGGGAAGATCAAGTTTGTGCAATCGAAAATGCTGCTGCCAACTTATGACGTCTTCGATGAGATGCGGAATTTTGCTCCTGCTCGCAGCCAGGTGCTATTTCCGTTTTGCGGCAAGCAAATGGCGCTGACGATTTGCGAGGACGCCTGGAACGATAAGCATTTCTGGAACCGCCAGCTTTATAGCGTCGATCCGGTGGAGGCGCTGGTGCGGGCGGGCGGCAATTTTGTGCTGAATATTTCCGCGTCTCCCTTCTGGTCTGGAAAGCGGGAGTTGCGACGAAATATGCTGGCGACCATTGCCAAAAATGACCATGTGCCGGTGGTCTTCGTCAATCAGGTTGGCGGGAATGACAGCCTGGTGTTTGACGGATCGAGCCTGGTTTTTGATCGCGAAGGAAACGTGATCGCGCAGGGCAAATCGTTTGAAGAAGATTTGATCTTGTTCGACTCGGACGCTCTCACCGGCGAAATCCACCAGCAGATCGAAGGCGACGATGCGAGTATTTACGCGGCGCTGGTCCTGGGCACTCGTGATTATGTGCGCAAATGCGGATTCAAGCAGGTCATTATTGGACTGAGCGGCGGGATTGATTCCGCGCTGACGGCGGTGATCGCTGCAGAGGCGGTTGGGCGGGAGAACGTGATCGGCGTCGGAATGCCCGGGCCCTATTCTTCGGAGGGCTCAATCAGCGATGCGCGAGAGCTGGCGAAGAACCTCGGCATTCGCTTTGAAATCCTCAAGATCGGCGACATTTTTGCAGACTACAAAGCAACCTTAAGCGAGGTTTTCAAAGGACATCCCGAGGACGTGACTGAAGAAAATATTCAGTCCCGCATTCGCGGCTCACTGCTGATGGCGCTGTCGAACAAATTTGGCGCGCTGGTTTTGAGCACCGGCAACAAGAGCGAGATGGGCGTCGGGTACTGCACTCTCTACGGCGATATGGCGGGCGGACTGGCGGTGATTAATGATGTGCCGAAGACGCTGGTTTACCGGCTGAGCCGGTATGTGAACTCGCGCCGACCGGTTATTCCTGCTGCTACGCTGGAGAAGCCGCCCTCGGCCGAATTGCGCGCCAATCAAAAAGATACCGACTCGCTGCCTGCTTACGAAGTTCTGGATGCTATTCTGGAAGACTACGTTGAGGATTCGCGCTCGGCGGAGGAGATTTCGCGCAGTCACGGATTTGACCTGGCACTGGTAAAGGACGTGATCCGCATGGTGGAACGCAATGAGTACAAGCGCCAGCAGGCGGCGCCGGGAATCAAAATTTCGCCTAAGGCTTTTGGGTACGGACGGCGTTTTCCAATCGCGGCGAAGACGGATATCTGAAGAAACTGATCGCGGGGCATGGGGCGTCTCGCCCGTGCGGAACAATTCCAGTCAAAAATTTACAAGAAAATTACTAAAAGGACGGACATGCGCAATCACTTGATACTTTCAACTCTGCTGGCGCTCTCACTCATCGCTGTGGCACAACAAAAGCCTGCAGCCAATGCACCGCCTGCGGACCAGCTGGGAACCCACGCCACTCCTAACCTGCCATCGGAAGACGTGGTCAACGCTTTTATGCACGAGACTTTTGGCTATGATTCGCAGCTGACCTGGAAAATTGTCGGCATCAAGCCGGGCCCGGCGGAAGGGCTTTCTGAAGTTACGGTGCACATCAGCGGGCCGCAGGGACAGGGAGATCAGAAATTCTATGTCACCGAGGATGGTAAACACGCGGTGGTCGGCGACGTGATCCCGTTCGGCGCGCATCCATTCGAGCAAACCCGCGAACTGCTGCAGCAGAAAGCCACCGGCCCCAGCCGCGGTCCGGCGAGCGCTCCGGTAACGGTAGTTGAGTTCAGCGATCTGCAATGCCCGCACTGCAAAGAAGCGGCTCCGACGATCGACAAACTGCTGGCTGACAATCCCAACATTCATTTTATTTTGCAGAGTTTTCCTTTACCGATGCATAACTGGGCAATGAAGGGCGCGGAGTACGCGGATTGTATGGGAAAAGCCTCGAACGAAGCGTTCTGGAAATTTGTTTCGAACGTTTATGCGGCGCAGTCAGAAATTACCGCCGAGAACGCTGACCAGAAGCTGACCGCGGTTGCCGACAGCTCCGGGGTGAGTGGGAAAGATATTGCAGCATGCGCCGCAAAGCCGGAGACGCAAGCGCGGGTCGAGGCTTCGATCAATCTAGGCAAATCGGTGGATGTGAATGCTACGCCGACTCTGTTTATCAACGGCCGGCCGGTAGGCGTAAGTGGAAACAATTACGATGTGCTGAAGCAGATTGTGGATTTTGCGGCGAACGATAAATAGTCGTGTTCGGGAGTCGACGTTTAGCGCGAAGTTTAATTTCTACTTTGGCAAGTACACTTCTGTATTTTGACCGGTGCCGCGCCGGGTGATATGGGGTGTGATTACCACCAGCAGCTCGTCGTCTTCGGTTTGCTTGCTATTGGTCGCCGTGATCTTGTTGAGCAGCGGTATATCGCCCAGACCGGGAATGCCGCTCAGATCGCGGGTTTCGCTATGGGTGATCTGGCCGGCAATCACCGCGGGCTCGCCATTGTCGAGGCTAATACTTCCCTTATATTCGCGATTGCCGATCACCGGCACGCCGTTGAATGACTGACCAGCCAGCGCCCGCAAATTAATTTCGAGCTCCAGGTTCACATTGCTGTCTGAGGTGATGGAAGGTTTCGCCTTCACCGTCAGGCCGAGATCTTCATAGTTGAAGGACGGAAATGCCGCCTGATAGCTGTTGTTCTGCAAGACTTGCGAAATTGCGGCGCTATTGTAGACGGGAGCAAAGCTGGCATTGAGGATGGGATAGCGCGATCCCATTCTGAAAGTTGCGTCGTTGCCTTGTGACGCGCGCAGCGTCGCCTCATCCAAAGTTTTGACCCAGCCTTCATTCAGCGACAGCTGGGCGGAGAGCTGGTCAAGGCTGATCCCGCTTAAGGTTTTTCCACCGCCGAAAGTCGCCAGCGGCTGGCTGAAGATGGAATTTTGCTGTCCCTGTAATTGCGCCAGCAGCGCCGAAAGCGCGGTGCTGTTGGCCTGGTTGATGCCGCCGCTCGAAATTAACTGATTCACCAGCTGCTGAATATTTTGTCCGCCCAGCGCAGCCAGCGCCGCAGCCGGAATGTTGTACACATTGAAGTCATTCGGAATGTGGACCCCGAGATTCAGCGCAAAAGTGTGGCTTATCTGGTAGACGTGGACATCCAGCATTACCTCGGGGCGCGTGGCGTCAAGGCTTTCCAGGAGCTGAGTGGCGGCGTCAAGTGTGGCTTGCGGCGCTCGTACCACGATTGTTCCCGAAGCTCCATTCGGTGTAATCGACCTGATGTCGAACAGGTTGCGCAGAAGGTTCACAATCTCGGTCAGCGCCGCCGGCGTGTCAATGCCTGGAATGTAAAACGTGCGCATCGCCATGCGCTCGAACTGCCGCCGGTTTTCGGGGGTGTCAGCGGCAATCAGAATTTGGCGATCGCTCAACGGAGACCAGAAAGTTTTGGTCACGGCGTCCGCGGCCTGCATGGCCTTAAAGAAATCAACCTCATCGATGTCAAAAGACACATGCCGCGAAATTACCGAGTCTTCGAGTTGTGCCGACAGCCCGTACGAACGGGCAACGGTGCTGAGAAGTTCCTTGCTGTCGCCGCGAAAATGGAAGCTGGCCAGATTCCGCCCCGGCGCAAGTTGAATTTCCGGCGATTGCGCCACGATCACCGGCGGACCCTCCGGCTTTGGCGCTGCATCGCCCAGCGCGTCCCGCATGCGCTCCTGAGCGAAGCGGTTCGCGGGATCCAGATTCGCCGCCGCACGAAAATCGGCTATAGCTTCCACCTGCTTGCCGGATTGCAACTCAGAGTTTCCGCGCTCGATGTGGTTGTAAACCAATTGCTGCTTCGCCACTTCCCGGGCCGTCATGTATTCGACGTTGCGCGGAACCAGGCCGGCTGCACGCTGGTATTGCTCGTAGGCCTCGTCAGGGGAGTCTTTCTGCAGCTTGAGCCCACGGCTGAATGCTTCACGGGCTTCTTTTAACTCCTTTTTGGAGGGGTTGCACTGAGCTTCGCTGGCGGGTGGGCAGGGAAGCAGCGGCGACGCCTGCTCGGCGCTCAAAAGCGGGGAAGCCAGCAAACACACAACGACATACCCAGCCCAGCGCATCTGACGATTGTAAATGGCAGAGGCGGGTGGAAGACCATGTTTCAAAAGGCACCTGTACCTTCGGGGAACGAGTGTGCCTTGGAAACTTGCTGGCCTTTGGCGTATAAAAGTTAGTTGGGACGCGGGTTTCGGCCTTCGCCCGCCCCATTCGGATTTGACTGATCAGCGAGGAGTTCAATGTCCAGCCTGACTATGACGCACGCTCCCAAGGGACTTGAGGGCGTGGTCGCCACCACTTCGAAAATCTGCTATATCGACGGCGAAGAAGGCGTGCTCGCCTATCGCGGCATCGATATTCACGAACTGGCTGACCATTCGACATTCGAAGAGACTTGCTATCTGCTTTGGAATGGCGCATTACCGACAAAGAGCCAGCTGAAAGAGTTGCACGAACACCTGGCCGCCGAGCGACAGCTTGATCCTGCGATCATTGATATGCTCCGCCGATTTCCCAAAGGCGCGATGCCAATGGACGTTCTGCGCACTGCGGTTTCTGCGCTGGGGATGTACGATCCCGAGGAGAAAAAAGGCGATCATGCTGCCAACGTAAGCAAGTCGATCCGTTTGACCTCGCAGATCGCGATGATCGTTGCTGCTTACGACCGGCTGCGAAAAGGCAAAGACGTGGTGAAGCCCGATTCGGCGCTTTCCCATGCGGCGAATTTTTTGCTGATGCTGAATGGCGTGCCTCCATCAGAAACCGCGGAAAGAGCCCTGGATATTGCGCTCATATTGCACGCCGATCATGAATTGAACGCCTCGACTTTTGCAGCCAGGGTGACAGCGGCCACGCTGTCGGATATGCACTCGGCGATCACCTCCGCCATTGGCGCGCTCAAAGGCCCGTTGCACGGCGGGGCAAATGAGGCCGCATTTCATATGCTTGAGGAAATCGATTCCGCGAAAGAAGATCCCATTCAACACGTGCGTGGAATGCTGGCCAAGAAGATTAAAATTCCAGCTTTTGGGCATCGGGTGTATCACACCGAGGATCCGCGGGCGACGCACTTGCGGAAAATGTCGGAAGACCTGTGCCAGTCCAGCGGGCAGCCGAAGTGGTTTGAGATGTCGCGCAAGATTGAGCAGTTTGTGAAATCGGAGAAGAAGCTCAACGCCAACGTGGATTTCTATTCCGCGTCGACTTACCACGTCCTTGGAATCGACGTTGATCTGTTTACGCCAATCTTCGCCGTATCGCGCATTAGCGGTTGGAGCGCGCACGTCATCGAGCAATTGGATGACAATCGGCTCATCCGTCCGCGGGCTGATTACATTGGCCCCGCTTATCCGCAACACTGGATTCCGATCGACAAGCGGTAATCTCGAACGCAAAAAAGCCGGACTCTCGCGAGTCCGGCGATTCAGCAGCCAAAACTACCTCAGTGATCTTCGCGCCTGGCCGCGTCCGCATCCTCGGCCAGTTCGAGCATGAGGGCAAAGAACTCGGGTGATTGCCCGCGGAAGAGCCCCATCGCGGTCAGGAATTTCACCACGCCCATGGCGATCCCTTTTGTTTCTGTCGGCCGAATCACTGAGCATCTGGGAAGCTTCCGGCTGATAAATGGGCAAGGCTCGGGCATGATCAAGTTGGTTTGAAACTCTTCGCCGCCAAAAGGCGGGGAATTCAGGTCCGGAAAAGTTACTGACACGCCGGTGACGGGGTCTTTAGCCGTCAACGGAGGCGCGTTGCCTGCTTTATCTGCCCAGGTTTGAAAGTGCATCGTCTCCGTCGGACCGATGCTGATCAGGATCCTCAGCACTTCAACACTGCTGGCCCGCTGTGCCATCGCCGGATAAAGACTGTTGCCGCCTTGCTCAATGGTGGGAAAGTGAAAACCCGCTGTGTTGGCAATGGCCTGCAGGAAATTTGGATCGGCGGTGTCATCGTCGGTCCGCGGAATTGCCGTGTGGTGTCCAACCGCCAGGCTGGGAATGGCCTGGGGGAACTTGAACCCTGGATCCAGGTCCGGGTTGTGGTTGCTGCTGCGATAGCGCGTCCACCAACTTGTATCGAGGGTAAGTTGCATCAGGTTTGTGAGCCGTAGTTTCCCGCTCGATCCCGCGGCTTTGCTTCCTGGCAAAGTTCGAAATTTCTCCAAATCTACTTTGCTTGCTCCTTTAGAAGCGAGATACGCATTCAGGAAATTCTGGTGAGTGAACTCGTCATCGGTATTGTCGTGGACATACTGGGCCATATCGGAATCGAGTTGCGAAAGTGCCGCGGTGTAGGCGACGTTTCCGCTTCCGCCGGGAACTTCGCTGTCCGGAATGCCTCCCAGTTCGTTGTACTGCACCCAGAAATCTGTCTCCAGAATTTCGGCCGCCGCTGCGAACCTCAGTAGCGCTGCATCTCCCCTGGTAAGACGGCCGCCATGGTCATCTGGTCCTGGGTCTGCGAATGCCAAAGGGGTGGCGGACAAGACCGCGGTACCCATCGCGGCCACGCCTGCCGTGGTCATTCCTTTTTTTAGAAACGAGCGCCGGTCAACCGCGTTACGCACATCTTCGAGTTTGTCCTGCATATTAGTGCTCCTTCGGAGGATTGGTTATGCCTGCCGCACGGGATCGGAATCAGGCACGAACCTAGTAGCGAACGTTAGTCGACTGAGGGGCGAGCGATTGTCAATCGGAAACCTTGGCAATGTAATTTCTTTGTTGGAAATTTATCTCTGCAACTACCGAGAGAAAGCGCAAGCCCTGGAGGGATGGCGGGAATACAATAAAAGGGATGCGGCGAGTTTATCTGGACAATAACGCTACGACGCCGGTTTTGCCCGAGGTTCTGGAGGCGATACAGCCGTACTTTGGCGAGCGCTTCGGGAACGCTTCTTCCATTCATCATCATGGGCAGGAGACTCGGGCTGCGGTCGAGCGCGCGCGAGAATCAGTCGCGAATCTGCTGGGCTGCCGTCCAGCGGAAGTAGTGTTCACCAGTGGCGGCACCGAGGCGGATAATCTGGCGATCTCCGGGATGGTTGATGACGGCGACCACCTCATCAGTTCGACGATCGAACACCACGCCGTGCTCAATTCCTGTAAGCGGCTGCAGGAGCGGGGAATTGAAGTCACTTATGTTCCGGTGGATGGAAGGTGTCTGGTCGATCCCGAGGACGTTCGCCGCGCATTGCGGCCGAATACCAAGCTGGTTTCGATCATGATGGCCAACAATGAAACCGGTGTGCTGCAGCCTGTAGAAGAGATTGGAAAAATTTGCGCCGAGGCTGATGTCTATTTTCACACCGATGCGGTGCAGGCAGCTTCGAAAGTTCCGATCAAGGTGAAAGAGATCGGGTGCGACCTGCTGTCGATTTCCGGTCACAAGTTCCATGCGCCGCAAGGCGTGGGCGCTCTTTACGTGCGCAAGGGAACGACTCTGGAACCGTTGTTCCACGGCGGAAGCCATGAGCGCTCACGCCGCGCCGGAACGGAGAACGTTCCTGGAATTGTCGGTTTGGGTAAAGCTGCTGAACTGGCCGTGCGCGGTTTCGCAGCCGGAGAAGATCGTGAGATCGCCGCATTGCGCGACCGGCTGGAGTCGGCGATTTTGGAAAAAGTCGAAGCGGCCGGCATAAATGGCGAAGGCGCTCCCAGGGTTCCAAATACTTCTAACATTTATTTCGATTACATCGAAGGCGAGGCAATGATCATTTCGCTCGACCTTAAAGGCCTGGCGGTTTCAACTGGCGCCGCCTGTTCTTCCGGTGCGATTGAGCCATCGCATGTGCTCACTGCCATGGGATTGCGACCTGATCGGGCCCGCGCCAGCATCCGCTTCAGCCTGGGCAAGCAGAATAAAGCCGAAGATGTGGACTTCGCGATTCAGCTTGTTCCCGCGGCAGTTGCGCGACTGCGGGAGTTGTCGCCGCTATATAACAGGAACGAAACCCAGTCGGTGTAAGGCGAGCGCGCGCGCGCCCTGGCCCATCACAGGTACAATAAACATATCGGGGCGCGGGTCACCGCGCATCTGGCTCAGTTTTGTTTGGACGGGCGAGGGCGCCCGTCTCACCACAATCTCTGCGATTATGCCTATCCCCAACACCATCGCCGTTGCCATGTCGGGAGGGGTTGACTCCTCGACCGTTGCGGCCATGCTGCGCGCCGAGGGGTCGAACGTCATCGGCCTGACCATGCAGTTATGGAACCAGCGCCGCCTTGCCGGCCGGGAAGGTATGCCCGAAGCCGTGACCGGGCGATGTTGCTCGCTTGACGATGTCTATGACGCGCGCCGTGTCGCCGAGACCATTGGCATTCCTTATTACGTGGTCAATCACGAGGACCGTTTCGAGCGCGATGTCATCCGTCCGTTTGTGCAGGAGTATCTCTCCGGACGCACTCCGATTCCGTGCAGCCTCTGCAACAATCACTTGAAGTTTGATCAGCTACTCACGGTGGCGCAGCAAATTGGCGCCGATGCGGTCGCGACCGGTCACTATGCGCGGGTCGAGTTCGACGAGCCCCGAAGCCGGTGGCTGCTCAAGCGTCCGGTGGACCGCGCCAAGGACCAGACATATTTTCTTTTCGGATTAACTCAGGAGCAGCTCAGCCGCACCCTCTTTCCCTTGGGCGGGATGACCAAGCCCGAGGTTCGCGAACTCGCGCGCAAGCACGGCCTGGCGCTTGCCGAGAAGCCCGACTCGCAGGAGATCTGTTTTGTGCCGGGCGGGGACTACAAGCAGTTCATCGACGCATATCTCGCCGAGCAGGGCGACGCGCTTCCCGAAACTTCGGGCGAGTTGGTGACCACCGATGGGCGGGTGATTGGCGAGCACGCGGGCATTCACAATTTCACCGTAGGACAGCGAAAAGGGCTCGGCGTGGCCACTGGTTCGCCGCTTTATGTTCTGCAAATCAAGGGCGACAAGCGGCAGGTGATCGTAGGAGAGCAGGAGGATCTTTATTCGAGCACTCTGATCACCAAGCGCAGCAATCTCATTTCGGTGAATGACCTGGAAGAGCCGATGCGAGTCAGCGTGAAGATTCGCCATCGTCACGAGCCGGCTGCGGCGACCATCGAAAAGACCGGCACTGATGAAATTCTCGTGAGGTTCGACCAACCGCAGCGTGCAGTTACGCCCGGCCAAGCTGCAGTTTTCTTCGACGGTGATATCGTGGTCGGCGGCGGCTGGATCAGCTAAGGCTTTCTCATCCTGTGATAGGCTGAGCCAATTTCGAAGTCAACCCTTTTGATCCGCGTTTCTATGGCAGATGCCCTCGAGCGCTTAAAAGTGTTATTCGATTCTTCGACGCCGATCGTAATTCTGGAGACGGTCGAAGAAACCCGTGCGGTTCGACTGGTGCATGCTGCTGCTTCGGCGTTAAACCTGGCAGTGTTTGAGTGGACGATCGCCAGCGGGCTGGTTCGCTGTGCTGACGGAACATCGCCTGAAGTTCATGGCCGGGCGAAGCTTCGAGGCACGGCAAATTTTCCCGCCGATACAAACTCCCAGGCAATCTACAACAGCCGCGATCCTTCGCAGGCCTTGAGTAATCTCGAAGCGATCTCGACCGAAGCCGCCTTCATCCTGAAGGATTTTCATCGCCACATGGCGGACCCAGTGGTGGTGAGAAAGTTGCGCGACGTTGGCCAGCAGTTTTCGACCAACCGGCGTACGGTTGTGATTACTGCGCCCTCGATTGAAGTCCCGCCTGAACTGGCCAGTCTGGTCGAGTTTCTGGAACTGCCATTGCCCGATAAGCCACGTCTGCGTCAGATGATTGATGAGATTTTTATGCGCCTTGGGCAGGGCCATGAGCTTCGCCGGACTCTCGACGCGGCAGATTTGGACGCGATGGCCGACAATCTTCGCGGCTTGACCGAGGAAGAAGCTGATCGCGCCATCTCTCATGCGATAGTGAATCGACATGGATTGACCGCGGAAACTGCAGCCGATGTGCTCGAGGCCAAGAAAGATTTGCTGCGGCATTCAGGTTCACTCGAATTTATCGATGCTCAGGACAAGCTGGCGGGAGTGGGCGGATTGGACAACATGAAGCGATGGTTGGCGCAACGCCGCGGCTCGTGGGAAGATTCGGCGCGCAAGTTTGGCCTCGATCCAGCTCGGGGTGTGATCATTCTGGGCGTGCAGGGCTGCGGGAAGTCACTATGCGCCCGCGCCATCGCTGGCGAGTGGAACCTTCCTCTAGTCAAATTCGACAGCGCGGCGATTTATGACAAATTCATCGGGGAAACTGAAAAGCATATTCAGCAGGTCTTCCGAGTGGCCGAGGCACTGGCGCCCTGTGTGCTGTGGATTGATGAACTGGAGAAAGTTTTTGCCGGCAGCGGACCCGATTCTGCTTCGGTCGACGCCGGCGTTTCTTCCAGATTGTTAGCTTCGTTTCTCTCCTGGATGCAGGACCGTAAAGCTCCAGTATTTGTGGCTGCCACTTGCAACAATGTGAATGCGCTGCCTCCGGAGTTGATTCGCAAGGGCCGCTTTGACGAGTTGTTCTTTGTCGATTTGCCCAACCAGCCCGAGCGAAAACAAATCCTCGCGCTGCAACTGAGTAAACATCACCGCGACGCCGCCGGCTTCGACCTGGACCGTGTTGCCACCGCCGCTAAAGGTTTTTCCGGAGCCGAAATCGAGGCAGCAGTGCAAAGCGCTTTGTACACGGCTTACAGTGGTAAACGAGAACTAAGTATTGAGATCCTGCTGAGCGTGATTTCGCAAACTGTGCCGCTGTCGGTGACCCGCGCTGAAGAGATCGAAGCGCAGCGGGCTTGGGCAAAAACCAGGGCGGTAGCGGCATCGGCGCAGAGCAGCGCAGAGTCAGCTTGAGCTCGAGCCAAGATCGGAGGGGCGAATGGCTACATTAGGCCTGATCGAATACAAAGATGCGAACCCGGAAGTTCGCGCCGTCTATGACGACATCATGAAGACGCGTAAGACCGACTGGATTAATAATTTCTGGAAGGGGCTGGCCAACGATCCGGCCACGCTGAAGCGCACGTGGGAAGACATCAAGCAGATCATGGCTCCCGGCACGCTCGATGCACTTACAAAAGAGTTGATCTATGTTGCCGTCAGCGTCAGCAACCAGTGCGGATACTGCATCGCTTCGCACACCGCGTCGGCCCGGAAAAAGGGCATGACCGACGATATGTTTCGCGAGCTGATGGCGGTGGTTGGAATGGCAAATGAGACCAACCGGTTAGCGGCTGGATATCAGATTGAAATTGATCCGCAATTCAAAGTTTAGTTTCGAGGTTAGAATGGCACACGAATTCAGCACTTCCTATATTGAGGATTCCCTCTCGCTGTTTCGCCATTACAAAAAAATGGGCGAGAGCGCGATGGAACAACTTTCGGACCAGCAACTGTTCACTGCGCTCGATGACGAAATGAACTCGATCGCCATCATCGTAAAGCACATGGCCGGAAACATGCGCTCGCGCTGGACGGACTTTCTCACCAGCGACGGAGAAAAGCCTAATCGCGAACGCGATACGGAATTTGTTGCGCCCCCGAAGACTCGCGCCGATTTGTTGCGGGTGTGGAACGAGGGCTGGGATAAAGTTTTTAGCGCTCTCGAACCCTTGTCCGAGGCGGACATGGAGCGCAAAGTATTAATTCGCAATGAGCCACATTCGGTGATGCAGGCAATCAGCCGCCAGATCGCCCATTACGCCTATCACTGCGGGCAGATCGTATTTCTGGCCAAGCATCTGACGGGACCTGCATGGAAGACGCTGAGTGTGCCGCGCAACAAATCGGCCGAATTCAATCGTAAGGTGCTTGCGGGAGAAGCAAGTCAGAGATAAGGTCCCGAAATTCTGAATTGCAGATTCGTCAGGCAATAGTTGCTATTGCACCAAGCGTCGAATATCCCGCCATCTAACCGGAATCACGTTGTTTTCTTGCAGCGCCTTCTTGAACTCTGGACTGGTGACAAAATCATAATCGCGCTGTCGCCAGGCTGAACCATAGTCGGGGTGTCCGGCCGTGATCGCCTGCAGCTCCGCATCATCGTGCCCGAGATGCACGATCATTTCATTTAGGCCAGGTTTGAGGTCTTTGATTGCAGTCAGATAAAACTCCTTCCATTTCTCGGGGCGGACGGTGGGAGTTGCCATGACCAGCGAGTCAAGAACAATGTCCTTATCTGAAAGCGCGGAGAGAAGATGTTCGGCGCCGGGAATTCGAACTGCCAAAAACGGCAGATGGAATTCGTGAGCGAGCTTCACGTATGCGGCGAAAATTTCTGGCGACGCGAGGACGGAGCCCATGTGGGTGTCGAGATGAGTGGGGTGAATTCCCATGGCCAGCGCGCGTTCAATCTGCGCCCGTAGTTCGCGTTCGGCTTCGGAAGCTTTAGCATGCTGAGAAACCAGGGCGGTTTCAGCCCATAACATTCCGTCAGGTCCAATCAGGCTGGGGACTTGGTCCGATGGCGCAACCGGTCCCCATCGGTAAGTCTTCCATTCGCTGGTCAACGTCAGATGCAGACCGAGATCCAGATCGGGGTGGGACTTCGCATAATCGGCGACTTCCGTGAGCCACGGACAGGGCACCATAATGCTGGCAGAAGTAAGCGCGTTTTTTTCGAGCCCGTTAAAGCTCGCGTCATCGACGGAATGGGCTACAGCGAGATCGTCGCCATGAACAATCAGCAATTTTGAGTTGGCGGGATAGCCCAGACGTTCAGCAACGGATTTCGATTGTGCGGCCACGGGCCTCCCTAGAGCTGTGAGTAGCAAAAATGAAAAAAGCAAACCCTGCAAATCCATGAGAAACTCCGAAACAGTGTGCAAGAGGTTAGCATAATGCTCATAGAAGGGTGCTGCTAAATTCCGGCACGTGGATCCTCAAAAGAATTGAAAACCGCTGATCAAAAAATTCGCTGCCCGTGGGCGAGAAATGATCTTGCGATCGCCTATCACGATCGCGAATGGGGAGTGCCTTGCCACGACGACCGCGTGCTGTTCGAATTTCTTATTCTCGAAGGCGCGCAGGCCGGGCTGAGCTGGGACACTATTTTGAAAAAGCGCGAGAATTATCGTGCCGCGCTCAATGTTTTTGATCCGGGAAAAATCTCGCGCTACAAGCAGCCGCGGCTGGACTCGCTCATGCGGAATGAAGGCATCGTCCGCAACCGGCTAAAAATTGCGTCGGTGGTACAGAATGCTAAAGCGTTCATGGCCGTGCAAAAGGAGTTTGGGGCATTCGATGATTATGTTTGGCAATTTGTTGGCGGCAAGCCGCAAGTAAATGGATTGCGAAGTGTGAAGCAGTTGCAAAGCCGGACCGAGAAATCCGACGCCATGAGTAAAGATTTGAAGAAGCGCGGCTTTACGTTTGTGGGCTCAACAATTTGTTATGCCTTCATGCAGGCGGTCGGAATGGTGAACGACCATCTGGTGACGTGTTTCCGCTATAGCGAAGTTTAAGGGCTTAGCGATTTTCAGCGACCAGAGTTTGCTTGAGCAAAACATTAGCCGCGTCGGCCACGCTTAAATCATTGGGCATGCGCTCGAAATTGCTGTGAACTTCTTTTTGCTGGACCGCGATGCTTTTGAAGAGCAAAGCTTTTCCCTGCATATTCACCGTAAGTTCGGTCAGCTCCCAGTCCCCGGGCGCAATCTCTGCCCGCCTTACGGAAAACTCGCCGCCTTTTTCCAAATGACCCAGTAGTCCGCCACCGAACTTGACGTCGTTAATTAACCGGCCGCTGATGCTGATAAGCCGCTGCTGTCTGGCGTCCACCCACATTTCGCCCGCCATCTGCTGCAGAACTCGGCCCTCGCGGGAGGGAGCCTGAAAATTAGGATTGGGTTTGAAATTCAATTTAATGGCGTTGCTGCTTTGGCCGGCGTACTCGAACACAAACGCGGCGGGGATCATTTTCAGGAATGAATCGCACTGCTCGGCATCTTTCTGGCGGGCGGCATCGGCTTTCCGTTGCTGGTCGGGATCGTTGGCCAATTTCAAAATGCGCTTGGCTTCGTCGGCTTGTTGAGTGGAACTTAAAGGCTGTCCGCCGATCGCTACCAGACGATCGATCGAGCCCGATTGAGTTTCCACCACGGCTCGGGTCTCCTGCCGTGAAGCCGAGCTCTTTTCCAACCGGTACTTCCAATGAATATTGTTTGCTGCCGAGGGATGCATTTCGTTGTATATGACATTCTTGACAGTTGTTAAGGGGGGCTGCTGCATGACCGAGGGCGACTGTGCCAGGGCTGCTCCCGCTAGAAGTGCGACGACAACCGGAACCGGAATTCCTGCTTTGTGAGTCATCACGCCCGTGCTCCTCAGACCACACTTTAAGGCTAGGGAACAAGGGCCGGCTCGGCAATCCGGACGATGGGGTAGCAAGCCAAGGGAAATCCCTGATTCGAGCGGTTGTTAGGGCTCAGAGTGACAGTCTGAGCCAGGCACGACAGCCGGCCCTTCGAAAGTAGGCTGGGTGGGGCAAAAAATGCTCGTCGCTTCGAACGCTCATAGCTTGCCGTGAGCGAAGTCGAAGGATCCGGGGCAGCTCCTCATAATGCAGGCCAGCAAAGGCCACGTAGGGGTGGGTGCCCTCACCCGCCCGGCCGCGCCTGCGCGGCAAACGCAAATTCCATGGGCGGACGTTCCGTCGGCCCACCCGCACGAGGGCGTCCGGGGCACGTAGGTTTCAAATCGGGATAGACAACGACGATCTATTACCAAAAATGTTGCGGAGCATGAATTGAGGACCAAGAATGGCTCGTGACTTTTTATCGCCGCAACTTGCCCCATCTGCGGCGCGACTATAAGCCGCACTACGTCACGTTTGTTGCGAAGCGTCGTCACGTCTTGCCGGATTGGGCACGGCAGATCGTGCTCGAGTGCTGCGTTCATGATCATGAAAAGAAATATAACCTGCGCGTTGCCATAGTCATGCCCGATCACGCGCACCTTATTCTTACACCTCTAGTGGATGAAATCCGCCGCCGAATGTTTCCGCTTCCCGAGATCACGAAGGCCATTAAGGGCGCTTCTTCACACAGCATTAATCGGCGATTAGGCACCCATGAAGCAATTTGGCAGGAGGAATCGTTCGATCACGTGCTGCGGTCGTCTGAGAGTCTCGATGCGAAGATCGACTACATTCTGCAGAATCCGGTGCGGGCGGGATTGGTCAACGTTGCGAGCGAATATCGCTGGTCGTGGCGAAAAGTGCTCGAGAGTCCATCGGCGCCAGCACGAGCCACGTAGGGGCGGGTGCCCACACCCGCCCGGCCCCGCATGCGCGGCAAAACGCAAATTCCATGAGCGGACGTTCCGTCCGCCCACCCCAGACGAGGGCGTCCGGGGCTACGTGTCGAGACAAGACAAGAGCCTGCCCTGATCGTGCCGAAGGGAGGAGGGCACCCAAATTCCACATCTTAATGCCAGCACAGGCCACGTAGGGGCGGGTGCCCTCACCCGCCCGGCCCCGCCTGCGCGGCGGAAAGCAACTTCCATGAGCGGACGTTCCGTCCGCCCACCCCGGACGAGGGCGTCCGGGGCTACGTGTCGAGACGCAAGACAAGAGCCTGCCCTGATCGAAGCCGAAGGCATGAGGGCACCCAACTCGACACTCGTAATGCCAGCACAGACCACGTAGGGGCGGGTGCCCACACCCGCCCGGCCGCGCATGCGCGGCAAAACGCAAATTCCATGGGCGGACGTTCCGTCCGCCCACCCCGGACGAGAGCGTCCGGGGCTACGTGGGAAAGCGCGAGACAATGGACGGCGCACCCTCAATTCATACTCAAGCCAGAATCGGGTTGAGTGGGCCACCTCCCCGGTTCCTGCCCTTTTGTAAACTAGGCAAGGGTACCGTACCCCTCACACGTGCTGGCATAAGTTTCGTTAGCAGCACAAATGGCAGATGCGATCTCTCGTGCGCCGGATATTGAACGCGGGGTTAACGCCGCATCCTATTCACCCCTTCCCGCATCTAAACATTGACAACATCTCACTCAACTCTCATAATAAGCCAGAGCGCAAAGGTGAGTAGTTGAATCCAAAGCACTTAGTCAGCAATGAGCCGTGAGCGGGGAGTTGTGAGCGGTCCGTTCCACTGATCGTTCGAAGCTCATCGCTCACAGCTCATTGCCAAAGCAGCACTTATACAAGGAGAAGATTATGGCCAAGATTATCGGAATTGACCTCGGCACCACCAACTCGTGCGTGGCGGTCATGGAGGGTGGCGAGCCCAAGGTGATCCCTAATGAAGAAGGTGGGCGCACTACCCCATCGGTGGTGGCGTTCACCAAGAATGGAGAGCGGTTGGTCGGGCAGGTGGCCAAGCGTCAGGCGATTACCAATCCTGAAAACACTATTTATTCGATCAAGCGTTTCATGGGACGGCGCTTTGACGAAGTGAACGAAGAAATGAAGATGGTCCCATACAAGGTCGAGCGCGACGGCGACAACGTGTCGATC
>CAWISI010000007.1:0-91256 GCA_963838785.1 uncultured Acidobacteriota bacterium
AGTATCTGGCAGCGTGGTGGAACGTAATCAACTGGGAAGAAATCAGCCACCGTTACGAAGCTTTCAAGTCGGGCAAACTGGAACCGGCGCTGGCAACGCGATAACCGGTGCGGGTAAGGCAGCTTGTCTGACCGATTTTGAATTTTCGAAGGTGGGCGCCATCGCCCGCCTTTTCTTTTTCTCCAGGTGCGGATACAAGCGAATCATGCAGGCATACACTTCATGAGCATCCAATAAACACCTATGCCGACTGATGTTCTAATCATTGGCGCCGGCGCCGCGGGATTGTCCGCCGCGCTTGAACTTTCCCGAGCGGGTCTTGAAGTTGAAATTATCGAGGCTCGAGACCGGGTTGGCGGACGCATGTTCACTCGCCACGATGCCGCGCTGAACCATCCCATCGAACTCGGCGCTGAATTTGTCCACGGTCTCGCGCCCGAAATTTGGCTGCCGGTGCAGCAGCACAACCTGAAAGCGACTGAGATTGACGGCGATATGTGGTGCTCGATTGATGGCAAATTGGAGCGCTGCAATTTCTTCGCGCAGGCCGATAAGATTTTGAGCGCAATGGATGACGAGTTCGAAGACAAGAACAAGGCTGACGAATCATTTCTGGATTTTCTGGCCCGCCGCTTTCCAGGAAAAGATCAGGCGGAGGCGAAGCAATGGGCGACCGGCTACGTCAGCGGATTCAACGCGGCCGATCCTGGCCTGGTGAGCGTACGCTGGCTGGTGGATGGCCGTCGAGCCGACCAGCAGATCGAAGGCGAGCGCGCCTTTCATGTCACCGGCGGGTATCAGAGTCTGGTAGACATTTTTTTGCGGGAGCTGGATGATTTCGACGTCAAGATTCGCCTGAACACCATCGTCACCGGCGTCCGATGGAAGTCCGGCTCAGTTGAAATCCTGGCTAATGGGCCCCAGCCTGAAACCGGATTTTTAGCCCGCTGCGCGCTGATCACGCTTCCGCTAGGGGTCCTTCAATCACCCGGCTTCGTGCGGTTTGAGCCCGAACTTCCACCGCAAAAACGCGAGGCCGTGGAGAAACTCGCCATGGGCAAAGTGGTTCGCGTTAGTTTGTGTTTTCGCGAGCGCTTCTGGAAAGACTTGCGCGGCACCCATGACACGCACAGTCTCGGCGATCTCAGTTTTCTCTTTTCTCGCGACAAGTTCTTTCCGACATGGTGGACTCAGATGCCCGAGACAATTCCCGTCATTACCGGGTGGTCGCCGGCGATGTCTGCTGAGAGGCTGGCAGGAATGAGCGAGGGTGAAATCATCCATCGAGCGATCGAATCTCTAAGCAGCCTTCTGCATGTCGAAATCGCTAGTGTGCAAGCCCAGCTGCGAAGCGCATATTTTCATGACTGGGATTCGGACCCATTTTCACTGGGCGCTTACAGCTATGTAAAAACAGGAGGCGAAGGTGCTCAGCGGAAACTGGGCGCGCCGGTTTCAGACACTCTCTTTTTCGCCGGCGAAGCCACCAATACCTCGGGCCACAACGGCACGGTTCATGGGGCCATTGCCAGCGGGCAGCGGGCGGCGAGGGAGATACTGAAATTCAAAGAAGAGACTGGCGCGATGGCAGGATAAAAGAGTCATCCGGCAACCCCGGCCAGAGTCTCTGACCAGCCAGAATTATCGCAACTAAAGGGCCATTTCGGGGTTTGAAATTGATGGTTGGCTTTTCCGGCGAGCAGCCGGAAGGTTTCCAGCTCTTTTATAACGATCTTTCGGGCTGGACAAGGAGAAATCATGTCTTATCTGAGATATACGGCGATTGCGGGGGTGCTGTTGCTGGCGGCGGCGACCGCATCGGCTCAGGTTTCGGCGGGTGTTAGCGTCGGCAATGGCGACGCCGGTGGCTACTACAATTACAACAATGACAACAGCTACCCTGATAGCGGCTATAACAACGACTATAACGACAACGATTATCGTTATAACGGC
This sequence comes from uncultured Acidobacteriota bacterium, assembly GCA_963838785.1. Classification (GTDB taxonomy): domain Bacteria; phylum Acidobacteriota; class Terriglobia; order Terriglobales; family Acidobacteriaceae; genus Gp1-AA145. The sequence goes on from CAWISI010000007.1 coordinate 1,954, forward strand.
AATTACGACAATGGGTCCGCTAACAATGGGTACGCTGATAACGGCTACCAAAACAACGGCTACGCCAACAACGGCTATGCCAACAACGGCTACGCCAACAACGGCTACGACGATAATGGCTCCGACGATTCGGCTTACTACGACAACGGGTATGCGAATTACGGGCCGGCTCCGGTGTGTTCTTACGGCTACTATTCCTATTACCCCTATGCTTGCGCGCCCTATGGATATTACGGTTCGAGCTTCTTCGTTAACGGCGTCTTCATAGGCGCGGGTCCGTGGTATCACGGGTATTATGGACGCGGCTACTATGGACGCGGCTTTTATGGCGGTCGCGGCTTCTACGGTGGACACGGCTACTACGGCGGGCACGGCTACTATGGCGGACGCGGCGTTTACGGTGGACATGGCTACTATGGGCACGGCGCCGTCCGATCTTACGGCGGTCATGCCTACGCTGGACACTCCGCCTACGCTAGAGGGTACGCGGGCAGAAGTTATAGCGGCGGAGGGCACGCCGGGCGCGGCTACTCGGGCGGTTCACACGGCGGCAGCTTCCACGGCGGTGGCGGCCATGCAGGCGGCGGCTTCCACGGCGGGGGCGGACACGGCGGAGGCGGTGGTCACGGCGGACGAAGATAATTGCTTATCCCTACGTTTCGGATGGGGCCAACAAAGGTCGGATCTTTGGATCCGGCCTTTTCCTTTGCCTGCTTGGGCCGCTGTTCCATCCCTTCAAGTCACCACAGTGGAGCAACACTCTGTTCCAGAAAAACTGGCTTCGGGCCGGCTTGATTTGGGAGGTGAAGCGCAGTCAGGTAACAAGATGAGCCGCTCGGGGTTTGGGGCCTAGCGATCCGTTTGATCGTCTTCCGGCGAATTGCCCTTGATGTAGCGATAGAACCTTACCGGCCCGCGTCGTTTCCAATATCGGGTGTCGTATTCGTCGATTCCGGGACCATGACGGAGAAAGCTATAAAATGCACGCTGCTCCGGGTTCACCACGATGCCAACGTGCCCTTGCCAAACTACCAGATCGCCGGGTTGAGGGTTTTTCACTCGACGGAAATCTCCCGTTCCCCGGTACAAATCTCTTGAACTAGCGTAAGTGTACGAAAAGCCTGCACGATCGTAGATGGTGTGCACCAGATGCGAGCAATCCCGCTTACCGCGCATGCGGATGTGATCGTCAAGCGCCGTCTCAACCACTGCCAAACCGTCATCTCGCGTTAATGTATGACCACGGTCACGATCCCTTTGCGCATGGCGCGCAGAGCCCGATGATTCCTGGACTTGAGCCGCAGCGGCGGTCGGCAACCCGGCCGCGAGGCAAACCGCCAGGGCCGCCAGGATCATCCCATTTTGCATACGGGGCATGTCAGACATTCTGATGCTATTTCCGAGCTGCGCGCAGATTACGCCAGTATTATGTCGGCCCGTCTGAAATGCTTTTAGAGGCGCCTGACCGCGAATCCGTATGCTATCGGACATTCAGGTTTCAACGCCAATTATGATCAAACCGTGGCGGCATGGGAGAATGCAGCTGGGCCGATGGGCGAATCCGAAAAGCAACCTGACACAACCGAAGGCAAGGACCTCGGAAATTTCGAGGGGATGTTGCATACCGGCCTGGCCTCGCATTTTCGCGCCGGCGGCTCCGGGTATTCCAAGGACGAATACGATCCTCTCAATGCCTTCTTGCCCAGCCATCTGGCGGCGTGGATTCCGCATGTCGTGCGTTACTGGTTTCACAAGAAGCATCCGTTTCGCGATTACACTACGCCCGGCAAAGGCACCGGCATTTATCCGATCGCCGACCGCACGACGTTAAGCCTGATCGGCGACTGGGGCACCGGGACCGACGAGGCGCAAAAAGTCGCCAACTGTGTTCACCAGTTCAAACCCGATTACACGGTACATTTGGGCGACGTTTATTTTGTCGGCGATGAAAGCGAGATTAAGGAAAACTTTCTGGGTGAAAAAACCAGCCCCTATCCGCCGGTGAGATGGCCAATGGGCAAGCTCGGCGGCTTCGCGCTCACCGGCAATCATGAAATGTATGCTCGTGGAAATGGCTATTACGAAACCATTCTGCCGAAAATGGGCCTGAGAAAATCCGGCAAGGAATGGGGCGACGGGCAATGGGCAAGTTTCTTCTGCATGGAAACCAAGTACTGGCGAATTATCGCGCTTGATACCGGCTACAACGCCACCGGCTTCGATTGGGGAAAATTGCCGGTGTTCCAAAAAAGCAAATTCATTCGCCAGTCAGTTCATTTCAAGCCGCGCTGCCAGTTTCCCGATCCGCTGTTGGAATGGCTCCGGGACACGGTGAACCCCGGCGGCGACAACCGCGGTTTGCTGATTGTGACTCACCACGGCTGCTATTCCGCATTCAGCGATTGGTATCAGGTTCCGGCGATGCAGTTGGCGCAAATCATTCATCGGCCGGTCCTGTGGTTCTGGGGACACGAACACAAACTCACAATTTACGACCGCTACCGTGTGCGCGACGGAATTGAAGCGCATGGCCGTTGCATCGGTCACGGCGGAATGCCGGTGGAGCGCGGGCATGCTCCCGACATTGAATGTCCCTGGCTCGCCTGGGACAACCGGCGATACCACAATGGTGAAAAGATCAATGTGGGTTTCAACGGGCACGCCAATTTATCTCTGGATGGACCAGGACTTCACATTGATTACGTGGACCTGAACGGCACGCTGCTGCTGACTGAAGACTGGCGGGTGGATATTGAATCGGGTGAACTGGAAGGGCCGAATCTGAAGAAGGTCCTGCAGGACCCTTTGATTCACCTCCGACCGCTATAGTCCGCGCGAATTTAGTCGGAGCTGCTGGATTCGGGCGCTGTGCGTAAAACGGCGGGCGGCGGCACTATAGGCTTCGCCAGAAAGAAGTCGTGGCTGTAAAGATTGTGATACATGCGGCCTGCGATCTCTGCCGCTTTGGGGCCGAAGGTTGGACGTCCGCCTTCGAGAAAGACGACAACCACTACGCGCCCGAAGTTGGTATTGGCGTAACTGGCGAACCAGCCGAAGCGGGTGCCTGCACGGGAACAGGTTCCGGTTTTGCCGAGCACTTCCTCTTCGTTGAAATTGAGTAGCAGGCGCCGGGCGGTGCCAAATTCAACTGCGCCGGCCATACCGTCGGAAATTTCGGGAATCAGTCCGCCGATGTTCAAATGGCGGCGTACTATGGGTTGAAAGTTGGCGACGGCAGCGGCGCTCGTGGGGTGCTGCAGGTAATACATGGTCCCGCCGTTCGAGATGGCCGTTACCAGCGCGCCCAACTGCAGCGGCGTCATGGAAATACCCTCGCCGAAGGAGCACATCTTACCGACCCCGCCCAGCTTCGACGAAATTTCTTCTTCCGGATAAACGCCCGGCTGCTCGCCTGCGACGTGATATCCGGCAAGCTGCCCTAAGCCGAAGAGATGGGCGTAGCGTGCCACTTTTTCGAATCCGAGCTGGCGACCCAGCGCTTCGAAATATGCATTGTTCGAATGCGCCAGCGCCAGCGTCAGATTCATATGGCTGCGGCCGCCAAGTCGAACCTCGGTTTCCTTGGTGATAATGCCTTCGCTCAGCGCGGCCAGGGCCACTGACAATTTAATCGTGGAGCAAGGCTGCGCACCGCTGGAGAGCGCCAGCTTCTGATTGACCATGGCAAGAATGCGGCCGCTGGTCGGTTCGATGGCCAGTACGGTGCCGTTCATGTTGCCGAGTGCGTCGATCGCAGCCTGGCGGACAATAGGATCTTCGCCGGCGATCTTGTCACCGTCAGTAATGTCGTTGGAGTAGGAGCTGGCGTAGAAGTGTTCGTAATAATGGTGTTTTTTGAGAGCGTGGACGGTGCGCGACCGGACTCGACGGCTGCGCGCTAAATGACGCATATGACGGCGAGCGTGCCGGCTCTCTTTCACCGCTCGGGGTTTCCGGCTGGGGGTCAGGGTGTGGTTGCTAATGGTCGCGGCAAACCCAGCCTGGGTTAACAAAGCGAGGGTGGCGATGAAAACTAGAGCACGAGTCGAACTTTTAGCGGTCACGAACAATACCCACTTCCCCGGGGATTTCAACAGCTACTTAGATTGCAAGAACCCATCTATCGGCCACAAGTTGGGCAGTATTCGTGCAATTTTTCGATCTTACGGGAGCACAGGAAGATTACGCAATTAGAATTAACGAAGTGATTAACAACGCAGAATGTGACGTAAGTAGCACAGTAGCAATAACTTGGCTGTTTACCGCTTTCAGACCTACGCCTTTAGTAATGACTCGTGTGGTTACCCGGAGCCAACTTTACGTGACGAGATCGCCAGTAGTGGTCTGTCGGAGACAGCTTAAACCCGAAAACAAATTGGAATACTGTAAAAGACTGGGACGACAGCAGGCTATGTAATTGTCGACGAGTTGGAATCAAGAGCGCTGTACGCTGCCACCACAGAAGCCCCCTCGGGCATGATGGTATGGATTAAGGGGAAATGGTAATGCCGTACGTTGAATCTTTAACGACTTGGGATATCGATTTTGGGAAGGAAGTATGGAAAGCGTTGCGCCAGAACAAAAACTTTCCGGCGCAAGGGTTGCTCTGGTTGTTGGAGTCGGAAAATGGATGGCGCTTGCTTATTGCAACTCGGAAAGTTGACGAAATCGGACGGCAAAAGGCATATGAGCAGTTAGCAAATGTGACTCGAGGGGTTGTGCCTGGCGCCAACCAGCCGTTTAGAATTGAACTGATCAGCCCGAAAGAGCCGCTCTACCAAGCCCTCCGCTCAGTCTTCGGAAAAACAGCCTCTGTTGAGGGAGCGCGATTAGGTAATACGCAAGTCGGCGGAATGTACATCGAAGACGCTTACTTATACGAAGTACAGTGATGACGTAAAGCGGCTCCCCGTATTGGCTTCTCACTTGATTGTGATCGAGAGCAACTGCCCGCCGGAGACGACGAAATCAAGCGCCGGGGTTGCGGTCTCGCTGACTGAAGATTCGCCCAGCACGGTCATGTCTTGCGTGCCGCGCATCCCGTCCATGACGTTCATAACTGAAAGTGGAAGCGCCGGCATGACCTTGTCTTCGACCATGGCTTCGGGATCTTCGTCGAGCACGGAAACGTAGACGCGATTGTTGACGTGCTGTTTGTTGAGAATGCCGATGGTCGAGGCGAGGTCGAGCTTTTGCGCGCCGGATGGGCCGCGGCGAAGGCGGTCGAGCATTTCGCCGTCGCTGACCATAATGTGGAGCGTGGATCCCTTCGAGGCCGAGAGCGGAATGCGCACCGGAACATGTTCGATGACTGCATCCCCGCGATAGGGCCGCAGCAGAATTTCGACCGTGATCTCATCCCCAGGACGGGCTTCGTTCAGATCCGTGCGGGCGCTTTCCAACCGCGCCCACCGCCGCTCGTTAGTGACTTCGAAATCGAGATTCAGACCTTTGATCTCGGGAGTGCTGTAAGGATTGTCATAGATGCGGCCGAAGCATTCACCGACCGAACCGGCAGCCAGCATAGCGGCGGGCTGCATGCCGTCGGCACTGGAGAACATATCCTGCAGCTTCACAACCGGGAAGCCTTGGACGTTGATATCGCCCTTCATGGCGTAAGTAGTTTCGTCACCGTATTCATTGACGCCATGGAGTGCGTTGTACACCGTGGTGGAGATCGCAACCGGGCTGAGGCGCGCGTTGTTCAGCACCTCATAATGAAATACTTTCGGAGCAGTTCCACCGTGGATGGTTAGGGTGACCGGAATCATCTCCGGTTTCTTGCCGAACTCACCCAGAATGCCAGTGTGGCGGTCCTGAATGAATGTGCCCACGGTCTCAGTTGCGTTGACAATTTTGAAAGCGTTCAGCGGCGAAGGCAAGGTGGCCAGAACTTCGGCCTTGGTCATCGGCAGATCGATCATGCCGAACTGCAACAGCGGATGCCCGCACGCGAGCAGGTGTTCAGCGTCGATGTAAGTGACGGTGCAGGTGGCGGCAATGTTCATGTCACCGCGAACTAATACGGCGCTGACGGCCGAACCCGGCTCCATGGGTTCGGGCTGCGCCACGTCGGAAGCTGAACCTACGCCCATCACTGGCACTACGCCTTCGGACGCGAACTGCGGCGCGAATTTCTGTACCGCATCTTCGGTGAATCCGCTGAAAACTAGTGGGGTTTCGATCGGCTTTAAATAATTCGCGAAGCCCTGGGTGGTATTCGACCGCAGTCCAGGTCCTGAAGTCTTGGCGGCAAACGATGGCTCCGACCTTACCTGTACTGGAACGCTGGTGGGAGCGCTGTCAATGGCGCTAATCTCGAGCATTTCAGAGATAGGAGTGACGCCGGCAATGGGCTCCTTGGAGAATTCGCCAATGCGGAATGCCACCGCACCTGCAAGCTTCCCATTGAAATACACCGGGCTGCCGCTCATGCCCGCGACCACGCCGGTATATTCGGCCTTAGGCCCTCCCAGACGCACCAGAATAACGTCTCCCTTGGGGCCGTTGGCATTTTTAAGAATGCCAAGGACTTCCACCTTCATGGGCTCAGGCCTGGTGCCTTGAAATACGGTGTAGGCTACGCCCCGCATTCCTTCGTGAATCTGGCTCACAGGGATGGTTTCGACCGGCTTCGCCGTCTGCGCATAGCTGGCTTGGGCGAAATTCAGGAAGGGGAGCAAAAACAAGTACACTACCACTACCGCGAGAGCAGTTCGTCTCATTGTGTCCCGCCGGGACAGGCCTGGGGCAAGTCCCTGATACTAGAATTTACTTCGCATTTCTTTTTGCCGTGAGGTCCGGCAAAACATCCCAATCGCGAAGAACTGGCGTCTATACTAGCATAGGCATTTTCAAGAGGCTCCCCATGTTTTTCGCCATTTTTCCGCATAAATGCGGGCGAATTGCACAATCGTGTGCATTATCGCTAATTCTTCTTCTGGTGCTTACTTTGGTAACCGGGTCGGCCGTCCCGCTGGCTGCGCAGGATACTTCTGGACCGTCGAATGCACAAACTCCGAACGCCCAGCAGAACCCTAATCAGCAGGACGTTCCTCCCGAAGCCGGCGGTCCCAACGGCGATACCGGACCCTATGCGATTCCGAAGAAAGGCGAGGAGGAACCGCCTCCGCCGCCACCCGAGCGTCCGAAAAAAGTTCCTGGCATGCCGGACTACTCCATCCACGTGGATGTGCCGCTGGTCACGGTTCCGGTGATGGTGACGACCAAGGATGGGCAATTCATTTCGAGCTTAAAGAAGGACAACTTCCGGGTTTTCGAGGACGGCAAGCAGCAGAACATCGCTGACTTCAAGGTGGAGGACGCGCCGATCACCGCGGTCTTGCTGGTGGAATTTGCATCGACCAGTTATCCCCTGCTCATCGACGCGCTGCGCGCCTCTTACATTTTTGCCAGCACTTTAAAGAAGGAGGATTGGGTGGCAGTGGTTTCCTACGATATGAAGCCCGATATCCTGGTCGACTTTACTCAAGACAAGAGTGCCGTTATGGCCGGGCTGAATACGCTCCGAATGCCGGGATTTTCCGAGACCAATTTGTTTGACGCCTTGTATGACACGCTGGACCGGCTGGATCGAGTCGAAGGCCACAAGTATGTGGTATTAGTCAGCTCCGGCATCGACACCTTCAGCAAATTGAACCTGGACCAGATCACCAAGAAAGTGAAGAGCACTCACGACATCACGATTATTTCAGTCAGCATTGGATGGCTGCTGCGGGAATATTGCGAAACTCACGGTTGCACCAGCATGTCGCACGGCATTGCCAGTAGGGGAATGCAATCGATCGACTGGTACCAGGCGGACAACGAAATGCAAACTTTCGCCAAGCTGACTGGAGGACGGTTCTACCAGCCCAGACTGGAAGGCGACTTCGTCGATGCCTTTAAAGACATCAGCGGCGACATCCGTCACCAGTATGTCATCACCTATCACCCCACCAACCCTAAGCTGGATGGCACATACCGCAAGTTGAAAGTGGATGTAATCGCGCCCGATGGAGGTCCCCTCAAGGTGCGAGACCAGAAGGGCAAGGATGTGAAGTACCAGGTTATTGCGAGGGAAGGTTACACGGCCAAGCACACGGTGGATTGATGGGCGGGCGAGGGCGCCCGCGGCTCCATATCAGTGTGTAAGGGTCGTTATTCAGGCGACTACGCGATCCAGCAGGAAAAAAATCGCGACTCCCAATAAAACCACCATCGCCATCTTCCCGCCCGGCTCGCGGTTCACTTCCGGCATCAGGTCTGACGCTGCAACATAAATAGTCACACCGCCGGACAGCGGCAGCCCGACACCGACGTGGTGTTTCAGCAGCGCCATGGTGAGCACCCCGGCGAAGGTGGCGCCGCCCAGAAGCACCGAAGCCCCCCAGGCCAGCCGCTTGCTGCGCCCGCTGGCAAGCATTACCGAAGCAACGGTAAAGCCTTCGGGAATTTTGTGCAGGAAAATCGCCACGAAGATCACCCATCCCAGCCGGTTCGAAATAATAAAGCCTGACGCGATGGCGATTCCGTCGAAGAAGGTATGGATGGTCAAGCCGAACAGGACAGAGAGTCCCTTGTGCGAGGCCACGAACTGATCGTGATGCGTCTCTTCACCGAAGTGGAAGTGGGGCGTGACCGTGTGTTCGAAGAAGTGGATGAGCAGATAACCGGCGAGGATAAGCAGAGACGCGCTTCGTCCACGAAGTTCGAAGCTGTCGGGAATGATTTCGATGACTGCGACCGCGAGCATGAAACCCGCACCCAGGGCGACGAAATATTTGAGGTAAGAACGGTCCCAATTCTTCTGCACGATGATGGTGCCGCCGAAGACGTTGGCCGCGGCGGCGGTCAAGCCGAGCAGAAGACTGAGCAAGATGGGGTGCATCGAGAGTGGGAAATCATAGCAGAGAGCCATCGGTCGTCCGCCGTGCATCATTCTCTTGCTCTTGCAAATCCCTGTGGCATTTCTTAGCGAACCTCAGTGTTCTCTGTGGTTAGAGTTTTAAAGTCTTTACCACAGGGGACACTGAGGTTCGCCGACGATCGCCACAGAGTAGGATTTTCGTCATCCTGTCACAATTGAGAGCTTTTCTGGCCTCCTGTGCAAAAAGCACCAACTTTTATCTTTCTATCGTTGCGCGAATGACGTTATAGTGAAATTGCTCAGCGATTTCCACGACAACTGACCTGTTGATGGCGCGAAGGAACAGCACCACCATCCAGGAAGAGTTGTATCCGGCGGCCAACGGTCCGGCGCGCGAAGAACTAGATGACGCTCGCCTGCTCGACTTGGACGCGGAGAAGGAATCGCCATTCCTGCGGGCGCAGAAGCGCGTATCGGTCCGCCGCAGCCCACTCCCTAAAAAAACTGCCGCCCGGTTGTTGTGGGTCGTAATAGCGTTGGCCGGGCTCGGAGCAACCGCACTGGGCGCCGCGGTATTTTACAAATACGAAGAACACTCCTGGCGATTCCGGCTGGATTCGAGTGACGACATCGAAATGGCCGGGTTAAGCAATGTGACTCGCCCGCAGGTCATGGAGGTGATGGGCGGGGACATCGGGAGAAACATCTTCTTTATACCCCTGGACCAGCGGCAGAAACAATTGCAGCAAATTCCCTGGGTGGCTGCGGCCAGCGTTATGCGCTTCGCGCCCAACCGGATCAAGATTCAGATTCACGAGCGTACCCCGGTGGCCTTCGCGCAGGTGGGGTCCAAGGTCATGCTCATCGACGCCGGCGGCGTCCTTATGGACCTGACGAATAAGAAAAGGTATTCGTTTCCGGTGATCATCGGTATGTCGGCCAATGAGCCGCTGTCCACGCGATCGATCCGGATGAGGACGTTCAATGAGCTGGTACACCAACTCGATTCTGGCGGCGGACACTATTCGCAAGATCTGAGCGAAGTGGATTTAACGGATCCGGAAGATGTGAAGGTGCTGACCAACGATCCCGTCGGAGAAGTGCTGGTGCATCTTGGGTCGGCAAATTATCTTGACCGCTTCAAAATTTATGTGGCGCACCTGCGGGAGTGGCGGCAGCAGTTCACAAAACTCGAGTCGGTCGATCTGCGCTACGACCAGCAAATCATTGTGAACCCGGATTTGCGCGGCGCCGCAAAACAACCGGTTCTCACCCAGGCCGCCGCCAAAGCGGCAATGGCCGCTGGAGTGAAACCCAGCGTGCTGATCCATCGTGAATTCACCACACCGTCGGCGCCGCATGCTGTTCTGGTAAAGCCAGCGAAGACCGCAACCACGCAGGCCGCGTTGCCCACGCCGAAGTGGAAGAAGCACGGAACGCTTGCCGCGAAGATCAGGCCGGCATCGGTCAAGCACCCGGTAAAACAGGCGACGGCGCGCAAACGGTGGGCGCCGACAAAGCATTCGGCATGGAAACCGCGGGCGCAGAGATCAGCGACCCCATCCAAACCGGTGGCGGCCCAGCTGCAAAAGCCCAGTCCCGCCATAGCAAAAGGAGAGGAAACCCACTAACGATGCCTAAGCCGCACGAACAGTTCCTCACCGCGATTGATGTAGGCAGCGCGAAAACTTGTGTGCTGGTAGCCGAGTGCACCGAGAACGGTTTGCGCTACCGCGGCCACGGACTGGCGGATTCGCGGGGGTCGCGCAAAGGCATCATCGTGGATTTGGAGAAGGCCGTCGGCACCATTCAAAAGGCGGTCGAACGCGCCGAAGACAACTCAGGCATTCCGATTGAGCATGCGATTCTGGGAGTTTCCGGATCGCACGTGCGGGGCGTCAACACTCATGGGGGATTGATTTTCGGCCGGGCCCGCGAAATTGGCCGCGACGAAATTCGTCAGGCGGTCGATAAGGCGAGGGCCATCCCGCTGCCGCCGGACCGCGAAGTGCTTCATCTGCTGCCCCAGGAATTCATTCTCGACGAACAGTCGGGCGTTCACGATCCCATGGGCATGATTGCCACCCGGCTGGAAGTTCGGGTGCACATGATCACAGCGGCCACCTCGGCAACGCAGAATGTAATCACTGCAGTGAATCGCGCGGGCGTACACGTCGATGACACCGTGTTCGAACCGCTGGCTTGCGCGGATTCCGTCTTGCGCTCCGATGAACGCGAACTGGGAGTTTGCCTCGCAGATATCGGCGCAGGATCGACCAATCTGATCGTGATTCAGGAGGGCGCGGTTGCCCACAGCGCGGTGCTCGGTGTGGGCGGCGATCATTTCAGCAGCGATCTCTCGGTGGGATTGTGCACCCCGCTGATCGAATCAGAAAAAATCAAAAAGCTCTTTGGCAGCGCAATCGTCACGCTGATTCCTGAAGGCAACGAAGTTGAAGTTCCATCGGTGGGAGATCGGCCATCGCGCATGGTTTCGCAGCGCATGGTCGGCGAAATTCTTGAACCGCGGGCGCGCGAGCTCTTCGAGATGTTGCGCGAGAACCTCCGGCACGCTGGAATGCTTGAAGTTTGCGCGGCGGGAGTGGTGATCAGTGGCGGCGGTTCGCGACTGCCGGGATTGATGGACATCGCGGACTCGGTGCTTCGCAAGCCGGTCCGAATGGCGTGGCCGGTGCCGATCGCAAAAATGCCTTCCACGCTTGCCGAGCCTGAGTTCGCGACGGTGCTGGGAATGGTGATGTACGGCCATCGCGCGCGAACTGCACGAGGAGCGCTGGATGAAAGATGGAGCTCAAGGTTGAAATCAATGCTGGTGGGCAAGGGAGCATAGCCAGTGGTCAGTGGCTGAGGCGGTGAAATCAAAAGTAAGAAGGCAGAATGCAGAATTAAGAGTATTGGCCGACGGCCGAAAGCCGACGACCAATGACGAACGACCAACGACCAACATCTAGGAGTGCGGCATGAAAAAAGAGAACAATGAAATTCGTATCAGCTACAACGACGATACCCGCAACGACGCCCGCATTAAAGTGATCGGCGTTGGAGGCGGCGGAGGCAATGCCGTCAACCGCATGATCGATGCCGGAATGGACGGCATTGAGTTCATCACCGCCAACACCGACCTGCAGGCGCTGCGCATGTCGCGAGCGCCCATGAAGATTCAGCTGGGCGTAAAGCTCACTAACGGCCTGGGCGCCGGCGCTAATCCGGAAATTGGACGCAAGGCGGCACTCGAGGATTCCGACAAGATTATCGAAGCCCTCGAAGGCGCCGACATGGTATTCGTGACCACCGGCCTCGGCGGCGGCACAGGAACCGGAGCGGCGCCGATCATTGCGTCGCTGGCCAGTGAGATGGGCGCATTAACGGTAGCGGTCGTGACCAAACCCTTCGCGTTCGAAGGCAAGCGCCGCATGCAGCAAGCCGAGCGCGGCGTTGCCGAACTCATGGATTCGGTCGACACGACCATCGTCATCCCTAACGAAAAGCTGCTCGCGGTGGCGCAAGACGCGGGCTTCTTCGAATCTTTCCGCGTCGCCGATGACATTCTGCGTCAAGGCGTGCAGGGAATTTCGGACATCATTACGATTCCCGGCATCATCAACCGTGACTTCGCCGACGTGAAGGCGATCATGGCGCGCATGGGATATGCGGTCATGGGCACGGCCCACGCCAACGGCTCCCGCCGCGCAACCGAAGCCGCGCAGAAGGCGATCGCCTCACCGTTGCTCGAAGCTGGAGCCATCGATGGCGCGCGCGGAATTCTCATCAACATCACCGGATCGGCATCCCTCAAGTTGGCGGAAGTGCAAGAGGCATGCAGCATTATTCAGAATGCCGCCCACGAAGACGCCAACATTATTTTCGGCGCGGTGCTGGATGAGAAGATGAAAGATGCGGTGAAGATCACGGTGATCGCCACCGGCTTCAAAGATGAAGACCGCCCGCGAAGAAAGACCGAGTCGACCGGGTTCACCGTGCATTCCGACGATGACTTCGACTCCGAACCGACGCCTCCGCCGATGATGATGGAAGCCGCGCAACCGGCGCCGGCAGCTTCGGCCGAGGTAATTTCACTCGACAACATGCGCACCGCCATGATCGCGAACTTCGAACAGGCGGATTTGGATGTTCCGGCATTCTTGCGCAAGAGCCGGGAAAACTAAGTCAATTAACCCACCGGTGCCCCACCCTCGTCGCGCGCTTCGACAGGGTGGGGATTTGATTTTTGTATCAAGTGCGCCCTTGACGAACAGATTCCCCGGGGTAGAATTCATCTGCCCGAGGACGGCCAAAAAATCCAGTCAATAAAAATTGGAGGCGATATGCGAAGGTTCAGAATGCTTTTCGCAGTTGCGTTGTCGATTGCACTCGCGTCGAGCTTTGGGGTCGCGCAGGAAAAGACATCAGGAAAAATGACCCACGAAAAAGCGGAAATGTCTGACGCTGCCTACACCGCGCAGGCGCTTTCGGCCGCGCCCAGATCGATTGCGAAAGGTGCAACCGTCGTTCGCATGGACAGCGACGGCAAGATGAGGACGCTTCGCGAGGGCAATGACGGTTTTACCTGCATGGTCATCGCCACCGACAAAATGTGCAACGACGCCAACAGCATGGAATTTTTCGGCGCGATGTTGAAGGGCGAAACGCCAACCGATAAGGTCGGAATTTCTTACATGCTTGCAGGGAGATCAGGGCGCGAGCAACACCGATCCTAAGGCCACCGTAAAACCGCCGACAACCACTGGGTGGTAACCGGTCCTCATCATATGGTTACGGGCGCGCCGGCGAAGACCCTCGGCTACACCCGAGACTCCGATCCCGATCCCACCAACCATACATGATGTGGGCTGGGAACGCCGTATGAGCACGCGATGGTGCCGGTAGGCGGCGGACAGCTCGACGGCGCCGTCGGCGGCGGCGAAAAAATAGGTCGTAAGCTAACGACGGTTGCAGGGCAAACTCAACAAGGCGGGCGAAGGCGTTCCACAGCACCACCCTGCAACCGGAGCGGTTTTGCCCAGGGACTGGAACCAGCGTTCTCCGTGATACTCTGGTTTCAACGATTTCTCTTTCCTTCAGAGGCCATCATCTTGCTTCGTAATTCCGCACTATTCCTGATCCTTTTTTCCGCCGCCATCGCTGGTTTTGCGGAAGGCACCGCAGCTGGGAACAATCGAACTATGCGGACTTCCTGAAAGGCACGGCGCACGGGATTGCCATATCAAGTGACGGATTCCTGCAACTGGCGCCGGCTTTCAAACTGGTCGCGACCACGCCTTCGAGCGCGATCTGGGCGACCGCGATTGGGCCGCATGGCGAGATTTATGCAGCTACTGGAGCGCCGGCCCGCATTTATCGCATTATGCCGGGCAGCAAGCCGGTAGTCGATTTTCCAGCCGCAAGAATTGCAGGTGCAGGCGTTGGTTGATCGGCAAGGATGGAGCGATCTACGCGGCCACGAATCCGGATGGGAAGGTTTATAAGATCGAGCGCGGGCATGGCGTCTCCTCAAGATGACGGGCGGGACGCGCGTCACCCCAAAGACGGCGAACGCGATCAGCCCAAGCTCGAGACCGGGAACCTCACGAACGGATGGAAGTCTTCCGTTTTTTTTGATCCCGGCACGAAATACATATGGAGCCTGGCGCTCGATGACAGCGGCAATTTGTACGTCGCAACCGGCGATCACGGGCAGATTTTTCGTGTCACCCCGAAATGGAGATCATTCGCTTTTTTTTAAGAGCGACGAGCCGCATATCAGCGTTCTGGCGTTCGATACACAGGGCAATGTGATCGCAGGATCCGACGGCAGCGGATTGGTTTATCGGATCAACCCCGAAGGGCGACGGGTTCGTTCTCTACAGCGCGCCGAAGCGCGAGATTACCAGCCTGGCGATTGATAAAGCGGGCAATATTTATGCGGCTGCGGCCGGCGAAAAGCGCGGGGGCAGCACGGCGACAACTGTCACGTGTGGCAATTCCGGCAGCGCCCAAAGCAGCGGATTCAACCGCTTCCGCGGGACCGCCAATGACTGCGGCCACTGCCGAACCGGCGATTACGTTGAACAGTTCCAGTGCCGGCCATCCCAGGCGGATCGGGGATCTACAAAATTGCGCCTGACGGATCGCCGTCGCTGGTGTGGAACTTCGCGCGAAGATCTGGTGTATGCGCTGGCGTTCGATGCCCAAGGACATTTGCTGGCCGGGACCGGCAACCGGGGAAACATTTTTGAAGTTGGCGGGCGCGAAGATTACACCGAACTGGTAAAGGCGGAGGCTGGCCAGGTGACCACATTTGCTAAAGCTCCGGGCGGAGGGCAATACGCCTCTACCAGCAACCTGGGCAAGATATTTCTTTTAAGTAGCCAGCCCGACACCGAAGGCAGCTACGAAAGCGATGTGTTCGACGCGCAAGTGTTTTCCAAGTGGGGACGGGCGCAGTTTCGCGGCGCCGGGCAATGTTGAATTGTTCGCGCGCAGCGGGAATGTCGACAATCCCGACCGCAATTGGAGCACGTGGACGAAAGTCGACCTGCAGAAGAATGCGGAAATTACCGTACCGCCGGCTCGTTTCATGCAGTGGAAAGCCATCCTGCACCCTGGGAACCCGGCGCCGCAAGTGGACAGCGTCATCGTAAATTATCTGCAAAAAAATGTTGCGCCGGAATTCGACGAGGTCACTGTCACGCCGGGAGTACGATACCAGCCGGTGGCCGCGGCCACCGGGCTTGCAGCCAGCACAAAAATTCGATCCCCCACCTGGCCCGATTCATGATTCCGATTCAATTGGCGTCAAGTGGGCGGTTCACGACCAGAACGACGATCAGATGGTTTATTCGGTTTATTACCGCGGCGAGGGGCAGAGCCGCTGGCTGCTGCTGAAAAATGACCTTAGCGAGAAATTTTATTCGTTCGATGCCGCGCTGCTGCCCGACGGCGGATACGAAATAAAAGTGGTGGCTTCCGATTCCCCGTCGCATTCCCCTGGCGAAGCGCTTTCGGCCGAGCGAGAGAGTGACCGCTTCGAAGTCGATACCACCCCACCGCAGATCCAGGATTTGAAGGCATCGGTTCAAGCCAGAACAATTCACGTGCAGTTCCGCGCTGTCGACAGTTTTTCGATCATCAAGCGCGCAGAATATTCGGTCGATGCCGGGGACTGGCACTTTGTAGAGCCGGTTGGCCAGTTATCAGATGCGAAGAGTGAAAATTACGACTTCTCGCTTCCGATTCCGGAAGACCAGAAGGACGAGGAACATGTTGTGGTGGTTCGCGCCTTCGATAAGTACGACAACATGAATTCCGCGAAGACCCTGGTGCCGGGAAGGTAAATCCGGCGGCCATCCCCGGGCGTCGGGTTCAAGCCACCTTGCCAGGCGATTTGTCGATTGATTTCACTTGCTGTTGTTGGGTATCGATGGAAATATGTTCGCGCTTGATGTCCAGCCGCAGCCGGTCGTAGATGCTCATGTACTGATTTGCGATCCACACCAGAGAGAAGAGCGAAATCACATAACCACGCCAGTCCGGAAACACCAGTTTGAAATGCGTGATGGCCAGGAATGCGGCAGTCACGTAATGGCTCAAGCAGTATTCGCAGGTAAAGAGATAAAACATTTTGCGCCTGATCCACGTACCGCTCTTGCATTGATCTTTGCAGTATTCCTGAAATTCACGCAGCACGGCCTCGTGAGTGCAGGTCCAGGCGATGCAGGCGACAGGAATGGCCAAAACGAAGAGGGTGAGAATTTGCTGGTTTAGAGACACGCAATTCGATGCCGCAAAACGATCGTAGTTTGCAACCCTCTATGCAAGCAGCAGCCGAATATTCGCCAGACCCGAGGCATCGGTTTGCCTGTCAGAGCAGTTTATGGCTGAGATATATCTCCTGCGTCAGGGATGCCCGGGGCTCCAATAGTTTCCGGCTTCGCGTTATCTCCCGCGGGCACAGCGACAACTGGCGGCCCTACGTAGGTCAGATTTTGTTTGCCCATCAGGTCGACCGCTACCTGATATAACTTGGCACGCAATTGGTAACGCTCATTTGCCCGGGCGACATAGCGCACGGTAATTTCAACTCCGCCAATTACGGGTTTTACGTTGATCGCCGGAACTGCCGACAAAACACTGGGATTTCGCGAACGCGCAGCAGTCTTCCATTCCTGCTCTGCTTGCTGAGCGCTTTCAGAGGTTGCTTCCTTCACCCTCTTCTGAATGGAATCAATAATGGGATATGGATCCAATCCGATTGGCAGCACAACCTGCAACTCGTCCCATAACCATTGTCCGGTGGTGGAAAAATTGAAATAGTGGCCCTCAATAGCGAAGCTATTGGTGAAGGTGACGCGACGTCCGGTGGGGTGCCCGGAGTCAGTCCAATTCCCGGTTTCCAGCAGCACGGTGTGGAACATGCCGAGTTCCACCACCTCGCCGGTTACACCGTTGATTTCCACCCAATCTCCCAGGCGAATTCCGTTCTTTCCCATCAACACGAACCAGCCCAGGAAGCTGACGATGAAATCTTTAAGCGCGACGGTAAGGCCTGCGCCGGCCAAGCCCAAAAATGTTCCCAGCTGCGTCGGAGGCCCGAGAATCACCAGCAGGATGAAAAGCACCGCGACAATCTGTACACTTACGCGAGTCACAGTGCGTAGAGTCTCAACCTGGCGCCGATCCATCGACATTTTGCCTAAGAGGCTTTCAATCCATCCGTCGAAGAACAGGCCGATCAGCGCGATCACCAGGATGATGGCTATTCCACGCAGTGCGTAATTCAGAACCCGGCGTTGCTGTGCGGCCACAATGTCGATCCACTTCTGGTATACCCCGGCGAGCTGGGTTTGATCTTCAACTCGCTTATCAAACGTCGAAAGCGCCTTCTGGTCTTGTGAGCGCCGCTTCGTAAGCTGCAACATCGCAGTCGAATCGTCCGGTCCGGCCGAGGCCGGACCTGCCGCGTCAGGCGAAGCCGGGGCTGGCGGACTGCCGGCCTGTGCGTCGATCCTGGCGTCTAAAGCGGTGTGTGCCGCCGAGAACCTGGTTGCAGCAGATTCGGCCTGAGCTTTGGCCTGCCACAGTTGAATCTGCTTGGAATGCAGCGCCGACCACTCCTGAAAACGATGAATCAAGCCGCGCTTTTCGTTGGGAGGAGTTATCACCACGTGGGTGTTATCCGAAATTTGAGAAGCGGCTTCATGCTGTTGGGTCAACGCCTGAATGCGCGCCTGCTGATCGCCGCCTGCTCTCAACAGATCTTCTTTACCGTCGTCAACTTCATCCTGATCGAGTTCCGCCTGGGCTTTAGCCAAATTCAACTCAGCATCCACTTCATCCTTTTTCTTTCCGTGGGCGGTCTTGTCCTGCGCGGTAAGCTGTGCAACTTTTGCCTGATCGAGTGCAACCGCGCTTTCTGATTTCTCTATTCGGGTTTCAATCTTTTTCGCCTCGGGGCTGAGGGTCGGAGGATGCAGTTCTGCCTGGCGCAGCGCGGTTGCGAACGCGAGATCCATTTCTTTGTCCGCAAGCTGGAGCGCATCTTCGGCTACCTGCCGTTCCTCGGCTGAGGTGGGCATCTGGGCCAGCCAACGCGCGGTCCAAAGCGAACTTTGGTCCACTTCCAAGGCGGCCGGGGTTTCGCGGTTGGATAAATCTCCTCTGGCTGCGGTACTGACGTGTGTGCGAAACAAGCCGTATCCCGTGGCCAGCAATAGCACCACAACGACGAGGGTGGCAATCTTTTGAAAAGTTTTCATCGGCGTGATAAGTCAACCGGAACTAACTCTGGAGACCCACCGCGAATCAGAACCTCACGGAGTCGCGATCATTCTATATTGATCTTTGCGAAACGGCGTCGAAGGGTGACGATAGAAGCGGCAGATGGCGCAGCTGATACCCAGCGCATTCGGGTGGTTGAGGAGCTCCGGCGGGCGAGCGAATCGACGGCACGCCGGTCAAAGGTCACAGCCCGGTCATGCGCTCCATTTCTTCCGGATATCGCGCCCCTTCGATTTTTATCTTCGAAGAAGCGTTGTCGATCTCACGAACATCGTCAGATGTGAGCTCGATTGAGACGGCCCCGATATTTTCTTCGAGGCGGTTTAGTTTGGTGGTACCCGGGATGGGAGCCATCCAGGGCTTCTGCGCCAGCAGCCAGGCAAGAGCGATCTGCGCCGGTGTGGCCTTTTTTGTTTTTGCGATCTTTTCCAGCAGGTCAATTACAGCCTGGTTGGTTTTGAGGGCCTCGGGCGCAAAGCGAGGCAGCCGGCTGCGAAAATCGGAGCTGCCGAACTTTGCATTTTCGTCGATCTTGCCGGTCAAGAAGCCTTTGCCCAGCGGGCTGTACGGCACGAAGCCGATTCCAAGTTCTTCGAGGGTCGGTATCACTTCCTGCTCTGGCTTCCTCCACCACAGCGAATATTCGCTCTGCAATGCGGTGAGCGGCTGCACCGCGTGGGCGCGGCGAATCGTCTTTACGCTGGCTTCCGATAGGCCGAAATGCTTCACCTTGCCGGCGGCGATCAGTTCCTTCACCGCGCCTGCGACGTCTTCTATCGGAACGTTGGGATCAACCCGATGCTGATACAGCAGGTCGATACTCTCGACTCTGAGTTGCTTGAGCGAGCCTTCGACGGCTCGCCTGATCTGCTCTGGCTTGCTGTTCACGCCCGGCGCTCCCGGCCGATGGTCGCTGCCACTCAGATCGAACCCAAACTTGGTGGCGATCACCACCTTGCCATGAAAAGGAGCGAGCGCTTCGCCCACCAGTTCTTCGTTGGTGTAGGGGCCGTAAACTTCAGCAGTGTCAAAGAAAGTGATGCCGCGATCGACGGCGGCGTGCAGCACAGCGGTCATCGCTTTCTGGTCTTTCGGCGGGCCATAGGAAAAGCTCATCCCCATGCAGCCCAAGCCAAGCGCCGAAACTTCCAGGTTGCTTTTGCCCAGCTTTCGCTTTTGCATTTTCCCCCCGGAGACCCATAGATAGTGTTGCATAATTTCGCGCAGGCAGAGTTCACCTGGGTTGCGCATTGGACGAGGCCGGGTTCATGCGGTCACTGATTTCTTACGAGAATGAAAGGACGCGATTGATGGATCCGATCTCGGCCGAAGGGCCGATCGTCATTTCAGATCTGTCGTCGCAGCTTCGGCAGGCAGCTCCTGCACGGGAGTTAGCCGATTAGCATTTCTCAATTCCGGGAACAGCCAGGCCCACAGCGCGACCACAAGCAGGGTGCCGGCGCCCCCAATGATCACGGCGGAAACGGTGCCGAACCAGTGCGCGGTGAGGCCGGATTCGAATTCGCCCAACTCGTTGGATGCGCCGATGAAGATCATATCGACGGCGTTGACGCGACCGCGGACCGCGTCAGGAGTTGCGATCTGCACTAATGTTCCCCGCACGACGACGCTGACCATATCCGAGGCGCCGACCAGCACCAGCGAAATTAGAGACAGCGTGAGGTTGTGCGACAGCCCGAAAACAATGGTGAACACCCCGAATCCGCCCACGCAAAACAACATGATCTTGCCGACGCGGCTTCTCAACGGACGATAGGCGAGAAGTATCGCCATGACTGCGGCCCCGACCCCCGGCGCGGCGCGCAGTAGCCCCAATCCCCACGGTCCGGTGCGAAGAATCTCGCGAGCGAAAACTGGCAGCAGAGCCACCGCCCCGCCCAGCAGCACGGCGAATAAGTCGAGAGAAATTGCTCCCAGAATCAGCTTGTGAGTCCAGATGTAACGCAATCCGGCAAGGACCGTGCGTGAGGTGAATTCTTCCTTCGGGCGCGCCGCGGTGCGCAGGCGCATGCGCGCCAGGGCGATAGTCGCGATTCCGCAGGCGATCACCGACACCCCGTAAACTCCCGCCGGACCGCCAAATACCGCGTAAAGAAGCCCGCCCAGGGCCGGCCCGAGAATGGTCGCGCCTTGAAACATGGTGGCGTTCCAGGCGACGGCGTTGGGAAAAACCTCAACCGGCACCAGCAGGGGCAAAAGCGCGCGTCCAGCGGGACTATTGAAAGATCGCACAATACCCAGCAGAACCAGCACGCCGTAAATCGGCTTGACGCTGTGCGGATCGCGTAATGTGATTAGGATCAGAAGGCCACAACAAATCGCGAACGACATATTGCACACCAAGAGAATGCCTTTGCGGTTGAAGCGGTCGGCGGCGTGCCCGGCGATGAGGAACAGGAAAACATTGGGCAGAAATTGCGCCAGGCCGACGTAGCCCAGATCGAGGGGTCGTCGAGTGATTTCGTAGACCTGCCAACCGACAGCGACCGAGAGCATCTCCAGACCGGCGACCACGAACATGCGCTCGATCTGGTAAAGCACAAAATCGAGATGGCGGAATGCGGACAGCCCTGCGTGCGAGTGGCTTTCGGCTTCGGACATGCTCTACTAATGTGCCACAGCGCGCGAGTTGAATGAGCAGGTCGGATAAAATCAGCAGTGACATGTAGCAGCAGTGTCAATGCCCGCAAAATTGCCAGCGTGGACACCCGGGGCTGGCATGGGTGTTTTGTGTTTTGCTGATGGCTGATGGCTGAGGTCTGACGGCTTTTTATGCGCTTCGAACTTTTCATCGCGTCCCGCTACCTGCGCGCCAAGCGCCAGCAGGCGGTCATCGGCATAATCACGCGCATCTCCATCGTCGGGGTCGCGGCCGGGGTGGCTTCGCTCATTATCGCATTGGCGATCAACAACGGATTCCGCCAGGACTTGCAGGACCGGCTGCTGGGTTCAATGTCGCACGTGAATCTGCTGCGCACCATGGGCGACGGCATTCGCAACTGGCGAGCCTGATGCAGCGCCTGGAAAAAAGCCCCACGTGATCGCGGCCGCGCCTGAGATTTATGAACAGGTGCTGATTTCGCGCGGAGCGAATGCGCGGGGCGCGGTGCTGAAGGGAATCGTTCCTCAGGACGAGCGCAAGGTGAGTGACATGCTGGATAGCGTGAAGCAAGGCTCGGCGGCAGGAGTTAGATGAGAAATCGGGGGCGAACCGTATCTGCGCGGGCGAGGGTGCCCGCCTTAACGCAGACTCGCTCGAAGCGGTGCAGCAGCGACGGGCCGCCATGCCGCCCATCATTCTGCGGGACAGAAATGGCGAATGAGCTGGGAGCAAAGGTGGGCTCGACTGGTGCTGGTCACCAGCCCGCAAGGGGAGCTGACGCCTTTCGGCATGATCCCCAAGTACGTGCGGTTTCGCGTCGTAGGGATTTTCGACTCGGGATTCTACGACTACGAAACACGTGGGGTTTCACTCGGCTCGCGGATGCGCAGCGCTGTTCGCTCTGGGCGATGTGGTCTCGATCATCGAATTCAAAATTGATGACATCTACAAAGCACCGCAGATCGGGCATGAACTAGAGAAGCCGCCGGCCAGGGCTACATGACGACAAACTGGATGGAGCAGAACAAGCCGCTGTTCCACGCCCTGAGGCTGGAACGGCTGGTCACGTTCATCACCATCGGCCTGATCGTGTTTGTTGCTGCGCTGAACATTCTGATCTCGCTCATCATGATGGTGATGGAGAAGACGCGCGACATCGCGGTGCTGTGTCGATGGGCACGCGGAAAGCGCAGGTAAGAAGAATTTTTATCGCGCAGGGACTACTGATCGGCGCCGTCGGAACAGCCATCGGCTTGGTGCTGGGCTACGGCTTTCATGGCTGGCCGGCCACTATCAGGCGTTTCGCTCTGCGCCGAGATCTATTCCATCGATTACGTGCCATTCGCGCCGCGCGTGCTGGATGGCGTGCTGGTGGCTTTTATCGCCATAGGGATTTCGCTGGTGGCAACCCTTTATCCGTCATGGTCGGCGGCAAGGATTTTGCCGGCCGAGGCGTTGCGATACGAATAAGCGAAGTTTGTTTGGTAACCCAAAACCTTGTCATCCCGAAGCTGCGATCCGCAGGAGCGCAGAAGAGGGACCTGGTGGTGCAGTTGAAGAGGCATGGACGGCTCGAGGATGCGTAGGGCGGTCCTATTTACTTCCGTGGTGGTGGATACGCCTCGTAAGGTCCGTCCCTCGTTCGCCTGCGGCGTACGAGCTCGGGATGACACCGCGAGTTGTTTTATCGCCCCAATAAACCTTGTCAGTCATCCCGAAGCTGCGGTCCGCAGGAGCGCAGAAGCGGGACCTGGCGATGCAGTTGAAGAGATATGGACGGCTCGAGGATGCGTAGGGCGGTCCTATTTACTTCCGTGGTGGTGGATACGCCTCGTAAGGTCCCTCCCTCGTTCGCCTGCGGCGTACGAGCTCGGGATGACACCGCGAGTGGTTTTATCACCCCAATAAACCTTGTCATCCCGAAGCTGCGCTCCACAGGAGCGCAGAAGAGGGACCTGGTGGTGCAGTTGAAGAGGCATGGACGGCTCGAGGATGCGTAAGGCCGGTCCTATTTACTTCCGTGGTGGTGGATACGCCTCGTAAGGTCCCTCCCTCGTTCGCCTGCGGCGTACGAGCTCGGGATGACACCACGAGTGGTTTTATCATCCCGATAAACCTTGTCATCCCGAAGCTGCGGTCCTCAGGAGCGCAGAAGAGGGACCTGGCGATGCGGTTGAAGAGGCATGGACGGCTCGAGGAAAGCCGAGGGTGCGTGAACAGTTTGCGCCCCCAGAGCCGCTCATACACAAAGCGACATCACTTCTGTGGCCCGGCACTCTGCGCGTCGTTGCCGTCTACACTTCGCCCGTGGGCTGTGGCCGCTCGCACGCGATAGTTCGACGCCAACTCACAGGTTGAATAGCGCTTCACTCCACTTTCTCCCTCTGCCAAATGCTCCTCACCTTTCAATTTGTACATGCGCATGGTGTAGCAGTTGGAATCGTTTAAGACGGCTGATCTTTTTCGGCCGAGTGGGTAGGTCAAGCTGACCCGGGACTCGTCTTTCAGAAAAAACAAATCGGAAGCCGGCAGCTCAATAGCGCTTTGCTCGAACAATGCTGGATCGGTGCTTTGGTTTGCTTGGGAGCTGGAGGGTTGCTGGTCTTTCTCGTCCGCGGCGAAGGCTGAGGCGGTAAGGACGCCGACCGAGAAAACAATCAAAAAAGTAACTAAGAGAGGTCTGGCCGAGGTCATAACAAAACCTCCTCTGACTCCAAATTATAGTACCGCTTACCGGCGAAGAACATTGCCGGCGCGGTTCCATGGTTTGACGGGCACCAGAGCATTCCGAAAGCAACGCTACCTTCGCAACCGTGGTTAAATGAGTGAGGCAAATTCTTCGCCGCGATGTACAAGGTTTTCGCCCGCCAGCTCAATTTGAGACGAGGAGCTCACTATTTGCATCTAAATCAACAGGTGCTGAGAGTCGAAGGATTGAAGAAGGTTTTTCGCTCCGGGGCCTCGGAACTGGTGCTCTTTGAAAACCTTTCGTTCGCCGTCGGTCAAGGGGAGATGCTGGCGATTGTGGGATCGTCAGGCGCCGGAAAAAGTACGTTGCTTGCATATTCTTGGCGCACTTGATAGGCCTTCTGCCGGAGACGTATACTGCGCGCAATTGCGCTTGAGTTCCCTGTCGGAAAATGCCGCCGCCGATTTTCGCAACACGGAGATCGGTTTCGTCTGGCAGTTCCACTACCTTCTGCCCGAGTTCACTGCGCTGGAAAATGTGGCCATGCCGCTGCTCATGCGCGGCACCCAAAAAGCAGAGGCCGAGAAGGACGCATTGCACTGGCTGCAGGAAGTTGGCCTTGCGCAGCGCTCGCACCATCGCGCGGGAGAGCTTTCCGGCGGGGAGCAGCAACGGGTAGCGCTGGCGCGGGCGCTCATCACCAAGCCGAAGATCCTGCTGGCGGATGAGCCCACCGGAGACCTGGACAATCGCACCGGCGAGATGGTGTTCGAATTGATATCGCGCCTGCACCGCGAGTATCAGCTTTCCTCGGTGGTGGCGACGCACAACTTGGGTTTGCACGTCGGTGCCATCGCGTTCTGCGGCTCGAGAGTGGGAAAATGGAGGAAGTGGCGCCGGAGTCGTTGCGGGATTAAGGTGATGGGGTTGAAAAGACGAAGTAAAAATGTGAGGTGTTGAAAAGACTCATAGTGGTTCGTTATTAAATAGGAACTTAGGGTAAACGGACGTTCCTTTAGTAATCGGGAAGAGTGGTAAAACATATGGAAGCCCATAATAATGAGTTGGTGGGCGACCGGGTTGAACCGTTGGGTTGGGTTTTCCGGAGAGTCGGGCCCGAGCTTTCGCAGTAGGCGTTAGTTGGGTTTGCCTTCTCTCTCTGGAGGAATCTGGGGGAAGGGCTATATGTTCGAGCGTTATACGGAAAAAGCGCGGCGCGTCATCTTTTTTGCACGGTACGAAGCCAGCCAGTTCGGCTCTCCTTATATTGAGACCGAGCACCTGCTGCTCGGGACTGCTGCGGGAAGACAAAGCCCTGACTAATCGCTTCCTGCGCTCGCACGCGTCGGTTGAATCGATCCGCAAGCAGATCGAAGGGCACACCACGATCCGCGAGAAGGTTTCTACCTCGGTCGATCTGCCGCTGAGCAACGAATGCAAGCGGGTTCTTGCCTACGCGGCGGAAGAGGCCGAGCGGCTTTCACACAAACACATCGGAACCGAGCACCTGCTTCTGGGTTTACTGAGAGAAGAGAAGTGCTTCGCCGCAGAAATTCTGCACGAGCGCGGGCTTCCGGCTTTCTACGATTCGTGAAGAGCTCGCCCGCACCAGCCAGGAAAAGGCGCAGCCGCAGCGGCAGCGTGAGTGTTCCCTGCTCAGCGAGTTTTCGCGCGATCTTACCCAGTCAGCCATGGACACGCAGCTCGATCCGCTGGTCGGGCGCGAGAGCGAAGTTGAGCGCGTGATTCAAATTCTCTGCCGCCGCACCAAAAACAATCCGGTACTGATCGGCGAGCCGGGCGTGGGTAAAACAGCCATCGTCGAAGGCCTGGCGCAGCGCATCGCGGACGGCGAAGTTCCTTCGTTCCTCGCGGACAAGCGAATTCTGGCTCTCGATCTTTCATTGATCGTGGCCGGGACCAAATATCGCGGCCAGTTCGAAGAGCGGCTGAAGACCATCATGAAAGAACTGATGGAGTCGCAGAACTCCATCATCTTCATCGATGAATTGCACACCCTGGTCGGCGCGGGTTCGGCCGAAGGCTCGCTCGACGCCGCCAACATTCTGAAGCCCGCGCTTTCACGTGGCGAGATTCAGTGCATCGGCGCGACCACTCCCGGCGAATATCGCAAGTCGATCGAGAAAGACCGGTCGCTCGAGCGGCGCTTCCAGGCAGTGAAAGTTCCGCCGCCGAACGAGAGCTGACGCCACCAAGATTTTGTTCGGGATCAAGGACCGCTACGAGAAATTCCATGCCGTCACTTATACCGACGATGCCATCAACTTCGCGGTCTCGCACTCGAACCGCTACATCCCGGACCGATTCCTTCCGGACAAGGCCATCGACCTGGTCGATGAAGCCGGAGCGCGCGTAAAGCTGCGCCAGACTTCGCTTCCGGAAGAGATCACCGAAGTGCAGAAGCGCATCAAGTTCATCGTCCACCGTATGGAAAATGCCATCGCGAACCACGAGTTCGAGAAGGCGCGTTTCTATTCCGACGAAGAACGCAAGGAGCGCGAGAACCTGCGCGCCCTGCGCGAGAAATATCATCTCGATGAATCCTCCACCGGCGTGGTCAATCGCGAAGACATTGAAGATGTCGTCTCGCGCTGGACCGGCGTGCCCATCACCTCGATCAAAGAAGAGGAGACGCAGAAGCTGCTCCGCATCGAAGAAGAGCTGCACAAGCGCATCATCTCGCAGGACAAGTCGATCAGCGCTCTGGCTCGCGCCATCCGCCGCAGCCGCGCCGGACTGAAGAATCCGAACCGGCCCATCGGCTCGTTCCTGTTCCTGGGTCCGACCGGCGTCGGCAAAACCGAAGTCGCTCGCACCCTGGCGCAGTTCATGTTCGGCAGCGAGAAATCTCTGGTCCGCTTCGATATGTCGGAATTCATGGAGAAGCATTCGGTCTCGAAGCTGATCGGCTCGCCTCCGGGATACGTCGGCTACGAAGAAGGCGGCCAGCTCACCGAACGCGTGAAGCGCGCGCCTTATTCGGTCGTCCTGCTCGACGAAATCGAGAAGGCGCATCCCGATGTGTTCAACATCCTGCTGCAGGTTTTTGAAGACGGCCAGTTGACCGACGGTCTCGGGCAACACGGTCGATTTCAAGAACACGATCATCATCATGACGTCGAACATCGGCGCCCGCCACCTTCAAAAGCGCGAGGGCCTGGGCTTCCAGTCGACGAAGGAAGATGCGGTCGCCGACAAGGTTGAAGAACTGGTCAAGAACGAGGTCAAACGCACCTTCAATCCCGAGTTCCTCAACCGTCTGGATGAAATCATCATCTTCATGGCGCTGGGCGAAGGCGACCTGATCCAGATTCTGGAGCTCATGGTCACGCAGCTCAACCAGAACCTGGCGCAGAAGTCGATCACGGTCACGGTTGCGGACGAAGCCAAGAAGTGGATACTCAACCAGACTCTGACCGACCGCAGTTACGGCGCGCGTCCGCTACGCAGGGCCTTGCAGAAGTACATCGAAGACCCGCTGTCGGAAGCGTTGATCCAGGGCACGATCACCACGCGGCCAGCATTCATCGAGGTCTTCCTCGAAGACAACAAGCTCTTCTACCGTCCGGTGGATTCGAAGGAAAACGAAGGCGTGTTGCTGTACGAGAAATGATCGCGCAGAGACGTAGCTAGCTACGTCTCTACAACTGATGTTTTGCTAGAAGCCGTCAGCGAAAGCTGGCGGCTTTTGTTTTGCTGATAATCCTGAGAGCAATGCTGCATCCAATCCTACGCAAAAACCAGCCGTTTAGTTTGCAAAACCCAGAGCTGTTTCACCCTCAGTAGATTTGGCGTGAGTTCCACGGATAAATCTCCACATACTTGAGAAATTCTTCAACCGCAACCGACAGGCGCTTTGCGTTCGGCAGGCGTGCGACACCGAACCGCAGCTCGGCTTCGGTAATGACTGAGATGGCAATGTCAGCAGCAGGGACCCTCTGCAAGCGCTCGCGGACACGCGGAACATTGCCTTTGATCACGTAGCTGGCAGTGTTGGTGTCGAGCAGATATCGCGCAGGCATCAAAATAGCTTGCGTTTTTGCGGAGGCGCGTCGTTGCGCTCGCCCAGGAATTCATCAGGCAAGCCGACCTGGTCCGCCAAATCGAAGCAGTCCTGCCACGATTCCTGCCGACGCGAAAGAACAATGTCACCGGTCTTCGCGTCCTTGCGAATGTACACTTCCGATCCCTCAAACCTGTATTCGGCGGGAAGGCGCAATGCCTGGCTGCGCCCATTGCGAAACAATTTTGCAGTGCGAGCCATTTGGTATATACCACGATATACGTGGAAGAGCGGCCCTTTCAGGGCCGCGTCTTCTGCGGCTGGATTGGCAACGCGGCCCTGAAGGGGCCGCTCTTCCACGGCGTTCGCAAACACGTGCGCCAAGAACCTGATCGCAGGCGACTTGCGGGCCTAAAAATTAGGTCATACCCAACCTGACGGCTCTCTTAGGTAAAATTTCGATCCCGGTCGATTCGAAAGAGGCGACAAATAAAAAAGGCGGCCTTTGGCCGCCGCTTCTCATATCCGAAAAAGTTTACGCCGGGGCCGGATGCTCGCCGCCCTTGGCGATTCCAGGCCGTCCCGGCTCGGGCTTGAGCACCTGTTGCAGGCCGTTATCATCGCCGCGAGGCGGAGGAACTACCTTCGGCAGTTCCTTGCCTTCGATGATCAGCTTGAGTTCGTTGGCGTCGAGGACTTCGCGCTCGAGCAGGGCCAGCGCGATTCGCACCAGGGTATCGTGGTTTGCCGCCAGAATGCCTTTGGCCGTGTCGTACCCGTCGTGAATCATGCGCCTTACTTCTTCGTCGATCTTGATCGCCGTAGCTTCGCTGTAGTCGCGGTGCTGGTTGATCTCGCGGCCGAGGAAGATCTGCTCTTCTTTCTTGCCGAAGGTCAGCGGCCCCAGGGCGCTCATGCCGAACTCGCAGACCATCTTGCGGGCCAGTTCCGTGGCGCGTTCAATGTCGTTGCCGGCGCCGGTGCTCATCTGGTTCAGGAAAAGCTCCTCGGCGATGCGGCCACCCATCATGATGGCGATCTCGGTTTCCAGATAGTCGCGGGTGTAGTTGTGCTTGTCGTCGATGGGCAACTGCATGGTCACGCCCAGCGCCATGCCGCGAGGAATGATCGTGACCTTGTGCAGAGGATCGGAATTCGGCAGCTTGGCGGCGACCAGCGCGTGCCCCGCTTCGTGATAGGCGGTGACCTTCTTTTCCTCTTCGGTGAGAATCAGCGACTTGCGCTCGACGCCCATCAGGACTTTGTCTTTGGCCAGTTCGAAGTCGTACATCAGAACAGCTTTGCGGTTCTGCCGCGCCGCGCTCAATGCCGCTTCGTTCACCATGTTGGCCAGGTCGGCGCCGGAGAATCCCGGTGTGCCGCGGGCCAAAACGGAGAGATCAACGTCGTCGGCCAAAGGAATCTTGCGGGTATGAACGCGCAGAATTTCTTCGCGTCCGCGAACATCAGGACGATTCACCACCACGCGGCGGTCAAAACGTCCGGGCCGCAGCAGCGCCGGATCGAGCACGTCGGGACGGTTGGTGGCCGCCATCAGGATGACGCCTTCGTTCGATTCGAAGCCGTCCATCTCGACCAGCAATTGGTTCAAAGTCTGCTCGCGCTCGTCGTGTCCGCCGCCCAGGCCCGCGCCGCGATGGCGTCCGACCGCGTCGATTTCGTCGATGAAGATGATGCAGGGAGCATTCTTCTTGCCCTGCTCGAACAGGTCGCGCACCCGGCTGGCGCCTACGCCGACGAACATTTCAACAAAGTCCGAACCGGAGATGGAGAAGAATGGAACATTGGCTTCGCCGGCAACCGCCCGCGCCAGCAAGGTCTTGCCGGTTCCCGGAGGCCCGACCAGCAGCACGCCTTTGGGAATGCGTCCGCCCAGCTTCTGGAACTTCTGCGCCTCGCGCAGGAACTCGATAATCTCTTTCAGCTCTTCCTTGGCCTCTTCCACGCCGGCCACATCTTTGAAGGTAACTTTCTTCTGCTGCATCGAGAGCAGGCGGGCCCGGCTCTTGCCAAACGATAAGGCCTTGTTTCCGCCGGTCTGCATCTGGCGGATCATGAAGAACCAGAGCGCGGCCAGCAAGAACAAGGGAGCCAGCAAATTGATCAACCATCCCCAGCTGCTATTGCTTACGTCCTGCACGGTGATACTGACATTTTTGTCCTGGAGCTTTTTGATCATGTCCGGATAGTTGGCGGGGGCGGTGAGGTGGAAGAAGGAACCGTCAGCCAGCTTTCCCTTAACTTCCTGACCGCTGAGCGTGACTTCTTTAACCGTGCCCTGATCAACTTCCGACAGGAAACGCGAGAAGTTGATCTCCTGAACCTTCTGGCCGGAGTTCGCGGTCTTCACCACTTGCCACAAGGCGACTGCCGAGATCAGGATAACTACCCAGAAAATTATCGTTTTAACGGTTGAATTCACCAAAAGCTCCTAAACGGGGCCTAATCGATCTATCCAAGCGGAAATCCGGAATAATCCGGAGGACCACTCTTTGTTAGATGCTGCAGCGGAGATTTAGATCGATAGAATAACCCATCATTATTCTACCCCCGTCTACGAGAAAACGCGGCGCGAAGTTTAAATAACTTAGGTCATGGAAGGGGCACGGTCTGCTCTGTACCAAAGTCGCAACAGAGGGTTCGGCACCCACGATATTGCCGGAATTTCGTAAGGATTTGGCTGGTATGACATCGATAAACAGGCCGTCAGGGCTAAACGCGCGCAGGAAGACGGATGTACTGCCGATTCTTGAAGAGAATCAAGGCCCATCTTGCTTCTGAATCTCGCGAATC
Source organism: uncultured Acidobacteriota bacterium (assembly GCA_963838785.1). Classification (GTDB taxonomy): domain Bacteria; phylum Acidobacteriota; class Terriglobia; order Terriglobales; family Acidobacteriaceae; genus Gp1-AA145. The sequence continues at coordinate 32,771 of CAWISI010000007.1, forward strand.
AATATCCCGTCCTGCCCGCTGGACTGGAAATCCCGACCGACGCCCAATCCGCTTAACCCAAATCACGTCGTCACCTGCCGCGATGACCGGCCAGCGTTTCTTTCTCGCCGATAATGTGCCGGTCCTGCAGCAATTCTTTGATTTTTTTTGGCTCCTTGGTGTGAAGGGGCCAGAATCGTTCGCCGGATCGCCAGTTGCGAACCACCCATTTTTGCTGGGCGAAACGGGGCTGAACCAAATCACCGCGCAAGGAACCGTCGACTGACCCATCCAGCACAGATGTCTCAAGGATAATGCCCGCTTCGGCGACATGACTTTTCCAGGTACAGGAAGCTCGTACTGATACTCGGAGACGCGGTGACTGATCTGTGCGAATGTGACGACATCGTTGTGCTGCGCGACCTCCCATTGTCCGGGCAAAACCGAAACCCCGCCGCCGAGGATTTCTTCCACGTGATGAAATTCGAGGGCGATGCCGAGACCTTCGGCCACGGCCCGTAACAAGCGTCGCCGCACAGCCAGTGGCAATGATTGGGACGATAGTTTCAGGATTCCGCCGCGATTTGCCAGGCTGCCACAGCTGGGCCAGTAAGCAGGAAATCTCCTGGATCCAGTAATCCTCTTCAGCGCGGGAAATTTCTGCGGTCTCGGCGAGGACTTCGCAGATGGCGGGGTTCACGCTCTGCAATCGTGGGAGGATCTCTGTGTCTTAAACGATTGCGGGTATGCCGCAAATCGTCATTGCTGGCGTCCTCACGCCAGCTCTGGCCAACCTCAGCCAGATAGTCCCGGAGCTGTGAGCGACGCGACCCGAGTAGGGGACGAATTATGGTTTTATCCCGTCGATGAAGGCTGGGGTCTTTGCTGACGGCTAAGAGCTGATGGCTGATGCCTGTTTCGCTGGGTGTTCTTCCTGGATAAATTCCCGCCAGACCACGCGTTCCAGCGCCGCGCAAAAGTTTCAACAGCACTGTCTCAGCCTGGTCATCGAGAGTGTGCGCGGTCGCAATCTTATCCATTTCTGAAGTCTTAAGTAACCTCTCAAAAAATCGATAACGAACCACGCGTGCGGCGGTTTCAAGGCTCAACTTCTTCTCGATCGAAAATGTTTTTACGTCGAAGCTTTCGGCAACAATTTCGAGTCTATTGCGGTGGGCCAGATCGCGGACAAACTGCTCATCCGCGTCCGACTCCGCGCCGCGTAACTGGTGATTGAGATGGACGACGGAAAGAACCACTCCGAGTTCATCGCGAAGTTCGAGTGCCAGGCGAAGAAGCGCCACCGAATCGGCCCCGGCTGAAACTGCGATCGCCAACCGGTCTCCGGGCCGTAACAGGTCGTTCTTGCGAACATAAGCCCGCACGGATTGCGCCAGTTTGTGCACCGCTCAATGGTACAACCAGCGCAGCGGCCTCGAATCCGAGGGACGAGGTTGATAAGTGCGGATGCGGTCGGCCAACCGACGAAGTTGGGCGGCGGGGCCGGGCACACCAAAGTAAGTTCGCATTGCCTTAAAAGGTACAAGCCCCTCACTTGCCACGAAAGTAACCTGTGCTCCTGGAACCTGCCGGACTAGACTTGAGCCAATATTCGCGTTCGGGCAAAGGGCGAGTTTTTATGAAATTTTCGAAGGTGCAGATCGCTATTGCTGTGGGCGTCGGATGCCTGATTATTTTTGGATTCTTCGGCTATTTAATGTGGCTGAACAATCAGCCGCCGGTGCTGGATAGGTCGGCCGACTTGGACCCGCTGACCAAAATTCCTATGTCAATCAGCCTGAACCCTTTGCGTGATCGGTCGTCGGAAAGGGCGGCAAGCGAGTTCCTCCGGGGCATGCGCGACGGCCACTGCAAGGCTCAACTCGCCGACTGGGAAAAAGATTATCGCAAGCGCTACGCCGCTTTTATCTGTGACTCGGAAGCAAAACACCCGTTGATCTCATGGAAGGTTGCGGATTGGGATGATCGACCGCCATTAAGAATTCTGGAGTACAAAGCCAAGCGCCAGGGCGACGGTTCGAGCTACGACGAACTGCTTTCGGTGACTCTCGATAGCCGCAGCGGAGATTGGGTGGTCACCAAGTACGACTCGCTGTACTAGCAGGGACCTCGAGGAACATCCTCCATAGCTATGTATACGTAGCTTCCCGGCTCTGCCAAGTCGACCGTCTCACGTATCTTCTTAAGCATAGTCCGTATAACTTAAGCATAGTCCGTATAACACTCCACCGCGCCTGCCCGAGAACCACGATTGCGATCTTGCGATTTCTTATGTTCGCTGGTAAATAAGATTTTTATCCGTGGTAAGGAGCACTTCGAATCCAGCCTGCTCAGCAGCGCGCAAGAGTTCGCCGTTCGACAGGCCGCTCCATCCCAGCTGATAGGCTGTGCTTACATCGTGGCCAGGAAGAGAATCGCGAACGCCAACGGGCGTTCCCTGATCAAATAAAACTCGCATCACCCGGTACTGAGCGGCCCCGCCAGGCTTTGGGCCGCGAAATCAAGAACCGCTCGCACCTGCGGGCGGGTCAGTCCGTCGAACATCCGAACGATCTCGTCAATGGTGAGGCCGCCCTCAAAATTCTCGAACACCACGGCCACGGGAATTCTAGTGCCCTTGAAAACCCAGGCTCCGCTCACTTTTCCAGGAGTGCTTTCGACAGCTTCGCATTGTGACCAATCCAACATTCAAGGTTACGGATATTCTAGTATGCACCCAACAGATTCCGCGCGAATTCCTTATTCTGCCGCGTAATTCGGCGCTTCTCGGGTAATCATCACATCGTGAACGTGGCTTTCGCGCAATCCCGCGCCGCTGATGCGCACGAAGCGGGTTTTCTGGTGCAACTCTGAAAGAGTCGCGCAGCCGCAATATCCCATGCCGGATTTCAAGCCGCCCACCATCTGATAAAGAATCATTGAAACCGAGCCGCGGTAAGGAACGCGGCCTTCGATTCCTTCCGGCACCAGCTTAGCCAGGCGATTGGGGTCGCCACCCATGTTCGGGATTGCCGCTGAAGCTTCGCCCGAGGTCACCTGGAAGTATCTCTCGCTCGAGCCTGCAGCCATTGCGCCCAGCGATCCCATGCCGCGATAAGACTTGAAAGTACGGCCTTGATAAAGAATCAGCTCGCCCGGGCTTTCGTCGGTCCCCGCGAACATCGAGCCGATCATGACCGCGCTGGCTCCGGCCGCTATGGCCTTGGTGATGTCGCCCGAATACTTGATTCCGCCGTCGGCGATGATGGGAACCCCGGCATCTTTAGTGGCGCGATAGGCTTCGGCGATAGCGGTAATCTGCGGCACGCCTGCTCCCGTGACTACCCGCGTGGTGCAGATCGAACCCGGGCCGATGCCGACTTTGATCGCATCAGCGCCGGCGCGAGCTAATTCGCAGGCGCCATCAAAAGTAGCGACATTACCGGCAATCACCTGAACTTCAGGAAATTTTGCCTTCACTTTTTTGACGGCTTCTAAGACTCGCGACGAGTGCCCGTGCGCGCTGTCGATCGCCAGCAGGTCGACATTCTCTTTCACCAATTCTTCGGAGCGTTCCAAATAGTCTCCGGTCGCGCCAATGGCGGCGCCTACACGCAAGCGGCCTTGCGCGTCTTTCGCGGCGCCGGGATATTTCAGCTTCTTCTGAATGTCTTTGACCGTGATCAGGCCCTTCAGGTTGTAGCGATCATCCACTACCAGCAGCTTTTCCACGCGGTGTTTGTGCAGGATCTGTTCCGCGTCTTCGAGAGTCGTGCCCACCGGTACGGTGATCAGATTTTCCTTGGTCATGACTTTGCTGATGGGAATATCGAAGCGGGTCTCAAAGCGAAGATCGCGGTTGGTGAGGATGCCGACCAGCTTTTTGTTTTTGGTAATTGGAACGCCGGAAATCTTGTACTTGCGCATGACTTCCAGCGCATCGGAAACTCTGTCGTCGGGTGACATGGTCACCGGATCGACAATCATTCCGCTCTCCGAACGCTTTACCTTGTCGACTTCTTCCGCCTGCTGTTCAACCGTCAGATTCCGATGAATGATGCCGATGCCGCCCTGCTGCGCCAGCGCAATCGCCATGTGAGATTCGGTGACGGTGTCCATGGCGGCGCTGAGGACGGGAATATTCAAGCGGATGGCGCGGGTGAGTTGGGTCTGGGTGTTGGCTTCTGCGGGGATTACGTCAGAGCGAGCGGGCAGCAGCAACACGTCATCAAAGGTGAGGGCTTCAGGAACTGGAAAATGAATCATAAGTTGCGGGGTAGAGAACTATTGTAGATTCGCCTGCACGGCTAAGCAAATGCGGCGGCTGGCCGCGCACATTTATAATTCGCCGCTGATTGTTTGCCGCGCACGGTTGAACATGAGCCCCGATCAAGGAAAATATTACGATCCGAAATTTTATGGTGAGCTGGCGGCTGCGCAGGAATCTGCCCGCGAGGTTTTGCCGCTGGTACTCGACCTAGTTAAGCCGGCCAGCGTAATCGACATCGGTTGCGGGACGGGTAACTGGCTCGCCATCTCGCGCGAGCTCGGGGTAAAAAAAATCCTTGGGGTGGACGGGCCATGGGTAGCGCGGCAACTGGCGATTCCGCCGGAGGATTTTGCCGCTCATGACCTCACTCTCCCGCTTAAGCTCGACCGCCGGTTCGACCTGGCGCTGTCGCTTGAAGTGGCCGAACATCTGCCGCCTTCGGCGGCGCGGGTGTTTGTCAAAAGCCTATGTGACGCTGCGGAGGTCGTGGTCTTTTCGGCCGCCATCCCTGGCCAGGGCGGCCGTCGGCATGTGAACGAACAATGGCCCGCCTATTGGGCGGAGCTGTTCCGGGAGCTCGGCTACGAATGCTACGACTTCCTGCGTCCGCGCGTCTGGAACAATTCCCGGGTGACCTGGCATTACGCGCAAAATTTACTCATTTTTGCCCGCCCGGAAAGGGCAGATGGTTTTGGCCACCCTACCAGTGCCACTTTCGCTGGTGCATCCTGTGCTCTGGTCGGCGCAGGTGGCGCGCATGAAAAACCCAGGTAAGCTTCTGGAAATCCTCACCAAAGCGATCCTCTCATCCCTTGGGCTAAGAAAGGCTTAGCCCCTAGGGGTGCAACCTTCCCTGGCGCCAAATTTGTCCGGCTCAAGACAGTCACAACCCATGGTTACCAAAGTTCAGGAACCGTCCCGTGGCGTGCCTAAAAATGAGTGCTGCGATGTTATGTTTAGGCCGTTGTGCCGATACGTTCAGCAGGCGCAAGTGCTTTGAATTCAGGAGGCGCACCCGTCGCCAAGTCTTGGCGAATGAGTTAAACAAACCCTGCGAAGAAGCGGGCAGGAACAATTTGCGTAACCCGGCCAGTCGCGCCGCCATATGACGATTCGCAAGAAAATTTTGCTTTATTCCGCGCTTGCTCTAGGCGCCTTTTTGGCGGCTGTCTACTTTGTCTCCAGGTTTGCGCTGATGAACGGCTTTTCCCGGCTTGAAAGCAACTACGCCTACGGAAGCGTTCGGCGAATTCAGAACCATCTGGAGAACGAGCAGACGCAGCTTTCGACCATGGCGCGAGATTATGCGCAATGGGACCGGACCTATGACTTCATGGCCGGGCGCAACAACGATTACGCCCAGACAGAATTGACGGACGACACTTTTAACATTATTCAGATCAATCTTTTCCTGCTGATGGACCGCGCTGGTCATCCCACGTTAAGCAAGCAGACCGGCACTTGGCCGATCGGTGAGAATAATCTCAACGAAATTGCGGCCGCTTACACCTCCAATCCGGCGAGTCAACGTCACTCATCCCTGACCGGCATACTTGAAATTAACGGACGTCTTTTTCTATTGGCTTATGAGCCGATCCTGACTAGCCGGGGCGACGGAACGCCCCGAGGCACGCTGGTAATGGGCAGAGGATTGAGCGAGAACCTGCTCTCCACCATGGCCCACTCAATGAATTTGCCGCTCTGGCTGGAGCCTGCTGAAAACGCACCGTCCTCTAATACGCTGCAGACCCTTTGGAGCGATGGCACCAGCTCGGTATCGCTGGAGAGCGATTCGACCATGCTGGCATACGTGCCGCTGGTAGATATGTCGGGAGTGACCAAACGGCTGCTGGTGGCCCGCATACCCTCTGACTTGTACTCTGAAGGCGAAAAAGTTACCCGCTATCTTCTATTCCTTCTGATGGTCGCCGGCGCAGTGCATACCGCCGTGCTTTTAATCGTATTGGAGCAGAACCTGTTGGCGCGGGTGGAATCTCTAAATCACAAGATCAAACAGGTGACGATCAGCGGCGATCTGTCACTGCGGTTGGACGCTGAAGGCAAGGACGAACTGAGTTCGCTCGCAGGCACGGTGAATGCCATGCTCACAGCGATTCAGAAGGCCAAGTTTGAACTGCTGCAGGCCCAGGAATCGTTGCGCTTCCATGCAGAGCACGATTCACTCACCGGAGTCCTCAACCGGCGCGCGATTCGCGATGTGCTGCGGCGGGAGTTGGCCCGCTGCCGCCGTGAAAATCAAAGTCTGGGCATTATGCTGGCGGACGTGGACCACTTCAAGCGTATCAACGATCGCTACGGCCATGGCGCGGGCGATGCCGCTCTGCTTGCGGTCGTGCAGAGAATTTCATCCACCCTGCGGCCTTATGATCTGGTCGGTCGTTACGGAGGAGAGGAATTCTTAGTGGTGGCGCCAAATTGCGATCTGGGTTTGACGCAAAGGCTTGCAGAACGCATACGTGAGGCCATCAGCTATGAAGGCGTGGAACTGGGGAACGATAACGTCACGCTCACGGTTAGTGTGGGAATTACGCTGGGCACGGCCGACAGCGATCCCGAATTCCTGGTCGCGGTGGCTGATTCCGCCATGTATCAGGCCAAACGAAACGGCCGCAATCGCGTAGAAACCAGCATGGAACTTCCAGATCCCCAAGCCTGGGAAGCTTCCTTCATCGAACAAAGCTAATCGGCGGCTCGCCTCGACCAATCGTCTCTGTGTCATGATCTATTAGTCCGTTTCACTTTCTCTGAAACGACCACAGGCGCGATGCAACCTGCAAATCTGGTTTTTTGCGGCACTCCGCAATTCGCGGTACCCACGCTCGAGAAGCTGGCTGAGGCTGGTTTCAAGACGCCCCTCGTGCTCACGCAACCTGACCGGCCAAAAGGTCGAGGGCTCGGACTGGTTGCTTCTCCGGTGAAACAGGCTGCGTTGCGGCTGGGATTGGAAGTCTATCAACCGGAAAAAATCAAACAGAACGAGGAACTGCGGGCTAAGCTCAATGAGATTGCGCCGGCTGCGATCATCGTTGTCGGTTATGGACGAATTATTCCCACGTGGATGCTTGAGCTGCCGAAGTACGGCAACATCAACCTGCATGCGTCGCTGCTGCCCAAATATCGTGGGGCCGCGCCCATTCAATGGGCGATCGCGAAAGGCGAGCAGGTCACCGGCGTGACAACTATGAAGATCGATGAGGGTCTGGATACCGGCGACATTCTGTTGCAGGAAGAGCTGGCAATTCTGGATGAAGATACTGCCGAAACTTTATCACCGCGGCTGGCGGCCATCAGCGCGGACCTGATGGTTGAAACTTTACGCCGTCTGGACCAGGGAACCATAAGGCCTGTGCCGCAGAAAAATGACGAAGCCACCCTGGCGCCGATACTCACGAAAGAAGATGGGCGCATCGACTTCAGCCGGGACGCCCGGGAAATTTATAACCGGCTGCGAGGGTTCCAACCCTGGCCGGGAGCGTTCACCACATTTCGCGGGAAATCTCTCGGCGTCACCGCCGCTAAAGCAAGTGAAGAGCAAGTTCCGACGGCGCAGCTTCGGATAAAAGGCGACGAGCTTTTCGTGGGCTGCGGAAATTCGACGTCGCTGGAATTGCTGGAAGTGCAGCCGGAAGGTAAGAAAAGAATCTCAGCGCGTGATTTTGTGCATGGGTACCGCCCGGAGCCAGGGGAGAGTATCGGAAACTAGGCCACTCATCGGCCTGCGGGCCAATCCCAATCCCAATCAAATTTGGCATCGCCGCCCTGACACTAATCCAGTCCCTTTCGCTCCCTCTACAATCTTCCTATGCCGGTTTCTCCCGCTCGTGCTGCGGCTTTCGAAATCCTGCTGCGGATTGAGACGACGGATGCGTATGCGTCCGAGCTGCTGCATTCCTCGCGCTTCTCAAAGCTGTCTCTTGCCGACCACGGGCTGCTAACTGAGCTGGTTATGGGAGTGCTCCGCTGGCGGGGCGCACTTGATCGGCATATTGCAGAACACTCCACTCAATCACTCGCAAAACTCGATAAAGAAGTGCTGACTGCGCTCCGGCTGGGCGTCTATCAACTTTTATATCTCGATCGCATTCCCACTCATGCGGCCGTCAACCAGAGCGTGGAGCTGGTGAAACAGGCGCGAAAGCGGTCGGCCGCGGGAATGGTTAACGTAGTACTGCGAAAGATCGATAAAGGCACGCATGACTGGAATGACGTTTCACATCCCGATTGGCTGGTCGAACGCTGGGCGAGAACTTACGGCGGCGACATCGCGCGCAAAATTTGTGATTACGACAACTCATCGCCGAAGCAGAGTGTGCGCATAAGTCGGGCGGCTGTCCCCGCGCTGTTAGTGGAAGAATTAAGAGCGGACGGCGTTTGCCTTGAACCCGGATCTCTGCTGGCAAACGCTTTCGTCGTAGCTTCCGGTGATATTACGAAAGCCAGAGCCTTTCGCGAGCGGCGACTCGGGATTCAGGACGAAGCTTCTCAACTGGTCGCATTGTTAGTTGGAAAAGGGACCGCAATTCTGGATTGCTGCGCTGCCCCTGGCGGCAAGACTCGAATCATTGCCGAGCAGAATCCTGCATCCACAATCCTGGCGATGGAAGTGCATCCGCACCGCGCAGCGCTGCTCAAAAAGCTGGCCGCAGCCGATAACGTTCGCGTGATTGCCGCCGACGTTCGCCATCCGCCCGTCACCCAGCAGTTCGATCGAGTATTGGTCGACGCTCCATGTTCAGGCACCGGCACACTGGCCAGAAACCCCGAAATCAAGTGGCGGCTCCAAAGTGAGGACCTTGGCCGAATGCAGGCGTACCAGATGGAAATCCTGTCGTCGGCAATGCAGCGGGTCGCCGCACATGGCCGGTTGATCTACTCCACCTGCTCGTTGGAGCCGGAAGAAAACCAAGAGGTAGTCCAAAAGACTCTAGCCGCGAATCCAGAATTTGTTCTTGTCGACTGCCGCGACGAATTGCAGCGCCTAAAAGAGAGTCGTGAACTTGCCGTCGACAACCTCGATTCTTTATTGAGCGGCTATTACCTGCGCACCGTACCCGGGGTTCATTCGAGCGACGGTTTTTTCGCGGCGATTCTCGAAAAAAGGTAGCCTCATCTGACCACAAAGTTAATTGCGCTGCCGGCAATCACTTTCTGCCCCGTCGTAGGCTCTTGCGAAACAACGATGGACGAAGGCGAAGGAGTAGTTTGGGCTGCTGTGGCCGGCGGGTTTACCTGCGAGGCTGCCGGAGCGGGGTTCGCTGGAGTGGAAGGCGCAAATGTAACCGAGCCAACCACGAATCCCGCATTCTGCAGAATAGCGGTTGCGGTGCCCAGGGTTTTTCCAACAAAGCTGGGCATCACGTAAGCCTTGGGTGACGGGGACTGCGTCACCAACAGGCTTACCTTGGGGGCAGAAACGTCAGTGGCATTCGCAGGCGGATTCTGGGCGATCACCTGTCCAGGGGTTGTTCCAGGCAATTGAACATTGTCGGTGGAACTGAGCTGCAGGCCGCGCTCGGCGATGCTAATGGCGGCAGCGCGATCGCTTTTGCCAACCACCTGCGGAATCGTAACCCGCTGTGGACCGAGGCTGAGAGCCAGCCGCACTTCCCATCCACTGCGAACCAGCGTTCCGGCGGCAGGAGTCTGAGAAAGCACCCGTCCTTCTGGAATGATGCTGCTGTAATATTTGCTGTCCACCTGCGCGACCAGATCATTCTGCTCGGCCAAACGCGTTGCCTCGGCGGGAGTTTTATCGCTGAGATCGGGAACCTTTACTTCCCGAACATGGATGGCGAGCCGCATTGTGGTCAGCGCAGAAATGAGCGCAACCACAAGCAGCAACAACGCCATCAGGAAATAGCGCAGCAAGTTGCGCATCCGCCGATTATAATTTGCGGTCTCTGTGTTCCGGATGCAGAGAAATCCATCGAGTGAGGGTTTGCGCATGAGAGCGTTTCTAGCCGGCATCATTATCGGATTTTTATTGATTGGGGCTGGAGCGGCCTACTACTTCACGTCAGGAATGGCGCCGGCCGCCGTCGAAGACAAACCGATGCCCATGGAGAAGTTTTTTGCCAACAAGGCGCTCCAGGCTCACATTGAAAAGGAGATGCCCAAGTCGATTCCGATTGCGGCCGACGAAACTGCATACCTGGCGGGAGCGGACATTTATCAGCGGAACTGCGCCATATGCCATGGCCTTCCAAATACCGAGCAAACGCCGATGGCCAAGGGTATGTTTCCCAAACCGCCTCAGCTATTCAAAGGTCATGGTGTAACGGACGATCCTGCGGGGGAGACTTACTGGAAGGTTGCGAATGGAATCCGGCTCACTGCCATGCCGGAGTTCAAGCACATCCTGAATGACACCGAAATGTGGCAGGTGAGCCTATTATTGGCCAATGCCGACAAAATCTCCGATGCGGTTAAAGACAAGTTGAAGCCCCCGCCGCCTCCGGGCGCTCCAGCCGCAGGCGGTTCGATGCCGTCAGCCATGAGCGCACCCTCAAAACCCGGACGAGTGCCGATCACTCCCCATGCTTCGACCAATGTGCATTAGGTCACGCCTCGGCTGAGATGCTGATTGCGAGTTCGCGCTCGCGCGGGCCGTCAAGTTCGATCAGCACAACCCGTTGCCAGGTGCCAAGCAGAAGCTTCTTTTTCTCAAAAGGAAGCGAGATCGAAGTGCCGATCAAAGCGGAAAGAATGTGGTCGGGCACATGAGCTGGATTGTGAGGATGGCGATAATGCAACTTGGGCATCATGGCTTCGAACGCGTCCAGCATGTCAAGATCGGTTCCGGGATCGAGATCAGCCGTGGTGAGCGCCGCCGTAGTGTGAAGAACCAGCAGGTGGCATATGCCGGAACTGCTCTTTCCGAGTTCCTGTTCGATCCGATCGGTGATATCGAGCACTTCCCGTTTTTTATGGGTTTTAATTGAAATCCGGTTCATGGCGTGTGATCGGGCTGCGCGACCTTATGATTTCCACGCTGCGGGTACGGGATGCCTGGATTCGTAAGCGGAAATTTCCGCCTGATGCTGAAGGGTCAGGCCAATGTCATCCAGTCCTTCGAACAAGCAGTGGCGGGTGAACTCGTCGATTTGAAAGTTTGCCGCTAGACCCTGACTATCTGTAACCGTGCGTTGTTCAAGGTCCACTGTCACCTGATATTCAGGAATGTCAGATGCTCGGCGTGCAATTTCTTCGGACTGTTGTTCGTTCAGAACTACGGTCAGCACCCCGTTCTTCACGCAGTTGTTAGCGAAGATGTCCGCGAACGAGGGTGCGATGACGGCGCGAAACCCGTAATCTGCCAATGCCCAGACGGCGTGTTCGCGGGATGAGCCACAGCCGAAATTTTTGGCCGCGACCAGTATGCTGGCCCCCGAATATTGCGGCTGGTTGAGCACGAACGCCGAGTTGGGCTTGCCCTCCGGCGAGCGGCGCCAGTCGTTGAAGAGAAATTCTCCGAATCCGGTTTTCTCGATTTTCTTTAAAAACTGCTTAGGAATGATCTGGTCGGTATCGATATTCGCGCGGTAAAGCGGCGCGACCTTGCCCTGATGTTTGCGGAATGGCTGCATAATGTCTTCTTTCTCTGTGTCGTTCCTCCGTGAAACTCAGTGATCTCTGTGGTTAAAGGTTTAAAAAGCTAACCACAGAGAACACAGAGTTTCACAGAGGAAAACCACGCGGAGGAAACCGTAATCATTCGCTGTGAAACTTCCAGCTGCGAATGTCGGTGAAATGACCCGCGATTGCTGCCGCCGCGGCCATCATCGGACTCAGCAAGTGCGTGCGCCCGCCACGCCCCTGGCGTCCTTCAAAGTTGCGATTGCTGGTGGAGGCACAACGCTCGCCAGGATTCAGGATGTCGGGATTCATGCCCAGACACATCGAGCACCCGGACTCGCGCCATTCAAAGCCTGCCTCCTGAAAGATTCGGTGCAGACCTTCCTCTTCAGCCGCACGTTTTATATTCTGCGAGCCCGGAACCACCATGGCGCGAACCCCTTCCGCGACTTTGTGGCCCCTGGCAACTCTCGCCGCTGCACGTAAATCTTCCAAACGCGAATTCGTGCATGACCCGATGAACACGCGATCAATACGAATTTTTTCGACCGGCGTGCCGGGCTCAAGGCCCATGTATTCGAGCATGCGTTGCGCATTTGGCCGCTCGGCGCCGTTTGCAGGAAGATCGGGCACGCGTCCAGTGATCGGCACTACCATTCCGGGATTTGTTCCCCAGGTCACGAATGGGGCCAACTCGTCGGCGTTAATTTCTATGACTTGATCGTACTTAGCTCCGGGATCAGAAGTCAGTTGCCGCCATCGGGTGACCGCAGCGTCCCAATCCTTGCCGCCGGGCGCGAAAGGCCGACCCTTAATGTAGGCAAATGTCGTTTCATCCGGCGCAATCATTCCAGCGCGAGCGCCTGCCTCAATGCTCATGTTGCAGACCGTCATGCGGCCTTCCATGGAAAGCGTCCGCACGACTTCGCCTGCGTACTCGATCACGTGGCCGGTCGCTCCGTCGGTGCCGATTTTACCCAGTATGCCGAGCACCAGATCTTTCGCGGTCACTCCGTCCGCCAACTTGCCCTTGACCTGGATCAGCATAGTCTTCGGCTTGCGCTGCTGAAGGCATTGGGTGGCCAAGACATGCTCCACTTCAGAGGTGCCAATGCCGAAAGCCAGCGCCCCGAAGGCGCCGTGAGTGCTGGTATGGCTGTCACCGCAGACGATGGTCATTCCCGGTTGGGTAAAACCTAACTCGGGCCCGATCACGTGCACGATGCCCTGATCAGGCGAATCCATGTCGAACAGGTGGACACCAAAGTCTCGGCAGTTTTGCTGCAGCGCTTCGATTTGCCGCCTGGCAATCGCGTCGGTAATAGGCGTGCCGCGCGGCTCTGTAGGGATATTGTGATCGACCGTCGCAATCGTCCGCAGGGGCTCCCGAACTTTGCGGCCGGCGGCGCGAAGTCCGTCAAAAGCCTGGGGCGAAGTGACCTCATGAACCAGATGCAGATCCACGTACAAGAGCGGGGACTGGTCGGCTGGAGCCGCCACGATGTGGTCGTCCCACAACTTTTCAAATAATGTGCGAGGCATGTTGCTAAGGGCTAGTTTAACAATAAATCCGAAGCCTTTACTTGCCGCCGCGAGGTGGCCTTGTTGGTCAAGTAAAACAGCAGCATGGCCGAGACACCGAGCAAAGGAACCAGAAACGCCAGCCGCAGGCTGGCAGCGTGAGTTGAAACCTCGCCCATAAACCAGGGAACAACTGCACCGCCGATGTTTCCGCTGGCAAAGACGGCGCCGCTGCTTCGTCGAGCGGATCCTCCAAACCACCCGGGAAGCAGCGAAACACTAATTGGGAAGATCGAAGCCAGGCCAAATCCTGCGAGCAGCGCGCCTAGAACAACCAACATGATTCCATGGGCCGCGACCAGAGCTCCACCGCCGAGCAGCGCGACAACTAAACCGCCACGAGCAATGGCGAGAGAGGACCGAAAGCGCAGGATTATTGGAGCCAGCGCCCGGCCCAATAACAGCGCTCCCCAGTAAAAGGCGGGCGTCATAATCGCGAAAGTATGGGCCCGCGAGTCGATGCGGCGGGCGTAGGTGGCGACCCATGCCCCAAACGAAGTTTCCGTGCCCACATAAACAAAGAACAGAGCGCAGATGAGCGGCAAAACACCGTCGTTCCACAAAACCGAGTCAGCCACGGGAGTTTCGCTGTGGGCATGAGTATCGGGAACGAAGCGAGAGAGCAACAAAGCCAGTAGAAGCAGAAGCAGGGCCCCGGCCGTTCCATAAAGGAAATATGCGGGATGGTGTTCGCGTTGGGCGACGGCGACAAGAAAGGGAGAACTCATGGCGCCAATGCCCCAGACTGCATTGATCACGTTCAGCGCCGCTGCGCTGCGGTCGGGGTTGATCTCCGCGGTCCGAAGATTGCCGGCCGGAGTCGTGATCCCGTAGCCCACTCCGAGAACGCAGACTGCGATGATGCCCACGCTCCATGGGCCCGAGGCCAGCACCGCCGTGCCTGACGCCATCAACAATGAACCAATGATCAAAGTGGTTCGGTAGCCCAGCCGCTGAACCGATAATCCTGAGGCCAGCATGCCAAACATCGAGCTGAAAAACTGCATGAAAATGAGCCATCCCGACTGGGCGTCGGTCAGCGACCAGCGTGCGGCGAGGATCGGCAGCATGGGCCCGATAAAGGTCATGACGATCCCGGTGATCAGGAAATCGGCGTGAATCAGGACGATGCCATTAGTGGCTACAGGTACCCTTCTGGGCGCGGAAACGCTGGAGGCCATGATTTATAATGGAGTGTACCTGAGAGCTGGTTTTTGCCGTCATCACACTCAGATACCGTCCATATTCGCATGCTTAACGGAAAGCGCATAGCCGTGGTTATGCCCGCATATAATGCGGAGAAAACGCTGCCTGCCACGGTCCAGGAGCTGCCTGACATCGTCGACATCCGCATTCTGGTCGATGACAACAGCGCCGATCGCACCGTGGAAGTGGCCCGCGAATTAGGCCTGGTGCACTTCGTTCATGACCGAAATTACGGTTACGGGCGTAATCAACAAACCTGCTACCGCGAGGCCCTGGCTGAAGGCGCTGACGTGGTGATTATGGTCCACCCCGATTACCAGTACACACCGCTGCTGGTCACTGCCATGGCCAGTATGGTGGCGTACGGGATCTATGACGTGGTGCTGGGGTCGAGAATTATAGGCGGGCAGGCCTTACGGGGCGGTATGCCGCTCTACAAATACGTGTTCAATCGCTTTCTTACGGCGTTTGAAAACCTGTTTCTCCGGATCAAGGTTTCGGAATACCACACCGGGTATCGCGCCTTTAGTCGTAAAGTCCTGATTAAGCTGCCGCTGCTCGAAAACTCTGACGACTTCGTCTTTGACAATCAGATGCTGGCGCAATGCGCCTATTTTGGCTTCAAGATCGGCGAAGTATCGTGCCCGACCAAATATTTTCCCGAGGCCTCATCGATCAATTTCCGCCGCAGCGTTAAGTACGGATTGGGCGTGCTGGCAACGACTTTGCAGTTCGCGATGCAGCGATGGGGATTGGCTAAGTTTCCCATCTTCAGCAATGAGGGACGCAAGATTGAGCCGCGATCCGCCGACTATTATGAGCGCGGCGTGCTGGAGGCCAGAGCGGGTTATTAAGGCTTCTTCAGGCGCATTTGCTTCCGAAAACCTTTAACCACAAGAGCACAGCGTTCCACAGAGTAAAAAACACAGAGGATTTTTACTCCGTGGCGTTCCTCTGTGGAACCCTGTGTTCTCTGTGGTTAAAGGTTTTTCGAACTCACGGCTCGATCCGACACACAGTCACCGTCTGATTTGCGTAGGGGCAAGGAAAACCCAAAGTCGATGGTGTCTGTAAAACTGCCCAGTCCACCCCAGATTTTTCCCGCAGCTGCAAAAAGTCTGCTCGCGTAAAATGCTGCCAATTTTTCTGCGCCTGAAACTGCTCCCACCACTCTTCGGCCAGGGGCGGAAACATGGCGACCGCGCCGCTGTCTTTGTTGGCGTCGGCAAGGCGGCTACGCTCGGCCAGAGCGCGAAAACCGATTCTGTCCTCTCCGGGTGCCTCCATGTAAAAAGGATCGATCGCAAACTGCGCATCCGTCGGCGTGTTGTGGCGAATCCAGAGGAATGCCTGCTCCGACTGGTTTTTAGGCGCAACCCAGGGCCACTCTATATGTGCAGTTGAGGCGAACAGCTGGCGCTGGGCAAGAAACATGCCGGCGCCCAGAGGCAGGAACAGTAACAGCCATCGCCAGACGCGGCCTTTCAAGATGTATTCAGCGACCAACCCTCCGATCGCCATCAGCATGACCATGTAGACGAAGTGCAGGCTGCGCAGCGGCTGCAATCGGGCCAGCGCTTCGAAGCGTTGGGGGATTGCAATCACCAGCGCGATCACAAAATACACCAACTCATACACCACGGCGGTATGGCAGACGCGTTCGAGATTCTTCAGATTTGCGTATCGTGCCAGGCGGGCGATTCCCATGAGCACCGCAAATGGCGCGAGCAGTCCCAGCCATTCATACCACTGCCATTGCGGCAAAAAGTGCGAAATATGAAAGCGCATGGCCTCGCGATAGGCAGGGCTTGGCGGGGCGAAGAAATTTGCAAAAGGGGACACCGCAACCATTGCAAGCGCGGGCGTTCTCACCTTGTCTAAAAAGATCACAACTGCGCAGAAGGCAAGCGCGAATGACGCCATTAACGGATGTACGGCGGCCGCAAAAACAATCCACGCGAAGGCGCGCAGTATTTTTTTTCCAGCACTCGGGTCACGGCAAAAACTGCCGCAAACGCCGCCAGATTTCGTGGATTCAGATACTGATCCATCAAATAGAGAGCGGTGCCGGCGACCGGAAGGGTAAGTAGCGAAGCGATCAGCGCAACTGCTCCCCATCGCGCCCGTGCTGATATCGAAGCAGATCCGCTGAATTCCCAGCAAGCCAGCAGCAAAAGGAAAATCGAGCCAGGTACCAGATGAAAATCGCGTAGTCGAAAGGGATGTGCGTCAGTGCGAACTGAAGCAGCAATCAGGTTAGGAAAAAACGTCAGGCTGGCGTGCGATTCGAAGAATTCGGTTCCCGACGGGATACAGGGCCGGATGCAGAAGCTTCTTGATTCCCGGCAAATAAATTTCGGCGTCTTCGGCGTAAGGATGATAGCCATGAACTGCCAATGCGCCGAGCGTAAGCAGCAGCAAGGCAAATGAAATGTTCCGCTTGGACAAGGCTCAGGCAGAACCGGCGCGCTGGAAGTAGTAACCTAAAGAGAGTGCATTGAATTGTCAAACGATTGCGCACCTTTATACTGATAGCGAAGTTGACGCATTATTCCCAACGCCAGGGAACCCCAATAAAATACTGCTTGGCAAATATCCCGTCATCCAATGAAGACAGGTCTCGAGACGATGAAGCTTCTTCGCCCTATTGCCATCGCGGCGATTTTAGTCGGTGGGTTCTTTTACTTCACCACTTATCGCTCGTCCACCTTCCGGACCATCACCTCACCGCCTTCGAAGGTCGAAATCACCGAAGCCGCCACCGAACGGCCTCTCGACCCAGATGAGCAGAACAATATTTCCGTCTATCGCAAGAACATTGGCTCGGTGGTCAACGTCACCTCGAAGGCGGTGGCATTCGATTTCTTTTACGGGCTGGTTCCGCAGGAGGGCCAAGGCTCGGGCTTCATCATCGATAAAGATGGTCACGTGCTGACCAACTACCACGTGAGTCGCCGACGCCCGGCAGAGTCGAAGTCACACTGCATAATCGCAAGAAATATCGCGCGACGATTGTGGGCACCGACCGCTCGCACGATCTGGCAATCGTCCAGATCAAAGCCCCGGATCTGAGTGCCATGGTGTTGGGCGATTCCAAGAACTTGCAGGTGGGACAGAAAGTTTATGCCATCGGAAATCCCTTCGGACTGGCGGGAACGCTGACTAGCGGAATCGTGAGTTCCGATCCGCTCGGTACAGGAACCGAACGGCATCAACATCGATGAAGCCATTCAGACCGACGCTGCCATCAACCCGGGAAATTCCGGCGGCCCACTGCTGAATTCGCATGGCGAAGTAATCGGCATCAATACCATGATTGCTTCCAACGTCGGCCAGAACGCCGGCATCGGATTTGCAATTCCCATCAACACTGCCAAGGCCGTGCTCAATGATCTGATCACCCTGGTCAGCAGTGCGTCGGCCGGTGCTGGGGGTTGTCACCCTGGCCATCGGTCCGGACATCGCAGACCAACTTGGCCTGCCCGCGGATTACGGGCTGCTGGTGCAGCGCGTGCTGCCTGGAGGTGCCGCCGAACATGCCGGTTTGAAAGGTGGCACCGAACGCGCATACCTGGGGAATACTCCGATCATGGTGGGCGGCGACTTGATCGTTGCCATCGACGGCCAGGATATTCAGGACCAGCAGCAACTGGCGCAAATGATGAACAACCATCGCGCCGGCGACACCGTGCGCGTTACCATCTATCGTGGCAAACGTCGCATCGACGTGAATTTGACCTTGGGCGAAGCGCGCGAGCAGGTTTGAAAAACGCTGCTTAAGATTGCCATGAACGGAACAATGAATTTCGACGCGCTGAGAGCTTTGTGTCTCTCGCTTCCTGATGCGACTGAGAACCTGCAATGGGAGGACGAACTTTGCTTCAAGGTCCGCGGGAAAATATTCGTCATGGTCAGTCTGTCGAGCGTTCCGCAGCGGGTCATATTCAAATGCGATCCAGAGGAATTTCTGGAGCTGATCGAGAATGAGGGCGTGGCGCCGGCGCCATACGTCGGTCGCTACAAGTGGGTAATGGTTGAAAGCCTGGAGGCTCTTCCGGACTCCGAAATCGACCGCTGCATCAGGAAGTCTCATGCGATGGTGTCGGCCAAAGCGAAGCCGTCCGGGTCAAGAATCAAGAAGATAAAGCGAACTCGTAAACCTCCAAATAGATGATTTGACTCTCTCGCGCGCACTACGCTAGCCTCAACAGGCCGAATATTTTCAGGTATTTGGGGTGAACGCCCCGACGACGAAATATGCTGAAAGCAGTTTCCACTTACATTTTCGTCAAGGAGCGGCTGCATCCCGGCCTGCTCGATAAGCTGGTCAGCGGCGGTGCTCAAGCCATCGAGATTTTCGGCGCGCGCCAGCACCTGGATTACGCCAACCGCAAGCAACACATTCGCGAAATCGCGGACTGGTTCCGAACCAGCGGCATCCCGCTTGCATTCGGTGCATGCGCCGCTCTACGCCGACTACGAGTGGGGACGCGTGGCTCGCCGCCGATCAACATCGCTTCCACCGACCGCGCCGCGCGGATCGAAGCTATGGACGAAATCAAGCGCGCCATCGAAGTGGCCGAGCATATTCCTTTCCGATTTCTGATTCAGCATATTGGCGTGCCGAACGAGTCTTTCAACGACCGAAAGTTTGAAGCGGCCATGACTTCGGTCGAGCATCTGCGAGCTTTTGC
The DNA here is from genome assembly GCA_963838785.1 of uncultured Acidobacteriota bacterium. Lineage (GTDB taxonomy): Bacteria > Acidobacteriota > Terriglobia > Terriglobales > Acidobacteriaceae > Gp1-AA145. The sequence continues at coordinate 52,097 of CAWISI010000007.1, forward strand.
CAAGCCGCTCGGCGTGCGGCATTTTGTTGGAAAACATTCCCAACGAGCTTTCGACGCCCGATCGCCTGGTGGAGTTGATACGCACCAGCCATATGGATGATGTGGGTGTCTGCTTCGACACCGGCCATGCCAACATGATGGGCGATGTCGCTTCGGCTTTCGAGACGGTAAAAAATCACATTCACTCGACGCATGTGCACGACAACGACAAAGTCAAAGACTCGCACCTTTGGCCCGGTGAGGGAACCATTGACTGGAAGTCAACGATGGAGCTACTGAACCAGGCGCCGCACAAACCACCGCTCCTGCTGGAAATTGAAGAGAACGAGAAAATCAATTCGATCGAGAAGATGGGCGAAGTTTTCGGCAATCTGGTTCCCGCATAATCTTGAAGATTGCACGGGCGAGGGCGCCCGTGCCTCCACAAGACCCGAATGCAGGGGGCACGGGCGTCCTCGCCCGTGTTCGCGCGGAAAGCAAGCAAATTGTCATGAGTCCCATATCCACTATCGCTGAAATCGGCAAGCATGAAGGCCAGACCGTCACCATTCGCGGCTGGCTCTACAACCTGCGCGAAAGCGGGAAGCTTCTGTTCCCGCATTTTCGCGACGGCAGCGGCACCATTCAAGGCGTAGTTCCGAAGAACGCGGTTGCTCCGGAAGTTTTTGACGCGATCAAAGGTTTGACGCAGGAGTCAAGCGTCATCGTGGAGGGCAAAGTTCGCGCGGATAAGCGTGCGCCGGGGGGATACGAACTGGATGTTTCGAACGTGCAAGTGCTGCAGCGCGTATCGGAGAACGAACCGTACCCAATCTCCCTGAAAGAGCACGGCGTCGACTTCCTGATGGAGCAACCGCCATCTCTGGGTACGAACCCCGCGCCAGGCGGCCATTCTGCGGGTTCGCGCCGAAATCATCAAAGCCGCCCGTGATTTTTTTGATGACCGCGGATTCATGTTGACCGATCCGCCGATTCTCACACCGGCGGCCTGCGAGGGAACGTCGACTTTGTTCCCGGTAGATTACTTCGACGAGCAGGCCTACCTCACGCAGTCCGGCCAGCTCTACATCGAAGCGACGGCGATGGCTTTCGGCAAGGTCTATTCTTTCGGTCCGACCTTTCGCGCTGAAAAATCGAAGACCCGCCGTCATCTGACCGAATTCTGGATGGTCGAGCCCGAAGTGGCGTACGCCACGCTCGACGACCTGATGGATCTCGCCGAGGGCCTGATCAGTTTTCTGGTGAAGCGCTGCCTCGAAAAACGCCGCACCGATCTGCAAACGATCGGACGCGACGTTTCGAAGCTCGAAAAGATCGCAACCGCCATTCCCGCGAATCACTTATGACGAAGCCGTAAAGATACTGCAGGAGGGCCATGCCAAAGGCGCGCTGGAAACAAAGTTTGAGTGGGGCGGCGACTTCGGCTCTCCCGACGAAACTTATATTTCTTCGCAGTTTGACAAACCGGTGATGGTCCACCGCTATCCCGCCAAGGTAAAAGCTTTTTACATGGAGCCCGATCCGCAGCGCCCCGAGCTGGCGCTATGCGTGGACGTGCTGGCGCCCGAAGGCTATGGCGAAATCATCGGCGGCTCGCAGCGCATGGCTTCGTACGAACTGCTGCTGCAGCGAATTCGCGAGCACAATTTGCCGGAAGAGGCGTTCAAGTGGTATCTCGATCTGCGAAAATATGGCGGCGTGCCGCACGGCGGCTTCGGCATGGGAATCGAACGCGCCGTAGCATGGATTTGCGGTCTCGAGCACGTTAGAGAGACAATCCCGTTTGCCACGAACGCTGCACCGGCTGTACCCGTAAAGTAATTGAGTCGTTCAGTCATCGGGTCATTGAATCATCTCCGGACATCCGAAGTGTCGGCTGTTGAATGACTCAATGACTCGAATGACTCAATGATTCAATGCCAAGCTATGACTGCTCACGTCGCTCACTACCAACATTGCTCCCCAGGAAGATCCGCGTCATTGGTGTTCCCCTGGATCTCGGCCAATCGCGCCGCGGGGTTGACATGGGGCCATCGGCGGTGCGCGTTGCCGGACTTGAAGCGCGTCTCGAAGCAGTTCGGCCACGTGGTCGAGGATGCGGGCAACATCGCAGTCGCTATCGCCGAGCAGAAGAACGAAGGGCGATCCGCACGCCAAATATCTGAAAGAAATTACCGCGACTTGCATCAAGCAGGCCGAACTGGTTCTGAAGACGCTCGAAGCCGGCAAAGTTCCGCTGGTCCTCGGTGGCGATCATTCGGTGGCCGCGGGAACGGTCTCTGGCGTGGCGGAATTTTATCGCCGGCAGAATCAGAAGATCGGGCTGATCTGGATCGACGCCCACACCGACATCAATACCCCGGACAGTTCTCCCAGCGGAAACGTGCACGGCATGCCGCTGGCGGCGATCATGGGACTGGGGCCCGCCGGAACTGGCGAATATTCTCAACTTTTCTCCCAAGGTCTCGCCGGAAAATTGCGTGCTGGTCGGCGTGCGCGACATTGATGCGATCGAAAAAGAAAACGTCCGCAAAGCGGGCATCGGCGTCTTCACCATGCGCGACATCGACGAGCGCGGCATGCGCACAGTTATGGAAGAGGCGCTGCAGATGGCCGGACGCGGCACCGCCGGTTATCACGTCTCGCTCGATATGGATTGGGTCGATCCCGAAGATGCGCCCGGGCGTGGGCACTCCGGTTCGCGGCGGCGCGACCTATCGCGAGGCGCATCTGGCAATGGAAATCATCGCCGACCACGGCCGCATGCTGAGCTTCGAAATTGTCGAAGTGAATCCGGTAATCGACGAACACAATCGCACCGCCGATCTGGCGGTGGAGTTGGCGCTGTCAGCGTTCGGCAAGAAAATTTTGTAACTGCCCGCATCCCGCGGTTCGCAAAGTTTCGTTCCCTCTGGTAAAACGTCATTACCCCGTGGGGCCGACGCTTTGCTTCTCCTGGCAAGCTCCGCGTCCTCAGCGGTGAATGCTTAATGATCCGTCCCGATTACAAAGAGTTCGCGCAGCTTGCGAAGGATGCGACGCTGGTGCCGGTGATTAAGTCGGTGATGGCCGATTTGCTGACTCCCGTCTCCGCCTCGCTCGCGATTTTTCGCGGAGAAGAAAATGCCTTCCTGCTCGAGTCGGTGGAACGCGGAGAGCAGATTGGGCGATACACATTTTTGGGCGCTCGTCCTTACATGCAATTGCGCTCCCGCGGCAGTGATATCACGATTGAGCGCGGCAAGAAACGCGAGCGCTTGAAGGGCAATGTCTTTCAAATTGCAAAAGAACTCTTGCAGCAGCATGTTCCCGCGCCGGTATCCGGCCTGCCGCCATTCACCGCCGGCGCGGTCGGCTTTTGTTCTTACGACATAGTTCGCCGGCTGGAAAATATTGGCGACCAAACTAAAGATGATCTTCACCTGCCGGATTGCGTGCTGATGTTTTTTGACCGCTTGCTGGCCTTCGATCATCTCCGCCATCAAATCCACATTATGGCCGCGGCGGATGTCTCCCGCGAGAGCCCGCGAAAAGCTTTTGACCGCGCGGTTTCTGACATTGAGGCGATCGAGAAAAAACTGGCCGCCGGAGCGCGTTCCGCCAGGTTCGAGAATTCCGCTGGCGGCCCACGCGGCAAGCTCAAAATCGGTTCAGTAACTCCACAGAATAAGTTTGAGCGCGCGGTCGAAACCGCCAAGGAGTACATTGCCGCCGGAGACATTTTCCAGGTTGTCCTTTCACAGCGGCTCGATTTCAAACCTGAAGTTCCTCCATTCGATATCTATCGTGCTCTGCGGGCAGTGAATCCCTCGCCTTACATGTACTTTCTGAAAATGGGCGACACCCACATCCTTGGATCTTCGCCCGAGATGCTGGTGCGCGTGACCGGAAGCAAACTCGAGTATCGCCCGATTGCCGGGACACATCCTCGCGGCAAAGACGAAGCCGAAGATAGGGTGCTGGAAGAAAAAATGTTGAGCGACGAGAAAGAGCGTGCCGAACATGTGATGCTGGTTGATCTCGGCCGCAACGATCTCGGGCGAGTGAGCGAATACGGTTCCGTGAAAGTAAAAGATCTGATGTATGTCGAACGCTATTCGCACGTGATGCACATCGTTTCTGCGCTCGAAGGAAGATTACGGCCCGAACTGCACGCGCTCGATGCCTTTGCTGCGTGCTTTCCAGCCGGCACACTCAGCGGCGCTCCCAAGGTTCGAGCCATGCAAATCATTGAAGAGTTGGAGCCGACGCGGCGCGGCGTTTATGGGGGATCAGTGCTCTATGCCGACTTCGCGGGCAATCTCGACTCCTGCATTGCAATTCGCACCATGCTGATGCAAGGAAAGAAGGCTTATTTGCAGGCGGGCGCCGGCATTGTTGCGGATTCCGATCCCGCGACCGAATATCAGGAGTCGATGAACAAGGCGCAGGCGGTGTTAAGAGCAGTGGACGCGGCTAGAGGGTTCAATCGTTGAGAATAATTTCGAAGCGAATTTGCCTTGGCCTGGCTTCTCTGAGCTTTCTGATCGCGGGATCCACCTTCGCGGAGGAATCGCCGCTCATTCTCAATGAGAATGGCAGCACGATTGTGCTGGAGCCTTACGCTCCGAATATTGTTCGCGTCACACTGAGCCTGCAGAAAGATCAGGCGGAAGCCGCACCCGGCTTTGGTTTCGTCGCACACCCTGCCGGCCAGGACTGGAGTCATCAACACACCGACGCCGCTGATATCTACAGGTCATCCCGAATGATCGTTCGGGTTGACGCGAGCCATCCCGGAGGAACTCCTCCGCGCACCATTCGCGACATTTCAAAATACTTCAACGGATCGACTCCTGGCGCGCACATCACTATCACCACGCCTGCAGGCAAGAAGCTGCTGGAGATGAAGGGCTGGTCGATGTCGGTGCCGAATTATAAAGATGGCAACGCCGGCATCCTGCATGACAGGCGGCCGTCGGATGACCAGTTTTATCCAGGTGGGCGCAACTTTCGCTTCGCCGGATGACGAACACTATTACGGCCTGGGTCAGAACCAGGAAGGCTTTCTCGATCACCGCGGACACCGCGTCGAGTGTTGGCACAACTACACCGCCACCGGCGGCCCCAGCATTTGCGTGCCTTTCCTGGTCACCAATTACGGTTACGGCCTGATCTGGGACAATCCATCAAAAACCACCATCGAGCCCGGCTTCAACGAGCGACCAAATGGACATCCGAAGTCGGAAACCGGGTTTCTTATTTCGTGATCGCGGGCAAGCAACGCGACGAGATTTATTCCGGATATCGGCTGCTCACCGGCGCAACCCCGCATGCTGCCCAAAGCCGCCTACGGATTCATCCAGTGCAAGCAGCGCTATCTACGCAGGAAGAAATGCTGGCGGTGGCCAAGGGTTATCGCGAGCGCCACCTTCCGCTCGATGTCCTGGTGCTCGACTGGTTCTATTACACCAAGATGGGCGAGTTCGATTTGCGTCCCGACAGCTGTCCCGATCCCGGCGGCCATGAACCGACAACTGCACGACATGGGCATTCAAACCATGATCAGTGTGTGGCCGCGCTTCACCAAGGATTCTCGTTATCTATGACACCGTTCTGAAGCAACGGCTGGTTCGAGCATCTCGCCGACGGTACGCCCACGAACGGCTTGCCGTATGACCGCGCCGGATCTGACATCGACACCACCAATCCTGAAGCGGCGCGCTGGTATTGGGATGTGATTCGCGACAACATCATCAGCAAAGGCTTCGACTCGCTCTGGGCCGACGAGACCGAGCCTGACCTGCCTCCCAACGGCAGTTATTTTCCAATCGGGCCGGGCACGCGCTATTTACAACATTTATCCGCTGTTCCACACCGCTGCGCTTTACGATGGCTTTCGCCGCGACGTGAATCATCGCGCCCTCATTCTCTCTCGCGACGCGTATCTCGGTTCGCAGCGAAACGGCACCATGGTCTGGTCGTCGGATATCTATCCGACGTGGGACACGTTCGAAGCGCCAGATTCCAACCGGCCTCGACTTCACCGCCTCCGGCATGGCGTACTGGAGGAACGACGTCGGCGGATGGCAGTATCTGCCGGCCGAACATCATCCTGCGACACCCCCGCTGCTCGATCCTTCTGATGCTCGCGACAACGTTGGCGGATACGACGACTACCCGGAGCTGTACACCCGATGGTTCGAATACGGCGCGTTTTTGCCGATCTTCCGCACCCATGGCAGCCGCAAGTACAACGAGGTCTGGTCGTATGGCAAACAGGCGGAGCCGATTCTCGAAAAATATTTGAGCTGCGCTATCAGTTAATGCCGTACATCTATTCGCTCGGATATAAAACGTACCAGACGGGCGCGCCTTTTATGCGAGCGCTGTTCATGGATTTTCCTGATGATCCCCAGGCCGCTGATATTCGCGACGAGTATATGTTCGGTCCGGCGTTTTTGGTCGCGCCGGTGACCGAGCAGGGCGCGACCAGCCGCCAAGTCTACTTGCCGGCGGGAACCGACTGGTACAACTACTGGACCAACGAGCACGTGCATGGCGGGCAGACGATCAGAGTAGATGCGCCGATCGAGTGCTTGCCGCTGTTTGTTCGTGCGGGATCGATCCTGCCGTTAGGCGCGGCGATTGAAAGCACAAGCCAGGCGCAGAAGATCGAGCGGGTGAGGGTTTATCCGGGCAGCGACGCAGACTTCACACTCTACGACGATGACGGCAAGACCTACGCTTATGAAAAAGGCGACAGCCGGATTACGCACTTACACTGGGACGATACCGCGAAGAAACTCACGCAGCAAGCGCAGGCGTGGAGTGGACGCGATTCAGAAATCATAGAAGTCGTACACCCATAACTCTGTGGCTTTTCTCTGTGTAACCTGTGTTCTCTGTGGTTAGTTTTTAAAATCTTTAACCACAGAGTACACAGGGTTTCACCGAGGAAAACCACAGAGAGCGCCACTGTCGTTTCGTCGAGAGCGACCGCCTCTTATATGATAAGCAGAATCGCAGCGGGCCCGTAGCTCAACGGTTAGAGCAGCAGACTCATAATCTGTTGGTTCCTGGTTCGAATCCAGGCGGGCCCACCAGTCGCAGGATCCCTCGGCTGCGCTCGGGATTTCGGCAGCGGGCTCAGACGCCCGCTAATCGCCTCAAGTTCGAATCCAGGCGGGCCCACCCCTCGCAAGGTCCCTCGGCGCTTCAATCCACCGCGACCGTATTCGCCACTTTTGCAATCACTCCCTTGGAGTCGATAGCCTGCACCACCAGACGGTCATTGCTACCAGCCGGAAGATTAATGTAAGCATTCAGCGTCGCTCCGGCTGTGTGATAGACCTCTTTGCCGTTCACCCAGACCTGGACTTGCGAAACCGGATGACTTCCGGTAGCCGCCGCGGTCAGGTGGGCAACAGTATTCGGCCCGGAGCTTGCATGCCACGCGATACCTCCAGGGTCAGCGCCGGAGCGGCCAGGAATCCGTTGGAATTGCTGAGAGTCGCGTAATTTCCGATCAGCACTCGAGCGTAGTTAATCGCTGCGGCACAAGAAACAACCGCCTGCTGAGCCGAAGATTGTTCTGAAGCGGACGCTGCCAGGAAAGATACAAAACCCGATCGCACGTCATGGCAGCCTGCCACATCGCCGCGGCCATTGATGCCATTCGCCTGGCTATCTACCGAGCTGGCCGGTTGAACATAATGAACGCTATTGCCCGCAATCCAGAAGCCGCGCCATATCCCGCCAGTGAATACCTGCCCTACTATTACTCCCACATTACTAATGCCATTCAGCTGGGTCTGATGAGGCTCGCCCGCCAGCTGCGGCGCGTTGAATGTTCGATACCCACCATTCTCATAAACGAACCCTTGCTGGTTATCGTAGGTGCCGACAATTGTCCCGGCATTATTGATTCCGTAGGCCATGGTTCCTATCTTGGCCGAGGGATCGTTGATCTTGCTGAACACTCCGTTGTGACGCAAGAAGCCGTGAAAGTTCAAAGTGCCAGGCATCTGATACATGCCCACGATATCGGCGTTGTCATTGATTCCGAGCACCTCGGTCATGGTCGCGCCGGGGAAATTGACTGCGCTATAGGCGCCCGAGCGGTAAATGTATCCGTGAACAAAATATTGCGAGTCGTAGTAGTAGCCTACAATCACGTTCGAATTGTTAATCCCGCTCGCGGTGGTTAAGGTAGCGCCGGGAAATTTCAGCGAAGCGTAGTTATAGGTGATGGCTACCGTGGTTTGAGAAATGGCGGCAGGGACGAGGGCGGCGAAGAACGCGATTAGCAGGGATACAAGCCGAATACGCATAGCGGGGAGCTCCTGAATACTCTGTGTTCTTTAAAGATGCTGCAGCCACTCAGGATGATGTCCTCGGTATGAATCGGCGAAACCGTACAGCATCTAAGGTGAGAGAGTCTGGCCGCCCGGATCGATGGGCTCACCGTCGGGATTTCAGCTTCAATAACTCCGAATCATTTGTTGCCGCCCTGTTTCGCGAAAATTTCTCTGACCGTCTCGATCGTGTCCGCCTCCTCCGGTAATTTATCCAGTCTTAGCCGCACAATCCTTGGGAAACGCAACGCGTAACCGCTGGCGTGACGCTCGGACTTCATAAGGTTATTAAAAGCCACCTCAAGAACGATCTTGGGTTCAACCAAGCGCCGGAATCCCTCGTCCTCAAGGGTGTGATCGAGGAACCATTTCGTCATCTCCAGGATCTCCTTGTCCGTCAGCCCGGAATAAGCCTTGCCGATATTCAGCAGTCGGTCGCCCTCTCGCACAGCGAAGGTGTAATCGCTCAACACCGCAATTCGCTTGCCATGGCCGTACTCCGCGGCCGTGATAACGACGTCCAAAGTTGCCAGCTCGCGTTTCAGCTTTAACCATGACTTGCCCCTTCGACCAGGGGTGTAAGGCGATTCCGGGTCCTTGATCATGAGCCCTTCGTTGCCTCTGGCTTGCGCACTCTCGAACAGGGTATCCAAAGCTTCCGGCGATGATGCTTGAAAGCTGGGAGCTCGTATCACCGAGGCGGTGCGAGGAAAATTGTCAGTCATCGATTGCGGGTTTAAGTCGTCAGAGGAACTGAAGCTCAACTGTTGTTGTTCGGAACGCATGAGCAACGGAGACTTTTCGTTCCCGGTATAAACTTGCCGTTCTGCGGTCAATAAGCTCTCCAGGACTTGCGCTCTCTCGCGAAGTGGCCGATCAATCAGCAGATTTTCGCCGGCGTAGAGCACATCGAACGCCACAAAGGCCACAGGTACATCCCGCCTGAGTTGTTCGCTGACCTTCTTACGTCCGAGCCGCTGCTGGAGAGCGCTGAACGGCAGAGCACGTCCGCCCGTAGCTCCTTCTTCGGAATAGCTCCAGGCCACGATTTCACCGTCGAGAATGGCGTCCTGCGGCAGGCCGGCCAGGGCATCGGGAAGCTCGGGGAAGGATTCCGTGATCTCGTCCCGGGTGCGCGAGAAAAACCGGACGCTCCCGCCAGAACAATGCGCTTGCGCGCGGATGCCGTCATATTTGTCTTCGACCCAGGCATTTTGAAAATAGCTGAGACCAGCTTCAGCCGATTCCGCCGGGCTGGCCAGCATGAATCCAATAGGATGAAAAAGGCGCATTCTGGCCTCTGGCACCCGACCCTCCGCCGCCAGCCGCAGAGTCTCCCCAATATCTCCCAGCAACATATTCGCCCGCTGTACGTCTTTTAATTTGGCCGCTTCGCCGAACGCTTTGGCGATCGCTTCTTCTACCAGGCTCTCCTTCAGGCCGATCCGCAAATCGCCGGTCATGATTTTCACGATGTACTTTGCTTCCAGGGGTGATACGCCGCTGAGCAGTTTGCGAACGATAATTGCCTTCGCGTCCGGCCCCCGAGCCGCCGCAATTTCGCGGAACATCAGCTGGACGTGGCCAGGTTCGAAGCCGGAGGCCGCCTCATCATTCTTGAGCACCGCGGCCGCAACCGCTCCCAGATCTCCAAATTTGCGATAGGCTGCCGCCAATTCCTCCTCGTTTTGGCCCGAAAGTTCCCGCACGGTTCGCCAGAGCAGAGTGCCGCCAACTTGCAGCGTGGTTTCTTCCCATGAAGGAAAAGGGCGCCCGGAAAAAAACACCGCCGCCACCACCGCCTCGTCGACCGGCACCGCCCTCAGGTATTCGGCGAGCAGTGCCGTCTTTTCCAGCTTCTTGGTGGTAGCGCCGATCTTCTCAGCGGTCTGGGCAAATGATCGCATCGCTTAGTTTGATCACAAATGCAGGCTTCGGGTTTAATCCGATGCCAAAGTTTTGACCCAGCTGGCGGCTTCAGCTCAACTGATAGATTCCCTCACTGCCTTAGGTTCGGTACCCCAGACTTGCAAAGGACGGAAGAGTGGGGCCGCCTCAATGGTGATACTTTTCAGAGGTCAAGGGCGGGCGCCCGCAGGATTCCCCGCGCACCCCCACTTCTCCCCAGAGTTGGGAGAAGTGGGAACTGATCCGGTTTGCGTGTAATTACTGTTGCGATGCCGCTGACGCGCTCTGGCTATTCCCGATGGCATCACCCGAGAGCACCAGCTCTACGCGGCGGTTCTGCTGGCGGCCTTCAGCGGTTTCGTTGGTTGCGATGGGTTGGGTCTTGCCGAAGCCGCGGGCGTCGACCGAATTGGCTGTAATGCCCTGTTGTACCAGGTAATCGCGCACAGCTTCCGCCCGATGCTCAGACAGGCTCTGGTTATATTCGTCGGTGCCAACGCTGTCAGTGTGGCCTTCCACCTGAAGATGCAGGGTGGGATAGGCCAGCACAATTCCGGAAACTTTCGCCAGGCGCTCACGCGCTCCAGGCAGCAATTCGAAGCTTCCGCTCTTGAACAGCACGTCTGACATATTGGCGATCAGACCGCGTGCTGAGTCGCGCGTGGAGAGGATGGAATTGAGCTGCGCCAGCAATCTTGCGCGCAATTCCTGTTTATCTTTTTCCGCCTGCTGGCGTTGCGCTTCGGCTTGCTGTTGCAATTGTTCGGCTTTTTGCCGCAGCTGTTCGGATTCGGCAGCCGCTTTCTGCGCTGCGGCGGTTTGCTCGGCCAGCGCCTGTTGTTGGGCCACAGCTTCTGCCTTGGCCTGCTCGGCAGCTGCTTTCTGCTGGGCTGCTTCTGCGGCGGCGGCTTGGGCCTCCGCCTTCATGCGCTGAGCTTCGGCGGTGGCAGCTTCGGCTTGCTTCTGTGCTTGTTCCGCTTGTTCGCGGCGCTGAGCTTCGGCTTGCGCATCGGCACGGGCCTGGGCTTCGCGATCTTCCGCCGCTTTCTTTTCTGCCGCGATGCGGGCATTGGCTTCGTCCTCCGCCTTCTGCTTCACCGCCATGATGCGGGCTTCTTCCGCGGTCTGCGAGGTTTCACGGGCCGCTGAATCAATGGCCGTTTTACCCTGTTTGCTGCGATAAGTTTCTTCTGCCTGGGCCAGCTGCTTGTCTGCCTTGCCTAGAATTGAAGTCGCATACTTGTCGCCGGCAGCAATATGCGCAATGCGAACCGCGTTTCTCGCCTCGAACAGTTCCATTGGAGTGCTGCGGTCAATTCCGAAAATCGCATTCGAAATGTGCTCATTGGTCGAGGAGTAAGTGCCTTTGCCGACCAGCTCGAACTTCGCGCCGATCACTTCACCATCGGGAACCGCGCCTTCCATGATCACCATGTTGCCGGGTTGAGTCACGGCGAAATACGGCTCGGCGGTGACGATCAGGCCAAAGGTCTGCATATCAGTCGAAGTCTTCAGCTCGGCCGTCCCTTTTTTGATTACCAGCTCGCCAAGGTTGTCAGCGCGGCCTTCAGGCGAAACCGCCCACAAAACGTAGGTTAAATACTCGAGGCCAAATTTCGTGGCTTCATCGACGCCCTGGATCTTGGCATCAATCGTAATCGTGGTCTTTTTGGCTTCGATCTTGGCCTCGCCTACGGCACCGGTCATCAGATCCGTAGTTTGCAAGGGCAGCTTAGTGTTAGCGCCCGGGCGATAGTGCATGGCCTTGGTGGTGTGCGACACGGCATTGGCGACGGGAGTCGGCGCCGCGGCAGAAGTGGGAGTACCTGGTTGACTCTGGGCGGCGAGCAACGACACGCTCACGACCAGCATTGCAAACACGTAGAGTTTCTTCACAATTGTCCTCGTTAGAAGGGAGGTTAAGGATTTCTTATCTCCATGATGCCGTCAAACCATTGAGAAGAACAGGACGGGAAGGGCTGCGACTTTAGTAACCAGGAGGTCACTTGGCGACGGCAGGCTGGTCCGTGTCCGCTCGAACGTTGCTTCTGCGCGTTGCAGGCCATGGTTGACCTTGGCGGCGGTGGGATGTGCAGTCCCGCACACCGCGCACTCAGAGTGCCGGCGATTCAGAAGGAAAATAAGACCAGTGTCATTATCATGTTGAGATCATGTTCCCTGGACACACACCAGCTCACATCGCTAATATCGCTGTCCACGTTGTCGCCGGCATAACAGTGATCGTCTGCGGAATGGTGGCAGTTTCCAGCGTAAAAGGTGGAAGATTACACGTCACGGCGGGTCAGATCTTTGTGTTTGCATACATGGCTCTGGCTTTTACGGCAGTGCTCGGCGTTGTGGTTTTTGAATTCCGTTCATTCCTGGCGATCGCGACCGTCGCGAGCTCCTACGACGTATTTGCGGGCTACCGTGCTCTCCGCCTCCGCGGTCGTCGCCCCCAAGCGGTGGATTTAGTTTTGAGCGTCGTCGCTCTCCTGGCGCCCCTGGCCTTCATCTTCGCTTTCCGTGCATTGCACAGGCCTTGGTCCCCGGCACTCACCTGGTCGGTCTTGGGAGGACTCATGGGACTTGCTGCCTATGATCTTCTCCGTGCCGTGCTGCCGAATTCCTGGCTTCGCAGAGTTTGGCTCCAGGAACATCTCTACAAAATGATGGGCGCTTTCATTGCGGCGGCCGCAACAGGGGCAGCTACGATCTTTCCTCGATGGGCACCATGGTCCGCGCTTGTTCCGGTGATCGCGGGTGAGGCGTTGGCGGTGTATTTTCTTTTTGCCTACCGGCCGTCGAAGGCGCGGCTCGTCTTTTCATCGTGAGCCGCCCGCCCCGCCTACGATCCCCAAGGTGAATGAGGAGGTTGTTGCAGCGGCAGTCGCATTAGGCGGCAACCGCGGTCATCCGTAGAAAGGGCAAAATCCAGGGTCATCGCCCCGGTTGATTTATCACACCTGTCAGTGCCTAACAGTGGCGCCCGGCATTGCCCGAATGCCGGCTGCACTGCGCACAATACCCGGCATAGATTTTTTCAATTGGACAGGAGGTGAGGTTTTTGCCAGAGTGGATTACACCAGATGCTGCCCGGTTGCAGCGCTGCTTAGGCAAACTAATCTCGCCGCGCCGCCTTTCCTGACCCCGTTGTCCGAAATAAAAAATTCGCACCGGGAGAACTCCGCATGGAAAAGGAATATTTCGACAACAACAAAAGCAGCAAGCCCGCACGGGTAACTCTTAAGACAGTGGCCGACCATCTGGGGCTGACGGCAGGCACCATTTCCGCAGTCTTAAATGACACTGCGGGCGCGATCCGCATTCCGCAAGCTACCAAGGCCCGCATTGTCGCTGCCGCCCGCGAACTAAACTATCAACCGAATCCGCTGGCGCGGGCCTTGCGTTCCAGTCAAGCGGTGGCAACCAGCGAATTCGACTCCGGGAGCACTCGCGGTGCATTGGTCATCATGGATGCAGGAAATTTCTTGTTGGCGATGAATGCCATTCAGCAAGCCGGATTGCGAGTCCCGGACGACGTTTCGATTGTGGAGTTTGATGGAAGGCCAGCGGCCATGGGATACAGCGCCTAGGAAATCCAAAGGCGAAAACAGAATGCCAAAGTTAACGGGTAGAAAATGAGAATGCAGGATTCAAATTCGCGTTGAATCCTGCATTTTTACTTCTGCATTCCGGTTATTTGGTTTCCTGCTCTTTTGCCAGCCGGACCTTGGCGGTTTCCAGCTTCTTTTGTACCCGGGCCTGCTCTTCCTGATCGACTTCCGGGGCCACGGTCTTGTTCCACTCTTCCAGCGCGCGCTGCCAGTGGGTGGCGGCAAGCTTTAGCCGGCCGGTTTTCTGATAGAGGTCGCCCAGATGCTCCTGCACGGTCGGGTCCGCGCCCATGTGCTGTGACGCTTTGGTGAGATTATTTTCTGCCAGGTCATACTTGCCGAGCCTGAAATAAGCCCAGCCTAAAGAATCGAGGTACGCACCGTTTCCTGGCTCCTGATCGACCGCTTTTTTAATCATGGCCAGCGCATCTTCAAGCTTCATGTTGTGGTCGGCCAACATGTATCCAAGATAGTTCAGCACCGCCGCATTGTCCGGGCTCGCGGTCAGAATCTTGCGGAAGGTGGCCTCGGCCTCATCGTATTTCTTTTGTTTTTCGAGATTGGCGGCGCGAAGAAACTCGATGTTCTCTTTGTCCTCGGGTTTAGTAGCCAGTTGCGCGGCTTTGTCGAGTGCGGCTTCCGATTCGGGCCAGCGCTTCAGCCGGCTGTACATGTTCGACAACGCAACGTAAACCTCGCGGTCTTCGTCCGGCTTTCCATTGAGCAAAGCCTTCACCATCTGCAGACCTTGCTCCGGTTGGCCCATGTCTGCGATCTGACCGGCGTAAACCATCTTCAACCGCCGGCTGTTGGGCAGCTTTCCAGTCGCTTCTTTGGCAACTTCGGTAGCCTTGGGCCAGTCTTTATTTTCGCGATAGGTATCGATCATCGCCCCGTAGCCGCGCTCGGCATTGTCGTTCCCCAGAGTCAACATCTTTTGAAAGGTCTCGATCGCAGCCTGCTCGTTGTTGTCGTCCGAGTATGCCGAACCAAGCCGCTCGAGGAAAATGCCGCGATTGTCCTGCTCTTCCTGCGAATACTTTCCGTCTGCCTTTTCAGTCTTCTTCAGCAGGTCCTGCAGGGTTTGAATGGCATCGTCATAGCGGCCCTGCACCTGGTAAATAGTCGCCAGATCGTAAGATACCTGCTCGGAATCCTGGACCATGGACTGCGCTTTTTTCAGGTTCTCCAGCGCGAGATCGAGATTTCCCTGCCGCCGGTAAATCTCGCCCATACTGATGTAAGTGCGCGCATCTTCCGGATTCGCGTCAGCAATGATCTTGTACTGCTGCAACGCCTGATCGATCTGCCCATCTTTTTCCAGGCTGCCGGCCAGGCCGCGGATGGCGTCAAGATTGTCACGGTCGAGTTCGATCGCATGGCGATAGGCTTCGATCGCCTTCTTGTAATTTTTCTGCTGATCGTAGGTATCACCCAGGGCCGAATACAGTTTGGCCGAACGGCTGGCCTCGGGGACGGAACTCAGCGTGTCCGCCGCCTTGGCGGTATCGCCCTCTTCGTTATAGAGCATGGCCAGCGAGGTCACGGCCTCTTCGGAGTCAGGCGCCTGCTTGACGGCGGCCTTTTCTTCGTCTTCGGCTTTTTTGATCTGATTATCGGCGTGATAAAGCCGCCCCAGCATGATGTGATCGTCCACGCTAGATGGATCCAGCTTCACGATCTCTTCATACTGCTGGATTGCCAGCTTGAGCACGCTGTCGGAACCGTTGCCGCCCTGCATATCGCCGAGCGAACGCAGATAAATGTGGCCGAGCAAACGGTGCGCCTCGAGATTGTTTGGATCCCGCTGCAGGATGTCCTGCGCCTCAGTAACCGCGTCGCGAATTCGGCCGGTGCGGGCATAGAGTTCGGCCAGCCCCGAGGTCAAATACTGCGAGGTCGGGTCGGCTTCGATCGCCAGGCGGTACTCCTGAATGGCCTTGGTCATGAGATCGCTGCGCCCGTAAACCGCCATCTCCTCTTCATACATGTGGGCCATGGTGAAGTGGTAATAAGCAGCCGCCTTGTCGGTCTTATGAGGCGTGGAGTCGCCGGCATTTCCCGTAGCGGCGGGTTGCGGCTGAGAATTTTCCGGCTTCGAGTCGGCAGGTTTCTGGTTTGCCGGTTTAGGGGCGGACTGCTGGCCGAACGCAAGGCATGCGCTCAGCAAAATGGGGACATAAAGGCTTTTCATGAGTACCTGTAAACTCCCAAGGCCATAGCAGTTGGATGCTGAACTGCCGGAGGCGGGTGCTTTTGGTATTTTACCCCACCGCGGGAGGAGAAGATCAGGCGGAAGAACAGGGTATACCTGTTGCCATCGGGAAGCCGCCGCGATCAGGTATCAGGCGCTCGCTTTCCCTTCCCATAACGATCCGGAAGGCCAGCATTCTGACCCAGTACGAGCGTAACTTTGACCGTCAATGGCAGGGCTTTAGTATGGATCGTGCGGGAATGCGCGGTATTTCAGCGGACTTCCGCAAAGCAGAATAAAGATATGCCCGGCCATTCCTCCGGCAGGCAGTTGGGTTGATTTGTGATTAAGAAGGTCAAAATCGCGCTCGGCTTGGTCGCGTTTTACTTTTTGTTCAGCGCTGCCTGGCAAGTTGGCACCTGTGTGCTGGGCGATGTCGAGTTAAAAGACGATTTGCAAGACATAGCGTCACAGCCGGCGGTTCACATTGGACTGGCTTCGGGACCCAGCGACGACGACTTGCGCGAAACGGTAATGCGAAAAGCCGAGAAATACAATATTGCGTTAGCACCTGAGCAGGTCATAGTGGCGCATAACGGATATGACTCGGCCGGCACCATCTACCTGGAAGCCGACTACAGCGTGCCAATTTATTTGCCGCATTTTCAATTCTCCATGTACTTCAATCCTTCGACTGCGCACAAGCGGCCAAACTCCGCAATGGCGGATGACTCGTCGCAGTAACGCATAAATAGGCGGCTCGCGAGTCAGTTTTCCAGTTTGAAAATTTTCTCCATTCGCAACCATTTTTCGCCGGGCTTGGCTTGTGAAAGCGCCTGTTGGAATTTCCACATCAGCTTTTCCCACTCTCTTACCTTCAGATTATTTTGGTCGGCCTCGGCCTTCTGCTCGAAAGAAAACTTCTCATTCACCTCCATGATCATGAACATGCGCGTGCCGAGCAGATAAATCTCCATGTCCACGATGCCGGCAGCCTTGATGCTTTCGGTGATCTCCGGCCAGATTTTCTGGTGATACCGGCGGTATTCGGCGATCAGCGCTGGGTCGTCTTTCAAATCGAGGGTAAAACAAAAGCGGCGGTTCATTGGGCTAAATCCAAGGCGACACTGGGCTGCGCATGCGATCCAAAGAAACTGTAATACGCGATGAAAATATACGCCGCCAGCGGCACTGAATAGGCCAGCGCCAGGCTTTGAAAGTGCTGGGAGATGAATCCCATTAGCGGGGTGAAAACTGCCCCGCCGATAATTGCCATCACCAGAAGTGAGCCCCCAATTTTTGTGTTCTCGGCCAGCCCTTTTAAACCGAGGGCAAAAATTGTCGGGAACATCAATGACATAAAGAAACTTGTCAGGAAGATTGTCCACAGCCCAATCCGGCCGGGAAAAGCCACGCCAACAAAGACCAGACCCACATTGATCACGCTGTACAGGCCCATCAGCCGATGGGGCGCTACAAATTTCATCAAGTACGATGAGACGAAACGTCCCACTCCAAAAGCGACCAGCGTGCCGGTCAGAAAATAGCCGGCAACTTTCTCCGGCCGGTGGGTGTAGTCCTGGACATACTGAATGAAATAGCTCCAGGTGCCGACTTGCGCGCCCACATATAGAAACTGGGCTATGACGGACAGGATGAAGTGCGGGTAACGCAAAAGATCTTTTACCCGGCCATGTGACTCATGCTTCGCATTCTCACCTCGTGACGCAGGGAACTTGGTCATCGCGATCAATCCTGCCCAGGCAAATGCGATCAGGCCGAGCACCATGTAGGGATGTACGACTCTTAGAGTTTCCTGCTGCAAGTACGCGGCGTAGGTGCCGGCGGTTTGCATGTGCGCGATCTGCTGGGGTGAAAGTTCAATGCCGGAAAAAATGAAGATGGTCCCCATCAGGACGCCGGTGATGGAACCGAGGGGATTAAATGCCTGGGAAAAATTCAACCGGCGCTCGGAT
Source organism: uncultured Acidobacteriota bacterium (assembly GCA_963838785.1). Taxonomy (GTDB): domain Bacteria; phylum Acidobacteriota; class Terriglobia; order Terriglobales; family Acidobacteriaceae; genus Gp1-AA145. Next base: position 70,128 of record CAWISI010000007.1, read on the forward strand.
GTTTCAGGATCGCCGCATTGCGCGATGAAGGGATTCGAAGCCGTTTCCAGAAATGATAGTCCGCCGGCAATAACAAACAGTGCCAGTAGAAAGAAGGAATAGCGTCCGGCCAAGGCGGCAGGCCAGAATAGGAATGCGCCGCTGCCAAACAGTAGCAGGCCAGTAATAAAACCTGCCTTGTACCCGAATCTGCGCATCAGCAGCCCAGCTGGGATGGCGAGAATGAAATATCCCATGTAGAAAGCGGACTGAATCAACCCCGCCTGAAAGCGGCTGATGGCGAATGATTTCATGAACTGGCGAATCAGCACGTCATTGAGGTTGTTGGGGATGCCCCACAGAAAGAACAACGCGGTCACCAGGAAAAAAGGCAGAAAATTGCCCGGCGGAAAGAGAGAAGCGCGATGCAGAGTTTCGCTTTGTGACGAAGTTTCTGAGATAGCCATGCACGCCCGCGCTACGTCAGCGCCCGATCGAGATGCACGTACCCACCATCCACAAATAAATGCTGACCGGTTATATGGCCGGCCCGCGCAGAGAGAAGGAATACTACCATCGCAGCGATTTCCGCGGGCTCCGTCATTCGTTTATCAAGCGGAATTTTCGCGAGAATGTTTTTGAGTTTCTCTTCCGGCTGCGGGAAGGTATCGAGCCATTGGCGATATAACGGAGTCATGACTTCGGCCGGCACCACGGCATTGACCCGGATGCCGTACTCAAGCAGTTCTGCGGCCCATTCGCGAGTCAGAGCGAGAATCGCCCCTTTCGAAGACGCGTATCCCGATGTCCCGCCCTGGCCGGTCAGCGCAGTCTTGGAAGAAATATTCACGATACTCCCGCGTGATTTTTTCAGATGGGGCAGCGCGTAGTGCGCCAGGTTGTAATAATGCAGCAGATTGCGCCCGAGCGACTCCGCGTACTGCTCTGGGCTGCCGTGCTCCAATCCAACCTTGTCATTAATTCCGGCATTGTTAACCAGGGCGTCAAGGCGGCCATGCTTCTCAATAGTTTTCTGGATTACCGAGTAACAGGCTTGCGCCTCGGAGAGCTCTGCCAGGATCAAATCGCTCCCGGCTAACTGGTGGTGTAGGTGATTGCCGGCTTCTACGTCGCGGTCGACGATCACAGGAATAGCGCCTTCCGCAGCCGCGGCCCGAACAATTGCCGCGCCAATTCCCTTGGCGCCGCCGGTCACCACCACTACCTTATTTTTTAATTCGAGGTCCACAATGATCTTCTAGCCATGCAGGTTCATGAATCCACCGTCGATCAGATAATCCACGCCCGTGATGTACCCGGAAGAATCCGAGCATAAAAATAATGCCAGTGAAGCGACCTCGTCAGGCTCCGCCATTCGTCCAAGAGGTTGGGTCTTTGAGAGTTTGTCATACATCTCTTGCTCGTGCCCGGGATAATGCTTTCGCAGGTATCCATCCACAAATGGAGTGTGCACGCGCCCCGGAGAAATGCAATTGCAGCGAATTTTAAACGGCAGGTAATCGCGCGCGACCGAGTAGGTCATGGCGATGACTGCGCCCTTACTGGTCGAATATACGAACCTGTCAGCCAGGCCTGCAGATCCGGCGATGGAAGCCATATTCAGGATTACGCCGCCTTTCGCCTTCATGTACGGCGCGGCTGCAAAGATGCAGTTATAAAACCCCTTGACGTTCACCCGCATCACTCGGTCGAAGTCGGCTTCCGGCGTGCTCTCAGCGGTTCCGATGTGAGAGATGCCGGCGTTATTCACCAGAATGTCAACCCCTTTGTGCTGGAAAATTTCGGCAAACTTGGCAACGACTTGGGATTGATTGCCAACATCGCAGGCGTGGGCCGTTGCCGAGCCGCCTGCGCTGGAAATGTCGGCGGCGACCGCCTCAGCGTCCTTTGAACTGATGTCCACAACGTGGACCGAGGCCCCGTGGGCGGAAAACCTGTGCGCGATCGCGCGACCGATTCCGCTGCCGGCGCCAGTTATGATTGCCGCCTTCCCGTCAAGGCGAAACTCGCCAGTGTTGCGCTCTTTAGTCGTCAGAGAGAAACTCCTCGCTTCCAGGGAATAAAATCTTCCTGATTCTTTTGCTCTGCCTTGGTGTGAACCTCTCCACTGGCTACGCGAACCACGTATTCGAGCACTTGCTCACCCATCTGCTCGATGGTCGATTCGCCGGCGATGATCGGACCTGTATCCACATCGATGATGTCGGGCATGCGCTTTGCCAGGGAACTATTCGTCGAAAGCTTGATGACCGGCGCGATGGGATTGCCGGTTGGAGTGCCGAGCCCGGTGGTAAACAGCACCACGCTGCAGCCTGCGGCCACCTGCGCAGTAACGCACTCGACATCATTTCCGGGGGTACAGAGCAGATTCAGGCCCGGCTCGGTCGAATACTCCGGATAATCAAGAACTGCGGTCACCGGAGATGTGCCGCCCTTCTTGGCGGCGCCGGCGGATTTCATCGCATCGGTAAGCAATCCATCGCGCATGTTTCCCGGCGAGGGATTCATATCGAAGCTGGCGCGCACCGCATGGGCACGGCTGGCGTAATCCTGAATAAGTTGGATGAAGCGATCACCGACTTCACCACTGACAGCGCGGTCGATCAGCTCCTGTTCAACTCCGCACAACTCAGGGAACTCTGCCAGGATCGTTCGCGCGCCCAGCTTGACCAAAAGATCTGAGGCGTGGCCAATCGCCGGATTCGCCGACAGACCGGAGAAGCCGTCGGAGCCGCCGCACTTCAATCCTACGCACAAATGAGAAAGATCTGCGGGCTCGCGGCCGAGTTCGTTTGCCTCAGCCAATCCCTGGAAAGTTTGACGGATGGCCTCAGAGAGCATGGCAAACTCGGAGCCGCTTTTTTGTTGCTCCAGGATGATGAGAGGTTTGTCGAAATTTGGATTTCGGCGGTTGATCTGCTTCCGCAAAATATCTGCCTGCGCGTGCTGGCATCCCAGGCTAAGCACCGTGGCCCCGGCCACATTGGGGTGATGGATATATCCGGCGATGAGTCCGCAAAGATTGTTCGAGTCCTCGCGGGTCCCGCCGCAGCCGCCTTCGTGTAGTAGAAACTTGATGCCGTCAATGTTTTGAAAGATTTTGCCGCTGGTGGGTGAAGCGCTCTGCGAAGGGTCAGACTTCTTGGTATGCCCAGACTTGCCTTCGCGATAAAGTTTCGCCAACTCGGCAACTTGCTGGCGATAAAGTTGGGGCGCGGCGAAGCCCAGTTCCTCTTCGAAGGCCTGCTTCAAGTTCAGTATGTTGCGGTTCTCGCAAAAAACCAGAGGAACTACCAGCCAGTAATTGCGTGTTCCCACTTGACCGTCGCTGCGGTGAAATCCAAGAAACCTTCGCTCTCTCCATTGCGAAACATCGGGAGGAACCCATGCATACTGTGACTGCTTTGCGGTGTAAGGCGCTGCCTGGTGGCGAACATTCGAGAGCGTCAGGAGCTCGCCCTTCTGAATCGCCTGCGACGCTTTCCCCACCAGCACTCCATACATAATGATAGCGGCGCCAATCGGCAAATCATGGGTGGCAAACTTATGTTTAGCGGGGACCCTCGAATGTAGAAGATATTTTGATTTGCCGAACTCCACCTCCTCGCCCGTGCTCAAGTCAGCCAGAGCGATGAGCACATTGTCTCGGGGGTCGAGTTGTAAAACCCTTGGCATGATGGAGTGACGGCAAAATTCTAACCCAACGAAGTCGAGTCGATGGCCGGGCTCAGCCTCCATAGCTTTTGCGCGTTGCCGCCGAGAACGGCATCGCGAGCCGTATCGGGGTAATCGGCGAGATAATCTGTCACAACATTCATTACCTCCCGATAAGGAGCCGCCACTGTACATACCGGCCAATCGGAGCCGATCATCAAGCGGTCCGGGCCGAAAGCATGGAATACCGTATCGAGATAGGGCTTCAGTTGTGCTCGCGTCCAGTTCTTCCAGTCCGTCTCCGTCACCATTCCTGAGAGTTTGCAGAAGACGTTCGGAAATTGTGCCAGCTTACGAATGCGCGATTGCCACGAGGTGATTTCGCCAGTCTTAATCGATGGCTTGGCGAGATGATCGAGCACGAATCGTTGGCGCGGAAAACGTTCTACCAACTCTGCCGCCGCCGGCAGATGCCGCGGGTAAATTAAAATATCGTAGGTCAAGCCGAATTCTTCCAGCTGCGCGATTCCTCGCAGAAAATCTGCCCGCAACAAAAAACCATCCGGTTCGCTTTGCACAATGTGGCGAACACCGAGCAGCTTGGGATTGCCCGCGAATTCCCTCAACTGCGACCGCGTATCTTGCGATCGCAAATCCACCCACCCGATCACGCCAAGAATGAATGGCGAGTCGGCGGCGAGTTGCAGAAGCCATCGAGTTTCCCCCACGGTCTGGCGCGCCTGCACCGTGATGCAGCCGTCAAAGCCGGCATGCTGCAGCTCTGGCCGCAAATCGTGCGGAAGAAAATCGCGCCGCAGGATCGCCATGGACTCATCGATCCACCCATATTCATCAGGGTTGTATTGCCAGAAGTGCTGATGGGCGTCGATGCGCATAGCGTGCGTGGAATCGTCTGATTTTCGCAAATGTATCTTGACGCTGCTTACCATAGCACCCACGCTGCCTACGATTTCCGAGAGTTTTAGCGAGGTTCGCGCTTCAGGCGAAGCCAAAATCGGATAAAGTATTAGCCGATTCGAATCGCCATGTATTTGTTTTGAGCTCCAATCTTAAAGTGAGGAAGCATTCATGAGGCTCCGCTGGATATTGTGTTCCGTAATTGTCGTCGGCCAGTTGTTAAGCGCTCAATCGGAAGAGGGAAAAAAGTCGGCGGAAGACTCCCACCTGCTGGGCTACAGCTCTCAAGATTCGCAGCAGCAGAGGGACTGGGAAAAGAAATTTCGCGATGGCATCGTGCCCGACAATATTCGCGAAAATATGCGGCGGCTGAGCGCGCGGCCGCACCATGTCGGTTCCCCTTACGATAAAGACAACGCGGAATGGATCCTGGCGAAGTTCAAAGCCTATGGCTGGGATGCCCACATTGAAACCTTCAGCGTGTTATTTCCAACTCCTAAAGAGCGGCTGGTCGAACTGGTAGAACCGACAAAATTCACCGCTAAGCTGCAGGAGCCGGCGTTAGCGGTCGATCCCACTTCCAACCAGACCGCGGAACAGCTTCCTACATATAACGCCTATTCAATTGATGGCGATGTCACTGCTCCGCTGGTCTACGTGAATTATGGCAACCGTGAGGACTACGAGGAACTTGACCGCCTGGGGATTTCGGTGAAGGGCGCGATTGTGATCGCGCGCTACGGCGGCGGTTGGCGGGGAATAAAACCGAAGGTTGCGGGCGAGCATGGCGCCATCGGCTGCATTATTTATTCCGATCCTGAAGGCGACGGCTATTACAACGGCGACGAATATCCCAAGGGTGGCTGGCGCCCGCGTTTTGGCGTACAGCGCGGCAGCGTGATGGATACCGACTATCCTGGCGATCCGCTTACGCCGGGCGTAGGTGCGACCGCGGATGCCAAGCGACTTCCGATCAAAGACGCGAAGACCATCACCAAGATTCCAGTGCTGCCGATTTCCTACTCTGATGCGACCCCGCTACTTTCCGCTCTGCAGGGGCCGGTTGCGCCCGCGGCGTGGCGCGGGGGCTTGCCGATTACCTATCACGTCGGTCCCGGGCCGGCGAAGGTACATTTGAAGGTTACGTCGAACTGGGACATGAAGCCGCTCTACGACGTGATTGCCACGTTGCACGGCTCGAACGATGACCAATGGGTTTTGCGCGGGAATCACTTCGATGCCTGGGTGAATGGCGCAGACGATCCGATCTCCGGACAGTCCGCGCTGCTCGAGGAAGCGCGCATGCTCGGTGAGCTGCAGCGCCAGGGCTGGAAGCCAAAGCGCCGGATTATTTATTGCGCATGGGACGGAGAAGAACCAGGGCTGTTGGGTTCAGTAGAGTGGGTCGAAACCCATCGCGACGAATTGCAGAAACATGCCGTTGCGTACATTAACTCTGACAGCAGTGAGCGGGGATTCATCGACGCCGGCGGGACCCAGGACCTGGAGAGTTTCATCAGCAATGTGGCACGCGACATTCAGGATCCTGAAACCAAAATGACGTCATTTGAGCGGGCGCATCTGGAGAGCATCGGCAGCGCCAGGAATGACGATGAGCGCAAAGAGCTTCGTGGCCGGAATAATCTCGTGGTGAACGCCTTGGGTGATGGCTCCGACTTCACCGCTTTTCAGGATTTCGCCGGGATTTCAACCCTCAACGTCGAGTACGGCGGCGAGGATGATGGCACTGAATATCACTCCATCTACGACGACTTTTACTGGTATACACACTTCGCCGACACAGATTTTGTTTACGGGCGCGCTCTGGCCCAGACGATCGGCACAGCGATGATGCGGCTTGCAGACGCCGATCTGATTCCGGTTGATTATTCTCCCCAGGCGGAAGCTATTTCAAAATACGAAACCGAGCTGGAGAAGATTCTCAAAGACAAGCAGGAGGAGTTTACCGAGCGCAATCTTGAATTGCAGGAGGGAGTATTTAAGGCGACCAATGATCCCCGCCGCCCGACACTTCCGCCGCCGGCTGAAAAGATCCCGCCCTACATGAATTTTTCTCCCATGAAGAATGCCATCGACCAGCTCAAGAAGAGCGCGGAACGCTATTCGAAAGCGCTAGCAAAATGGCGGGAGAATGGCTCGCCGGCTCTTCCTGAAGACAAAATTGATGCGGTCAACGCCGAGCTGATGCAAGTTTCAAGATTGTTTCTAAACCAGAAAGGATTGCCCGAGCGTCCATGGTTCAAAAATCAGATTTATGCGCCCGGGGCCTACACCGGGTATGGCGCCAAGCCTATCGCCGCGGTTCGCGAATATATGGACGAAAAGAAGTGGGAAGAAGCTGACGCTCAAATCCCCGGCGTGGCCCAGGTGATCGAGAATGTCGCGGGCGGGATTAACAAAGCCGCGGAGAACCTGGAAAGCGCGGTGAAGTGATCGGCGATCTGTTGCGGTAGTCTCAGCAGAAACCCACTTCTCCCAAACCCAGGGAGAAGTGGGGCACCCAGTGTGATGTTAGTCGGACTACTTGGGGTCAGCCTTCTTCTCTGCTGCCTTCTTCTTGGCTTCTGCTGTCCACGGCGGAACTATGCCATTGACGCGTGCATAAGCTACCAGTTGTCCCATATGCTCGTGCGCATCGACGACCAGAATGTAAACAACGTCTCCGGCATTGGCTTGCGGGCCGAGCTTCGGCAACAGTTTGGCGAAATCGGCATTAGTCATATCGTTGATGGTATTCTGCGCGAAATCCCACGATTTGTTCAGTTCCTCAATAATGCCGTCCTTGTCGGCGGTCGATTTCTCGAACGTCTTTCCGTTGAAACCGGCCGGAGGGGTGGCGCCCCCGAGCGCAAGAATCTGATAGCGCTCACCCGCAACGTGGAGAAATACTTCCGCGAACGAACGCGAATCCTCCGAGGGACGCCAGCTGAATTTCTCCGCAGGCACTGCGTTCGCCAGGGCGACGAACTTCTTCTGCAGAGCCTGAAGGTCAGCCAGGGCCTGCGCCTTCATGTCATAACTGGGAGCGGTGTGGTCGGTAGGGGAAGACGCGGAAGTTTGCGCCCACCCCGCAATCGCAAAGGCGCATAAGCAAATCAAGACAACTGCCGACTTCGTCAATCTATCCACGGTATCCTCCTCAGGGAGAGCCAGCTGCTTTAGACGGAGTAGGGAGGAAATGGTTATCTGCCCAGGTATGAGGCTTCGAGTTCCTCGTTGAGTGCGGGGTGTTGAGAATTGGTCGGCCCTAGCGGACGGATAGTCACAATCACACTCTCCTCAGGGGGCCTAGGTGACAACCAGGAGAGGCAGCAAACTTAGAACTGGAGCACCAGCTATCCGAAGCGATTGAGAGGTCTTCGACTGGCGAACTTGACGGTGACGAGTTCGGTGGCGGAACATGCACGATCTACATGTACGGTCGCAGCGCCGAAGAATTGTTTAATATCACCTGGCCGCTTTTAGCAGCGTTCCGTGCTCCCGTTGGTTCCTACATACTTAAACAAGACTCTGATGGCCGACAACAGCGCGTGCCGCTTGCAGGTCAATGAGTGATATAGCGTTTATCAACAGCAAACCGTGTTCATCAGAAACACCCCTCTAACCAAGGAAATAGAGTCACTTTTGTCAGAGTGTCAGAACCTTCGGCTGTCGGCCCGACTGTGTGACGTTCTGAGCCAGCAAATTGGAACGCAACGTAGATGTTCTTGTCGCTGCAATACCATGGTGGTTTTTCGTGGCCGATCCTAGTCAGGTCATCGAGCACCGGCCGATTTGCTTTGTTTTCTACGCAACACATTTGCATGAAGGGAATGTTTTTCGCACGGAGATATTCCTCAACCTCCCTGCGCTGCGTTCCTGCATGCATAATTCCTGAATACGAGCGCAGCGTAGCTGCATACAGCGCTGCGCGTTTCTCCTCTGCGCGTTTTTCAATCAAAAGCCTTGCAGTGGCGGTGATCGTTGCTGTTACGACGATCAGGCCCAACGCAAACACCAGCCGCGGTCTTCCCCTGCTCGGCGATACGGCTTTTGGTTCCCGCAAGAGCAGTGTGATCCCACTCGTTAATAAGATCACCGACCACATGAGGGTTTCGACCGGATCGACGAATACGAAAACAAAGCCCACGATCCGGAGCAGAAGTCCCGCAATTGGAACATGCAGACTCAACAGAAGGATGAAGTACAACGTTAGGCCGACCGCGCCCAGCAACACGAGCGCGATTCCCCAGGCTTTTCGCATGTCGGCGATTGTAAAGCACGCTAAGTGTTGTAATCAGGCGTTATCGCAACTGTGCGCCTTCTATTCGCCATTTTCGGGGTCAATGAGTGATATGGCGATATTACGTCAGTTAACCTCGTGAACCGATAGGCAGATTCACATCACTCCACTCCTCGCGGCGTACTCCGAATTCCCACTCCGCTTGATCAAATGCCTCTTCAAGTGTTTGGTGCCAAATATCAGCGACTTCGCCGTTTTCGGAAACGTGGAATGGATAGCAGCTTTGCTCGTTTGAGTATCTGGCGATTCCCAAAGCGATGAATGGAGCGACGTCGCGTAGGCCCTTGGCGTCACCAATTGTGTGTTTGGTTCGTCCGGGTTTCAGATGTTGGGGACCTAGCGCAACACCCTTAATTGTGACCAGTTCCGGCATCGACTCATGCTACTCGTTAATGATTGACGAGGACAGGCGTCATCTCAACGACATCATGGCTAGTCCTAAAGCGATGGATGGGTGTGGCTGCAAGTTCCTGAACCGAAGGAACAGAAAGCATTGGTCGGGACGGGCAGATTTGAACTGCCGACCCCTCGCACCCCAAGCGAGTGCTCTACCAGGCTGAGCCACGTCCCGACACTGGTTCGAACCAGGAAGTTCGAACGGGGTTGACTAGGAAATTCTACACCAGGAATCCGGCCAATAATCCCGGACATGGTCCGCGGCCAGTCACAGCACTGCGGTTTCCTCGATCATTCTATTTTCGGCGAAGCGGGCCAGGTTCAAAAGGGAGGCATCGATCAGTTCGGTTTTGCCGCGCAAAATCAGGTCGCAGAGGATTTTGCCGGTGGCCGGTGCGTGCATGACTCCGTGCCCGCTGAAGCCATTGGCCAGATAAAAACCCGGCACCTCCGGCACCGTCCCTAGCACGGGATGATGATCGGGCGTCATCTCGTACAGGCCGGCCCAAGCCCGCTTGGGATTGACCGGAACATTGTCGAAAACCGGCACGCGTTCGGCGGCGCGCATCAAAATTTTTTCTACGAATGCGGGATCGAAATCGGTTTTGTAACCCGGCGTTTCCTCCGGATCGTTCCATGCCAACAGAAAGCCGCGCCCTTCGGGACGAAAATGAAATCCGTTCGACATGTCGATGATCATGGGAGCGCTGTGCGGAAAGGCATTGAAAGGTTCAGTAGGAACCAGCATACGGCGCAGCGGTTCGACGGGAAGCTCCACGTTCAGCATTTTTGCGACGCTCGCTGACCAGGCGCCGGCGCAATTTACTACCGTGCGAGTTGCGACTGAGCCCTTGTTGCTCTCGACCGCGACAATACCGCTGGCATCGCATTCGATTCCAGTTACGGCGCAGCTCTTCCACAGTTCAGCGCCGTGATCGCAGGCCCAGCTCATGAAGCCATTCATCGCACTGTAGGGATCGACAAAACCGTCGCTCGAACAAAACGAGCCGCCGACAATGTCATCTCCGCGAAGTTGCGGAAACTGGCTGCGAATCTCCTGAGCGGAGAGCAGGCGCGCGTCTTTTACTCCCAGCGCGGCCTGGGTCGCGTGATTTTTTCGCAGGTATGCCATATGTGCGGGGCTGGTCGCGCAAAAAAGATAACCTTGCGCGCGATATCCGCAGGGACAGCCCAACTGCTCGTCAAACCTGGAATAAAAAGGGATGGAATAAAGCGACATCTGAATATTGACCGGGGTGGAAAATTGCGCGCGCACTCCGCCCATGCTCTTACCCGTCGATCCCTTGCCCTGCGCAGACTCGCGCTCCATGACGAGCACGCCTTTGCACCCTGCGGCGGTCAGATGATAGGCAATGCTCGAGCCGACAATGCCCCCGCCGATAATTACGATTTCCGATGTTCGCATATTCTCTGCCGACGACGGCAGCATTGTAGAGCATGGCGAGGCGGGTAGTGAATGCCGCTACTTACGTTTGTGGCGGCCCTTTGCGCGCCGAGGCGGGCTTTCTTCGAGCAGCGCAAATTGAATCTTCTTTTCTACAGGATCGATGCGATCGACCAGCACGCGCACGCGCTGTCCCAGGCGGAAAATTCTACGGCTGTGCTGGCCAATAATTTCGCGCGTGTTTTCGTGATAGTTGTAGCGGTCATCGATGAGAGTGTTGAGCGGAACCAGGCCTTCGACAAAAAGATCGGTGAGTTCGACGAAGAAGCCGAACTTGGTCACGCTGATGATCAGGCCGTCGAAGTCCTCGCCGATTTTATCTTGCATGAATTTGGCTTTCTTCCATTCCATCAGCTCGCGTTCGGCGTCGTCGGCGCGCCGTTCGGAGTGACTGGATTCTTCGGCGATGGCGTGAAGCTCGTCGAGCGGGATGGGACCATCTTGCAGTTCGACCTTTTGCTGCTCCCGGCGTTTGGACCACGGAGATGTGTCGAAAGAATTTTTATGGGAGGCCCCCCGGGCTGAAGCCTCGAGTTTCTTATGCGACTTATCGGCGCGACTGAAGTCGTGCCCTTCACGCTCAGAGTGGACCGGCACTTGCAAAGATCCTACCGGCACTTCGCCTTCCCATTTTTCTGCCGAGTCGCGCAGCACATCTTTCAAAATGCGGTGAACGATCAAGTCCGGATAGCGCCGGATCGGCGAAGTGAAATGCGTGTAGGTCGGCGCTGCCAGCGCGAAGTGGCCTAAATTGTCCTCCGAATAGCGCGCCTGCTTGAGCGACCGCAGCATTAAAAAAGACAGGATCCTCTCTTCCGGCTTGCCGGCAATTTTCTCAGTCAGCTTCTGGTACATGCGCGGGGTGATGTGCACTTCTTTGGGAATCTCGAGTTCGCGCGCGCGCTTTCCCGTACCGTAATTGGCGCGGCGGTCGGTCTTGAACTGCATGCGCTGAATCGGCAGAGCGCCGACGCCAAGAGAATATCCGAATGTCGCCGCGATCACTTCAAAGTCGTAAACCCGCTTTGCGTCGGGCTTCTCGTGGACGCGATAAAGCGAAGGAATTCCCTTAGCCTCGAGATATCCGGCGACGCACTCGTTCGCCGACAGCATGAATTCCTCGATGATGCGATTGGCGATGTTGCGTTCGGAGCGGGTGATGCTCTTCATCAGTCCGAGTTCGTCGAATTCGATCACCGGTTCCGGAAGGTCGAAGTCGATCGATCCCCGCCGTTCGCGTTTACGGTTCAGAATCATTTGCAATTCACGCATCAGCTCAAAGTTCGCCACCAGAGCGGCGTAGCGCGTTCGGGCAGACTCATCGCCCTGAAGAATCGCATTCACCGCGGTGTAGGTCATGCGCTCGGCCGATCGAATAATCCCCGGACAGATTTCGTAGCCGACAATCTCGCCCTGGTTATCGATCTCCATGATGCACGACATCACCAGCCGATCGAGCTGTGGCCGCAGACTGCAGATATCGGTGGAGAGTTCGAGCGGCAACATGGGCACCGCACGGTCGGGAAAATAAACGCTGGTGCCGCGCAGGCGGGCTTCCTGATCGAGTGGAGTATCGGGCAAAACGTACTGCGCGACGTCGGCGATGTGCACCTGTAATTCGAAGTTGCCATTTTCCAGACGGCTAACTAAAACGGCATCGTCGAAGTCGCGGGCAGTCTCGCCATCGATGGTCACAATCGCCAGATCTCGAAAATCGCGCCGCTTGTGGACCTCGGCGGAAGAGATGATTGCATCCGTCGCTTCCGCTTCACTCAACACCGGTTCGGGAAAGCGATGCGGCAGATGATATTTCCGAATGATGATTTCAACGTCGACGCCAAAGTCATCTTGATAGCCAAGAATTTCGACAACGCGACCGCGCGGTTGCTGGGTTGCCGTCGGCCAGTCGGTGATCTCCACATCTACAACTACATTTTCGAGATCGCTCCAGTCGTGGCGAGCCGCCTCGTTACCCAGGACGCGATGCTTAGAACCCGCCGTTGGTCGTGCGTCATTGGTCGTTGGCAAAATCCGGCTGCTACGCGCCACATCTCGCCCCGATGTTTGCGCCCCTTCGCCTTCGCGCCGAGCCTTTTCCAACGACGAACGACCAACGACGGACGACGAGCTTGGATGCTCCATTCCGTGCGGAATCACGATCTGTTGCGAAATTTTGTTGTCCAGCGCGACCACGTAATTATTCCGCGTGCCGTAATGAAAAATTCCAACCACGGTCGCGTGCGCGCGGTGCACGGGACGCACTATCCGCCCTTCGGCCTTTCCATCAGCGCGAATGTTGGTGACTTCAACCAGTACCTGATCGCCATGCATTGCGGAACTAACAGCATGCGGCGGAATAAAAATGTCCCCAGTAATGCGGCCCTTCAGGTTGGGAGCAGCGGAAGACAGATCGGGGATGACGAAGCCAAATCCATCGCGATGCAGGCTCAGTTTTCCGGCGATCAGATTTTTACCGGAAGCAGTGGCGGCTTGCGGAATCGCGTAGCGGTCTGAATCCATTTTCACCAACTGGCCAGCAGCGATCATTTTTTGCAGGCGGCCAGAAAGTTCTTTTCTTTGATCGCCGTGCAGCCCGAGTTCGCGCACCAGTTGCTTGTAGCCCGCGGCCTGCTTCGGCTGGCGCTGAATTTTTTTCAGGATGATTGCGTCGGATAGCATTATGAGTCGCGGTTCATAAACTACGCTTCTCGATTTTAGTCGAGCGCTTCACAATATCGGCCCTGCTACTCTGGCCTGCGGCGTCAAGGGTATTGACACGTTTTAATAACAGGTATACATGGATAGGCCGGGGTTGGGCATCCTCCGCTGCGCGCACCTAAGCTCGGCGGAAAATCAGGAGGCGGTATGCCGAAAAGTTCGGTATTCGTGGGTGTGATGACGATGCTTCTTCTGTCCATGGCTTCGCAGGCGCAAATGCAAATCTATGGCGCCTGGCATTGCGGAAATGACGCTTGTACCTGGGCCAGCGTGCGCAACATGACTGACTTTGACACCAAAAATCACTGGATGATCGATCGCGGTGACGGCTCGGGCCTGCCGTCAGTCAACCTGGCTATCCTCAGCTTTGTTGAGCCTCTGAAACTTCTCAACAAGACCAATGACGCCGGCGACGTGAATGGAGTTCCCATCGGGATGAACTCGGCCGTCGTCAGTTACTTCACCAGCCACAACGTTCGCGTCATGCTCTCGATCGGCGGCATCACTTACACCTCCTCGTGGGATACGGCTCTCTCGACCAATCCAACCCAGCTGGGTCTTAACGCTGCTGCACTGGCGAAAAGCCTCGGCGTGGGGATTGAAATCGATTATGAGAACACCTCCAGCCCGAACCTCACCGGACTGCAGTCGTTCGTAACGGCCTATCGTTCACAAATCCCTTATGACGCGACCGGCGCGAATCCGGCGGCGCGGCTTACCGTTGATCTTGGCGCCGGCGATCAGTATCTAACTGATCTTTCACGCTACGCCACGGCCAACTGGCTCAACAATTCATCACCTGTGTTGGACTACGGCAACGCCATGGTTCCCAACAAGCAACCGACCAGTGCATCTGCTGCTGAGAGCAACTGGCAGCAGCACATTGACGGGAAATCAAACTACGCGCCGCCCGTACCTCCGGGAGCTCCGAACCGCTTCACTGCGAGCCTGTATATCGTGACGGGGAAGAATCCGGCGCCTGAGTGCAACAATTTCAGCGCGTCGCTTGAGAACAGCGCTGGAAACTATGTTCAGACGGTGGCCCCGAATGGGGCGGGCACAACCCGCGGGATGCTGGGCTTTATGTTCTGGGCTGCTGAATGCCAGGGAACGCGTTCGATTTGTACGACCCCGCCGAACACTTGTGAGGCCGGAGTTGGAGCCGGGGCAAAAACCTACAATATCCCGCTTCCTATGCCGGCGTTGCGGCAGAACTGATGCAGTGGCGAAAAGGCTTAGCGTTCGTGCAATGTTGAGAACTTTAAAGGGCAAGTTCATCTTGCCCTTTCTTTGTCATCTGGAATCTAACTGGCGGCTTGGGCAGGTTTCCGGTTCCCAGTTGCCGGGTGCGGCGCGCTGACCAAAGTAACTGGGCCCAGTTAAGGTTTTGCCCTGAATTCCGCACAGGAAATGCCCAAAAACACCCGAAAATGCACAAACTATCGCGCTTTTCCACAATACAAATGACCGGGTGGAGAGTAGAATTTTGTTGGTCTCCGAATTCCGGATTCGGCCCCAAAAACAATTTTCCCTAACGGAAAGGATTTCTTCTCACATGTGGAAGCCTACAAATCAGCCCACGGCGCCAGGTCGTCCGACCGAGCCGGAGCGTACCCCTATTTCAGCGCCGAGCGCTCCTGCGGTAACGGAAACGGCCGTCAGCAGTGCTCCGCGACCGGTTTCGGCCAGCACTGCGGACCAGGCTACCATCGGGAAGTCTCTTGTCATTAAAGGTGAAGTCACCGGGTCCGAATCGCTTTACATTGACGGACGCGTCGAAGGCTCCATCAATCTTGCCGGCAACCGCGTGACCGTCGGCCGCAACGGAGTCGTTGCCGCCAATATCACCGCCCGGGAAATCGTAGTGCTGGGAAAAGTTCGCGGCAATCTTACCGCCAGCGACCGGGTTGACATTCGCAGTGACGGCTCGCTGACCGGCGATGTCGTGGCCGCGCGGATCTCGATTGAAGATGGCGCCTTCTTCAAAGGCGGCATCGACATTCGCAAGGCCGGACAGCAGGCCGGCCAGAAGCCGAATGGTGAAGAAAAGCCAGTCAGCAGTAGCCAGGCCGAAGTCGCCGCTGCTCGCGCTTAAGCCACTTAATACAGCTCTAAAACAGGCACCCTGACCTAAGGGTGCCCGTTTTTTTTGCGGAAAATAATCCTCTGGAGTGGGCGGTTTTCTGCCTGCATGTAGGGGATTCCCTGACGGTTCAAAATCACATCCTCGACATCCAAATTCGCATGGACAGTGAATGCGAAATGATCCTTCCCGAGATTACGACTTTAGACCGGCAGGTGGCCCCTATTCCTGTAGCCCTGCCCCCGCGAACTGACCGTGATGGCAAGGCGATCAAGAATGGTATATTGCTGACCATTCCTGAAGACGAATTCATCAGCCTTCGCCCGCATCTCGAAGAACTCGAAATGCCGCAGTACAAAATTTTCTACGAGCAGGGCCAAAAAATCGAATACGCCTACTTCCCCAACGAAGGAATGGTGTCTCTGGTGGTATTGGCGCAGGATGGCAGAAGCGTCGAAGTCGGAATCACCGGGTGCGAAGGCATTGTGGGCGCTCCTCTGGCCTTCGGTTTCGAAAGTGCTCCCATGCGCGCGATCATGCAAATCAAGGGGAAAGGCTTGCGCATCGCATCGGCCACGCTGGAAGACTCGTTCCGCGGGTCACCGAATTTGAAATCGCTGGTCGAACGTTACGTGATGATGCAACAGCTGCAAGTGGCGCAACTGGCGGCCTGTAATCGGCTGCATGACATGGACCAGCGGCTGGCTCGCTGGCTGCTGATGTGCCAGGACCGAATCGCTTCTGAAAATTTGCCGCTCACCCACGAATTTCTGGCCCAGATGTTGGGCTCCGGCCGGCCAACCGTCACCATTGCCGCCGGCGTGCTTGAGCGTGCGGGATTGATTCAAAACACTCGCGGTAGCGTAAAAATCCTCAACCGTAAGCGCCTCGAGGATGCAGCCTGCGAATGTTACCGGGTGATCCAAAACTACAACGACCTGTTCGGCGTGAAGTAGTCGTCTCCCGCTGCGGTGCGGCGCCTGGGTGTCATTGAGGAACTCTCGGTTCGTCGTCGAACTGACACATTCTCTTGTGACATATAGCCTTCGCCCACTGCTTAACTGGTGGTTTTTGCGCGTGGCTTGCAAGAGGGAGCACGTTTGCAACCTACAAATGTTCGCAGTGAAATAAAAAATTTCACCGTCAATTCCGTGCACGCGGACCGATTCCGGTTGCGCAGCCAGTGGAAAATCAGATTCTTAACTCAATTCCGGAGGTTGAGTACAATCTTCTGCGCCCGCACTTGGAGCCGGTGCAACTTGCAGCACCATCAGATCCTGCACGAAGCCGGCGAGCAAAATTGAATTTGCTTATTTTCTCAACGAAGGTTTGGCCTCGCTGGTAGTTTTGACTAGCGATGGCCACAGCGTTGAGGTTGCCATCGTGGGAAGCGAGGGAATTGTCGGGACGCCGCTGGCGGTTGGTATTCATCGCGGGCCGTACCGAAGCATTATGCAGATTCCGGGCCCCGGCCTGCGACTCAAGTCCGAAATCCTGGAGGAAAAAATGCGTGAAGCGCCCGAATTGCGGCTTATGTTGAATCGCTACGTGCTGGTCCAGGGGTTGCAGATCGCGCAGATTGCGGCTTGCAATCGCTTGCATGAAATCGAGCAGCGGTTGGCGCGCTGGTTGTTAATGTGTCAGGACCGCGTGGCGTCGGAATTTTTTCCGATCACCCACGAATTTTTAGCGCAGATGCTGGGCACCGGAAGGCCAAGCGTCAGTCTGGCCGCAGGAATTTTGCAAAAGGCAGGATTTATTGAGAACCTGCGCGGCATCGGTGAAAATTCCCAATCGCAAACAGCTCGAGTCGGCGGCGTGCGAGTGCTACAAGATCATGCAGCAGTTCAACAGCACTTTGGTTTTGAAGCCGCCCAGCAACGTGTGACCCACCAGCCTGCAATTGCGCCGCGTGCTCGCCCCTGCGATTCTGCACTGAACTCGATACCTGAGACGGTCTGTGGCTTTTCCGCGGCAATTTTTCTTCGCCGCAAATCGCGTGGCAATTTTGACTTCGGTCATCCACAATCCCAGGGCAACCACCACTACCCAGACAACGCTGATCAGAACCAATGCCTCGAGGTCAGCCCAGCGGCTTCCGCTTGGATTAATCAACTTTGTGAGCTCCCAGCCCCAAAAATCCCGGCCACCACCGAAACCAGCAGCGCCTTTAAAATTTCTCTCCATTCCAGGCCGTCCAAGGAAACCAATTTTCGATAGTGCAAGAGCAGGGCGACGGCGGTGCAATTTGCGGCGATTCCCATGTCGGATGCAATCACCAGACCGCGCGCTGAAAAGGCGTGATACAGCGCCGAATAAACCGGCAGCGACGCTACTGTAATCACGGTGCTGGCGATCATCGGGATCAATGTGTTTCCCGGCGGCATAAAATGCGCGCGCATATAAACCCTGCGCCGACCAGAAAGCCAGAGAAAGTGAAAACCAGAAAAAATAAACTGCAGTAGTTTGGGAGTCTGAAAAATGCAGATGCCCGCGCCGATAGATCAGATCGATCAGCGGCAACGCAGCCGCAGTCATAAAACTGGATGCCAGCACCGCGGCGGCCACGATACGGTAAATGGAAGCGTTCACCGTGTCGGCAAATTCTCCGAATTTTTTTTCTCCGAACAGGCGCGCGAAAAATGGCAATGAGGCTTGGCTGGCGGCTTGCCCCAGAACCGCAATCGGGACCGCGAAGAGACTTTTGGCATAATTCAGACGGGTGATGTCCCCGACTCCGCCGGAGGCGAAATAGCGCAGGATCCAATCGTCCGCGGTCACTAAAGAAACGCCGAGCATCAGGGGGATCGAAAGCCGTACCCACTCGCGAAACGCGGCATTGCGCACATCAAAAGAAATCTTGTAGCCCACACCGATCCGCGCGGCGCCGATGGCGTTAATCAGAAAGACGCCAATAAATGCTCCCACAACTGCGCCATAAGCCAGCGCCGCGATGCCAAATCGGTGAGAAAACAGCAGGCCGCCGAAAATGATGCCGCCGTTGTAGACCAGCGGGCCAATTGCCGGTAACAGAAACATTCTTCGCGAAAGTAATACCGCCGAGACCACGCCGCCCACATAGAAAAAAACCTGCGCTGGAAGCAGGATTCGCGTCAGATGAACGCACAAAGCGAACTCTGCCGGCTGAAACTTGCTGAACATCAGCCGGTCGAGCTGAGGCGCGAAGATTTCCGCCAGAACGATTCCGACCGTGAGCACCGCGGTCATAATGGTGATGATGGCGGAGAAAGTTTTTCTGGCTTCCTCTTCGCGATTTTCCGCCAGAAAGCGGGTGTAAATGGAAACAAAAGTGATCGAGGCGGTCCCGCCAGCTACCAGATAATTCAGCCAGTCGGGGATGGTGAAACCCGCGTTGTAGGCGTCGGTGATCGAGTTCGCGCCAAAGGCCCAGGCGATATACATTTCGCGCAGAAAGCCCACAACCCGCGAAAGCAGGATTGCGGTCACCAGCAAAACCGTGGCGGAAAATGCGGTGTGCACCCGCGAGGGATTCAACAGCAGAAAAAAACGCCGCGCCATGGAAATCGGCCGAGCCTGAGGTAGCCGGAAGCGTCCTCGCTGGAAGGGTTAGAACTGGGCGGCATTATGCGCGATTCTACATGGGAAACCGTGAGCAAAAATGTGCAGCGCTATGGCGATTTGGATACCGTAGTTCTTTGGCTGTGAGCTGTGAGCGACGAGCTTTGAGCCATGAGCTGTGAGCCAACCAGTTGCCAACGAGGCAATGGCAGCTAAAGGCCGAGTCTCGCAGCTCACAGCTCACAGCTCTCAGCTAAAAGCTCGCTTTCCGGCAACTCTTTTTTGACAGTCGGAATCAATAGACTGGATAATTCCCACGTGCCGGGTCAAGCTGCCAGACAGGATTCACCGGGATCGGCCCTGTTGCGGCGTTCTTTCCGCAAAACTTTTCCCCCAGCCGTCCGCGGCTCGGGCGCCTACTTGTGGGACGCGCAAGGCAAGCAGTATCTCGATTTCTCTGGCTCAGCTGCCGTCAACTTCATTGGCCATGGAGTTTCGGAAATCGTGGCGGCCATGACCGAACAGGCCCGTTCGCTCGAGTTCGTCCACGGCAGCCAATTTACAACTCCGGTCGCCGAGCAATATGCCAGCGAGTTACTGGCCTTCGCGGGAGAGAACTTTGAGGGCGGAGCAGTTTATTTTTGCAGTGGCGGATCGGAAGCGGTTGAAACCGCTTTAAAACTGGCGCGGCAATATCAGGTGGAAATCGGCAATGACCGAGCGTTCGCAGATCATCTCCCGCAATCAGAGCTATCACGGCGCGACGCTGGGTGCGGTAGCTGTTTCGCGCAATAAGCGCCGGCGCGAAATTTATCGTCCCATGTTGCGCGAGTTTTCGACCGTCGACGCGCCGTATTGCTACCGTTGCGTTCACGACTGCAGCGATGGCTGCTTCGACTGCGGCCAGGAGTATGCCGCCGAGATCGAGCAGGCGATCGCTGAAAATAACGGCAAAGTCGCGGCGGTGATTCTCGAGCCGGTCAGCGGGGCAACTTTGGGCGCGGTCGTGCCCCCTGATGGTTATCTGGAAAAGGTCGCCAAGATTTGTGACGACAACGGCGTTCTGATGGTTGCCGACGAGGTAATGAGCGGCATGGGACGAACCGGCCGAAATTTCTCCGTCGATCATTGGGGAGTTGCTCCCGACATTTTGGTCACCGCCAAAGGACTTTCAAGCGGATACGTGCCCGCTTGGCGCGGTCATCATGTCGAAGAAAGTTGTCGACGCGATTTCATCCGGCTCCGGATCTTTTATTCACGGCTTCACCTATAGTTCGCATCCGATTTCACTGGCAGCAGGGCGCGCAGTCCTCCAATACATTTCGGACCATAAATTAGTCGCCGCTGCGGATTCCGGTCGCGAGGGCAGCATCGCGCACACGCTCAAAAACAATCTCGCGGAACTGCGAAGCCTGAATCATGTCGGCGAGGTGCGCGGCATAGGTTTGTTGTGGGCGGTCGAATTTGTTTCTGATAAGGCAAGCCGAGCTTCATTTCAGCCCGAGGTGAATTTCGCCGGGCGGGTGGCGCAGGCGGCCACCGAGCGCGGACTGCTGCTGTATCCGGTGCAGGGATGTGCGGATGGCGACTGCGGGGACCACGTTCTAATCGCCCCGCCCGCGGTTATCTCTGCCGATCAGGTCTCCTGGGCTTGCGAGCAGTTGGCGCAGGCAATCGAAGAAGCCTCGGGACCAGTCTGAACTCGACTTCCCGGCCATTTGTGAACGATCAGAAGTATCCCGTCCCGCCGTCTTTTCAGTCGTTTAGCTGTTGACCTCTAGTTGACCTCCAATTTATCCGCAGAGTATTGCCGCTGCCTCCGCCGAACCTCCACACTGCCGCAGCAGGAGGCAAAATGCGTAACTCGAATCAAATCGACTCGTCCTCAGAAAAGGTCTTTCGCGACGCCACTCGTCTTCAACAAAATGTCCTTGCCGGACCGGAAAAGCGGCTTCTCATCTGGATAGCGGAACGAATACCGTCATGGATTCATCCCGACCACCTGACCATCTTCGGCTTTGTAGCACAACTGATGACGGGAGTGAGTTACGC
>CAWISI010000008.1:0-67033 GCA_963838785.1 uncultured Acidobacteriota bacterium
CATCTTCGAATTTTACGATGGGTGGAAATTGCGGAACCACTCTGGCCGGAGGAGCGGCGTGCAATCTGATTCTGGAGGGCGCGGCTGACAATAAGACTAGCGGCACAGTCACAATCGCTAGCAATGCTTCCGTTGAACCAAGAACATTTACGATCTCTAAAGCGGCTACTGGAGACTCGGTTGGATCGATATTTTCGATTTTCCCAACTGGAGTGCAATTTCCTTCCCAACTGATCGGCACCACCAGCGCCCCAAAGAAAGTTGTAATTCAGAACCAGGGTTTGCAGCCGGCAGGAATCAACAGTATCTCTATGATCTTGCCTTCCGCGTTCAAAGAGACCAACAATTGTCCAGCGTTATTGTTGCCAGCCGCGTCTTGCACGGTATCGGTTACTTACCACGCCGCAAGCGTGCAGGACTCGGCACAGTTGGCGGTGATTCACGACCCGGATCAAACCCGCGACACCATTTTTTTGAGTGGGACTGGCAGTTCTTCTGCGATCGCAACTTCTATCAGCTCAATACAATTCGGGACTCAATTCGCCGGCAGCACCGCGTTAGGACGTATCGTCAATTTAACAAACACGACCCCTTATCCTGCGACCGTCACCGGAATCGCGACGTCGGCGGGGTTTACTCAGACCAACAACTGCACCACCGCTCTGCCTCCGCATGCGAGCTGCCGATCGTTGGTCACATTTGTTCCCACTGGCAATCAAAACTCAACCGGTACTTTGTCGGCGGGCAGTTATGGGCCAGGCGGAAACCGTACAGTGGCTCTGCTTGGCACCGGCTTTGCTCCAGGAGGTCTCACAGTTTCGCCGCCGACGCTCGATTTTCCATTCGACTACATTGGAATCGCGCAGTCGAATATTGTGACGGTCACTAACGATTCTTCAAACGCGATGAACATCACAAGTGTGAAGGCGACCTCACCTTTCCTTCAAACAAACAATTGTTCGACCAGTCTTTCATCTGGTGCAAGCTGTCAGATAACGGTGTCGTTCAAGCCAAACTCCGCAGGGGCTTTTAAAGGAACGTTGCAGCTAGCGTTTTCGGGATCGGGATCTCCTCAAATCATAGCGCTGACCGGTACCGCGGTCACAGTTGTCCAGTTCAATCCTGGCAGCATCCAGTTCGGTCCGGTAGCATTGAGCAAGACTGGCCAAGCCGGCACATCAATTGAGAATTTAGGTTCCACAACCGTGACTTTGGGAGCCATTACCATTCAAGGGAGCGACTTTTCCTTACTGTCCGATAGCTGCGGCACGACCTTGCCGAGAGATTACGGCTGTGGTGGTTTACTGCTGGCGTTTAAGCCTACTGCAACGGGGTTGCGTACGGGAACTGCCAGCATCCTTGTGAGCGGCAGTTCCACTCCGCTGGTGGCAACTCTGCAGGGAATTGGGATTTCGAATGGAAAAGGAACTCTGTCTTCTCTCACTCTAGGTTTCGGTTCGCAAGTTGTTGGAACGTCGAGCACCGCCAAGACGCTCACCTTCAAAAACACGGGTTCAGGACCATTGTCGTTAGCGGCCATCTCGGTCTCGCCGAGCTTTTTTCGTCAGACGAATACCTGCGCGTCTTCTCTTTTGTCGGGAGCGAGTTGCTCGATTTCAGTATTTTTCTCCCCGACCATTAAAGGAATGTTGGTGGGCTCACTAACAGTGCAGGACGATGGTGCGGGAAGTCCTCACACAGTGACTTTAAACGGCCTTGGCCAATAGAACTTGTGCACGGCATCCTCGACATCAGCATTTTCCTCTGGATACCCGTCTACAGCGTTTGACTCGATCGCGACTCATTGAGGAGGTGGCGTTCCTCTTCAATAGATCCACTCAGGTTTGCGATTCACTGCCCCTGAACCAGCGCTTTTTAGTTGGCCCCGCTTTCAACATCCATGTGCAATCTGTTGAGGCTAGAAGCCCCAAGTCGAGCTCACGGCACAAAAGCAATTTAGGGGCCGAAGGCTACTGACGGCGTTCTAGCCGCAAGTCCATGTACCCCAAACACTTACAACTTGAAGGCCAATGACTTCGGTAACTTTCGCCGACTTACTTAGCCATGTAATCTGCGACTGATGTCCAACCAATCGGGCAAGTCGTCTGGCGCTGCGAAGGCCGTGCGGTCGCGTTACTCAGAAGTCCAGAGCGCGGCGCGTTTCCCCGTCAAGCTCCCCATACATATCAAGTCGCAAACCGGGGAGTCGGAGACCGAGAGCGACAACATCTCCGCCAACGGGGTGCTGTTTCACCACGAAGTGGATATGCCGCTCGGGTCAACGGTGGAATTCACCATTTCATTTCCCGCGGATGTCGTCGGGTCCGATGCGGACGTGAAGGTGAAGTGCCGGGGACGAGTGGCGCGCACCAGCGAAGAAGGCGGGCGTCGCGGTGTAGGTGTGGTTATTGACGAGTATCGCTTTGAACGCCGCTGAGAGTGGCAGGAAAAGGTAACTCATGGCAAGTGCCGGCTTGAGCACGGGAGAACCGAGAGTGGCCCCTCCAATAATGGAGAACACAGAACAATTTATTCGTGTGATCGTGGCCGACTCGCAGGCGATCTTTCGCGCCGGGCTGCGCAAAATTTTTGCGGTAGAAGACGACATCCGCGTAGTGGGACAGGCGGAAACCCTGGCCCAGACGATGTCGGCGGCGAAGAAATTCTCCGCCGAGATTCTGATCTTCGAATCCGCGCTGGCTGAAAACCCAATCGATGCGGTGCAGGAAATCATGAAGAGCGCGCCCGGCCTGCGAATGGTGGTAGTGACCGAATCGCCAGACCAGGAACTGACGCTTGAGCTTTTCCGGCGCGGCGCCCACGCCATCGTATCGCGCGAAATCGATTCTGAAGTTTTTGTCGAATGCCTGCGTAGCGTGGCCAAAGGCGAAGCCTGGCTTGAGGCCCACGCCATGAAGTGGGTGATGGAAGCGTTTCGCACCCAGAGCACCCGGCCGCATGGCGGGCGCTCGAAAGTGCAGCTCACCCCGAAAGAGTCGCTGATCGTTTCCTGCGTGACTCAAGGCATGAAGAACAAAGAAATTGCCAGCCGCGTGGGAACCACCGAGCAGGTGGTCAAAAATTATCTGCGCAAGGTGTATGACAAGCTGGGTGTCGCCGACCGGCTTGAACTTGCCCTGTTTTGCCTGAACAATCGCGTCATCCTCGAACCCAAAGCCGCAGCCCTGCAACCCGCGCAGAACTCAGCCCAAAGCAAAGAACAGTCGCTCGAAGTGGAACCGGCTGAGACGAAAAATCAGTCATAGCAGCACTCAGCAATTGGCACGCGCCAGGTGCCAGGCATTTGGATTTTGCTGAATGCTAAGTGCCATTTGCTCCCGCCCCCGCGTCCCCATAGAATCGATGAGCAGATCTATTCTGTGCGCCTGTTGATTGCAGGGGCTGCCTTCTTGCCCAGCGTGTCTGCAATCGTTCAGGGCAAAGGTGCCGGAGAGATGGCCGAGTGGCTGAAGGCGCACGCTTGGAAAGCGTGTTTAGGGGAAACTCTAACGTGGGTTCGAATCCCACTCTCTCCGCCAGTTTTTTAGTCCTACTGTAGATTTGAAACCAATAAGATACACACAACAGATCCCACGGCCGACCTGCTGATCCGCGCCGCTGAACCACGATAAATTAGGTATGCCGTATTCTTGTATCTTGTGGGTTACGCTCTTCCGGCCGCGCCATTGTTGCGGTCGTTGATCTCGCCGCGTAAAGGCAAGCTTCGGCTCCCATTTTCTGGCAAGTATATAGGTCGAATACACTTAGGCCACTTTACATCCCGCCATGCCGGACGTATGCTTAAGATGTTATGAGCGATAACAAAGGCGACTTCGGAAAGCTTCGCCCGGGACATCGTTCTTACGAATATCGATTTATCCAAAGCAACAATAGAGGGGAAATTGAAGGAGTGTCACGAAAACTACCTGCGGGAGGATTTACGAGGCCGCTCTTAAGACTCCTGGTTCGCGGGAATTGTCAGTCGAGGAAGCAGAACAGTTTATTCGGCCTTACGAATCAGCATCCGATACGCTGAGATTTGAAATCGAGAAGTCAGTTCGCTCTTCCAAGCCGTGAAGGTCAAGACTGCGGTTCTTTGGACCGATTATTCCCACAGAGCGTTTTACTCAACAAATAGCTGCGGCGTTCGCGACCCTTGATGACTGGATTCGGAAGAATGATAGTTTGCCAAGTCGCGAACTCTATCTGGGGAAAGATTTCTGTTCTTAAAAGCCTTTAAAAATTTTACTCTTCACGAAGCCGCCAAAGGGCCTGACAAGTCATTCGTTGAGATTCCGAAGAACAAAACAATCCCCGCCTTCCACGTGCGGCGGCTCGGTCCATGGACAGGCTATTGCTCGATTAACGACAGAAAAGAAAACCATCCGCTGGGATTTCGCGACCCACGATGGCAAGCTTTGCTAAGAGAATCTTCAAGTCGGACGAAACCTGCAGTCGAATGCGACAGGCTTGTTTGAATGAAAGAGAAGACCAAGTACGTCGTTGTTCTAATCATTTGCATTGGCTTGTCGGTTGGCGGAATTGTTTTTTCGGTATTCAGCAGAGAGCCGCTGGATGGCTCCCGTGGAGGAGTGCTCGCCG
Organism: uncultured Acidobacteriota bacterium; assembly: GCA_963838785.1. GTDB lineage: Bacteria > Acidobacteriota > Terriglobia > Terriglobales > Acidobacteriaceae > Gp1-AA145. The sequence continues at coordinate 4,603 of CAWISI010000008.1, forward strand.
TAGGGCTTGCAGTTGCTTATCTTGTCGTAAAAAGAGATATTGCCGGTGAAGTTTTCGAAACTCTGGAAGAGCATGCCCAGGAAGAGAAGCCATTGACTGATCCGGGGCTTAAAATCGACCGGCTTACAAGGCGCTTTGACGATTTGAAGTCTTCGTTACGAAACAAGAATAAAGATGAGGGCGGTCTCAACGCATACCTTGCGGTCGCGACTTTGATAGGAACCTTAGCTGCGGCATTTGGCGATTTAGCTGCCAAGTTTCTTATCGCGAAGATTCCTAATTAAGAACTGAGCCCGCATGCCCGTTGGTGATGCTCCCCGGCGCGGAAACAACGCCCACGAAAAGAACAGGTTACCGTTTGAACGATTTTTCCCGCATCCGGCAAGTAATTTGGATCCATCCCGGCGCAGGTGATCCATTTGAACGCGATATCACGCCGCCTGGGGTAGCCACAGAAATACCTCGGAACATGGCGGTAGTCTTCGAAGGCGTCGATCCACGCGCCATTGCCGGTCGATTGGCACCTGTACTTCAAACCGCGGAGCAAGGTCCACGCAGTCTGCCGCCCAATGTCCGAGCATTCGAGGAGAATAATCGGGCGCACTTGTGCGATCGTATGCGCCATCCCCTGTAGCACCAGCCCTTCTGCACCCTCGACGTCGATCTTCACAAACTGAGGCGATGGCAGCTTTCCGCTTTCGATGAGATCGTCAATGGCGACGGTTTCAACCCGCACTTCAGTCGCCGACCCGTCGTCACAATGCCATACCATGCTCGCCATGGCGAGGTTGGCGGTGGCTCGCATTGCCGCCTGGCCTGATTCCGCCGCAACTGCAACATTCAGTAATGTCGCGTTATAAATCCCGTTAAGTGCGATGTTCTTTTTCAGCGTGGCAAAACTCTGTGGCAGCGGCTCAAATGCAAACAAAGCTCCCGTCGGGCCGACCCGTTTAGCGAGCATCAGCGAAACGTATCCGATATTTGCTCCTATGTCATAAACCGTATCGCCCGGTGAAACATATTTTTGGATCGTACGCTGCAGGTGCCGATCAGCCGTGCCGGCAATACAACGCAGATTCATTCCCGGCGAAAGACTGATCCTTGAGCCGGCGGCTAAGCCGGAAAGGATTCGACGTGGTTCGCCATCGGCATTGAGAATTGAAACTATCGCTCGTCTTACCAGAGGTTTGATTGGAAACATTTGTCCAAGCTTGTGTTTAGTAACGCTGCGGGAATTCCAGGGTACGGTTGTGATGATAGTGCAGGAAGAGACGCGGGCTGCGGATTTTCTGAAGCCGCGGGCGCCCCATGCTTCCGCCTCTTTTTTGCGAAGGATGGGTACGACGAGCCTCGGCATCAATGGTTATCTGTGAGCAGGTCCGCCGAATCCTCGAGCAACTAATCTTCGATCTGTTGCACGACGCTGAGAATTTTCCAGTTGCCGCCCGATTTCGATAGCGTCATGTAATCCACCCAGTGCGGGGTTACCAGCTTGGCGGAGGCGATATTTCCGGAAATGTCCAGTACGCTGATCGACTCGGTCTTCTGTGCTTCGGGAAGATCGGCGGGGCCATGGGTTCGGACTTCATTCACCATTTGCGGGCCGGTCCTCTCTCTTATCGGGATCGTTCCGTGGATCATATGCTTCAGATAGTGAGAATCCAGCGTCGCCTGCATGCGGGGAGCATCGCCCTGGTAATACGCCTCTATGTAATTCCTGACAGTAGTTTGTACGGAGGCTGAATCATCCGTTTGAGAGGGGGTTTGCGCGCTGGCTGACAGGGCTGAACACAAACATCGAAAACGAAAGTGCTAATAGAAAGCTTTTCATGCTGATCTCCAGGCGAGGTATTTCGGCTACATCGCAGTGCGATTATGCGCCAAATTTTAATCGGGAGATTTGCACGAAAGACCATGCCCGAACTTCGCAGCGCGATCCAAAATTCAAGCGAAAGCCGGATTGCGCAACTGGCTACCCTTCTTCGCACCTAAAATTGTAGGCTAGTGTCAGTAAGGAGTTCTGTATGGCGAAACAAAGCATTTCTCTCAAGGACGCCCTTTCTCATGCCAGCGAGATACGCATTAGCGTGACCGGCAGAAAGTCGGGAAAAACTATCTCAAACCCGGTCTGGTTTGCAGCCGACGACGGCAAACTTTATCTGCTGCCGGTGAAGGGATCGGACACCCAATGGTACAAAAATGTGCTTCGCAACCCGTCGATTCGGATCAAGGCAGGAGGCATAGAAGCCGAATTAAAGGCGGCAGCTATTACAGATGCTAAGCAAGTCGCGCCGGTGATCGAGAAATTTAAACATAAGTACGGCGCCGGCGATGTGAAGAAGTATTACTCGAAGCTTGATGTGGCGGTGATAGCGCCAATGCCGTGACGGCGTTTTTGTGTCCTATGCCAGCGATTGTGAGTTTTGGTGATCGTCGGCTGTATGGCGGCACGTCGCCAGCCAGTCTGCGACGATCCAGGATGCGCCCACTGCTGCCAGGTTATAGGCATTCCCGCCCCAGGCAATGTGGTTATGCGGATAGGCGAAGATCATTGGCGCCAATACCAGCGCGCTGAAGATCAAAAGCATCAGCGCGAGCAGCCGGGCAGCTAAAACGTCACAGATGCCCGAGACGATTGCCAGGCCGGCGAGCACAAAGGCAACTCCGGTGAGCACGATCCAGAAGTCTCCTCCGAACGGCATCCACTGCGGGATCATGGGCGCGACATCATGGACGGCGGTCAAGTGGCCCAAACCGAAGACGACAGAGCATAGCCCAAATGTCCAGCGAGCGGTGCGCGCCGTTCCCGGCGACAGTGAACGGCGGGCATCTGCCGACGCATAGACGATCAATGCCGCGACCACCAGAATGATCTGCTGCGCAACCGAAGCCAACACAGCGATATAGACGGCGGGGTGATGTCCGAGGTAGTGAGGCGCGGTATAAAAGCGGGGAAACAAGAATGCGCCGAAGATGAAATATATGATGGCCAGGGCTACTGCGCCAGCCCGCTCGGTCATGCGCCAGAGGATTGCGGCGCCTGCGAGGATCAGCCAGACGGCAGCGATGTACGCGAGTATTTTGACTCCTGGAATGTGGTCACTCAAAGCCTGGATAGGTTGATGCGCGGCCTCAAACTCGCCCCACACCAGATCCAGAATTCCGGCGGCGATTGACGCCAGACCCAACACATAAACGCCAATTCTCATGATCGTCCCTTTAGTTCTTACGGAGGGTCAATGCTAATGAAACCTCGCGGCCACCATCAAGCGCGCTTCCCGTTCCTGAACATTCCGTTACCTATGTACCGGTCTTTTGTGTGGACTCACTGAAGCTGGCACCTGAGGAACTACGCCCGCAGATTTCGCAGAGAGGATTTCTGGCTCAGCCTTTCGGCCAACCGAAAAAGCCCAGTATTGGCGAGGCTTTGAGGGGCATTTGCCGCAGGTTATTGTCACCACTTTACCCCTCAGTCGGCGGTCGCATGGCGTTGGTAACTAGAATTACGAAAGCGCATGGACATGGGACATCTTCTTGCTTTCCATGCTGGATGAGATGTTGAGTGCGCACTACCAAAGCGCCGATGGCAAGCAACGAATACCTCGACGATGTTCACGTTCGCATGTTGCGCGTGACGGAAGACCTGCGCGCCATTCAGCAGCAACTCAATTGCGCCGCCATGCAGGCTCCCGGCGATCCGGAATTAATGGAAGCCATGGCGCAATTGCCGGAAATTGAATCGCTCGAAGTGCTCAAATCGGCGCTCGACCAGATGCGCCACTTTTTGTTTTTCTACGTTCGGGTAATGACCACGGGTTCTGAGGCCGAAGAAAATCCGGGGCCAAAAAAACTTCAGAGCGCGCAAATCGAGTCGCTGCTGGAGAAGTACACGTCGCTCAGCGAAGCCGTGTTGCTGCGCCACTTCGCCAGTACCAAGCACCGCAAACCCAACTAGCTTTATTCCAAAGTCACCGATTTCACCAGATTCCGTGGGCGATCAACGTCCAGGCCCCGGCGCACCGCCATGTAATACGCGAATAGCTGCAACGGCACAATTTCCAGAATCGGCGAGAGCAGTTCCGGCGCGTGGGGCACGAAGATGGTGTGGTCCGCGATGCGCGGCAGTTCGGAATCGCCTTCGGTGGCTATCGCGATCACTCGCGCCGACTGTTGCTTGAAGCCGCGAATATTGGCCAGGTTCTTCTCGTAACGGACCACCGAACCGGGGTCGTTGCGATCGCAAGTGGCGATGATCACTACCGGAAGGCTTTCGTCGATCATGGCAATCGGCCCATGCTTGGTTTCGCCGGTGGGATAGCCTTCGGCGTGAATATAGGAAACTTCTTTCAGCTTCAAGGCCCCATCCATCGCGACCGGATAATGGATCGCGCGGCCGCAAAACAGAAAACTGTCGAACTGGTGAAAGCGGTCGGCCAGCTCCTGGAACTGGGATGCGTGCTCGAGAACAGCCTCAGTTTTCTTGGGCAAGGCGAGCAATTCCGCGATCCAGTTTCGCCGTTCGCTCTCCGACAGCGCGCCGCGCACCTGCGCCAAATAGGCCGCGAACAGGAACAGCACCGCCATTTGCGCGGTAAAGGCCTTGGTGGAGGCGATGCTGATCTCCGGCCCCGCGTGAGTATAGAGAACGCCGTCAGCTTCGCGTGCAATGGTCGAGCCCACAACATTTGAAATTGCAATGGTGCGCGACCCTTTTTTCTGCGCCTCGCGTTGCGCCGCGGTGGTGTCGGCGGTTTCGCCGGATTGCGTGATCACAATCGTGATCTCGCCGCGGCTAATCATGGGATTACGGTATTCGAATTCACTCGCGTAATCCACGTCGACCGGAAGACGCGCCAGCTCCTGAAACATGAACTGCCCGGCGATGCCGGCGTGGCGGCTGGTGCCGGAGGCCACAATGTTCACCCGCCGTATGGAGCGCAACTCGTCGCTGCCGATCCGCACCTCATCCGCCAGCTTCACCTCAGCGGTTTCGCGCGACACCCGCGGGACAATCGTGTCTTCGAGCGCCTTGGGCTGCTCAAAAATTTCCTTGAGCATGTAATGCGGGAATCCGCCTTTGTCTGGCATCGCTGCTCCTAATGTTTTACTGGACCAACACACCTTTTACGACCGTAGCTCGAACTTCTCCCGCCAGTGTCAGCACCACAAAATCCGCGTCCGCGCCGGGTTCGATGGTTCCTCTTTTAATGCCAACCACTTTCGCGGGATTCATCGACGCAGCCCTGGCCGCCTGCTGCAAATTCAGCCGCGCAAATTTCATCGCATTGCGCACCGCACGATCCATGGTCAATGCGCTGCCCGCGAGATTGCCATCGCGCATGCACCGGCCATCTTTCAATTCCACTTCCAGTGTTCCCAGTTGATAGCGGCCGTCAGGCATACCGGCGGCAGAAATCGCGTCAGTAATTAATACGAAATTCTCGATTCCCTTCGCCCGGAAGAGAAGATCGACCACCGTCGGATGAACGTGAATTCCGTCGCAGATCACGTCGGCGCTGAGCCGGTTGTTGGTCAGAACTTCGCCCAGGATTCCCGGCGAGCGATGGTCGAGCGGACGCATGGCGTTAAAAGTATGCGTAGCGTGGCGTGCCCCGGCCTTGATGCCGTTGCGCGCCTGTTCTATATCGGCGTCGGAATGCCCGATGCTGACGCATACCCCGCGTTTGGTGGCTTCGGCGATTACTTCCTCCGCGCCGTTCAGCTCGGGCGCAATCGTCATCATGCGAACGTGGCCGCGTGCCGCCTGCCAAAGCCTGTCAAAAGCGCCAACGCTGGGCTCAACTAAATCGACAGTTGGATGGACCCCACGCCGCGCATGACTCAGAAATGGTCCTTCTAAATGGATACCCAGCGGCCGCGCTCGACCGCCTTCACTTCTGCCGGCAGACTCGATAGCGATCGCCAACCGCTCTAGAGCACTTAGGGTAGCGTCCTGCGATGCGGTTACCGTGGTCGGAAAGTAGCTCGTGACCCCGTGACGCGCCAGAAACAGCTCAAATTTCTGCATTTCATCGGGAGTGCCGCGCATTACATCGCAATTCACCCCGCCGTGAACGTGGATATCGAAAAAACCGGGCACAATGGCGCAGTCGCCGAAGTCGGTTGCGGCCTTATTCGGCGCAGCCTCCGCTTGATTGCGAGCAGCTACGCTGACGATTGCGCCGTTCTCGATCGAGAGCACTGGGTCATCAATCTTTTGCAGCGGCGTGTATAAGACCTTGGATGTGAAGCTTGCCATTCGATGAATGTCCGTCGCGAGCTACCTAGTATAGCAAGATTCATTTGAACTTCTGATCAATCTGGCGGCGCAAGCGATATAGAGCACTGGACATATTTTCGGCGGACGGCACTTTGCGCCGGCTGGTGTTCCGGCAGTGATTGCAGCCCGGGGCCGCGTTCTGATCAACCGCCCAGCTCGAATGCCGGGCTCAGCCGACACGCCATGTATAATTTAGGGGTTTCCTACCGCGCCCATCTCAGGGCGGCGCACAACGTCGGGGAGTGGCTCAGCCTGGTAGAGCACCTGGTTCGGGACCAGGGGGTCGGAGGTTCAAATCCTCTCTCCCCGACCAATACTCAAGATGTGTTCCTCTACTGAACCCCCAACGGGTATAAGTTCGTGGTACCCACCCTTGCAAAGAACGCAAGGATGGGGCACCCTCTGTCGTGGTAAATCAAAAAACAAAGGGTGGGCCACCCGCCTAATCATCAACTCAGTGCATCAGAATCCTTGATTGGTCCTTAAGTATTGCGCTTCGGAATGATTCATAGTCAGCTGCATAACTTGCAGCGAGTCGGTCTCGTTTTGTAGTCAACACCCGCCGAACATCGACTACATTTCCAGCGAGTCGGTAGTCTGCGACATAAGAAGCATAAGAACGACTTATTTGGAGACGGTCGGGCACAATTACGTCTGTGCGACCCGGCAACATCAGCCGGACTCGATAAATATACTGGGTAGGAGGTCCAAGCAGGAACGGTGTGTACCCAGATGCGGAGTAGTTCGTGGCAGTTGTGACGTCTGAGGCGGGAAGGTGGAACTCTGAAAGAGGTAGTTTTAGCTGCCGTTGAGCATTCAAGGGAGATACGGACGCATTCGAACGCAGCCTGAACGTCAATACGAATGCCTTTCGGGTATCAGCTGCGTCATCAACGAGAACATCACTCACATAATCGTCGATACTGAGATGGAAGATTTGTCGTACAAATGCGGCCGCTGATGAATTCGGGAGATTTGTGAAGGCTTGACGCAAAGTAACACCCGCGTCGCCTAAGGTGCTGACGTGAACAGTTGTAATAATCGCCCCGTCATTGGTAACACTACCATCGAGTTCTTCCTTCCAAACACTCGGTACAGGCGAACCTGAGGGGGTCTTCGTCAATTGAGAAGAGGACACCACTAAAACTTCCTTCCCACGCAATCCGTAAGTTAAAGTCCCGACGGGCAACACAGCTGTCGACGGATCCATCCACAGATCTTTCTTCCCAATCTGTAAAAGAGTTATGACATGATTAAATGCGTCAGGCGACGGAAAGTCCAACTCCGGATCTCGATGGGTGTTAACTAGCACTGACGACGCATGGAGGCCTTCAGACTCCAGCAGCGCAGCCAACAATGTTGCTTTGTCTTTGCAATCACCTGTACCTCTATTCAGCGTCTCCTCCGCCGAATGGGGCTCATATCCGCCTACGCCGAGAGAATCAAGGCTAATATATTTGATCTTCCTCGCCGCAAAATTATAAAGAGCCTCTATGATGCCAGCCTGAGTTGTTACACCATTCGTCAATTCTTTGACCTTGGCTCTAATACTGGCTGTTGGTGCTCGGTGAGGCGCCTCCAGTTCCGCGTACCAGCGTCCCACTTCAGCCCACGTTAAAAACGTTGTGAGCTGGACATCGACCGATTTTTCGTCTAAACTATCTTTCTCCTTCGCTTTCTGCGCACTACCAGGAGAGCCTCTCCAATAATAAATTCGGCGTTCATTTTTCTCACTCATCCGCAGTCGATAGCCGTGCCGTGTGGCGATTCTAACTTTTCTTGAATCTGGCACCGAGATTTCAAGTTCTTCGTTTAGCACTCCACTGCGCTGAAACCGATGTTCAACCCAGCACTCGTGTGCAGCCAGGGGACGCTGGAAAACCGTTCTCACGTCGTACTCAATCACATCTCCATGCCCAAGCAACGGAAGTGCGACCTTCTTTTCATCATAGGTATCTTTCTGATCCTCCGGAACATCAACGGCCTGCTCTAAATTTGAAAGAACGTCAACAGTTCTGCCGTCGCTCCGAATCGTTCGAACAAATGTAATCTGTAATTTTTCGTAGAATGGCTTATAGTCAAAAACCAATTGTCGCCATTGACGCGCTCCTTCCTGGTCCGAAATTCGAATACGCGCGATTACCTCTTTATAACCGGTGCCTTCATCATCGAAGTGATAGCTGGTATTCAATCGTTCAAACTGAAAAGGTGACCCATTGTTAGGAGTCTGCGATTCTAACTTACACAGGCCCATTAGCAATGTAAGTAGAACTAAAAGGGTGAATCGATGTATACCCATTCGGGAGGAACCTCTAAACGCGTCATGTGGGCTCATAGCCTCACAGATAGAAACATGCCATCATTTGTACAGCATTCTTTGGAGTGTAGACGATTTTGTAGCTGCAAAAGCACGGGGCTTCCAGCGAATTCAACGGCTTTCAAGCAGCAGCCCGCAAACGGTTCAATATGAACCAGTTACAAACAACAAACTCCAACAAATTTCAATAACGCCTCGAATCTGGTTCGGGACCAGGGGGTCGGAGGTTCAAATCCTCTCTCCCCGACCAATACTCAAGATGTGTTCCTCTACTGAACCCACAACGGGTATAAGTTCGAGGTTCCCACCCTTGCAAAGAGCGCAAGGGTGGGGCACCCTTTTTGTGGTGATTCAGGGAAAAGTCCAAAGGGCGGACCACCCCGCCGCGGGTGGTTTCGTCCTTCGACGCTTTTGCGAAGGGCGGAGATGCGAACTATTAGCCTCAGCTGGCGGCCCGGTTGAAACACTATCCCGATACTTTTGCCATTAGCCCACTTTTTCGACGCAACTCACGCAACCCTAGCACTCCGGTAATCATGGCGCCTAGGAGAAAAACGTGAATGACGAAGTGCATAGCATCGGGAGCGACGTGGTTGCCAAATGACGGCAGCACTTTTGTGGTTGGCCCGTGCGCATAGCGAATTTGCCACTCCAGGTTCGTTCCAAAGAGATACGGAATCCACCATGACTGAATCTGCATGAATGCCCAGAAGGCGTCAACCGCTAGTGCCGCTACCCCAAACCAGAATTTCCGGTAGCGATAGCAGAGCCAGAACAGAAGTGCTGGTGCGGTGACGAAGGCGAGAGCCGCGATATCATCGGCGTGCAGCCCTTTCCCCTCAAGAACCTGGGGCAGCAAATTCTCGTCTGTTTGGCGGTTCCAGTTGCCGAGGGGGAACCAAGCGATGAGCCAGAGATAGGCTGACATAGAACAATGAATCCACAGGCTGCGTCGAATCCACATGCTAGGTTCCTTTCGTATAGCCAGCGATAGCCGGATTGAAGTTTCGGATCTGCAACGACATCGTCTTCGACTACGATGCGTCCCTCAAAAAAGTTCCAGGAAGAGGACGGTTTCGCCCGCGATTATCCAAGAAACCCACAGACCAACAAATTCTCAGATTAGGTAGGCTGGGCCAGCCCCCCAGACCTGTCCGGCATCAGAAGGTGTACACTTGCGATAACGCCTGATAACAGCAGTGAGAAGTGGTACCAACCACAGGGGACTCGCATCTACTCAGGTTAGGATGGCATTGCCGCACAAGCTGATCGCGTTTTTTTTACTCGGAGCTGCACTTTCTTCGATTCAGTGTGTCTCGCAGATCACCCCTCACATGGATTCATCCGCGACTGAATGCCCTCTGCACCACGGACCTGCGTCACGACCTAAATCACCAATGCATGAGTGTTGCGCAATTGGGCAAGCACCTGCTCTTTTTCTAACTTACAAGTCAGAGTCGAGCTCAATGCAAATTCTGACGGACACGCCTCCGGAAGTTTCGATGCAATCTTCAATCCCCGTGGTTAGAGTAGAAGTGAACGGAAGCGCTTCTCCTCCTGAAGTTACGTCTCTGCGTATCTAACAACACAATTTCCTCAGCCCGGAATCTCTGGCACCAAAGTCTAGCCACGAGCAGGGAGGTGATTGTGCGTACGTTTTTAGCGGTGTCAATACTCAGTGTTATGTCAATTGTTCCGGCCTGGGCTCAAACAGCTGATGGTAATGATTCAGGTCAGGTGTCGGGAATGCGAATGGATGAACAAGGGAATCCCATGGAAACGGGTTCCTTGAAGTTACAGAACCATGATTCAGCAGGTACCGACGCGCAGCCGGATTCGACGCCATCCTCAATGTTCATGACCGCCAGAGGAACTTGGACGTTCATGTTTCACGGGCTCGCCTTTCTCAACGATATTCAACAATCAGGACCGCGTGGCGCTGACAAGCTGTTCAGCACGAATTGGATCATGCCGATGGCAAAGCGGAAAATTGGCAATGGGACTTTGACGCTCCGAACGATGCTAAGTTTGGAGCCGGCAACCATTTCGAAACGACAATACCCAGAACTGTTTCAGCAAGGCGAAACAGCCTTTGGCAAGGCCATTGTTGATGGACAGCATCCTCATGATTTCTTGATGGAACTAGCCGCTTTGTACGATTACCACATAGGTGTGCGCACTCTGCTGTCTTTCTACGCAGCGCCGGTAGGCGATCCTGCTCTAGGGCCACTTGCATATCCACACCGGGCCTCAGCATCCGAGAATCCGATTGCTCCATTAGGGCACCATCTCGAAGACTCAACGCATATTTCGGACGATGTAGCTACAGTCGGCATCACTTACCGCACAATAAGGCTCGAAGCCTCTGGATTTCACGGGCGCGAGCCCGGTGAAGACCGGTGGGATTTGGATTCCGGCAAGATCGATTCATGGTCTACCCGGCTGACAGTCAATCCGCTCCAGAATTGGAGTATGCAGTATTCAATTGGGCAGCTTCATAGCCCGGAAGCATTTTCACCCACGGATGACATCCGCCGAATGACCGCATCGGTCACTTACAATCGGCCAATTCGCAGCGGTAATTGGGCTTCGATGATTCTATGGGGACGCAACCGGGTACTCTCTAATGCAAATATCGGGAACGCTTATTTGCTGGAATCGACCTTCAGTTTTTTACGGAAGAATAATCTCTGGACACGCATTGAGAACGTTGATCGTACAAACGAACTCCTATCTGATGGCAATCCGTTCCCGCGCAACTTTATGGAGCGATACTTCGCCCGCGTGCAAGCATACACAGTCGGTTATGACCGCAATGTAGGACAAGTCCGCCACCTTTCAACCGCAGTAGGTGGACAGGTGAGCCTCTATGGAGTGCCAGATGTATTGATGACAACCTACGGTTCTCATCCCCTGGGTGTTGTGCTGTTTATTCGTGCGCGTGTGTTCTGAACATAAAAATGTCTCCTCCGCAATTCACATTGAACAACAGCGCACTCCTCGCTTTCTCCCGCAGTTGACCAAAAATCTCCCAAGTAAGTGCGGGCATTTCAACACCGGCGATGCAATGTGAGAACTCCCTGAATGGCCGGCGCCGATTTACGGCGAACATGCGGCCCTTCGACTGCGCTCGGATCATTCGCAAGCGAGTGATCCGGCTGCGCTCAGGATGACAGAGATTTAGGGATGCCGTTTAGGATCACCGAATCGCGGTTCACTCGGCTCGGAAGCTGTATGGCGGCGGCAATTTGAGAAGTATCATTTACCCCTCAATTCTGTCGGCTAGCGTACCGATTTCCGTGCGCCAATTGGTCACAATGAAGATAAAATAGGTGTAAGCAGCTCGCGAACTGGATCACAAGCCATGATCGCAAAAGCCAGAAAAACCGATTCCCGATCGGTGCAGCCACAAGTAAATCACATCCTGCGAACGCTCCCCGCCGAAGAATATGAACGGCTTCTGCCGCAGTTGCAACCGGTCGCGCTGGTACAGGACCAGGTGCTGTTTGATGTGGGCGCCCGGATTGCTGGCGGGTATTTTGTGAATACCGGTTTGGTCTCCTGCCTGACCGTAATGCGGAATGGAGACAGCGTGGAGGTTGGCCTTCTAGGACATGAAGGTTTTGCCGGTTTGCCCATTCTTCTGAATATTGTTCATTCGTCGGCCCGCATCACGGTACAAATCGCCGGCGAGGCAATGAGAATCAACGCGGACGCGTTGCACGAGCTCCTGCCTGAGCTCCCCGCGCTGGAGAGACTGCTTTCCCGTTTCACCTATCTGCAGACCCTGCAAGCGCAACAAATTGCTGCCTGCAACCGCTTGCATGAGATTGATGAGCGCCTGGCGCGTTGGCTTTTGATGACGCAGGACCGAGTGCGTATGAAAACCCTGCCGGTCACGCAGGAATTGATGGCCGGGATGCTGGGCACGCGTCGCTCCAGCGTAACCGTGGCGGCTGGCATCCTGCAAAAAGCGGGCATCATCGATTATCGCCGCGGACATGTACACATTCTAGATCGCCAAAACCTCGAAGAAGCCGCTTGCGAGTGCTATGCGGTGGTACGCATGCAACTGCAGGCCTATCTCGATACTGGCCTGCTGCCCAGGCCAGAGATTTAGCCTCCCCGGAGCGTCGTCCTCGCTAAGTGCTCCGGCGCACAGAGTGCGCTATCTCACCGACAGCGCTGCCTCACCAGCCTAGAGTTGATCGCAGGTCGCTTATGAGCCTACGTGATCAATCGGATATCGGTGAGATACGAGAGAACGAACTGCTGGCGGCGCTGCCCGCAGTTGATCTCGATCGATTACTTCCGAACCTGGAACGTGTGATAATGCCGCCGTTCGAAATCTTATACGACTTCGATGACGAGATCACTCACGTGTACTTTCCGAATCGCAATACCATAATTTCGACGCTCTGCAGAACTGACGAACAAATTAATGTTGAGGTCGCCCTTTGTGGAAACGAGGGAGTAGCCGGGCTAAGCGGCGTTTTCGGAAGACTGACCAGCGCATACCAGAATTTGGTGCAAGTGCCGGGAACCGGCTCGCGCCTGAGCATTGAACATGCCAGGCAAGAATTGAACCGCGCAGGGGCTTTCCAAAATCTTCTGCTAAGCTTCACGGATTCGCTCTTGCTGCAGACTTCCCAGACGGCGCTTTGCAACCGGGTTCATTCGGATGAGGAAAGGCTTGCTCGTTGGGTGCTATTAAGCGATGACAGGATTTCCAGCCATCAATTACCGCTGCCCAGGGAACTACTGGCCAAGCTGTTGGGCAGGAACCACTCCGGGGTGAGCATCGCTGCTTCAACCTTAGAAAGGGCAGGACTCATCGCCTACAACGGCGCTGAACTCGTGGTGCTTGATCGCGAAAAATTAGAGAGCGCGAGCTGCAGTTGCTATTGGGTGGTTAAAAGGAAAGCGGGCAAAGTCGCCGACATCCCATTGAATCCTCAACCTTGATCGAGTCTTGGGGAGATTTAAGAACATTCATAGCAAAACCCCAGCTCGTGGATAGAACGTATATCGCTTTGCCAACCAACGCCACCCGGGATTATCCGCAGCCGCGGGGTTTCGTTAATTCTTTCCTTACTTCTGTAGCCGAGAGCGCTTCAATCGCGAATTCTCAAGTACGGCTGGTTACGTCGGATAACGCACATGGAGAAGTCGGAAAGCAGGTATTGCACTTCGTGCGGATCGCTTTCTGGGTTGATGAGATGAACAGAATCGTGTCGCTGCCTTTCTGTCCATCGTGCGATGGCGACGGCCCTCAATGGTCGTTGCTCATTGAAAAAATACTGAGGCGCATTTTGGCATTTCGCCTGCAACCGGCAGCACGAACTGAGCAAGTCAAATTCAGCATCTTTCCGACGGCGGTCTCTTGCGAAGATTTGAGAAGGAGACCTTATCCCGGAATTCTTATCCAACAACGACGATCCTTCAACCGCGGAGATTTTTCGTGTGTTTCGAACAACGACGCGAGCCGCCATTTCCGGTCTAAAACTACTGCTTCAGCAATGTGCCGACCTTCGCGCAGAACTTATCACGATCGTAGACGGGAATCACGATGGCAATGGCAGCGGTTCGTTCTCGGCTCGTCAACGAAATCAGATAGTGGAGCTAAAACAGGCGGCGCAGGCGATGGACGTTTTGCTGGCTTCGCTGGCTGACGAGAACTCAATGAGCAAGGGCGGCCTCGATGTTCAGTAGGCGGAAGATCGAAGCGCGTCCTTATGAATTACCCGAGTGGCCCGCCACAACGAATCTGCCCCCACAATCGAGGCTTGGGGGACCGCGGCGTCTTATACCCCAAATGCCGATTATTATCTTTTCACTTCATCGCGCTCGACCACTCCATCTTTAATGTGGACGACGCGGTGGGCATAGGCGGCGATGTCGTTTTCGTGGGTGACCAGGACGATGGTGTTGCCTTCAGAGTGCAGGCGATCGAACAGAGCCATGATTTCGTTGCCGGTCTGGGAGTCGAGGTTTCCGGTGGGTTCGTCGGCAAGAATGATCGACGGCCGGTTCACCAGCGCCCGCGCAATCGCAACTCTTTGCCGCTGACCTCCGGAGAGTTCGTTGGGCTTGTGGCTCATGCGCTGTTTCCATGCCCACCGCAGTTAATGATTCTTTCGCGCGATCGGCGCGTTCACTGGCGGGCACGCCGCCATAAATCAGAGGCAGTTCGACGTTGTGGAGGGCGGTAGCGCGGGCCAGTAGGTTGAAGGTCTGGAAGACAAATCCGATTTCTTTGTTGCGAATGCGGGCCAGTTCATCATCATCCAGTTCGCTGACCTGTTGACCGTTGAGCCAATACTGGCCGCGGCTGGGACTATCCAGGCAGCCAATCAAATTCATCAGCGTCGATTTCCCCGAGCCGCTGGGTCCCATAATCGCAACGTATTCGTTGCGCCGGATCTGCAGGTTGACCCCGCGCAGGGCATGCACCTGCTGCTCCGAACCCATGTCGTAGGTCTTCCACAGGTCGGAGGTGAAGATCATGCACGATTCGGGTGGGCGCGGACACCTGCGGCTGAGGAATGTTGATCACTTCTGCCGTGGCCATTCTATTCTCCTGCTTTGACTGGGACACTATTCGCTCTCAGTCCCTTGCTATTGGACGGGCTTGCGGCCCTTTGGTCACTAAAAAGCTGGTTGGCGCAGTCCGTGGCACAAATAAGGTTACGAATCCCACGCAATAAAAGTTCCGCCGCGCCGGTATGCTCTTCGGATTATAGCCTGCCGTACTGGAGGTTGGATGCGGGGTGGCGGGAAAGTTAAGAAGAATAAAGAGGACTTTAAACATGCCGGGGACAACCAATGTGGCGGTTGGGAGAATCAGGTCTAACAGGGGTTTGGCGCCCCGGTCGCCGCATTTTCCTGGGTGCAGCGGCTTGTATTCCGGTTGTCAAAGACATAAAATGATGGCACTCAGAGTGCGTCTTAAGGAGTACTCTTCCTCTATGCCCCGGTTCTCATTTTTACGCATAATTCCGTCTTTCGTGTTCCTATTCGTGGTCGGCTCCTTTTCGGCGGCGCTATGCCAGCACCGCGTCGGATGATCGGCCAATCTACCCCGCAAGCCGAGCAGAACGCACAAAAGGCCGACCAGGCGGGCGACAACCCTTCCGATCCGCTGAAACGTCCGATCGACGAAAAGCGAAAGAAGCAGAATGCCAAGTCACTCAAGCGCGAATTGAGCGGAGAGTACCGTAAGTGGCTGGACGAAGATGTGCGCTGGATCATTACCGACAACGAGCGCAAAGCCTTCATGCAGCTCTCGAATAATGAAGAGCGCGACCAGTTCATTGAGGCCTTCTGGCAGCGCCGCAATCCCAATCCGGACAGCGAAGACAACGAATTCAAAGACGAGCACTATCGCCGGATCGAGTACGCCAACGAACACTTTCCCGCGGGCAAACCCGGCTGGATGACAGACCGCGGCCGCATTTACATCGTTTACGGCCCTCCGGATGAGATCGATTCGCATCCTTCTGGTGGGACTTACGAGCGTCCCATGGAAGAAGGCGGCGGCGAAACTTCAACTTTTCCCTTTGAAGACTGGCGCTACCGCTATCTCGAAGGCATCGGGCAGGAAGTCATGATTGAGTTCGTCGACACCTGTATGTGCGGCGACTATCACATGACTCTCGACCGCAGCGAAAAAGATGCGCTCAAGAATGTTCCGAACGCCGGCCTTACGTTATACGAGCAGATGGGCATGTCGTCGAAAGCGGACAGGTTTGAAGGAAGTGGTCTGGAACAACTAGGCGCCGGACCGATGTCGACCGATCTGCAAACTAAAGAATTCGATCGGCTGGAGCAGTTCGCGAAGTTGAACCAGGCGCCGGCGGTGAAGTTCAAGGACCTGGAAGAGATCGTCAGCCACAAGATCAGTTACAACTCCATGCCCTTCGATGTTCGCACCGATTTCGTCAAAATCACCAGTGACACGGTCCTGGTTCCGGTGACCGTCCAACTCAAGAACCGTGACATCACCTTTACCAATAAAGATGGCGTGCAGCACGGGGTGGTAAATATTTTCGGGCGGCTTACCACCTTGTCAGGAAAAGTGGCGCAAACCTTTGAAGACACCGTGCGTGGCGGACGTCCCTGCGGAGTTATTGCCACGGGAAGTAGAAAATTCGAAAATCTACTGGAAAGCGGTTCCGTTGAAGCCCGGACGCTACCGTCTCGATCTGGTAGTAAAAGATGTGAATGGCGACCGAATGGGCACCTGGAGCCGCAGCATTATCGTGCCGGATTTTTCGGACGACAAACTGGCGAGCTCATCCTTGATCGTGGCCGATGATGTTGAGCCAGTGCCTTCCAAGAGCGTCGGCACCGGCATGTTCGTGATCGGCACAACCAAGGTCCGCCCGCGGGTGGCGCCTTCGGATGGCAAGCCGATGGAATTCAAGCGCGGCCAGAAGGTAAATTTCTGGATGCAGGTCTATAATCTCAGCCTCGACGAAAAGACGCACAAGCCGTCGGCAACATTTGAGTATGACATCGTAAATGCGGCCACTAACAAACAGGTCGTGCACGCCGTCGACTCGTCGGACAAAATGGGCAACATTGGCGATCAGGTCACTTTGGAAAAGACCGTGCAGGCAGCCAATCTGGATCCGGGCGTGTATCGTATTCAGATCAAGGTCAGTGACAACATCTCCAAACAGACTTTGGGGCCTTCGGCGACGTTTGCCATCGAATAGCGTTTCTGAGAACTCATGAAACGTAGTCTCGGCTATCTCGTGGTTGCGTTCAGCCTTGCGCTTCCCTCGTGGTGTGCCGATAAGTCCGCCTCTATCGCCGGCTACGTGCATAATTCATCTGGCGCGCCGCAAATCGGTGCGGTGGTTCGGGTCATCGGGTCAGCTGCCCAGGTCTTAAATCTGATCACGGATGATAAAGGCTCTTTCCGGCGTCCGGACTGGTGCCCGGAATTTACAGCGTTAAGGTTTCTGCGCCTGCATTTCTTCCCACCCTGCGCGAAAAAATCAGCCTCAAGGCCGGCGCCAGCGTTCTGCTGAACCTGACCTTGTCCACGGTTTTTGACGCTTTGCAGTTCACCCCGCGCCAGGGGGCGTCCGGAGACGATGACTGGGATTGGGTACTGCGCTCAACCGCCAATCGCCCGGTGCTGCGCATTTTGCCCGATGGTTCTCCAGTCATGGTGGCGGACAAATCGACTTCGAGCGACTTGAAAGGCACGCTTTCTTTTCTGGCGGGCGCGCCTTCGGAGGGTTTCGGTTCGATCTCCGACATGAGCACCGGCTTCTCGGTGGAGAAGTCAATGTTTGCCTCTGGCACCTTGACGGTCAATGGCGACGTGGGATATGGCTCGGCGCATGCCTAATGCGGTTTTGCGTAGCTCCTACAAGCGGCACATGGCGAACGGATCGACTCCGGAAATTGCCTTCACCATGCGCCGGCTGTCATCGCCGGATTTGGGAATTCGCAATGCGCAGCTTGAAGCGCTGGCGATGACCACTTCGGATGACATCGCGCTGGGCGATGTGCTGGAACTCAAGTTCGGCAGCGAACTGCAGACCATCCAATTCATGGGCCGGGTAACTGCATTCCGTCCATTTGGATCGGTGGCGGCACATCTCTCGCCGGACACCGTGCTCGAGTATCGTTATTCAACGTCGCGCCCCGACAGCCGCGAGGAAAAGGGCTTTGAGACTGCTCCCGCTGATTTGAGCGAGTCTGATCCGCGCGTCAGCATGACGGGATATTCCGCGACTCTCGAAAGAGCTCACCACCAGGAACTCGCGCTTTCCCATCGTGAAGGCAAGACCAACATGCAGGTGGCGTTCTACACTGACCGGCTCGTCGATCCTGCGCTGACCGGAGTGGGAGAGTTTGCCTCCAGCAGCGGGGACGTGTTGCCGGACGTTTATTCGGGAACATTTACATATCGCGGCCAAAATCTCGATACCCACGGGCTCAGGCTGGTTCTGGAGCGCAAGCTAACCTCCGACATCACTGCGACCGCGGACTATAGTTATGGCGGCGCACTTGACCTGAAAGGCGAAACGCTATGCTCGAAAACGTCAGCCAGCAAACCGTGGTCCGCAACCGGCACGCAATCTCAGGCAAGTTGAGCGGAACAACTCCTCATACCAAAACTCGCTGGATCGCCTCTTACGGATTTGAGAGCGGCCGTTCGCTGACGCCGGTAGACATGTTCAATGCTTCTGCGGGGCAGACCGATCCATTCCTCGATATTTTCTTCCGCGCAACCGGTTCCATGCACAAAGTCGCTGGCTGGTCATATGGATGTAGTTGTCGAAATACGCAACCTTCTGGCTCAGGGATATGTTCCGGTCTTTGGCCAGGACGGGCGGACCGTCTATCTTGTCCAATCGGCGCGCGCCGTACGCGGCGGATTGGCATTCAACTTCTAATTCTCCGTTCATCCTCTTCCTCTGCCTGAAGCATTTTCCAGATACCTGAATTTTTGTTGGTGGAAGACTTGCGCTCGCTTGATCTACAATCCCTTCCCATCCGTCATTGTTATCGCCAGGGGGCTTTATGAGGCTTCGCTCGGGATTTGTATTCTTGCTGCTGCTCGCTTCTAGTTCGCTGCTCGCACAAACATTTCGCGGCACGATTCTCGGGACAGTCACCGATCCGCAAGGGGCAGTCGTTTCCGGCGCGACTGTCACCGTGCGCAATCTGGACACCGGCCTCGAACGGACTACCCAGACCAGCACCGACGGCAGTTACGCCATCCCTGAGTTGCCGATTGGAACTTACAACGTCACGGTTACTCAAAGCGGATTTCAGACCTCCGCGATCACTGCGGTTGCGGTTGACGTTGCGGCGGAAAAGCGAGTCGACGTTGCCTTGAAAGCGGGCCAGGTGGCGACAACCGTCGAAGTTTCCGGCGAATCGCTGCCACAAATCGAGACCTCCACAGACACGCTGGGTGGGCAGTTCGAAGACAAGCAGATCGTTGACTTGCCTATTAACGGCGGCGATTACACCAAGATGTTGATCATGGTGCCCGGCGCCGCCGGCGAACCGAATGGCGGCGGAGATTCGCCGGGTTCTTACGGACTTTTCAGCGCGAACGGTAACCGTGGCCGGGCCAACAATTTTCTTCTCGACGGCACGGACATGAATGACGGTTATCGCAACCTGCCGGCGATCAACCAGGGCGGAGTGTTTGGCACGCCCGGAACGGTGTTGCCGCTGAATGCAGTGGCCGAGCTCAAAGTGCTTTCGAATTTCGAGGCCGAGTACGGGCGGAATTCTGGCGCCGTGGTGAATATTGTCACCAAAAGCGGAACCAATGCATTTCACGGGGCGGCTTACGAGGATTTCCGCAATTCAGTACTCGACTCACGGAATTATTTCAATTCAACAGGTCCGAAAGATGCATTTCGCAACAATCAGTACGGCGGCGCAATAGGCGGCCCCATCGTGAAGGATAAGACCTTTTTCTATCTGGCCTACGAAGGCCAGAGAGAAGGCTTGGCCATCACTTCGTTGAACGTGGTGCCGACGCTGAACGCAGGCACAGCCAACGGCGCCAGCGCCGCCAACGACTACTTTCAGGCGGTTGCCAGCATCCCCGGCAGCGATCCCTCGCAATGCACCACGACCATCATCGCTTGCATCCAGAACCAGCCGGCGGGCGTGATCAATCCTGTCATGCTTAATTTTTTTAATTTCTGCAATTCAAGTGCGAAATGCTCGGGCGGAACAAACATCTGGCCGCTGGCAAATCTTGCGGGCGCCGCAGCGGGATCGCCTAACTCAGCCGACGCCGCGGCAGCGTATAACAACGTCGATAGCATGATCATTAAGCTCGATCAGACTCTGAGCCATAACAGCCAGTTAAGCGGGAGATATTTTTTTGGCAATAGCAATCAGAGTTTCCCGTTGGGCCTGGCCGGAGGCAACAATCTACCGGGCACAAATACTTATGCTCCCATTCGCACCCAGCTGGTGTCGATCAGCCTGGTCACGGTAGTGAAGCCTAATCAGACCAACGAAGCGCGCCTGGGCTGGAACCGTTATCGCAACGGTTTCTATGCGGCGGACGCGAGCGTGTTCGGCAATCCCGAGCAGACGTTGCACATGGATACAGGAGTCACAAGTCCCAACGACTACGGGCTGCCGACGATTCGCTTCGGCGAACTCTCTAATCTCGGTTCTTCGCCTTATTCAAATCCCAGGAATCGCGTGGATACCAATTGGCAATTGTTTGATAACTATACCTGGGTCGCGGGTAAGCACAATGTGAAGGCGGGGCTCGAATTCCGCAGAACGGCGGTTACATCTTTCAATGATTTCAGCGGGCGGGGCGTACTGGTTTTTAACAACCTCTCCGACTTCCTGCAAGGAGGATTTTCGAACACCCTCCTGTTCTCTCCACGACAGCAGGTGGGAAATACCGACCGCCACGCCATGCAAGACAGTGAAGGCTTTTACGTTCAGGACTCCATCCGCCTGAGCAATCGCCTCACCTTCAATGCCGGGCTGAGATGGGATTATTTCGGCGTGATCCATGAGAAGGATGGGCTGCTGACGGCATACGATCCAAGCGTGGGTTTGGTCGCGAGAAGTCCGCTCTACAACAAGGATTTCAATAATTTTGCGCCGCGCCTGAGTGTTGCCTGGGATGTAACCGGCAAAGGCAAAACTGTGGTGCGTTCAGGCTTCGGCGTTTTCTACGATGATTTTTCGCAGGACGCTTTCACCGGTCAGATTTACGAGAACTCGTTTAACGCCGGCGTCGCCTACAACCCGACCAGCGCGGCCCCAGTGCAGATCTTTAAGCCTGCCAGCGGAAACCCGGTGCTGGCGCCGGATACGCCGATATTCGTGAGAGATGTGACCAGCGATGCTTCAACCGTTCCCCAGAATATGCGCACGCCTTACGTTTACAACTACAACTTGAATCTTCAGCAGGAGCTGTTTCACAACGGCGTGTTGCAAATTGGATATGTAGGATCGGCGGGCCGAAAACTGCTGCGCCTGCGCGATTTGAACGAGCCTACGCAAGCGCAGATCACGGCGGCTGACCTTGCGGTGTAACTGCATCAACGATGGAGCGCTGCGCAAGTTTGCGAACTCTGGCGCCGATGAGCCCGCTAGAGCCCTTCGGTCCGTTTTATCTGAATGAGCTCGAGGCTTCAGCGACCTCGAATTACAACTCCATGCAGGTTTCGTTCACACAACAAAACTTTCATGGCTTCAACCAGCAGATTGCCTATACCTGGGCGCACTCGATCGACACCGCCAGTGATAGCCAGGACTACGTGCCCAATGCATCCATGCCGCAGAACAGCAATGATGTACAAGCCGACAAGGGGCCGTCGAATTTCGATGTGCGTAATCGGTTTGTATGGTCGAGCACCTACGACTTGCCGAAGTGGGGATCTCACGAGAAGTTGGGCGCAGGCTGGTCAATCAGCGGCATTCTGACGCTGATGAGCGGGCATCCGTTCTCGATGAATTACAACTTTATTGATGACTACAGCGGCAGCGCGGAATACTACGATCGCCCGGATGTAGTAGGGCCGATTCAGTACAACACCAGTAATCCGGCCCAGTTCCTAAACTTGAACTCATTCTCAGTGCCTTGCAACTATGCTTGGGCAGGAAATGTGCAGGACGGTTTTGCTGATTCATGCCAGCCGGGCACACGGCACTACGGCACCCTGGGGCGGAATGCGCTTATCGGGCCGAACTATCGAAATTTTGATTTTGCTTTCAGCAAGACCACCGCGCTGACCGAGCGCTGGAAATTATTACTTCGTGCCGATGTCTTTAACTTAACTAATCATCCCAACTTCGCCAATCCCCTGGCGGTGGCATTCTTCGCCGATGCCGCCCCTAATCGCGGAGCCGTTTTGCCTGGTGGTGTAATCGCAGCCACCGGAATCAATCCAGCCACCGGCCGCAGCGTCGGCTACATGCCCATTACAGCCACATCAGACGTGGGCCTTGGCAACCCGGTTCTCGGAGGCGGAGGACAGCGGAGCGTCCAGCTTTCAATGAAACTGCAGTTCTGACGCGCCCCAGCGAAGCGGAGCTATTTTTCCGCTCTGTCGAGGCAGCCAGCGCGGAATGAGCGGTCGTCGAGGCGATGGAGCCGCTTCGCCATTCCTGGCTGCAGGAGCCGGAAGTGGCGGATGGTGAATAAGATACTCGGCGATGAACCATAGCGGCTGATCGGTCGTCATCCAGTTCATGCGATCGAAGCGCGCAAGGTTTACAGGATTCGAAAATGTCCGCAAGGTGCGCTCCCCGCGCTGGTTGAAGTACACGTCGAAATAGCTCATCACGAGTTCTCGCAATGTGCGATACACCGGTTCGCGATAACGGCAGCCGGTGTAATTCGAGTTGGCAATCGATCCCCAGCGGCCGCGGTCTTTGTAAACCGCGATCACGTGGTCGGTGTCGTGCTCTGCCTCTAGATCAATGATCAGCGGCGGATATCCATTCACTCTCAACGCCGCGGCAGCGAATAAAGCTCCCTCGAAACAATGCGACGTGTTTTCGCTTCAAAACCCGGCGCGGGGACCAGGCAGTGTCGGCAAGATGATAAGGCTGGGCATTCAGATACTTCTGGATTCCATGCGGATCTTTCAGGCTGCGCAGTTTGCGAAGTTCGGCGCGTGAGAAGCTTTCTATGCGGAAAGGTCATCCCTGACCGAGTTTAGCGGATGATCGAGACGAAAGGCGTTAACCACAGAGGAGACAGAGAGCAGTGTCGAACCTACAGAAACAGACTCGCCCAGTTCCTGTGGACTTTAATCAACACGTCCGGCGGAGACTCGCACAGGGTATGCGGCGCGAAGCCGTAAGTTACTCCGCAGGTCGCGATGCCTGCATTGCGTCCGGTTAGCACGTCGATGGATGAATCGCCCACGATCAGCGCATTCTCCGCTGCGGTGCCAGTTTCTTTTAGAAGAGTTTTCACCCCGAAGGGGTCAGGCTTTTTCGTGTCAAAGCTATTGCCGCCATAAACTTTCACAAAGAAATCCGCCAGGCCAAGAGCGTCAACGATGGCGCGCGAAGGATTGACCGGCTTGTTCGACAACACCGCCATTTTCCGGTTGGCGCCGTTTGACCTGATTTGTTCGAGTGCCTCCGGAATTCCCTGGTAGACGTGGGTGTAATCGAGTTTGTGCTCGCGATAGTAGGCGAGAAAAAAATCGAGCCCGGCTTGAAGAAGTTTCTCATCCTCGGGATCGCCCAGCGCGCGCCGCACCAGCATCGGCGCGCCATCTCCCACGTAAGAAGCGACGACATCTCCCGGCAGCTCCGGGCGATCAAATGGCGCAGCATGGCATTGACCGAGTGAATCAGATCCAGTCGCGAGTCGATAAGCGTTCCATCCAGATCGAAGATCACCAGTTTCATGGAGTGAGGATCGAACGGGCGGTTGAAGCGGGGCATGAAGAAAGGATAAAATCAAGCTGTCAGCCGTCAGCTCTCAGCTTCAGCTTCCGGCTCTGGAAAATTACCAAAGACCAAGCTCAAGCTCAAAGCTCGACGCTCAAAGCTCGATGCTCATAGCTCAAAGCTCGTAGCTGAAAGCTCAGCCCGATTCCAGAGTTGCTGAAAGCCGAAAGCGCGTACCTGATTTACAATAATTTTGGCGCTCGACTGCATGCGCCGACGCTGACCATGCCTTCCCGGGGCCACGGAAAATCCGGCGCTGTTGCTGAGGCCAACAAGGCAGGCAAGACCTACGAAGGCTTGTCGCGGCAGCAACTCATCGACTTCTATCGCGTGATGTATACCTCGCGTCGGCTCGACGATCGCGAGATCATGCTGAAGCGCCAGCAGAAGATCTTCTTCCAGATCTCCGGCGCGGGCCACGAAGCGGTTACTGCAGCCGCCGGCTTCGCCATGAAGCCGGGTTACGACTGGTTCTTCCCCTACTATCGCGATCGCGCGCTGTGCCTGGCCTTGGGCGCCACGCCCGAAGAGATGCTGCTGCGGCGCGGTGGGCGCGGCCGACGACCCGAGTTCCGGCGGCCGCCAGATGCCGTCGCATTGGGGATACAAGCGGCTGAACGTGGTCACGCAGTCGTCCTGCACCGGCACGCAAATTCTTCATGCCGTCGGATGCGCTGAGGCCAGCCGCTATTTCATGATGCATCCCAATGCCGGGCAGAAGGCGAGCGGCGATTACCGCGAATTCAAAGATGTTCAGTTCCACGGCGACGAAGTCACCTACGTTTCGCTCGGCGATGGCACCACCAGCGAAGGCGAATTCTGGGAGTCGCTGAATGCCGCTTCGAATCTGCGGCTGCCGATTGTTTTCCTGGTGGAAGACAACGGTTACGCGATTTCTGTGCCGGTCGAAGTGCAGACCGCGGGCGGAAATATTTCCCGCCTGGTTTCGGGCTTTCCCAATTTTCACTTTGAAGAAATTGACGGGACTGATCCGGTCGTCAGCTATGGCGCTTTGTCGCGCGCGGTGGCGCATTGCCGCGCCGGCGTGGGCCCGTCGTTCATTCATGCGCACGTGATTCGCCCGTATTCGCATTCACTTTCTGATGACGAAAAGCTATATCGGCCTGACATCGAACGCGAGCGCGATGCCGCCCGCGATCCGATTTCACGCATGCAGTTGTTTTTGATTCGCGACGGCATTCTCGACGAAAAGGAAATCAATAAACTCGAAAAAGAAGTGGATGATGGCCTGCAGGCTGCCGTGGACCGCGTGCTGGCCGCGCCTTTGCCGCAACCGGAAACGATCAAGCGAATTTCTGTACTCGCCGAATATCGATCCGACATCCGCTGCCTTCGATACTCAAGTTAGTACGGGCGGGGGCGCCCGTACCTCCACGGATCAAGCGGGGCAAGAGAAGAAAATTGCGCCGAAGACCATGGCCGATCTCATCAACGCCACGCTTCGCGATGAGATGAAGCGCGACGAGCGAGTTGTCATCTTCGGCGAAGATGTCGCCGATTGCAGCCGCGAAGAATATTTGCGGCAGAAGATGGTCAAGGGCAAAGGCGGCGTTTTCAAGTTGACCTCGGGATTGCAGTGCGACTTTGGCTCCGATCGCGTTTTTAATTCGCCGATTGCCGAGGCCAGCATTGCCGGGCGCGCAGTGGGCATGGCGGTGCGCGGGCTCAAGCCGGTGGCTGAAATCCAGTTCTTCGACTACATCTGGCCGGCGATGATGCAACTGCGCAACGAGCTTCCGGTCATGCGCTGGCGCTCCAACGGAGATTTTTCCGCGCCCTGCGTGATTCGCGTTGCCATCGGCGGATACCTCACCGGCGGCGCGATTTATCACTCGCAATGCGGGGAGAGCATTTTCACCCACACTCCGGGAATGCGGGTAATCTTTCCCTCGAACGCGCTCGATGCCGCGGGCCTGCTCCGGACCGCAATTCGCTGCGACGACCCGGTAATGTTTCTCGAGCACAAGCGGCTCTATCGCGAAAGCTACGGCCGCGCTGCTTATCCCGGTCCGGATTACATGATTCCGTTCGGCAAAGCCAAGATCGTTCATCCCGGAACCGATCTCACCGTGATCACCTACGGGGCGGTAGTTCCGCGCGCGTTGCAGGCGGTGCAGAAGCTGGATCGCGAGGCCGGACTCAAAATCGAGTTGATCGATTTGCGATCCCTGAATCCTTACGATTGGGAGACGATTGCCGCTTCGGTGCAGAAGACAAACCGCGTGATCGTGGCCTATGAAGATACACTGAGCTGGGGTTATGGCGCGGAAATCGCCGCCCGCATCGCCGATGAGCTATTCGAAAATCTTGACGCGCCGGTAAAGCGTGTGGCAGCCAAAGATACCTTCATCGCCTACCAGCCAGTGCTCGAAAGCGCCATTCTGCCGCAGGTGCAGGATCTTGTATTTGGCGATGAAAGAACTCGCGGAATACTAATCACCATTACAAAAATGACAAAACACGAGGGTGCCCCACCCTTGTCGCGGTGTTTGCGACAGGGTGGGGAGGTTGACTTCTTATGCTCGAAATGAAGTCAACATCCGCCGCCCTGTACTCGCAAAAAACGCGAGACAAGGACGGGGCACCCGTCGTGCGGACTTTTCGCTAGACATGCTTTGCTTCTTTTGTTGTCGCTCTGCGCGAGTATTGCGGTTTCTCAAGTATCAAAGCCGGCTAAAGCCCCCGCCGATTTCAGCCCGCCTGTGCCGCACACCAACGCGCCACTGGGCGAAATCAAACGCATGCCTGGCGACGGAGACGGGGCTTACAAAACTCATCAATATCGCGATCTCTTCGCCGAGCAGGGACACTCGCCCGAAGAATCACGCGCTAAGATCGAGAAAGCATTTCAGCAACTCTTTCCACGGCGATGGTCAGGAAGAGCGGATCTATTTCGAGACCGGAGCCAACCAGAACGGCCCGCTGGCCTACATCACCGATTGGGCGAACAATGATGCGCGCACCGAAGGCATGAGTTACGGCATGATGATCGCCGTCCAACTCAACAAAAAGCGCGAGTTCGATGCCATCTGGAACTGGTCGAAGACTTACATGCTCATCACCGATCCGAAGAACCCTTCCGTCGGGTATTTCGCGTGGTCGATGAATACCGATGGTACGCCGCGCTCGACCGGCGCCGCGCCCGACGGCGAAGAATACTACGTGATGGCGCTTTATTTCGCGGCTCATCGCTGGGGAAACGGGCAGGGAATTTACAACTACAAAGCTGAAGCCGACAAGATTCTGCGCGGCATGCGACACCATCCAGTGCTGAACGGCGAATGAGCCCGTTCCGCATTCATCCTGATGATCCGCCGTTCGTTCCACCAGACCATCCCTGGCCGAGCCCGAACAATAAGCGCCGCGAGCAGGAAGCAGCCGCAAAGGGAGAAAAAGCTTCAGATGTTTCACGCGCCGTGGGACGCTCCCCATTCCGAGACCATTGGGCCGATGGTCGATGAAGACCATTTCATGATCAAGTTCGTGGCCAACGCCAATGTGAATTTCACTGACGCCTCGTATCACCTGCCGGCGTTCTACGAACTGTGGGCGCGCTGGGGGCCAGAAGAAGACCGCGGATTCTGGGCCAAGGCCGCCGACGTAAGCCGCGACATGTTTCCCAAAGTCACGGGTCCCGAGACCGGGCTGACTCCCGAACGGAACTACTTCGATGACACCCAGATCATCAGTCGCGACGGCACGCCGACGCCGTTCAGCTATGACTCATGGCGAAGCGTGAGCAATTGGTCGGTAGATTATTCGTGGTGGCACAAGGCGCCGGAGGAAACTGTTCTGAGTGATCGCATTCAGAAATTTTTGTATGGCCAGGGGATCAGCAAATTCGTCGATCGCTACACGCTCGATGGCGAACCGCTCTCGGACCGGCATTCGATTGGCATGGTTGCGACCACGACAGTTGGAAGTCTCGCGGCGACCGACGGCCCGACGTCGAAAGCATTCGTTGATGAACTCTGGAAGACGCCCGCGTTCCATCAGGCGAGCAACGCTACTACGACGGCTTGCTCTATCTGATGAGCCTGATGCACTGCAGCGGGAATTTCAGGATTATTGAGTGAAGGCCGCTGGAGTCTTTACGGCTTAAACGGGTCACAGAACCCGGACCCCGCCCAACACCGCGCCATGCTGAAAATCTTCGCTATAAAGCATGGATGCGCCGCCGATGCGTGCTGCATGCACGATCATCGAATCCCAGAACGAAATTTGTGTCAGCCGGTGGAACTCGATTGCGGCGATCAGATCTGCGATTTCAAAACGAACGATCTTGGCACAAGAGAAGATCTCAACCCGTCTTTGTGCCCTCTCCGGAGGGACGTGCAGCTTACGGGTTATGGTGGCGAAGTATTCTTGCAGAACTTGCAATGAGAGCACGGCGGTATCGGCAGTCAGATGATCGTCGAGAAGATTGTTGGCTTGCTTTTGCTTGGCCGGGGTTGAAGCATCTTCGGTATACACGAGGATGTTGCTGTCGAAGAAGCCAGGCTCATCGGCGCTCGTGTATTTCTTCGCGGTTGAACTTCCAGCCTTTCGAGTCTCCTGTCGGATGCTTGGACATCTCGCGGAACTCTTGCAGCAATGCTTCACGATCAGATATTACCGGCAAGCTGTTCAAGGTACTCCCGCACCAGTTGATTGACACTCTTGCCCATCGCATCAGCACGACGCCGTGCCTTTTGAAGGACCGTCGTCATCCACGGACAAGGTTAGATTCATATCCACATAATACGTGCGCACGTATCATGTGTCAATACTGGATTCCAGCTTGATGCCGCCGGAAACACTTAGAACTCTCGTCCATCTTTTCCACAGCCTCAACTACTCACGCATTGAGCTTAGCTGCGCCCGAACCAGGGCTGTAAACACCATTCCTTGGGGTCGCCTAACCAGTAATCCGCAAGTTGTTGCGTTTTTCAGATTGAGACAAATCACCTGTACCCAACCCCCTAATTTCCTATTGACAGTAA
Source organism: uncultured Acidobacteriota bacterium (assembly GCA_963838785.1). Taxonomy (GTDB): domain Bacteria; phylum Acidobacteriota; class Terriglobia; order Terriglobales; family Acidobacteriaceae; genus Gp1-AA145. The sequence continues at coordinate 33,638 of CAWISI010000008.1, forward strand.
AGCGGTTAGGCGTAAGATGTGGACAAAAGTGGTAGAAAGTGGCTGTAGACAGTAGAGGTCGTGGGTGGTAGTGAGCAAAAGCGGAGCGCAGGTGGATTTCATAGCTGATCTCCCCAAAAATGACCGGAATGAAGTTGAAACAGCACAATTCGTCACCGTTTTTGCCTCTGCAATCGCAATTGTCGCCGCTCAGCGGCGACCGGACGGCCGAGGGCGGCCGTCCTCACAGGACCACGAATTAAAAGCACCATGTTTCGCGGCAATCACCCAACTCGCGTCGACGAAAAAGGACGGCTCAAGGTCCCGGCCGAGTTCAAGCGCGTGATCGACGAGAAGTACGGACAGCAATTCTACATCACGAGCTTCGACGGGAAGGTTGCTCAAGTGTATCCCTTCGAGGAATGGGAGCGGATCGAGCAGAAGCTGGCCGGGCTCTCCACTTTCAATCCGACGAAGAAGAAGTTTCTGGACCGCACGAACTATTCGGGCCAGGAGGTGGAGATGGATGGCCAGGGGCGGCTGCTGATGCCGCAGTTGTTGCGCGAGGCGGCGCAGATCAAGGGCGAAGTGGCGGTGACCGGGCAATCTGACGTATCTTGGTGGTTCGCAACCTGGAGCAGTACCGCCAGGAGATCGAGGAAGAAAAGTTCACGCCTGAGGATGAGAAGACGCTCGACGAATTGGGCATCTAGTGGGCGAGGGTTCAACAGACACCCCTCAGGGGGTTGGGCATGGTGATGGCAGGGAAGAGTTCGGCCATGTTCCGGTTCTTTTAAAAGAAGCGATCGACTTTTTAGCCGTACGGCGTGGCGGGACTTATATCGACGCGACGGTGGGCTTGGGCGGGCACAGTTACGAAATCGCAAAACGCCTCGGCGCACAGGGTCATTTGATTGGCTTCGATAAGGATCCGGCAGGCGCTGGAGATGGCGCGACGGCGGCTGATCGACGCCTCCGTCGCACGAGTCGAGAGCAGCGACTGGCCGACAGATCACGTTGATGCATGCGATCGTTTGCAGAAGTTGCGCAAGACGCAGCGCGCGAGCATCGCTCGACGGAATGCTGGCCGACTTGGGTAAGCAGCCTGCAGTTGGAGGATGCCGGCGCGCGGATTTAGTTTTCAGGCGGAAGGGCCGCTGGACATGCGGATGGACCCGCAAGCCGAGCGGACCGCCGAACAAGTGGTAAACCACTTCGACGAGCGCGAGCTTGCCGATGTGATTTACGAATTCGGTGAGGAAAGGAGGTCGCGGAGAATCGCCAGAGCCATTGTCCGGTCGCGGCCGATACGACTACCGCACAACTAGCGCAAGTGATATCGGCCGCGGCCCGGCCAATGAATCAGGCTGAACGGCGAATTCATCCGGCGACGCGAACTTTTCAGGCTCTCCGAATATTCGTAAACCGTGAACTGGACGATCTGCGGGCGCTGCTGGCAAGCGGCGCCGCAGATGCTGAAACCGGGTGGAAGGCTGGTGGTGATCAGCTTTCACTCGCTGGAAGACCGCATCGTGAAAGATGCGTTGCGCGAGGGCGCGAAGCAGGGGCAGTACAGAGTGCTGACGAAAAAGCCGGTGACGGCCAGTGAAGAAGAGATCGATCGCAATCCGCGGTCCCGCAGCGCAAAATTGCGGGCGGCGGAAAGAGTTTGAGCAGTGATTTCAGATTGCTGATTTTAGATTTCAGATTGAGTCTCCATAATCTGCGATCTGAAATCCTCAATCTGAAATTACAAAAGAGTGCCGCAACGCACCGAGCAGTTCTGCAGGTAGGAATTCAGAAAACGGAGAACTTCGATGTATACGGGAAACTTGATCGACGAATCTGATTGCGACGGTCGAACGTGCGGAAACCAGCATCCGCGCCCAGCCGGAGCCAGAATTCCAACTTGCCTACAGGTATGTGATTGCGCTGAACGAACTGACGAACCTTGATGCCCGTACCACAATTTGCCGGGGTGGCTTAATCATGGCGGCCGCGGCGGTCCAGGTTCGGGTTACACCTCGGCGGCGTTCCTGCTGGGCGGGAACGCCGGAGATTTATTTCGCCAAGGCGATCGATAATTCGCGGCTGGTGAAAGTCGAAGATCCGCAACGCTCGCGCGAAATGCGGCAATTCGGTTTCGCGCTGGCCTGCCTGTTCCTATTCGTGATGGCGTATGCGTTCCAGCATTTCAAGGCCATCGAGTACGGATACAAGATCGAGGCGCTGAAGTCGCAACGCAGCAGCCTGCTGGAGATGAACCGCGCGCTGCGCCTGGAAGAGGCGTCGTTGCGTGATCCTGAGCGAATTGACCGCATGGCGCGCGAGTTGGGATTGCAGTCGCCGCAGGCCGGGCAGGTAATTCGCATGGACACGCGCCATGCCTGAGCCTTCAACTTCGGTGGTGGCGAGTTTGACGCCGGTGTCGGTGGTATCGATTCGATAAAGAGATTTGAAAGGGCACGGCTTTCAGCGTGCCGTAAGTTGTCCAAAACTCGTACGGTGCGGCTGTAGCCGCATCCTTTCAGAGCAAGGCGGCTAACCGGCCGCCCTAGTTTTTTGAGGGAACCAGTGGCCGCCAGCACAGCCCGCAGCAGCACCAATCTCCGGCTCTACATTCTGGCGGGCGTATTCGTGCTGTGGTGCGGAGTCATTTCTGTCCGCCTGGTTTACCTGCAAATTTTCCGTTACGGAGCTTTCGAACACCGCGCGCAACACCAGCAGCAGCGTACCGAAGAAGTCTCAGCGCGCCGCGGAATTATCTACGATCGCGCAGGGCCGCGAACTGGCCATGTCGATCAACGTGGATTCGGTATTCGCGGTCCCGACCGAAATGCCGAAGCCGGCCAGCACCATCTCTCTGATCGCCCGCATCACCAAGCAGGATCCGCGCGAACTGCTGGCAAAGTGCGAAGCGGCGAAAACTTTTTGCTGGCTGGCGCGCAAAGCCGGATCCAGAAATTTCCGCGCGCATTCGGTCGCTCAATCTGCGCGGCGTTTATTTCCAGAAAGAGTCAAAACGCTACTATCCGAAAAATGAGCTGGCCGCGCAGGTGCTCGGCTATGTGGGCATGGACGATTCCGGCCTGAGCGGAATCGAGCGCGAGTACGAAGACCAACTGCACGGGCGGCCGGGGCAGATGCTGATCTCGGTGGATGCCCGTAAGCAGTGGTTCGGCAGTGTCGAAAAGCAGCCGGAGCCGGGCGAGAACGTTGTCCTGACCTCGATGAGAAAATTCAGTACATCGCCGAGCGCGAACTCGAAACGGCGATGCAGCAAACGCACTCGATTTCCGGCACGGTCATAGTCGAAAATCCGCACACCGGCGAAATTCTGGCCCTGGCGAACCGTCCGACTTTCAATCCAAATCTTTCGCGCGAGATCACGCCCGAAAAGCTGAAGGACCACGCGGTCAGCGACGTCTACGAGCCCGGCTCGACCTTCAAGCTGGTGACCATTTCCGCGGCGATTGACCTCGGCCTGGTACGGCCGGACGAACTGATCGATTGCCAGATGGGATCGATCGTCCTGTTTGGCCGCAGAATTCACGACTGGAAGCCCTGGGGCGTGATACCGGTTTCTGAAGTGTTGGCGGAATCGAGCGATGTAGGTGCGATCAAGATTGCGCTTATGACCGGCGAAGATCGCATGTACAAGTACATTCGCAACTTCGGCTTCGGGCAGGAGACGGGAATCGAACTTCCCGGAGAAACGCGCGGGATGGCAAAGCCGCTGAGCCGTTGGTCGAAAGTTTCGATCGGGGCGATTGCCATGGGCCAGGAAATCGGAATCTCCGCAGTGCAACTTGCGCAGATGATATCCAGCATCGGCAACGATGGGATCTTGCTTCCGCCGCGCATCGTGGCGGGCGAGATTCATGCCGCAGCCACTCCCCAGGCGGTAGCTTTCCATCCCGCGGAAGGAAGACGCGTACTTTCGCCGCGGGCCGCGGCATTGATGCGGCAGATGATGCAGGGCGTGGTGCTGCACGGAACCGGGAAGAAGGCAATTCTCGAGGGCTACAGTTCCGGAGGAAAAACCGGCACCGCGCAAAAGTTCGATGCCGCCAAGCATGCATATTCGCACACCAAATATTGGGCATCATTCGCCGGACTTGCTCCAATCAACAATCCGGCAATTACGGTCGTGGTGATCCTCGATTCGCCCGAAGGCAGGACGACGCTGGAGCGCGAAGGCGGCTGGGTGGCGGCGCCGGTTTTTCATCGCGTAGCGCAACAGGTGCTTGAATACATGCACTGCCCCGCACGATCTGGAGATTCCCGCGAATCGCCAGGTTCTGCTGGCTCGTGAAAAGGCCAGTGAGACAGACGTGGCAGAAGGCTCGCCCGACCATCCTGGCGAGGAGATTGACGTAGCGGACGCCGGAACGCGCAGACAATTCGTCTACATCCGAGAGCGGAGCAACCGCCGCCACGACAGCCGCGGTCGATGATGGCGGGCGAGGCGCCCGCCGCTCCACCAGCAGGAATGAAATCATTCCAGCAGCGATGCGCGAGAAAGTTTCGCAGCCGATGCAAACGCCAACTGCTATAGCCTCGACATCAGATGTCCCTTCGCCTGCGCCGCTGCCCGCAAATGGCACCGTTGTTCTGGACGTGGAGCAGGGCGGCATTGCGGTGCCGTCGTTCTTGGGAAAGTCGGTGCGCTCGGCAATCGAAACCGCCGAAGCCAATGGGCTCGATCTGGAGATCGTAGGAAGCGGCATAGCTCAGGACCAATCACCTGCACCCGGCGCACACGTCGCCTCCGGAACCAAGATCACGGTGCGGTTCGGGCGATAGTTCGGCGTCCTAGAAGTACGAGGTACGGACGATTCGCGGCCAAATAGATACCTTGCAATACAATCGACAATCAATGAATTTCCTCGATCTCCTAAAGGGAGCGGAGGTTCTCGCAAGCAGCGGGAACCCGCAAGTCACCGGTGTCGAGTACGACTCGCGCAAGGTGAAGCCGGGAGATGTGTTTGTCGCGATGAGAGGCGAATCGAGCGACGGCAATCAGTTTGTCGAACAGGCGGATTCTGGCAGGCGCGGTGGCAGTGATCACAGATTCAGACCGCACTGCCAGCAAATGTAGCCTGGGCGAAAGTGGCGCACGGCAGGCGCGCGCTGGCGGTTGTCGAGCTCAAACTTTTACCAGCATCCCGCAGAGCAAGATCGCGGTCACCGGAATTACCGGGACGAATGGCAAGAGCACGACAGCCTTTCTGCTGGAATCTATCTTTCAAGCCGCCGATCGCAAGAGCGCGTTGATCGGAACGATTGAGTATCACGTCGGCGGCAAAGTCCTTCCCGCGCCGCATACCACGCCCGAGGCGCTTGAACTGCAGCGCCTTTTCCGCGATGAACTGGACGCCGGCGGAACCGAGGCCGTGATGGAGGTCTCTTCCCATGCGCTGGCGCAAGAGCGAACTTACGGCATTCCGTTCGACGTCGCAGTGTTCACCAACCTGACCCGCGATCATCTCGATTATCACGGGACCATGGAGGAATACTTCTGCCGCCAAGCGGATTTTGTTTTCCGGTTGCGGCACCCGTGCCGCCGCGAGTGGCGGTGCTCAATGCGGACGACGACTACGGACTGCAGCTCAAAAAATTTAGCCAGAATGCAGGTTCCGAGGTCATCACTTATGCGATTGCAGGCGCTGATTTCCATGCCACCAAGCTGGAAGTCAGCGCTGCGCGGAACTTCTTTTCAACTGGTCACGCCGGATGACACGATTGCGGTCACATCGCCGCTTATCGGGCGAGTGAATGTCTACAACATTCTGGCCGCCAGTGCCGCCGCCTATGCCCGTGGATGTCCGGCCGAAGCGATCGCCGATGGCATTGCAAAGCTGGCGCGCGTTCCAGGGCGTTTTGAGCGGGTCGATTGTGCGCAGCCTTTCACCGTGGTCGTCGATTATGCGCACACCGATGATGCGCTTCGAAACCTGACCTCGCTGGCGCGTGAGTTCGTGAAGCAGGATGGCGGGCGGGTGATCACTATGTTTGGCTGCGGCGGGGACCGGGACCGCAGCAAGCGTCCGTTGATGGGCGAAGCAGCCGGCAAAGGCAGCGATTTCGTGGTGCTGACCTCCGACAATCCTCGTAACGAGAACCCGTTGGCGATCATTAACGATGCGGTAGTTGGCGTGCAGCGATCCGGGGTGAAGTACACCATCGAATCCGACCGGACGAGCGGCGATTCGGACTGCACTTTCACACGCCCGCCCGAAAGACATTGTGTTGCTGGCCGGCAAAGGGCATGAAAAGGTTCAGAGCGTTGGCGGCGCCAGCATTCCCTTCGACGATCGTCAGGTTGCGACAGAGATTTTGCGGGAACTTGGTTATGATTGCCGTGGGGTCGTGAAGAGCGCATGAAGCTGCCGTTGGGGCGAATCGCAGAATATTTGGGTGTTCCGGCCGATGAGCTTGGGCCAAATTTCAATCGTGACGCGGTCGCAACCGGGTATTCCATCGATTCCCGGACAATCAAGCCCGGCGAAGTTTTTTTCGCGGTGCGCGGCGAGCGAATGGACGGGCACGACTTTCTCGACCAGGCCTTTGAAAAGGGCGCGATCGCCGCGGTAGTCAGCCGCGAAAAGTTTTCCGCTTCCTCTGCCCATGTAGCGGCGGGCGTCCACGCCCGCCGCACGCAGCTTTGTATTCCTGTCGAAGACACCCTAGTCGCCCTGCAACTCCTGGCCCAGGCGGTGCGACGGCTGTGGGCGCGGCCGTTGATCGCCGTAACCGGATCGGCAGGCAAGACCACGACCAAGGAAGCCATCGCTCACGTTCTGGCCACACGATTCCGCGTGCACAAATCCGAAGGCAACTTTAACAATCATTTCGGATTGCCGCTCATGCTGCTCAAACTGGAGCCGGAGCACGACTGCGCGGTAGTTGAACTGGGCATGTCTCACCTGGGGGAGATCACGGCGCTGGCGCAGATTGCGCAACCGGATACCGGGTGTCGTGACCAATGTAGCTCCCGTACATTTGGAATTTTTTAAGGATATCTCGGAGATTGCTCGCGCAAAGTACGAACTCGTTGAATCTTTGCCGAATACCGGCACCGCAGTATTGAACGCGGACGATGAGTTTGTTTCAAAGTTTGGTAAAGATTTCAAAGGCAAGGTGATCTTCTACGGGGTTGCGCCGAATGCCGACGTGCGCGCAGAAAATATTGAGTCGAAGGGCGAACAAGGATCGGAATTTGACGTCGTAATCCGCAACCGCCGGCAGCGCGCCAGCCTGCCGCTGGTGGGATCGCACAATATACACAACGCTCTGGCTGCAATTGCAGTCGCGCTGGAACGCGAGATTTCGCTTCCGGACGCGGTGGCTTCGCTCGCTACCATGGTCGCTGCCGACAAGCGCGGGCAGGTTGTTCGCCTTGGCAACATTACGGTCATTAATGATTGCTACAATTCAAATCCGAAAGCTCTGGCGGCAATGGTAGATGCGCTCGCCGATATGCCGGCGAAACGGCGCATCGTGGTTGCCGGAGAAATGCTGGAACTCGGGCCGCAGGGCGCGGAGATGCATCGCGAACAGGGGCAGCATATCGCGGAAAAAGGAATCGATATTCTGGTCGGGGTTCGTGGCTTGGCGGTGGAGTTGGTGAACGCGGCAAAAGAAAACGGCATGCGCGCCGAATTTCTTCCCAACGCCGAAGCAGCCGGGGAATGGCTGGCCCGGGAGACGCGGGACGGCGATGTGGTTCTGCTGAAAGCCTCGCGCGGGGTGAAGCTGGAAAAAGCGCTGGAAAAGCTGTCAGCCGTCAGCCATCAGCCATCAGCCATCAAGCCAACCAACAACGACGACCGACGACCGACGACTAAAGAATTAACCGGAGGCGGATTGCTCTACTGGCTGTTGTACCTGAAGCTCTTCCATTACTTTCCGCCGTTTCGAATTTTTCGATATCTAACTTTCCGCACCGCCTTCGCCAGTCTCACCGCACTTTTCACCGGACTGATCATCGGTCCGCTGGTCATTAACCGGCTGCGCGAATTCCAGATCGGCCAGTACATCCGCGAAGAGGGCCCCAAAGCTCATCAGAAAAAAGCCGGCACGCCGACCATGGGCGGAGTGCTGATCGCCATTTCGATCATTGTTCCGACTTTGTTGTGGGCTGATCTCAGCTAATCCGTTTCGTGTGGATCGCTGTGCTCTCAACCGCTGCCTTCGCCGCCATCGGATTCGCCGACGACTACACCAAAGTGGTTCAGAAAAGAAACCTGGGGCTGACCGGCAAAGCCAAACTCGGATTCCAATTCCTGGTCAGCGTACTGATCGCGGTCGCGCTGATTGCCATGCAAAACCGCGGGATGTATTCGACTCGCCTGGTGGTTCCGTTTATCAAACAATTTCATCCCGACCTGGTATTGCACGGACTGATCCACAATCCGGATCTGTGGCCGGTGGCATTTCTTCCCTTCATCATTTTTGTTGTGCTGATGATTGTGGGTGCGAGTAATGCGGTGAATCTGACTGACGGCTTGGACGGCCTGGCCATCGGTTGCACCGTGATCGCCGCCGGCGCGCTCACCGTGCTCACCTATGTCAGCGGCCACGCCACGTTTTCTACTTACCTCGAACTGCCACGAATGCCGCAGGTCGGCGAGCTCACAATTTTTTGCGGCGCCATGGTCGGCGCCTCCATCGGCTTTCTCTGGTATAACGCCCATCCCGCCGAGGTTTTCATGGGCGATGTGGGCTCGCTTGCGCTCGGCGGCGCGATCGGCACGGTCGCCGTCATGATTAAGCAGGAACTGCTGCTGCCATTCATTGGCGGAGTTTTCGTGATCGAGGCGCTCTCGGTGATTCTGCAGGTGACGTCGTACAAGCTGCGCAAGAAGCGCATTTTCAAGATGGCGCCGATTCATCATCATTTTGAATTGATGGGATGGTCGGAGTCGAAGATCATCGTGCGCTTCTGGATCGCATCGCTGGTGTTTGCGCTGTTCGCGCTGACCACGTTGAAACTGAGATAATTCACCACGGCAATGAAGATTCAAGTGCATGATCTGTTGCGACGATTTCTCCGTGTCTCCGTGCCTCCGTGGTGAATGGTTTTGATGGAACTCAACGGCAAACGCGTGCTGGTGGTCGGCCTTGGAAGTCCGGCGTGGCTTCGGCCTTGTTCCTAAATCACGCGGAGCGCGGGTGACTGTCTCTGACGCGAAATCGGAAGACCAACTGCGCGAGCAGATTCCCACTCTTGCTCGACGCCGGAATTGCGGTTGAAACCGGCGCCCACGGCGAACGCACATTTCGCAATCAGGACCTGATCGTGGTGAGTCCGGGCGTCCCGGTCGACGCCGAGCCGCTGGTGCAGGCGCGCGCTTTGGGGCAACCGGTGATCGGCGAGATCGAACTGGCCTCGCAGTTTCTTCCCGGGCCGATCGTCGCGATCACGGGTTCGAACGGCAAGACGACGACCACAACATTGGTCGGCGAAATTATCGGCGCCAGCGGCTTCAAGACGCTGGTCGGCGGCAACATCGGCACCCGGCGATTTCACTGGCCGACAAGGCCACGTCGGAAACCGTGATTGTTCTGGAGGTTTCGAGTTTTCAGCTGGAAACGATCGCCAGCTTTCGCCCCAAAGTTGCGGTCGTGCTCAACGTGACTCCCGACCACCTCGATCGCCATCGGACATTTGCGGCTTACGTCGACGCCAAGGCGCGCATCTTTGAGAATCAGCAAGCGGACGATTTCGCCGTGCTCAATGCGGACGATCCCACCTGCGTTGAACTTGCCGGACGTGCTCGCGCCCAGGTGTTCTGGTTCAGCCGCCAGCGCGAAGTGGAATCGGGAGCATTCGTTCGCGACGGCCAGGTTATTTTTCGACGGAATGGATCGCTGGAGACCATTCTCGCCGTCTCCGAGATTCCGCTGAAGGGATCGCACAATCTCGAAAATGTGCTGGCCGCGGTGTGTGCGGGTGCATTGATGGGATGCACACCGGAAAAGATCCGCACGCGCCATCATGCAATTCAAAGCCGTCGAGCATCGCCTGGAATACGTCGCCACAATCGGCGGCGTGGAATATTACAACGATTCCAAGGCCACGAACGTGGATGCGACCATCAAGGCGCTGGAATCTTTTCCGGCCAACATTCACTTGATCCTCGGCGGCAAAGACAAGGGCAGCGATTACACGGTGCTGAACGAATTGCTGCGCGAGCGGGTCAAATCGGTTTACACGATCGGCGCCGCCGCGGAAAAAATTCAGTCGCAGATCAAGGGAACAACTCAGATTGTTTCCTCCGGGACACTCGACGCCGCGGTGAGGCAAGCCTCGGCAGCTGCACGGCCCGGTGACGTGGTGCTGCTCGCGCCCGCCTGCGCCAGCTTCGACCAGTTTCAGAATTACGAGCAGCGCGGGAGGGTATTCAAGGAATTGGTTCGCCAACTGGCAGTCACGCAAGCTCGCCCGGCCACGCCAGCGAACCACAGAAGTAACCCTTCACTCAAATTCTTGCCCAAAGAATTCACCGGCTCACAATGTCTCCGTGGTGAAATGAAATTCGCATGGCAAAACGAGTCAGTGTCGACCGCTGGCTGTTCATCGTTACCCTGCTGCTGGTTTTCGTCGGCCTGGTGATGGTGTTCAGCGCCTCCGCGGTGATGGCCAAGGAGCGATACCACTCGGGATATTTCTTCCTGCTGCGGCAAATGGGATGGGCGGTCGCCGGCTTTGCCGCCATGTTGGTCGGCATGCGGGTCGACTACAAAAAGCTCAAGCATCCGGCCGCGGTTTTTTCATTGTTGGGCCTCACCACGTTGATGCTGATCTCGGTTTTCTTCCTCGACCGCTCGCATCACACCCATCGCTGGATTCACTTCAGCGGATTTTCATTCCAGCCTTCGGAACTGGCCAAGCCGGCGCTGATTTTGTTTCTGGCATTTTTCCTCGAGACCCGCAGCCGGTCGATGGATGACTGGCGCAACACGCTGCTGCCCGCAGTTCTGCCCACCTTGTTTTCATCGGGCTGATCGTCTTTCAGCCCGATCTTGGCACCGCCATCGCCTGTGCCGCGATCACGATTTGCATTCTGTTCGTCGCCGGACTTGGAACTGAAATACCTGGCCTATTCTTTTGCTGGGTCGCTGCTGCCGCTTTATTTTCTGATTTTCCACGTGGCTTACCGGCGCGACCGCATTCTGGCATTCCTGGATCCTTACTCCGATCCCCAGGGCCGCGGCTTTCACATCATTCAATCGCTGATCGCGGTTTCCACCGGCGGGCTGACTGGCGTGGGTTTGATGGAAGGCAAAGAAAAGCTTTTTTATCTTCCCGAGCCGCACACCGATTTTATTTTTTCCGTTCTCGGCGAAGAGTTGGGCTGCTGGGCTGCATGGCAGTCGTGTGCTTTATTCGCCCTATTCCTCTGGCGCGGCGTGCGCACTGCGCTGCGCACCCAGGATCTGTTCGGAAGATTTCTCGCCGTCGGCATTACCAGCATGGTTGTAGTGCAGGCGTTCATCAACATCAGCGTGGTGCTGGGCCTGATGCCGACCAAAGGAATTCCGCTGCCGCTGATTTCCTACGGCGGTTCGTCGCTATTTATTACACTGGCCTGCATCGGCGTTCTGCTCAACATCACCAAGCAGGCGGAATGAACGCGGCTCGGATATAGTTTGCTTGCATGAGAGCCATTCTCGCGGGCGGAGGCACTGGCGGCCACGTAATCCCCGCTCTCGCCATCGCCCAGGAATTGCAGCGTCGCTATCAGGCCGAAGTGATGTTCATCGGGACCGCGCGCGGCCTCGAGAACCGGCTGGTTCCCGCCGCAGGATTTCCCCTTCAACTGGTGAAAGTTGGCGCGCTGAACCGGGTCAGCCTGGCGACGCGCATTCGCACCGCTCTCGATCTTCCGCGCGCGATTTTTACCGCAGCCGGCATGCTGAATGAGTTTCAGCCCGATGTCGTGATCGGAGTCGGCGGCTACGCTTCCGGGCCGGCGATGCTGGCGGCCATCCTGAAGCACACGCCGACCCTGGCGTTTGAGCCGAACCTGGTTCCCGGATTCGCGAATCGAATGGTCGCGCGTTTTGTCTCGGCAGCGGCCGTGCATTTCGAACAGACGGCTGAGCATTTCCGCAATGCAGTCGTTACCGGAGTTCCGGTGCGCCCGGCGTTTTTTAAAATTCCCAGGAAGCCCTATTCGCCGGGATCGCCGACACTGCTGGTATTCGGCGGGAGCCAGGGAGCGCGCGCCATCAATCAGGCGGTGATCCGCTCTTTGCCAGAGCTGGTGCGGCGTTTGCCCGGACTGCACGTGATTCATCAGACCGGAGAGCGTGAATATAATGAAGTGCAAGCCGCTTACGCTGGAATTGCGATTTCCTCCGAGGTGCACAAGTTCATCGACGACATGCCGGCGTTTTTCTGCGCGCGCCGACCTGGTTTTGTGCCGTTCCGGCGCGAGCACGGTCGCGGAAATCGCGGCAGCAGGCAAGCCCGCCATCTTCGTTCCGTTTCCCCGCGCGGCCGACGATCATCAGCGCCGCAATGCCGAAGCGATGGAGCAGGCCAATGCGGCGGTCGTGCTCGAAGAAACGCGGCTGGATGAAGTCTGGCTGGTGGAACGATCGAGGCGCTGATTCAAGATCCCGCACGGTTGGGAAGGATGAGCGACGCCGCGCGAGCGATGGCGCATCCCGATGCCGCAAAAGAAATTGCGGAGCTGGCGGCGAAAGTGGCGGGAATAGAAAATGCAGCTCCTAGCGATTAGCTACGTAGCGAGCTGAGCATAGCGAGATGCTACGAGCCCGAAAGCTCGCGGCTCAAAGGCTCGAAGCTCACAGCTTTTTATGTTCGCCAAAATTCAGCGAATTCATTTCGTCGGCATCGGCGGCATCGGCATGAGCGGCATTGCCGAGGTGCTGCTGAATCTCGGCTACAAGATTTCCGGCTCGGATCTTAAGCGCTCTTCGGTGACCGATCGTTTGAAGTCGCTCGGCGCAGTCATCTTCGAGGGTCATCGCGCGGGGAACGTCTCGGGCGCGGAAGTCGTCGTCACCAGTTCCGCAATTCAGCCGAGCAACCCCGAAGTCGAAGAGGCGCACCGGCTGCATGTTCCCGTCATCCAGCGCGCCGAAATGCTGGCCGAGTTGATGCGACTGAAATACGGCATCGCCATCGGCGGCATGCACGGCAAGACCACCACCACTTCGATGATTGCGGCCGTCCTCGCCGGCGGCGGGCTTGATCCAACCGTTGTCGTCGGCGGCCGCGTGGATGCCATGGGATCGAATGCGCGACTGGGACGATCGCAATATCTGGTTGCCGAGGCCGACGAAAGTGACCGCTCGTTTCTCAAGCTCTCGCCGATCATTGCGGTCGTCACCAACATCGACCGCGAGCACATGGATTGCTACCGCAACCTGCAGGACATCAAACGCGCCTTCCTCGAATTCATGGACCGCGTGCCGTTTTACGGAATGGTGGTGGCCTGCAACGACGATCCCATGCTGCGCAGCGTTCTGCCGAAATTCAAGCGGCGCATGGTGAGCTACGGCACGCGCAAGGATTCGGATTTCGGCATTTCACTGAAGAAAGGATTCGTCGGGTACCGGGCGTCCCGCAGACTCGGCTGAGACTGCAAGGGCGGGCGACGCCCGTTTCCTCCACAAGTCAGTTCGTTTTCGGTGACGTTCCGCGACAAAGACCTTGGCGAATTTCGCTTGCACGTCCCGGCATGCACAACGTGCTCAACGCGACCGCGGCGATCGCAGTCGGAGTGGGACTGGACATTTCCGTGCTCGAAGATTCAAGAGGCGCTGGAGAATTTCCGCGGCGTCGACCGCCGATTCCAGGTGCGCGGTCAAGTTGCAGGAATTACGGTGATCGACGACTACGGCCATCATCCCACCGAAATTCGCGCCACGCTGGCCGCGGCGAAGCAATGCGGATACCGCAAAATCCACGTCATCTTCCAGCCGCATCGCTACACCCGCACCCGCGATCTGATGGACGAATTCGCGACCGCATTCGGCGATGCCGACTCGCTGCAGGTTCTGGATATATATGCCGCGAGCGAGCAGCCGATTGAAGGAATCACTGGAGAAGCCTTGGCGCGGAAGAATTTCGGAGAAACGGGAAACGCTCGTCCGTCTGAGCTGAGGATACTGTTCGTACGCCCGTCATTCGAAGAAGCCGTCGCGGCCGCCACCGCGCAATGCGCACGAAGGCGACATGATTCTGACATTAGGGGCAGGCTCGGTGTCGCAATCGGCGCCGATGCTGTTGGAAAAGCTCAAGTTGGCAATGAGAACGCCATGAGCATGCATCGACTCGGGCAGTCGCGCAGCGACGAAATCTAACTAGCCCAGCACGTAAGTGCTGGGAACGTGTGCATCGGCGAACACGAAGTCCCTGAAAGGGACGGCACGTTCAGTTAGCTCCAGAGATCTTAGTCTCCTGCAGATCGTGCGAGAGGCAATCTCATGCCGAAGCTGGTGTCGTCCTTGCGGGGACTCGTATCTGGCTTCACTCGGCTGCCCCAGCACTTACGTGCTGGGCTAATTGAATATCGTCGCTGCGCGACTCGCCTGCTACGGGACGAATCCTTCATCCCGAGTGCCTGATGTGCATCACGTCGCCATCTTTCACGATGTAGTCTTTGCCTTCCAGGCGCAGGGTGCCTTTGGCGCGGGCGTTGGCTTCTGATCCGGCTTCGAGCAGCTGGTTCCAGGCGATAGTTTCGGCGCGAATGAAGTGCTTTTCAAGATCAGAATGAATGGCTCCGGCGGCTTGAACTGCGCGGGTGTTGACTGGGATCGTCCAGGCGCGGCATTCGTCTTCGCCGACGGTGAAAAAAGAAACCATGCCGAGCAGCTCGTAAGTTTTTCGGATTAGGCGGCTGAGGCCGCTCTCCTGCAGCCCGTAGCTGGAGAGGAATTCGGCGGCATCGGCGTCGCTCATCTCGGCGAGTTCGGCTTCGACTTTGCCGCAAATGGCGGTGGCCCCGGCAGTTCGGCCGCGACGCGACTTCGCCCAGCTTGTATTTCTCAACCGCGTTCTCCAGGTCTTTTCCCAACTGCGTGCTCTCGCCGATGTTCAGCACATAAAGAATCGGCTTCTCGCTCAGGAACATGAATCCGCGAAAGCGCTTTTTATCTTCCGGCGTCATTTCCATTTCGCGCAGCGGACGTTCGGCTTCGATTTGTGCTTTGGCGCGCTTGAGCAACTCGAATTCTTTTTCCAGATCGGCGGAGCGCATCTTCTTCAAATCTTTTTCCACGCGCTCAATGCGTTTTTCAATCTGGCCGAGATCGCTGACCATCAGATCGAATTCGACGTTCTTAATATCGCGCAACGGATCAATCGGTCCGGCGTGCGGAATGGAGTCGTCCTCGAAAGCCCGCACTACGTGCGCGATTGCGTCCACATTGCGAAGATGGGCGATGTAGCCGGATTCTTTCAGCGCGTCCTGGCCGATGGCGCCGAGATCAACGTATTCAACCGCGGCGTGCGTCAGTTTCTTGGGATTGCATTGCGCGGCCAGGCGATCGAGACGATCGTCGGGAACTTTGGCGACGCCGATGTGGGCTTCGCGAGGATTGGCGCGGCCGGCTGAAACTGAGGCCTTGGTGAGAATCGTGAATAAAGATGTCTTGCCTACCTGCGGCAGGCCAATAATGCCGGTTTTCATAATGCAGCTTTTAGCTGTTAGCTCATGGCTCTTAGCTGTTGGGGAATGTCCTCGGTGATCGAGGCGAACTAACAGGATAAATGATTTCTTGCGCTTCTAGTTGTTTGCTGTTCGCCCAGCTCTCAATGCCGCGAGTATTTCCTCTGTGATTTCCTCCGTGAAACCCTGTGTTCTCTGTGGTTCAGGCTTTTGACTTAACCACAGAGCGCACTGAGTTTCACAGGAGAAAATCCACAGAGAAGTTCGCAGCGCTTAACGCGGCAGAGCCGGTGTTCCATCACGCTCTCGAATTTGAAAAACGACGCGCGACCGAGTAAAGAACGATGAGTCCGAGCAACAACACGGTCATCTCAATGCGAGTGGACCACGCGTGCAGAGAATCGAATTCGGCGCGCATGGGGTTACTCACGGGTAGCATCGAGATTTCTCCAGCAGTGATTCGCAAAACATCCATGCGCGGGATGATCGCAAACTGCGAAATGGCAGTAAGGGCAATCATGAACGCAATCAAGATGTGGCTCAGCGCGAAGACCCGCGGCCTTCCAACTGTCACGCGATTGTCGATCAACGAAAAGATCAGAAAAGTTATTCCTGCAAACATACCGATCCAGTGCAGATCAATCAGCGTGTCACGAACTACGAGCCCGGCGAGCTGAGTTGAAGGCAGCACGGTGAATGATGTTTGCGCCACGACTGGAAAAAAGACCAGCGCGCCAATCCAAACCGTTAAGCATAGAAGCATGACGAAGCGAAGGAAGGTCATGTGGTGAATATAGATCAGGATTGCAGATTTTTGATTGCCGATTGAAACGCAGATTTATGGATCGCTAAAGAGAATCGGAATGACGAAGTGATTTAGGTTGGGTCGGGATCTGAAATCTGCAATCTGCAATCTGAAATCAGTCTATACCGGCACCGGAACTGAATCGACGATTTCCTGAATCACTTCTTCGGCGCGCACGGATTTTTTCAATCCTGACGAATTCATGCCGTGTATGGCGACGCGGTGGGCGAACACTGGAACGGCGAGTGGCTTAATGTCTTCGGGAACACAGAAGCTACGCCCATCGAGGAAAGCCATGGCTTGGGCGGCGCGATAGAGCATCTGCGATCCTCGCGGCGAAACTCCCAGCGTGAGCTTTTCGTGTTTGCGGGTGCGGGCGACGATTTCGAGCGCATAGCCAACCAGCGAATCGTCCACTTCTACTTGCGTAACGATTCTGTTGCATATCGAGGATGTCTTCGCCGGTCAGCACTGGCTGCAGATTTTCCAGTTGCGCGGTGCCGGCTTCGGCGCGCAAAATCTCGCGCTCCGATTTGCGGTCGGGATATCCCATTTGCACGCGCATGAGGAAACGATCCAGTTGCGACTCGGGCAATGGATAAGTTCCGTGATGCTCGACCGGATTCTGAGTTGCAATCACCAGAAAGGGCTGCGGCAGCGGATGACAGTTGGCATCGACTGTGACCTGGCCTTCGTTCATGGCCTCCAGCAGTGCCGACTGAGTCTTCGGAGTGGTGCGGTTGATTTCATCAGCCAGCAAAATGTTGGTGAAAACCGGGCCGCGCTTGAATTCAAATTTCTGCTCGGTGGCGGAGTAAATCGAGATGCCGATGATGTCCGAGGGCAGCATGTCGCTGGTGAACTGCACCCGCTGAAAGCTGCAGCCCAGCAGCCGTGCCAAAGCCTGCGCCAGGGTGGTTTTGCCGACGCCGGGGACGCCTTCGATCAGCAAGTGGCCGTGCGCCAATACCGAAACCAGGGCCAGGCGAACAATTTCATCTTTCCCGCGAATGACCTTTTTTAGCTCATTTTCCAGGCGGGAGGCGCGATCTGAGGCGGCAATCACAGTGTCCGGGGACATGAAGGCGATTCTACTATCTGCGGCTGCAGTGTTGGGGTTACCTAAGTTACTGTTTGCGAGCTATGAGCAACGAGCAATGAGCAACGAACAATGAGTCGCGAGCTGTGAGCTGTGAGCTATGAGCGATCCAACAATGCGCTTGCTCACCGCTCGTGACTCGGAGCTCGCGACTCACTGCATGGTGAACTCTGCCGGGCGCCCGGTCAGCCGCTCAATCCGCTTGGCGATCGGCGGATGAGTGGAGAACAGGTTCCCGAAGCTCATCCCTAAGAACGGTTGAACTATGAAAAGATGCGCAGTAGATGGAGTGGCCTGCAGCGGCAGGCGTTTGGAATAGGCGTCGAGTTTGGCCAACGCGCTGGCCAAAGCGTAAGGATTGCCGGTGTAATGAGCGCCGCTTGCATCTGCCTGGTATTCGCGCGAGCGCGAAACCGCAAGCTGGATCAGCATGGCGGCGCAACGGGCGCCAAGAATCATCATCAGCAGCGCGCCAAGCCCGCCTCCGCCGCGACTATCGCGGATCGCGCTCGTATCCGCCAAAGATCATTCCCCAGCGCGCAATTTCCGCGAGATAAGTGATGGCTCCGGCAACCGTCGCCGCAATCGAACTGATCAGGATGTCGCGATTGCGCACGTGGCCGAGCTCATGGGCCAGAACGCCCTCGAGTTCTTCGTCATTCAATAGACCCAAAATCCCCTGGGTAACTGCGACCGAAGCGTGGTTCGGATTGCGCCCGGTTGCGAATGCATTCGGCGAGTCGCTGGGGATCACATAAATCTTCGGCATCGGAATGCCGATCTTCTGCGTGAGCCGCTCCACCACTTGATAGGCGCGCGGCAGCTCTTCCCGCGTCACCGGCTTGGCGCGATACATGGCCAGCGCGATCTTGTCCGAGTAAAAATAGGAGACGAAGTTCAGCACCGCCGCGAAGGCGAGCGCGATCAGCATTCCGTTCTGCCCGCCGAAACGCGGCCCACGAACATCAACAGCAAAGTCAGTGCAGTCAGCAGAAACGCGGTCTTGAATGTGTTGCCCATGAGGATAGCCTCTAACAGAATAGATGCCGATGGAGTGTGCGGACGGTTCAGCGGCCAGGTTGGCTTCGCATGGCTCGACAAGGCGAACATTAGCTTTTGCGTTTGATCGCGCGGGCGAGAGTCTGATCAAGGGCCGATTTCGCCTTGGCGTATTCCGGATCGGAGATCTGGCCCTGCTTGTGTTCCATCTCAAGCTGGAAGAGTTCTTCTTTCAAAGCGTCCAGCAGAGCGGTCGGATCCGCGCTGCTCGCGTCCAGCGAGATGCCGCAGCCGGAACTGGAGCGCTCGCCTTAGACCGCGAGCTGATGTATACCGCGCCTCCTGCCAGCACCGCGCCTAAACCACCCAGCAGCCACCAGCGATATTGATCGAGCGGGTCGGGATCCTCGCCCGGCTTTCCCAATCCGCCGCCAGGACGATTGTCAGCCGGCGCGGCGGTGCCCGGAGCATCATTCGAAGCATTCTGGTTCTGGTCTTGCAGCGTGCCTTCGCCGGAAACATCAAAAGCCAGATTTTGCCCGGGTTTCGGATTGCTCGCGACTTCGGCGATCGCATCCGGCAGATCAGGCGGCTGCTTGTCCTGATAAATGCCGGATTGTGTGGGCGTGAAGCCGAGAGTGCGCGGCATGATCACGACAAAATGCTGCAGCGGGTAAAGCTCTTGTGGATTGACGCTATATTTCCCGGAGTAAGTCAGATGATAAGTGACGCGAAACTGCGTCTGCCCGGGCCGCAGCGGAAAGACAAAGGCGTAACGCCCTTTTATTTTTTGAGGGACGGGCGAGGTGTTCACCCACTGTCCGCCGGCGGTCTGGGCTTGACCTTCATCGATTTCGGCATTCTCCGGCGCATTGAATTCAAAGCCGGCATCGCTCATCTGCGTGCGCGGCGGCTGCGAAGTGTTATCGACGGCGAAAAGCCGCATGATAGCGAGGTCGCCTTTGCCGGCCTGTAAATACATCAGATCGGCGACCGCATTCACACCCGCAACTTTTTTGGCGGCATCGTAAACTTTCACATCGACCGACTGTGGTTCCCGGCGGCGCGGGCTGATGATAGGTCACGCCTTGATGAATCACGCGGATGAGATGAGGACGCGGTTTCGTCATCGCTGGATAGAGGCAAAGCGAATTTGCCCTGCGAGTCGGTCTTGGCATGCGCGGCTTCTTCCATGCCCGCCGCCAGTTTGATCAGAATGACTTCGTCTCCGGCGGAAGGCTTGCTGGTCGTGCCATTGGTGACCGTGCCGGTGAGAGTGGCAGGCATGCGCGCAAGCGGCGAGCAGAAAAGTAGTCAGCGCGAGGCTGATGGGATGAATCGAGTTACTGTCTCGTACGCAAGTTTTGCCTTCCGACCTTTTCTCTGTGGCTTTTCCTCTGTGAAACTCGGTGTCCTCTGTGGTTAAGTCTTTGAAAACCCCAACCACAGAGAGCACTGAGTTACACAGAGGAAAAGCCACAGAGGCAAACCCTTCATAAGGAAACTCGTGCGCGCGTTCCTGATTCCAGACGCGAGATTTCCGCGAGAATCGCCGCCGCTTCTTCTTCCAGCGAATTTTTCATCGACGCATAATCGACTTCCGGAATTTTTCCGGCCTTGTGTTCGAAATTCAGATCGCGCAAGTTTTCGTAAACCACTTCCTTCCGCTCGCGCAGGTACATGGCACGGGTTTTCTCCGGTCCTGCGACCATCAGGTCGCGGCACGCTAAACACGTAGTAGAGCGCGGCTGCGGCACGGCAAGGCAAAGAAATGGGATCATAATTCAGTCTCCCGGCGCGCCTGATTTCGGAAACGATCGAGATCGACGCCGCGTACCGCTCTGGGCACGCTGGCATGCACCGCCAGCGGCCGCTTCTTCCAAACCAGGACGATGACCACCACCAGCCCAATTCCCAGCACCAGCGCCAGATACGGCATGATCCAGGCAACTCGATTGAAGCCGTGGTCGGTCGGTACGGTCAGCACGGTGGTCCCGTAGGTCTGAATGAACCACTGCAGCACGTTATTGTCGCTGTCGCCGCGAGTGACCGCCGCGGTCAGTTCATCGCGCATGCGGCTCGAATACGAGCACCCGACGTGATTGCACTCCAGCAGCACCTGGTTGCAACCGCACACGCACATCAGCTGATGGCCAATGCGGTCAATGCGGGCGGAGTCGTCGCCTGCGCCCATCAGCAGCAGCACTCCCGCCAGCAGCGCCAGCAATCAGAGGCAAGCGGCGGGTTTGAAATTCGCGAATAAAGGAAAACGGCATCAGTCGCCGGCTCCCACCGGCGCCGGGTGCGCGTGAAGCCGGGCTTCAGCGGCTGTCGCGCACCGTTGCGCGCATGGGACGCCGCGTTCGGTACCAGCGACAGAATCGTGCCAAATACCATCACGATCAGCCCAATCCAAATCCACGAAACCATCGGATTCAAATGCGCCTTGATGATCGGCCGCCCGGTATCCTGGTTCTGGCCTTCATAAACCACATATATATCCTCTGCCAGCGTCGAGCGGATCGCGGGCACGTGTTGCTGCTGCTGGCTGGCGGTGTAGAAGCGGCTCTCGGGATATAACGTATCGATCTGCTTGTCGCCTTTGAATATCTGAATGATCGCCAGGTCGCTGCTGTAATTGGCATTTTCTTCCTGGGTGTAGGAACGGCAGAGCAGGGTGTAAGGGCCGAGCGCCATCTTGTCGCCGAAGGCCATTTCTTTTTCAGCTTCGCGGTTGAAGGGCGTGCCCAGAATACCGATGAATACCAGCGCCACGCCAAAGTGGACGATGTAGCCTCCGTAACGGCGCGTGTTGCGGTGCCACAGCCGGACCATCGACGCGGCCAGGTTCTGGCCGGTATGGCCGGAGATTACGCGGCCCGCCGCGTATGAACTCTGAGACCACGGTGAACGTAACCAGGGCAGCCAGCATGGCGGCGATCAGCGCATAGAAATACGAAACGTCATTCCACGGCTTGACGCCCGATCGCGACCAACACGATTCCCACCGCCAGCGCGCCCACGCTTGGCCACAGGAAATTGCGCTTCAGGCTCTCGAAAGAAGTTTTGCGCCAGGCAAGCAGCGGGCCGACCGCGGTCAACAAAAGCAGCAGCAAAGCCACGGGAATGGTGACCTTGTTATAGAAGGCCGCGCCCACGGTGACTTTTTTGCCTTGCGCCAGCTCGGAAATTTTCGGAAACCAGGTGCCCCAAAGCACGGTGAAGCAGGCCAGCACAAACAGCAGATTGTTAAACAGAAAACTCGATTCGCGCGAGATCAGCGATTCCAGTTTGTGCTCGCTGCGCAGGTGCGAGCGGTTTTTGATGAAGAAACCAGTGAATGTCGCCAGCGTAATAATGAGAAACCAGAAGAACCAGTCGCCGATCGAAGACTGCGCAAAGGCGTGCACCGAGCTGATGATCCCGCTGCGGGTGAGGAACGTTCCCAGAATCGCCAGCCAGAAGGTTCCGAATACCAGCCACATGTTCCAGGTCTTCAGCATGCCGCGCTTTTCCTGCATCATGACCGAGTGCAGGAAGGCGGTGCCGGTAAGCCATGGCATGAGCGATGCGTTCTCTACCGGGTCCCAGCCCCAGTATCCGCCCCAGCCCAGCACCGAATAGGCCCAGTGCGCGCCCAGAAAAACGCCGCAGGTCAGAAAACCCCAGGTCACCATGGTCCAGCGGCGGGTGATGTGGATCCACTTTTCGCCGGGATATTTCATCGCCAGCGCGCCCAGGGCAAAGGCAAACGGGACGGTGAAGCCCACGTATCCCAGATAAAGCATAGGGGGGTGAATCACCATCTCGGGATATTGCAAGAGCGGATTCAGTCCATTGCCGTCAGGCGGCACCGCGGTTTGAATCACCGCGAATGGCTTGGCGGCGAAATTCAGCAACAGCAGAAAGAAGACCTGCACCGCGGCAATCACTACCGAGGCATGAGCAAAGAGTCGAATATCAGTCTTGTGACGTAGCCGCAACACCAGGCCGTAGCCGGAGAGCAGCAGTGACCAGAACAGAAGCGAGCCTTCCTGCCCCGACCACAGGGTGGCAAATTTATAAGGCAGCGGCAGGTCGCGATTGCTGTGATGAAGAATGTAGGAGATCGAAAAATCGTTGCGGAAGGCGGCCGTGACCAGAACTACGGCGCCAATAAATACCGCGCCGAAGCTGGCTATTCCGGCGCGGCGCGCGGTCTCGCTCAGCCGCTCCGAACCGGGTTGCTTGCGAACCAGGGCGATCAGTCCGGCGAGAAAAGAATAGGCACTCAGGACCAGCGCGAGCAGGAGAACGAAACTACCTAATTCTGCCATGATAGAGAATCATTTTTTCAGAATTGCAGGAGCGACGCAACCGCTTCAGCTTTCGGTTCTTAGCTTTTGCTGCCGGCTCCGAGCTCCGGACCTGCGGCTTTACCCTCAGCTACTCCCGTGTGGGACAGACGCCCCCGGCTATCCGGCGGAACAACACTCCGCAATGCAAACAACCGATCGGGGGCGGCCACAGTGGCGTGTCACCCTGCTGAAATCAGGCGCTCTGGGCGCGTCGGGCCAGAACTTCGCGCTCGGCGGTCAGCCAATCTTCTTCTTCAAAGCCGACAACGTATCCACGCTGCGCATAGAGTTCGTAGGCGCGAAGGCGAATGGCTGATTCAAGCTCGGGGTGCGACGAACCGTTCGGTGAGCCGTTATGGGAATTGCTTTTGCCGTTCTCCGGCATCTGCAAAATATTGTTGTCAGAAACAGGCTTTGTAGTGGGTTTGGCCGGGCGGGGGGATTTTGCTCTGGGCATTGCTTCACTCCTTAAAACTCGTCAAATGGGATTTGGACCCACACACTGACGCAACAACCGGAAGGCTGATACATCCATTTGGTGGCGGGGTATGCCCTAATCATAAACCTGAGCGGCTGTGGAATTGGCACTTTTGGACATAAAAAATTCTTCTCGCAGGGAGAAGAATTGCTATGGTCCGGAACTGGCGGATAACGGGAATTTAATCGCGGGAGCGGCTACAAACCGGGTTTTAGTTAAGCGCAGGCGTCACGCCAGCCCGGAACCTCTTTCAGGCCTTCGGCACGGGTTTGTTCGAAGAGCCGGATGCGGTGACGGGAGTGCTCAAATTCGTGAATGTCCGCCCATACTTCGGCCTGCCACCCGTAGTCATGGACGGCGGCGGCGCCGCAGCTTGCGCAACGGGTGTGCAGCTTCTCAGCCAGGCGGCGGATGGTGGCAGGTTGCAATTCGATGAAGATGCAGCGCACTTCTTTAATGTCGTCGTTTTCGCCGATTACGTGTTCGTAACGTAAAAGGTAATCGAAACCCAGTTTGCCGGCCTCGTGCTCGGCCTCCGCCCGGGTGTGAAACGGGCCATACTCGGCCCGCAGTTGTTCGGTTGAATCACAAGCCATCCAAAACGTTTCTTTGTAACTCATGCGCGCAGCTTTTCCCCGGAAGTTGCGCCAAACGTTTCGCCGGCGCCCTAAATTGGGAAAGACCAATTCCCAAGCCACTGTTTAAGCAATTCGAGGGCCGTAGATTGCACGTCAAATCCTTTGTTTCTATAGGGAATTTCGACTCTGGGGCTGAGGTTTCTGCAAGCGATTGCATCCCTGTGCTCAATTTTTGAGCACTTTCTTGCGCCCTTGGTTCGGCAAGTCCCGTAGATTGCGGGCCGACATCCTCACTAGGATGGCGCAGCCTTCAAGCCGCGTATGGGCATTCACTAACGAACCGCGAAAGGCGGTGGAAGTTCCGGTCCGAATTTTCGGCACCGACCACGACGGCAAGCCGTTCTCGGAAAACCTGATAACCGCGGATGTCAGCGTTAACGGGGCAAAATTGCGAGGACTGAAAGCCAAGCTCGAGCCCGACGAGATTGTCGGCCTGACCTACGGCAAAACCAAATCGCACTTCAGAGTGAAATGGATAGGAGTCGCGGGAACCCCGACCGAAGGCCTCATCGGTCTGTTGAACCTCAATCCCACCAAGCCTTTCTGGGATTTCCCCTTGCCAGCCCTTGACTCGGAGGCCGGCGAAATCCCCCGGTCGATGAGCGGCGGCGCTGGCCACGAGTCAAGTGTTCGGTCTCGCTTGAACTTCGCCCTACCAAACAGACGGTGATCTGGGGCAAAGCCTCCGACCTCAGCCAGGGCGGTTGTTTTGCCGAAATGTCGATTCCATTGCCAATGGGCACCCGTCTCGATATCGCACTGTGGCTGGGCGATGAAAAGCTCCATTTGCGCGGCCAGGTAGTCAGCCTGCAACCAGGTTTCGGAAATGGCGTGAGTTTTGTCGACCTGGCTCCGGCCGAGCCGGGAACGACTGTGCCAGTTTATTGCAACCCTCGCACTACCCGAAAGCACTGGCGTAGCGCTCGCCAAAGGTACCGGGCAATAGTTCCCTATGCGCTGCGACCGAAGGCCAATGGCCGCGGGCTGGGTTCGATACGAGCGGTCTCATCACGGTCAACCCACGAGCCGCGCCGCCGTGAGCGGCCACATAAAGCGCCAGCTCCAGCCGGCTCCAGACCCCCAACTTATCAAAGACGCTGCGCAGCTGGTTTTTGATGACCTGCTCGGTGCAGCCCACCATGGCAGCGATCTCAGGGTTGGTCTTTCCTTCCCACACCAGGGTTGCCACTTCAATTTCTTTGGGACTTAACTGTTCACGAGGCGACATGATTCATTTGCTCCTTTTCGAATATGGCGGTGGCCAGGATGACGCGTTTGCGCCCCTGCTTGATTCCGGCGCGCAAGAATAGCGTGCGCAGGTGCTGCTTTACCGTGCGCGGGCTAATGCTCAGTTCGGTTGCGATTTCTTTGTTGCTGCAGCCCTGCACCAGCAGATTGGAGAACCTGCTGGTCGCGCCGCGTGATTTTGATTTGATCGAGGTCCAACATTTTTCTTCCTCTTTTCTCTGCTGGAATACCGGCATTTCTGATAGAAGCACGTCTTTCGCCAAAGCTTCGCCGCTTCGCCCGAGAGCAAATACGGCGCAAATACAGCACTTAAGACTTCCACCGCCGCCGGAACGATCGGCTCAAACTCTGAGTCCGCCCCTTCCGGGAATAAGTTGTGCCACAATGAAATCCCACATCTCGAAGAAGGGTTGAGCATCGATGAATCACCAAGCGATCAGCCTTTGCAGTTTTTACGGTCGTAATTGCAACTTCGCTGTTCATTACTCTGAGTTCTTGCTTTTACCGAAGCCCAAGCCGCGCAAACCAATCCGCCATCCACCGCGTCGCCGACCACCATTACCTTGCAGGACGCCTTAACCCGAGCCCAGAAGAACGAGCCGCAATACCGGGCCGCACTGGCGCAATACGGAGTGGCGCGGGCCAATGCTGTGCAGGGAAGGGCCGCGCTGTTACCGAACGTCAGCTTCGCGAGCACCTATCTCTACACCCAGGGCAACGGCACTCCGGCCAGCCGCTTCATCGCCAACAACGGCGTGCACGAGTATCTGGATCAAGGCAACGTTCATCAGGCGCTCTCCTGGCAAACCGTCGCTGAGTACCGGCTGGCGCGGGCGCAGGCAGCGCTCGCCAAAGCTCAAGCCGAGATCGCAACCCGCGGCCTGGTGGTCACGGTGACCCAGGCCTATTACGGGGCGATCGTGGCGCAACGAAAATATTCGATCGCCCAACGCGCCGCCGCCGAGGCGCAGAATTTCTTTGACATTACGCAAAAGTTGGAGCGCGGAGGCGAGGTGGCGCACTCAGATACCATCAAAGCCCAATTGCAATTCCAGCAGCAGCAACGCGCGCTTCAGGATGCGCAACTGGCCATGGATCGCAGCCGGCTGGATCTTGCGGTGTTGATTTTCCCCAACTTCAATGAGAACTTCACTACCGTGGACGATCTCGAAAATCTCGGAGCGTTGCCCTCCTACGCGGAAGTCGAGACCATGGCGGGCAAGGCCAATCCGCAGCTGCAGGCCGCGCTCGCCAGCATGCAGGCTGCGAATCAGGAGGTCGCGGTGGCATGGAACGGATTTCTGCCCAGCCTTACGCTCGACTATTTTTACGGCATCGACGCCAATCAATTCGCGGTGAATGGATTCGACGAGACCGTCGTTCCTCATCGTCCAGTGCGAAACCTGGGCTATTCGGCGGTTGCAACCCTCAACATTCCCATCTGGAACTGGGGCGCGACCCGCAGCAAGGTGAAGAGCGCCGGGCTGGTGCGCGACCAGGCCAAAGTAGAATTGAGTTTTGCGCAACGAAAAATGGCCGCCGATCTGCGCGACTTTTTCAACGAAGCCCAGACTTCGCGCTCTGAACTTGAGTCGCTTGCGGCAATCCGCAGAATTGGCGGCCGAAAGCTTGCGGCTGACCGCGTTACGATATCAGGCAGGCGAGGCAACCGCGCTCGAGGTTGTAGATTCACAGAACACGCTCACCCAGGCGCAAAACGCGCTGGGCGACGGGCAGGTGCGGTACCGGGTCGCTGTCGCTAGTCTGCAGACGCTGACAGGTAAATTCTGAATGCCAATATCCCGCGTGGAGTTGACACAGAAGTCCAGCCGCGTCCTGCCGTATGCTCGCGCTGGTCAATGGCGCTGGCGCTGCTCGCCGCCTGCTCCGACAAAAGTAAAGAGACCGAGCCGGCAGTCCCGGTGCAGATTGTGCAGGTGGAGAAAACCACGCTGCAGCAAAAGGTCAGCGCCGAAGCGGTTCTGTTTCCCGTTGCGCAATCGGCGATCGTCCCCAAGATCAGCGCCCCGGTGCAGAAATTTCTGGTGAATCGCGGCAGCCACGTCCGCAAAGGCGAGTTGCTGGCGGTGCTTGAGAACCGCGACCTGGCCGCTGCCGCCCAGGAAAACAAGGGCGCCTACACGCAAGCCGAGGCTACTTACGCCATCACCACCGCCGCCGACCTGCCGCAGCAGATGCAGAAAGCGGAACTGGATACGCAAGCCGCGAAGGCGGCGCTGGATGCACAACAGAAGATATTCAATAGCCGCCAGCAACTCTTCCGCGAAGGCGCACTGCCGCGCAAAGATCTGGAGCAGTCGAGCGTGGACCTCACCAACGCGCGCAATCAATACGAGATCGCGCAGAAACACTTGGATTCGTTGAAGGGCATGGGCGAAGCCGCAACTGGCGAAGTCGGCCCAGGGTCAACTCGAATCTGCGCAGGGAAAATTTCAAGGCGCCGAGGCGCAACTGCAGTACTCGGAAATTCGCAGCCCGATCAGCGGCGTTGTGACCGAACGCCCGCTTTATCCGGGAGAGATGGCTGCTGCCGGGAACGCCCGCTGTTGACCATCATGGACATTTCGCAGGTGGTGGCGCGCGCCCACATTCCGCAGACCGAGGCCGTGCTGCTGCGGCGGGGAGACAATGCGACCCTCACCGCACCCGGCCTCGATCAGCCGATTCAGGGAAAGCTGGTGCTGGTCAGCCCGGCGCTCGATCCTAACAGCACCACGGTTGAAATCTGGGTGCAGTGCAAAAATCCCAAAGAGGTGTTGCGCCCAGGCACCAGCGCACAGATCACCATGGTCGCGCGCACCGGTGCACGATGCGTTGGCCATTCCGTCGGCATCGTTGCTGACCGCGCAGGATGGAACCACCTCAGTGATGGTGGCGGGGAACGACGGCAAAGCCCACCAGCAAACGGTGAAGGCCGGCTTCCGCGACGGCGACAAGGTGCAGATTCTAGAGGGCCTGCAGGCCGGCGAAAAAATTGTCGGCGCCGGCGCCTACGGCCTGCCTGATAACAGCAAAATCACCACCGCCGAAGCGAATAAGCCTGAAGCAACCGACCAAAAGGAGTAGCGAGGGGAACAAGTTGGAAAAGTCTCACTGGTTTGCGCGCCACTCCAAGCCGCTCATATTTCTGATAATCACGCTGGCGGTGCTTGGCGTTTATCTGGCATTTACCATTCCGGTTGCAGTTTTTCCCACCACCAATTTCCCTCGCATTCTGATCGCGGTCGATAACGGCGTCATGCCCATCGACCAGATGATGGTCATGGTCACGCGTCCCATCGAAGAAGCGGTCAATAGCGTGCCCGGACTGCAGCAGGTCAGGTCGAACACCAGCCGCGGGTCGGCCGAGATCGATCTGTTTTTCGACTGGAACGTCGATATGTTCCAGACCCTGCAGTACGTCAACTCCGCCATCTCGCGCGTGCAGTCTGAGCTTCCGCCGACGGCAACCATCGTCGCCAACCGCATGACCTTCGCCAGCTTTCCCATCATCGGCTACAGCATGACGTCAGACAAGCTGCCGCAGACCGAGCTGTGGGACCTGGCGACCTACGAATTGAAGCCCCGCCTCAACCGGCTGGATGGCGTGGCTACCGTGCTGGTGCAGGGAGGACAGGAGCCGGAATTTCACATCGTCCCTGATCCCGCGAAGCTGCTGGCCGCGGGCGTCACCGTCACCGACATTCTGGACGCGATGAGGCGCACCAACCTGATCGATTCGCCCGGATTGTTCGAGCGCAATCACGAGCTGGTGCTCGGGTTGATCAGCGGGCAGGTGCAAACTCCCGATCAGATTGCCGCGGTGGTGGTCAAAACCACTTCCGGCGGCGCTCCCGTCCGCATCGGCGATCTCGGCAAAGTGGTCGCCGGCGGTGAAGCCGGTTTACACCATCATCACCGCCAATGGAAAGCCGGCGGTGCTGCTCAACATCAACCGCCAGCCGCAATCGAACACCATGCAGGTGGCGACTGAAGTCCACGATGCGCTCGATCAGATCCGCAAATCGCTTCCTCCGGGAATTGATATCCAGCCTTTTTATGATCAGTCGCTGTTGGTGAGCCAGTCGATCAAGAGCGTGCGCGATGCCATCCTGCTCGGGCTTCTACTCGCCTCGATCATCCTGGTGGTGTTCCTGCACGACTGGGGAAGTTCGCTGGTCGCAGGGCTGGTGATTCCGGTCACCATTCTCATCACCTTCATTGTGCTCAAGCTTCTCGGGCAGACCTTTAATTTAATGACCCTGGGCGGGCTGGCGGCGGCCGTCGGGCTGGTCATTGATGATGCCATCGTGGTGGTCGAAAATATCGTGCTGCACCGCGACGCCGGGCAGGGCAGAATGCAGGCCATCCGCAGCGCGCTCGCCGAAATCACCGTGCCGCTGATCGGCTCAACCGTGACCCCGGTCGTGGTGCTGCTGCCGCTGATTTCGATCGCTGGAGTCTATGGCACATTCTTCCGCGCCCTGGCTTTGACGCTGGGAGTGTCGCTGTTCACCTCGCTGGCGCTGGCTTTGACCTGGACTCCGACATTAAGCAGCTTTCTGATTCGCAGAAAGAAGAAAAACGACGGCGGTGCGGAAGACGACGGAGAAGAAGCTGGAGGATCACAAAGAGTCGTTTCAAGACCTGCTGGCGGCCGAAGAAGCGACCACCGGCAAATTCTTCCGCCGGATCATTGAGTTCCATCAGCGCTGGTTGAAGCGCGCTCTCGATAAACCCTGGTGGCTTGCGGGATTAAGCGTAGTGCTGGTGGTCGCTTCGTATGTCTGCTTCCGGTTCACGGGCACTGACCTGCTTCCGGAGATGGACGAGGGCGGCTTCACCCTCGATTACATCACCCCTGCAGGTGCATCGCTCTCTGAAACCGACCGCATGATCCTGCACGTCGAGCAGATCATTAAATCCGTTCCCGAGGTGGAGAGCACCTCGCGCCGTACCGGCGCTCAGACTCGGATTGGCTGCGGTCACCGAAGCCAACACCGGCGACGTTCTGGTGAAGCTGAAACAAAAGCGCAGCCGCGGCATTGACGAAATCATGGAAGACATCCGCCAGAAGGTAAATGCGCAGGAGCCGGCGGTGCGCACCGAATTCGTTCAGGTCCTGCAGGACATGATTGGCGACCTCACCGGTGAGCCCGAACCGGTGACCATAAAACTCTTCTCCCAGGATCCCGAGCTGTTGAACACCTGGGCGCCGAAGATTGCGGATGCAATCGAGTATGACGAAAAGACTCACAAAGGCGTTCCCGGCGTGGTGGACGTGCTGAATGGAATCGAGAACACGGTCAGCGGCCCGGCGGTGAATTTCCAGATCGATCCTGCGGTCGCTGCCCGCTCAGGATTCACCCCGGAAGAAATTGCCACCGATGCTTCCGCCATCGTCGAGGGTGAGCCGGCGGCAGCGCCGGTGGTTGCAAACGACCGCCTTTATACCGTGCGGGTGCGATTTCCTGATAACGACCGCGCATCGCTCGACGCAATCTCGAATACTTTGCTGACCAGCGCCAGCGGCCACACCGCGACCTTGGGATCTCTGGCGACGGTTACCGAACTTCCGCCGCAGACCGAAATCCACCGCGAAAATTTGCAGCGCGAGGTTTCAGTCACCGCGCGCACCGAAGGCACCGATCTCGGCAGCGCCATTCAGGGAGTGCAGAAAGCTGTGGGCGCGCTGCACGTTCCGCCGAGTATTCGCGTCGAATATGGCGGCACTTACCAGCAGCAGCAGAAGTCGTTTCACGATTTCGTATTCGTGCTGGCGCTGGCCATCGTGCTGGTGTTCATCGTGCTGCTATTCGAGTTCCGGACCTTCGCCGCGCCGCTGGCGATTCTGGCCTCGGCGCTGCTCTCGACTTCAGGCGTCTTCATTGCGCTGCTGATTACCGGGACCACCTTCAACGTCTCGTCATTCATGGGACTGGTGATGGTGGTAGGAATCGTGGCCAAGAACGGCATTCTGCTGCTCGACGCCGACGAGAAAATCCGCCTCACCGGCGCGTCGGCCGAAACCGCGATGCTGCAGGCCAGTCGGCGCCGTCTGCGGCCCATTGCAATGACCGCCCTTGCCACCATGGCCGGAATGCTGCCGCTGGCCTTTGCGCTTGGGCGCCGGCTCGCAGATGCTGCAGCCGTTAGCCATTGCGGTCATCGGCGGAATTCTGATCTCGATGGTGCTGTCGCTGATCATCACCCCGGCGGTGCACTTCTTCTTAAGCCATAAAGAATCGAGCGTTTAAATCTTGACACTCATCCCGAACCTGCGGTCCGAAGGAGCGCAGGAGAGGGACCTTGCGATTATGTGCGGATCGGCATGGACGTGGAGAGGATATGCCGCGGTGCATGCTTCACTGGCAGTCCTGTTTACGTTCCTGATAGTGCAGAAGCTTCGTAAGGTCCCGCTCTCGTCCGACTTGGGCGAACCAGTTCGGGATGACGATCAGAAAATTTTCTATCCTTCCAAGCATCTAAAAAGCAATGACTTACAGTCCTTTGCACTTCTGTGTGTATGAACCTTGCATGGTGCATTAGAATGGCGGAACGGAGTTTCCTCCTTGACTTTTGCCCCTACTGGCGCCAAGCCGAAGCTGGCCCTCGACGAAGACTCTTTCCAGCAGCTGCTGGCCGCTGCCTACACGCTGCAGGAAAACAAGGACGTTCTGCGGGCGGGCAATTCGCAGCAGGGTTCGGCGTCGGTGATGTCTGAAATCTCCGCCCTGCGATCCCAAATTCTCACTCCTCCTAACTCAGTCATGCCGAAGGACGCCTTCCAGTCTGCCGCTCTGGTTGCAGCCTGCGTTCGCCGGCTGACCAATGCGGATGGCGCGAGCGTTAGCCTGATCGTCGATGGATATCTGAAGCCTGCGGCCTATGCCGGCGCAGCGCTGAAGGTTCCCGGCGGTTCCCTGGCATCGAACTCGCTGGTGGCGACCGAGCGACTGCGCAACGGCAACCCATTCCTCTCTGCCAATGCTTGCAGCGATATTCGTCTGAATCCGGCGCAGTGCGTCACCTTGAAGATTGGATCGCTTTTGGCCCTGCCGATTACGGTGAAAAACGATGTGGCGGGATTGATCGAACTCCGCTGGATTAAGGCTGAGGCCTTCCGCGATGGCGATGAGCGCATCTGCCAGCTCCTGGTTGAACTGATGAGCGAGGTACTGGACTCGGAAGCCCCGCAGGCAGACGCCCAAGTCGTAGTCCCGGGTGAAGCGGATGCTTTACCCGCTGTGGCTGCTAAGACAGTGGCGCCAGGTCATCGAGTGCCAAGCCGGCCTACCCAAAGTCGGCTTACAGAGGAAGAGGAAATAGATATTATGTTCAGTGCCGCGTCTGCCGAAGACGAGAGCTCAGCCGGACGAAACCATTTGCCGTGTATGCGGTAAACCCCTTAAGAGCGATCTGAATTTTTGCGGCGAACTGCGGAATGCTGGCAGCGGCGCCAGCCGAAAACCTGCAGAGCAAATGGGCTTCGATGTGGTTCATGCAGCAAGCGCAAAAGGCGGTGGAACCTTCCCGCCAACCTCAAAGCCAGACGGCTTTGGCCGTTGAAGGCGGAGGACACGGTAAGTTCCTCTACGAATATATCTCGTGGAGGCCGCCGACGAGGGAAAGCGAAGAGGATTCCAACCAAGTCTCATCAAGCTCCAAGCGAGGTCCGCGACGTGTGCTTGGCGTCCTGAAGGCACAGCTTCGTCCTCGCGCGGGAGAGCGCAAGCTCCCGCCATCCTGATCTTTTACCCGATTGATCTTGTGTGAAGTTTGCTGTACTGCAAACGGCCAACTTAAAGAGCATCAGCTGCGCCGCGGCCCCCAGAACATCCCTTGATGCTCTGGGGCAGGCGAGCTGTAATGCCGGTATAGTTCAGTTCGCTGGTGCCAGGAACATGCCTTCAAATCGGCGCGCCTCATACCACAATGCCAGCTCTACGCGGTTCCAGAGCCCCAGTTTGTCGTAGATGGTCCGGAGATAATTCTTGATGACGTGCTCGGTTGTTCCGATTTCGCTTGCGACTTCTTTGTTTTTAAGTCCTTGTGCGACGAGGGCGATGACTCGTTGCTCTCGCTCGTTGGGGTAGGTTCTGCCGTTTTCTCCTCGGACCATAGTTGCCTCCTATATAAAAGTGTTGCGAGTTTTAC
>CAWISI010000009.1:0-232940 GCA_963838785.1 uncultured Acidobacteriota bacterium
CGACGGGTCGGCTCAGCGGAGTCCCGGCCATGGACCCGAAGTTGATGCCATCACCGAAGCGCAACACCGAGCCGTCGCTCCCGACTTCGACGTAGCCGTCCCCAAAAGGCGTGGGGAGAACACTGGTGTAGGTGGTGGGCGCCGCGGTCCCCTGCATAGCCGGAGTGCCGGCGGCGAATGGGGGTTGGGGCGAGCGCCGCCAGATGGGCCAGGTATCCGGCGCCGTAGGGTGTGGGGTCGCCCGCGTAGTCGGTGATGAGCGACGGTCCGCTGCAGGGCCAGCCGGGCCCGGCGTTGAAGGCCCACGTCAGGTAGGACACACCGTGCAAGCTCGGCCCAGGGCATGTACTCGTTGATGAAGTTGGGGGTGCAATCCCGTTCGCCCAGCTCACCCGTCACGAACGGCACCTGCGCCATCAACTTGAGCCAGCGGTCCCAGGTCCCCGGGGCGTGGGCGGCGTTGAAGTTGTAGACGTGCACCGAGATGGCCAGCTGCCCAAGGGGGTCGCTGGGCATGTCCCTCAAGAACCCGAGCGGGTCGGCCGCGTAGGCCGTCCCCGCCACCATGATCACATTGGTCGCCCCGGTGAACCGGACGTCGTCGATGAGCTGGTCGTACCCCGCGACCTGGAACCCGTCGACGACACAGCCCCCCTGGACGACGCACGTGATCGGCAAGTACTGCGGCTCGTTGAAGAGATCGAACACCACGCCCTGGTTGCCCCTGAAGCTGCTGGCTACCGAAAGCCAGAAGCTCGGGGCATGATCCTCGTCCGCCATGTCGGCGGAACCGAACGCCGTCTGCGAGCCCGGGGCTACCCGGGCGAGGTCGAGGATCACCACCAATCCGGCGGCGTTCGTAGGGGTCATCGACGTAGTGGATGACGGCAGCTCGGTAACCGGCCCCGCCGAGCTGCGGGTAGGGCAGGTTGATCCCGAGCCAGCAGTCCTCGTTGAGCGGAAGCCGGACGGCATTGATGTGCCAGCTCAGCATGGCCGCGATCATGGAAGGCGTGTCCGCATTGGGCGGATCGAAGTAGCCCTCGCCCGAGACACAGGCGGTCTGCCCCCCGCTGTGGTCCACCCCGATGAGGCGGACGGGATTGCCATCGCCGTCGATGAGCTTGGTCGCCCGAGACCCGCACGGAAGGAGGGGCGGCCGTCCGTGGCATGACCGTCGCCGCCGAAGCCGGTCGCGCCAGAGAGGCCGGGCCGGGCGCGAACCGGAGACGATGGCGAAGGCAACCACAAGGGCCACGGCGACCGCGACGGCGTGGGCACCGGTCCCGAGCGGGGTCGACAGAGGGCGGACGGCAGGGAAACTCATCGGCGCTACCCCTCTCCCTCGACATCCCCTCCCCCGCGGTCGAGCCATTACCTGCATTCGGGAGGACCGAGCCGGCTGTCCGAACCTTTGCGCCCTCCACCCGCCGTCCGAGCACGGAGCCGACGGCCTTCGATCAGACCGGGCCCAGCGCTTCTTCGAGGAGATCGAGCGCCGATCTCCAGGCCCGACGGTCTGCGGCAGGGTCGAAGCCCACTCCTTCGATACCCAGATCACCAGTTCTGGGGTTGGTGTAGCTGTGCCCCACCCCTCCGTAGACCTCGATCCGCCAGTCCGCGACGCCGGCGTCGTCGAGCTCCTGCTCGAACACGTGCCGGGATTCGGTCGTGACGAACGGGTCCTGCGAGCCGCAGCAGCAACAAGAGCTTGCCGGTGATGGACCGGGTGTCCTCGACGGCCGGCGCCGGCATGCCGGGATGGAAACCCACGAGCGCCTTCAGATCGACACCGAGAGCGCCCGCCAGTTCCACGGCCATCGTGCCCCCGAAGCAGTACCCCATCGCCGCCACTCGAGACGAATCCGATTGCCCTTGCTCGAGCATGACGTCGAGGCCGGCCCTGGAGCGATCCGCTGGTTCTTTTCCCGATCGCCGATGAGCTCTCCGAGCCTGACTATCCCGTGGTCGAGCGGCTTCCCGACGCCGCCGCCCTGGTAGTCGAGCGCGAAGGCCAGGTAGCCGAGTCCGGCCAGGCGGACGGCCCGGCCCCTCGACGTGTTCGTCGAGACCGGGCCCCTCGTGGCAGAGCAGGACGCTCGGGCGTGGCCCCTCGCGGTAGTCGTCGACGGCCAGGTGACCCACCATCCGCTCACCGTCGGCCTCGTACTCGATGTCCGTGATGTGCACGGCGGCAGATTAGGACCGCTCCGGGCCAGGGATTCCGGGCCCCCCGCCGGCAACCGCGGGTGGCACGTGGCTCGGAGACCGGGCGTCGAGGCCCCTCGGTCGTGTTCGACGGGACCGACCCGAAGTCGGTGAGTCCGCCGGTCACCATGCCGAAAGTGCTCGTCACCAGGGGAAAACAACGGCCCCGTGCCCGAGCCGCGGGACCACGTCGCGGCTCCGGCGGGTCTATGAACCGCCTCAAGGACACCCCGCGGACCGTCGATGACTCGTAACAATGGCCCCAAGTGTGGGGCTGGGCGACCGAAGGAGTCCTGGTGAGTACAAGGTCACGCAAACTGGGCATGCTCGGCGCGCTCGCTGCCCTGGGCCTCGGGGTGACGGCCTGCAGCTCGACGCCGTCCTCCTCCTCGAGGACATCCACCACCGGAGTGAGCTCCTCATCGGCGCTGCTCACTGCGGTGCGGTCGACCGAGAGTCAATCGTCGGCCGATCTGGGCATGCGGGTGTCGACCTCGGTCAGCGGAAAGGCCGTCGTTGCGGTCGGGACGGGAAAGGTCGACCTGGCCACGAACGCCATGCAGTTGTCGATGAGCTTCCAGGGCTCCCGACCCCCAGCGGCACCTCAAGACTCGGCATCGTGGTCGTGGACGGGACCGTGTACGTGTCCTACCCCGGCATCTCCACCGTGGCACCCGGCAAGACCTGGGTGTCGGAGCCGGCCACGACCTCCACGTCGGGCGTGCAATTATCGAACGCCTCCGACCTCCTCCGGGTGTCGGCGGCCAAGGGCGCGGTCGTGACCAAGACGGGAACGGGAACCATCGGGACCACGCCGGTGACGGAGTACACCGTCCAGTTGAACCTCGGGGACCTCTCCAATCAGGTTTCGCAGCTGGGGATCTCGGCCTCGGACTCGGCCGCGGTGCAGCAGCTGCTGCAGAACGGCATCACCGCGGAGGTGTACCTGACCGACGCCAACCAGGTTCGCCGGATCAGCATGCAAGTTGCCGTTCCCGCCACGTCGACAACGCCGGCCAGTCAGGAGTCGGTCCTCATCGACCTCACCAACTACGGAACACCGGTGTCGATCACCGCGCCCCCGCGTCGGACAAGTGGCGACGCTCCAGCAGTTCCAGTCGGTGGCCGGCACCGAGTCGTCGTGAAGCGGGTCTCGGTGATCGACGCGTTCCTCGGGCCGCCCGGCAACTCGGAGATCACCCGCGACGGCTGAACCTCCGAGGGGAGGCCAACGGCGTCGAGTCGTAGGATGACCGCGAAAATGGCGGTTCTCGACATGCACCCGCTCAATCACGGGTTCAGCTGGACGCCGGCCTCGCCTCCCTATCGCCGGATCACCCCTGAGCAGGCGGCCTCCTTCGACGAACAGGGCTACTTCGTGGTCGACGACGCGTTCGATCGGGACGGCATCGCCCGACTGCTGGCCGAGATCGACCCCATGGAAGAGCAGTTCGAGACGTCGCGACATCGTCAACGAGAGCCTGACTCAGGGCCCTTGTGTGCGTGGTTCGGTTGCTGTCCCGCATGCGCTGCGGACGCTTTCGTAGTAGTCGATCTTTGCATGTTCGTTGGCGGCGCGAAGGGGTCTTTTCCTTGAAGCAGCGATGACCCGATGAAGCCGGCAAGTATCATCCCGCTTAGCAGAGCCCACACGATTACAACGGGTTTCCAAGGCACGAGAATATACACGAAGGGAACCTCCGGGATGAAGCGGGCTACTTTTACGCCATTATAGTGCGAAAACAGGGCGAAACTCACGATATTTGCAGCGATCTGATTGGGACCGATGTCCGTATTCACGCCGGTTCAGTCAGAGGAGTGCTTGGTGCCTTATGCGATATTTCGTGAGGAAAACTCGGCAGCCCTCGGTTCAGGAGATGTATGGCATTCACCTCGTTCTGAGGCTAAACCTGCCAACGATGATAATGAGACGAGCTGGCGCCGGGAGACCGTACGGCGCCCGAGTTTTCCGGAGCCTCATCTTCGCTGCGAGAGCGGAACAACTTGCATTGCTTCGAAAAATAGGTAAGGGCGGTGCCGTGCGCCCAGCATTCCGTACGCGAGCACACTGAGGTTGGTATCGAGATCAACTTCCGGATTGCACTTCACCCGGGAATAACCCGAGGGATGTGTGGCCATTCGTGGATCGCCTCCGCGATGCTGACTGATCGGGACTGATGCTTCGGCTTAACCCCGAAACGCTGCGTGTCTCCGAGTATTATGATTGGTGCTCTTCCATCCGATTGCGAATCGTAGTGACCGGGGAACTGCCTTGAATGTTAGTCAGATCGAAGCATTCTCCAGCGGCGCACGCTTCCATCGGTGCGATCTTCATATTCACTCCTATGGCGGCTCGCACGATGTAAAAGACGCGACTATGACACCGGAAGCGATTGTGAAGACTGCCCTAAAGGAAGGACTGTCAGTCATCGCCATCACGGATCACAACGAGATTACTAATGTGCAGCGGGCCTTGGATTCGCGCCAAGGAACAGCCATGGTGGTGTTGCCGGGAGTGGAGCTTTCAACGCCACAAGGTCATCTGCTTTGCTATCTGCCAGACCTGCAGGCGCTTCAACACTTCCATGGTAGGCTCCAATTCTCCGATCGGGACACCCCGAATTCACGGTGCAACAAATCCATGTTCGAATGCCTGGAGGGAGCGCCAACGCCCTCAAGGAATTCCTGATCCTCGCGCATGTCGATGGTGACAAGGGGTTTGAGAAGGAAGTGCCGGGCGCTGGCCCCCATAAGGCTGATGTGATTTCACATGCGTCTCTCCTAGGTATTGAACTGAAGAACGCTGCCTCTGATGTGAGTTACAGCGAGGACGATCCCGACGTGGGCCGCAAGAACATGGGGGGGCAAAGAATCGTTCGGCTCAAGCTTGGAATGCGTCAGTTTTTGGCCCGCGTAATGAACTCTGACGCACACAGTTTGGAAGCCCTAGGCAAGAATGCTGAGGGTGACCGACGGGTTACTCGCATCAAAATGAACGCACCCTCCTTCGACGCGCTTCGCCTAGGCCTGGAGGACGCGGAGGCGCGAGTTCGAATAGAGGCGCAGATCCCGTTGTCGGTACCGCATGTGGTCGGCGTTCACATGGAGGGAGGGTTCGTTGCGGACCAGACCATCCATCTCAGCCCCAACCTGAACTGCATCATCGGTGGCCGTGGTGCAGGTAAGTCGACGTCGCTGGAGGCCGTTCGTTGTCTCTCGCGGGAAGGCACCGCCGCGTACATGGTCGACAGCGAGGTGTGGCCGACGCGGGTTGATCTTTTCTGGCGCGACCAAGCCGGTCATTTAACTGCGTTGTCCCGCCCATTTGGGGGCGAAATTGAGAATTTGGATGACCCATCTTTTGGCCCGACAAGCTTCGAGATTGAATGCTTCGGGCAGAAGCAACGAAGATCAGTGAGAGTGCGAGGAGAGCCCCGTAGCGTTGCTGAAATACCTCGACACCTTTATCGATCTTGCCGATGCGGCAAAGGAAGAGGTCGCGGCGCGGGACGCTCTTCTCGCGTCTCAAAATGAGCTCGAAAAAGCGGCGCAGCAAGCCGAACTGATGCCGGCCTGGCAGCAGAGATTATCTTCGACGCAGACACAGATTGCAGCGCTTGAAAAGGCAAATGCGAAGGAAGTCTTGGCTCTCCAGCGACATTTGGCAGAGGAAAAACAGACACGCCTTTCACTGCAGGCAAAACTGAAAAGTATCAAGCAAAACCTCACATCGTCAGGATTGTCTGAGGAAGTTGATGAATTGTGCGAACTTGGGGACATTTCGGTCCCCACAGTAGCCGCCGAGCTGAAGACCATTCATCAGGCGGCAGAGCAGTTTGCATCTGAGGTACAAAAATCGCAGGGTGCATTGAATGCCAAGTTCTCGGTCCTTGAGACTGTCGCGAATGACAACATGGTGAGTTGGAGAAGCCGGACGCGAAAGCCCTGTCGGAGATCGAGCAGAAGACTAAGGCGCTGGAGGCTCAAGGTATCAAACTCGACATGGCCTACATTCAAAAATTGGCCGCGGACGAAGCGCAGGCTAAGCAGAACATCGCGCTCATCGAGTCTTGGAAAACGAAGCTGAAGCAACTGCAAAAAGAACGAGCGAATTTGCTGAAGAGCCGCTGGGCTGCCCGCCAGAAAATCGCGATGTTGCGTACGGCATACGCGATGACGGCGAGCGCGACATTGAAAAGCGCACTGTCCGATCTTCAGGTCAGTCTTAAATTTGCCTCGGACGCCTATTCTCCAGACGCAGAAGCACAAATTACGCAAGCAATGGGATGGCGCACAGTGCAAGTTCCCCGGGCGAAAATCTTGGTGCAACAGTTGACTATACCTCGGCTGCTGGACGCCGTAGAGAGGGCGACGTGTCGTCCCTGACCGGACTGAAGGATGGAGGCGTGGCCGTCTTCGACAAGCAGGAGGCGCAGCAGATCATCGAGAAGGTGCGTGTTCCACACGTGCGCTTCGCGCTAGAGCGCGTCGCGATTGACGATCTGCCGAGGCTATCGGTAACAAAGATGACGGGCAACCGCCAAAGGCGTTGACGCGCGACTTCTCTCATTTGTCCCTCGGACAACAACAATCGATTCTATTGGCGCTGCTGCTCTCGTCTAAGAGCAACAATCCACTTATTATCGACCAGCCCGAGGACAACCTCGACAGCGAATTCATTTCTGCTACTCCGCTCCGTGCTGCGCCGGGCCAAGGAACGCCGCCAGATCATCATCGTGACACATAACGCGAATATCGCTATTCTTTCCGATGCGGAGCAGATTCTGGTGCTAAAGAGTACCAGTGACCGTGCGCAGATCACGGCGCGCGGCTCTATCGATGACCCCACGACACGCGATGCGGCGTGCAATATTTTGGAAGGCTCGAAGGAAGCCTTCAACATCCGCGCGGGTACTTCAATGGCATTCGGTAGCCCCTGGATCGCAAGGTTTGCGACTTAATCGCCTGGATGCGCACCGCATCTGTGACCGGAGAATGACAATCGCTTCATCAACTCGGAAGTTAGAACAGCTGCGGTTCGACGGACTGGGAAAGCTTCAGGTGCGAGGTAAGTCACTGTACCCAAAACGTACCCAATACTCAGGAATGGTGCCTTTTGAGGCCTTCTCGCCAGTATAAAAATCAATAACTTACGTTTTTTCAATGCGCTCTGATAGTTCGATCCCGACTAGCTCCACCATTTTTCGAAACCCCTGGAAACACGCGGGTTTTGGCGCGGTTTGCGCGAACCGTACCATAATCGTATAGTCCCCCGGCTTAGCGTCCTGCAGCGCCCGGTTTGGAGGACATGCTGAGCGTTTACACCCGCAATTATCCGCCTTGCACTCAGGCGGACCGCAACTTCTAGTTCTCGGATTGCAGCGATGTTGCAGGCCAAGCAGCTTCTTCCTTCAAAGCACCAATCAGCAATGTACTGCCATCTTCCAGGTCAAGGATGGCGACTTGTTCGACGACGGCGATTTCAAAAGGTTGTCCAGCTTCGGCTACGAGCTCCTCGACAGCAGATTTCAGAACGCTATTCATGGCCTCCTGCAAGGTTTTTACACTGAAGCTGCGCAAAGTGGACAGGTAAACATCCAGCTCACAAGTCGCACACATTGACACAACGAAACGCAGTCGCAACTTCGACTCGGAAAGATCGCTGATATTGAACAGACCGGAAATCACTGCGAGAGCGCCCTTGAATTCGACGATTAGCGGGCGGGTCTTCCAGTTGCTGAGGTGCGACACTAAAAGTTGTCGAGCGTTATCGGACACGCATTTGTTCCTCCTGCAGGATTTGCTCTGCCAGTTATCACTGCCGTGTCCGGGCCACATTATGTCCCGCAACAAGCCAACAATTAGTCCACATGTTCGCCTCCCGCAAATGCATCGTCACGGTTGGGCAGGACATCGCGGTCACCGGCAATCCATACATAGAGCGTCGGCAAAAGAAAGATGCTCATCACCAGACCGGCCATCAATCCGCCGACAATGACAATTGCGAAGGGCCGCTGCGAATCGGACCCGATGGCATGTGAGACTGCGGCGGGCAACAATCCCAGTGTCGCCACCAGCATGGTCATCATGATGGGTCGCAAGCGAGAACTGCGCCCTCTACGGCGGCATCCTCGATCGTATGTCCCCGCGCGCGCATTTGATTGATGTATTCCAGCATGATGACGCCGGTCTGCACCGAAACACCAAACAGCGCGAGAAAGCCGACGCCGGAAGACACACTGAAATTGGTGTCCGTGATAATAGCGCCAACACGCCGCCAATGGGGGCCACAACCACGTTAATCATGATCAGCGAGGCCCACTTGAACGAGTGGAACATGGTGTACAGAATGAAGAAGATGAGCAGAATCGTGAGCGGCACGATGATGACCAGCCGCGCGTGCGCGCGCTTCTTCGCTCTGATACTCGCCTTCCCAATCGATGTGATAACCACGCGGCAGCTTGACCTGTTGCGTTCACTGTTTTGATGGCTTCTTCCACCGCGCCGCCCAGATCCCGGCCGCGCACGCTGTATTTGATCGCGATATAGCGCTCGTTGCCTTCGCGATAAATTTCCGAGCCGCCGTCCTGCTCGCTGACATTGCAGAGCTGCGCGAGTGAAACCCGTTCTCCGGTTGGCGAGAGAAGGCGGATATTCTCGATTGCTTCCCGCGTGTTGCGATACTGCGGCAAATAGCGAAGCACCAGATCGTAGCGCCGCCTCGCCCTGTAAAACCTGCGTCAGCGCGTTGCCGCCCACAGCGGTCTGAATCGCATCCTGCACGTCGGCTACATTGATCTGGTAGCGGGCGGCCGCATCGCGATTCACGGTCAAAGTTCAGATTGGGCTGGCCGAGAACGCGGAACACGCCCAGATCTTGAATACCTTTGACCTGGCGCATCACGCCGACGATCTGATCGGCCTTCTCTTCGAGTATTGAGATCGTCCCCGTAAACCTTGGTGGCCAGTTCGCCTTTGACGCCGCTGACCGCTTCTTCCATGTTGTCTTCGATCGGTTGCGAGAAGTTCCAGATCACGCCCGGTATCTTTTCGACTTCCTGATCCATGGCTGCGATCAGTTCTTCTTTGTTCTGGTGGAAAACCGGCCGCCATTGTTCCTTGGGCTTCAGATCGACGAAATATTCGGTATTGAAGAATCCCGTGGTGTCTGTTCCGTCATCGGGACGTCCCACCTGACTGGTGCACTGCGTGACTTCCGGAAACGAGCACAGCAGAATGCGAGCCTCATTCGCTACCCGAATACCTTCCGTCGGGTCCGGTGCTGGGCGCAAGCGTGCCGCGCACCCAGAGCGCGCCTTCATCCAGATGGGGCAGAAATTCCGAACCGATGGCTCCGCTGACAGCAGATATGGCGATAACAGCAACGCCAGCGAGTCCGACTCCGACCGTCACGTAGCGCTAGTGGATCGCCCAGCGCAGCGCCTTGCGATATTCGTCGGTCAGCCATGCCATGACCGGGTTATGCCATTCTCTTGGTGCCTTTCGGAAAGAAGAAACTGGCCAGCACCGGGGCGATGAGCATGGAAAAGATCAGAGCGCCGAGCCAGCGCGAATGCCACGGTCCACGCCATCGGCTTGAACAGCCGGCCTTCGACGCG
The DNA here is from genome assembly GCA_963838785.1 of uncultured Acidobacteriota bacterium. Taxonomy (GTDB): domain Bacteria; phylum Acidobacteriota; class Terriglobia; order Terriglobales; family Acidobacteriaceae; genus Gp1-AA145. Next base: position 9,828 of record CAWISI010000009.1, read on the forward strand.
TTGCAGCGTGAAGATCGGCAGATAGGCAGTCATGATGATGGCGATGGCGTAGAAATACCGGCCGCTGCACTTCATGCGCCGCATCGCAGAATCTTCTGCTTCGGCGTTTTGCCGTCCGCATGTTCCGGCGGCCAAGGTGCCGCACGATATTCTCCACCATCACGACGGCGCCATCGACCACCATTCCGAAATCGAGCGCACCTAAAGAAAGCAGATTGGCCGGGAATGCCTTTCAGATTCAAGACAGGATCGCGGCAAACAGCAGCGCGAACGGAATCGTCAGCGCCACGATAATGGCTCCCCGCACATTCCCCAGAAACAGAAACAGAATAATCGACTACCAGAATGATGCCTTCCCGTGAGGTTATGCAGCACGGTGTGGGTCGTAAAGTGCACCAGGTCGCTGCGATCGATGAACGGAACTACTTTCACGCCCTGAAGGCAGAATGTGTCGTTCAGTTCTTTGACTTTGGCGTGAATTCCCTCAAGCGCCGTATCGGCATCGGCACCCTTGCGCAGCAGCACGATGCCGGATACCACGTCATCGTTATCGACGATCTTGCCGTCGTCGTGGTGAATCGCGCGGGCGAACTGGCCGAGCCGAATTTTCGGGCCCTGCGCGACAACGGCGATATCTTTGACGCGCATCGGCGTGCCGTTCTTGCGTCATCAGCACCGTATTTTCGATATCCTGCACGGTGCGGACCAGGCCAACTTCCTGAACGTTAATCTGCTGCAGGCCGGCCTCAATGAAACTGCCGCCCGCGTTGGCGTTGTTGTTGGTGAGCTGTTGCTCCACCTGGGCCGATGCTCAGGCCATAGGAAATCAGTTTGTCGGGATCGAGGCGAACCTGATATTCGCGCGTGGGGCCGCCGAAGCTGGCGACATCGACGACGTTCTGGCACGGACTTTGAAATTTTTCTCGACAACCCAGTCTTCAATCGATTTCAGATCCATCACGTCATACTGCGGATTCGTGCTGTGCAGCGTGAAGAAGTAGATCTGGCCGACAGGGCTCCAGTCGGTGCCCATCTGCGGCGTGACGCCGGGGGGCAGGGTGACTTGCGAAAGGCGCTCCAGGACTCGTTCGCGGTTCCAGGCATTGTTCCTCCTCATCGTCGAAGATGAACTTCGACGTCGGAAAGTCCGAACAGCGAAAACGAGCGCAGATGAACGATGCGCGGAATGCCATTCATCGCGATTTCAAGCGGAATCGTGACTTGCTGCTCAATCTGCTCCGCCGAAATTCCCGGCCATTGCGTGATGATCTCGACATAGTTGTCCGCCACGTCGGGATAAGCTTCGACCGGAAGTTGATGAAAGTGAAATCACGCCCCAGATGAACAGCATCAGCGCCAGCGCCAAGACCAGTGAATCGGTTGTTCAGCGCGAAATCGACGAGTCTGCGAATCATCTATTGCTCCACCGTGTTCTGCAGGACCAGCGCATTCGAGACAACCTGGTCGCCAGGCTTGAGTCCGTGAAACAACCTCCTGCATATTGTTCGGGAGCATGCGCCGCCGACAACCTCCTGACGCCTGAAATGCCATTGCCGACCGGTGTGTAGACCCACTCGCGATCGTGAAGATGCAGGATTGCACTCGCCGGAATAATCGCCCGCACCACGGCCTGTTTACCGTAGAATGTTGCGGTCACGAACATGCCGATTCGCATCAGACCCGGATTCGGCACTTCGATGCGCACCTTTGCAGTGCGGATATTAGGATCGAGAACAGGCAGAATATTGTCGATTCGGCCTTTGAACACCTGGTTCGGAAATGCAGTCAGGCGGACCTCGGCATATTCCCCGACCTTCACTGCGTCGAGATCGTTTTCGTAAACATCGCAAATGATCCATACATAAGAGAGATCAGAAATCGTGAAAGGGTTAGGCCCCGACAAGCCCTGTACCCCAGAAGAGTTCGTCACCTGTTGATCGGTGATCACGCCGGAAATAGGCGCGATCAAGTCGACTACTCCCGACGGATGTCGTTTATCGATTCCGAGAAGGCGGAGTTGCTCGGTAGCGGCGCTCAAGGTTGCCATCGCGTCTTCTTCCGCGGTCTGAGCTTGCTCCAGAGCACTCTTCGCGACGGCACCTTTGCCATAGAGCAGCTGAGCGCGATCGAGCTGCTGATGGGCTAGGCGTTCATCGTTCTCAGCTTTGACGTAGTTCTGATACGCGCCCGAAACGTCATTACTCTGCACCCGCAGCAGCGTTTGTCCTTTTTTGACTCGATCGCCAAGCCGCGCCCTGACTTCCACTACGCGCCCGGCGGCAAGCGAGACAACTGGCACTGCCCGAGCGATATCGGGCTGCACGACTCCGGTAGCATTCAACTCAGGAACGGCTTTGCGCTCGGCGGCCGTCGCCAGCGGAAATAGCTCCGGGTGATCTACTTTGAAATTGCTGGCGTCAAAGTCGGCCTGCACATTGGCGGATGGAGGCGCGCCCGCATTCGTCTCAGATTTGGTGTCGTTGCACCCGATTGAGAGGATACAGAAAAAGAGGCAGCTCAATCCTGCGAGGACTTTCACGGAATCACCTCCCGCCCAACCGCCATATTCAGCTGCGCCGCGGCGGTCAGATACGTGCCGATCAGATTGACGTAAGTCAGTTGCACGTTGCGGTATTCACTTTGGGCGTTCATAAAGTCCAAAAGCGACGCTCCCCCCTGCTGATAGGAAAAGTAAATTGTGTCGCGGACACGCGTCGCCTCCTCCAAATACTTCTGTTTGTACGGCCGCAAGAGAATCAGGTTGCTCTGTACGGTTGCATAGCCGGAATCAACATCGCTCAGCACGCTCGCCTCTGTGGCCGCCTGTAATTGCTTTTGCCGGAGAATGTCGAGTTGGGTGCGCAGCTTCTCGCCCTGGTTACGGTCGAATATCCGTAAGGGAACGCTTACGCTGAGGCCAAGCGTGTTGAGCCCATAAGGGTTGTTGTTCGATGAATTATGCGTATACCAAGCGCTCAATGTCGGGTCGGTCGAACCGTCTGCAACTGCCAGCTTGTGATCAATTTCCGCCTTATCGACCGTTTGCACCGCTATCTTTAAATCGGGACGAGCCTCGAGCGCGATCCTTCGGTACTCATCGCGGGTTAGTACTTGATCGCTGAAATCATAGGTGCCACTGACGTCAAACTGATCAATCGGAGTGCGATCGTTCAGTAACGTAAGCAACTGAATCTTGGCGGTGCGCAGTTGGACATCGGCTGTCTGGATGTCGGACTCATACTGGACGCGCTGCAGTTCGAGACGATCGAAGTCGATTTGAGCGATATCGCCAGCACCGAGACGATCCCTGCTGATCTTCAGTACCTGGTCGTAATACGCCAAATTTTCTCTTGCGAGCTGGAGAACTGCTTTTGCCTGCAGCGTGGAAACAAACGCGGAGCGAAGATCGAACAGCATCGAGCGCTTCAGGTCCGTGTAGCGCCACTGCTCCGTAGCGGTTCCGCGCCGAGCACTTTCAAGCCGCAGTTCCCGCTTATGTCTCCTCTCGTGCAGATAGCTGAGGGATGGCGACTCGAAAGTTCCGGCGAAGGGTTGCCAGACGCCACGGTTCTGGGCTATCTGAGTTCCATCGAGGGTCATGGTGAAGTCCGGATTGGGACGCACATACGCTGTAATCTCCTGTGCCTTTGCTTCGTCAATGTTGGTTTGTTCCGCCAGCAGAGCGGGATTATTCGCTTCAAAGCGATCGCGCAGGGATTGCCAGGTCAGGGTCTGTGAGACTTGAGCACATCCAAAGCCCGATAATGAAAGGATCACCAGCAGCCATGAAGCTGCGTAGCATGTGTAATTCGTGTTGCCTCGGCGCGGTGAGCGAAGACGAAAGGTCGGCACGTAGAGAGTCCGCATAAAGACAAATCTGCCGCGGCGCGATACCGCGGAACATAAAATGGTCGCAGACACAGCTGTGAGGCGTTGACTATCTTTCGGCTTGACCTGGCTATCTTTCGATCAGAAAGCTTCTAAGGAGTTGGTTTATTCGCGGAACTCAAGCAAGATGAATTTCACAGTGCAAGAGCTGCTCTCGGTTTTCGTACCCGCAAACCGGTGGCGTTTGCTGAGCCTTGCGGCTCTCGCCACTGCAGCAATCGCGCTCACGGACTGGCTCACCAAGCCGTATATTTCTCTCGGTTTCCTGTATCTGTTTCCAATCATCATTGTCGGCGGGTTTCTCTCCCGCATTCAGATCGTGGGTGCTGCCCTTGTGTGTGCAGTACTGCAGGAAGCTTTTAGTAATCTGCCCGAGAACGAGGCGATTTTTCGTCTTCTCCTGAGTTCTATTGGATTCGTAGGCACGGGATTATTTGTTTCAGAGCTTCTGAAAAGCAGGCGGAACGTGTTGCGACATGTCGAGGAATTGGAGAGGGAAGTCACCCTGCGGCGTGATGCTGAGGATCAATTGCAAGTCCTGATTGAGAGCAGTCCGGCGGCGATTATAACCATCGACCACAGTGGGCATATTCTTCTCGCAAACAACGCCGCGCAACAGCTCCTGGCGCCAGGAGGATCTCGATTGCAGGATCAGACAATCAGCCGGTTTTTGGCGCCTCTTCAAAACGTCTTAAAGACAAGACCGGTAATGGCTTTTCGAACCACATTGCAGTGCCGTGGGCAACGGGCATCCGGCGAAGTGTTTCTCGCGGCGGTCTGGTTTTCAACCTATCAGACCATCTCAGGATTACGTCTCGCCGCCGTAATAGTTGATCTTTCCGAGGATCTGCGCACGCGCGAGGATCTTAGCCTGAATCATTTGCTGAAGAGCAGCAGGATCCTGGTCGGGGCCATTGCGCACGAAATGCGAAACTTAAGCGGTGCGGCGGTGACGCTGCAAAGAAACCTGTCTCGTGTACCGGGGTTGGAGCGGAATGAAGATTTTTTGGCCCTGAGTTCTTTAATACAAAGTCTCGACAGAATTTCGACAATGGGCCTGAGTTCTCCATCGGCCAACACCGGCGAAACCGTTGAAGTTAGCTCGTTGATGGATGAATCGCGGGTGTTAATTGAAGGCGCTTGCCGCGAATCGGGAATCGACTTCGAATGGAAAATAGAGGATGACTTGCCCCTGCTGCGCGCCGATCGTTACGGACTGATCCAGGTATTTCTAAATCTGGCTAGAAATAGCCGGCGTGCGATGGAGTCATCTCCGGTGAAGCGACTGCGGATTTGTACCTCAGTGGAGGGCGCCCATGTTGTCATCCGGTTCGAGGACAGTGGGGCTGGAGTTATCCATCCGGAGCAGTTGTTTCGCCCCTTCCAACCAGGCGCCGGCGCTACCGGCTTAGGCCTTTATGTTTCCCGCTCAATCATGCGAAGTTTTGGCGGAGACCTGACCTATGAACCCGCGACGCAGGGCGCACGTTTTGCCGTGATGGTGCCGATTATTTATGACCACGAGAAAACCGTGTATGAATGAATCGGAAACGGCGATCACAGTTCTGTTGCTCGACGATCACGCCTTGTTTCGCGAAAGTGTTGCCCGTTTTCTCGCGAGTGAACCAGGAATTGAGGTGGTTGGGCAGTCCAGTTCCATCGTTGAGTGTCTTGCGATCCTCCGCAGGTCAAATGTGGATGTCGTGCTCCTCGACCTTGACCTGGGGCAAGCAGATGGCAGAGATTTCCTTCGCGCTGCGCGAAATCAGGCTTTCAACGGCAAAGTTCTCGTTGTGACCGCTGGCGTGGACAAGAATCAAGTAGCCGAATTAATCCGAGACGGAGTTTCTGGTGTCTTCATGAAGCATGAGTCCACTACTTCGTTGCTGGAGGGCATTCGGCACGTGATGGCCGGTAAGATTTGGTTCGATCGGGAACTGCTCGAAGCCACACTCAAATCTAAAAGTCCCGGCACTGACGGGAAGCAACAGCAATTCACAGACCGGGAGCGGCAGGTGCTTTCGCAACTATTCCAGGGCTTGCTGAACAAAGAGATCGCAGACCGCATCGGTGTGTCCGAAGGTGCAATCAAAGCTACACTACAACAGCTTTTTGCAAAGACGGGTGTCCGCACCCGAAGCCAGCTCGTCCGCATTGCCCTTGAACGATACCGCGACCAGTTGTGACCGCAAAGACTGCGTGAGATTGACGAGTAGATCATCAAACAAGCTGAAGCGGCTTACAAGTGAACGCCTCGATAGGAGCAGACGAGTTTGCGGTGTGAGTTGTAGATCGGCAAAACAGCGGCGATTCGCACCAAAAGAATGATTTCAAAAAAATCACCGTCATAAATTCTGCCCACTTGCGGCCTCCACGCGAAGCACGCATGAGATCGCCCGGCCTGCCGCGTCTAAAAATCCACCGTTTGAGCAACTGCTTTCATGTCCTCCGGGTTTTCGCAAATTCAGCTCTGAGTTGTAAACTCGACTTTGTAAATGGCCAGAAGCGCAATTTCAGAACGCGTGCGAATCCGTGGAACCGGCAGAAGCAGCACCAGCACCGCCAAATTTGTTGCCTTAATACTGGTATTGTCCTTTGCCGTCGGGAGCCCGGCACGCTGCGCCGGCTACGCGGTGCTTTCTCATGAGGCGGTTGTCGACAGCGCATGGGACACTACCGTGCGCCCTATGTTGCTGAAGCGCTTTCCCCAATCCACCCACGAACAGCTCAAAGAGGCGCATGCTTATGCGTATGGCGGCGCCATTATTCAGGACATGGGTTATTACCCGCATGGAAATAAATTTGTCAGCGACCTGACCCATTACGTTCGCAGCGGCGACTTTATTCTGGCGCTGCTGCATGACTCCACGGACCTGAATGGATACGCCTTTGCCCTCGGCGCACTTTCTCACCATGCCGCCGACAAAGACGGTCATGCCATCGGAGTCAATCGTTCGGTTCCCGTCCTCTATCACAAGCTGAAGAAGAAGTACGGAAACTGGGTTACTTATGAGCAAGATCCTCTCGCGCACATAAAAACTGAATTCGGATTCGATGTACTCGAAGTCGCGCAAGGCCGCTACGGCTCACAGAATTATCACGATTTCATTGGCTTCGAGGTCGATGTTCCTCTTCTGCAGCAAGCCTTTCAGGAGACCTATGGTCTGGATTTGGCGAGCGTCCTTTCGGATGAATCGAAGGCGCTCGGGTCGTACCGTCACGACGTCAGCCAAATTCTCCCCAAAGCCACCCGCGTCGCCTGGAGCCTCAAAAAGGACGATATCCTCAAAGATCAGCCAAGCATGACCAAGAAGAAGTTTTTATATAACCTTTCGCGCGCCAGCTATCAGAAGAACTGGGGGAAGGTTTATCAAAAGCCCAACGCCGGCGAAAAGTTTCTCGCTTTCCTGGTAAAGCTTCTTCCGAAAGTTGGTCCACTCAGGGTGCTGGAGTTGCGCATGCCCACGCCCGAGACCGAGCGTTATTTTGAGGCCAGCTTTAATGCCAGTCTGGCACGCTATCGCAAGCTTCTGGAAGAAGCGGCCGCGGGTCATCCTGAGTTGCCAAATGACAACTTTGACACCGGCGCAATTTCCGCCCCGGGGCAGTATCGCCTCTATGATTTAGCCCAGGCAAAACTCCTGGACGCGCTGGCAAAACAGAACTTTCGCACCGCCTCGCCGGCGATGCGGGCGGAACTATTAAGTTTCTTCAATCATCCTGATGCTCCCTATGCCAGCAAGCGTAAGCCGAAACCCTGGGCAAAAGTTCAGGCAGAAATTCAACAACTGGCGACCGCCCCGCCGCCCGGCTCATAAATCACAATTCGCACGGCTGTGATTCGAATCGTTGTCCTGAGTTTCGCATGGCCTCGAGTCCCTCGCTAAAGTCCACGCGCCGGATGCCGATATAGGTAAGGTAACGCGAAAGGGAACTCTGTGAGGACTCTTCGCGGCGACAGAATATGTCCATACGCGCCCTTATCATCGATGATTCGTCGGTCATGCGCAAAATAGTCGAGCGTTCGCTGCGGCAGGCGGGCATTGATCTCAGCGATGTTCTGCAGGCAGGCAATGGAGCCGAAGCTCTCGGCATGCTGAAAGACGGCCCGGTGGATCTGATCCTCTGCGACATCAACATGCCGGTAATGGATGGGATTGAATTCATCAAGCAGCTTCCCGGCGTTGAAAATGCCAAGAACGTCCCGGTAGTAATGATCACCACCGAGGGCAGCGAAGCCCACGTAGTGCAGGCACTTTCCTGCGGCGCTCGCGGCTACATTCGCAAGCCCTTCACTCCTGAACAGGTGAAGGAACACGTGGTTCCCGTGCTGGGGGGCAAAATATGAAAAGCGCCGCCCAGGCCGCCTCCGTCGAAAGCACTCACCAGCAATGGGTCCCCCTGCTGGAAACGGCAACTCGCGAAGTATTTGAGCTTATGCTGTCGTCGCAGTTAACTGTGGCGTCGAATTCATCCGACTCGAATCCTGGGAGTGACCTCGATGGTAGGGCTGGCGGGCCAGCTGTGCGGAGTTATCACCGTTCGCTGCGATGAGAAAGCCGCCGTCCTCATGGCTTCCAAGATGCTCGGCTTGCCCGTCGAAAGCGTTGGCCAGGACTTCTCAGACGCCTTGGGCGAAGTCTGCAACATGGTGGCGGGAAACTTCAAGAACAAAATCGCCGGCCTGTCAGAGGGCTGCATGCTCTCACCGCCAAGCGTGATTACCGGATCCGACTACAATTTGCATTCGTTGGCGGATTCGCCTGCAATCGAGATCAGAATGCTTTTTGAAAATTTGCCAATCGTCGTTTCCCTCCAGATCCACAGCTAACGGCTGTCATTTCTCACGCAATTCCGCTCGATTGAAAAGCCTGTGCGCCAGATTCAAGCGCGGGCGGCGAACTGGACCCAGCACTGCGGACACGACGGAATGGATTTCTTCGACCGCCTCATCCAGCTCGAAGGTAAACCGCACCAGGTCCATGTCGCCGAGGTCAGGCTGCGCCGCCAGTAAAACCGCCCATGCCGGATCGGAAATCAGATCCACCCGCTGGCGCTCATAGTAGCCGTACCCGAGTCCACGCATGCGGCAGAGCAGGTCGCTCAAGTGCACCAGTGCGACCAGAGGCTGGTCCGACTGGCTTTCCTCGACCGCGTGATGATGCGCGATCACCTCCACCAGCTCGTTTGCCAGGCTCCACTTCTCAGCCAGCGCCCGCCCGGTGTCGCAATGGGTAAAGCCCATGGTCGCCAGTTCGGCTGCGTCCAATGAAATTTCTTCCTGCAAGGCGCGTTTCATGGCGACTTCGAATTCATCCGCAAAGCCATGCAGTTCACCATGAATCCGATGTCATGCAGCAGCCCAGCCATGTAGGCTTTTTCGCTGTCGCCGTCATGGCCAAGCTTTTCGCTGAATTTCCTGCACACCAGTGCGCAGCCCAGCGAATGCCGCCAGAATACTGCCGGATCCAGCGCCCATTTTTTCGCGGGAAAGCCTGGCCCAGGCAGCAGGTGAGCAAAATTGTTTCCACCCGGCGCAGCCCCAGGCTGATGACCGCGGATTTGATCGATTTCGGCGAACTCGCCAGCCCGAACAACGGCGAGCTGGCCACCCGCATGCACTGGGCGGCGATCGAGTTGTCGTAGGAAACCAGACGCACCACTTCGTCCACCGCAACATCTTCCGAGGGATTGCTCAACAATCTCAGTAATGGCAGAAATACTGCCGGAATGGCAGGCATCGCCTCGATTCGCTGCACCCGTTCTCGTATGGTTGCTGTAACCGATTCATTCATAATTTCCCACTGTTCAGCGATGGCTTCCAGTACGCAATCGTTCCCGGAAAATGCACCAGATGGAATTGTTCATTCAACTTCACCAGCGACTCTGAAGTTCCCAGAAAAAAATAACCGCCGAAATTCAGGTCGCTGAAAAAATGGCTGATCACTTTGGACTTGGACGGCCCATCAAAATAAATCAGCACGTTGCAGCAGAAAATCAGGTCCATGCCTTTCATGAACAGCATCTTGGCATCATCCTGCAAATTCAGCCGGCTGAAAGTAATCAGCTTCTTCACCTCCGGACGAACCTGCAGTTTCTTCTGGTCCTCCGGCAAAAAATATTTGCGCTTAAAGTAATCGGTGGTGGAGCGCAGCGCATAATCCCCATAAATTCCGGCTTTAGCGGTCTCGACTGAGCGGTCATTCAGATCGGTGGCCAGGATCTCGACGGTCCAGCCCTTTAGCAGGCGGTCGCTCTCCTCGAGCAGATTCATCGCCAGGGTATACGGCTCTTCGCCGGTAGAACAACCCGCGCTCCAGATCCGCAGCCGCTTGGTGATTTGTTTGGTTTTTTCCGCCACCAGTTCGGGCAGGATCACCTTGCGCAGTGCATCCAGCTGAGGCGGAGCTGCGGAACAAGTAGGTTTCCCCGATAGTAATTTCGTTCAACAGCTGGCGAAGTTCTCCGTCGCGGCTGGGGTGAGCGGTCAGATGCTCCCAGTAATCACGCGGAGTGCGAACATTAAGCTGTTTCATCCGCCGCCCGCAACCATCAGCCAGAAGATAAAGCTTTTCTTCCGCCTTATAAATTCCCGAAACTTTGTACACCAGGTCGCGGATCTGGCGGTAAACCGGATCAACCGCTTCCTTCGATTGAATGCCGGGCGGGGTCATTGCGGTCTGGGCTGCTGTGATCATTGCGCTGGCAGCTCCACCTGCGAGTTGATTTTGTTTTCCGTGTGGCGCGAAGCTTCGGCCATGCATAACCCGGCGCGTGATCTCCGCCGCCAGCTGACCAAGCGGGTAGCAGGCATCGTCGAGTCCCGAAGCGTGGACCAGTCCCGGCATTCCCCACACCACCGAGGACATCTGATCCTGAATAATCACATTCTCCCCCGGCCTGCCGATTTCTTGAGCTCCCAGGACGCCGTCCGCGCCCATTCCCGTCATGACTACCCCCAAAACATTCGCTCCGCATGCTCTTGCCACCGAACGAAATAGAACGTCGACCGCCGGACGGCAGGAATTTTCCGGAGGTCCCTGATTCAGATCCAAGCGTCAGGTTCTTCCCGGTCCGGAGCACCTTCATGTGAAAATTTCCCGGCGCTATCCACGCATGTCCCGGCGTCATTGCGGCGCCCGTCACTTCCTTCGTCGACGGGAATCGCCGATCGGCTAGCTAATCTCTCCGCCAACAGGCGGGTAAATATCGGTGGCATGTGTTGCACCACCACAATCGGGACAGGAAAATCCGCCGGCAGTCGCGGCAGCACTTCTGCCAAGGCATTGGGACCTCCGGTGGATGTGCCAATGGCTACGATGTCGACTCGCGCGGCGGCGCGCGGTCTTGCCTTGACCACCGGACTGGTGGTTCGAGGCGAGGGATTTTTATCGGCAGCGCATAGCGCTTTAATCTTCGGAATGAGCTCGCTGCGTATGCGCTCGACTGCAACCTCTGCGCTGCCGGTATTGCTCGGCTTGGTGGCATAATCGCTCGCGCCCAGTGACAAGGCATCGAGCGTGGCCGCCGCCCCGTGTTCGGTGAGCGTGCTGAACATAATCACCGGCAACTTGGGTTGAATCTTGCGTATTTCGGCCAGAGTTTCCAGCCCGTTCATCACCGGCATCTCGATGTCCAGAGTAACGAGGTCAGGCTTGAGTTGCGATAACTTGGCTAAAGCAATGCGCCCGTCGCTCGCCGTCCCCACCACTTCGAGCGCCCGGTCCTGGGCAAGAGTGTCGGTGAGCAATTTGCGGATCACAACCGAATCGTCTACCACCATGATGCGAATTGGTTTCATGACGCTGACCGTCCGTGAGGCCCGTACACTTCCTGTACGCTCCGCCCGCCGTGGTTTTCACTTTCGGCAGATGTCCTCGTCAAAATCGCTTTCGGCTTCGCCTTGCTCGTGTGCTGACTATCTCCTCAATCACATCACTCCAGAAAGTTGTAGCCGGATCCACAGCCGCGAGCCCAAGTTGTCCGGCCTTTGCGCTTTGCCTTCGCCAACCCAGGAAATTGAAAATTCTTCCTTCTTGACCAGCCGCGAAAGCACAACGGTTTCGCCCTGCCTGAAGGTTCCCGCGAACATTCTTGATCAGAGCGCCTTTGCAGCTTACGTTGATCGTCATTACCTCTTGTTCCAGAGGTGCGTCCATCGGTGTCGGCTGGCGATCAGCTTGACCAGCACTCGAAAGCTGATCCGGGGATCGCGACGCTCGATTTTGAATTGACGCATCAGCGTCGCTCAGCTCAGTCGCGATCCAAAGCCAGATCTTCGGCCGCCTTCTGCGACTCCTGCGCCCGCGCCAGAGTTCCTTCCGCAGCTTGCGCCACTCCGCCAATGCTGGTCGTGATCTCGCCGGCTCCGCTGGCGGCCTCGTTGGTGTTGCGGGTCATTTCCTGGGTCGTGGCACTTTGCTCCTCTACCGCTGCTGCGATGGTCGAGGAAATATTGTTGATCTGATGAATCACATCGCTGACCGTTCCAATCGCTGCCACCGCTCCCTTGGTGTCTACCTGAATGGTGTTGATCTTGTGACTGATATCTTCGGTAGCCTTGGCGGTTTGCTTAGCCAGTTCTTTAACTTCGTTCGCTACCACCGCAAATCCCTTGCCTGCTTCCCCTGCGCGTGCCGCTTCAATCGTTGCATTCAGCGCCAAAAGATTGGTTTGTTGCGCGATCGAAGTAATGACTTTGATCACCACTCCAATCTCCGCGCCCGACTGTCCGAGCTTCGCGACTGTAATGGTGGCCGCCTGCGCCGCGCTCACCGCCGAAGCTGCAACTTTTGCCGCTTCATTCGCGTTGGCGGCGATGCTTTGCACCGTCACCGCCATCTCGCTGGCACCGGTTGACAGGCTTTCGAGGTTTTGATTGACCTGCTGAGTGGACGCGAGACCGACTTCGATTGCGCCGCCGTTTCGCCGGAATTGGTGGTGATCTGCTGGCTGGCTTCCAAAAGCCCGTGACTGGCCTTGGATAACTTTTGAGTGTGCGCCGCGATCCCGCGCAGGATCTCCTGCAATTTGTCCATGAACAAATTGAACAGCCGGCTTACCTCGCCCAGTTCATCGTTACTGATTCCCCCCGCCGCTTCCAGGCGTTTGGTCACGTCTCCCTCGCCCTCGGCGATGTTGTGGATCATCTGGGTTAGACGGTTGAGTGAATCTGAAATGGCTTTCACCAGTATGAAGCTGCCGGAGAACAACAGGAGCAATGACAACACACAGATCGAGAGGATGATGTGGGTTGCCCGGCCGCCTTGCTTGGCCGCCTTTTGCTCGAATCGTTTTGCGCCCTCCTCGAGTTGGTCGCTGTTGTCTTGAATCTTTTCCTGAAGCGTGTTGTAGAGTTGGCCAAATCGCTCCCCATCGGATATATAAGAGGAGCGACTGGCATTGCTGGCGATCGCTTCGCCAAGTGCGTCGGCTACAGTCACGTATTGCTGCACCATGGTGACCTCATCGCTTAACGCGGCTTTGAGCGTGGGGTCGGTCACCGCATCGCGGGCTGCGGTCGAGCGCTCCAGCAGGACTTTGCTGTGCAGGCCCAGGTTATTAAGACTGTCTTGCCGGTCGGCGCCGCTCTTGGAGAACGCCGCTCCAATATCGTCGTGGGTCATGTCGTTGTAGCTGCCCACCTCTACGTGATTGCGAATGGCTGCTCCGGTGGCCGCCACCTCGAGTGTGGTCTTTTGCACCGAGCTGATTCCCCAGTAGCCGCTTGCACTCACTCCGGCTACAAACACCAGGCTGGCAGCCAGCAGTCCGTATAACTTGAGTTTTATTGTTAGTCGCATCCCAACCACCATCCGTTTGTGTGATCGATAGTCGCTTCCTGGATATTCATCACCCTCGCCTGCGCCGCTTGCCTTTGATTCATGCCCTCCGTGCGTCGTGTCGGGATCCGCTATCCGTGTGAATTGCGAAACCCTCCCGCAATGTTCCGGAGCGTGATACAGACTTTTATCGGCAATAGCCTGGCAGACTTAAGCCGAAATGCGATCACCGGCGGTCATCGCGGGATGGGATGGCGCGGGACCTGCGTCGTCACGCGAATGCGTTAACTTCGGCATCGCATTTTTGTTTTTCCAGGTGAGGAGCTTCATGGACCCGTCTACTTACCGCCAGCCCGGAAGTTGGAACTCTAATTTGACTGCCCGTTCTATGCTCGATGTGCTCTTGCCTTTTGCTGCTCGGTGTAACTATGCTTCGGCGCAGACGATGCGGCTGCTGACCTCGCCGCCAGCGCCTGGTCCCAGAAGCTACTGTTGGCGGCAATTGTCGACACCCCGATGTCGCTTCCTTTTACCCACTCAACTTCAAATTGTTCCCGCCGCTGCTGGTATGCCAGGGTAACTTGCGCGCCCTGTTGAATTTTGCCTCGAATGCCTTTCAGGTGCGCTCCTTGCCGGCTGATATTGCCGGTGACAACTTCCTGGTCGATCGCATGCCCATCGACGTCGGTTGCGATCAGCCGGACCCGCTCTGCCACTGCCACCCGCGGATCGCGGCGCTCGATTTTGAATTGCCCCACCAGTTGGCTGAGCTGAAGAGCGATGGAGGATAGCTCCTGCGCTGCCTTTTCCGACTCTTGCGCACGCGTAGAAGTTCCATTTGCGGCCTGCGCAACCCCGGCGATGCTGGTCGAGATTTCACCCGCGCCAGTCGCGGCTTCGCTGGCATTGCGGATCATCTCATTGGTGGTTGCGTTTTGTTCCTCGACCGCCGCCGCAATGGTGGCGGAAATCTCGTTGATCTGATGAATGACATTGCTGACGGTTTCGATCGCCGACGCCGCCCCTTTGGTGTCAGTCTGGATCGCCGTGATTTTGTGGCTGATGTCTTCAGTGGCCTTGGCAGTTTGCTTGGCCAGCTCTTTTACTTCGTTTGCTACCACCGCAAAACCTTTTCCGGATTCTCCCACGCGGGCCGCTTCGATGGTCGCGTTCAGCGCCAATAAATTGGTCTGCTGCGCAATCGAAGTGATGTCCTTGATGACCACGCCGATCTCCGCGCTCGAGTGTCCCAGCTTGGTGACCGTGACGTTGGCGGCCTGGGCTGCATTCACCGCCGTCGACGCCACTTTGGCCGCTTCCGTGGTGTTGGCCGCGATGCTTTGAATGGTCGAGGTCATTTCCCCAGTCCAGAGGAAAGACTGTGCAGGTTCTGACTGACCTCCTGCGTCAGGCGCGAAACCGCATTCGCCTGCACCGCAGTCTCTCCGGAATTGCTGGTGATCTGCTGGTTGGCCGCCAGCAGCTGATTACTGGCCGCGGTCAGCTTGTGGGTTTGGTTTGCGATCTCCCTCAGCATTTGCTGCAACTTGTCCATGAACAGATTGAACAACCGGCTCACTTCGCCCAGTTCGTCATTGGCAAAACCCGAGGCGACCTCCAGGCGTTTGGTGACGTCGCCCTCGCCCTCCGCGATGTCTGCAATCATGCGAATTAACCGGCGGAGCGATCCCGTGATCCGTCGCACTAAAAAGAACGCAATCGCCACGCTCAATCCCAGCCCGGCGACTCCCAGAAACACCACCGTTCGCTTCAGGCTCGCCTCGACGGCGTGCGAATCATCTTCTGCGCTGGCGTGCCGTTTTTTCTGGAACGCCGCCTGTTCGGTGAGCGCGTCCCGCAGTTGGGTTCTGAGTTGCGAAACCTCCGGGCTGAAACATAAAGCAGTTGCTTCCGCTGTATGATTTCCTGCTCGCAGCGCGGCCACCCGGTCCGTTACGACGGCATATTGTTGCGAGAGTTGGTCCGCGTTGCTCCACAAACGCTTGCCCTCTGCCGCCAGCAGAAGAGGCCGCAGAGTTTGCATACTCGTATCAAAATCTTGTTTAGCTTTTTCGTAAGCTTCGCGTTCCGATTCGTTGCCGGTTAAGAGATATCCACGAAGCGTGGCTAACCGCCCATCGAGGCCATCCTCAACTGTCGCCGCGAGCACCATCTCCTGGGTTGTGCGCTCGGCGAATCCTGCGATCTTCCCCGCCTGACTCGCCGAATAGTAGGTCATCCCGCTGGAAACGGCTAAGATCAACAGAAGCGCCCCGAACCCGCTCGCCACCTTTGTGCCCACACCCATTCCATTCATCGCCTTTGCTCCTGAAGTTCCGGTTGATTGGCCGTCTCGGTCAACCTCAATTCATGTTTTCAAGCCGTCGCGTAGGCTGCCTTACTGGAATCGCTGGTGTCCGCATGGTCACCGTGATTTGCGCCGATCTTAAATTGCGCGACCAGTTGGCTCAGGTAGGTGGCGGTCTCAACCAGTTGTTGGGACGCTTTCTGGGTATCGCCCGCATAGCTCGTCGTGCCCTGCGCAGCCTCGGCGACACCCGCAATGTTGCTGGTAATTTCGCCGCTACTTTGGGCCGCCTCGCTCACATTGCGTGACATTTCATTTGTAGTCGCGTTCTGCTCCTCAACTGCAGTCGCAATGGTGTTCGAAATGTCGTTGATCTGATGGATGACCCCGCTAATGGTGCCGATTGCGCCCACCGCCGCCTTGGTGTCGGCCTGTATGGCTTCGATTTTTTGGCTGATATCTTCCGTGGCCTTGGCCGTTTCCTTGGCCAGTTCCTTCACTTCATTGGCAACCACCGCGAATCCTTTTCCGGCTTCGCCCGCGCGCGCCGCTTCAATGGTTGCATTCAGCGCCAGCAGATTAGTCTGCTGCGCAATCGAAGTAATGACTTTGACCACTTCTCCAATCTCAGTCGAGGAGGCACCCAGCTTGGCAACCGTCGCTGTGGTGGTTTCCGCAATTTTCACCGCCGAGGTTGCGACCTTCGCAGCCTCGGTTGCGTTTTTGGCGATCTCCTTAATGCTGGCTCCCATCTCTGCCGCGCCGGTGGCTACGGTCTGCAGGTTTTGGCTTACCGCCTGGGCCGCCTGTGAGACCACTTCAGATTGCGTGGAGGTCTTGGCCGAATTGGTCGCGATCTGCTGGCTGGTGCCTGAGAGCTCTTCACTCGCCAAAGCAACGCTCTGTGTGGCTTGTGCGATCTGGCTTAGATTGGAATGCACTTTTTTTACGAAGCCGTTCAAGCACTTGCCCAACTCGCCAATTTCGTCCAGGCGTTTCTCGTCCACCCGGGTGGTGAGATCATTGGCTTTTGCCATCCGCTTGAATTGCGCGGAAAATGTCCCCAGGCCGTGATTAATGCTGATCATGATGCGGCTAGAGAGCACCAGCAGGATCAATAACGAAAAGCCACAGATGAGCAACATGCCGCGCTGTTCTTTTGTTGCCTGGGTCTTGGCTGCTTTTTCGGCATCATTGGCTCCTTTCGTCAATTGATCGCTGGTGATCTCAATTGTGCCCTGCAGCTCCTTGTAAAGTTGCAAGTAAGGGCCAAGCAAAGTTGGAGCAGTGCTCGGGTTGTGCACGATGGCCTCAATCAAGCCATGGCTGGCTTTTACCAGCTGCTCCGACAGTGTGATTTCCCCATCCAGCATCGTGCGGCTGCTGGCATCAGCGGCGAACCCTCGCGTCTTGGCGATTCGATCTTGCAACAATCTGCAGTGCTGCTCGAATTCCTCCACTTTGTCTTGTTGTTCGTCGTCCTTGGTGGTGAATACTGCCGAGACATCTGCTCGGATCAAATCGTTGTACACCCCGGCCTCGATGTGGTCGCGGATGGCTGAGCCGGTGGCCGCGACTTCGGTGGTGGTTCTTGCGCCCGAGGAAATTCCCCAATATCCCGTGACGCTCACGCTGGCCAGGAAGACCAGGCTGCTGATCGTCAATCCCAGCAATTTTGTCTTGATTGTCAGTTGCATGCGGTTTGCTCTGAGTTCCGTTGGATTTACAGCCGCAACTTGTAGCCGGCATCGGAGGCAGCCAGCCCATCAATCTTCACCGCCCTCACTCCCCCATCGCTACCGTCCCCATGAAAATCCATGGCTTTAACGAACCCAATGCCTCCCGGAGAAGACGCGACAAAGCTCTTCAATGCGGTCACGCTCGATACTTCCTTGGGCGGAGTTGCCGACTTTCCCGTGAATGCCGCTTGCAGGAAATACTTGCTGAAATCGGCATCGCTCATCTTGCAGACGTTTTTCAAGAATGCCGCCCGCTCTGCTGATCCGGTGACCATCACCGGCGCGACCGATTTGCCCGTGTCCCAGTGACTGCGGTCCGACAAAAATAATTTCTTCAATTCTGCGGTGCTCAAGTTGTCGACCGGATTCGCGGTATTAACGATCACCACGATCGCATCTCCGGCATGGGCCAGGGGCGCGATAAGCCCACCCAAAATCATGAATGCGAATGTGCGAAGCATCACCGGCATAAATTTATTGTTCGTCATGGCCTCACTCTAGAAGGTGAATGCAAACTGGGTATCCAATCCGTTGCTGGTCGGAACTCCCCGTCTCTGTGCCCGGTCATATTGCAGCTTGAAGGCGGTGTGCTCGGTAAAGTCATATCGCAGACCAAGCGAGGCGCCATTGCGGCGACCGACAACCGGCCCATCAGTGGGATCGCCATAAATCGGTTCGTCCGCCGCAGCGTTTATGTATTGATACCGGAAATAGGGACGATAAGATCTGATCCGGCGCGAGAACTGGGTGTAAAAAGCCGGAGTGTGAAAGACTCCCGGCGCGCCGGTGCTGCTACCGACATGGCGTACCAGCATCCCCTCATTTAGAAGTTCGTACGTCGAATTCACATACACCACGTGGACTGTGGAGATCAGCTCACTGTGATTTACGTTGTCTGAAAAGGTAAGGTAATCGTGATAGATGGAAAATCCCACGTCGGCGCCGCTCATCCACGCAGGATGCGCCGACAGCGCGAAGTTGACCGACTTGCCGTTATTGGAGTCTTGCGCATTTTGCGCCGGCTCGGCGCCGAGTAAATGATCGCGTCCGTTGCCGACCTCAGCCACATAGCTCAACCCCAATTTGCCGGAGGGAATCAGGCCGCTGGTTGTGATTCCAACTTCCTGCAGTGGCAAAAATCCCCCCTGGTCATCGAAGGCATACATGAATGGCCGATCAACCGTAGTTTGGAACCATGCCCCCTGATGAAAAGCCGTGTTGTAGTAGCCGATCGATGTGAGATATCGCCCGATAGCGGCAGTGAAGTAATCGTTGCTTCGATACTGCAGCAGCAATCTTTCGACGTCGGGCGATATGCTGTTGTCGTCCGCGGCAATAAATAAAACTTCCGCCAGTGCAGATACCTTTTGCGACAAGCGCGCGGTCATGAACAGATCGAGAGACCCGATTTCGAAGGTATTGGTGCTGGGCTTCAGGTCGGTGGTCTCGTAGCCCACATCTCCGAACACATTCAGCTTGAGGCGATCATTCACCGCGTTCACTCGCGGCTCTTCGACCGCTGGCTCTGGCGCGGGTACGGGCGGCGCTTGCTTTTCTTCCAGCTGTTTGACCTTTGCTTCCAGTTCGTTGATGCGTTCCAGCAGCGCCTGATTCGAGTCACTCTGACTTGGCGCCGTATCCGGAACTTGCTGCGCATGAGCCACAAGCCCAGTGGCTAAGCAAAATACCAATCCAAGCACTCCCGGCAGTCGCTTGAAGATCTGCTGTGGGACTTTGTTCATGGTTTGCCTCACTTCAATCGCAATCCTCTACACAACCTGAGTTTGTCTGATCACTTCTAAACTTCGGTCGTCGCGGCCCGAAACTTTAGCCGAGCTGAAAGGGAAGGCCGGTACGGACGGATCGCACCATTAGTAGCGGGTCGAAGGATTCTGTTTGAAAGACAGACGACTGTGATTACGAACCTGCAGTTGCTCTTCTGATGTTCATTTCGGATCCGGCTCTGGATTCGACCGGGCGGGCGCTGCTGCTGAGTGTGAATTGTTCGACCAGCCGGCGCAGCTGGGCCGCAGTCTCAACCAGTTGCTGCGACGCTTTCTGGGTGTCGCCGGCCCCGCGCGAAGTGCTCTCCGCCGCCTGTGCCACCCCCGCGATGTTGCTGGTGATCTCGCCGCTGCCCTGCGCCGCTTCGCTCACATTGCGTGACATCTCATTCGTAGTCGCATTCTGTTCCTCAACCGCGGTTGCAATGGTGGTTGAAATGTCATTGATCTGATGGATCACTCCACTGATGGTGCCAATCGCATCCACCGCTGCTTTGGTGTCGGTCTGAATGGCTTCGATCTTCCGGCTGATGTCCTCGGTAGCTTTTGCCGTTTCCTTCGCCAGCTCTTTTACTTCATTGGCCACTACCGCAAAACCCTTGCCCGCTTCGCCAGCCCGCGCCGCTTCGATGGTCGCATTCAAAGCCAGCAAATTCGTCTGCTGGGCGATCGAAGTAATGACCTTAATGACCTGGCCGATCTCAGTCGATGAATCGCCCAGTTTCGACACCGTCGCCGTAGTCGTCTCCGCGACCTTCACCGCCGACGTGGTGGCCTTCGCTGCTTCGGTCGCATTCTTCGCGGTCTCTTTAATGCTCGCGCCCATCTCCTCCGCGCCCGTGGCCAAGGTCTGCAAATTCTGGCTGACCGCCTGCGCGGATTTATTCACCACGTCCGCCTGCGCCGACGTCTCTTCGGAATTTGCCGTGATCTGCTGGCTGGTGGCATTTAATTCTTCACTGGCGCTGGCCACCTGCATCGCCGAAGCTGAAATGGACTGGATCACGGCATGCAAGTTGTTCTTCATCTCGTTTAAAGCAAGTCCGGCCAACCCGATCTCATCCGCGGATACGACCTTCATATCGGTAACTGTCAAATTGTTGGCCGCGACTTCCTGGATCATGGCCAGCATCGCAGTGGCTGACGACGCAATCGCACGCGCTAGCCCGATCGCTACCAGAAGCCCAATCACAATGGCTCCCACCAGCAGACTTGTTACCCAAATGCGGGAAGAGGCGTACGTCGCCGCCGCCGACTTCACCGCGTCAGTTCCGCCTTTTACATTCAGCTTGGTGTCATCCACAATGAACTGGTCGACCGTCGCAAAGCTGGAAAGTCCTTCGGAACTTGACAGCTCTGCCGCCTCCTTCGTTTTTCCCTGGTCGATGAGTTCTATGATCCGCGCCTTAATCGCCAGGTGCTTGTCCCAGGCCGAACGAAACCCCTCGTAAAGTTTCCGTTCTTCGTCCGACGTAATCGTGGGTTCATATAATTGTTCATCTGCGACCGTGGCGCTTATTGCGTCATCCATTTGCCGCCGCGCATCGGCTTTATCGGCCGCGAAGAAATAATTCGATTCCCAACGTCTCGCCCTGGAAGCGTCCACTCGCAGCTGGCCGAGATAGGTAATGCTGGCCATCCAGTTGCCACCAATATCCACCACGTTGGCGTTCAGCTTTGACTTTGAACCAGGCAAAAAATTCCCAGGATCACGACCAACGCCAGCACCGCGCTAAATCCCGACCCCAGCTTGGACGCGATCTTCATTTTTTTTAACCAGCTCATAACATCTCCACCTTTCGGCCAACGATACTGTCTGCTGCGGCAGGACTGATCGTTTAAATCACGAATAACGCGCTTGTCAGCACATGGTTTTTATCGGCTGATAGCTATCAGACTTAAGGCGGAATCAGATCGGGAGTTCGCTGCGGGTTTGTCTCGCAAGCGTCATGCGGCTCCTGGATTCCAGACGCGCGCGCATAATTCGAAGAATTAGATTAAAAGGGTCGAATAGTTGGCCAGAAGTTTTGCTGCTTCTGTGGCCGCATCCCCACCAGCGTGATTACAAACCTGCAGCTGCTTTCTGTGTGTGCATTCCGGACCCCGTCGCTCTGGATTCGAATGAGCTCGCGCCCGACTTGACCTTGAACTGTTCGACCAGGCGGCGAAGTTCGGCCGAGGTCTCGACCAGTTGCTGCGCTGCTTTCTGCGTGTCGCCGGCGCCCCGGGACGTGCTCTCCGCCGCCTGCGCCACTCCCGCAATATTGCTGGTGATCTCGCCGCTGCCCTGCGCCGCTTCACTCACGTTCCGTGCCATTTCGTTGGTCGTTGCATTCTGTTCTTCGACCGCGGTTGCGATGGTGTTCGAGATTCCATTGATCTGGTTGATCACCTCGCTGATGTTCCGATGGCTTCGACCGCCGCCTTGGTGTCGGTCTGGATGGCCTCGATCTTCCGGCTGATGTCTTCGGTAGCTTTGGCGGTTTCCTTGGCCAGCTCCTTGACTTCGTTGGCGACGACAGCAAAGCCTTTGCCCGCCTCGCCCGCCCGGGCCGCTTCGATGGTCGCATTCAGCGCCAGCAGGTTGGTTTGCTGGGCAATGGAGGTGATGACCTTGATGACCTGGCCGATTTCCGTCGAGGAATCGCCGAACTTCGAGACGGTCGCGGTGGTGGTCTCCGCCACCCTCACGGCCGAGGTGGCGACTCTTGGCTGCTTCGGTGGCATTCTTCGCGATCTCCTTGATGCTCGCGCCCATCTCTTCCGCGCCGGTAGCGACGGTCTGCAGATTCTGGCTGACCGCCTGTGCCGCTTTATCGGAAACGACCTTCGCCTGCGCGGAAGTTTCCTCCGAGTTGGCTGTGATCTGCTGGCTGGTGCATGAGTTGTTCGCTGGCCGGCCGAGCGACGTGCATGGAATTCTCCGTGATCGCCAGGATCATGCGTTTCAGGCTGCGCGCTCATCTTGTTAACCGCGGTAGTCAGGTCGCCGAGTTCGTCCTGGCTGTGAACTTTCAGGTCCTCGCGGTCAAGTCGCCCGCCGCGATGGCTTCGGCTTGCACCAAGACCGATCGCGTGGCTCCGCAAATGCTGCGGCTCAAGAAGACAGCCACAAAAATCCCGATCGCCCAAAGCCGCGATGGTGGCGAGCGCGATTGTGACGTTCATCGCCCTAGTCTGCGCGTTCATCTCGTCTACGCTGTCTTTTATCAGCGAAGTGAACGAGTCCGCCATTTCGCCGAGCGGCTTCTTAATCGCTTCGTTGGCGACGGTAGCCTTATCGGCGTATTCATTTCCCGCCTTGGTAACGGCATCGCTCTCCCCGCTGGTTGCATGTTTCATGATCACTACCTGGATGTCGTGCAGGATGAGGATTTGCTGCTTGATCTCGGAAAGGCGATCACGGTTGGCCTGCAGGCTCCAGCGGGGCGCCAACTTCGTCCAATCTTGCGACAATTCTCCCAATCTCATCCCAGGAACCATCGAACGACTTCTTTGCAGCCTGCCAGCGCACCACGTCGCTCCCCGCCAAAATCGCCTGCCGGCCCTTGCTTTGCGTCTGATTCAACTCCCTCTGCAAGTCCTTCAGCGCGCCGATCGAGGGCACGCGTACGGTTAAGACGCGGGTCTGCGTTTCTTTAATGGCGCTTGCCTTCAAGTAGGTCAGCACCGCGCTGAGAACCATCAGAGCAAGGATCACTCCAAAGCCCAGTCCTAATTTTTTTCCCAGTGTGAGTTTCATTTCCTCATCCCCCTCGAAGTGCAAGGTTCAGCAAGGAGCAGCAGACATCCCGGCAAGCTTTTCATCGGCCACCAGCATGGCAGGCTTTATTAGTGGCAAGTTCGGATTGACAACTCAACGCTGGTCGAGCATTTCTTATCCGCGCGCGCGCAACCCCAAATCACAATCGGCAGTCACCAGGCGTCAGACGACGAATCGCTCGCCCTGATTGAATTTAAGGTTCTATTCGTGAAATGAATTTGTTTATCGCCCAGCAGCAGCGGCTTCGGCATGCTCCGCCATGTGGCATGCTTTCTCAATATCCAGAACATGCAGCAGGCGGCCTTTTAACTTATGGACCCCTAAAATGACGTTGCGAACCGATGGCCGCAACGTTTCGGGCGGAGGTTCGAATGTGCTTTCCTCTACCTCGACTACGTCGCCGATCTCATCCACTAGCAAACTCACCGCTCCATCCACCGACCTGACCACGACATTCATCGACCGGATCGCAGGTGGCGCCGAATCCAACTCAAGCCGCCGCCGCAAGTCGACCGCGGTTACGATTTGTCCGCGCAAATTGATCAGCCCGCTCACCACACGCCGGCGCCAGCGGCACCATGGTCAGGTCCAACGAGCGAATCACTTCCTGGACTCCTTTCAACTCCACTCCGAACAGCAGCTTGTCCAGGTAAAACGTGCAGAATTGCGAGGAATGAGCCATGGCTAGTTTGCGACCTCCGCTCGCATACGTTCCCGATCGGAGCGCGCCGGTATTCAGCTCCGCGCTTCGCAGGATGGCGGGAATATCCAGCAATTCCGTGACCCGGTTGCCGATCACCACGGAATAGAGCACGGATGCCCGGGTTGCCGGCGACCTCACATCGGCGGGGTCTTCGACAATGTCAAGGATTTGCTCCACCACCAATCCGAATGTTCGTCCTTCGTGGTTCACCACCAGCGCCTGAATAGGTCCCGCATTGGCGTCGGGCGGCGATTGCAGCGCCCGCAACTTATTGCGCCGCTCTTCGAGCACAACATTAAGACGTACCAGCGGCAAAATTTGTCCGCGATATTGCGTGACCCACTGGCTGCCCGACATTTCCACTTGCGCTACCGGAAACTCTTCCAGCCGCGCCAGAGTGGCGAGCGGAATAGCCATTCGCGAGTCTCCGGGTCCCGCGAACAGATAGAAACGTTTGTTTGTCTCCGCCTTTCGCCGAGGACTCCTCTACCTTGTCGGCCATCGCTCTTGTCATGTGTTTCAGCGATGACGCTGGCGCGTTGCGCCAGGCCCAGCACATCCAGAATCAGTGCCACCCTGCCGTCGCCCATAATGCTGGACCCGGCAAACGTCTTCACCGATTTGAGTTGTTTGCGCAGCGGCTTTACGACGATTTCTTCGGTGTCGTTGATCTGCGTCGACCACCAGGCCGAACTGGCGTTCGTCGGCCTGCAGCACAACAATGTTGACGGCCTCACTGTTCCGCGTTTGCCGGATTCGTCGGTCTCCAGATTCGAGTTCGCGACTGAGATACACCAGCGGCAACAATCTTCCCCGCAAGCGGTAGACTGGCGCGCCATGGACCATGCTCGATACCCGTGCTGCACCGCTTCGCCTTCGAGCCGCACCAGTTCGAGCAAACTGACCTGCGGGATGGCATAGCGCTCGCCGCCGCAGGTCACTATCAGCGCCGGAATGATGGCCAGAGTCAACGGAATTTTCACGCGCACCGTGGTTCCTTGCCCGCGAGTCGATTGCACATCGACGGTGCCGCCGATTTTCTCGACATTGGTCTTCACCACATCCATGCCTACGCCGCGGCCGGAGACGTTGGTTACTTTTTCCGCGGTAGAAAATCCGGGCAGGAAAATCAGGTTGAAAATTTCCCGGTCGCTCATGCGCGCGGCTTGCTCGGCTTTGATCACGCCCCGCTCAATCGCTTTCTGCCGAATGCGATCGCGCATTCAGTCCGCGCCGTCGTCGCTGATCTCGATGTTGACCTGCCCGCCTTCGTGAAATGCGCGCAGAATCAAGCGTCCCAGCCCGGTTCTTTCCGGCTTTCACACGCTCGTCAGGGAGTTCGATTCCGTGGTCCACGGAATTGCGCACCAGGTGGGTGAGCGGATCTTTGATGGCTTCAATGATGGTCTTATCGAGTTCGGTCTTCTTCGCCCTCCATTTCGATTTCGACTTCTTTACCGCAACCGATGGCTACGTCGCGCACGGTGCGCGGAAACTGGCTCCAGATATTTCCGATCGGCTGCATGCGGGTCTTCATCACCTCTTCCTGCAACTCGGTCGCGATCAGGTTCATGCGCTGCGAGACGGCATGCAGGCCGGCGTCATCCACCGTATTTGCAATTTGCAGAAGTTGATTGCGCGCCAGCACCAGCTCGCCGACTTGCGTCATCAGCTTGTCGAGCAGATTTACGCCGACGCGTATAGTCTCCGGCGCGGCATCACGAGGCTTGCCCTCTACCACCGCCGGCGCGCCTGCGGCTTTCTGCGAGGGCTTCACGGTCGGCGCCGTAGTTACCATGGGAGGTTGCTCTGCCGGGGGCGGCGGTGCGGCTTTTTGTGTATTGACGGGAGCGTTGCTCGGCGACGAGGCAGCCTCGCCAGAGACTTGCGCCGCTGCTTTAGGTGTTGCCGCAAGCTTTGGCGCGCCGTCAGCCGCGGATTTTTGCAGTTGAGTCAACCTTTCGCGCAACTCCGGATAATCGTTTTCTCCATCTGCACCCGTCGATTCGATTTCCTTCAACATCTGGCGGATCGCATCCACCATGCCGAGGAGCGCGGTGGTGATTTCCGGATTCAGTGTCAGATGGCCATCGCGCAACCGGGTCAGCAGGTTTTCTCCGACGTGCGCGACCTTTTCCAGTTTGTTGAATCCCAGAAATCCGCAGGTGCCTTTAATGGTATGGATCGTCCGGAAGACGCCGGCCAATGAGTCTTTGTCCTTGGGATTCTTTTCGAGACCAACCAGGTCGCGGTCCAGCCGGTCGAGATTTTCATAACTCTCGACCAGAAAATCCTTTACGATCTCGTTTTCGCTCATGTCCGTGATCGCCTTTCCTGGGACTGGCTGACTGTTCCCGCGACGGCGATTACCTTGGCCGGAGGCGAGGCTTCGCTGCCGGGAACAGCCAGTCCAGTAGCCTGAGGTTTCTATCGTCGGTTCCCGGAGTTTTCATTAGCCAGGAATAGACTTCTCTGTGTGAACCTCTGGGAACCTCTGTGTTCTCTGTGGTAAGGGTTTTCGGGTTGTCAAAAGAGCGGAAGCCGAACCCTAAAAGGAATGCTTTAATATTCCTACAGGAAATACTGTAGAGTCCTGTGGGCAACTCTCGTGCTACCAATAAGCAGGCAGGGTTGCTCCTCTGGCCGCACTAAACGGGGCTAAGTGCAAAAGCGGGGCATCACACCATTTCCAGTTCACTTACACCACCATGGTGGAACTAGTCCGTTTTCGATCGAAAATCAGCCTTCGATGTAAACCCGCGCCCTCCAGCGCTCAATTTCTTTCGTGCAAGCCTCACAAGGAAAAGCACTTATGAAGAAGAACAGCCAAGGTCCTGCCGTCCCCGCAGATGGCGAAACCACGCATTCTAACGGAGGCGGAACCGCCATTGCCGTCGCCGAATCCGCTCCCGCCGACCTGAGCGTTGTCCTCGCCGCTTTGCAGACCATGCGCGACGGTGACTTTTCCGTTCGTCTGCCCGGATCGTGGACGGGTCTCGCAGGCAAAATCGCCGACACCTTTAATGACATCGTGGGCGCCAACCAGCAGATGGCGCAAGAGTTGAACCGCGTCGGCCAGGTCGTCGGAAAAGAAGGCCGCACCCGCGAGCGCACCAAATTTCAGGAATCCCGCGGCGCCTGGGGCCAGATGGAAGGCTCGGTCAATACCCTCGTTGAAGATTTGCTCCGACCGACGACTGAAGTCACCCGCGCCATCGCTGCTGTGGCCCAGGGCAATCTTACCCAGACCGTCCGACTCGACGTTGATGGCCGCCCGCTCGAAGGCGAGTTCCTTCGCTCCGCGGACATTGTTAATAGGATGATTCAGCAGTTGAGCGTCTTCACCTCCGAAGTCACCCGCGTGGCCCGCGAAGTCGGAACTGACGGCAAGCTCGGCGGCCAGGCAGTCGTGCCCGGCGTCGCCGGAACCTGGAAGGATTTAACCGACTCAGTGAACTCGATGGCCAGCAACCTCACTGGCCAGGTCCGAAATATCGCTGAAGTCGCAACCGCTGTAGCCAGCGGCGACTTATCGCGAAAAATTACCGTCGACGTTCGCGGCGAAATTCTGCAGCTCAAAGAAGCCATCAACACCATGGTCGATCAGCTGCGCTCCTTCGCTTCTGAAGTCACCCGCGTGGCCCGCGAAGTCGGCACTGACGGCAAACTCGGCGGACAGGCCGTCGTCCCCGGCGTCGCCGGTACCTGGAAAGATCTCACCGACTCTGTCAACGCCATGGCCGGAAACTTAACCGCGCAGGTCCGAAACATCGCCGAAGTTACAACCGCTGTGGCTCGTGGTGACTTGTCCCGAAAAATTACCGTCGACGTAAAAGGTGAAATTCTCGAACTCAAAGAAACCATCAACACGATGGTCGACCAGCTGAACGCCTTCGCAGGCGAAGTGACCCGCGTCGCCAGGGAAGTGGGAACGGAAGGAAAACTCGGTGGTCAGGCGCAGGTGCCCGGTGTCGCCGGAACCTGGAAAGATTTAACCGACAACGTCAACTTCATGGCCGGAAACTTGACCGCGCAGGTCCGCAATATTGCCGAAGTCGCAACCGCCATCGCAGGCGGCGACTTGTCACGAAAAATCACCGTAGACGTTCGCGGCGAAATTTTGCAGCTCAAAGAAACCCTCAACACCATGGTCGATCAGCTGAACCGCTTCGCCGGAGAAGTCACCCGCGTAGCCCGCGAAGTCGGTTCCGAAGGCCGTCTCGGCGGACAGGCCAACGTGCCCGGCGTCGCCGGAACCTGGAAAGATCTCACCGACTCCGTCAACTCCATGGCCGGAAACTTAACCGGTCAGGTGCGAAATATCGCCGAAGTCACTACCGCCGTAGCTCGCGGCGACTTATCGCGCAAAATCACGGTCGACGTGAAGGGAGAAATTCTCGAGCTGAAAAACACCATCAACACCATGGTCGATCAGCTCAACGGCTTCGCCGGAGAAGTCACCCGCGTCGCCCGCGAAGTCGGAACCGAAGGCAAACTCGGCGGCCAGGCGCAGGTGCCCGGCGTCGCCGGAACCTGGAAAGATCTCACCGACAACGTAAACTTCATGGCCGGTAACCTCACCGGCCCAGGTCCGAAACATCGCCGAAGTCGCAACCGCCGTCGCCCGAGGCGACCTCTCCCGCAAAA
The DNA here is from genome assembly GCA_963838785.1 of uncultured Acidobacteriota bacterium. Taxonomy (GTDB): domain Bacteria; phylum Acidobacteriota; class Terriglobia; order Terriglobales; family Acidobacteriaceae; genus Gp1-AA145. The sequence continues at coordinate 38,442 of CAWISI010000009.1, forward strand.
TCACCGTCGACGTCCGCGGCGAAATTTTGCAGCTCAAAGAAACTCTCAACACCATGGTGGACCAGCTGCGCTCGTTCGCCTCAGAAGTTACCCGCGTGGCCCGCGAAGTCGGCACCGACGGCAAACTCGGCGGCCAGGCGGTCGTCCCCGGCGTCGGCGGAACCTGGAAAGATCTCACCGACTCCGTCAACTCCATGGCCAGCAACCTGACAAACCAGGTGCGTAACATCGCCGAAGTTTCAACCGCGATCGCCAACGGCGACTTGTCGAAAAAAATCACGGTGAACGTCAGCGGCGAAATTCTGCTGCTGAAAGAAACCATCAACACCATGGTCGATCAGCTGAACGCCTTCGCCGGTGAAGTCACTCGCGTCGCCCGCGAAGTCGGTTCCGAAGGCCGTCTCGGCGGACAAGCCAACGTCCCCGGCGTCGCCGGAACCTGGAAAGATTTCACCGACTCCGTCAACTCCATGGCCGGAAACCTCACCGCCCAGGTGCGAAACATCGCCGAAGTCACCACCGCCGTGGCCCGCGGCGACCTCTCGCGCAAAATCACGGTCGACGTAAAAGGCGAAATTCTCGAGCTCAAAAACACCATCAACACCATGGTCGACCAGCTCAACGCCTTCGCCGGAGAAGTCACCCGCGTGGCCCGCGAGGTCGGCACCGACGGCAAACTCGGAGGCCAGGCCGAAGTCCCCGGCGTCGCCGGAACCTGGAAAGATCTCACCGACAACGTGAACTTCATGGCCAGCAACTTAACCGGCCAGGTGCGAAACATCGCCGAAGTCGCGACCGCCATCGCCACCGGCGACTTGTCGAAGAAAATCACCGTGGACGTTCGAGGCGAAATCCTGCAGCTCAAAGAAACTCTCAACACCATGGTCGAGCAGCTCCGATCCTTCGCCGCCGAAGTCACCCGCGTCGCCCGCGAAGTCGGCTCCGAAGGCCGTCTCGGCGGACAAGCCAACGTCCCCGGTGTCGCCGGCACCTGGAAAGATCTAACCGACTCCGTCAACGCCATGGCCGGAAACCTCACCGGCCAGGTGCGAAATATCGCGGAAGTCACCACCGCCGTCGCCCGCGGCGACCTCTCCCGCAAAATCACCGTCGACGTCAAAGGCGAAATTCTCGAGCTGAAGAACACCATCAATACGATGGTCGATCAGCTCAACGCCTTCGCCGCCGAAGTCACTCGCGTCGCCCGCGAAGTCGGCACCGAAGGCAAGCTCGGCGGACAGGCTCAAGTCCCCGGTGTCGCCGGAACCTGGAAAGATCTCACCGACAACGTGAACGTCATGGCCGCCAACCTCACCGAACAGGTCCGCGGAATCGTGAAAGTCGTCACCGCCGTCGCCAACGGCGATCTCAAACAAAAACTCACGGTCAACGCGAAAGGCGAAGTCGCCGCCCTCGCCGAAACCATCAACAACATGACCGACACCCTCGCCACCTTCGCCGACCAGGTGACCACCGTCGCCCGCGAAGTCGGCGTCGAAGGCCGCCTCGGCGGACAAGCCAACGTCCCCGGCGCCGCCGGCACCTGGAAAGATCTCACCGGCAACGTGAACCTGCTGGCCGACAACTTGACCAACCAGGTCCGCGCCATCGCCGAAGTCGCAACCGCCGTCACCAAAGGCGATCTCACCCGATCCATTCAGGTGGAAGCCCGCGGCGAAGTCGCCGAACTCAAAGACAACATCAACACCATGATCAACAACCTCCGCGGAACCACGGAGCGAAACACCGAGCAGGATTGGCTCAAGACCAACCTCGCCCGCTTCACCGGCATGTTGCAAGGTCAGCGCGATCTCGGCACCGTCGGCCGCATGTTGCTCTCCGAACTCGCCCCGCTGGTCAACGCGCAACAAGGCGTCATCTATCAGATGGAGTCCGAAGATTCCGCCGGCATGGTCATGCTCTCCGCCTTCGCCGGTGACGGCCAGGACGGCCATCTCCGCCAGCTCAAGATGGGCGAAGGTTTGATCGGCCAATGCGCGCTCGAGAAACGCCGCATGCTCATCAGCGACCTTCCGCCGGATCGCACCATCGCAATTCGTTCCGGCCTGGTCGAAGCCGTTCCGCGCAACGTAATCGTCCTGCCGATTCTCTTCGAAGATCGCGTCAAGGCCGTCATCGAGCTCGCGTCGCTCAGTTTCTTCACCGCTTCGCATCTGGCATTCCTCGAGCAGCTCACCGCCAGCATCGGCATCGTGCTGAACAGCATTGAAGCCACCATGCAGACCGAAGGCCTGCTGAAACAGTCGCAGCAGCTGGCCGCCGAACTTCAGGCGCAGCAAAAAGAGTTGCAGCAGACCAACGAACAGCTGGCGCAGAAAGCCCAGCAGCTCGCCGAACAGAACGTCGAAGTCGAAAGAAAGAACCAGGAAATCGAGCAGGCCCGCCGCGCTCTCGAAGAAAAAGCCAAAGAGCTGGCGCTCACTTCCAAATACAAATCGGAATTCCTGGCCAACATGTCGCACGAGTTGCGCACCCCGCTCAACAGTATTCTGGTGCTGGGCCAGCAGCTCACCGATAACCCCGATGGCAATTTGACTTTGAAGCAGGTCGAATTCGCCCGCACCATTCACGCCGCCGGCACCGATCTTCTCAACCTCATCAGCGACATTCTCGATCTTTCGAAAATCGAATCGGGAACCGTTTCCGTCGAGGCCGAGGAAATCTTCTTCGCCAGCTTGCTCGACGCGGTCGCCCGGCCGTTCCGTCACGAAGCCGAAAACAAGCGGCTCTCGTTCGAAATCCACACCGACACGCACCTCACCCGCAGCATGGTCACCGACTCCAAGCGTCTGCAGCAGGTGTTGAAGAACCTGCTATCGAACGCCTTCAAGTTCACCGAGCAGGGAGGCGTTCGGTTGTCGGTTTCATCGCCGCCCAGCGGCTGGAGCGAAGATCACCCCATCCTTTCGAAAGCCGCGTCAGTCGTCGCCTTCGAAGTCACTGACACCGGAATCGGAATTCCTTCCGATAAACAGCGCATCATCTTTGAGGCCTTCCAGCAGGCAGATGCCGGCACCAGCCGTAAGTACGGCGGCACCGGTCTCGGTCTCGCCATCAGCCGCGAGTTGTCCAGCTTGCTCGGCGGAGAAATTCAATTGCGCAGCATCCCCGGCAAAGGCAGCACCTTCACTCTGTACTTGCCGCAGACTTACGTCGGTCCAATTTCTGCAACCGCGGAAAGCCGAACCAGCGCTCCCGCACTGCAGTTGGCCAGCGTCAAAGTCGTCGAGCATCCGGTCGAGCGGATCCCCGACGATCGCGAAAACTTGCAGCCCGGCGACGCCGTGCTGCTCATCGTCGAAGATGATCCGCACTACGCCCGCGTTCTTATGCGACCTCGCCCGCGATAAAGGACTCAAAGTTCTGGTCGCAATGCGCGGCGCCGAGGCTCTGGCGCTGGCACGCGAATATCATCCGACCGCCGTCTCGCTGGATGTTTTCCTGCCCGACATGCTCGGCTGGACCGTCCTCAATCACCTCAAGCAGGATCCCGGCACCCGTCACATTCCGGTGCAGATGCTCACCCTCGACGAAGACCGTCACCACGGCCTGGCGCGCGGCGCATTCGCATTCGTCACCAAACCCACCACGCCCGATGCCCTCGAAGCGGCCATCTCTCGCATCAAGGAATATTCTTCTCCGCGACGTAAGCGCCTTCTGGTCGTCGAAGATAATCCCGGTGAGCAGTTGAGCATTCGCGAATTGCTGGGTTATGACGACATTGACGTCACCACCGTCGGCACCGGCGCCGAAGCTCTCGATGCCATCAGCGACCAGCCCTTCGATTGCGTCGTGCTCGATCTTCGCCTGCCCGATATGTCCGGCTTCGAAGTGCTCGAGCGCCTGCGGGACACTCCGGAGATCAACGATCTTCCAGTCGTCGTCTTCACCGGAAAAGAATTGTCCCCGGAAGAAGATGCTCGCCTGCACACGCTGGCCAGGAGCGTGGTGGTAAAGGGCGTTGAATCTCCCGAGCGATTGCTGGATGAAACCGCGCTCTTCCTGCATCGCGTAGTGATCGAACTGCCGGCTGAAAAACAACGCATGCTTGATCGCCTGCACCGTTCCGATGAAGCCCTCGTGGGTCGCAAAGTGCTCATCGTGGACGATGACGTGCGAAACATTTTCGCTCTCAGCAGCGTCCTCGAACGCCGCGGCATGACCGTGCTTGACCGCGGGAACGGGAAGGGAAGCGATCGAAACCCTGGAATCAACCTCCGACGTCGCCATCGTGTTAATGGATATCATGATGCCGGAGATGGACGGTTATGAGACCATGCAAGTGATTCGACAGAACCCGTCATTCCGCCGCTTGCCGATCATTGCCCTGACCGCAAAGGCAATGAAAGGCGATCGCGAGAAATGTCTCGAAGCCGGAGCGTCGGAATATTTGGCCAAGCCAGTTAACACTGAGCAGTTGTTGTCCGCGCTTCGTATGTGGCTGCACCGGTAACTAAAACAAATATGAGCACGCACGAGTCAGTCAACATATTGATGGTGGACGATCAGCCGGGAAAGCTGCTGAGCTATGAGGCGATCCTCGGGCCCTTGCGCGAGAATTTGCTGAAAGCAAATTCCGGACGCGAGGCGCTCGAGTATCTGCTCAAGACTGACATAGCGGTCGTACTGATGGACGTCAGCATGCCTGACATCGACGGCTTCCAACTCGCCGACATGATTCGCGAGCATCCGCGCTTTCAAAAAACCGCCATCATCTTTATTTCAGCAGTTCATTTGAGCGATGTCGATCGCCTCAAAGGCTACGAGCGCGGCGCCGTCGATTACATCTCCGTTCCGGTGATCCCCGAACTTCTGCGCGCCAAAGTCACGGTTTTTGCCGAACTTTATCGCAAGACTCAGCAACTGGAACGCCTCAACCGCGAACTGGAGCAGCGGGTCGCCGAGCGTACCGAAGAGCTGCGCGAGAGTGAAAGCCAGTTCCGTTCGCTGGCCAACTCCATTCCGCAGCTCGCCTGGATGACCCATGCCGACGGATCCATCTTCTGGTACAACCAGCGCTGGTACGATTTCACCGGCACAACCTTTGACGACGTAAAGGGCTGGGGATGGAAAATCGTGCATCATCCCGATCACCTCGAATGCCATCGTTCGCAAATTTCAACTTTGTCTCGCTACCGGCGAGCCTTGGGAAGATACCTTTCCCTTTCGCGGTAAAGATGGCAATTTTCGCTGGTTTCTCTCCCGTGCTTTGCCGATCCGCGATGTAAATGGAAAGATCGTGCGCTGGTTCGGCACCAACACCGATATCACCGATCGCAAGCAGGCGGAAGAGGCGCTGGTAAAATCCGAGAGACTCGCCGCCATGGGACGATTAGCGGGAATCATTGCTCACGAGATCAATAATCCGCTCGAGGCAATCTCAAACGCGTTTTATCTTTTGCGCGACCACCCATCGTTAGACGAAGAAGCCCGCTATTATTCCAGGCTGGCGGAGGAAGAATTGGCACGCGTCGCTCACATCACCAAACAAACTCTCAGTTTCTACCGCGAATCCCAGCGCGCCATTGCTCTCTCGCTCGCCGAGGTGCTGGATAACGTAATCGAGCTGCAATCGCGCAACCTTCACATGAATAGCGTTGCTCTCGAAAAACAGCTTCCAACCCAGGGACAAATTCAGGGCTATCCGGTCGAATTAAAACAGGTATTCTTGAACATCATCGGCAACGCGGTTCAGGCTATGCCGAAGGGCGGCCGCCTGCGAGTGGCGTTACGCGAGTCATCGGGACGGAAAAGTGGCAGGCGCGGGTTTAGAGTTTCCGTCTGTGACACTGGAGTTGGCATTCGCCCGGAGCACGCCAAGCACCTGTTCGAGCCGTTTTTCAGCACCAAGGAAGCAAAAGGCACCGGACTCGGCCTTTGGATCAGCAAGGGCATCATTCAGAAATATGAAGGAACGATTCGATTTCGCAGCTTGAGTTTCGCGGGCCACAACGCAACCTGTTTTTCGGTTTTCATTCCAACTTCGGCCGCAACCCAGCCCACGGAAATCGCGGCCATGGTGGCATAGGCAGCAGTCTTACCCAATTATGGTTCAGTCCAAAGCGGTGATTTTATGCGTGGATGACGAAGCAAATCCCCTGGCCCTGCGTAAGCTGGTGCTGCAGAAGGCGGGCTATGAAGTTGTTACTGCGAATTCCGCTAAGGAGGCACTTGCCCTCGCCGCCACCCGAAGTTTCGACCTGGTGCTCTCGGATTATTTAATGCCGGGCACAACCGGTACTGAGTTGGCGCAAAAACTTAAGGCCGAACATCCCAGGCTTCCCGTCATTTTGATATCGGGCGTCAATGAACTGCCGGCCGGCTCGACTGATCGCCAATGCATTCCTGAGCAAGATCGAGGGCCCCGACGCCCTCTGCAAGGAGGTCGCCTCAGTGCTGAATCTTCCTCCTGAAATTTGCGATAAATAAAGTAAGAAGCCGGTAGATTGCGCGCCCACGTAGCCCCGGCGGCCACTCGTTCGTGGAGACTATTCAGGAGGCTGCGCGAACGCCGGCTCAGACGTTCGCGCTTCCATTCCCGTTACGATTTATTCATCGTAAAATTGCCCGAACCACTGCAGCCTGACGTCGTCCCGCTCAGCGCCCAGGTTCCGCTGATCGTGTTGTTACTCACCGTCCCTTGCAGCGTCAGTAAGTTGCTCGTCCCTCCAGTCGATTGAATATTCATCTGGAAGCCGCCCTGAGGTCACTCCATTCTGGTTGCCGCTCACAGTAAATCCACCAGTTGCAGTTGATCCCGCCGCAAAGCAGGGCGATGAGCTGGAGAAATTCAGATTAGTGATGGTGACCCCGCTGCCGGTGCTTTGCGCAAATGTAGCAGTGAAGTTGAAAACCGGAGATCCGCCAGAGCCCGAGTTCAGCAGAGCTGCTGTCCAGTTTCCATTAATGTTGCCGTTGTTCGAATTGGTTCCACATCCGGCGAGCATCATTGCGATTCCGAGCACAATAATCGTCCCAACTGTTTTCATAACTCTCCAAGTTTGCTTATTAATCTCTGGACCGCGTGATTCCGAATCGGCCTCAGCTGCGAGCAATCTCTAGCTCTTGAAGCCACATACTCGGTTTTCACTTCCGCATTTCTTTCGGGCTCCTGCATTCGAGCAATAAGGCGGGCGCTGGGAACTACACTGTGAGCATTAACCCCCCGGATAGTGGTTTGTTTCGGTCGGGCGCAAATTCTTCGACGTATAATTGTTCGCTATGAACAGAGCTGTAGGTGTCCTTTGTTTTGTTCTGGTCGCGCTCCTCGCGGGCGCTCAAACTCATCCCAATCCGTCTGGACAGAACTCGGCGGCTTCTCAGGCTCCAGCCATCGACGGCAGCGCTGGCCCCTGCTCGTTGGAATTGACCATCTTCGGCGCCGATGCCAAGCCGGTCTATGACGCGACCGTGAAGGTCCATATCGCCTATGGGATGGGCGGATTTCATCATCTCGATCTCCAGGCTGGAACAAATTCCGACGGCAAGGTCAAGTTCACCGGCCTACCCATCAAAGTTCATCACCCGCCGCTCGATTTCGACGCGACGAAGGATCGATTTGGTGGGCTCGCTAACTTATGATCCCGCAACCGAATGCCACGCCCAGCACGAGATAAAGCTCGATAAGCCCAAGCCGGATGATCAGCAGCAATAATTAAGAAGAGGCACCGGCTCTGCAAATAAGTTTGCAGTGCGCTCCCCGCTTAAAGTAGGGACAAGCGCGCGGCTGCCCGATCTTCCTCCAGCTTCTTGCGCCAGCTAAATACCCCGAATACAATACTTTTACCTGCTTTTTCTTGATTGCCACTTCAGCTACTAAGCAATCGGCGCCTTGACAATGGATCGCTCATGTTTGTACAATTAGCACTCAGAAGGCACTGAGTGCTAACAACGCTCAGCTCACGCAATCAACCCAAAATTTTAGGCAGTCCGCAAAACTTAGAAACAAAATTTAGAAAAAGGAGTCTAAAAATGGCTACGAAGTTTACCCCACTGCACGACCGTATCCTGGTTCGCCGGCTCGAAGAAGGCGAAACCACCCGCGGCGGAATCATCATCCCTGACTCGGCAAAAGAGAAGCCGCAGGAAGGCGAAGTGGTCTCCGCTGGCAAAGGCAAGATCAGCGAAGAAGGCAAAGTTCGCCCACTCGACGTAAAAGAAGGCGACCGCATCCTCTTCGGCAAATACAGCGGCACCGAAATCAAGCTCGACGGCGAAGACTACATCATTATGCGCGAAGAAGAAGTCCTGGGCATACTAAGCGGCGCAGCCAAAAAAGAGACCGCCGGCTCCCGCAAGTAAGTTCGCCGTGGCGCGGACACTCTTGTCCGCCAAAGTCGGCGCAAGCCGAAGTTTGCTAGAAGCTAATAGCTAAAAGCTAAAAGCTATTTAGCGAAGACCTCGACAAGAAATATGCAGCTAGTGCTGCAAAAACTTTAGGAGAAGACACAATGGCAAAACAAATTGTTCACGGAGAAGAGTCCCGCCAGGCGATTCTTCGCGGCGTCAACGTTCTAGCTGATGCCGTCAAGGTCACGCTCGGTCCCAAGGGCCGCAATGTCGTGATCGACAAGAAATTCGGTTCGCCGACCATCACCAAAGACGGCGTAACCGTAGCAAAAGAAATCGAACTCAAAGACACGCTCGAAAACATGGGCGCACAGATGGTAAAAGAAGTCGCTTCCAAGACCAGCGACGTCGCCGGCGACGGCACCACCACCGCCACCGTCCTGGCCCAGGCAATCTACCGCGAAGGCGTAAAAACCGTAGCCGCCGGCGCCAATCCCATGGCCCTGAAGCGCGGCATCGAAAAAGCCGTCTCCGTAGTCTGCGGCCCCGTCGACCCCAAAACCGGCGAGCGCGGCAAAGGCGAAATCGACAAATTCTCCAAACCCGTCTCCGGCGATATGATTGGGCAGGTTGGGACTATTTCGGCTAATAATGACACTACCATTGGGAACATTATTGCTGAGGCTATGAAGAAGGTCGGCAAGGATGGCGTTATTACCGTGGAAGAGTCGAAGACGCTTGAGACCCAGTTGGAAGTTGTCGAAGGCATGCAGTTTGATCGCGGCTATCTCTCTCCATATTTTGTTACCGATCCGGAGCGGATGGAAGCGGTGCTCGAAAACGCTTACATCCTGATCAACGAAAAGAAAATTTCTTCGATGAAAGATCTGCTTCCCTTGCTCGAGCAGATTGCGAAGAGTGGCAAGCCGCTCATCATCATCGCGGAAGACGTTGAAGGCGAAGCGCTCGCCACTCTCGTCGTGAACAAGCTGCGCGGCACGCTGCACGTGGCTGCGGTCAAGGCCCCGGGCTTTGGCGATCGTCGCAAGGCCATGTTGCAGGACATTGCAATTCTGACCGGCGGCAAAGCCATCACCGAAGACCTCGGCATTAAGCTCGAAAACGTTCAGGTTTCCGATCTTGGCCAGGCCAAGAAAGTCACCATCGACAAGGACAACACCACCATCGTCGAAGGCAAAGGCAAGCACAACGAGATCGAAGGCCGCGTGAAAGAAATTCGCAGCCAGATCGATAAGACCACCAGCGACTACGACCGCGAGAAGTTGCAGGAGCGGTTGGCGAAGCTGGTCGGCGGCGTTGCCGTGATCAAGGTCGGCGCGGCCACCGAAACCGAAATGAAAGAGAAGAAAGCCCGCGTGGAAGATGCGATGCATGCGACGCGCGCGGCGGTTGAAGAGGGAATCGTCCCCGGCGGCGGAGTTGCACTCGCCCGTTGCGTTCCGGCACTTGAGAAAGTCAAGGCGGAAGGCGATGAGCAGATCGGCATCAACGTCGTGAAGCGCGCCCTGCAGGAGCCGTTACGCCAGATCGCCGAAAATGCCGGCGAAGAAGGCGCAATCGTTCTCGGCAAGGTCAGCGATTCGAAGGACAATAACTTCGGCTATAACGCCCTGACCGGCGAGTACGAAGATCTGGTCAAGGCCGGCGTGCTCGATCCTACCAAGGTAGTGCGCACCGCGCTGCAGAATGCCGGATCGATCGCGTCTCTGATGCTGACCACCGAAGCCCTGATCTCTGAGCTGCCGGAAAAGAAAGAATCAGCTCCGATGCCAGGCGGACACGGCGGCGGTATGGGGGATATGGGGTACTAAAACGGTCGTTGGTCGTCGGCCCTTGGTCGTCGGCCAAAAGCAAAACATGTGGGGACAGCCGCCTCGGCTGTCCGGCCGAGCGAACGCTCGGCAGCAGTTAAGCCCCGGCGAAAGCCGGGGCTTTTTTATTCTGTTTTTGATTTTTACAATAGTCTCTGGCACAATCCCGAGCCATGCAGATAGCCTATGAATTGTGCGAAAAAGACTTCTCTCAAGCCTATATTGCCCATCGGAATCGGACCGCTCTCGGCAGGTGGATCAGACGCATTTTCCTCTGGTGCATGATTCTGGTTGCAGTCCTCCTATTCTCCGTCTTTCTAATCGACCACAATGCTCAAGCTGCACGTGGGGTTCTGCCAGGTGTTGGTTTTGCGTTGATGTCGATCGCGTTTGTCCGGCTCTACCCGCGTTGGAGCATGCAGCGGCAATTTCACAAGCAACCTGGAGCGCACGGTTCCAGAACTTTAATGCTCGATGGAACCGGTGCGCATTGGCGCTGGAATGGCGGATCGAGCGATATCGAGTGGAAAAACTATATCCGATATGCCGAAGGTAGTAGTCAGTTCCTTTGTATTCATCCCCCGCGTGTTTCAATATTCTCCCCAAGCGTACGATTCCATTGGAGCAATTGAATGAGCTGCGAGAGTTGCTGAAGCAGAATATCCGAATCGAGCGCTGAATGCCGCGCCGCAAGAATATGCAGGGACTTTGGAGCGGATACTGCGAACTTAAAATCACGCCGAAAGCCGGGGCTTTTTTACTACCTGTCCAACTGTTCGACGTCGCACTGAACGTATTCCCAAATACATCCTGCTCTCGATTAATCCCGCAAACCGGCCATCCAGCAAGGCCCAGCTCCCATCGAATTCGAGCACCAACCAACGAGGTGAATACATGAACAAAAATGTCAGGACAACACTGCTCGCAGGAACGTTTCTGTTGAGCAGCTTCGGACTGCTTTGGGCGCGACAGGATAACAGCGCTACCCCTGTGCCAGCCGATAACACCAAGGTGAATCAGCGGGACCGCGATTCCAACCAGCCCACCGCCGACCAGCAGAAAGAAAACACCAACGATCGTCAACTCACGGCGCAGATTCGTCGCGCCATCGTGAAAGACAAATCGCTGTCCACCACTGCGCACAACGTCAAGATCATTGCGCAAGACGGCGCGGTAACTCTCAAAGGGCCGGTGAAATCGGAAGAAGAAAAGCAGGCCATTGAATCGAAAGCGACAGAAATTGCCGGCGCCGGCAAAGTCAATAACGAACTGGAAGTTGCGCCCCGCAAATAATCGCAACACAACCGTACGTCATACTTCAAAAGGAGATCTCTCATGGCAGGAAAAAATACCGCAGTATTTGGAATCTATCGCGATCAACCCGCAGTCGAACAGGCAGTCGATGCGTTGCAAGCCGCTGGCTTCCGCAACACTGACATCTCTGTCTTGTTTCCGGAGAACGAAGGCACAAAAGATTTTGCCCACCAGAAGAACACCAAGGCCCCGGAAGGCACCGCCACGGGCGCAGGCACCGGAGCAGTGATCGGAGGCGGGTTAGGGTGGTTGGCCGGGATCGGAGCACTTGCCATCCCCGGCGTTGGACCGCTCATTGCAGCTGGACCGATCGTGGCTGCGCTGGCCGGAGTCGGCGTGGGCGGCGCCATTGGAGGGCTCACCGGCGCTCTCATCGGCATGGGCATTCCTGAATACGAAGCCAAGCGTTACGAAGGCCGCGTGAAAGAAGGCGGCATTCTGCTTTCGGTTCACTCCGACAATTCCGACTGGACGAAGAAAGGGAAGGAAATCCTGGAGCGCACCGGCGCCGAGGACGTTTCTTCCGCCGGCGAAGCCAAAGCCGACTTCTCAAAGACGGACAAGCCAATGCCGCGCGCCAGCTAGGGCTTTCACCAGCGTCGTTGGCCATTGGTCGTTGGCCGTCGGCCAAAACCGTGTGGCGCGGACACTCTTGTCCGCGTGAACTTAAAAGCCTCGGCGAAAGCCGGGGCTTTTTGTTATATTGCTGGCTCGATGACAGCGTCAGCGCCCGAATCGGTCAGCGTGCCGAGGCATTCGGCGGAAAAGAAACAGCACATCATTGCCGCTCTGCTCTCCGCTTTGGCGCCTGGTCTGGGCCAGTTGCTATTGGGACAGAAGCGTAAGGGCTACTTGTTGTTGGTGCTGTTTGTTGCCGTTTTGGCATGCTTCTGGCCGCTGAGGTTGCCTCGGACGATGGCCGGACTCATCCTGCCGATGCTGGCGTGGCTTGGGATATGCATTTATGCAGCGTGTGCGGCACTACTTGAACGCAAGACACCGGACACGCCTACTATTTCAAAATGGTGGCTTCTGCCTGCTCTGCCTCTGGTCTGTGCTTGCGTCAAACTGGTCTTCGTTCCGCTTCTCCCGATCGCAGGATTTAGTCCGCTGGCGTTTGCCTCAGCCTCAATGGAACCCACTCTGTTACAACACGAGTACTTCATCGCAGACTCGATCTACTATCGGCAGCGGCCCGTGAAGCACGACGATTTGGTATTGATCCAAACGGAGGATCGCCCAACAATAAAGCGGGTCATCGCCGAGAGCGGGGACACAATCCAGGGAAAAGATCAGGTAGTACTGCTCAATGGACATGTCCTGGATGAACCTTTTGTTGAACACTCGCTTGCTAAGGGGCTCAATCCTCAGCTGGACACCTTTGGCCCGATTACCGTAAGCACCGGGAAGCTGTTTGTGATGGGAGACAACCGAGATCTCAGTTACGACAGCCGCACACCGGAGTTTGGATTAGTCGATGAACGCGCAGTCGTCGGACGCCCACTCTATGTCTATCGTTCTTACGTAAAACGTCGGGTGGGCCAACTCCTGCGCTGAGCGACTCTGCAAGCCTTCCCACATCGTTTTCAGCCACGAGTCACAATCGAAAAAACCTGCTCTTATAATGTACGGCCAAACCGACCGCTGCTTCTTCGTCGCACAATGTCGAGCGGCACTTTTACCGGCACGGCTCAAGCCGTGCCCTCCCGTTAATCCCACTTCTCGCAAAGGCAGCGAGAAGCGGGACACCCCGGGCTCGGCAGGTAATAGGGCCCGCCGCAAGACGGGGCTTTTTTCTCTACTCGACGCTCGGAGCGATGGCTTGGGGGTTGCGCATGGATTCCCAGGCTTCGCGGTATTTTTCGTAACGCGACATTCGGCGCTTGCTGGAAGGGAACACTTTGATGGTGGTCCTTTCGGCGTAGGCGGCGATAGGAATGACGTACCAAACGTCATCGGGCACGACATAGCCGACGATGAAATCAATATCGCGGGCGGTGTAGCGGTTTTTGCGCACGTTGCCACAGGCGTGGAAGCTGTATCCGTTGATGGCGCTGGTGTGCGCGGATTTCACCTGCACGCGCCAGCAGCGATCGCCGGAGTCGAGGATGAAATCATAGCGGTCGCTCTCGCCCCAAGGCTTGGCGACGCTGAAGCCGAGAGAGGCAGCTTTGTGAAGAAAAGCGGCTTCGGCGACCTCGCCGCGACGTTTAGTGTTGAGCTGTGGTTTGGTGGAATCCACTTCTAGGTTCACGAAATTCTCCCAAGGGGTCTGAAACAAAAAGGCGCGGCTGTAAGCCGCGCCTTTGGGGCCAAACATGAAAAGGCGCGGCTCTTTTAGAGGCCGCGCCTTTTTCTCTTCTATAAATCCAGAATAGCAAGTTTGAAGGGGAATTGTGCCACGATTTGGAGATTTATATTTGGAATGCAATCAGGAGGTTCGGGGGAATTGCACCAGAAATGGGCATTGACAAGAAATTTGCACAGTTTGGGCGCGGACTTCGTCCGCGCGTTGAAACGGGCGTTTACGAGTTTGGCACGGCTTAAGCCGTGCCCTGATACGAGCGTGCCGAAGGCATCTCCCAAATTCCTGTCATTCCGAGCGAAGAAGATCATTCGCGAAGCAATGATCTTCGGAGTCGAGGAAGCTGCTTTTTGTGTGCGGCGCGACGAAACCCGTGGGGGAGGCGCAGAGTCGCTGATGGTCGCCACAGGCGGTGATAGCAGCGAGCAGCGATGCACACAGTTGTGGTACCCACCCTTTGAAAATCGCAAAGGGTGGGGCAGCCTCGGTATAGGCGATGCGGGCAAAGAAAGGGTGGGCCAGCCCGCCCCCGGATTTCGTGGTGCTGCAGGCAAAAAGCAGGTTCCTCGACTGCGAAGATCCTTCGCTTCGCGAATGATCTTCTTCGCTCGGAATGACAGGGATTTGGAATGCTTTCGCACGATGGAAAAATGGCTGCCTAGGTGCGCTGGTGTGGTGGACGGTGAAGCGAACTTAGGTCGACTCCGCTCACCTGCGTTCGCGGTTGCGGACTTTCGCGCGCGCGCTATCGCCATCGTCGACTGTGTACGCCCGTCCTTACGGGTTTGGTTGCGCCGCGGGCAAAAAGCAGGTTCCTCGACTGCGAAGATCCTTCGCTTCGCGTAGGATCTTCTTCGCTCGGAATGACAGGGGTTTGGGAGGCTGGCCCACATTAGGGCGCTGCTTCCGTCGCGCTTGGGTTTAACGCACTATATTGCATCGGACGGCGCGGAGGCGGCACGGCTTAAGCCGTGCCCTGATACGGAGCTTTCTTCTCCCGGCGGAAAACCCGCTCAGGCCAAAGGCGGGCTTGAGTGGGGCACTGGCCAAAAGCAAGGCTTGAGTGGGGCACCGGCGCGTTTGTGACAGAGAATTGCTGAAGCGTGAAGTAGACTTATTTCTACTCGTGCATCGATTGATATTTTGCTTTCGTGGAAGACGCGGCAATTTTGGGTGCGGCGCGCGGGTGTGGGTTGGCTTGTGTTTGGGATTCGGTCTGTTGGTGCAGGGTGCGATGGCGCAGCAAAGCCCGGCTGATGCCTATCCGGAGAATCCCAGCAGGCAGGAAAACTCGCCGTCTAAACCTGAGGAACTGGGGCGGCTGCCGATTGAGTGGATTATTGGGCCTTACATTCCGGCGCAGGGGCGGCTTGAAACTTTATCGAATACGCAACGCGCGCAGATTTATTTTCGGCAGACGTTTCTGACTGCCGGGTCTTATGTGGCCAGAGCGTTTTCCGCGGGCATTGACCAGGCTCGCGGCGAGCCTCACGCGTGGGGCGGGGGTTTTGCGGGATATGGGCGGCGCTATGCGGCGCGCTATGGGGAATTTGTGGTCCAGAATAGTGTGCTTTCGGGAGGGAATGCGTTGCTTGGATTGGAGCCGCGTTATGATTTTTGCCGCTGTCAGGGATTCTGGGCTCGCACGCGGCATGCGGTTTCGAGAAACTTCGTTGCCTACGACCGCAGCGAGCGCGAACTGAGGCCGCAAATCCCGATGTACACCGCAGCGTTCGCCGCCGGCTTGCTCTATAACACCTGGCTGCCGGAACAACACAACATATGGAAAGGCGGCGCGTACAGCGTGTTGTCACAAGTTGGGATTGGAAGCGGGTACAACTTCGTGAGTGAATTTTCGCTGGACATTCTGCATGCCGTCGGACTGAAGAAAGACGTGAGGCTGGCGAGGTAAAAAACCTCGCCACGGTTTCGCGATTGAGTTCACCCCGGTTTAAGCAAAGCTCGCGCAAAACTTCAACGTCAGTCGGCGGAGGTGGCTTCGGCGATCTGGTGGATTGCGCTCTGGGCGGCGATCAGAGGCACAGAAACATGCACCGTCTGGTCGAGATCATGCACGTCCACGATGATCGATCCTCCGCGTTTTGCCACCAGAACGTGCTGATCAGGTTGCTCGACTTCGACTAAGACGCCGTCGGGAGCGGCCTGGAGCGCGGGAATGGCGGCATCGATGATGGGCAGCGCCTCGCGCATATTGTGCGGTGAGCCGGCGAAATTATGTCGGGGCATGAAGTGGAGAGCAGTGGGCACGAGCGCGGCCGGGACCAGCACATGCACATGGGTACCACCCGGCTGCTTTTGCTGAACATTGACGTAAATGAAGCCCTCGCTGGAGAGGGCGGCGGCGCCGGCAAGCGCCGTCCCCAATACGCCGATACCAAGCTTGGCGAGAAAGATCATTGCAGTTCTCCTTGCAGTGAACGCTTATTCGGAGTCGGTGTTGTGCGAATCGATCCAGACGCGAACGTTCTCGTCTGACCCGCTGACGCGAACTAAAGTTGTGTCGCCGACATTTTCAAGCGCTTTGATTGCGGCTTCAACGTTGAGCTGATTTTCACTGGTGTCGGAGACCAGGGCCTCGACTACATCCCAGGGAACGGTTACATCGACATTCTCTTTGGAGTTCTTGTCGATGACGTGCACCACGACCTGGCCGTGCTCCTTGGCTACGCGAACATCGTCGCCGGTATTTTGCACGGTGACGAACTCGCCTTCGGGCGCGGTTTTCAGGGCATCGAGGATGGCGCGCACATTCACTTTGTCGGCGTGCATGTCGCCGATGTGGACCTTGCCATCCCGCAGATCGCCATCGTTGATGGCGGGAATCACTTTTTCGGCGAGGATCAGGGGCACATTGACTCGAACCAGTTCATGGGTGGATTGGTTGCTGACCCGCACGTGAAGGTAACGGACGGTGGTTACGGCAAAGGCGAGGCTAGCGCTCATTCCGACTACGGCGCATAGGGCGAGGGCCAACACCGGGTTTCTCATAGTTTTCATAGGCGTCCTTTCAGAACGGATCGGTTTATGAAAGTGCCATAAATCGTCCTGGGCTTAGGTACGCGGGACCAAAGGGAAAAGTTCCTGGAGGTTTGAAGGCCGGAATAATAATGTGCAAATTAATGCACAATGGCCGGTCGCCGCTCGGACCAGTTCCCGAGAATGAGCCAATGGCTTCATGGTTTTGGCAAGCCGGCTTTGGCATCGGGGTTGCTTTGATACAGGCAGCCGGAGCTTCTAAATTGATGGATCGAGCTCCTAAAGGCGGAGATTAACAATGAAGAGCTGCTTCTTCCTTTTTTGTTCGTGCATTTTGTTTTCTATGGCCGCGTCGGGACAGGTGATTGCCAGCTACGTCAGTGCGCAACCGCAAATGTTTGTTATGCCGGAACATCCGCAGCACGCCTCGCAGACGGAACTGGCAACCGAGCAGGACTTGAGGGAAAGGTCCGCTATCACTTTTGCGCAAGGCGAAAGGCCACTGTGGGAATGCATGCCAGCGCCAGCTTTTGTGCCTATTGCGGATGTGGCCCGCACCGTCAGAAGCCAGCATGCCAGGGCGAAGAAAGTAATTACATTCCGCAACGATTAGATGGCGCTATTTCTTCTGACCGGTGTTCAGGAGCTGTGCCCGGCGCACTGCAGAACTCCAAGATAGGCGCTGAATGGGCCGACTGCGTGGCGATATTGATGGGCCATCGTCCTTGAAATCTGATGCAGGTGAGTTAAGTCATGGGCTGCCCAGGTCGCCAGCAGTTCAGAGAGAGTGACGGGACCAAGCGCGGGATGGCGTCCGACGCGATCGAGATCTTCAGGCTGAATATTTAACCCGCTCAGTTCGCGCAAACTGTCCGCACGCACACGCACGAATTCATCTAACAACTGGCCGATTGATTTGCCCTGGCTTTCGCCCACGTGTCCCAGCCGGTCGAACGGGGCGAAGGGCTGAGTATCGCCGAATTGCAGGATAATCTTGGCGCGCGGTATCCAATCGGTGCGCTCGGCGTGGATGAGGTGAGCGACAACCTGGGATGCGGTCCAGGTGTTTTCGCCTTCGTTGCGATTAGTCCAGATTTCGGGAAGATCACGGAGAAGGGCGTTGAGAACGGCGGGAGTGCGAGTTAGAAGTGCGATTGAGTGGTTCAGATTGTGGGGCATTTTTTCCTCCGTATGACGGGCGGCGCGACGTGGCCGTCGCTGCAAGTTCTGATTCGTAGGCGACGCCACTCGGTGCACTTTTATCCTGGCGCAGTTTTGGGGAAAGGCTTTTCGACTTCGCGTGGAGCGGGCAGCTGACCGGCAACTAGCGGCGTTTCCACAACTGTTTCCACACCTGTACAAGCTCCTGGATCGAACGCGCGCTGGGAACACGATCGTTGACCATGCGGCAGCGGGCATAAGCGGTGTGGTAGGCGTGTCGTGCCGCATTTAAGCTGATGCGGGACAGACTGCCACGCAATTGCTTGAGCTGCTCATTACTCATGACTTCGCTGTTGCGAGAACCCTCATCGCTCACATCGCGCAGGCCGATATCGGGACGCCGAGCCACGAAATGGATATTATCATGTTCGCTATTTGTTCGCCTACTGGAAAAAGAAAAAAGGACAGCCGCGAGCTGTCCTTTTTAGTTTCGGGTTAGTTACGGCTTGGCTGCGGGCTTCTCCTCGCCTTTGTTTTTCGGCATAGCCTTTTCATGCATGCCAGCTTTGGGTTTCCAGAAGCCCGGATCTTCCTTCACCCATTCCTCCCGAGGGTAGCTCATCGCGGGATTGAACTGAAACAGATTGGTCTGGGTGTATTCAACGGCTGACGACTCGAGTTCGCTGAGTTTCTTCATCCCGTCTTCGCCAATGTTTTCGGCAAACTGTTTATTGTTGTCCATGTCTTTGTCAAGTTCGGATGCGGATTTCATGGGGATAACCACCAGATATTCGACGTCGGCGGGTCCATATGCCGCTTCGTACATGGCCCAGTGAGTATCAGGAATTTTGTCGTAGGCGGCTTTAACCAGCTTTACCAGTTCATTCCATTCGTGCCGGTGTCCGGGGCGGACGCGATAGACCGCGATTTCCATCAGGCGCATGCGCGCTATATCAACCGGGCCGCGCAGGCTTTGGTCTTCGTTATAGGTGAATACGCCGGCGTCGGTTTCGCTGAGCAGTTCGCCGTCAGCCATGGCTGCACGGTCGGTTGCGGAGGAAAGCGCAGAATTCATCTGCGTTGCCATGGCATCTTTTTCCCAGTCCGCAAACGAGTCGTAGCCGATCAGGAACAGGGTACGATTTTTTCCGCTCAGGGAGTTGAGCGCAAAATAGTGGGTAGGCCATTTGGCGCGGGCGAAGGCCTGCACAAAGACGCTTTCCGATTTTTCGTGAACCGCCCCGCCTTTTCCCGGCTTTAGAAATTCGCGGTCGATGACTAATACTTTTGGCGGAGGCGTGGTCCCTTCGGGCGCTTCCTGGGCGACTGCCAAAGTCAGGCTGGCGCCTAAGAGTGTTGCTCCCAATAAACAACTTGCGATGCTCTTCATAGATGCGATCCTCCTCGAGAAGAAATGGGTGGTGCTTGAAATGTAGAGAGAATTACGGGGACGCTCTGGCCCCATGCCAGAGCAGGGCGGAGATTAGCTGAATGCGAACGCAGAAGTCAAGCGAAGCAGCGTGCTCGAAAAATTTGCGCGTAGTTCGGAATGGAGCCTCCCTGGAAATCAAAGACCCCACCCTCTCGCGAAGGACGCGAGAAGAGTGGGGCATTCGAGCCGATTTATTTTCGAGCGGATTATTGCGGAGGCGCGGGCTGTTGGGGTTGCGGCTGTTGAGTTTGCGGTTGCTGGCCATCGGACGTCGGCATCACGGAGCGCACGTCCTGGCTGGGCGCGACATAGGGAATTTTCGGCATGTGCGTTACCTCACCCTTGACTGCGTCATCCATGATAATGCCGGCGTGTTCGAGCAGCAGGCCAGTGGCGCGATCGAGTTCAACTTCCGCTTTTTCGTAGGCCGCTTCAGCCGAAACGCGTTGTGATTCTGCGGCTGCAAGTTGGGACTGGTAGTTCAGCACATTTGTTCCGGTTGACGCTCCCAGGCGAAATTTTTTCTGTTCCGCCTCAAGCGATTGTTGAGCGAGTTGAACTGCCGCCTGGGCCGCTTGCACCGACGAATGGTTTTGGGTAACGGTAAACTGTGCGTTGCGTACTTCAATTCGCACCTGATTCTCGATTTGCTGCAGGCGCATCTGCGCCTGACGGTATTCAAGCTGACTTCGGGTTTGAAGCGCCTGTCCCTCACGGTTGCGAATGGGAATGTTGAGCGTAACCCCGACCCCTTTATCGGGAGCTGCGGAGTTAATCAAATCATTGAGGGTGGAACCGTAAGAGATCTGCGGGGTGGCTGCAAACCCGTTGCAAAAGCTGTTGGCCGGCTGGTTTACGCAAATGTAATTCGAGTTCTGGGATCCACCAGTGCCCGAACCGCCGTAATATGCGAAAAGGTCCAGGGTCGGCAGCAATGCGTTTTTTATGGCGCGGGCGCTGATGTCGCGATTCACCAGATCGATCCGAGATTCCGTCAAGTCAGGTCGATGCTGGAGGGCTTCATTGATTAAGTCTTCGGTTGGCACCACCGGCTCCTGTTGCGGAAGCGCCATGGTGGTGGTTGGAATTACTTCTGCGCTGGCAAGTTGTGGATCCTGCAAGGTGCGGCTGAGAGCGTTTTTCATCAACAGCTGCTGCAAATCGAGATTGGTCTGCGCCTGCACCAGATTCTGCTCATCAGTTGCCACTGAATTCTGCGCCCGCACTACTTCAATGGGGGCGAGACTGCCGATCTGGACTTGCTTCTGGTTGTCGGAAAGAGTCTTTTGCGCGAATGCCAGCGCCTCCTGCTGCACTTTGACGTTCTCATACGCATATACCAGGTTCCAATAGAGGTTCTCGATCTGATCAATGGTTGTAATGATTTGCAGTCGGAAGGCAACGTCGGTGATTTCACGATCGTTTTTTGAGATGCGAATCAAACGGTCATTCGGAAGAAAGCCAAAACCCTGGAGAAGGTGTTGCGAAAGCTTGAATTGGAAACCCGAACTTAGCGCGGGGCTTACAGTCTGGAAGGGGTTATTTGAGGTGACCCGGGAATTCGTAAAACCCACAGAGAGGTTTGTACCCGACTGAAAGCCCTGTTGATAGCTAAAGTTGCCGGTCGTGGTATTTTGCGCAGTGCCGCTGAAAGGGCTGGTGGGAATGAACCGCGCGTGATCCGATTGCAGTGTTCCACTCAAGATGGGATCGTAGCTC
Source organism: uncultured Acidobacteriota bacterium (assembly GCA_963838785.1). Classification (GTDB taxonomy): domain Bacteria; phylum Acidobacteriota; class Terriglobia; order Terriglobales; family Acidobacteriaceae; genus Gp1-AA145. The sequence continues at coordinate 59,512 of CAWISI010000009.1, forward strand.
GAGATAACCGGGCCCAAACCTTCGGTGGTGTTTACAATCCCGGCAGTTCCAGCGCCAATGCCTCCCGCAGCCGGAGATGTTCCGCCCGGTCCTGAGCCGACGTTGCCACTCAAACCACCGACCCCACCTCCCGGCGTGTTTTGTACGGTGCCGGTGTTGACGCCCAGGATCTGATTGGCCCCTGATTTCGCGCGCAACACATCCGTGTCCGCAATATTCAAGTTGTAGCGAGCAATTCCGATGTCAAGGTTATTCTCAAGCGCCAGAGCAACGGCATCGTCCATTGAGAGATAAACCTTGCCATCGCGCATTAACTGCTCGATGCGCGGCGTATTGGATAGATCGGGCGGGGGCACGTTACGCGCAGTGTAAGGCGCAATGACGTTAGGAAATGGCCGCTTGGGCTTGGCGTAATCTTCGACCACGAAGGGATGCTGGTGGGGCGAGGGGGCGGCGGGCAGCGCCTGCGACGAAGGTGGCGGGGTGGCGCCGGTTTGCGCGGGAGCCGGCTGCGCATCCTGCGCCCAAATGCTCAAGGGAAACGCGAACAGTAAGACTACCGCTATCACATTTCGGAAGGCGCATTGCAACAAAGACAAAGACATTCGATTCTCTCCATCAATTCTTAAACTGCATAAAAGGGCATGGGACGACGAGCTAAAGCACTGGTTACTAAATCTTAATCACTGCTTGTTACGACAAAAGTCTTTTCCAGGTTCCAGATTTCTGCTTTTGCGTCCTTAGTCCACAATCGCCTGGAGCAACTTCGAGACGCAGCCAGCAGTTTTTATGTGTGAAAAAGAATGCACCAGTATAGCCGAGCAGTTGAAGGCCGCACGAGGCTGCGACATCCAGGTGCACACAATTGGTTGTAATCTTGGATGCAGCTTCATTTGTGAAGATTCGATTTCTACATGCGCAATCTCAAGCTGACCATTGCCTATGACGGCACGGATTTCGCCGGATGGCAGATTCAACCCGGGGTTGCGACCGTCCAGGGCACGCTGGCCTCAGCCATTGGACGGCTCACCGGGGAAAAAGTACTGCCGCAGGGATCGGGAAGGACCGACGCTGGAGTGCATGCGCTGGCGCAGGTCGCTACGGTGCAGACGGAAGTTGCGATTCCGGTACAGAATTTTGTGGTTGCGCTCAACGATATGCTTCCGGATTCGATTCGGATACTGGCAGCGGAGGAGGTCGCGGCCGATTTTCATCCACGCAAATCGGCGCAAGCAAAAACTTACCGGTACCGAATTTATCGGGACGCGATTTGCCCTCCGTTTTTGGCGCGCTATGTCTGGCATTATCCTTACCCGCTGAACGAAAACGCGATGGAGGAGGCCGGAGGGCTGGTCGAAGGCGAGCATGATTTTACTTCCTTCGCCGCGGTTGATGGGGAGCGCGGAAGGGGCGAGGTTTCGAACATTCGCCGCATTTTCTCGTCGCAATGGCGGAGAGAGTCGCCGGAACTGATTTATGAAGTACGCGGCAGGGGGTTTCTTCATCACATGGTGCGTAATCTGGTGGGCACGTTTTTACTCGTGGGGAAGGGAACGCTGAAGCCGGTTGATGTGACAAGGATCTTGAAAGCCTGCGACCGTTCCTCGGCGGGAGCAACCGCTCCGGCCAGCGGCTTATATCTGGTAAACGTGGAATACTAGCGCACGATCATCGGCCAATGGCGACTGACCTGCAAATCGGGGAAAGAGTGATTCGCGCCGTGGATCCCGCCAGCGGCGAGGTTCTGCAGGAATTTGCTTGCGCTTCGGCGCGCGACGTTTCTGATTCCGTGTTGCGCGCGCGGACGGCACAGCCGGGGTGGCAGCGGACTCCGCTGAGAGTACGACTGGAGTTTGTCAGGAATTTTCAACGGCTGCTGAATGACCGCAAGCAGCAGATCGCCCGGACCATTAGCTCCGAAGCCGGCAAGCCGTACGCCGAAGCGCTGCTCTCGGAAATTCTTGTAGGGTTGGATACGACGCGGTTCCTTCTCGATGAGAGCTATGGGTTTCTGCGCGATCAACCGGTGGCGCACGGCAGCCTGGCGACGAAGACCAAAAGTGGATATCTGATTCGTGAACCTCACGGCGTTATCGGAATCATCTCGCCGTGGAATTATCCCTTCGCAATTCCTGCGAGCCAGTCGCTTGCTGCCCTGGTGACAGGAAATGTTGTGGTACTGAAGCCTTCTGAGTTGACGCCGCTCTCCGCGCTTGAGCTGGCCAAATTGTGCCGCGAAGCAGGACTACCGGAGAATGTTTTTCAGCTTGTGCTGGGCGATGGCCAATCCGGGGCGGCGCTGCTCGAATCCGAGATCGACAAGTTGATTTTCACCGGCAGCGTCGCGACCGGAAAAAAGATTGCGCAAAGCGCCGCCGCCCGGCTGCTTCCCGTGATACTTGAGCTCGGGGGCAAAGATCCCATGATCGTGCGGGACGATGCGGATATCGACGTTGCATCGAGCGGCGCGGTTTGGGCAGCTTTTATGAATGCAGGACAGACCTGCCTTTCGGTGGAGCGGTGTTATGTTCATCGCAGCATCTACCCGGCGTTTGTTTCAATGTGTGCGGAAAAAACCCGGCGGCTTCGGGTGGGAAAAGGGGCTGACCCGGCGACTGATGTTGGTCCGCTGATCCATGAAAGGCAGCTGGGGATTATCGAACAGCATGTGGAAGACGCTCGAAGCCAGGGCGCGCGCATAGTGGTTGGCGGTCAGCGATTGCCGGCGCTAGGCCGGAATTTCTATGCGCCGACGGTGCTGGCCGATGTCACTCACCAAATGCAAATCATGCGTGACGAGAGCTTCGGGCCGGCGCTTCCCATCATGCCATTTGAATCTGATGATGAAGCGGTGCGACTGGCTAATGATTCGGAATATGGACTGGCGGCCAGCGTTTGGACGCGGGATCGGTCGCGGGGCGAAAAAATCGCGCGTCAGATCAAAGCGGGAACGGTGATGGTGAATGATGCGGTCTCATGCTATGCGATCAGCGAAGCGCCACATGGAGGGGTAAAAGCCAGCGGGATGGGGCGCACTCACGGGAAAGCCGGACTTGAGGAAATGGTACACACGAAATATATCGATGTTGATTTGATAGCGCGGGTAAAAAAACCGTGGTGGTTCAGTTACGGGCTGCGGATGCCCAGCGCCACGGAAGGCTTCCTGGATCTTCAATTTGCGAGGAAAATGCGGCGACGGCTAATCGGCGGAATTCGATCGCTTCCGCTAATTAGCCGCCGCAAGAGTTAAGTAATTTTTGGACAATTCGAGCTATCTGACCGGATGCTGTTCGTAATACTGCTCGCCTTCCTGCACTTGCTGGATGGCTTGATTGATCAATTCCATGGCCTTTTCGCGGTGTCCGCCCTTGTTGGGAGTGGCCCGCTGCAGTTCGTCCTTCGCCTGTTGCAGATGTCCCAGGGCGGCGCTCATATGCGGTTCATGACGGGCCATCTCGCGATTTTGGGCCCACAGACCCATTCCTGCCAAAAGCAATAACGTACTCAGTACACCAATTACACGGTTGCGCATAGTTCCTCCAGTGCTGTGATTCGAATCACGACTGAGACGGTCGTGCTCACGCGCGGGTTGCTCGGTCAACTACGAAATTTGGGATGGCCGCGGCGTGCTAAACTGTCTCGTTTTGCGCAATCAGCATACCTGAAAAAGTATGAAATATCTGCTGGGGATCGACGTGGGCACGGGCGGCACGCGAGCCGTGCTTATAAACCGCGATGGCGAGATTGTGGGATCCGCAACCTGCGAGCATGTTCCGTTCGCATCCCCCAAGACTGGTTGGGCGGAGCAGGATCCCCATGACTGGCATGGAGCGACCGGGGCTGCGGTGCGTCAAGCAATTGCGGCAGCGGGAATCGAATCATCCGAGATCGCCGCGGTGGGCTTGGCCGGGCAAATGCACGGCGCGGTTTTGTTGGACGAGAACAATTCAGTTCTGCGGCCGGCGCTGATCTGGTGTGACCAGCGGACGCAGGCGCAATGCGACTGGCTCAACGTAAACGTTGGCGAACGAAAAATTATTGAGCTCACCAGCAATCCGGCTCTCACCAATTTCACGCTGACCAAGCTGCTTTGGGTGCGCGACAACGAACCGGAATTATGGAAGCGCTTCCGTCGCGTGTTGCTTCCCAAAGATTACGTTCGCTTCCGGCTCACAGGCGAACATGCGATGGATGTTGCGGAAGCATCTGGGACGTTAATGCTGGATGTGGCGCACCGTCGCTGGTCAGAACAGATGATGTCGGCGGCAGGGATTGCAATGAGTTGTTTGCCGAAGCTTTATGAGTCGCCGGAGATTTGCGGGCGAATTTCAGACGAGGGAGCTTCGCATACCGGACTGAAGGTTGGAACACCGGTGGTTGCGGGCGCGGGAGACCAAGGGGGCGGAGCGGTGGGCATGGGCATCGTGCGAGCAGGCGCGGTGAGTGCAACCATCGGAACTTCGGGGGTGGTGTTCGCAGCCACGGACTCGCCGGCGATGGACCCTAAGGGCCGAGTGCACACTTTTTGCCATGCGGTTCCCGATCGATGGCACGTCATGGGAGTGACTCAGGCGGCGGGATTATCTTTACGCTGGTTTCGCGATCTGCTGGGCGGATCGTCTTACGACGACCTGACGCGAGAAGCTGCGACGGTGCCTCCGGGTTCAGACGGAGTATTGTGGGCGCCATATCTGATGGGTGAAAGAACGCCGTATCTCGATCCGAACGCGCGTGGAACTCTGAGCGGGCTGGCGGCCAGTCACACTCGCGCGCATGTGGTTCGCGCGGTTTTGGAAGGCGTGGCGTTCAGCTTGAAAGATACATTTTCCTTGTTCGATGAAATGCAGGTCCCAGTGCGGAACGTACGCCTGGGTGGCGGAGGGGCGCGCTCGCCGTTGTGGCGGCAAATTCAGGCTGACGTTTACGGACACGACGTCGAGATTCTTACCGCCGAGGAAGGCGCAGCTTACGGGGCGGCATTGCTGGCGGGGGTGGGCGCGAAGTTCTGGGCTTCTGTCGACCAGGCTTGTGATGCCGTGGTCAAAGTGCAACAGCAGGTGCGGCCCAATACCAAGGCGATGAAAGCGCTGGCAGTTCAATACGAAAATTTCCGCCGGCTGTATCCTGCGCTGAAGCCGTTGTTCGCGCAGATGAATTCGCCCGCATAATTTTTGGTCATTTGTTATCGTTTAATCATGGTTGAGGTGATCTGCAGTGGGCTGCTGTTTGATCTCGACGGCGTGCTGGTTGATTCCACTCCGGCCGTGGCCCGGGTATGGACGAAGTGGGCGATTGCACGCGGACTCGACCCCGAGGAAACTGTCAGACAAGCGCACGGGCGCCCCAGCATAGCCACGGTCCGCGACATCCTGCCGGAGGCTGATTACGAAAAAGAAAACGAAATTATTCTTCGCGGCGAGACTGAGGACACAGAAGGTGTGGTCGCGCTGCCGGGCGCGCGTGAGCTGCTCAGCTCGCTTGCGGACAACCAGTGGGTGCTGGTGACCTCGTGCTCAAAACCATTGGCCCAGGTCCGATTGAAGGTTGCCGGTCTGCCGACTCCACGCAACATCGTAACTTGTGATGATGTTACTAACGGCAAACCCGATCCTGAGCCCTATATAAAAGGAGCGGCCCTGCTGAGAGTGCCAGCGTCTAAATGCGTCGTGTTTGAAGATGCACCGGCGGGCATACGCGCCGGGAAGGCTGCCGGGGCCCTGGTGGTCGCCCTTCCTACGACTTCTCCGCAGGCCGAATTAGAGGCTGCCGGAGCGGACTGGGTGCTGCCTGGTTACCAAAACCTGTTCGTGACCCAGGCCGATCACGGGTCGAATTTGCTGCGACTGCTGCTGCGGCTGTGAAATCGACCGGCATAGAGTATGCCGGGCGCTGCTTCTGAATGTCTCGCCAGAACTTTTCTTCCAATTGACGGCAGGGCTGCTTCCATTCCTCCCGGCGCCGCTTTTATCTCTAGTTACGTTGGTGAGGGTACGTCGGGTATCTGAGTTCGACTTCCGCTTATGCCTATTATTCCTCACCAGGCAAAGTGCATGACACGAGCGGCTGCGCGAAAGACATTCCAAAGTCATGCAAATCTGAGCCGGAAGGACAATTACTTAGGGTTACTTGTGTACCGTTTATAGCCTTGTGAATCTCAGCGATACTTTTTTGTAAGGAAAACTATACATGCGTTCCCACAACATGCGCGGGTTCTCAATTATCGAGATGATGATTGTTGTCGTCATCGCCCTGATAGCGTCCGGGATCGCATTCATGTCGGTTGGTCCAATTGTCAATCAGGCACACGTGGTCAGCGCTTACTCGATCACTTTAGGCGCGTTACGCACAGCCCGGGAATCGGCGGTCGGTACTCGCCGCGTTTACATTGTTGCGTTTAACAATACGGTGACACCCAATACGGTTTCGATTACGCAGGCCGATACAGGTGCAGTTATTACCACTTATGCGTTGCCGACGGATACGTCGTTTGTAGTGCAAAGCATTTTTCCCAATGTTGGACCGGACGGGTTTGGAACCGGCACCGTGCCAGTCGATCTGGACCAGGGTGTAGTGGGCGCGTCGGCGACAGATACGACCTCCGTCTATTTTTATCCCGATGGATCGGCCCAGGATTCGAATCAAAATACTAATAACGGCGTTATTTACATCGGCCGTGCCGGCGATAAGAGCACTCCCCGAGCGATCACCATTTGGGGTGCGACGGGACGATTGCGAGGCTGGAGACTGAACAAAGCGGCCACTTATTTCTGGGGTCAAATATGAGATTTCAAAAGAGCACTGTACAGCGCGCCAATGCGGATGCCGGGTTCACCCTGATTGAGGTGTTGATCTCGATCTTCATTTTGACTATCGGGATGCTGGCTTTATTGGGAGTGTTTGGCCTGTCGATGTCTGCGACCATGACGGCGCAGGAAGACCGCATTGCCAAGCAACTGGCACAGGATGCATTTGAAAGTATTTATACCGCCCGCGATACCAACAACATTCAATGGTCGAGTATTGAGAATGTGAGTGGTGGCGGGACGGGAATTTTTGTGACCGGGCTGCAGCCGATTAATCAAGCCGGCGCCGATGCGATTATTGGAACCGCAGACGATTCCGCCGCGCCTGCGCAAGTGTTGACTTTGCCGGGACCGGATGGCATTGTCGGGACCGCGGACGACGTAGTTGTCTCCCTCGCCAATTTCAAACGCCAGATTGTGATCACGGATGTGTTGTCAGGTGGGAGCACGGTGGCCGACCTGAAGAACGTAGCCGTCACGATCCAATACACCACTCCCCAATCTGCTCTGGCAAAGCAGTATGTTCTCGCGGGCTACATTTCGCAATACCGATAAGAGGCGACAAGTGCAGAGCAACTACAAATCGTGTGCAGGTTTCACGCTGGCCGAGATGCTGATTGCCCTCATCGTCGGAACCCTGGTGTTGGGGACAGCGGTGCAAATATTTTCGCGCAGCATGGGCGCCACCTGGGTGGTATCTCAGAAGGCGGAAATGCAGCAGGATGCGCGGGCAGCCATGAACCTTCTGACCAAGGACATTCGCATGGCGGGCGGCGGCTTGCCGTCAGGCGGGGTAGGCCTAGCGGCGGGAACTGGGGTTACGCCGGCCTACGGCTTGGATTACAACGGAACAGGCTATCTGGGATCGAACAACAATGCAGGCCTGAATTTTCCTATTCCCAGTGGCTCAACGGTGCCTTTTCTTTATGGTGCGCTTCCGGCATGCGGCAAAGGAATCACTTTGAACGCCGGTCAGGGTGCGACTGACATCATTACGGTTGCATATATCGACTCTAACTTCCCGCTGCAGGATTATCAGGTCACTTTCAATAACACCAATGGGACGTCAGTTACGTTTACATCGACCAACGCTGCCGACCCAGGAGTGAATAGCACCGCAGTTGGACTGCAGCAGGGCGACATAGTCTTATTCCAGGCGAAACTTGGAAGCGGCACCAGCGCGACTACGGGATATGCGGTGGCCAATGTTACGGGTCCTGCGGCGCCCGGAGCAGGGCCGACCTATACCGTATTACTCGCAAACAACGACTCGTTAAAGCTCAACCAGACCTCTGCCACGTCAAATGATCTGAAGCAGATTGTCAGCAACGTCGGAGCAGTAGATCCGGGAGCTCTAGCCAAGCGCGTATGGTTAATCACTTATTACTTATGGAATGAACCCAATCCTGCGGGCGGTACTCCGATTCCGGTGCTGATGCGGCAAGTCAATGCCCGCAAACCGGTTCCGGTGGCGGAAAACGTCGTCAACCTTCGTTTTACCTACGATACGTATGACTCAACCGGCAATTTGCAGAATGCGACTTGCGACGGGGGAGAGTCCCTGGGAGTAAGTCCCAACGAGATCAGGACGATCAATGTGACTCACCTGACATTTCGGAGCCAGTTAGCCGGCACCAGCAATAGCGGACTGTCGATGTCGAAGGGTTACCAGTCAATCGATCTGCAGGCAACGTTGAGCGCTCGGAATCTTAGTTTCTCGCAAAGGTACCAGTGAAGCAGGTTCAGGAAATGCAAGGCGGTAAGCGAAGTACGGGAGTAACAGAAGGAGTTACGGGGATGAACAATCCTAAAACGACACTGCAACAACTAACTCGCGAAAAGAAACATATCTGCGTAACGCTGCAGGCCGGCTTTACGCTGATTGCGTCGCTGCTTATGCTGCTGATTCTGTCAGGCATGGCGGTGGGCCTGTTGTTAATGGTCAATACGGAACAGAAAGCCGGGTTGAACGACGTGCAGAGCACGGTAGCATATCGAGCTGCCGAAGGCGCGATCGAAAAGATGACTTCGGACCTTTCTGACACTTTTTCGCAGATACAGGCGCCGGTGGCGAGCGACATCACCACGCTCAGCAATCTCCAGCCTCCGCCCGACGCTACAGGTGTCAAATATGTGACTTACACCCTTACGCCTGCGACCAACGCTAACGGGACATTGCAGAGCAGCTACTCACAGATTCAGACCGGACCTTATCAGGGCCTATCGGCATTGACCGTGCCTGTTACTTTGCAGGCCACCGCGCTGGAGCCGTTGGGACAGGAAGTAAGCATGATCCGCACGGTTGAGGTTGCGCTGATTCCGGTATTCCAATTCGGTGTATTTTCGGACAGCGACATGGGCTTCTACAGCAGCCCTAACCTGGACTTTAACGGACGGGTACACACAAACGGCGACCTATACCTGGGCGTTGCTAACGGCTACACGTTAACATTTCACGATAAGTTGACCGCGTACGGAAACGTTATTCGGCACAATTTACCGAACGGGTTATTGGATACGAGCTATAACGATGCCGGCACAGTGTTAATCCCGACTGCAGCTCAGGGATGCGATGGTTCACAGCCGGCTTGCAGATCGATCAGCCAGACTGAGGGCAGTCTGGTGGGTGCAGGCGGCAATCCGCCACAATCGGCGTACAACACGACCTCTTCAGAAAGCCCAGCGAAGTCGTGGCAGAACATCTCGCAAACCGTCTACAGCGGCATGATCACCGACGGAAACTATGGCAGTACAATCAATACCGGAGTTAAGCAGCTGACTTTGCCGTTTGTGGTTGGCGCTTCTTTGACCACTCCTACCAACTCGGCGACCGCCTATCAAACGTTTGAAATTATCAGAAAGCCGCCGACCGGGGAGTCAACGACCTCCTCGATAGGTCCTCGCGCATGTACAACAGCGCGCAGATTCGGGTGTTGCTGACGGATGATCCGGCAGAGTTGCCCGGCGGAATCAGCGATTCGCAAAACATCAGGCTTTCCAATGGCCAGTACAACAGCGGTCCGGATTACAGCAAAGGTGTGCCGGCTGCGGTACCGTCGGGGCTGGGAACTTTGGCTAGCGGCGGATCTTATATGACCTATTTTGCTGAGGGATCAACGGCAATCCCTGACCCCTCGACCTGGACGAACAGCCTGACGACGCTGCCGCCAGACTGGCAGTATCCGCCCAGCAATCCGCCGTCTACGGCGGTGACGCTGGTGCCGAACCCCGGTTCTTCGCCGTCGTTTTCGTTGTATGCTCCAATGCTTAGCGCGGCCACTGGTTCGATTCCTACGAGCATTGCGATTTGCAAAGCGCCGAGCTGCAACAGCTACCCGTATTACACTGCGCCGGCGACCGCAAATACCAGCACCTGGAATTTGATTGATGGCTACTTGCGGGTGGAAGTTGAGATCAACGGCGGATTTACGCCGGTTACCCAGCAGTGGCTGCAGTTGGGATTCGCGCGTGGCATTAGTCCTCCCACGTCGCCGGGAACCAATCCGGTCAATCCAAATGCGATTTTGATTTTGCAGCAAATCGCGGAACGCAGCGGAAACGGATCACTGGATACAGCCGGTGCCGCAGCCTCGAGTTGTGGTTCGAGCAGTTGCGCCAACAGCGCGCGGCCGCCCGAGGTTATCATCGATTCTGCCACCAACAAGGTGTACTACGGTGACAGCAAGCAAGCGACCAGCATTACGCGGAGTAACTGGTATCCGATCAATTTGTATGATCCGCGCGAAGGCGAACCTCGCGACGTAAAAGCTGGCAATAACAGCTGCACGCCTAACGGAGTGATGAACGTAGTGGAACTCGACGTAGGCAACCTTCGTAACTGGCTGATGAATGACACAGTCGGCAAGACCGTAAACTACACCGACCAGAATGGTTACATTCTTTACTTTTCTGATCGCCGCGGGATGCTGCCGAGTACCAGCGGTTCGCAAGACCAGCTGGCAGGAACCAAAACCGGAGATTCCGGTTTGGAAGATGTGGTTAACTCGTCCAGTTCGTCCGGAACTCCGGATGGAGCTTTGGATCCGGTTCCGACGGGGAAAAATGAATCTCCTGAGGACGTGAATAACAACGGGGTGTTGGATAACTTCGGTATGAAGAACGAGGGCCTGGGCTTTGGTTATATCGGGGCCTCCACCGTCAACAGCAGCGTTAACAGCAACTCACTGAAGGCGTTTGTAAGAATGAGCAGCTGCCTCAACTCCGGACGTCCGAATTGGGTGAGTGGCGCCCGGCACGGACTGAAGTTAGTGGATGGTTCGCTGGGCAACCTGCCTACTCTGCCAAACGGCACTGGGGGATTTACGGTTGCTTCGGAACAGCCGGTTTATATCTATGGCAACTACAACACCAGCGCGTCGGACCCCATGTGGGCGAACCCCAATGGCACCGAACCGGCTCACGCGGCAGCTTCTATCGTGGCGGACGCTGTCACCTTGCTTTCTAACAACTGGACAGACCTGGAAAGCTTTAACAATCCCAGCGACGCCAGCCAACGCCCAGCTGCGAGCAACACTTATTACCGAGTTGCAGTGGCCGCGGGTAAGAATATTAACTTTCCGTTCCCGTCGTGGTCGAGCTCAACCGACTTTGGCTTCGGCACTGACGGCGGAGTTCACAACTTCCTGCGCTATATCGAGAGCTGGACCGGGGACACGTTGAATTACAAAGGCTCCTTGGTGAGCATGTATTACTCAACTTACGCCACCGGCACCTTCAAATGCTGCACCTATGCTGTATATGAGCCGCCGGTTCGAAATTACATTTTCGATCCGCTGTTCTCACAGCCGCAGAACTTGCCACCAGGAACACCGATGTTTCGCGACATCGATAACCTGAGCTATACACAGACGCTGACGCCGCGAGGCGCGGGCGATCAGTAGACCTGGAGCGGTAAAGTAATCGCGGGGTCCAGATCATGAGATCTGGGCCCCATTTTATTTCGCAGGCAAAGAGAATGTGCGAGCTATGCGGCGGAGGGTTCAGAATACAAAAGCTGCTGCCGCAGTCCGTCCAGGGTATTGACTGGCGGCTTACAACTGAATCCGGAGCACACCACCGCCGTGGTTTTCTCGGCTTGGATTGCGGGTAAGACCGGAATGGTGGCCGCTAACGAGGGCGGCAAATTCTCCGCCACGGCGTGGGAGAATTTCAACTTGATCGCCGATCGTCCGATCAGGGCTGAGGAGGCCGCTTGCGCATAAAGCTGTGCCGCGGTCTCATCCTCTCCGACAATGACGACCTGGGAATGCGGATAAACGGCGTAAGTCGGCCGCAATCCCGTAAGTGCCGGCGAAGAGCCCATACTGGCCTGCGACTCCGGCCAACAGGCCTAATGTGCGCTCCGCCTTCTCGCGGTAGCCATTTTCGCCGGTGTAGTCATGCATGCGAAGCAATGCGATGGCAGCCATCGGATTGCCGGCGGGGGTGGGCGAATCCTGAAAAGGCTTTCGTGGGGTGGCCAGCACGCCGGCGGCATTCGGATTCGACTTGCTGTCGAGGAATCCGCCGGAAGCTTCGTCGTAAAACTGGGCGATCATGGTATCGGTGATTTGCCGGGCCTCGCGAAAATATGCAAGCACGGCGGTAGATTCATAGGCGTCAAGGCAGGCGTTCGCGGTGTAAGCATAATCGTCCAGAAAGCCTTCGATTTCGCGTCCGGCGCCGGAGTCCGAATAGGCGATCACATGTTTAAGGCCGGTTTCGGCCTCCAGGCTTCCGTCAGCAGACGGTCCAGCGATCGCAGGGCGAAGTGCTTTACCTTATCGAGATCAAGCGCGATTGCAGCTTTAAATATGCGGAGACAAAAAGCGCATTCCAGTTCACGTAAATGGTTTTATCGATGTAAGGAGTCTGCCGCTGCAGCCGGGCGGCATACATTTTCTTTTTCGCGGACTGCAAGAGTTCACGAATGCGTTCCGGCCAAGATTCAGTCGCGCCTCAATATCCTCGATCGAAGCCCTCTGGTGAAGTACGTTGCGCATGGGGTCGTGCTGCATTTCACCGATTTCATTGATGTCATAGCGCAGGCGTGACTACCTGAAATTCGGTGTCGTCCAGAATTGACTTGGCTTCGTCCATGGTCCAGGTGAAATAATCGCCATCGTCGTCAAGCGAGATATCGGCATCCTGAGACGCGTAGAAACCGCCGTGCTCGCGGTCACTGAGCACCTCGTCAACCCAGCGAATGATGTCGCGCGCAACATCTGCAAAGAATTTTTCGCCGGTCGCCTGATAAGCGTGGACATAATTCTTCAGCAGCTCCGAATTGTCATAGGACATTTTTTCGAAGTGGGGAACAATCCAGCGCTCATCAACCGAATAGCGATGAAATCCACCCGCCAACTGATCGTAAACTCCGCCGCGGGCCATTTTCTCGAGGGTGGCAGTAAAGACCTTGCAAGTTCCTCTGGCTTAAAGGAAGGCCAGTATCTGTTTGAGCGGAGGTTGCTTTCGCCGACCGGCGTGGGCGCCCGATCCACGCGACATACTGATCGATCAGCAAATCCAGAATCGAAGGATGAGGAAATTTCGGTGCGCTTCCGAAACCACCATTTGTTTCGTCAAACATCCTCAGGGCGGACTCGACAATCGCGTGGATGACTTGCACTGAAAAATCGCCGGTCTTTCCGGAGAAAGATTCGGCGTGAGCGATTGCTCCTTCGACCATCTGAGCCTGCTCACTTACGTCGCTATTCTTTTCGCGAAAGGCATCAGAGATGGCCAGCAGCACGCGGCTGAAAGCCGGGCCGCCCCTGCATGTCGTGAGGAGGAAAATAAGTGCCGCCATAAAACGGGCGTCCGTCGGGCATGAGGAAGCCGGTAAGCGGCCAGCCGCCCTGTCCGGTGATCGCCTGCACTGCGACCTGATAGCGGCTATCGATATCGGGACGCTCATCTCGATCGACCTTGATGGCGATGAAGCGCTCGTTGATTATTTTTGCCGTCTCCGGATCTTCGTAGGACTCGCGGTCCATCACGTGGCACCAATGGCACCACACGGCACCGATGTCGAGCAGGATAGGCTTGTTTTCCCGCTTGGCTTTCTCGAATGCTTCGTCTCCCCACTCATGCCACTGAATAGGCTGGTGCATGGCGGAGCGAAGGTAAGAAGACGAGGCCTGGGCGAGAGAATTGGGGTCGAGACTGGCATTGAAATAGTCTAACTCGCGCGGATATGCAAGGAATCGCGATTTACCTTGAATGGAACCGGACCTGCCGCGGGTGAACATTCGGTATTTCAGGATTTCGAGAGGTGCCGCGCGATCGCACAATATAGATCCACCGCATAATTCAAGTGCTTTTTCTCAATATGCTCATTCGGGGTGTGGGCCACGTGAATCGATCCGGGGCCGAGCAGCAAAGGCTGACCCCAATTGCTCAGGGCGGGAATGTCGGTGGTGAATGCGGCTACCATGGTCGGCAGGCTCTCAAAAGTGCGCAGGCGGACGAAGGGAATCTCGAGAGTGAATTCAACTTTCGCCAGATTGCCTACGGTTTCGACGATTTCGCGGCGAAGATCATCCGACTGGCCGATCAACCGGTAGAGCAAGAGCGCGTGGGCTTTGTCGGGAATTACGTTGGGGGCGCGGCCGCCTTCGATGGTGCCGATATTCAGGGTGCAGGCCCAATCTCAGGATCGGAAGGCAACTTCATGGCCCGCAATCTGTGTAGGGCTTCGATGAGTTTATCGATTGCCGATTCGCCCAGTTCCGGATATGCCGAATGCGCCATACGGCCAGTTGCGGTGAGTTCCGCGCGCAGCGCGCCTTTCGAGGCGGTGGCGACTTTGTTTTCCGTGGGCTCGCCGTTGATAAGAAACTTGCAGGAATTCGCCTGCTGATTTGCGACTTTGGCGCCCAGGCTGTCGCGCTCTTCGCCCACCAGGAACAGCAGGCCAATGTAAATCTGTTCATTGCGCAGACGTTCGGCGGCGGCGATCTGGCCAGCGATGATGCCTTTGGCATCGCAAGAGCCTCGGCCGTAGATCCGGTGCTCATCCTCCGAGGAAGGAATGAACGGCGGGACAGTATCCATGTGGGTGGAGAAAACGATGCTGGGATGGGGCTGCTGCGGCAGGGTGGCATAGACGTTGGCACGCTCGCCTTCGGTGATGATGTGGTGAGCGTTATAGCCGAGCTCGCGAAGCTTTCGTAGCAGGAAATGTCCCACCGGGCCTTCATTTCCGGTGATGGATTCGATGTCAACCAGTTCGCGGGTCAGGGCGATGATGTCCATTGGTCTGAAAAGCATAAACCACAAAGGACACGAGGGTACACCGATATGGAGAACAATACCTTGCTTCGCTCTCCAACCCGTTCGGGTTAAGCTATTGCGGTGGAATCACCGCACATTACTCGCTCTGCAATTCGATCTTTGATGCTCGACGGTCCAGCGGGGCAACTGGAGGCACTGCTTAACTCCGGGGTTGAGAATCCTACTCATGCTGCACTGGTCTGCCATCCCCACCCGCTGTTTGGCGGGACCATGCACAACAAGGTGGTTTTTCATGCGATGAAAGCGCTCAACAGTTTTGGCTTCCCGGTGCTGCGCTTCAACTTTCGGGGGATTGGATTGAGCCACGGCGAGCATGATTACGGCCGGGGTGAAACTGAGGATGTACGAACGGCGCTGGAGTGGCTCGACCGCGAGTTTGGGCGGCCGCTGATATTTGCCGGGTTTTCTTTCGGAGCGGCAATTGGTTTATCGGCAGCCTGTTCGGACGATCGGGTAAAAGCCTTGATTGGCCTGGGAACTCCGGTGTCGCCGGTCGATGATCGCAGTTACGATTTGAATTTCCTGCGCACCTGCGAAAAGCCAAAGCTGTTTGTGAGTGGCAGCCGCGACCAGTTCGGACCGCGCGCGAAACTCGAGGAATTAGTCGCATCGCTCCATGGACCGAAGAAGCTGGTGATCATCGAAAGCGCCGATCATTTTTTTGAGGGACGATTGCGCGAGATGAGAGAGGCGATTGAAATGTGGACCAGAGAAACCATTCGCGACGCCAGAACATGAAAGAAATCGCCCGTCATATTTTTGACCATGCCATGCGCACATCCAGCATCAGCCGGGCATTTGCGCTGCAGGTGCATTGCGAGCGCGGCATTTTGCGGATTTGCGACGATCTCTATGACCTGAACTCGTATGGCCGGATCTTGGTCATTGCTATGGGTAAGGCAGCGCACTCCATGCTGGCAGCGCTGCATGAGCAGACCGGCGAACGCTTTGAGGGGATCGTGGCCAGTCCGGTTGCACCCGAGTTTCAGGTGCGCGGCTTTCGCTATTTTCACGGCGGCCATCCCTTGCCTAACGCGGAATCGATTCGCGCCGCCGAGGCCATGCTCAAGTCGCTAAGCGCGCAGAACGAAGCATCGCTGGTGATTTATTTGATCAGCGGAGGCGGTTCAGCGACCGTCGAAAAGCCGATCGATGACGAGATCTCGCTCGATGAACTCGTCGATACGTATCGGGTGCTGGTCCATTGCGGCGCTTCAATCCACGAGATCAATACGATTCGTAAACATCTTTCGGCGGTGAAAGGAGGAAGGCTGGCCCAGGCAGCGTATCCCGCGCGGCAAGTATCGATTCTGATTTCGGATGTTCCGGACGACACGCCCGATGCGCTGGCTTCCGGTCCAACGATGCCCGATTCAACTACGGTTGCGAATTGTTTCGCCATCGCGTCGCAATACAAACTGCTGGAACAATTTCCGAAATCGGTGGGCGAGCTGTTTGAAAGGCATGCCCTCGACGAAACTCCGAAGTCCGACGATCCGGCGTTTATTCATGCGCGCTGGTGGACGATTCTTTCGAATGCCGCTCTACTCGAAACCGCGAGAGAGAAGCCAGGCAGCAGGATTTCCGGGTTGAGATCGAGAACTCTTGCGACGACTGGAATTATGCGAGAGCTGCCGATCATTTACTGCGTAAGCTTCGAGAATTACGCCGCACGCATGAGCGGGTCTGTCTCTTGTCAGGCGGAGAGGTGACGGTACGAGTGAAAAGGGAGGGGTTGGGGGACGCAATCAGCAGTTCGCCCTGTATTGTGCCGCGAAGATTGCTGGCGAGAATATCTGCGTGCTCAGCGCGGGATCAGACGGGATCGACGGCAACAGCGACGCGGCGGGAGCGATAGCGGATGGCACCACCCTAGAACGAGCAAAAGCCCGCGGGCTCGACGTGAAAGCTCACCTCAGTACGTTCAATGCCGCTCCGTTATTCCAGGCACTGGGTGACGCTATCGTTACCGGGCCGACGGGCAATAATCTGCGAGATCTCAGAATCCTGCTGGCTTACTAAGCTGTCTTGCCTAACTGCTCTTTGCTTTGCGCTGCCATTGCGTCCTGGACCTTCTGCATCTCTTCCGGCGAAACATCTTTGACGTGAGTCGCCATCGACCACTGGTGACCATAAGGATCGGTCACGATTCCGTAGCGATCGCCCCAAAACTGGTCCATGAGCGGCATCTTTACATAGGCGCCTGCAGAGACGGCTCGATTAAAGGCTGCGTCAACATCGTCAGTGTAAATGTGAATGGTGACCCCGGTTCCGTTGTGCGAAAGCGGAGATAGAGCGCCGTGCTCCGGCATCTCGTCATTCAGCATCAGCATGGAATCACCGATGCGCAAAGCTGCGTGCATAATCCGTCCGTCGGGCATTTCAGCCACGTGCAGCACCTCCGCCCCGAGCGCCTTTTTGTAAAACTCAAGGGCCTGGGCGGCATTGCGGACGACCAGGTGTGGGGTCAGAGTATGAAATCCGGTGGGGATTGCTTGGACTTTTTCAGACATAGAAGTCTCCTCGGCGAACGATTCTAGTCTTCCGAACATTAAAATGTGTCAAAAAATCCTGGTTATTCCTTCGGGCAGGACCAGCACTTTGTCTTCGATTCCGGCGCGCTGGGCTTCTTCTTCGAGCAATTGCAGAGGTTCGTCCATGGGCTCATGGGAAAGCTGAAAGGTGCCGTAATGCATGGGGACCATCCAGCGCGAATTCAAGTCGACGAAGGCGCGAGTGGCGTCGGCGGGGCTGGTGTGGACGTTGCGAAATTGAGGGGGATTATAAGCGCCGATGGGGAGCAAGGCGACCTGAGGACAAAGCCGCATACCGATCTCACGGAAACCGGGGAAGTAGGCGGTGTCACCGGCGTGATAGACCGAGTGCTTTGCATCCCGCAGCACGTAGCCACCATATCCGCGATGAGCGTCGCGCAGAACGCGGGCTCCCCAATGGCGGGAGGGGACGTGGGTGATGGTCACATTGCGATGGCGATAGCTGTTCCACCAGTTCAGCTCAACCACGTCGCGGAAGCCGAGATCGGAGACGAGGTCGAAAACCTGCTCCGGCACGACGATGGTGGGAGCCGATCCGCGCCATTGTTTGGTGTGATGAACCAGCGCGCGTAGCGATGGCCGGTGCAAGTGATCAAAATGAGCATGTGTGATCAACACCAGGTCGATGGCGGGCAGATCGCGGACTTTCACTCCCGGCTGCCGCAGTCTTTTTAATACAAAAAGCCAACGCGCGAAGTTGGGATCGACGACGATGTTCTCCCCGCCCACTTGAAGAAAAAAACTGGCATGACCGATGAAGGTGACGCCCATCTGGCCTTTGGTTACCAGCACCGGTTTGTGCGATTCGCCAATACGCGGCGTCACGGCTGAACGCCGTATCAGTTGCCCGAATTGACGGGCCCGCTTGCGCATCGCGGGACTTTTGATCGCCTGTGGCAGCATAAAAGGCTTTTAGCGGTTAGCTCCCAGCTATTAGCTCGAGACGTTTTTAACTTTCCATCCGAAGAGCCAATTTCAAATTAATCGCACATTTTCATTCTACCAACCCGCTCAAGCTCGCTTGACCGCTCTTCGCCAGTCATTTCTAATTCTCGTGTTCTTCCCTTAAAAGCAAGGAGCTCTCATGCGGGTTGCATTTCTAGGATTAGGAATCATGGGCCATGCGATGGCCACCAACCTTGTCAAAGCTGGACACGAAGTTACAGTCTGGAACCGCAGCCCCGGAAAGGCGGTTGAAGGGGCGCGCACGGCGGTTTCGCCGGCCGACGCCGCGCAAGGAGTGGAAGTGGTCTGGCTTTGCGTATCTGACACAGCGGCGGTCGAAAGTGTTCTGTTCGGGACGGATGGGGTGGAGCATTCGCTTAGTGAAGGCATGATCATCAGTGACTCCAGTACTATTTCGCCGACCGCGACCCGGAATTTCGCAGAGCGGGTGGCCCGCAAAGGCGCCCATTACGTGGATTCGCCTATGACGGGGTCAAAAACCGGAGCAGAATACGGCACCCTCCTGTTTATAGTCGGCGGAGATGAAGCGATAGTTGAGAAGCTTAAGCCGCTTTATGCGGCAATGGGCAAGAAAATTTTCCGCGTCGGCGAGACCGGCAAGGGGCAATCCGCGAAGCTGGTCATGAACCTTCAGATCGCCTTGATTTACGAAGGCTTTGCGGAAGCGATGACGCTGGCTGCGAAGCTGGGGGTGGGAGCGGAGGACCTGGTTCACCTGGTGAATGCTTCCATGATCAAGTCCGGGGTAGTCGAATACAAGGCGCCGTTCGTCCTGCGCCGAGATTTCTCCGCCAACTTTCCGCTGCGGCTGATGCGCAAAGACATTCGCCTGGCACTGGAGGCCGCGAAAGAAGCGCGGGTAAAACTCCCCGGGCTGGAAACTGTCGAAGAAGTTTACGACGTAGCGGTCGAAGAAGGTCACGCCGATCTTGACTACGCCGCTACACTGCTGCTGCTCGAGAAATGGGCAGGCGTCGAAGTAAAGGGAGAAGCGGCCTGAAAGCTTAATGGCGAACTACGTCGGCGCGATCGATCAGGGAACGACCAGCACGCGCTTCATCATCTTTGATCGCGCGGGGCAAATTGTCAGTTCCGCGCAGGAAGAACACCGGCAAATTTTTCCCCAACCTGGCTGGGTCGAGCATGATCCCGAAGAAATCTGGAGCCGTACAGAATCGGTAATTTCGCGGGCGATGCAAGCCGCAAGGCTCGGGCCCAAAGAGCTGGCGGCAATCGGTATCACCAACCAGCGCGAAACCACTGTTGTCTGGAACAAGAAAACCGGCAAGCCGGTTTATAACGCCATAGTCTGGCAGGACACCCGGGTTGCGCCCGAGGTGACCGAATTCTCGGAGGCTGGCGGACAGGATCGATATCGGGCGAAGACCGGGCTGCCGCTCGCCACATATTTCAGCGGCCTGAAAATTCGCTGGATCCTGGAAAATGTTTCCGGGGCGCGTGCTCAGGCTGAAGCCGGCGAGCTGATCTGCGGGACGGTTGACAGTTATCTGATCTGGAAGTTGAGCGGCGTGCACGTCACTGATGTCACAAATGCCAGCCGAACCCAGTTGATGAATCTTTCCACTCTGCAATGGGACGAAAGCATTCTGGAAGACTTCAGAATTCCTGCACATATTTTGCCGAAGATTGCGTCCAGCAGCGAAATCTACGGGCGGGCGACGATTCCAGCCATCCGCGATGTCGCGATTGCCGGCGTACTGGGAGATCAGCAAGCTGCGCTGATTGGGCAGGTCTGCTTCAAACCGGGCGAAGCCAAAAATACTTATGGCACCGGCTGCTTCATGCTGCTGAATACTGGCGAGAAGATTGTGCCTTCGAAATTTGGCTTGATCACCACGGTGGCCTATAAGTTGGGATCCAAGCCTGCACATTATGCCCTTGAAGGCAGCATTGCGATTACGGGAGCGCTGGTGCAGTGGCTGCGCGACAATCTGGGATTGATTTCATCCAGCCGGGAGATCGAATCGCTGGCAGCGACGGTAATCGACAATGGCGGGGTTTATTTCGTTCCCGCGTTTTCCGGTTTGTATGCGCCGTATTGGAAAGACACTGCGCGGGGCGTGATTGCTGGACTTACCCGTTACGTAAATAAAGGGCACCTAGCGCGTGCGGTTCTCGAGGCAACTGCCTTCCAGGTCCGCGAGGTGGTGGACGCAATGGCCAAAGATTCGGCCACGAATTTGGATTGCTTGCGGGTCGATGGCGGTATGGTCGGTAATGATCTGCTAATGCAGTTTCAGGCTGACATTTTGGGAATTCCAATTGTTCGCCCCAGGGTAAGCGAAACCACGGCGTTGGGGGCTTGTTACGCTGCAGGTCTCGCGGTTGGATTTTTCAAAGATGCCGAGGAGTTGTGCGCTAATTGGGCGGTAGACAAGCGTTGGGAACCGAATATGGGCGAGGTGCCTCGTGAGCGTCTTTATCATTCCTGGAAGAAAGCAGTGACCCGCTCATTTGACTGGGTGGAGTAAACCATTTGATTGGTATCAGGGATCCAGCGGGGGAGCATGGCTTCCAGCCCTGCGTTGGATCTCTGCCGACTTTCCCGCAGGCCTGGAAGGCCTGCTCCACCCATTAATGTAATGGGCGGCTTTAGCTGTTGAGTAATCGCGGAGGGCATCCATGCACGGACCGCTGGTCGGGGAGTTCATGGGCACGCTGGTTTTGATTCTGCTCGGTGACGGCGTGGTCGCGAACGTCCTGCTGAAAAAAACCAAGGGAGAAAACTCCGGATGGGTTGTCATCACCACGGCGTGGGGACTGGCGGTGGTGGCGGGCATCTGCACCGCGGTTGCCTGCGGCAGTCCGGCGGCGCATATTAATCCGGCGGTGACGTTGGCGTCTGCATTCTTGTCAGGAAATTGGGCCATAGTTCTTCCGTTCTGGGGAGCGCAATTTCTGGGTGCATTCGTGGGCGCGGTGTTGGTTTGGCTGGCCTATCTTCCGCATTGGAAGGAGACTACTGACCAGGGCGCGAAGCTCGCCGTGTTTTGCACCGCTCCAGCCATCCGAAAATCCCCGCAGAATTTGATGACCGAAATTATCGCTACCATCTGCTTAATCGTTGTCGGCTTCAGCTTCGGCAGCAAGTCGCTGGGTCCGACGGGCCTGGCGCCTGGTTTCAGTCCGTGGTTCTGGGGGGTGCTGGTTTGGGTGATCGGATTGAGCCTTGGCGGACCTACCGGTTACGCCATCAGCCCGGCGCGCGATCTTGCCCCGCGGATCGCGCACGCGGTACTTCCAATCAGCGGCAAAGGCGGTTCTGATTGGCAGTACGCGCCGATTCCGGTTCTCGGCCCGCTGATTGGCGCAGTGCTGGCCGCGTTCATCATCAAATGGGTGGGAATCATTTGAGCAAGCCTTGCCCGGCTTTTCCATCATGACTCGCGATGAAATGTGGCATCGAGTTCGCGCGCACAGCAAGCCGTGGGACATTATTGTCGTCGGCGGCGGCGCGACTGGCGTGGGGGTGGCGATTGACGCCGCCAGCCGCGGCTACGATACGCTGCTGCTCGAGCAAAGCGATTTCGGGAAGGGCACGTCAAGCCGCAGCACCAAGCTGGCGCACGGCGGCGTGCGATATCTCGAGCAGGGCAACATCGGACTGGTGATGGAAGCGTTGAAAGAGCGCGGACTGCTGCTGCAGAACGCGCCGCATCTGGTGCACGATCTCGCGTTCGTGGTGCCGAATTACGACTGGTGGGAAGCGCCGTTTTATGGGCTCGGGCTGAAGCTTTATGAACTGCTGGCAGGGAAGTACGGGTTTGGAAAATCGCGACTGCTCTCACGCGACGAGACTCTGCAACGCATCCCTACGTTGAAGCCCGATGGTCTGCGTGGCGGCGCAATTTACTACGACGGTCAATTCGATGACGCGCGTCTGCTCATCCACATGGTTTTTACCGCATGCGAGCAGGGCGCGACCCTGCTGAATTATGTTGAGGTCACAGGCTTCAGCAAAGACAGCCAGGGTTTTGTAAATGGAATTCTGGCTCGCGATGCGGAGACTGGCGAAGAGCTGCGTGCCTCGGCGAAGGTCGTGATCAATGCTACGGGAGCTTTTAGCGATTTGCTCCGGCAAAAGGCGCTGCCGACGGCTGTGCCGATGATCAAGCCGAGCCAGGGCATTCATCTGGTCCTGGGACCCGAGTTCCTGCAGGCCGAGAGCGCTGTGCTGGTTCCGCATACCAGCGACGGCCGCGTGCTGTTCGCGATTCCCTGGCACGGGCACACGCTGGTTGGAACCACCGACACGCCTGTTGCCCGAGCCGATCTCGAGCCGGTAGCGATGGAGCAGGAGGTCGAATTCGTGCTGGCGACCGCCGGGCAGTATTTGCAGAAAGCTCCAAGGCGTGAAGACGTGCTGAGCGTGTTTGCCGGGATCCGGCCGCTGGTTCGATCAACCGGCTCGGTGGCTACGGCGGCTTTGTCACGCGATCATGTCATCCATATCGATACCTCAGGGCTGATGAGCATTGCAGGGGGGAAATGGACCACCTACCGTCACATGGCGGAGGATTGCGTCGACCAGGCCGCGACGCTGGGGCAGCTGGCAGAGTCCCCATGTGTAACTCATCACTTGAAAGTGCATGGCTGGGTTGTTGATACCAAGGTACTTGGCCACTTAGCGGTTTATGGCACTGATGCGTCTGAAATTCGCAAGCTAATTCAGGCCGACGCCCGGCTGAGGCGGAGGCTGCATCCGGCGCTGCCATATGTGCAGGCCGAGGTGATCTGGGCGGTGCGCCATGAGATGGCACGCACTGTGGAAGACGTTCTGGCGCGGCGGATGCGAGCGTTGTTCCTGAATGCGAAGGCGGCGGTAGAGATGGCACCGACCGTGGCGGAGCTGATGGCGCAAGAGTTGGGGTGGAATGCTGAATTTGGGGAAAGGGAACTTGAAGCGTTTCGCGAGACCGCGAAAAACTATGTGCTCTCGCAGTGAAATTAGGCCGTCCCTGTACGGAATGAATGATGAGACTTAGCAGCGCGCTTTTTTTTCACTTCAGCTATCCGAGAGAGGGGTTCGGCGAATGTTCGAAGTTTGTTTTCGCTTCGCTAATTTGGTTGAGAGCCGTCCTTCACTTTTGGTTCCTGCTTCGGGCCGCTTACTTTGTCCTGGCTATCTGTCGAAAACAGCATGAAGTGGCTAAAGCTGTGCTGCCTGTAGTAGCGGTGCTTTCTAAGATCCAGATACAAATCCGCCTTTATCGGCAGCCAGAGCTCGGTGTTTTTGTTGTGAAACTGTACTGGGCCATAGTCAACGGTTTCTCTCTCAGTCAGTAGTTGGATGTTGGGCATGGGCTTTACTAATTCGGCTTCAATGCGGACGATTTGGAAGGTTGATGCGCTGATCCAGGCGCGCCCTTTTAGGTCAACGCGGTAGGTCATGCCGCCGCTCTTTAATTCATGAATCCGGTTCGGACGGTCATCGCGTTGGCGAAAATGCATCAACCAGGTTGCTTGCCCCTGTAGCTCGCCCAGACCTTCGCAGACGAACTCAAAATTGTCTCTCATGGTTGGATGAAAAACTAACGCAAGGGAGGGAAACCCTTTGGTGACCATGTTGTCCGGGAACTCGGTGGGTTGGGCGTTTTGGCTGCGGTATTCCTCCACTTCCAGGTAGCCGGGCTTGTCCTCGGAAATTGCAGCCACAAAGTTGTACTTGCGGCTCTCCTTCGTAATGGCATGGCCGAGTTCGTCCACTCTTTCGTGGACCAGATCTTCGATGGCGGAGAATCTTGAAATATCGTTTGCGAACTGCTCGACCTTGGCGCCGGTGTCGGTAAGTATTTTGTCTGCCGGGCAATCTACGCCCTGTGCGACGGAGGGTTTTTCATCATCGATTCCAGGCGGCAACCAGGACTTAATCGACAATCTCAGCTCCGTGTCATCGATGAGCGAATCGGGCGGATTCATCAAAGTCACGGTTGCTGCTGGCGTGCTTGCGTGCGTTTTGATGAGAGTGATGAGAGTCCGAGCCTGTCCAGCTTGCGAGTCGTTGGGATTCGAACGAAGAAAGTTGTTCAGGGTTGCAATTGCTTCATTGGTCTTGCCAAGGTTCGCTAAAGCTTGCGCCAAGATGATGTCGACCGAAGCTCCCCCGCCTTTGCTCTTGGCAATTGCGAGTTCACACTGTGTGCGCGATTTTTCAAATTCGTGCTGTTTAAGGTATGCAATGGCTAAAAACTTGTGCGCGATCCAGTATTCAGGATCGGTTGCAACTGCCTCTTCGAGGGTCCCTCGCGCCGCGATGTCCTCACCCTGATGCAGACGAACTCGCCCGAGAAGGGTCAGCGTCTGCACGTTACGAGGATCTTCAGCAGCCGCTTTTACTAGAAAAGTCTTGGCCTGGGCGAAGTCTTGCTTGGAAAAGTACACATAACCCAACAGAAAATTTACGTCGGCGCTGTCCGGCGCCAGCTTGCTGGCGGATTCGAGCCGATTCTGCGCTTCTTTCAGGTTCCCTGATTTGAGAGCACGAACCGCGCGTTGAACTTCCTTGCGCGCTTTTTTAGATAAATCGGGAGCATTGGGCTCCTCGATCTTAACCGCGTTCGGATCAGGCTGAAGGCTGATTTCCACGTGATAGGTTGTGTAATTGCTCACCACCGGATATGACTTTATGGCAGTCACATATCCGACTGCGCTGGCTTCGATCTGGTACTGACCAATATCTAAATCAACAAACTGAGCCTGGGATTGATCCGCCGTGGTCTGCCAGAAAATGGAGTGAGTGGCTTTATTCTCCAGCTTGACGACGGACTGACGATCGAGAATTTCATGCTTTGGGCCGAACACGGTCAAAAGCAATGCGGCACCCCGAGATTCGATGGTTTGATTGCTTAGTGGGCCGCCCTGAGAGGAGAAGGGATCGACTCGAGGGGATTGTGCAAATAATGGCGTGACGCAGACTAGCAATAAGCAGGGAAAGATCGCAGTTCGCCCGCCGCCCCGAGCGTTCATTGGAGGCTCCTTCCAGGTACACAGCAGTCTCTCATTCTGCAGGACTACGATCAAGTCATATATGGCGCGGTTTGAGCTTGGATAGTTGCGGAAAGGGGGTGGTACTGACTAGAACCCTCCGACACTGGAACCAGGTTCGTTGACACTTTTCCTTACTGAACGCTAGAATCAGTGGTTCCGGAACTATCCTTTCGACGATACATTCTCAGCGCAAAAATGGACGAAACGCTCAGACAAATAGGCGAATTACTGCTCGGTTCCATTCCGACCATTGTCTTCTTTGTGCTGCTGTTTGTGCTGTATAGGTTCATTGTGCACAAGCCGATGGCGCGAGTGCTGGCCGAGCGGCGGGCGCGTACTGAGGGAGCGATTGAGAAGGCGAGGGCCGACGTGGCCACTGCCGAGGCCCGCACTGCCGACTACGAGCGGCGCCTGCGGGATGCCCGACTGTCGCTGTTTAAAGCCCAGGAGGCGCGTCGTACCCGGGCAGCGAACGCCCGCGCCGAAGCCGTTGCAGAAGCCCGCAAGCGGGCACAGGCGCAGGTGGGTGAGGCCCGAGCTGCCATTGAAGGCGATAAGAAGGCGGCGATGAGTTCGCTCGAAGGGGAGGCGGGGAGGCTTGCCACAGAGATTATCCGCACTGTGCTTCAGCCGGCATTGAGTTCGCCAGCGGCAGGTGGACGATGATGATTTTTCACCGGTGGAAGCTTAAGACTGTAACCTTGCTGGCGGTTTCAATCTTTATTTTCTCATTCCTAACCTTCGCCCAGAGCTCTACGGAACCTGCGACCTCTTCGCAACAGAATGCTCCGGCCAATGCGGCGCCCAATCCCAGCCCGGAGCCGCAATCGGGGGAAGACGAGACCGCCCAATTCAAGCATTCGGCGTCGGTGCAATTTCTGTCGCGAATAACGGGACTGAGCCTCGATGGCGTCTACTGGCTGGCAGTGATACTTAATTTTGCCATCGTTGCCGGACTGATCGCCTGGGCGTCGAAGAAGAATTTGCCGGCAGTATTCCGCAACCGCACCGCTTCGATCCAGAAAGGTTTGGAAGAGGCGCGTAAGGCCAGTGAAGACGCCAACCGGCGTTTGAGTGACATTGAGGCACGGCTGGGGCATCTCGATGACGAGATCCACCAGATGCGGGTTACGTCAGAGAAAGAAGCCGCCGCAGAGGAAGAAAGAATTCGCGCAGCTGCTGAGGAAGAAGCCCGGCGCATCAGCGAATCGGCGAGTCAGGAAATTACTGCCGCCACCAAAGCCGCGCGCCGGGAATTGACTGCCTACGCTGCGGACCTGGCGGTGAGCTTGGCATCAAAGCAGATTCACGTAGATATCGCGACTGACCAGGCGCTGGTGCGGCGTTTTGCGCAGCAGATCACCAATGGTGGGGAAACGGGGAAGAAGTCTTAACTTATGGCCAGCGTCGTTAATACCTACGCGCGCGCTTTTGCGGATGCGGTCATGGAGAAGCGCATGGATCCCGGGAAAACTTTGGCCGAGGCGCAACAGATTTCCGCGCTGGTGAAGGAGAATAAAACGCTGCGCGAAGTGTGGGAGACGCCATCGATTCCCGCCGGGCAGAAACGCTCAGTGTTGGACGCGATTGTGAAGCGAGCGGGAATTTCGCAGATCGTTAGAAATTTTGTGGCGGTCCTGATCGACAACCGACGGATGAAATTTCTTGGCGAAATCGTGGAGCAATTCTCGCAAGAGCTGAATCAGCGCCTGGGATTTGCCGAGGCTGAGATCACCACTACGAGAGAGCTGACCGGCGATGAGCGGAGCGCGCTTGAGTCGGATCTGGCTAAGGTGACGGGCAAAAAAATCCGCGCCCGGTATGATCAGGATGACTCGCTCCTGGGGGGCGCGATCGCCCGCGTAGGCAGCACGGTTTATGACGGCTCGGTAAAGGGACAGTTGGAGAAGATAAGGGAGCGGTTGGTTGCAGGCTCTTAGCTTTCAGCGTTCAGCTTCTTAGCTTCCAGCTTAAGAGTTTTGGAAGCAAGTTGGTTGATCGGTGAGGTATGAGCAGAGGAAAGTGTGGCAATAATCCTAAAAAGCTAACGGCTAAATGCTAATAGCTAAAAGCTGATTCTATGGCCCAAATCAAAGCAGATGAAATCACGCAATTAATCCGGCAGCAGATCGAGAACTACGAATCGAAGATCGCTGTTGACGAAGTGGGAACGGTCATTACCCTCGGCGACGGCATTGCACGCGTCCATGGTCTCGAAAAGGTCATGGCTGGGGAACTGCTCTCGTTTCCTCACAATGTTGCCGGCATCGCCATGAACCTGGAAGAAGATCAGGTGGGCGTGGTACTGCTCGGCGAGTACACGGAGATTAAAGAGGGCGACGAAGTCAAGCGTACCGGCCAGATCATCAGCGTGCCGGTTGGCGAAGCGATGATTGGCAGGGTAGTGAACTCTCTGGGCCAACCTATCGACGACCGGGGACCGATCGCTGCGGCGGGGACGATTCCGCTCGAACGCATTGCGCCCGGGGTCATCGACCGGCAGCCGGTGCGCGAACCCATGGCGACTGGGCTGAAGGCGATCGATTCAATGATTCCGGTCGGCCGCGGACAGCGAGAATTGATCATCGGCGACCGCCAGACCGGGAAGACTGCAATTGCGATCGATACCATCATCAACAATAAAGGTAACGATCTGACTTGCATATATTGCGCCATCGGGCAGAAGCGGTCTTCGATTGCGCAGGTGGTGAAGATTCTCTCGGACTACGGCGCCATGGAGTACACGATTGTGGTGGCGGCGTCGGCGTCAGAGCCAGCGCCTATGCAGTACATCGCACCCTATGCAGCGACCGCGATGGGGGAGTATTTCCGTGATAGCAAGCGTCACGCGCTGGTGATTTTCGACGATCTTTCGAAGCACGCGGCTTCTTATCGCGAGATTTCGCTGTTGCTGCGTCGTCCGCCGGGACGCGAGGCTTACCCCGGCGACGTGTTTTATCTTCACTCGCGCTTGCTCGAACGCGCGGCGAAAATGAGCAACGCAAAAGGCGGCGGATCGCTTACGGCTTTGCCGATTATCGAAACCCAGGCGGGCGACGTCTCGGCATACATTCCGACCAACGTCATCTCCATTACCGACGGCCAGATTTATCTTGAAACCGATCTCTTCAACCAGGGGGTACGGCCAGCGGTTAACGTGGGACTCTCGGTGAGCCGCGTGGGCGGCGCCGCACAGATCAAAGCTATGCGCCAGGTTGCGGGCAGTTTGAAGCTCGACCTTGCCCAGTACCGCGAGTTGGCGGCATTCGCCCAGTTCGGCAGCGACTTAGATAAAGCCACGCAGGCGCAGCTAAACCGTGGCCAGCGCCTGGTTGAGGTGTTGAAGCAGAAGCAATACTCGCCGCTGCCCTTCTCGAAGCAAATTTTGTTGATCTTCGCGGGGACCAGCGGAGCACTGGACGATCTGCCGATCGAACAGGTCCGCGACTTCGAGGAAGAGTTGAACCGCTATGTTGAAACCGCGAATCCTGGCCTGTTGCGCGTCATCATGGAAAAGAAGGTCCTTGACGATGGCATCAAGGCGGACATGACCAAGGTGATTAAGGAATGTAAGGAAGCGTTTGTACAGGAGCGGCAGGCGGTAGGGGCGAAGTAGATTGGAGCGGTGAGCACAGCTGGCAGCTGATTTATGGCGAACATTCTCGACATTCGGCGACGTATACGCAGCGTGACCAACACGCGGCAAATTACGCGCGCGGTAAAAATGATGTCGGCGGCGCGATTGCGGCGGGCACAGGAGCGGGCGGTGGCGGCGCGCCCTTATGCGCGGATGTTGACGAATGTCTTGAAGTCGCTGGTGGCGCGGGCGGATATTTTTGATCCTGTCACCGGCGAATTGTTGCACCCGCTGCTGGTCCGGCGGGAAGAGAAGAATGTTTTGCTGCTCGTGGTCACCAGTGACATGGGTAAGGCGGGCGCGTTCAATGCAAATATTTTGAAGGCGGCGATGCGGTTCCTGGATTCGAAGTCCGGCAAGAACCTGGAAATCGAAACCGTGGGCCGCAAGGGCCGAGATTTTCTTCGCCGCCGGTTTCCGACGGCAGATCCGAGGAAGGCTGATTCCAGTGAGGCGGC
This sequence comes from uncultured Acidobacteriota bacterium, assembly GCA_963838785.1. GTDB lineage: Bacteria > Acidobacteriota > Terriglobia > Terriglobales > Acidobacteriaceae > Gp1-AA145. The sequence goes on from CAWISI010000009.1 coordinate 89,234, forward strand.
GCGCACCACTTTGGTTGGCGAGCAGGTCGGAGTAGTCAACAAGCTGGACTACTCGTTCGCAGCCGAGCTCGCGGAACGCGTGATCACGCGCTACGAGCATGCGGAGATCGATTCGGTATACATCGTGTTCAATGAATTCAAGTCGGTGATCGCGCAGAGGCTGGTGGTCGAGCAGATTCTTCCCATCGAGCAGATCGGCGCTCCCAAGGTCGATGAGTTGCAGGGAATGGATTTGCAGGACAAACAACGCGCCATCGAGGCCGCCAAGGGCACAGGGGTTTCGCTCAGGCCGGCCGACACCAGCGAGATGGACAAACAGGCGGCGCAGTTTGCCACGGCGCCGGTGGATTACATTTACGAACAACCGCCGCGCGAACTGTTTCGCTCGCTGCTGCCAAAGTATGTCGCTATCCAGATTTACCGGGCGCTGATCGAGTCGGTTGCGGCGGAGCATGCTGCGCGTATGACGGCGATGGAATCGGCCACCAGCAACGCAACCGAGATGATCAGTTCTTTGACTCTGGCCATGAACCGGGTGCGGCAAGCAAAAATTACGAAAGAAATTATCGAGATTGTCAGCGGAGCAGCTGCCGCGCAGTAGAGGCTGCCAGCAAGGCTTCCAGAGAAGGAATTTATGCCTGAAAACATCGGACATGTAATTCAAATCACCGGTCCCGCCGTGGACGTGCAATTTACTGAGGCGACAATGCCGCCCATTTATGAAGCCTTGCGGGTGGTAAGCGATGGCTTTGACGTTCCCACGCCCATCAACGTCATCCTCGAAGTGCAACAGCACCTGGGCGAGGGCCGGGTGCGGACGATTGCGATGGAAGCCACCGACGGCATGGTGCGGGGCATGAAAGCGATCGATCAAGGGGGCCCGATTTCGGTCCCGGTGGGTCATGGAACGCTGGGGCGAGTCATGAATGTGATCGGCGAACCGGTCGACAACCTGGGGCCGATCGCCGCCAAAGAGCGAAATCCTATTCACCGGCTGGCGCCATCGTTTGAAGAGCAGGCCACTACCGCGGAGATGTTTGAAACCGGCGTCAAGGTCATCGATTTGATTCAGCCGTTTTTGAAGGGCGGGAAGATCGGCTTGTTCGGCGGCGCTGGTGTGGGCAAGACGGTTGTGATCATGGAGTTGATCAACAACGTGGCCAAGCAGCACGGCGGATACTCGGTTTTCGCCGGGGTGGGCGAACGTACTCGCGAAGGCAATGATTTGTGGCTCGAAATGAGCGAATCGGGCGTAATTAAGCCCGGTGATCCGGAGCATTCGAAGGCCGCGCTGATTTACGGGCAGATGACCGAGCCGCCGGGAGCGCGTTTGCGAGTGGCCCTGACTGGACTGACGGTCGCCGAATACTTCCGCGATGTCGAAGGCGCGGACACGCTACTGTTCATCGATAATATTTTCCGTTTCACGCAAGCGGGCTCGGAAGTTTCCGCGTTGCTTGGTCGTATGCCGAGCGCCGTGGGTTATCAGCCGAACCTGGCGACAGAAATGGGCGAGTTGCAGGAGCGTATTACGTCTACGAAAAAGGGATCCGTCACGTCAGTGCAGGCGATTTATGTTCCGGCTGACGATCTCACCGATCCGGCGCCTGCAACGACATTCGCTCACCTCGACGCGACCACGGTGCTTTCGCGCGGACTGACTGAAATCGGAATTTATCCCGCAGTCGATCCACTGGCCTCGACCTCGCGCATTTTAGATCCGCGAATCGTCGGTCAGGAGCATTACGACGTTGCGCAATCGGTGAAGAAGACGCTGCAGACCTATAAAGATTTGCAGGACATCATTGCCATTCTCGGCATGGACGAATTGAGTGAAGACCAGAAGGTTACGGTGACCCGGGCGCGAAAAATACAGCGCTTCCTGTCACAGCCCTTCCACGTCGCCGAGCAATTTACTGGCGCACCCGGACGTTATGTGAAGGTCGCCGACACGGTTAAGGGGTTTAAGGAAATTGTTGACGGCAAGTACGACGATATCCCCGAGCAGGCGTTTTACATGAAAGGCCCGATCGAGGAAGTGGTGCAGGCGGCGGAGAAAATGAAGGCGGCAGCGTAAGAGAGCTTTTAGCTGTTAGCCATTAGCCTTTAGCTGAAGTGGTTCGGCGGGGGCAGGTGGTTGAGCTAAGAGCTAATGGCTGAAAGCTAATGGCCGATACTTTCCAACTCGAGATTGTTACCCCAGAGAAGCTGGTGGTGCGTGACAGCGCCGATGAGGCGCAAATCCCGGCTACCACCGGCTACATCGGCATCCTTCCCGGCCATGCGCCTCTGATCACAGAACTGGGGGCAGGCGAAATCAGCTATCGATCCGGCGGGAAATTGCACCGTTTTGCCACCGCATGGGGATTTGCCGAAGTTTTGCCCGATAAGGTCACCGTACTGGCGGAAACGGTTGAGCGCGCGGATGAGATTGATGTCGCACGCGCGAAACAGGACCTGACGCGGGCGGAGGATGCCCTGAAACAGGCAGAGTCCGAGGAAGAAGTGACCAAGGACCTCGGAAAAGTCAGGCGCGCTGAGGCCCGCATTGAAGTTGCCGAGGCAAAACGAAGTTAAGCGGCGATGCTCCCTGAATCCAAAATATAGTTTAGGATTCCTAATCCTGTAGTCACAAACCACAAATTTGCGGTCGGGAGGGGTGGCATTGAGGTTGAACTCGATTCCTCGCCGGTGGGCGATTCTCTGGTTCCTGTTTTCTTGCTCTCACCTTTGGGCGCTGGCAGCGCCGGCAGTCACCCCAGTTCAGACTGCAGATATTCAGGCGCAGCGAATTTCAAACCTTGAGCAGCAAACTGCTGAAGCCAGAAGCGCGGCTGATAATTCCTGGATGCTGACCAGCTCCGCCCTGGTCCTGATGATGACGGGGCCTGGGCTCGCGCTTTTTTATGGCGGCCTGGTTCGCAAGAAAAATGTCTTGTCGACGATGTTGCAAAGCTTCGCCATGATGGCGGTGATCTCGGTTTTGTGGGCGCTCCTGGGCTATAGCCTGGCATTCGGACCGGGAAATAGTTTCATCGGAGGGTTCCATAATCTGTTCTTGCGCGGGATCGGCTTGCAGCCGGAGCCCGACTACTCGGCCACGATTCCCCAGCAAACCTACATGATCTACCAGTTGATGTTTGCGATCATCACGCCCGCATTGATTACTGGAGCCTTTGCCGAACGCATGAAGTTCAGCGCCATGCTGCTGTTTATGGTTTTGTGGTCGTTCCTGGTGTATGACCCGATGGCGCACATGGTATGGGGGAAGGGTGGCCTTCTGAATGCCGCGCTGGGCGGGCGTTTTCCGACACTGGATTTCGCCGGCGGGACGGTGGTTCACGTCACCTCCGGGGTTTCAGCTCTGGTATGCGCTCTCTATCTGGGCAGGCGGCTGGGATATCCGCGCGAAGCCATGCCTCCGCATAGCGTAGTACTGAGCTTTGTCGGAGCCTGCATGTTGTGGGTGGGATGGTTTGGGTTCAATGCCGGCAGCGCTCTGGGCGCCGGAGGTCTGGCGACCAGCGCTTTCGTGGCTACTCACCTTGGGGCTGCGGCAGCGGTCATCGGATGGTGTGTTGCCGAATGGTGGCGGAATGGGAAGGTGAGCGCGTTAGGGGCAATTTCGGGCGCGGTTGCGGGCCTGGTGGCCATCACGCCTGCCGCCGGGTTCGTAAGCCCCATGTCGGCGTTGGTGATTGGTCTGCTTGCGGGAGGGTTTTGCTTTGCCATGGTCACGGCGGTAAAAGCGCGCTTCGGCTACGACGATTCGCTGGATGCCTTCGGAGTTCATGGAGCGGGCGGCACGCTGGGCGCAGTTCTCACCGGAATTTTCGCATCGAGTGCGGTGAATCCGATTTTTAAGGATGCTCAAGGCAATGTGTTGCCCTCGGGAATGATCGAGGGGAACTTTCATCAGATACTGAATCAACTGATGGGGATCGCGATTGCATGGACGCTTGCGATCGTTGGCACGCTGATCATTTTGAAGATTGTGGACATGACTCTTGGACTGCGCGTCAGTGAGGAACATGAGGTGATGGGCCTCGATCTTTCGCAGCATGGCGAAGAAGGCTATTACTGGGACGTTTCCGTCTAGCCTTAGACTGAAGAGAAATTACTGATCGAGGACCTAAAGATGACAAAGATCGAAGCCATTATCCAACCTTCCAAACTGGAAGCCGTCAAAAATGCTCTGCACGAAATCGGCATTGAAGGGAATGACGGTGATCGAAGCTCGTGGCCATGGACGTCAAAAAGGTCATACGGAGGTCTACCGCGGCCGCGAGTACACGGTGGACTTGATCCCTAAGATCAAGCTCGAGATGGTGATTGCCGATGCCATGGTTGAAAAAGTCGAGAGCGCAATCATCACCGCTGCCCAGACCGGCAAAATCGGCGATGGGAAGATTTTTCGCACGCGTATCGATGACGCGATCCGAATACGCAATGAAGAACGGGGCGAGAATGCGCTGTGAGAGTCATGAGCTTTGAGCTGCGAGCTTTGAGCTGCGAGCTTTTGGCCGGGTAACAGCGCAGGCTGCTCGGGGCTCACAGCTCGCTGCTCACAGCTCAACGCTCACAGCTCGGAGCTCACAGCTCGAAGCTCTTTCATAACCATTCCTGATTCCCTCCATAAATAGTTTCAATTTCCACAGGCTGGTCCACACATTTACAGTGAGTCAGTTACCGCCTCCATTTGCCGGCCACATGAGCACTGCAGCCACGTTGCGCACCGAGCTTCGAGATCTGTATCTCGCCGAGAGTGCGCGTATTCAACAGGAATTCACGGCTACCGGCAGCGGGGTCGCCGCTATCGCGCAGCGCACAACTCTGGTTGAAACTGTGTTGCATCGCTTATGGAGCGAGTTGCTCTGTGCTGGACGGAGCGATTCGAAGAATTTCGCTCTGGTGGCGTTGGGGGGATTTGGCCGGCGCGCGCTTTTCCCACATTCCGACGTAGATATTCTCTTCCTGCACGCCGACCGGAGCACTGAGGACGTTTTGCGGGATCCTATCCGGAGTTTCTGCCAGGAACTCTGGGACCTGCGCATGAAACTCGGCCCGACCACGCGCACGCTGGCGGAGTGCGATCAGTTTGATCCGCAGAATGTGGAATTTACAATTTCTCTGCTTGACTCCCGGTATCTGGCGGGAGATCGGGATTTATTCGAGCGCCTGCATCAGAAGATCCTTCCCAAATTTTTTGTGCGGGAAGGGAATTACATCATTCAGCAACTGGCTGAGGTCACTCACTCCCGCCATGCGAAGTACGGAAACACCGTCTTTCACCTGGAGCCAAATATAAAAGAAGCGCCGGGAGGATTACGCGATTACAACGTGGCTTGCTGGATGTCATTGCTTTATGCGCTTGACCAGGAGCGCCGCTGGCCGGCGCCGGAATCGCTTTTGCCGGATTCGACTCGCCAGCTGCAGCCTGCGTTGGAGTTTCTCACGGCGGTGCGTACATTTCTCCATTACCGACAGGGCCGGGATGACAATATGCTGACGTGGGAATCGCAGGATGAAGCGGCCGCACGGCATATCGGATTGAATGAAGCGGCGCCGGTCGATGCTGCTTCGTGGATGCGGACTTATTTTCGTCAAGCCCGCGCCTTGCACCATGAGTGCTTGCGGCTGCTTGAGTCAGTCCCGGCGGCGAGGTCATCGCTTTACCGAACTTATCAAACCTGGCGCTCGCGGCTTTCGAACGCTGATTTTTCGGTGATCGATAGTTTGATCTATTTGCAGCAGCCCTCGGCGGTGAAAGATCCGGAGTTGTTTTTCAGGATATTCAGCTTTGCCTCACATCATGGATTGAAGCCTGCTCTCTCCACCGAAACGCGTATTCAAAAAATCCTGCCTGAGCTCGCGGAAAATCCGCCGTCGGGTCCTGATAGCTGGCGGTATCTCCAGTCAGTGCTGGTTGAGCCCTATGCGGCGGATGGCCTGCGCATCATGCATTCGCTGGGCGTGCTGACCATTCTGTTGCCTGAGCTTAAGATTATCGACTCGCTTGTGGTGCGCGATTTCTACCACCGTTTCACGGTCGATGAACATTCTTTCCTGGCCATCGAATGCCTGCATCGCGCCAGACACGCCAGCTCCGAGTGGGACCAAAGGTACGGACACCTGCTTGAGGAACTGGAAAGGCCGGAGCTGCTTTATCTGGCTTTGTTATTGCATGACGTCGGAAAGGGTGTGCCCGGCCAAAGCCATTTGATTACTGGGCTTGAGATTGCGCGGAAGTGCATGCAGCGTCTGGAACTCGATGACGCGGCCCAAGATACGATTTCATTTCTGATTGCAAGCCATCTTGAAATCTCCGCTACCCTGCGGCGAGACATCTACGACCCCGCCACGGTGCAAGCCTTTTGCGACAAAGTGGGTACGCCCGAGCGGCTCAAGATGCTGGCGCTGCTCACCTACGCCGACATTAAGGCGGTGAATCCTGAAGCCTTGACACCGTGGAAAGCCGAGAACGTCTGGCAACTTTACATTGCGGCCTCGAACTGCCTGAACCGCTCCGCCGATCAGCGTCTCCATCCCAACGAAGAGCACGATGACACGGTGGCGCGGCTGCAGGCGCTGGTGCCGCAATCTGCCAAAAAACTTAAATCATTTCTGGATGGCCTGCCCAAGCGCTATCTGCGAACTTTCCGGGCTGAGGAAATTCTGCAGCATCTCGAACTTGAAGGACGCCTGGCCACTGATCCGGTGCAGCTTCATTTGGTGCGCGGCCGGCACTGGTACGAATTGTCGGTCGTGACCCGGGACAAGCCATTTGTCTTCGCCAACATTGCGGGCGCGCTGGCAGCATGGGGAATGAATATCGTTAAGGCGGATGCATTTTCAAATGCTGCCGGGGTTGTGGTCGACACCTTCTACTTTACCGACCGCTTCCGCACGCTCGAGCTAAACCTGCCCGAGTGGGAGCGTTTTCAGCGCAGCATAGGAGATGTGTTGTCAGGCGAAACCGACCTTGACCAGATGCTGCGCGACCGCATGCGCTCGGAGCAAAAGGCGGGCGCGAAAATAAAAATTCAGACGCGAGTGGAATTCGATGACCAGTCTTCCGCCGTCAGTACGCTGGTCCAGGTGATTGCGCAGGACCAGCTTGGACTCCTGCATCGCATCTCATCCCGCTTTTCGCATCACGGCTGCAACATCGAAATCGCCCTCATCGATACTGAAGGGCAGATGGCAATCGACGTTTTTTACCTCACCTCAAAAGGCGGCAAGCTTTCCCAGGAGTTGCACGAGGAACTCAGATCTGACTTGCTGGAAGAGCTGCAGGCTGCCTGAACAGCTTTCGACCGGCCCCTCTCAGATTTGCATCCAAAGTGTGACCAGGAGGGACCATGCGTAAGAATCGCGAAACTGAAGGTCGTCCGCGGGGGAATGAAGCTGCGCCAGATGAGTTGGGCGATGATCCACGCGAAGTTGGATCTGAAAGTGCGGGTCAATCAGGCGATGCCCAGCAACTTTCAATTACCGAGGATGTAGACAACGAAAGCGTAGATGAACTGGAAGAAACCGATCAGGCACTGGAGGCGGCGACGGTTGAGGGGGTGGAGGATGCCGCTGACCATCCTGAGCGCCCAGTGCACACGCACGTGGAGTATGGACGGCCCGACGACCTTCCTCCGGCGAGATCTTCAGACCGGAAAAAGGCGTCTTAGCGGTTTTCGCTGTCTTCCAATAGCCGCCGCAGGGTAGGTTTGTGTTTCTCGGAAGCCTTTGCCTTCTTTTTAGAGTCGAGGACGATCTGGCCGGGGCGCGGCTCGCCGATCCTTTCGCGCGCCATCTCTTTGACTGCCGTGACCGCGCGAAAAGTCTTCTTCTTTTTCGACTTTGCCATTTTCAAGAGTTTAGCGCAGCAGCATTGCGCAGCCCGGGGCTTCCTGTGGAATAATTAAATCTACGGGAGAAGCAATGGAAGAGCGAGAATTTTTTGATGAGCGTCCGGAAAAGAAGCAGGCGACGCTGAATTGTCCTCATTGCCATCAGGCGGGGGAATACGAAGTAACCTGGATCGTCCGGACCAGGAAAAAACAGCTGGCCCGCCACGCCGATGAGCGCGACCGCGCCCGCTTCGCCAAGGCAAAATCGTACATGCTCCGCAAAGACGATGTGATGGGTTGCAAGAATGTGCGCTGCCGCAAGCGCTTTGAAATCTCAGGCTTGCAGTCGGTGGTTTTCACCGAGTAAAAGTCGCGGCACAAGCTCCCCTTCAGACCGCCTTTTTGCAGGCAACACTTGTGTTGGTTACCGCTTCTCAACCTGGTCCCGGCAATTCACTGCCTGGGGAAGGAGTAGCATGCGACTCACGAGTACGGTCATCCAGGAAGGTAGCGAAATTCCTGTTCTTTATACGAGTGACGGCGATAATATTTCTCCTGAACTTTCATGGCAAGACGCACCGGATAAAACGCAATCTTTTGTCCTGATCGTCCACGATCCTGATGCGCCGCGGCCCGGCGGTTTCACACACTGGCTGCTGTACAACATACCGAAACAGACTCAACAGGTAGACGAGAATATTTCTCACGACAAGGAAGTTTCAGGACTCGGCTTGCAGGGGAAGAACGATGCCGGAAAGATCGGCTATACCGGCCCCGCGCCGCCATCCGGAACACATCGCTACTTCTTCCGGCTTTTTGCAATCGACAAATTTCTGATGCTTCCTGCCGGCGCCAGCCATAAGGAACTGAGCGCTGCGGTTAAAGGGCACATTCTGGCGCAGGCGGAACTGATGGGCACTTACGAGAAAAAATCAAAAGCTGCCTGAAAGTATTTTGGCCGGCATTTTCGGGGCTGGAGCTTGGTTACTGCCAGCGAAGCTCCAGCATCATGCCGGGGTCAGCGTTTTCGAATGTTCTTCGTGGTGAAAGCACTCGGCGAAGGCTTCCGCAATGGGATGAAGCAGGACGCTGGCGTACTCACTGCCAAGAAATTCCTCGAGCCGCGAGGTGCTCATGACCGTGCTTGAAGTCATGTAAGGGGCCATGTCGGGAGGAATGGTAGAAAGCTTGATCGCCCACAAAACTCGCAGCGCCAAGGCAAACAGCTTTTCACCAGGCACGCGCACCAGCTTTGCCTTCGCGATCCGCACGCACTGCTCGTAAGTTAGAGGTGCGCCGCGACCAGCCACATTCAGAATAGTCAGGCGCCGCCCTTCGGGCTCATTCTTAGTGAGGATGAATGCGAGCAGCCTGGCGACATCATCGATGTGCACGAACTGTATGAGATTTTGGAGATACTCGTCGCCCGATGGCAACATGCAGGGGAGGCGTTTTGCTTCGGCACGCATTTTCTCTGCGCGTTTGCTGCTGCCGCCGGGAATGCCCCGGAAGGCTTCCATAAAGTAATTCTCTACACTGGCTCCGGCGAAAATATGCGGCCGCAAAATGTAAACGCTGCATCCCCGTAACGCCGGGGCGCGCTGCTGCACTACGCGGTCAGCTTCCATCTTGTGGATGCCATAAGCATAAGTATGTGCGGCCAAAGGGCTCTCTTCGGTGGCGGGCGTAGAAAGCCCGGGCCCGTAGACCGAAACACTGCTCATAAAAATAAATTTTTCAACCATTGGCCATTCGCGATTGGCCTCAGTGACGGCTTCCATGACGCGAGCAGTTCCGGCGACATTTATTTGCCACATGCGATCGCGGTCAAGAATTCCGGTGCGCACCGCGTCCATTACGAATGCCAGATGCACAACCGCAATCGGCCGTACGCTGCGCAACAGATCGATCATTTCCAGGCAAGACGATTCCATGCCGAAATCCATTTGCACAAATTGCAACGGTAAATCGGTTTGGGGCGGACGAAAATCCACGCCAATGACGCGGAAGCCGGACAACATGGGCAGCAGGCGCTGCCCAAGATTTCCGGAGATTCCCGTCACCAATATGGGCGGAAGCGTCTCCGCCATTTATTTCTGTCCAGGAGGCGGAGTCGCAGCGGGCGAAGCGGGGTGTTCGCCAGGATTTCGCAGCGTGGGCGCGCCAGGGTTTGCGAAATACGCATTGTCAAATGTCGGCTTAGCAGAGTTTTCCAAAGAATCAAACGCATTCTTCATATTCTGCCCTTGCAGGGCCCGCGCGATCTCTTCATGCACGCTGGCGAGCGGCAGCGCTTTGATTTCCTCCACCTTGTAAATTCGATACCCGGTTGGATCACTGAAGACCGGGGAAACTTCGCCGGCCTTCAAATCAAAAATCGCGGCATCGGTCGGCGGAATATTAGGCTTCCGAACATCCTCGGCCTTGACGTTAGTCACTTTGGTTTTGTTTCCGGCGAAATCATTGGCTTCCTGCTGCAGCTTGACCGGATCTTCCCCGGCTGCGGCGCGGGCGCGCAATTTGTCGGCCTCGTCCTTCATTTCCGCTTCAGAGTTGGAGTCGTTCTTGGCCGAGGCGCTCTTAGGCGGTCCCGCGGTATCTTCCTTTTGCTTTGGGACGAAGATACGCTCGAAGCTGACGGTCTTGTAGTCGTTCTGGTGCTGCTGATAATAGTCGTTGATCTGACTGTCTGGAACGTTGGCGGCATCATGCTGCATTTGTCCGGCGGCCAGGCGCGCTAAGATTTGCATTCGCGCGATATACATCTGCTCGTCAAATTCGGGACCCTTATCCAAGCCCATCTCGTGCGCTTTCTCCGAAAGCACCAACACCGTTACGTAACGGGTGGCGAAGGCTTTTCTATTAGCGGGCGGCATGTTGGGCTGCACCGCGTTGATCAATTTCTCAAATTCGGTGCGGGTGATTACGGTACTGCATTCGGCAGGGGTGGCATTGCTGTTTGGCGGCTTTTCGCAAAGTCCCTGGATGGTGATCACCGGCGCATCGGGGGCGACATTGGAGTTCGGAATCAGCTCATTCGACTCGGATGGACGCGCCTTAAGGCTGGGAGCAGGGCTGGACGCCTGGCCAAGAGCTGCGGTCGCGAGCAGCAGCAGACAGACAGCTCCATTCAGAACACTTTTCAAAGGAAACCTCCGAAGAATTGGAAAGGATAATAGAGAATCCTAGCACAGGCCACGGTCATGAATCCGGTCTGGTGACTTGGCGGAACTTCGCCGCACGGCGATAATTCCCATATGTCGGGCGCGGCCACGATCTTCGGTTCTGAGTCGATGCGGGCAGAGAAGCGGAAGGCTGCCGCCAATTCGCTGATTGCCGCACTGGCGATCACCAGCCTGAAGATATTCGTCGGAATCACTACCGGCAGTCTGGGCATTCTGTCGGAGGCCGCGCATTCGGCGCTGGATCTGGTGGCGGCGACCATTACTTTATTTTCGGTGCGCGTCTCCGACAAACCTGCCGACGCGGATCATCAATACGGCCATGGCAAGGTGGAGAATTTTTCTGCATTCATTGAAACCGCCCTGCTGCTCGTTACCTGCGTGGTGATCATTTACGAGGCGGTCAAACGGTTGTTCTTTCACCATGTGGATATTGAGCCCGGCCTGGCAGCGTTTCTGACTCTATTTTTTTCAATGGCGGTAGATTTCTGGCGCTCGCGCGCACTGGGGACTATCGCCGCCAAGTACGATAGCCAGGCTCTGCAGGCGGACGCGCTGCATTTCTCGACCGACATCTGGTCGAGCGGCGTGGTTGCGGTTGGCCTAGGACTGGTGGTGCTGGGGCGGCGAATCCATAGCTCGTGGCTGATCTCCGCTGACCCGATCGCGGCGCTCTTTGTCGCCGGGGTGATCGTCTTTGTGAGCACGCGCCTGGCGCGGCGCACGGTTGATGCTCTGCTGGATGCGGCCCCGGTTGGGGCACGCACCAGGATCATGAAGGCCCTCGAAAGCGTGGAGGGTCTGCTCGAGGTGGACCGCGTACGCATCCGGCGAGCGGGCAATCGTTATTTTGCCGATGTTTCCATCGGGCTGGCGCGCAACGTGACCTTTCAGCGATCCGGGCAGGTGGCCGACGAAGTTACCAGCGCCGTGCACCGGCTCTTGCCCAATGCGGACGTTGTGGTCCACCCCATTCCCCGTGCTGGATCGGCGGAGAACATTTTCGACCGCGTGCGTGCGGTTGCCACTCGCCATAATCTGAATGTTCACGATGTGAGCGTGCAGGACCTTGACGGCCGTTTGCACGTTGAGCAGCACCTCGAAATGGACGAGAAGCTGCCGCTCAAGGCGGCGCACGACCTGGTAAGCGGGCTGGAGGTAGAGATGCGGCAGGAGGTTCCAGAGATTGCGTCCATCCTGACCCACATTGAAAGCGAGCCGGCGACCATCGAGGCCGGCGGGCAGATCGAGCGCGCCGCTCTGCTGGAGGAACGACTGAAGTCAGTGTCGGCGGAATTTCCGGATATTCTCGACACTCATGACATCGAGGTCAAACGCGTCAATGGCAGACTTTACGTCTCCTGCCACTGCACTTTTCCGGATGAGCTGCCCTTGTCACGCGTACATGACGTTTCCACTGCGCTCGAAGCCCGTTTCAAGCAGGAGGCGCCAGAGTTGTTTCGAGTTTTGATCCATCCAGAACCAAGCACCGATAATCGGAGATGAAAAATGCAGGCGACAGTTAAGTGGTCAGGCCAGATGCAATTCGCGGGAAGCGGAAATGGCGGACATTCCGTGCTGCTGGATGGAGAAAACAAAACCGGCAACAGCCCCATGGAGCTGGTGTTAATAGCGCTCTGCGGATGCACGGCTTATGACGTTGTGAGCATTCTGCAGAAAAAGCGGGAACCATTTACTGGGGTTGAAGTCAGCGCTGAAGCCGAAAAAGCTCCAAATCCGCCAAGAGTGTTTACAGAGATAAAGCTGATTTACCGGGTTGCGGGAAAGGTCGCGCGCAAGGCAGTGGAGGACGCCGTGCGGCTTTCGGAAGAGAAATACTGCTCGGTTGCCGCCATGCTGAATAAGACGGCGCGCATCACTTACGAAATTGAGCTGGACCACCCTCAACAATGACGCGAAGCGTCGATCTACCACTGGAATCGCGAGCTGATACGCGCGACCGGTTACGAGGCTTCGTATATATCGGCGCCGCCACGTTTTTCTGGGGATTATCCGCCACCCTGGGCCGCGCGGCGTTTACCGGAAGGCTGCTGCCGAACTCGGGAATCGGCAGCATCGATCCGGTGATTCTTTCGCAGTGCCGGACCGGCTTTTCATTTCTTGCGCTTGCCATATGGCTGCTGGCGCGACACGGGATCAAATGGCTACGGGTGCCGTGGCGAGACCTCGTCAAACTAGCTTTGCTGGGGCTGGCCGGTCTCGCAGTTTCAAATTACTGTTACTACCTGGCGATTGAAAGGACCAATGTAGCAACGGCCATTATCGTTCAATACACTTCGCCGGTGTGGGTGTTGCTTTATATGGTGGCGCGCGGAGCTGAGCGGCTCACGACTTCGAAGGTGGCAACTGTTCTGCTTGCGATTGCCGGAATTGCCCTGGTGATCGGAATCTTTCGGCGGGGTGGAATGCAGCTCGATGTTATCGGCATTGGAGCTGCGCTGCTGGCGTCATTTTCATTTGCGTATTACAACATCGCTGGGCACTACCTGCTCGAACGGCACGACCGCTGGATTGTGCTGCTGTACGCAACGATGGCAGCGACCCTGTTTTGGACAATCGTAAATCCGCCGAGCAAAGTCATGGCGGCGCACTATTCGGGAAGCGCCTGGCTGTTTCTTGCGATTTTTTCTTTCCTCTCGATGTTGCTGCCGTTCACGCTCTATTTTGCCGGTCTTAAGCTTTTGGTCCCGACCAAAGCGATTATCGCCAGTTGCCTGGAGCCGGTGTTTGCCATTTTGATTGCCGCTATGGCTTTGCAGGAAACCATCGGAGCGGTGCAGGCGATTGGAGTGGCGATGGTCCTGGGGGCAATCGTGCTTGCGCAAAGATCCGGAGCGGAGCAAAGCCCCATTCTTGGCCCCGTCGACTGAAGTGGGTAGCTGACCAATTATTTACAAAGCGTCCATCTTTAAGCACTTTGGTTATCTCGCATCCGGGGATAACTTTCGATTAGCCTGAACTCCGGAGCTAAATGCATGAAATTAACAAACTGTCGGGGCTCTGCCGTGGTCCTGTTTGCGGTTATGTCGGTAGCTCCGTGTTTTGCGCACCACATGGCTGTGGTGGTCTCAAAACAGAACGGGGTGAATGCATTATCGTCGGCGCAACTCAGCCGAATATTCCGCGCCGAAACCAGGAAGTGGCCGGACGGCAAACCTATCCAGCTGGTACTTCACCGCGAATCCCACGGCGAAACTATTACTCTTCAGCGCTTGAATAAAATGTCTGCCCAGCAATGGCAAAACTGGATCGCCGAACACAAAGATTCGCTGAAACTGGTCGACTCCGACGACGATGCTTTGAGTTATGTTGAAGCGACGCCGGGAGCGGTAGGTCTGGTGGATGTGCGCTCGGTGAACGACCACGTCAACATCGTCCGGGTAGATGGCAAAGTTCCCATGGAAGATGGGTACCTGCCGCATTAGGACGCTTCACAAATCTGCGGCCAGCGTCGTCCGGTGCATCAGGCTGAAGTAACGGCGAGCTTTCGCAATGTCCCGCTGAATCTGCTCTCGCAGTTTCTCGACTGAAGCAAATTTTATTTCGTCACGAATCCGCGACAGAAAGGTAATTTCAATTTCTGTTTCGGCGCTGATATCCAGGGGATGGAAATCCAAAAGGTGACTTTCGATGGCGAACGAATCGCTGCCGAAGGTTGGGCGATTTCCGACGTTAGTGAGTGAATCAAAACACTCCCGGCCTACGCGGGTTTGCGTAATGTAGACGCCGTCGAGTGGGACCAATTCCTCATAAGCATTCAAGTTGATGGTTGGAACTGTGTATTTGGTACCGTAACCGCGTCCCTGGCCGGCTGTGGATTGAATGGCGAACGGCCGCCCCAGCAGGTATCGCGCGCGGTCAATTTCTCCCGCCTGAATCAGCTCGCGAATTCGCGTACTCGATACGGATTCTCCGCGCCGCCGCATCTCCGGATAGGTGATTACCTCGAAACCATATTCCACGCCCAGCTCGGTGAGCAGAGTGGCGTCTCCCGCGGCCTTATGACCGAAGCGAAAGTTATAACCTTCATGGACCTCGAGGGCACGCAGCCGGTCGCAAAGAACCAGCTTTACGAATTCGCGCGGGCCCATCCGCGAGAGATCGCGGGAGAAGGGAAGGACAATCGCGGCATCGATACCTGTCTTAGCAAGCAGACGAAGTTTTTCGGGGGTGGGCGTCAAAAGCTTCAGCCCGCAATCTGGCCGCAAAACCCGCATGGGATGCGGCTCAAACGTCACCGCAACTGACCGGGCATGTCGCTGCCGGGCGCGAGCGACAATTTCATCGAGCACCCGCACATGGGCACGATGAACTCCGTCGAAATTTCCTACGCTGACCAGCGAGGGACCGAAGTCAGCCGGAATGTCATCGAGTTTGCGAAGACAATGTGTGCAATGTTTCTGCTGCGTTCTTAGACCGCTGCTCTCCGCGAACTCTGCGGTTAAAAGTTTTGCCGTTTAAATCTCGAAATCCAACTTCATGCCGTCATAAGAAAGTTTCACATTGTCAGGCAAACTGGCATTAGTCTTCTCGTGCGGCAAGTCATGACAGATGTGGGTGAAAAATGCACGCCGTGGTTTTAGACGCTCCACCGTCTGCAGCGAATTCTCAACCGTCGAATGCGTGGGGTGGGGTTCGTAGCGCAGCGCATCCAGGAACAGCACGTCCAGACCTTGCAGTCTGGCCAGCGAGCTTTCGGGAATTTCACTGTGATCGGTCAGATATGCCGCCGATCCAAAACGAAATCCATAAATTTCTGCTTCACCATGGATGAGCACGATGGGCTCGAATTTAGCTCCGAACAATTCCATCACGGCGGTAATCGGCTTCAGCTCGACACGCGGCAATCCGCCGAATTTGTAATTGGCGTTAAAGATGTAGCTGAACATATTGCGGATGAATTCGGCCGCATCGGGGTGGGCATAAAGCGGCAGCCGGTTGGGCTTGTGCAGAAAGCTCAGAGGCCGGAGGTCATCGATTCCCAGCAGGTGGTCGGCATGAGTGTGGGTGTAGAGCACCGCATCGAGAGAGCGGATATTTTCACGAATGGCTTGCTCGCGAAAGTCGGGCGTGGTGTCGATAATTACAGAGCGCCCGCCGTACTCGATCAATACCGAGGGACGGGTGCGCTTATCTCTTGGGTCGGAGGAGTGGCAGACAGCGCAATCGCACCCAATCGTGGGCACGCCCATCGATGTGCCGCTGCCGAGTACGGTCAGCGTAGCTTTCATTTTGCGACGGGCGCCTGATGCGCACTTTTCGCAATGGCGTTGGTCACTTCCACGTAGGCCATGCGCATTTCATAGAGCGCGTTCTGCAGGAAATTCTCTTCCTTGCTGCTGAGGTTATTTTTGGTTTTGTCGCGAATCAGAGATAGCGTATCGATGGTCTGGCGCGCGCCCATCAAGTCCACCTGAGGTCCCATGCCTTGCTCGTGCATAAGTCCCAGCTGCATCATTCCAGTCATATAGAGCGATGCCAGGAACCGTTCGAAGGTAATTTCCATGTCCTTAGTGGAAATACCGCTGGCTTCGGCTTGACGATCCATTTCCGCGGACGACTTCTGGTAAGCCTGGGCTTGCTCGTGCTGTTCCGCGTCGCTGGGACGGGGCGGTTCCGGGTTCTCCGGAGCCGCGCTGCGGGCGGGCTCAGCGGAAGGCGGAGGCGGCTGCGGCTGCGGCTGCGATGGGACTGACTGTTCCCGCTCTTCCGGCGTATCCTTGCGCAACTCGCCGTCAGCGGTGAAAAGGCGTCGATCGGTTACGGTGAAGCTTTCTTGCTTTCTCTCTGCCATAAGTATGCTCATGTGGGCCGGAGGCTCGCATCCGACCCGCTTTCGTGAAATTAAATGGAAAACGGTAGCGTGGTTGGCCTGACTTCGGCCTCACCGGCTGTCAAAGTTTTAGTCCCGGCCAGAAACTCTCTTCGAAGATATCCCAGAGCGAGGCGCTTATCCTTGAGCGTCTCCGCGGTAATGCTGGTGAGTTCGCCGACTTCTTTGCCTTCACTTTGAATCTTCGTTCCTGCGGCGGGAGCGGCGCCTTCGATTTCAAACCCGACAAGGGTGCGATGCACCGCGCCCCGAGCTCTGATGCGCTCTACGATCTCCTGTCCGATGTAGCAGCCCTTGGTGAAATTCAGCGCGCGCTCCTGGCCGGTTTCCTGGGGTAGAGTCTTCTCGCGCGTGTCCTGGCCAATCCTGGGAATCCCGCACAGAATTCGGAATGTCTCCAGGGCTTCTGCGTGAACTGCAACTGCTCCGGCCTGTAACCAAGCTTTCCAAGCCGCGTCGGCCTGCTCGGATGGCACCCATAGTTCGTAATTGGTATAACTCGGATTGTCACCTCGAACGACGGTCGCGGTGACTCCGTTCCAATTTACTTCTTGAAGTTGCAGCGGGGCCAGTTCATTGCCCAGGCCAGCCGATGCCAGCAGATCCGCAGATTTCGGTCCCGCAACAGCAAGCACCGCAATTTTTTCAGTCAGGTCTTCGATCTCGACCTTGTCCATGATGATGTACTTGCGAAAAATCCGAAGCACCGTTTCTGCCTGTGATTTTTCGGTTTCGATCAGCAGGCTCTCTCCGCGATTGAAGGCGTAGACGTCAGCCTGAATGTGCCCTTGGGGCGTGAGGATGAAAGCGTAGACACCGCTCGCAACCGCCAGATCGCGGATATTATTGCTGACCATGCCATTCAGCCAACGAACCCGGTCGCGTCCGGTGAGGGAGAGGAGTGCACGCTCGGGCCGGTAAATCCCACAACCGGCAACCAGGGCTGTCAATTCCTTGCTGCTCTCACCCACGCCTACGCCCTCATCTTGTTGTGCAAGAATTTGCATGCTTATATTGATTATAGCGGAGCAAAATCGGTCGCAAGGCGGATGACGGCCGTCACTTTTTAGTTCTTCACAGAGACACACCGCGTGGGGACGGCCGCTCTCGGCTGTGCTGAAGCGCCTGAATATTTGTGGACACGTCAATTTCTGCTATCTTCCTCCCGTGGCTCCAAAGAAAAAGATCGCGGTCATCCCCGGCGACGGAATCGGCAAAGAAGTTATTCCTCAAGCGGTGAAGGTCCTCGAAGCGTCCGCCGCTCCGCTCGATCTGACTTACTTCGATTGGGGGGCTGACCGGTATCTGAAAGACGGCATCACTGTTCCGGCGGACGGCTTCGCCGCGCTCGACCGCGACTTTGACGCGATTCTGGTGGGGGCTTTCGGCGATCCCCGAGTTTCCTCGAATATTCACGCCAAGGAAATCCTGCTGGGCATGCGGTTCAAAATGGATTTGTATGCGAACGTTCGCCCGGTGCGTTTGCTCGACGCATCGCTGTGCCCGCTAAAAGGCATTGAGCCTGAGGACGTGGACTTTGTTGTTTTCCGCGAGAATACCGAAGGCGTTTACGGAGATTCCGGCGGCATTTTCAAGCAGGGAACTGCGGATGAAATTGCGATCCAGGAGGATATCAACACCCGTAAGGGCGTGGAACGAATTATTCGCTATGCGTTCGAGTTCGCTTCAAACAGCAAGAAAGCCGACGGCAGCCCGCGCGGGCGTGTGTTGATGTGCGATAAATCGAACGCCATGACGCATGCCGGCGGCCTGTGGCAGCGGATCTTCAAAACCGTCGGCGCCGAGTATGCGCAAATTAAATCCGAGCACATGTACGTGGACGCGCTATGCATGCAGCTGGTCCGCGATCCGCGTCCGTTTGATGTGATTGTGACCAACAACATGTTTGGCGACATCATTACCGACGTCGCCGCCGCGCTGCAGGGAGGCCTCGGCATGGCTGCCAGCGGCAACATTCATCCAGGCAAGACTTCGATGTTTGAGCCAGTGCATGGCTCGGCGCCTCCGCTGTCGGGGAAAAATGTAGCCAATCCGATGGGGGCAATTCTTACTTCCGCGATGATGCTGGCGCATTTGGGATTCGGCGATGCGGCCCGCGAAATTGACGCCGCGGTCCTCGAGGCGGTGCGGCAAAAAAAGACCACTCAAGATGTCGGAGGAAACCTGGGGACAAAGGAAGTTGGCGAGTGGATCGCGAAGCACGTTGCCTGATGAGCTTGGTTCGTGAGCGCGGTTGGGAAATCAGGCGGCGGATTTCCGCAAAGCGCGCCATTCGCGAGAATGCCTTGAAACTGTCAAGGGAAAGAATTGCAGTGGAGCCATCCTTCAACTGCGCAACTACATTCGCCGCGCAAATGTAGTTTCTTCGCTCAGGATGACAGCGATGAATCTAGTGCAGCCGGCCGAGCTTATCGACTGGCCAATATCCGAACACCGCTTTGCCGTAGATGTAAGACGAGTCAACCGGCCCGAAGTCGCGGCTGTCGTTAGATAAACTGCGGTGGTCCCCCAGCACGAAGTACGAATCCGGGGGAACCGTGACATCGGGATAGGAGCGGTCATCCTGATAAGCGCGAGGAACGTAATCCTCGACCAGCAGCTTGCCGTTCACATACACCCGCCCATCGTCAATTTTCACGTGGTCGCCGGCCACGCCGATTACACGCTTGATAAAACTCTTCGCGGGATCGCGCGGATAACGGAAGACGATGATGTCGCCATGCTGAATGGGCTCAATGCGATATACAAATTTGTTGATGAAGATGCGCTCCTGATCATCCAGGGAGGGCATCATGCTGGTGCCTTCAACTTTTACCGGCTGATACAGGAAGACGATGACGAATGCAGAAATGGCGAGCGAAATGATGAGGTCCCGCACCCAGGATGTGAATAGAGTGGCTACGCGATTAGCCGACCGGGCCCGCTCGCTTTTAACCTCGGGTGCTGCCGGTGGAACTTGGGGCACTTCGGATGTTGCTCCCATTTCAATGCAATTCTACCGGATTGCATGCGCGAGTGAGTAGATGTACTCGGTATGTGGGTTAGCTTGGCTGCAGACGACCGCAGGCCGACTGCGGCTTGCGAATTTCTGCCTTGTTTTTCACAGCTTCCGCTCATCCTGATCTCCTGTTAAAATCTATAAAATCCACTCCTTGGAGCGAGAATGCAGGCTATCCTTGCGCTGGAAGACGGCCGAGTCTTCCGAGGCAAAGGCTACGGCGCCAAAGGCGAATGCTACGGCGAAGTCGTTTTTAATACTTCCATAACCGGCTACCAGGAAATTTTCACCGACCCTTCCTACTCCGGACAGATCGTCGTTCTGACCAATCCTCAAATCGGAAATTACGGCACCAACCAGGAAGACAACGAAGCCACGCGCCCGTGGATCGAAGGGCCTGATCGTGCGCGAGTTTTCGAAGGTCAGCTCGAACTGGCGCTCGCAGCAGGTGGCCGAAGAATATCTCGAGCAGTTCAAGGTTCCGGTGCTTGCGGATATTGACACGCGTGCTCTGGTGCGGCATTTGCGCGATCACGGCGTGATGCGCGGCGTGATCTCGACGATGGAAACCGATGCCGAGAAGCTGGTCGCGAAAGCGCGCTCGATTCCGAAGATGGACGGCACGGATCTCGCGAAAGAAGTGAGCACGAAGCGGCCCTACGTGTGGGAAGTGGGCGAGCGCTCGCACGAGCCGGTGGCAGTGGTCGGGGTGAAAGACGAGCCCGACGCGCTTTCATGTAGTGGCTTACGATTTCGGCATTAAGCAAAACATTCTGCGTAAGTTGCGCGGTGAAGGATGCAAGGTGACGGTGGTTCCGGCGCAGACGCCTGGCGGAAGACGTGCTGGCGCTGAAGCCGGACGGCGTCTTTCTGTCGAACGGCCCCGGCGATCCCGAGCCATGCACCTATGCGGTGGATTACATCCGCCGGCTGATGGGACGGCAGCCGATCTTCGGCATCTGTCTGGGCCATCAGCTTACGGGGATTGCGCTGGGCGGCAAAACTTTCAAGCTGAAGTTCGGGCATCACGGCGGCAATCATCCGGTGAAGCAATTGAACACCGGCAAGATCGAGATCACGGCGCACAATCATAACTTCGCGGTCGATCCCGATTCGCTGCCGCAAGCCGAAGTCGAGCTGACGCACATGGATCTGAATGACTCAGACGCTCGAAGGCCTGCGCCACCGCAACATGCCGCTGTTCAGCGTGCAGTATCACCCGGAGGCTGCGCCGGGGCCGCACGATTCGCATTATCTGTTCAAGGATTTCGTGAAGATGATGGAGGAGTGGAAGGGGTGATCTCGTCAACTCTGTCATCCCGAGCGAAGAAGATCGTCCGCTGCGCGGACGATCTTCGCAGTCGAGGGACCTGCTGTGTGCATGCGGCGGCAAGGCTGCCGGCAGAACAGCAGGTCCCTCCACGCGCGAACGATCGGCGAAGCCGATCATCTACTTAGTCGGGATGACAGTTAGGTGGAGGGATAACAAATGCTAGAGGATTTTGTGAAGCTGGTGGAGGAGTTTAAGTTGTGATCTCCCAAAACCTGTCATCCCGAGCGAAGAAGCTCGTCCGCTGCGCGGACGAGCTTCGCAGTCGAGGGACCTGCTGTGTGCATGCAGCGGACCGCTGCCGGCAGAACAGCAGGTCCCTCCACGCGTGAATGATCGGCAAAGCCGATCATTCGCTTGGTCGGGATGACAGATAGGGAGAGAGATAACAAATGCTAGAGGAGCGTCATTACTTCGTGTACATGATCGCGAGCATTTCGCGCGTGTTGTACACAGGTATGACGAGCAACTTGCACAAAAGAGCTTGGGAGCACAAGAACGGGATTTTCGAGGGCTTCAGCAAGCAATACCATTGTCATCGACTGGTTTGGTTCGAATCATTCGACCGGGTAGCGAACGCAATTGATCGCGAGAAGCAGCTGAAACGATGGAACAGGGCGAAGAAGGATCGGTTGATCGCGCAGAAGAATCCTACGTGGGAAGACTTGGCGGCAGAGTGGTATCCGGAATCTCGGCATAAAGAGATTGCCTCATGAGAGTTCGCAAAACTGTCATCTCGAGCGAGGAAGATCGTCCGAGGGACCTGCTGTGTGCATGCAGCGGACCGCTGCCGGCAGAACAGCAGGTCCCTCCACGCGTGAATGATCGGCGAAGCCGATCATTCACTTGGTCGGGATGACAGAGTTAATTAGGTGGATGAAAAAGAAGAATGCCCAAACGAACTGACATCTCTAAAATTCTGATCCTCGGGTCGGGGCCGATCATCATTGGCCAATCGGCTGAGTTCGACTACTCCGGCACGCAGGCTTGCAAGGCGCTCAAGGCCGAGGGATACGAAGTGGTGCTGGCGAACTCGAACCCGGCGACGATCATGACCGATCCCGAGGTTGCTGACCGCACTTACATTGAGCCGCTCACCCGCGAATTTCTCGAAGAAATTATTCGCGTCGAACGCGAGATGGCGCCCGGCGCGGGATTTGCGGTCCTTCCAACGGTTGGCGGGCAAACGGCGCTGAATCTCGCCATCGAGCTTTCGGACAGCGGTGTACTCGAAAAATATGGCGTCAAGCTGATCGGGGCGAACGTTGAAGCCATCAAGAAGGCGGAAGACCGTCTTTATTTTAAAGACGCGATGCAGAAAATCGGGCTCGACGTTCCGAGATCAGCTCTGGTCAATAACCTCAAAGATGGCCTGGAGTTTGCCGGGAAAATCGGGTTTCCGGTAATCGTTCGTCCGAGCTTTACGCTGGGTGGTTCCGGCGGCGGCATGGCCTACAACCGTGAAGAGTTGCTGGAAGTTCTGGCTCGCGGTCTGGATTTTTCGCCCGTCCATGAAGCCCTGATCGAAGAATCGGTTCTGGGATGGAAAGAGTACGAGCTTGAGGTCATGCGCGACCTCAAAGACAACGTCATCATCATTTGCTCGATCGAGAATTTTGACCCCATGGGCGTACACACCGGCGACTCAATCACAGTTGCTCCCGCCCAAACCCTCACCGATCGCGAATATCAGGCCATGCGCGACGCGGCTATCGCCGTGATTCGCGAGATCGGCGTTGAAACCGGCGGATCGAATATTCAGTTCGGCGTTCATCCGCATAACGGGCGCATGGTGATTATCGAGATGAACCCACGCGTGTCACGATCATCGGCGTTGGCGTCAAAAGCCACCGGCTTCCCGATCGCGAAAATCGCTGCCAAGCTGGCTGTCGGCTACACGCTCGATGAGATTCCAAACGACATCACCCGCAAGACGCCGGCCTGCTTCGAGCCGACGCTCGATTACGTTGTCGTCAAAATTCCCAAGTGGCAGTTTGAAAAATTTCCTGGGGCCGACGAAAGCCTTGGTCCCCAGATGAAATCGGTGGGCGAAGTCATGGCCATTGGGCGCACTTTTAAGGAAGCACTGATGAAGGGCGTTCGCGCGCTGGATACCGGCAAGCGCATTGGCGGCGAAAAAATCGAGCCCAAGATTTTGACGCAGCGCCTGGTAACCCCGCATCCGGAGCGGCTTTCGTACCTGCGCTACGCCATCCGCCAGGGGCACACGGTTAAGCAGTTGGCGAAAATGACCGGCATTGATCCATGGTTTCTTTACCAGCTCAAAGAAATTAATGACATGCAGTTGGAGGTGGAGAAACACCCGCTCGAGTCGGTGCCCACCGAAGTGCTTCGCGAAGCCAAGCGCATGGGATTCTCTGACGGACGCCTTGCCGGGACCTGGCGTTTGAGCGGCAAAGGCGATCAGGAAAAAATTCGCCACCTGCGCAAGAAACACAAAGTCCAGCCGGTGTACAAGCGCGTCGATACCTGTGCCGCCGAATTTGAGAGCTTCACGCCCTATCTTTATTCGACCTACGAAGATGAAGACGAGGCCACACCGACCGCCAAGAAAAAAGTCATGATCCTGGGCAGCGGGCCAAACCGCATCGGGCAGGGAATTGAGTTCGATTACTGCTGCTGCCACGCGTCATTCGCATTGCGCGAAGATGGTTACGAAACCATCATGGTCAATTGCAATCCGGAGACGGTTTCGACCGATTACGACACCAGCGATCGTCTCTACTTCGAGCCGCTGACGTTTGAAGATGTCTGGGCGATTTATGAACACGAGACTTCTGCAGGCGCCGACGTTGGCGTCATCGTTCAATTCGGCGGGCAAACGCCGCTGAATCTGGCGCTGCCGCTCAAGAATTCGGGCGTAAAAATTATCGGAACTTCGCCCGAGTACATCGACCTCGCCGAAGATCGCAAGCGCTTCAACAAGCTCCTCGAAGAGCTCGATATTCCGCAGGCTCCGGGCGCGATGGCGGCATCGCTCGAGGAAGCGGTCGCGGGCGCGGCAAAAATCGGTTATCCGGTGCTGGTGCGCCCTTCTTATGTGCTGGGTGGCCGGGCTATGGTCATCGCTTACGATGAAGAGACCGTCGTCCGTTACATGAAAGAGGCGGTTGAGTATTCTCAAGACCGGCCGGTGCTGATCGACCACTTTCTCGAAGACGCCATCGAGGTTGACGTGGACGCGCTATCTGACGGCGAAGATGTGGTCATTGGCGGAATTATGCAGCATATCGAAGAAGCCGGTGTCCACTCCGGCGATTCCTCGTGCGTGCTGCCAGCGGTCGATATTCCTGAACATCTGCTGGAGCGCATGCGCGAGTACACATTCAAATTAGCGCAGGCGCTGAAAGTCGTCGGTCTGATGAATGTTCAGTTCGCGATTCCGAGATCAGAATATCGGGCTGCGCCCGACCGGGCGGACGAGGGCGTCCGCCCCTACGCGAGCAGTGGCAATGTCCATGTAGAGGCGGGTGCCCCCACCCGCCCGGCGGAGCGAAGCTCCGCAAAGTCCGCCAATAACTCAGGCGGCACCGTTTACGTCCTCGAAGTTAATCCGCGCGCCTCGCGCACCGTGCCGTACGTTTCGAAAGCCACCGGCATCCCGATGGCGAAAATCGCCGCGCGCCTGATGACCGGCCGCAAGCTCCGCGAATTTCTTCCCGAGTTCATCGACCAGCGAAAAGACCTCGACACCGGCTCCTGCTACTACGTGAAATCCCCGGTCTTCCCGTGGAACAAATTTCCTGGCGTCGACACCGTCCTCGGCCCGGAGATGAAGTCCACCGGCGAAGTGATGGGCGTGGCCGACAATTTCGGCGAGGCCTTTGCCAAAGCCCAAATCGCTGCCGGGCAAAAACTGCCCACACAAGGCACCCTGTTCATCAGCGTCACCGATCATGACAAGCTGCACGTCGCCGAAGTGGCGCGCAAGTTCGTCGACATGGGATTCAAGTTGGTCGCCACCGCGGGTACAGCAGATGTGATCGAAGCTGGCGGAATGGCTTGCGAGCGGGTTTACAAAGTGAAAGAAGGCCGCCCGAACGTAGTCGATTTAATCAAAGGCGATCGCATTCAGTTAATTGTGAATACGCCGCAAGGCCCCGATCCGTTCTTCGACGAGAAAGCCATTCGCCGCGCCGCAGTAACCGCGCGAATTCCCACGATCACGACGCTCGCCGCCGCTCGGGCCGCGGCCGAAGGTATTGCGGCTTTGCAACGCGGGGAGGTGAATGTGAAGGCGCTGCAGCAGTTGCACGCAGAGCGTACTTTGGTGAAGTAGCAATGCCCGCTGAAACCTGATCAAACGCGATTCCCGATGTGTCACAATTCTGCCTATGAGTAACACACTCACAATTCGGCTTCCCGAAGAGACACTTGCGTGGCTTAAAGAGACTTCCCGTGCCACCGGCATTCCGCTTGGCCGTCTCATTCGCGACCAACTGGAAGCGGCGAAAAAGCTGAGCGAGAAACAGCGGTTTATGCGACATGCGGGCACCATGAGCGGCCCCTCCAATTTATCCTCCCGCAAGGGTTACTCTCGAAAATGAAAGCCATCGCCGATACTGGCTTTGTGGTGGCTTTTCGCAATCGCATGGACCGGTATCACGCCCGGGTCTTAAACCTGGCACGCGACGTCACGGAGCCGCTGCAATAAGCGGGAAGTAATTCCCACGATTTGTCCGCCAAATTGATATCCTGAAGCCAACATGCTCCTGCACGGCATCTTTCCTCCCATCACAACTCCCTTTTATCCCGACGGACGCGTGTATCTGAAGAAGCTTGAACACAACGTCGAACGATATTCGAAGACCCCAGTTGCAGGGATCGTCGTGCTGGGTTCCACCGGGGAGGCGATAACGCTTTCCGACGACGAACGCCGCGAAGTGTTGAAGACGAGCCGCGAAGTTTGTGCTCCTCACAAAGTTCTGATCGCTGGCACTGGCGCGGAATCGGCATTAGAAACGTTGCGGCTAACTGAATATGCTGCCGGGCTGGGATACGATGCCGCCCTGGTGCGCACACCTTTTTTCTATAAGCCGCAATTGAAGCCGGCCAACATTTTAGCTTTTTATCGAACGGTTGCCGACCACTCGCCGATTCCTATCCTGATTTACAGCGTGCCGGTATTTACCGGATACGATATGCCGCCGGAGCTGGTCATCGAGCTGGCGAATCATCCCAATATTATCGGGATCAAAGAATCGGGCGGCGATGCAGAAAAAATTCGTCGCATGGTGGAAGGGACGAAACATATCAAGCGCAATGCCACCGTGACTGCAATATTTGCCGCCGTCACTCCGCGCATGATAAGCGCGGCGAAAGCGGAGTCGTCAGGCGAAAGCGCGGAACTTGTTTCAATCGGCGCGCTTTCAGAAAAGGCCAGCAGTGGCCATGTGGCGACGGCCGCCGCCGGCCGTCCTGCCGAGCAAGGCTCCGCTAATCCCGCCAGCTCCTCCGGCCTGAAGACTCGCCAGAAAGAAGTCGGCTTTCAGGTTCTTGCCGGCACGGCGCAAAGGTTACTCTCGGGACTGGAAGCTGGCGCCGTGGGCGCTGTACTCGCTTTCGCTACCCCCGCTCCTACAGCGTGTTACGAAATCTACGCCGCCTGGAAAGAGGGCGACGCCAAACTGGCGCAAGAAAAGCAACAACGGGTCTCGGGAGGCGCGGTCCGCGTCGCCAGCGAACTGGAATTCCAGCGTTGAAGTATGCCCTCGACCTTAACGGGTATTATGGCGGGCCGCCTCGCCTGCCTCTGCTGCCGCTTACCTGTCGAACTGAAGGCCGAAGTCGAGAAGTTAATGTCCGATATTCGGAACTGACAAAGTTTCATTGTGCGGCGTCTTCAGTTTGTGCTACATTCCGCAGCCATGAGAGTTCCTCGCTGTTTTAGTAAGCGGTCAGGCGTCGTTGCGTTTGTCCTATGCACGTCGCTTATTGCGGCGGCAAAAGAGCAGCCAGCGCAGACTGTAAACTGGCCGGAGTCGGGAAGTCCGGTGCTGCGTTTCACCTTTGGAAAGTTCAAGGAAGTGGGATCTCTTGCAAGCCAGCGTAGCTACGTTATCGATACAACCGCTGAAAACCTATGGAGCAAACCTATTGGTGATGCTTCCTTCATTTTTTACTTGTATGACAAAAATAAGACTAGGATCGGAGAAGGATGGATTTCGGTAAATAATCTTGGCCCTGGTCAGTTAGTCAAATTTCAGACTTCGATTGGCGCGTCTGGTGTGCCGGTAGCAATTTCCTTAACCGCCCGTCATCTCCCGCCCGAGCTAGGCCCGTTAGCGCCGCCGAAATTGATTTCGATGACCGTCAATTCAGTTCCTCAAGGGGCACTGGTGAAGGTTGATGGCGCCGAAGCCGGGACGACTCCGAAAATTGTGCGGTTAACAGTGGGCAAGCATACGCTGACGTTCACGAAAGAGGGATTTAATGACGGCACATTTCCGCTGGAGATTGGCCCCGATGATGCCTCCGGCGGCAGCGTGAGCTATGAACTGGGAAATTCGGCACACGACACAATCGAACTACGGGATGGCACAGTCTTGAATGGTGATTTGCTTTCTGTAAACGCCACTGATGTGACTATCCGCAGCGGCGGAGCAGCACAGCATTTTGATCGCAATCAGGTGAAACGAATTCTTCTGGTTGAGCGCGATCCGCAACAATAGCAGTGTGCGGCCTGGAATCAATGAAATAACCAGCATTGCGCCCCGTCTTAATATCTTCTATCATTAGAACGAACGTTCGAACTATGGCTTCTCCCGCCACCAGACCCCGCGCCCATCGATCGGTACGGCCAGCGACCGCCGAGCCGCGCTTCGATCGCCAGCTGGGCAAGATCCTCGAGCACGCCACGGAAGTGTTCTGCGAAAAAGGATACGCCGGCGCTTCCATGCGCGACCTTTCTCGCGCCACTGGAATGTCGCTGGCCGGCATGTATCACTACTTCGGCTCCAAGGAGCGCTTGTTGTATCTGATCCAGAAGCATACGTTCTCCACTATTTTGGCCAGCCTGCGCCATCGTCTTGCGGAGGTCAATGATCCCCAGCAGGGCATTCGCGCTTTCATCGACAATCATCTCGAATATTTTCTTGAGCACCAGCAGGCTATGAAAGTTCTCTCGCATGAAGACGACGTTCTCGACGGCGACATATGGCCGCGAGATCGCGCGCATCAAGCGTGAGTACTACCAGACCTGCCGTGAGTTGCTGGACCGCTACAAAAAAGAAAAGGGACTAGAATTTGACAGTCGGACGGCGGTGCTTTCGCTGTTCGGCATGATGAACTGGATTTACACCTGGTACAACCCGCGCCTTGACGGCAAGGCTGAGCGTCTGGCGCAGGAAATGAGCAAGATTTTTTTCCGAGGCATCGGCAGCAGCGATTAACAACGGCAGCACACTGCCAGGAGGAACAAACGAAATGGCGACCGTCCTGAATCCCCCAACTGAATCCACCAAGCCACTGGTCAACTATCGGGTTGACGGCGGCGTGGCGATCATCGAGATGAACGATCCGCCCGCCAATACTTATACCTACGAGATGAATCGGCAGCTGGATGAGTCGATTCTCAAAGCGCGCATGGACAACGACGTCTATGTCATCGTGCTGACCGGCGCGGGCGATAAGTTTTTCTCCGCCGGCGCGAATATCAAAATGCTGGCCAGCGTCGATCCCACATTCAAGTATTACTTCTGCCTGCACGCCAACGAAATGCTGCTGCGGCTGGAGCACACTCCGAAGCTGGTGATCGCCGCGATCAACGGCCACTGCGTCGGCGGAGGACTCGAAATCGCGATGGCGGCCGACATCCGCATTGCGCGCAAGGATGCGGGCAAGATCGGCTTGCCGGAAGTGAATCTCGGCGTGCTTCCCGGCACCGGCGGAACGCAGCGGCTGTCGCGCTTGGTGGGGAAGAGCAAAGCCATCGAGCTGATGGTCACCGGCAATACATTTTCCTTTGAAGAAGCGCTGGAGTTCGGCATCATCAACGACATCTTCGAGCGCGAAGGCTTCATGGAAAACATCATGGAGTATGCGCGCCAGTTCTGCCCGCCGAATAAAGCCGCGAAGGCCGTGGGACGGATCAAGCGCGCGGTGCAGACCGGATGGGAGATTCCCATGGAGTCGGCGCTGGCGGTCGAACGCGAAAATCAGCAACTGCTCTTCCAGAGCGAAGACGCGAAAGAAGGCCTGGCTGCGTACGTGGAGAAGCGGCCGGCGGAATTTAAAGCGAAATAACTGCATTTGGCATGAAGCAAATGGTGCACGAATGGCTTCGGCAACCGCGACTTCGGCTAATGCTAAGAGCTAGTTGCCTACAAGTCTGAAGGTTTTCTATGCCCGGAAAAGTAGCAAAAATCGGAACCTTTAGTGACTGGATTGGGCTGTTCGACGAATGGCGCAAAGAAATTGGCGTCAATCGCGACGAGATCGCCAGCTTCAAATTTGACACGCTTTTCGGCGCCATCGAAACCGAAGAGATTCAGTTCGGTCACTACAAAGGCAAGCGCAAGTGGGAGAACCTGCGCCAGATTCCCACGCAGCAGATGCGCGACGCGCTGATGAACATGATCGTTTACCAGGGCGACACCGAATTCGCCAGCGTCGAGCAGCAGCGCTATCTGTTTGAGACTGCGCCCACCGACTGGGACCGCCGCGCCATCACTCGCGTGATGATCGAAGAGATGCGTCACGGCTGGCAGATGTGCGCCTTGCTGGTCGACCACTTCGGCTATTCCGGCAAAGTTGAAGCGCAGAAAATGCTGGAGCGGCGCGCGTTCGAAAACAAGCGCCTGCTGGGCGCATTCAACGTCGATGTCGATAACTGGATGGATTTTTTCACCTACACCGACTTTGTCGATCGCGACGGAAAATTTCAGCTGCAGATGTTGAAGTATTCGGCGTTCGCGCCGCTTGGCCGATCGATGTCGTACATGCTGCGTGAAGAGGCTTTCCACATGGGCACGGGCAATGATGGCCTGCGGCGCATCGTGCAGGCGGGCGTAATTCCGGCATGGCTGATCCAGAAATATCTCAACAAATGGATTTCGAGCTCGTACGATCTGTTCGGCACCGATCATTCTTCGTCGGCGCATTGGGCCTACGTTTGGGGAATCAAGGGCCGTTACGACGAGCCCAAAAACGACAAGCAGGCCGATCTCGACGATCTGAACGACTACAACCGCAATCTGTATCGCGACGAAGTTGCGGGGTTGATTGCGCGCTTCAATACTGTTCTTGAAGCCGGGTGAGCCCAAGCTTTATGCTCCGGACATCAAGTTCAATCGCATGATTGGCCGCTGGGCCAATCAGAAATACCATCCTGAAACCGGCGCGCGCCTCGAAGACAAAGAATACGACCAGCAGTTGCCGGACTTTCTGCCCAGCGCCGACGACAAAAAGTTGCTGCTCGAAATCATCGCCAACGAGAAGAAGTGGATCGTGCCCAAAGAAGGCGCACGCGATCCTTTCGAAACCATAGCCGAGCCGCGCAAGTCGGCGATCAATCTGTGAGTGGCACAGTCCATGTGGGAACGGGCGCCCTCGCCCGTTCAGTCGAGCAGAGCTCGACCAAAGCTGCACTACACCCTCTCCGAACTCATGGTCTGCGCCGCCGCCCGCGAAATAAAAGATGGCGAACTGGTTTTCGTCGGCATGCGTCTGCCGCTGATTGCATTTGTCGTCGCCAAGAAAACTCACGCGCCCAACGCCATCGGTCTATTCGAAAATGGCGTGATCCGCTCGACGCCAGCCCGCAGAGTTGATCTACACCATGGCCGATCCGCCGAATATTCTTGGCGCGACCCAATGTCTCGACATGCTCGGGGTGATGGGCCTTGCTGCAATCCGGCTCGTGTCGATCTCGGATTTCTGGGCGCGGCTGAAGTCGATCGCTTCGGCAATTTGAACTCTACCCAGGTGCAAGGGCCGCATGGAATGATTCGCCTGCCTGGATCGGGCGGTGCATGTGACATCGCGTCGCTTGCGCATCGCTTTGTGGTATTGCTCGAACACAAGAAGGAACGCCTGCCCGAGCGCGTTTCATTTATGACGAGCCCGGGTTATGGCGACGGCGGCGAGGCTGGCGAAAGAAAGTTGGTCTGCCGCGCGGCGGTCCCTCAGCCGTGATCACGACGAAGGCGGTTTTGCGTTTCGATGAGAATGGCGAAGCGTATCTGGATTCGGTGCATCCGGGGATGGAGATCGAAGACGTGATCGTGAACACAGGATGGAAACTGCGATCAGCAAAGAGTGTGCGACAAACTCCGCAGCCATCGCACCCATGAATTGCATGCGATTCGCGAATACGACAAAAAGGGTTTTTGGACCAGTTGATGTGTGGTGCGGGCGCTCACGCCCGCGAAACTATATGGCCTCACAAACGACATACGGGTTTAAGCGGCTGTTCGCTTGAGAGTGGAGCGACAGTGGCGCGCATCACTCTGCGCAATCCGCCGCTCAACATCATCGATATTCCGATGATGGAGGAATTATCGGCAGCCCTGGCCGAGATCGAATCCAACCGGAAATCTCAGTCATGGTTTTCAGCGGAGACAGGGAATTGCTTTTCCGCTGGCGTCGACGTGGCCGCGCATACGCCTGACAAAGTCGCTGTCCATGCTGGAGAAATTTCATCGCGTGATTCGTAGTTTGATCGCAACCAGCAAAGTCACGATTGCGGCAATGCGAGGCCATTGTCTGGGCGGCGGCGCTGAACTCGCCATGGTTTGCGATCTGGTTTACACGGCTGAAAATGCGCAATGGGGATTTCCCGAAATTCAGCTCGGCTGCTTTCCGCCGATCGCCGCAACCGCTTTGAGCGCTCTCGTCGGGCAAAAGCGCGCATCTGACCTGATTCTTACCGGACGCACGATCACCGGCTCGGCTGCGGCCGGCATTGGGCTGGCCAGCGGCGCAGTTCGCGAAGAGGAACTTGAGCGAACGGTAAATGACGCGGTTCACAAACTCTCATCGCTTAGCCCCGCCGCACTCGCCATCACCAAGAAAGCGATTTACGCCTGGGATTCTATGCATTTTGACAAAGGCCTGGCGCGGGCCGAAAAGATTTATCTCGACGAATTGATGCAGACCGAAGATGCGCACGAAGGCATTCAGGCGTTTATGGAAAAGCGCCAGCCGAAGTGGAAGGGGCGTTAATCGCAATGTCGAAGCTACGCTCCATGCGCGATGCGATTGCAGAATTCGTTCCTGACGGCTCGTCGGTCGCCATGGGCCTGCAGATGGAGCAGATGATCCCGTTCGCCGCTGGGCATGAAATCATTCGCCAAAAAAAGCGCAATCTGACTTTGATCGGCCCGATCTCCGACATTCTGTTCGATCAGACTGATCGGCGCCGGATGCGTCGAGAAAATCATCGCGGCGTGGGTTGGCAACGTGATGATGGGATCGGCCTACAACTTTCGCCGCGCCGTCGAGCAGGGCGCGATGAAAGTATTCAACATGAGCAATTTTGCGGTTGCTCTGGCCTTACAGGCGGGCGCAATGGGTGTGCCGTTTCTTCCCACCAAAACCGCGCTAGGAACCGATACCGCCAAAGGCAATCATTTTTTCTATCAGATATTTTCGCCGTTCGGGACTAAAGAATCGTTGTGGGCGGTGCGGGCGCTGAATCCTGATGTCACTATCGTTCATGTGCAGCGCGCCGATTCTGAAGGTAACGCTCACTGCTGGGGAAATTTCGGCGTCATGATCGAAGGCGTGCGCGCGGCCAAGCGGGTGATCGTGGTCGCCGAAGAAATTGTCGCCGGCCGAGGTCATTGCCAGCGATCCCAATCGCACGGTCATCCCCGGCTTTCTGGTGAATGCCGTCGTCGAATGTCCGTATGGAGCGCACCCTTCGCCGGTGCAGGGTTACTACAATCGCGATAACGATTTCTTTCGCGAGTATCACGAGCAAACTAAAACTAAGTCGGAAAGCGATGCGTGGCTGGATCGCTGGGTGGACGGCGTTGCAGATCGTCAGTCGTATGTGGAATCAACTGGGAGTGGATCGTATTCAGGCGCTGGACGTGAAGCAACACGCATATGCAATGCAGACGGATTTTGGATATTGAGAAATGGGATTGTTTAACAAATTCTTTGGCGGAAACCGCGAGATGAAAAATGTCACGCGCGCTCTTGCAAAAATCAAAGCGGGAATGCCGGACGCCGTCCGAGCAGCCCACGATCATTGTTCCCGACACCGTAAAGAGATTCTAGACAGCAAGGAATGCGGATGTTTCTATTGCCAAGCGATCTTTTCCTCCAGTGAAATCAGGGAGTGGATTGATCGTGAGCAGACTGCCCTGTGTCCAAAGTGTGGCATCGATTCGGTTATTGGTGCTCAATCGGGATTTCCACTCACAAAGGACTTTTTGAATGAGATGAATCGCTATTGGTTTTAATTTGTTAAGGTATGAAAAAAATTTTCGAACTGCGAGTGAATGGTCGAACGCACGAGTTGGCGCTGATGCCCAATCGCCTGCTGCTCGATGCGCTTCGCCAAGATCTGCAGCTCACCGGCTCCAAGCGCGGCTGTGACGATTCTTCCTGCGGCGCATGCACCGTTCTGGTCGATGGCGTCCCTGCACTCTCTTGCACTATGCTCGCCGCAAGCTGCGAAGGCCAGGAGATCACCACCGTTGAAGGCGTCAGCGAGCACGGCGCGCTGGCGGCAATTCAGAAAGCTTATGGCGATTGGGGAGGCGCGCAGTGCGGATTCTGTACTCCTGGCTTCATGATGACAGTGAAGCATCTGCTGGCAACCAATCCCAATCCGAACGATGATGAGATTCGGGAAGCATTGAGCAGCAATTTGTGCCGCTGCACCGGGTACAGCCAGATGTATGAGGCCATCAAGGCGGCGAATCAAGCGGAGCAGAAGGGAATGGCGAACAGCGAAAGTGAACTTTACCCTGCAAGCTCTGTCATTCCGACCGTAGTGGAGGAACCTGCTGTCTTGCGTTGAGCAGACCCTCGCGGATAAGTCATCGCCGAGTTGCACTGCAATCAGTTTCATCGTCGAGCTTCACTCGACCGGACTGGCGAGGGCGCCCGTCCCCACATGGTCATAGCTATTTATGACTGAGTTCTCCATCATCGGCAAACCTGTCGCGATGATCGACGCCGCGGGCAAGACCACGGGCGCCGGCAAGTACACCGACGACCTTTCCGTTCCCGGGGATGCTGACCGGCAAGATTCTGCATTCGCCGCATCCGCATGCGCGCATCAAGCGCATTGATACCACGTCGTGCGGAGAAACTTGAAGGAGTTGTTGCCGTTGTCGTCGGCGCCGACGCTCCCAATCCTTACGGCATTCTTCCCGTCGGCCACGATGAGCATGCGCTCGCCATCGACAAAGTTCGCTACGTGGGCGACAACGTGGCCTGCGTTGCCGCCGAAGACGAAGCCACCGCCGAGCGCGCGCTCGAACTGATCGACGTCGAATACGAACTGCTTCCCGCGTACTTCGATCCCGAAGAGTCGATGAAGGCCGAGCGCGATCTGATTCACGACAACAAGCCGCACAACATCGAAAAGGATTATCACCACGCCTTCGGCGATCCTGACAAAGGTTTTGCCGAAGCCGATCACATCGAAGAAGCGCGCTTCATCGCCAATGAAGTCACGCACGCGGCTATGGAGCCGCACTCGACGCTGGCGAGCTTCGAGATCGATTCGCAAACCGGAAAGCCCGGACGGCTTACCGTCTGGTCGTCGACCCAGGTGCCGTATTACCTGCAGCACAAACTTTCGCTCGTGCTCGACATGCCGATGTCGCAGATTCGCGTGATCAAGCCGCTGGTGGGCGGCGGCTTCGGCGGCAAGAGCGAAGTTATTCCGCTGGAGATCATTGCAGCGGTTGCTGCCCGCAAAGCCCAACGCCCAGTGAAAATCACCTATACGCGTGAAGAAGTTTTCTGGGCGCATCGCGGACGTCCGCGCACCATCATCGATCTGAAAACCGGCGTGAAAAATGATGGCCGCATCACTGCGGTAAAAGCCCGCGTAGTGCAGGATGGCGGCGGCTACTGCTCCTACGGCGTAGTGACCATTCTTTATTCCGGCGCGCTGCTGGGTGCGCTCTACGACATCCCCAACATTCAATATGACGGCTACCGCGTGCTCACCAACAAGCCTGCGTGTGGCGCGATGCGCGGGCATGGAACCGTCAACGTCCGTTTTGCCTTTGAATCGCAACTCGACGAACTGGCCGTCAAATTGAAAATCGATCCTGCTGAAATTCGTCGCCGCAATCTACTGCAGCCGCCTTGCATCACGGTGAATGGTTTGCGTGTGCAGAGTTATGGCTTGCCGGAGTGCATCGAGAAAGTCATCGACCGATCGGGATGGAGAGAGCGCAAAGGCAAAATGCCCAAGGGGCGCGGGCTGGGCGTGGCCTGCAGTCATTACGTCAGCGGCGCGGCTAATTCGATTATTCGATCTGACATGCCGCACTCGACGGTGAACATCAAGATCGATCGCGATGGCGGAGTCGTGGTTTATACCGGGGCATCGGAGATCGGCCAGGGCTCTGACACCATGACGGCGCAGATCGCAGCTGAAGTGCTGGGTTGTTCGCTGGCGCGGGTCAGAGTCATCGCTGCCGATACCGATCTCACTCCGATCGACATTGGTTCCTACTCCAGCCGCGTAACCTTCATGGCTGGGAATGCGACTTTGCGCGCGGCGGAAGCGGTGAAGAAACAAATTGCTGCTGCTGCCGCAAAGAAGATGGGGTGTGCACCGGAAGAGCTTTTGTTTCGGGATGATGTGATTGTGCGGAAAAGCGCGCCCGGGCAGGAACCGCGCGGGCCGGACGGGCGAGGGCGCCCGTCCCTACATGGCTCAACTGAGAGTATCGATTCCAGGTCGGCGACGGTTTCCGGTCGAGTCGAGGGCCAAATCCTTCGCGGATCTCTGCAACAAAAACGCAAGGAAGATGATGCGCCGAAAGATTCCATGTCGTTCGAAGAAGCCGTCGTCGCCGCTATCGACTTTCATGGCGCGCTGACCGGCACCGGATCGTACGCTCCTCCACCCGAAGCCCGCGGCGGCAAGCACAAAGGCGGAGGCGTCGGGCCATCGCCCGCCTATTCGTATTCCGCGCAGGTCGCGGAAGTCAGCGTCGATGAAGACACCGGCGAAGTCACCGTACACAAAGTTTGGGCGGCGCACGATTGCGGGCGCGCGCTGAATCCGGTTGCGGTCGAAGGTCAGGTGATCGGCTCGGTATGGATGGGCATGGGTCAGGCGCTCACCGAAGAGATGATCTGGAAAGACGGCTTGCTGATGAATCCGGGCCTGCTCGAATACCGCAGCCCATCATCTGCGGAATCGCCCGAAGTCGAGGCCATGATCGTCGAGAGCATCGATCCCGAGGGGCCTTTCGGCGCCAAAGAATGCAGCGAAGGCGCGCTGGCCGCGACCATTCCGGCGATCTCGAACGCAATTTACGACGCAGTCGGAGTCCGATTGCACGAATCGCCATTTACGCCTGAGCGTGTGCTTGCGGCATTGCGTGCCAAGAGAAATGCCAAGCAATTGAATTTGACTGAAGGTGTTGATCCGACTTCACCGAAAAAATTTCGCGAACATGGCGGATCGCTGTGGTTCAAAGGCAAAGGCGCAGCGCGGCACGAGTTGGATCCGGCGCGCACGAAAGCATGAAGCGCTGCGTCGAGAAAAGTATTGCCGGCATGAAAAGAGCATTAACCACAGAGGAGCACAGGGTTACACAGAGAAATACGCACAGAGACTATGGAATCTGGGCGCCCGGCGCTTCTCTGTCAATAGGATTATCTATCGGCAATGAGCCTGTCTGAATTCAGACTCGCCCGTCCGCGCACTCTTCCCGATGCGCTCGCGCAACTGAGTGATACCGCGGTGACATGCGCGTTCTGGCCGGAGGCACGGATCTGCTTCCGTCCATGCGGCAAAAGCTTTTCGAGCCGATGCATGTTTTAGATCTTCGTCAGATAAAAGAACTCAAAGGCATCCGCGAGACGGAGCAGGGGATTGAAATCGGCGCGCTGCACCACTTTGCGCGAGATCGAGCAGTCGCCCATCCTGAAGAAATAATTATCCTGTTCTTACCGAAGCCGCCAAAACGGTCGCTTCGCCGCTCATCCGCCACATGGGCACAATTGGCGGCAACATCTGCCTTGACACCCGTTGCCTCTGGTATAACCAATCGCTCACCTGGCGCAAATCCTGCGGCTTTTGCATCAAGAAAGATGGCGACCTCTGCCACGTTGCGCCCGGCGGAAGCAAGTGCTGGGCGGCGTTTTCAGCGGACACACCTCCCGCGCTCCTCTGTCTGAATGCTGAAATTGAAATTGCCAGCGCCGCCAAAACTCGCCGCATCCTGGTTTCGCGACTTTTACACCGGCGAAGGCGACAATTATCGTACGGCTGCAGCCCAGGCGAACTGGTCACAAAGATTATTCTTCCGCGCTCGTCTGCTGGATATCGCGGTACATCTACGCAAGCTGCGGGTGCGAGGGTCGATCGACTATCCGCTTGCCGGAGTAGCCGTCGCGGTAAAGCGATCGAATGGCCACATCGAGGACATCCAGATTGCACTGACGGCGGTGAATCCCGCGCCGGTGCTCGTCGCTGGGTCTGACGCGCTCTGCTGAACAATGGCGGAATCGACGATAGCGCCGCCGAGCATGCTGGTGAATTCGCGGCCCGAACTGCTAAGCCACTTACAACTTCCGCATTAACTCCCGAGTACCGGCGCGAGATGATCCGAGTATTCACGAAACGCGCAATTTTGGCTGCAATCGAGAGCTGACCGGCTTATACTTTCCGGCATTCCGGCAACCTTGCGTCCCTGATATCTCATCTGACGAACTCGTGCCGCGGGTGAGTTGCCGCAGGTCGAGCCCAGTCACTCGTCAACAAAGGAGCAACATGCGAATCTCGAAATTCCCAGTTCTGTCGTTTGCACTGGGGTTGGCGATCAGCCTACCGGCCGTTGCGCAATCACCGGCAAGCAACCCATCGTCACCATCAGCCCCGGCACAGGCAACGCCCGGCGCCACCGTCTTCCGCGCAGCCGAGTGCACCGGCAACAGCTAATCAGAACAGTGCGCAAGCCCAGGCCAATCAGGACAATCCGCTGAACCTGACTGACGAGCAAAAGGCCAAACTGCGGCCCATCATTGCGGATGAAAACCAGCAAATGGAGGCCCTGCGCAACGATAATTCAATGACGCAGGAGCAAAAGATCGATAAGGCCAATCAGATTCGCGCTCAGGCCTCGCCCAAAATTAAAGCCATTCTGACCAGCGAGCAACTGCAGAAACTGGCGGAGATGCAGCAGGAGCGCGTCCGGCAGCAACAGCAGGAAAATCAGCAGCCTGCGCCGAACAATTCTCAGCCTCCGCAAAAGTAGGAACCTAAAGGGTGGCGGAGAACGCCGCCCTTCTATTTTTCCCAGAGCAGTCTAAAGCGTCCGAAGCTTAGCGATTCCACTTTATTTTTATTCTGTGCCATTTCCGCGAAGCGCTGCATAGTAGGACGGAGCTGTTGCGGATCGCGTATGCAGTTCTCGATGATCGTTCGGAAGTCTTCTCCGTTCACTCCCATGCCTCCAAAATACCTGTACTCGGCAGGCGTCGGTGGACCTCCCGGCGCACCAGCTGCAGGAATAATCGCGGGCAGTTGAAACGCGTACATGCTGCCGCCCGCCAATCGTTGATGAGGATAATCCAGAAGCCAGACGCAGTTACTGCCGTCAACGAGCAGGCCTCCTGAAACAACGGCCCAATAACCGGCGTCGGCAGGGTCGGGCTTCTGGCAATTCCAAGCCTGTGCCTGCGGCACATACGGATGCGGGTCAGAAAGGCCATACTCATCGAGAAGAATCCGCTGTAATCCCCGCTGATTAACAAAGGTTTCAACTGCCGGAAGAGCATGGTTCCAGTCGAGATTTGAATCGTTCACCAGTAAATAGCCAGGCCGTCCCATGGTGAGCGTATTAAAGAACGGAAAGTAGTTAGGATAGGCGCGAATTGCGGTGAACATCAGACTCGCGACGAGCGCGATTAGTGGCCCACTCCGCTACCCTCGACCCCCGCCAGCCTTCATGGTGTAAGAATTCCAGCATG
Source organism: uncultured Acidobacteriota bacterium (assembly GCA_963838785.1). Taxonomy (GTDB): domain Bacteria; phylum Acidobacteriota; class Terriglobia; order Terriglobales; family Acidobacteriaceae; genus Gp1-AA145. The sequence continues at coordinate 128,607 of CAWISI010000009.1, forward strand.
CGAGGCAGAGGCGCGAGCAACAGGACCATCAGCGCGAGGGGAATAGAAAAATGGCGGATACTGATGTCCAGCCGGTTCAGCATGCAGACGACGGTAAAGATCACCAGCGACACCCATACGCTGCGCCAGTGCAGTTCCATGCCGGCGGGAATAGCAGAAAAGCTCGAACCCTTTACGAGCCTTAATCACCAATGCGATCGAGAGTCGCCAGCAACAGTAAGAGCAGAAAGGCGAGGGGCGACTTCAAAAGAGTCAGAGCAGGGAAGTAAAACCAAACGCCATGGGGATAAGGGCGACCGAGGATATAGTGTGGGCCGGCTTGAGCGCGCCGAAGGCGAATCCGATCAGCCCGCGCAGGTACTTCCAAATCGGCATGAGCATTCGACGCAAGAATGGCGAAGCAGGGAAATGTGGAATCATGCTGAAGGAATCAGTCGATTCGTTCCAGGAAAGAATTAGATAGAACAGATAAACGAAGAGCGAAGCCCATAGCGTAGCTTTGGCAATGTTGCCCCAGGCGCGCCATCGCCAGGCGCGCCGTTCTTTTTTTTCCGTGGGCTGTTCGGGCAGCGGCCAAAATCTCATGCTGAGCGCGACTGCCGGAAACACGAAGAACAAGAGTCCCGAGGAAAATTTCGACAGAAAAGCTCCCGCCATGGCAAGACCGAAATAAAGAACCTGTTTACGGTTGGGCGATTTCCACATCTGCGGCAATTGCCAGATCGCCAAAATCCAAAACAAGGTCACCATGAATGTCAGTGATGACCAGCGGCCCGAAGGCCAGGAAGACTGGCATGGTCACATAGGCGACCAGGCACAGCAAACCTGCCCACGGAACTGCCTCCGAGATGCGCGCCGCAGGCGTAGAGAACATAACCCGAGGAGCAACATGACCAGCAGCATGGGGAAACGCGCCCACCTCAGCGTCGAGATGGGATCATTCCAGCGCAACAAAAATGAGTGGCCGAATACCCACTCACCCAGGTACTGGTTGAACATTCCTTCGCCGCTGAAGGTCCACGAAACATCGGAGTAGTCGGCATGGGCCCGGCGCAAAACCAACGGCAATGCAGCCAGCACCTTGGCCAGCGGCGGATGCTCCTCATTCATTCGCATGTCGCGCTTTTGCAAATAACTGACGCCGGCGCCGGTGTGCGCTACTTCATCCACGGTCACTGATTCTCGCCAGGCTGCTCCGCCGGCGAGCAGCGCCATCATGAGAAGCAGCAAAACAACCGAAACAGTGATGGATCGTGAGGTTTTCAGGATGTCCATAGTTATGCCGCGAATGTTAACGATTCGTTGACCGAAGATTCCGTCGCAATTATCAACTACGTTCCTGCTGCGTCCAAAGTTCCTGGGCACGATAGTCAGCTTAAAATAGTGAGTCAATTGAATGTATCTTGAACATCGAATTACGCAAATGGCGATGGATATACCCTCTCTGCAGGAAATAGCAGAAGCGCAAAAGCTAGTTTATGAGCTGATGCAGCCTACTCCGCAAATTTCCTGGCCGCAGCTGAACCAGAAGCTGCGAGCCACGGTGTGGGTAAAGCATGAGAACCACACGCCCATTGGCGCTTTCAAGGCGCGGTCTGCGGTAGTATACGCGGCGCAGCTTTTCAGCAACGGCAGCGGAATCAAGGGCCTGATCACGGCCACGCGCGGCAATCACGGTCAATCGGTTGCGCTTGCCGGCAAGCGTTTCAAAGTTCCAGTCACAATCGTCGTCCCGTACGGCAACAGCGTTGAGAAGAATGCCGCCATGCGCAGCCAGGGCGCTCATCTGATCGAGTTCGGTCAGGACTTCCAGGATTCGCGTGAGCACGCCGCAAAGCTGGCAAAGGCTGAAGGCCTGCACTTTGTTCCGCCTTTCCATCGCGACATCGTAACCGGAGTCGCGACCTACTGGATGGAACTGTTCACCGCAGTTCCCGACCTCGATCTGGTTTATGTTCCAATCGGGATGGGGTCGGGTATTTGCGCGGCTTGCGCGGTGCGCAACGGCATGAATCTTAAGACCAAAATCATCGGTGTCGTATCGGAAGGCGCCCCCGCCTATGCGCTGTCATTTACAGCCGGCCGCTCGATCGCTGCGCCGGTCACAACCCTGATCGCTGACGGTATGGCTTGCCGGGTTCCGGATGATGACGCGGTCGAAATCATTGCGAAGAACGTCGATCACATGGTCGAGGTCAGCGATGATGAAATTCGCCACGCCATGCGGCTCTATTTTTCAAGCACACATAACACTATTGAAGGGGCTGGCGCCGCATGCACTGGCCGCTGCTTTAAAGGAAAAGGCCAGCATCGAAGGGAAACGTGTCGCTTTAATCGCAACCGGCGGGAACGTGGATCGCGAAGTTTTCGCGAAGGTTCTCTTGGAAGAAGAGGCATTTTCCTGAAATTTTGATGGCATCCTGACGTCTACCATCAGGCACCGGACAAAATCAGCAAAATACCAGATAATATTGTCAGCGATTTTGCAGGCGTTGGAAGAGCATTAACCACGAAGGACACGAAGTACCACGAAGGAAAGAGAAGCCAAGTGCGCACAAAGTTTGTTTTCACGTTGAAGGTTTACCTTCGTGACCATCGTGATTAGCGCTATGCATAACTAAACGGATCAACATTGAAAAATCAGGCTGACACAATTCTGGTCACCGGGGGCGCCGGGTTCATCGGCTCTAACTTCATTCTTAATTGGCTAGGCAGCGAGCCATCGAGCTGTGGTTAATTTGGACAAACTGACCTATGCCGGAAACCCGGCGAATCTCGCCTCTGTCTCGTCCGATCGTAGATACAAGTTCGTGCAAGGTGACATCTGTGACCGGGGTTTTGTGGCCGACTTATTGCTCACTAGCCGTCCTCGCGCCATCGTTCACTTTGCGGCAGAAAGCCATGTGGATCGTTCGATTCACGGTCCGGATGATTTCGTCCGCACTAATGTCAATGGAACTTTCAGCTTGCTCGAAGAAGCGCGCGGCTATTGGTCGGCAATGACCGCGGATGAAAAAAGCGATTCCGCTTCCTGCATGTTTCCACTGACGAAGTTTATGGCTCGCTCGCCGCGACCGAGGCAGCATTTTCGGAAACCACGCGCTATGCTCCCAATAGCCCTACTCGGCTTCCAAGGCGGCTTCTGATCATCTGGTGCGCGCCTATTATCACACTTATGGACTGCCGGTGCTGACCACCAATTGCTCCAATAATTATGGTCCATTTCAGTTTCCCGGAGAAGTTGATTCCTTTGGTGATTTTGCACGCGCTGGGCGGCAAGCCGATTCCGGTTTATGGTGATGGCCTGAATGTACGCGATTGGCTTTATGTCACCGATCATTGCGAAGCCATTCGCACCGTACTTAAACGGCGGCAGGCCGGGTGAAACCTACAACATTGGCGGAAGCAACGAAATCAAGAACCTCGATGTGGTGAACACGATCTGTTCAGTGCTCGACGAGCTTCGCCCCAATGATCCCGTCGTTCCCCACAAGAATCTGATCACATTTGTGAAGGACCGCCCCGGGCACGACCGCCGTTACGCCATGGATGCGAGGAAAATCCAAAGCGAACTCGGCTGGCGGCCGAAAGAAACTTTTGAAAGCGGAATTCGCAAGACCATTCAGTGGTATCTGGACAACGAAGCGTGGATCCAGTCGGTCACCAGCGGCGCCTACCGGCAATGGATGGCGACCCAGTACTCACTTTAATTTCGATACGTTACAATCCCAACCGAATGCCTAACCTCCCGATTCTCAAATCCTCAAAATACAAAGGCATTATTCTGGCAGGCGGCTCGGGCACGCGGCTTTATCCGGTGACCCACGCCGTCGGTAAAAGCCTGCTTCCCATCTACGACAAGCCGATGGTGTACTACCCGCTCTCGACCCTCATGCTGGCCGGGATCCGGGAGATCATGTTGATTTCTACGCCTGACGATCTTCCGAAATTTCAGCACCTTCTGGGCGATGGTTCACGATTTCGGGTTAACCCTTTCCTATGCGGCGCAGCCCAAGCCCGAAGGAATAGCCCAGGCTTTTCTGATCGCCAGAAAATTCATCGGCAGCCACTGCTGTGCGCTGGTGCTCGGGGACAACATTTTCCACGGGCATGATCTCGCCAAGAGCGTGAAAGATGCCGCCGAATGCGAAAAGGGCGCGCGCATTTTCGCTTATCCGGTGCATGATCCTGAGCGCTACGGCGTGGTCGAGTTCGATTCAGCAAGGTAAAGCCATCAGCCTGGAGGAGAAAGCCACAGAAGCCGAAATCGCGTTATGCCGTGACCGGCCTCTATTTTTACGATTCTCAGGTAGTCGAAATCGCAGGAGCGCTCAAGCCTTCGGCTCGCGGAGAACTCGAGATCACCGATGTGAACCGCGAGTATCTGAAGCGCGGGACCCTTGAAGTGGCGGTCATGGGCCGCGGCATGGCCTGGCTCGATACCGGAACCCACGAAGCCATGCTGGAAGCTTCTCTTTTTATTCAAACTATCGAAACCCGCCAGGGCTTGATGGTGGCTTGCCCTGAGGAAATTGCTTATCGCTACGGATACATCACTGCGCACCAGGTGGAGCACGCCGCCGTCGCCATGAAGAATAATGGATACGGAGCTTACCTTCTGCAGATGTTAAGAGAGCAAGTTTTCTGATCAGATCATGAATGTTCTAAAAACTCCTCTCGCCGGCGCTCTGGTGCTCGAGCCCAAGGTTTTTGCCGATGACCGCGGGTTCTTTCTGGAAAGTTATAACGAGAAAACATTTCGCGAACTCGGCATTCCCGACAAATTCGTCCAGGACAACCATTCGTTTTCAAAGCGCGGAGTTTTGCGCGGCCTGCATTATCAGGTCGAAAAACCGCAAGGCAAGCTGGTGCGTGTAATCAGCGGCGAAGTGCTCGATGTATTCGTCGATTTGCGCCGCAGTTCGGTCAGTTTCAAACGTTGGCAAGGAGTGAAACTTTCCGGCGAAAACCGACGGATGGTCTGGATTCCACCGGGATTTGCCCATGGCTTCTATGTGCTATCGGAAGGAGCTCACGTCCTGTATAAGGCCTCCCAATTCTATTTCCCCGAACTCGAACGCACTCTGCTCTGGAACGATCCCGACTTAGGCATTGAGTGGGAGAATCGCAGAGAGCCACTGCTTTCGGACAAAGATAAGAAGGGCAAGCGCCTCACCGAAGCGGAGCTTTTTCCCTAATCTGCTGGTTGTGTCATTACATTTCGCCGAGGAATGACGCGACCGTTAACCGCAGATTCAGCTACAAATGCCGATCGGATTTATTTTCCGGCGCGTGCGGCGATCGAATGCGCGGCTTTTGGTGGGATGTTCTTTGATCCATCTTGCCAGTTGCTTGCGCGCATGGCTGGGCATATCGAGGAAACGAATTCCGGCGCGCTCCTTATTGTCCTGCCAAACCAGTTCGCCGGTCGTGTGGATAATTTCAGATTCGCTGGGCAACGAGAAGTCGAGGGTCACGCCCCCTGAGGCCGGTAATTGGTCGAGGTCACAGCGAATGGCGGCGCCAGTCTCGCTCAAATCGGTAATCGTGATCTGCTTGCCCGTGCCGCGGGCATGCGCTGGGCTCATCCGGGCCGCCAGAGCGGTAGATATCCGCGAGTTGCCGCGACGCCGTTCACGGGTCATCAAATTGCGTACTGCACGCAAGCCATGCCGCACCCGATCAGGCGAAAGCGGCTTGTACAGCACGACCTGAGTACTGGCGCGAAATACAGGGTGAAGGGCGGCGGTTGGGTCGGCTAACACAATGCGGACTGAAGTGCTGCAGGAAGGAAGCTCCATCAGCTTCTGCAGGGCCACGTGCGGTTCGTCCATCGCGTCGTCAATAATGATCGCGTCGTAGTGATGTTCAATGGCCTGCGAAAGCGCGGTAAAGGTCTCTCCGCAGTGGTCCATGTCCACTTCGAGATCTTTGAAGACGCGGCTTACGACCCTGACCGTATCTTGATCATTACTAAGCAGTAGACTGTGTAGCATACCTGCATTTAATGCTAGGCAGATGCGCAAGTTACGGCAAGTTACCGAAGTTAGTTTGGTTACAGTTTTGCCCAGCTCCGGGCTAAGGCCGATGCTTCCACAGTCTCGAGGGCTTCCTGGGTTCGCACGCCATCGTCGAAATCAGGGTGGAAAGGCTGTTTTGTTGCCAGGTTCTGCAGAAAATCCCCCAGGGTCGCGATAAACGTGTGCTCGTATCCCACCAAATGTCCCGGTTTCCAGAAGTTTGCGGAATATGGCTGGTCCGGCCCGGTCACCAGAATATTTCGATAACCCTGAAGGTTTGCGGGCTCGGTGGCATCGTAAAAACGCAGCCGGTTCATATCTTCCAGATCAAAAGCTATGCTTCCGTTCGGATCCATAAATTTCAAAGCCATTTCCGTTCCGCCGGCCTACTCCGAAGCGGCTGGCCTCAAAGCTACCAAGACTACCGTTCTTGAACCGCGCCATTACGGAAACGGCGTCATCGACTTCTCGTCCGGGAATGAACGTGTGCTTCATCGCCGAAAGCTCTGAAATCTCACCATTCAGATATAAGGCCATGTCGATGGAGTGCGAGAGCAGGTCGCCGATGGCGCCTGAACCCGCCTGGTCCGCATGATACCGCCAGGTCTGCGCTTTCGCGGGATCAACGCCCGATTGATTGAAATAATAAGAACGGTAGTGATAGACCTTACCCAGCTTGCCTTCCAGGATCAGCTGCTTCGCAAATGCCACCGCCGGCACGCGCCGATAGTTGAACCACACCAGATTAGGCACGGACTTCGCTGCCGAGGCCATTTCTCGTGCCTGCGTCAAAGACATGGCCAGCGGCTTCTCGCAGAAAATCATCTTTCCGGATCGCGCTGCGGCCAAGGCGATCGGCGCGTGCAGCGCGTTGGGTACGGCGATATCAACCGCATCGATCTCTTTACGATTTACCACTTCCTGCCAATCCGGCGAGGTCTGCTGCCAGCCCCATTGTCTGGCGAATGCTTCAAGTTTTTGCTGGTTTCGCCCGCAGACCACCTTCAAGTTCAGTGAATAAGGGACATCAAAGAACCGGGTGACCTGGTTGAAATGCATTCGAATGGGCGCGAGCGATCGATCCGCTGCCGATCATTGCGATGTTGAGTTGTTTTCTATCCGGCATTTTCGAAAGGAAGAAAGATAGCTTACCGCAGAATGGTTCGCGACTACGCCTGGACGCCCAGGCTTTGCAGGTCTTTTTTCAGCTGCGCAGCATCGCGCATCAGAATGGCCCGTATCCCCACTTTGGCGGCGCCTTCGATATTCTCCGGTCGGTCGTCGATAAAGCAGCACTCATCGGGCGCTTTCTGAATTAGATCAAGCGCCAGGCGATAAATTTTTACGTCCGGCTTGCGTAATCCCACATAACACGAACTCACGAACAGATCGAAAATCTGTGCCAGCCCAAACTGCTTGATTCGATAATCGTTCAGCTCACGGGACTCGTTGTTGATGGTTCCCATGAGGCATCTGCCGGCGAGCGACCGGGCAAGTTCCAGCGCCTCCGGCTTCGGCTTCGATTGCGAGAACATGAAGCTTTTGAATTCTTCTTTACTGAATTTCCGCGGTTGATAGAAGACGGCGCGATCGAGATATTGCTCGAGCGTGATTTTGCCTGCCTCGAAAGAAGTGAAGATTTCCTTATGCTTCGCCTCGAATTCGGCCTTTTCCAGATGAAAGTGCGCGACTGCACGGCCGCGCTCTTCGTGGTCCCAGGCATTGCTGAGAAGCACGCCGCCAACATCCCAGAATAGAGTTCGGATTGTGTCAAGAAACTCCTGGGGCAACTAGGATGTGATGAAACTGAGATCATAGGATCAGTGTACGGTCGACGGTGAATATTTTGTTCAAAGCCCGTTAGACCGGGAGCGGTGAGTGGCCAAATATCCTTGCACCAGAAAGGCAACTACTGATATCGAAGTCACGGACGCCAATCCAAAAGTATGTGACATTTTGCGTCACAGAGGCGCAGATTCTCGAGACCATTCTTCATAAAAAGTCCAGCTAGAATGATCGCGTAAGTTGCATACAATGCAAACACGCCGGCCCACTGCAGGGCCCCCCAAGATTTTCTTTGCCGAGCTGATTCCGAATCCCGTCCCCTCATTGGGAACGCTTCATCGAAATTAGTCAAGCGCGCCACATAGGTGTCTTCAGTAGCCAGTTATGCCTTCACCGGCATCTCTGCTGCAACCGCCTCGCGGAAATACTCCAGCGACAACTCAAGACCCTCATCCAGCGGAATCTTCGGCTCCCATTGCAAAAGTTTTCTTGCCTTGGTGATGTCGGGCCGCCGCTGCTTGGGATCATCCTGTGGAAGCTTTTCGTAACGAATTTTGCTCTTCGATCCGGTGACCGCAATCACACGTTCGGCGCACTCGAGCACCGTGAATTCATCGGGATTACCGATATTGACTGGAAAATGTTCGTCGGATTTCGATAGACGCAAAAATCCTTCGATTTCATCGGTCACATAGCAAAAACTGCGGGTCTGCTTGCCATCGCCGTAAACCGTCAGGTCGTCTCCGCGCAGCGCCTGCTTCATAAAGTTGGGGATCACCCGGCCGTCGTTTAACTGCATTCGCGGGCCGTAGGTGTTGAAGATGCGCACGATCCGGGTGTCCACCGCATGATAGCGGTGGTATGCCATGGTCAGCGCCTCGCTGAAGCGTTTGGCTTCGTCATAAACCGAGCGTGGCCCAATGGTATTCACATTCCCCCAATAAGTTTCTTTTTGCGGATGTTCGAGAGGATCGCCGTAGCACTCCGAGGTCGAAGAGACCAGATATTTCGCGCCGATATTTGTGTGCGATTTCCAGAGCGTGCATGGTCCCCAGCGAGCCGACTTTCAGCGTCTCGATGCCATGGACCATGTAATCCACCGGGCTGGCGGGTGAGGCGAAGTGAAAAACGTAATCGACGTGCGCCGCATTCAAATGGGCGATTGATGTCGATCTGTAGAAATTCGAAATTGCCTTCGCGGCGCAGATGTTCAATGTTCGAAAGCCGGCCGGTCAGCAGATTATCCACAGCCACAACCGAGTAGCCTTCGGCCAGCAATGCATCGCAAAGGTGGGAGCCCAGAAAGCCCGCGCCGCCGGTGACCAGCGCCCGCGGCTTGGCCTTCATGATTGCTTGCTCTTTCTTGCGCGACGCGTCGCATCGGGCTAACGGCGAGGGGATGGCTTCCGGGCTCGCCGCCGATCGTCCCACGCTGTAATAAGTGAAGCCATTGGCCGCCATAGTTTCCGGATCGTACAAGTTTCTGCCGTCGATCATGATGGGATATTTCAGCGCTGCTTTCAATGACTTCAGATCGAGCGCGGCAAATTCCTCCCACTCGGTAAGGATCAGCAGCGCGTCGGCATCTCGCGCAGCTTCATAGGCGTCGTCGGCCATCGCGCACGCTGGAGTTGAGTACCTCCTTGCGCCCGTTCCTGCGCCGCCGGATCATAAGCCGATATCTTGCAGCCTTCCTGCAAGAGAGACTGGATCAGCAATATGGCGGGCGATTCGCGAATGTCATCGGTGCCACCCTTAAAGGCCAGTCCCAGCACGCCCAGCTTTTTTCCCCGCAGGGTCCACAGAGCGCTGCGCACCTTGCGAATGAAACGGCTGCGCTGCTCTTCGTTGATGCGCATGACTTCGTCAAGCAGGCGGAACTCATAGCCGCACTCGCGGGCCACCGCACGAAACGCCATCAGATCTTTGGGAAAGCAGGAGCCGCCATAGCCCATGCCGGGATTCAGAAACGCGGCCCAATGCGGCTGTCGGTCCCAATGCCCTGGCATACCTGCTGCACATTCGCGCCCACGCTTTCGCAGATTGACGCAACCGCATTGATGAAGGAAATCTTCATCGCCAAGAAAGCATTGGATGCATGCTTGATCAACTCTGCGCTCTTGGCGCTGGTCACAATCAGGGGCGGGGGAATCTGTGCGCGATCGGGGCGGGGAATTGCGTCCGGCTTCAGGTAATAACTTCCATCCACCAGAGGCGCATAAATTTCGCGCAGCACGGCCTCGCAACGCGGAGTGTCTGCGCCTACCACGATGCGGTCCGGGATACAGAAAATCGGTGACCGCGGTGCCTTCCCGCAAAAACTCAGGATTGGATGCGACGTCGAATTCGCCAGGTTCTGCGCCGTTACGCAGGATAATTTTTCGCACCCAGTCGCTGGTGTAAACCGGCACCGTGCTTTTCTCAACCACGACTTTGTAATTGTTAATGGCACCCGAAATTCCCCTGGCCACCGATTCCACGTAGGAAAGATCGGCCTCGCCCTGTTCTGTGGGTGGCGTGCCTACGGCGACGAAGATGGCAGAGCTCGCCCGCACTGAATTCTCGAGGTCATCGGAAAATTTGAGCCGGCCGCCGCGATGGCGATGCAGCAGTTCAGGCAGAAAATTTTCATGGATGGGGACTTCGCCGCGATTCAGCGCCGACAATTTTTTCTGGTCGTTATCGACAACAATAACGTCATGTCCGAGGTCGGCAAAACACGCGCCCGCCACCAGGCCCACGTATCCTGAACCTATGATTGCAATCTGCATCCAGTCTTTCTCCGCAATATGGTTTTGAAATGCAGCAAGCCCGAATAGATGCTAAAACACTTCGAAACGGTTACTTTAACAGCTTAAATGTCAGACCAGGGTGATGGGGTTGAGAAATTTAGTGCAGCTTTCCCAAGTCGATACTCCGGGTCGCGACTACCAAACAGAACGTGGTGAGCGGTTTTCACCAGCGTTTCATGCCGGGGTTTCGGGCGAGCGGTTAGACTTCTTATTTCGCGTTTACTCTAATCGGAGGCGCGGCATGCGAAGAATCAGTGTGATCTTTCCATCAGCTGTGACGCTTTTGCTTTTTGTTCTGACTTTGGTCTCGCAGGCTCAGCAATCGATTCCCAACAGCGGCCAGCTGATCACGCCCACCGCTCCCGCCGGCGCCGCATTCGTTCCGTTGAATCCTGGGTTGGCGGACAATCCGCAATATCTCGCGGGACAGGCGGTTACCAGCCTGGTGAGCCCAGACGGCAAAACCCTGCTGGTGCTGACCAGCGGATACAACATGCTCAACGATTCTTCCGGGCATGCTGATTCCCGCGGATTCGACACAGTTTGTTTTTGTTTATGACATCGCGCAACACCAGCCACACCAGAAGCAGGTCATCCAGATTCCGAATACTTACAGCGGCATGGTGTTTGATCCCGTCGGGCGGCGTCATTTTATGTGAGTGGCGGAGTCGACGACAATGTTCATGCATATGGATTGGGACACAGACGGCGCATGGAGCGAACAGACGGGAAGTCCAATTGCGCTCGGCCACCACGATGCCGGCATTGGAATCTCGGTCAAGCCGCAAGCTGCCGGAATTGCCATCACCGCGGACGGCAGCAAACTGGTGGTCGCGAATTATTACAACGATTCCATCAGCGTGCTGACCAAATCGCCGAATGGATGGACGGCCTCCGCCGAACTGGATCTTCGGCCCGGGAAAGAAGATCCGAAAAAATCCGGCGTCCCTGGCGGCGAATATCCGTTATGGGTCGCGATCAAGGGCAATGACACCGCTTATGTATCGAGCGTTCGTGATCGCGAAATTGTGGTGGTAGATTTTGCGGCGGAGCCAAAGGTGGTCAAGCGCATTCGTGTGCCCGGTCAGCCCAATCGCATGGTTCTGAATAACAGCCAGTCGAAACTCTTATGTTGCACAGGACAACACGGACTCGGCAGCGCGTGATCGACACAAGCTCGAACCAGCTCCTCGACAACATTGCGGTCACCGCGCCAGCGGGTCTTTTGCCGCAGACAAAATTGAAGCTTAAAGGGAATGACACCAACAGTGTCACGCTTTCGCGCGACGAAAAATTGCTCTACGTCACCAACGGCTGGATGAACGACGTTGCGGTGGTCCAACTCAGTTCGGTTCCAAAGCAAAGCCGCGTCATCGGATTGATTCCCACGGGGTGGTATCCCAATTCAATTAGCTTCAGCGCCGATGGCAAATTCACTTACGTCGTGAACGGCAAATCACCAACCGGTCCCAATCGCGGCTCCTGTCGAGGATTAACCAAAGAAAAAGCCGAAAAATGCCACGCCAGCAATCAATACAATCTGCAACTGATCAAAGCGGGACTGCAAAGTTTCCCGACGCCAACGTCCGTCCAGTTGCAGGCGCTTACCCAGCGAGTGGCGAGCAATAACAACTTCAAGGCCACACTCAGCCCCGCCGACGCCACCAAACTGGCTTTTCTGCGCGCCCATATTAAGCACGTCATATACATCGTGAAAGAGAATCGCACCTACGATCAGGTGCTAGGCGATTTCGAGGTTGGCAACGGCGACCCCAGTCTCACCGAATTTCCGGAAGCCACTACGCCGAACTTTCACCAGCTGGCGCGCGACTTTGTCACCCTGGACAATTTTTATGACACCAGCGAAGTCAGCTTTGACGGCTGGTCCTGGTCTACTTCGGCGCGTTCGCCCGATGTGGTGGAAAAGGAGGCGCCGGTCAACTATTCCGATCGCGGCTTGAGTTATGAGACCGAGGGCACAAATCGCGACATCAATGTTGGCTATGGCAATCTGGCCGATCGCGTGAAGGCCAATCCCGCAACTCCAGATGATCCAGACGATCTGCCTGGCACTGCGAATGTCGCCGCACCCGATTCTCCCGAGGGCGAAAATGGTACGGGTTATTTATGGAATGCGGCATTGCGGGCTCATCGTACCGTGCGCAGCTACGGTTTTTTCGTTGACCTGGCGCGCTACAGGCCCGACGCCGCAATACGCTCAGTCGAAAATTCCGCCGCTACTCGATCCCGGCTTCAACCAAAACTCAGGTTGCATATCCGACCAGCGCCGTTCTCGGGCCTTATACAGACATTTATTTCCGCGGCTTCGACAATGTTTTTCCCGATTATTACCGTTTCAAAGAGTGGGAGCGCGAATTCGACAGCAAATTTGCCAAAGGCGGCCTGCCAAATCTTTCGCTGGTGCGCTTCATGCACGATCACACCGGCGACTTCGACGAGGCCATCCTGGGCGTGAACACCCCCGAACTCCAGGTCGCAGACAATGACTACGCGGTCGGATTACTCGCCGAAAAAATTGCGCACAGCCGCTACAAAGAGGGACACATTGATTTTTGTCATCGAAGACGATTCCCAGAATGGTGGCGACCACGTGGATTCCCATCGCAGCGTGGCTTTCGTGATCGGCCCCTACGTCAAACAGAAAGCAGTCGTCTCCGCGCCCTACACAACACTCAGCTTGTTGCGGACCATCGAAGAAATTCTCGGCATCGGAAGTCTCAGCCTCAGTGACTCTTCCGCGAAGGCAATGACAGATGTTTTCGACACCACGCTCGAGCCATGGACCTATACTGCCATTCCTTCAACCATGCTGTACAACACCCAACTGCCGTTGCCGCCGCGGCAAACTGGGCGGCAGGTCCCGCGGCCCACGCACGACGCCGCCTATTGGGCAAGCGCGACCAGAGGAATGGATTTCTCGGTTGAAGATCGCGTGGATCCCCTCGCCTTTAATCAAATATTGTGGCGGGGGTTGATGGGAGCGAAAGCTTATCCAGCGGCATCGACTGGCTCTGATCTTCGTGAAAATCGTCAACAACTACTCGATCCATATCGATGATCCGCAAGCAGCAGCGAAATAAAATAAGCCGAAGCTTTTCAGCTCCGGCTTGAGGTTGATGGTTTGTGCGGACAAAATTGTCCGACCCACAAATTTTAAGCGGTCCTTCTCGGCCTCAGGGTCAAATCCCGCACCTGGGTCAAAATGCTCGACATCTGCATACCATTCAGTTGCGAAATGAACGGCAGCATTTCCGCAATGAACGGATCTTTCACCAGCTCACTGATTTCTTCCTGGCGGTTGCGTTCTCCGCCACTCAACAGGTCTGGCACGGACACCTCCAGCGCCCTCGCCAGCCGCTCTAAAGACGAGAGCGTCGGCGTGGCTTTTTCGTTTTCAATTTTCGACACGTAGGTCCGCGGCACGCTCATGCGGCCAGCCAGTTGACGCTGGCTCAGCCCATTGCGCAAACGCATGGCGCGGATCGAGGATGCGAGGTTAAGGTGGCCGCGGTGCGCAGGCGGTACAAGCTGCGGCGCAGGCGCCTGTATGATCTCTGGCTCTTCTTCATCCAGCGAAATGTGGCATCGCCGGCAAAGGTTATTGGATGTGCGAAATTGAACCAGAAGGCAATGGTCGCACCGTACGACCTCCCGGGAATCAACCGGGGCAAGATTAGTGGCCATTTACAGGTGGGAGTTTGCCAGAGCTGACAATCACCCAGGAACTCATTGCTGAGTTCCAGCTACAACGTAATCTGGGGTATGTCGCCTGTGGATGTCAAGAGAATTCGTGAATTCTTATGCTTCCGGTTGGCTGACAAGTTTGCGGACACTCCGAAAGCCGAACAAATTCGCAGTTGTTAGCGAGTTCGCCGAAATCGAGGGCGATGTTTACTAACTGTATTCCTGCTGAATGAGGCTCGATCCGGCTCGACTGCTGCGTCGCGCCTCGGCGCTGCCAATTGACGGGCCGCGTGGCTCAGCCTAAGATTGCGTTGCCAGTACTCACACCTCTAATGATCGGCCAGAGCCTTTCCCATTACAAAATTACGAGCAAGCTCGGCGGCGGCGGCATGGGGGAAGTGTACAAAGCTGAAGACACCGAGCTGGGCCGTTTTGTGGCCCTGAAATTCCTGCCGGATGGCGTGGCCCAGGATGCGCAAACCCTGGAACGTTTTCGCCGCGAGGCCCGCGCCGCTTCTGCCTTGAACCATCCCAACATCTGCACCATTTATGAAATCGGCAAGGATGAGTCGCAATCCTTCATCGCGATGGAGTTTCTGGACGGAAGCACGCTCAAACATCGCATTACTGATCATCCACTGGAGATCAGCCTGCTGCTGGCGCTGGGAATTGAAATTGCGGAAGCGCTCGACGCGGCGCATTCGAAGGGGATTGTTCACCGCGACATTAAGCCGGCAAATATTTTTGTTACCGAGCGAAACCATGCCAAGGTCCTGGATTTTGGCTTGGCTAAGGTCATGTCGGAACGCAGCAAGAGCCTGGCGTTAGAGGGGCCAACCGCTGGACCCACGGTTGGCGTGAGCATCGAGCAACTTACCTCGCCCGGATCGACCCTCGGCACAGTGGCATATATGAGCCCGGAGCAGGCGCTGGGTGAAGAACTGGATGCGCGCACCGATATATTTTCGTTCGGGGTGGTGCTGTACGAAATGGCCACCGGACGCTTGCCGTTCGAGGGGACCACATCTGCGGCGATCTTTAACGCGATTCTCAACAAGGTTCCGACCGCGCCCATACGTTTGAATCCGGACCTGCCGCCGGAATTGGAGCGCATTATCAATAAGGCGCTCGAGAAGGAGCGCGATTTGCGCTATCAGACTGCTTCCGAAATACGGGCTGATCTGAAACGGTTGCAGCGCGACCGGCTTGCCTCATCGCGACAAGTGGCGGCAGTGGCGGAATCGGGAACGTCGCTGGCTGTGCCGCAGCCGGCCCTATCGAGTGCGAGATCGCACGCTGCCAGCAGCTCGAGGGTTACGAGAACTCTGCTGATTGCGGCGGCTGCCATGGTTGCGCTGTTTGCGGCGGCCCTTGCCGGATTGTTTTTCGGTCAGCGGAACGCCAACCCGTCCGTCCCAACTTTTCGCGAATTAAGTTTTAGGCGAGGCGATTTGTTGGGAGCGAGGTTCGCTCCGGATCCGAGATCGGCGGTTTACAGCGCAGAGTGGGAGGGCAACCCGGAAGCTGTATTTATCAGTTCGCCCAATTCGACAGAGTCGCGCGACTTGGGATTGTCGAATACAGAAGTATTAGCGGTTTCGGCGGCCGGTCAAATGGCGGTGTTGCGGCAGTTCGCAATTAGCCCTAACCACTTCACTCATCGCGGTACATTGGCTGAAGTTTCAATCGGCGCAGATGCTCCCCGCGATCTGCTGGACAATGTAGAAGCCGCCGACTGGGCTCCGGGCGGAGATGCGTTGGCAGTGGTGCATGTGGTAAGCGGGCAAAGCCGCATCGAGTACCCCATCGGTAAAGTGCTCTACCAAACCGTCGGCTGGGTCAGCGATCTACGCTTTAATCAAAAGGGAGATCGCCTGGCATTTGTGGACCACAATCTTCTCGGGGACGATGGAGGCACGATCAGCGTTATCGATTTGAAAGGCAAGAAATCTGCCCTGACTGATCGCTGGGCTAGCGCTTTTGGAGCGGCATGGTCGCCTTCGGGAGATGAGATCTGGTTCACGGCAACCGACACCGGCTTTAGCCGCTCATTGCGGGGCGTTACTTTGTCAGGGAAACAACGGGAATTGCTTAGCGCTCCCGGAACTCTGACTTTGCATGATGTAGGCGCCGGTGGGCGAGCGTTGATTTCGCGTGATGCCATGCGTGCCGGAGCCATCGGCTTGGCGCCGGGGGAAAACAAAGAGCGTGATTTGAGTTGGCAGGACTGGACGGTTCCCATAGACGTTTCGGAAGACGGGAAGCTTTTGTTGTTCATCGAAGCCGGAGAAGCAGGCGGGGGAGAGTACGCGGTGTTTAGCCGGGACACAACCGGTACATCCGCGGTCAGGCTGGGCCAGGGCTCTGCCGCCGGCTTTTCTCCGGATGGCAAGTGGGCTTTAGTTTTGCGGCAGAACATCTCGCCGCCGGACTTCCGGCTTCTGCCGACCGGCGTGGGTCAAGAACAAGCGGTTCCTACCGGCAAAGTGGTTCCCGCCGGCGGCCAGTTTTCGAGCGACTCCAAGCACGTGGTATTTGTAGGCAACGAGCCTGGACATGGGTCGCGCGTGTATGTCGTAGGGGTTGACGGCGGGCAGCCTCGCCCGATTACTCCGGAAGGATTTTCGCTGGGACCATATCCGCACACTATCTCTCCGGATGGAAAGCGAATCGCAGTGGTCAGCAGTGAAGGAATTTTTCTGGTTTCGCTGGATGGCGGAGAACCGCAACGGGTTCCCGGATCACTGCCGAACGATTCGCCGATTCGCTGGACGAAAAGCGGCAATGCCTTATTTGTCGGTCAGCGAGGCGAGACCTTCTGTTCGGTTTCAAAGCTTGACCTGCACACTGGCGCTAAGACGCCCTGGAAAACCGTGCACCCCGCTGATGCGGCGGGCGTCACCGGCGTCTCCTGTCCGCGAATCACCGCCGATGAGGAGCATTACGTCTTTGGTTATGTGCGAAATTTGTCTGATCTATTTCTAGTGGAACATTTGAAATAACGCCGCCTTCTTCGATAGCGTTAACGCCCTCGCCAAAATTGAGGAGCCCGCAGCATTTATGACCGAGCGAAATGCGCACTGGAGGCTGCTCACCGAGTTCACCCAATCCGAAAGCTTGCGCAAACATGCTTTGGCAGTCGAGGCATGCATGCGCGCTTACGCGAGAAAGTTTGGCGCCGACGAAGAGCTGTGGGGCACCGTCGGACTGCTCCATGACTTCGACTACGACAAATATCCAACCCCGCAGGAGCATCCCTACAAAGGCAATGAAATTCTGAAAGAGCGTGGATACTCGGACGAAATTCGGCGGGCAATTATGTCGCATGCGGAATATACCGGAGTGAGCCGAGACACGCCGATGGAAAAAACCCTTTTTGCCTGCGACGAACTGGCCGGATTCATAACCGCGGTCGCTTTGGTCAAACCTGGGAAATCTCTTGCCGAAGTTGAAGCGAAATCGGTGCGCAAGAAAATGAAGGACAAAGCCTTCGCCCGCAGCGTCAGCCGCGACGACATCATCAATGGGGCGCGCGATCTAGGCGTCGACTTGGACGAGCACATCGCGTTCTGCATTGAGGCGCTGCAGGGAATTGCAGGAGAGTTGGGATTGATTGAGAAGAATCAATGACTAATCAATGACTAACTCAATGAGGCAGATTGACTCATGTGCATGAGTCATATGGAATAATGGCATGGCTAAGCGATTACAAGTGATTTTTCAGCACTCCGAATACCGGGAGATCCAAAAAGTCGCCCGTTCCCGACACATATGCAGTGCATCTTGCGGTGATGGAAAAAAATGGAATACAGCGGATTGTGGTTAAGGTTTTTACGGCGGATGATTATCTGAGCGCTTCGGCCAGTTTGCCCTTTTCGATCAATTGCGCAGTGCGCGCAAAATCCTGGTACATCACTCGATCCTTATCCATCGCCGCGGACACCGAGCGGACTGCCTCATATGCTTTCAATCCTCGCTTGCCGGTCTTTAGCGGTGCCACGAAGTCGAGGGCCTGCGCCGCTGCCATGGCCTCAATGGCGAGGACGTTGCGCGTGTTCTCGACAATCTTGCGCAACTTCATCGCCGCAGTCATTCCCATTGAAACGTAATCTTCCTTGTTGCCGGAAGTGGTAATCGAATCCACCGACGCGGGATGCGCCAGCACCTTGTTCTCACTTACCAGTGCAGCTGCCGTCACCTGCGGCATCATGAATCCGGAGTTCAATCCTGCACCTGGCGCCAGAAATGGAGGCAGGCCCTCGTTCAGTGCCGGATTCACCAGGCGCTCGATGCGGCGCTCGGATATCCCGGCCAGTGCGGTCAATGCAATCGCCAGAAAATCAAGCGCAAAAGCTAAAGGCTCGCCATGGAAATTTCCGCCGGAGAGAACGTCGGCGGAGCGATGGCGGAGCTTTGCTCGGCTGGACGGGCGAGGGCGGCCGTCCCCACGTGGTCGGTACCGAGGAAGACCAGCGGATTATCTACAGCGGAGTTTGCTTCGATCTCAAAAGTTTCCCGGCAGTTCGCCAGCGTGTCTCGAACTGCGCCGTGTACTTGCGGCATGCAGCGCAATGAATAAGCATCCTGCACTCGCTGGCAATCGCGATGGGATTCGCGAATCTCACTGCCCTCGAGCATCTTTCGCAGATTTGCCGCCGACTTGATTTGCCCTGGGTGCGGACGTGCCCGGTGAATCCGCTCGTCGAAGGCGACGTCGGTACCGCGCAGCGCGTCCAGCGTCATCGATCCAATCACGTCGGCAGAATCCGCCAATATCTCTGCCGCGAGCAATGCCAGCGTTCCGATCCCCAACATCGCCTGGGTGCCGTTGATCAAAGAAATCGCTTCTTTCGCCTCAAGCGCCAGCGGTTTGATCTCTGCCCTTTTCAGTGCCGCCGCCGCCGGCGCGCGCACTCCCGATTGGTCCACGCATTCGCCTTCGCCGATCAAGGTCAGCGCCAAGTGCGCCAGTGGCGCGAGGTCGCCGCTGGCGCCCACACTGCCTTGCGAAGGAACATAGGGCGTGACATTTCGGTTGAGCAGCTCGCACAGCGTGTCGATAACGACCCCGCGAACGCCGGAGTAGCCCTTGGAGAGGGAATTGGCGCGCAGGAGCATCATGGCGCGGGTGTCTGGTATGGGTAATGCATCTCCAACGCCTACGGCATGCGAGCGAACCAGATTCACTTGCAACTCGCGAATCTGATCGCCGGCAATGCGAACGTCGCTGAGTTTGCCCACGCCGGTTGTGATCGCGTACGAAACTTTGTTTCCTCTGACGATTTCTTCGACGGCGGCCCTGGCGCGGTCCACACGCTCGCGGGCATCCGGCGCAAGCAACACCGCGCGGCCTTCGACGGCGACCTCGCGCACCGCCTCCAGTGTCAGATCGTTTCCGTTGATGTGCAGGGCTTTCATGGAAGCAGCTTTGAGCTTTGAGCCTTAGCTGTTAGCTCTTCCTCGATTTTCCTCTGTGAGTTACCTTTGTGGTAGCTCTGTGTTCTCCGTGGTTAAGCTTTGCTCATCGTCTCTCGAAATGCTTTTGCATATTTTTCCGGAATGGTTCTCTTCTTCATGTTTGCGTCGGTTACTACGTGAGTTGTCTCACCTTCGGCTAGCAACACATCATCGCCGACGCGCACCAGTTCATATCCAAAATGCACCACCGACTCACGCACATGCTTGAGATGCGTTCGCACGATGACCTCATCGTCATAATGGGCCGGCGCTTTATACCTGCAGCGCACGTCGACCACGGCGATAAAGCATTCGTCCTCCTCTTCCATTTCGCGATACGAAAATCCCAGCTGCCGCAGAAACTCAACCCGACCAACTTCAAACCAGATCAAATGATTTGCGTGATACACCACTCCCATCTGGTCCGTCTCCGCATATCGCACCCGCAAGCGCACTTCACACACCTGGTGGCTCACTTGCCGCTCCAACGAGGCTTGCGCTTTTCCAGAAAAGACGTCACGCCTTCACGAAAATCCGCAGTCTGCCTGATGCCGGCGTTCTCTTCGATGGCGTGTTCGATCTGCACATCCAGTTGGGCCGAAATAAATCCATTCATCAACTTCTTGGTCAGCCGCAGTGAGGTTGGGCTGTTTTCCATAAGCTGCGCCGCTAACTGGTTTGCGCGATTGATCAACTGATCGGCGTGAACCACCTCATTCACCAAGCCGAAGCGATGGGCTTCGGCGGCGTCGAAAATTCTTCCCGTCAGCAGCAGGTCACGGGCGATTTTGTGTCCGACTTGCCATACCAGGATCGACGACACAATCGCCGGCACAAATCCGATTCGCACTTCGGTGTATCCAAATTTGGCCTCCGGCACGGCCAGCGTGAAGTCGCACATGGTGGCCAGACCGGTCGCCTCCCGCGATGGCGGCGCCATTTACAGCCGCGATCGTCGGTTTGGGGAATTCATAAAGCCGCCGAAAAATGTGCGCCATCTTCCTTGAATCGGCGAGGTTTTCGGCATGGGATTTTCCGGTCAGAGTTTTGAGTTCTTCCAGGTCCATTCCTGCGCAGAATGCTTTGCCTGCGCCGGTAAGGATCGCAACCTGCGCCTCGGATTTCTCAATCTCATCCAGCGCCCGCGTCAGTTCATCGAGCAATTGAAAGCTAAGAGCGTTCCGTTTGTCGGGACGATTCAGCGTCAGGCGGGCAACGTGATCGTGAGTAGGCGAGTTCAATCGTTTGATATTGCATGCAGGGTGGGACAGCAGATTATACGAGATTGAATAATCAGATACCGGTGGAGGCTACATCAACTTTCTTCTCACCATATCCAATGCCTGTTGCGATGCGAACCAGCGAATGCGCGCCCGATCACCGGGAAAATTCCGCTTTATCACTTCGGTTCCACGCTCTCCGGCGAGCGCGTGGAACACCAGTCCGACAGGCTTCTCAGCCGTGCCTCCGGTGGGCCCGGCCACGCCGGTGATACCTAATCCCAGCGTCGTGCCGCATTTGGCGCGAATGCCTTCCGCCAGCGCCCGCGCCACCTGCTCGCTGACTGCGCCATACACTTCGATAAGGTCTGCGGGCACATCAGCCAATTGTGTTTTCAGCTGGTTCGAATACACCACTGCGCCGCCGATAAAATATCGCGAGCTTCCACTGATCGAGGTTAGCCGCTCTGCCACTAATCCGCCGGTACAAGATTCGGCCACGGCCAGAGTCGCGTCACGCATCTGCAGAAAATAACTCACGATCTGTTCCAGGGAGTCGCCATTATCGGAGTAGACGTTGTCGTCCAGTTCTTCTTCAAGCAACTCCACCAATTCGTCGAGGCGTTTGTCGGCGGCTTCTTCTGACTCCGCGCTGGTGCGCAAGTGCAGCTGAATCTCTCCCGGCGCGGCGAGAATGGTCGTGTCCACGTCGCGTGAAGCGCTTGTAGATGGGAGCCACGCGTGCGTCGCATGCCGATTCTCCGAGCCCGGCAATCCTCAGTACGCGCGCAGAAATGAAACGTTTGGGGACTTTCGCCCGCAGCCGCTCCATTACTGCGCCTTCAAACAACGCCTTCAACTCATGCGGAGGGCCCGGCAACAGCACGACGATTTTTTCTTTGCCATCGGATCGTCCGCCGATCCACTGGCCTGGGGCTGTGCCGTTTGCATTCGGCAGTACCGCGGCGCCGCCGATCACGTCCGCCTGCTTGACATTGTTCGCCGACATCTTCCAACCGTGCTCGGCGAATCGGCGTTCGATCGCCCGCAATATTTCCGGATCGCGCCGCAGCTGCAGGCCTAGTGTCTCCGCTACAGCCTCGCGAGTCAGGTCATCTTCGGTTGGGCCCAAGCCCGCCGCTGAGAATCAAAATGTCCGCCCGCGCCAGGGCAGTCGTGGTCACGCGCACGATATCCTTCAAGTTATCGCCGACGATGGTTTTGAACGCAACCTCGACTCCCAGGCTATTCAGTTTTTCGGTGAGATAAAGCGAGTTGGTGTCCTGCCGGAAGGGCGTCAGCATCTCCGAGCCCACGGCGATGATCTCGGCAATCACCTTGGCAGTTTAAATGAAATTTGCGCTAAGACAGCTCGATCAGAGGTTGGCCCTGCACATCCCAGGCCAGATGATAGATCGCGCTGGTGGTGGCCAGCACCGCAGATTTACCCGGCGCGAAGGCGAGGCCGACCAGGCTGGATCCCGCAACCGCCAGGGTGGCCGAACCATCGGGTGCAATCTTCACGATTCCGCGCTTGCCGCCGAGTGAGGCGGCAACGTAGAGATTGCCGTCACGGTCGAATGCCATGCCCTGCGGGCGTACCCAGGCCGCGGTAGTAAACCGTTACCGCGCCGTGAGGATCGATGCGGTAGACCGAATCAAAGCTCGAAGTCGTAGGTCCGGTTGCAAACAGATCGCCTTTCGGGCCGACCGCGAGATGGTAAGCGGAAACGCTAGGCTCGATGGTGGCGAATACAAAAATCTGCCGATCCGGCGCCACTTTGAAGATGGTGCCGCTGCGGTCCCCCACGTACAAATTCTGTTCGCGATCAAAGGCCAGGCCGGTGGCGACACCCATGCTCTCGGCATAGGCGGTCATGGTTCCGTTGGGCGCCACCCGGTAGACTGCGCCATCGAAGCGGGAAGTCACGTACATCTGCCCTTCGCGATCGAAGGCGATCGCAGTGGCATTCATCATGTCGGTAAGGAACGGCTTTACGTTGTAATTGGTGTCAATCTTGAAAATCGAAACCGGCACCTTCTGGCCGCGCGATACCGGAAAATGTGACATAGATATTTCCCTCCACATCCAGCGCCGGATTGGCAACCGGGTGCAGGTTCTCAGCGATCGCGGTCGCAACTTTGATGGGTTGTGCATTGCTCGAATGGCCATTGGTCGAGATCACGACCGAGCCTGAACCTACGCCATCCGGAACGCGCGCAACTACAAAATCATCGGCGCTGATGACGACCGAGCCTTCCTTCTCTCCGAATCGCACCTGGGGACGGCGCAACTCGGGCGCGCGAAAGCCGCTTCCCAGAATGCGTACTTCGCCTCCGGGCAAGGCCGCGGCGGGGGTGACCGCCTCAATGTGAGGATGGCCGTTCACATTCTTTTTTCCCAGTAATCGATTGGAAATCGACATCGTATATTCGAACAATCGAAGCGTTATGAGGAAAGAATCCTCAAATGCAGCAAAAGTTGCATCACCGCCAGCGCATACAGTCCGGCAAAAACGTCATCCATCACAATGCCCGTACCCCAGGGCAATTTCTCCAGTTGTCGCACCGGCGGAGGCTTTACCATATCGAAGCCCCGGAAAAGTATAAATCCCGCCAGAAGCGTTTTCCATGCGACCGGCGCGAACAATAGCGTAATCCACTGTCCGGCCACTTCGTCGATGACCACGAATTGCGGATCTTTGACGCCTGAGGCTTTCGCCGTCGCTGTGGCCGCTGGAATCCCAATCGCGGTGGCGACTGCTGCCATCGCCTGCCAAGCGTGAGAGTTTGCCATGCGGGCGAAATGAAACGGCTTATGCCCAGCCAGATCAGCACTGCGGCCAACGATCCCCAGGTGCCCGGGCCCGGGCGCAATCGTCCCAATGCCGAAGAATGTCGCAACCAGCGTCGCCCACAGGGGCGCGGCGCCGTGTGCAGGCTGGTCCCGAAGATGCGACCGGCTCAGTCTTCATCGTCCGTGACCGGGGAAGTTCTGCAGCTCGGCTTCGTCGGAAATATCCGTTACCGGCGAGGAAACCACATACTGCCCACTGGCCCATTTGCCCAGGTCGATAAGCCGGCAGCGTTCGCTGCAAAAAGGGAAGTCCTCGCCCGTGCTGGTCACCGGCTTCTTGCAAATAGGACATTTCAGCTTGACGCTTGGATTTATCAGGCACACTCTAATTGTAGATTGAAGCGCCGAAATAGCGTGGGACCGCAAACGCGTATAGTGCGACTTCGCACTCACTACTGCATTCCGTTCGCGTTCCCGCCCTTCGGCTGTTCGTATGGCTTCTGCAGATACCGGCGGGCCTCATCCAGCGCGCCCTGGGTATTGTCGTTGGTCTGCAAAGCCTGGCGATATTCGTTGGTTGCGCGCTCGCGCTGTCCGGTTATGTCGAAGATTTTGCCCAGCTGAATATGGCTCCAAACCTCGGTCCAGCGCGGATCGCCGTCGCCATTCAAGCAGTCGCGATAAGAATTCGCTGAAGCCTGGTAGTTGTGCTGTAAAAAGAAAACTTCTGCGATGCGATAGTGCGCCAGTGAACTGTTCTTATTGATTTCGAGCGCTTTGTTGAACTCTGAAAGCGCACCCGCCAGATCTCCCTGCTGCACCAGAGCCGCCCCACGCTGAATGGAAGCCCGCAACTTGATGTCTGGCGAATTTTTCAACAACTCATTATTAGGATCAAGGGTGATGCGCCGTGGGCGACCGAAGGTGTCAACCGAAAAAGGCGAATCTGTTCCCACGACATCGATCCGCTTTTCTTCGGTTTTGCCGTCGGTGTCGATCTTCAGCTCAACCGGCATGCGGAACAGATCCAGGTCCTGGGTGATCTGCCCGACGCTGCGGAAGCCCTTGTTATTTCCCAGACGATAAATCGTGTACTTGCTCTTGAACTCAGGTGCGCCGGTCGAATCCAGCCACTGCGAGAAAAACCATGTCAGCTTGTCGCCATAAGTTTTCTCGGCCAGGTTTTTGAAGTCATCCGAGGTGACCGATTTTCCCGCATACTGCGAGGCGAATTGCGCGCATGGTCTGGTCGAATTTCTGGTCGCCGATGACCCAGCGCAGCATGTGCAAAATCATCGCGCCTTTATCGGTGGCGAGCGATTGAAATTCGGGCGAGTACAAATCCAGCTTGCCGGATTGCGACATCGGAACGGTATCGTAGGAAAGCGCTCCCACCGACATGTCCTTGACCATCTCCTGCAATCCGCCCGCGCCGGCTGCGCTCTCAACGTAGCGCGCTTCCGAATATCTGGCGAAGCCATCTTCCAGCCACCAGTCATCGCGCGATGCCGGGCTCACTGAAACTCCCCACCACTGGTGCGCAATCGCATTGGCCAGCAAGCGGTAATTAGTTCGCGGTGTGATTCCCCGCGATGCCAGCGCGGCCAACTCCGGCGCCCATGCCGAAGGAACGGTGTCATCCGGCAACTCAACAATCCGCAGCACGTTTGAAGCCGGCGGTCCGTACAACGTGATGAAGTAGGTAAACTCCTTTACCGCGGTTTCGGCATACGCGGCGGCCAGATCTTTGTGCAAGGGCTTGAAGTAGACATGCAGATCCATGCCTGCTTCCGTGCTCGCATAATCGCCGAACTCTCCGGCCACGATGGTTCCAGGAAAACTGGTTTTGTCATACTTCAGCGAATAGGTTTTATTCTCGGCGCTGCCGGTGTTAGCGCCTTTCAACGCCGGAGCCGCTCCGGTGCTCACGCTGCCGCTTCCGATCACCATCATGTGCGCGGGCACGGTCACGTTAATAGTGGAACTGAAGCGGTCAATGCCATACGCGCTCACCGGGAACCAATCGCCCGCATACAGCAAATAACTGGTGTCGTCGTTAATCGAGGTAAGCTTCAATCCGGAAACCGGCGAATCGTCCGCCGAATCCAGCACGCCCTCGTACTCAAAGGTAAGCGTCGCCGAGTCGCCTTTGGCAACCGTTTTGTCCAGCGATACCCGCACGCTCGAATCCTGGGGCACCCGCTCGGCGGTGAGATTCTTGCCGGCGGCGTCGGTAACTTTGCTCAGCCTGAGGTCGTTGTGCAGATTGAAGGTGGCGACATTCAGTTCTTCCAGTGCGGTGATCTTTACCTTTGCGCGGGCGGTGATCTTGTGGTCGTGAGGGTTCAGCACCGCGTCAATCTGATAATCATTGACCTGAAAGCGCGGCTTTTCGGCTGACCAGGCGGGCAGGGAAGCCAGCGACAATACAACAAGCGCAAAGCCAATAAGCTCTCGACGCCGCGGCCGAGCTAAGAAACACATTTCCGGGGACTCCTACAGGTTTGGGGAATACTTCCTTATTCTATGATGAAAACTCGATGTGAAAAGATGCTGGGACGTCAAGCATTTGCGGGGAATGCCGCCGTCGCAGATAAGGGTGACAAGCGCCATGGCATCGCGATTCTGCGCATCCCGTGCTCGCGTAGGCACGGGCGTCCGCGCCCGGTTGCTAGCTATTAGTTGCCCCGGAAGCCGCGTGCTGACAATAAATCGGCGATAGCTTTTGCCGCATGTTCCGGCGCATTTCCTTCGACATCCCCCCGCAGCAATCTCTTTACCCGCCGCAATCCGTCGATCATCTTTTCTCGCGGCTTTCCGTCCGGAATAATTTGCTTGAGTTCAGACACGATTCCCTCGGCGGTGAAATCCTGCTGCACCAGTTCCGCGAACGACTTCTTCCCCGGCGATCAGATTCACCATGGCGAAATGCGGAACTTTCACCGTCCATCGGCCGAGCAGATAGGTAAGCGGAGTCACGCGATAAACCATCACGAACGGCGTTTCCATCATTGCCGCCTCGACTGTTGCCGTGCCACTGGCAATTATTCCGGCGCGCGAATGAGCCAGGGCAGGCAGGGCTTCGGGCACCAGTTTGATATCCGGGAGTTCCAGCCTCGCGTCTCCCATTCCGTCTTCGCGCATCATCGCAGTGAGAAGGAACTCGGGATAAAGGTTGGGCGCCACTGGCAGGAGATACTCATAGTCGTTGCCCAGCAGCAACGCCGCATCCACCATCGTGAACAGGTTCATCCGCACTTCTTTAGTGCGGCTTCCCGGCATGAGCGTGATCCACGGCTTTGAAATATCCAGGCCGTGCTCGGCGGCATATTGATCGCGTGAAATGGCAGGGCGGGGAAGCTCCGCCAGGGGATGCCCCACGAATTCCGCATTCACTCCGCGGTCACGATAGAACTTTTCTTCGAATGGAAAAATCACCAGCGCTTTGTCGACATACTTGCGCAGGAGCCGGACCCGCCCCTGCCGCCATGCCCAAAACTGCGGGCACACGTAATACACGACTGGTATGCCGCGCTTCTTCATTTGCCGCGCCACGCGCCAGTTGAAGGCCGGCGAGTCGATGACCACGGCGAGATCGGGCCGGCGCTTTTCCGCTTCGGCAATTAATTTGTGAAAGAGTCTCCAGATTTTCGGCAGATGACCCAGAATTTCCGTAATTCCTACGACTGAAAGGTCTTTGGCATCGACAACGATATCGCACCCGGCAGCGCGCATCTTTTCGCCACCAACCCCAAAGAATTCGAGCTGATCGTCCGCTGATGCGGCGCTCCGCACCGCCGGACGGGCGTGGACGCCGTCCCTACATGGCCAAAGTGCGCGCGCAGCGCCTCAATCAGCTGCGCGCCGTACATCTCGCCTGAGGCTTCACCCGCCGAAATCAGTATTCGCACGCAAGCATTGTAAGGCTCTTCGTTCAGGAAATGTGTAGAGCGACGGACGCCCTCGCCCGTCCCGCATGACACTATTTGATCTCCACCTCATCTAGTTCAAATTCAAACTTCCCCGGCTCCTGGGCGTGGGCGAAAGCGATCGCGGTCACGTCATGCCCGTCGGTTTTAAAGTCCGACCACGAGAAGGTGTACTGCTTCCATTCCGGACCAGCGACGAATGGCTGAATTCCAGGCATTTGTCCGGAATTGCTCTCAGTCATCACCGCAACCGCATAGCTCTTCCCGTCGCCCTTAGCCCAGAACGACAACGTCTTCTTGCCGGACAGATTGACCGACTCATCCGCCGAAGCTCCTGGATAAAACGCTACTCCCGCCCAGTTGAAAGCTGCTCCTGGCACCAGTTCACCCGTCACTTGCAACGCGCCTTTTGATCCATTGGCTCCGCCTGACACCGGTTGCAAGGTTGCTTTCGATTTGCCGCCAATGTCGGCATCAGAACTAACCGCCCATGCTCCGTATTGCGCGGTTGTTTTCAGGTCATCGAAATTGCTTACCATGGAGCTCTCTGGTCCTGAGAGCCATCCCCAGTTGTCCAGATTGTCCTTCCGGGCCTATGACTTTTAACGCAACCGTCTGGGTCTGCGCAGAACTCGGCCCGACCATGATGTCGAAAATTCCGGGCTCAACCACCTTGTGCATATCAACATTGAGTAGTGACAGCGCGTCAGGCGTAATCGTGAATTCCACCGTCTTCGTCTCGCCCGGATTCAGGTGTATGCGTTGAAATCCTTTCAGCGCCATCACCGGACGCGTCACTGACGCCACTTCCTGATGAACATACATCTGCGGAACTTCGTCGCCGGCGCGGTCTCCGGTATTGCTTACATCGACACTCACCTTCGCCGTGCCGCCGTTATAAATCTGCGGTGGATCGACGCGTAGATTCTCGAATTTAAAAGTGGTGTAGCTCAATCCGTAGCCAAAGGGAAATAATGGCTGCCGGGTGCTGAAGGCGTACGTTCGGTTGTCCGAGGGCTTGTGATTGTAGAAGTCCGGCAGGTCGCCGACTGAATGCGGAAAGGTGATGGGCAGCTTTCCGCCGGGATTCACGTCTCCGAACAAAACATTTGCTGCCGCGGTGCCGCCCGCCTCACCCAGATACCAACCTTCAAGTATCGCTGGAACATGTTCGGCGATGTAATTGATAGAGAGCGGCCTGCCATTAATCAGCAAAACCACGGTTGGGGTTCCGGTTTCGACTACTGCTTTCACCAATTCATTCTGCGCGCCCAGCAGATCGAGCGAATCACGATCCCCGAGATGCTGTTCCGACCAAGCTTCGCGGTTGGTGCTCTCGTTTTCTCCGACAACGAGAATTGCAACATCAGCGCTCTTCGCCGCCGCCACTGCCTCCTTAATTTTGTCCGTCTGGGTCGCGGGATCGATCAGTTTCACGTTGTCGTCAAACCAGCCATGCCAATCCTGGTGCTTGTCGGTGAAGCGGCAACCTTCCGCGTAAATAACTTTGGCTTTCGATCCCACGCGTTCCTGAATTCCCTGCAGAACGCTCACACCGTTGAGGGGATTCCGGCTATATCCACCAAGATGGACCCCGTCGGCATTGGGTCCGATGACCGCGATTGTCTTCAATTTGTTCAGATCGAGCGGCAACAACTGCTTGTCATTTTTCAGCAGAACGATGGTTTCCTGCGCGGCTTTGAGCGCGATTTTGCGATGCTCAGGACTGTTAGTAGTGCGTTCGGCTGCATCCGGATCGACCAGGGCGTTGTCGAATAATCCCAAGCGAAACTTCGTGGCCAGAATTCGCGAGACAGCTCGATCCAATTCGCTCTCTGGAACGATGCCTTGCTGCACCTGGGCCAGCAGAGTGCGATACACCGATCCGTCAGAGAGATCGTAATCGACACCCGCCGCAATCGCCAGCCGCGCCGCATCGGCTTTGGTGGCCGCCACGTGATGGACCTTCACCAGCATCTGCAAGCCGTCGCCATCTGAAGTGACGAATCCCTGGAATCCCCACTCTTGGCGCAACACTTTGTCGAGCAGCCAGTGATTGATGTGCGCGGGGATACCGTCAATTTCGTTGTAAGAAGCCATCACGCTTCCGACGTTGGCCTCTTTAACCGCAGCCTCAAACGGAACAAAAAAGTTTTCCCGGATAACGCGCTCGGAATAATTTCCCGGCGCGGTATTCGTGCCGCCCTCGGGCTGGCTGTGGACTGCGAAATGCTTCATGGTTGCCACAACGTGATGCGGACCAATTAAAAATTCATCGCCTTGCAATCCTGTGATTGCTGCAACTCCCATGCGTGACACCAGGAACGGGTCTTCTCCGTAGGTCTCTTCGGTTCGTCCCCATCGCGGATCACGCGCCAGGCCCAGCACCGGCGCGAACACCTGGTCGACTCCGGCTGAGCGGGCTTCGTCGCCGGCGGCGGTGAATACCTGCTTTACCAGCGCAGGGTCCCACGTGCTGGCCAGGCCAATCGCCTGCGGGAAGCTGGTGCTGCCGTATTCCATGAAGCCATGCAGCGCTTCGCCCATGATCAGGTGCAGGAATTCCAAGGCGTGTTTTTTCGCGTGAATAGCGCTGTAATCCATTGCGCAGAATGGCAGCACGCTTGGCCGGTAACTCCAGGTCTGGATCCCACCATCGCGATAACGTCGCTTGCGCGGTTTCATTGGTGAATGTCCCCGAGGGATCGATCACCGATGCCGGCTTTCCGCTGGGCGCAATCTGGCCTACCTTTTCCTCGAGAGTCATGCGCGAAAGCAAATCCGCTACGCGGTCTTCAATTGACAATTTCGGATTGCGATACTTGGGTGTGTCATCGGTCATTTGCGTTTTTTGCTGACCGGTTGCGGTGAAGCTGATAAAAAGTATCGCGACAGCACACGTAAGCAGGTTGCGGTGAGAAACTCTCATTGGCTCCTCTTCACGAGACAAGGTGAACATCACTCCAGAGTACGAAAGTATAGACGCTGCAGTTCAGCCGAATAAGAAAGTAAATCGATACACGACTCGGTACCCGCATAATGCATCGAACCCGCATCATGAGGCAGGCGAACTTGCGACAAGGATATTCAAAGCCGGAAGCGACAAGTGCGATTCCGCTGGCGACCAGGATGAAATCTGGTTTTTCGGCTGGGCTGATGGGCGCGCTGGCGATGGACGATTACAACCGACTGAAAATCGCAATCACTCGATCATCAGTCTCGCCGCTTCCCTACGGCGCGCAGGAGTGGGAAGCGACCAGCAGAATCGTAAATTCTGCCGCTGCTTCGTATAGGTTGGAAACCCTCGCCCGGGCAAACCAAAAATGGGGCGGCCATCGTTCACTACGCAACCGCGGCGGCGGCGAGGAATTGTATACGGAATTCTGATGCGCCGGCCCAGGAAAGCTTCCCGCTGGGTGGGAGCCTGCTTTGGAACTGCCATCTGGCTCCTGGGCAACGAGCTGCTGCTTCCGGCTGCCGGCATACTGGAACGTGCAGACTTCACGCTCGCGACAAGGGCTGACGCTTTAGCCGAGCACGTTATATTTGGGGTAAGCGTGGACAAGGCTTACCGAAAACTGACCGCGGCTTAGACTCGCAAAACCTGCCCAGTGCCGCGACTACGCCGCGCGTCCTAACCCGGGTAATACGCGCTTTACTTTCCGGCGATAGTTGTTTTTATACTTAAACGCGATGTAGAAGCTACCGGCGGCAATGGCGCCGCAGGTTGCCGGCTGCAAACCAATTCTTATATCGCGATCCCCACAGTTCGTAGCTTCTTGGATGGGCGCGATTGTCGAACGTTCCGTGCGACCCGTGATCTCCGGGCACCGGTTCCCATAAATTGTTCGGCCGGTTTGGATCTTCGGGTTCATTTGTTTGTTGGGACTTGTATCCGGTGCGCCCGAGATAATGATCGAGAATTCCCGGTGCTATCTTGTTTGCGACGATCGCTTCGACAGTGGGGAACCCGACGTAGAGTTCCCGGCGATGATTGTGAGCTGCCCAGTACACCGCGCGGGCTCCTACTTCGGGCTGAAAGATCGGGGGTACGGGCTGGGCTTTGTGCTTCAGCCGGCTCTTGACCCATCCAAATTGGGTTGTGTTTAGCGCCGGCATCTGCACCATCGTGATTCGCACATTGCTCTGGTCATGAATCAGCTCGCAGCGCAGCGAGTCAGTGAATCCTGAAATCGCATGTTTCGCCGCGCAATATGCCGACTGCAATGGAATGCTGCGATAAGCAAGCGCTGAGCCCACCTGCACGATGGTGCCGCGATCGCGCGGTAGCATTCGCTTCAATGCACTAAGTGTGCCGTACACCACGCCGAGATAGGTGACTTCGGTGACCCGCTTGTATTCCTCCGGTTTCATTTTCTTCACCGGAGAAAATACTGAAGCCATTGCATTGTTAATCCATATGTCGATGGGTCCAAATTGCTCCTCGACTTTGGCGGCTGCGGCCTCGACTGCATCGGCGTCGGCTACGTCAGTCGGTAATACCATGCGCCGACCCTCCTGCGGCTTCAATTTCTCTTTTCGCGCCTTCGAGTCCGTCCACACCTCGCGCCAGTAAACCAACCTTCGCGCCTTTGCTTCCAAAATGACGCGCAATCGCGCGTCCCAATCCCGCCGATGCGCCGGTCACAACTACGACTTCATCTTTCATTCATTGCCTCCTCTTAAGAAAGTTGTTCATAAACTCGGGGATATCTGTTGCAGCGCGAGGCGCCGAGCGTGCCTGCTGAATGCGAACGCAACAGTTTGCTTCTCACAACGTTTGTGCCATCTATTTGGATGATGACGGCGCCGGTCGCGACGTCCGGAGCGCGCTGAATCTGCCAACCTGCGACCGAATTTAGGTCAATTCTTATCCGTCGCAGCGCGTAGTCATTTCAAAGCAGAGCTACTGAATTGCGCAGTTCTCCTGATTTCTTACCAAGAGCAGCACTGCATGCGCTCTCTATCAGTTGGATGCATGAATCAAGAAATAGTGTGATTTCGGGCCAACCTTGTTGAGTGAATCGTATCGAAGAAAGAGTGCCGGAATAGCGCTCGGTATCAGATAAACACGCCTGGGCAGCGGCGTTTGCGCCCGCGTTTTGTGAGCCTTTTTCGATCTGGAATCAAATTCTGATCCATGGCATTCGGGCTACTGAAGGAAGGAATAACGTATGGCGAAGCAGGTGTCTGATCTGATTGTCGAACGATTGATCGAATGGGGTGTGGATACGATTTTTGGTTTTCCGGGAGATGGCGTTGACGGTTTTTTCGAAGCGCTGCGTACGCACAAAGATAAATTGAAGTTCATCCAGGTGCGCCACGAAGAAGCTGCGGCTTTCGCGGCTGTGGGTTACGCGAAATATACCGGGCGTATCGGCGTGTGTTGTGCGACGTCGGGGCCGGGCGGCATGCATCTTCTTAACGGTCTCTACGACGCCAAGTGCGATCTGCAGCCGGTGCTGGCCATCACCGGTCACACTTTCCATGACCTGATTGGCATGGATTATCAGCAGGATGTCGATCTCGACAAACTTTACATGGACGTAGCGGTTTTCAATGAACGGGTGATGGGTCCGGCGCACGCAGTCAATGTCGTCGATATGGCGGTGCGCTCTGCTTATGGGCGCCGTGGCGTCGCTCACATCTGCATTCCGAAAGACATTCAGGAATGGGAGGTCTCGAAGAACCACCGCAGCAAAGCGAACGTCGAGCACCATAGCGGCGACTGGAGCGTTCCGTCTTCAGCGAAGCCAGCAGAGGCGCTGGTGCGCAAGGCTGCGGACATCATCAACGCCGGTTCGAAGGTCACAATTTTTGTAGGTCGTGGTGCGCTCGGCTGCCGCGAGGAAGTCACTCAGCTCGCTGCCGCGGTTGGCGGTCCCGTGGTCAAAGCTCTTCTGGGCAAAGCGGTGCTGCCGGACCGCAGTCCTTATACCACCGGCGGAATTGGGTTGCTGGGCACGGCTGCATCAGTCGACGCCATGAATGATTGCGACACTCTGATCATGATCGGCACCAGCTTTCCATACATGGAATTCCTTCCCAAGCCGGGGCAGGCAAAGTGTGTGCAAATCGAAATTGATCCGACTCGCGTCGGATTGCGCCATCCAGTCGATGTCGGTCTGGTCGGGGACGCAAAAACGATCCTCACCGAGCTGCTTCCTCTTATCAAGGCTAGGAAGCCCGAGTTTCTGGAGGCCGCTCAGAAGCATATGAAGGATTGGAATGAGCTGATGGAAGAGCGGGGCACACGTAAAGACATGCCGATGAAGCCGCAGGTGGTGACTCACACCCTCAACCGGCTGCTGAAAGACGACGCTATTGTTTCTTCCGATAGCGGGACCATAGCTACATGGAGCGCGAGATATATCGAGATGCGCGGCGATATGCAATTCTCGCTGTCCGGCTCACTTGCCACCATGGCGAACGGGCTGCCTTACAGCATTGGCGCAGCGGTGGCATATCCCGGCAGGCAAGTCGTTTGCGTAGTTGGCGACGGCGGTTTGAGCATGTTGATGGCGGAGCTGGCGACGCTGGTGAAATACAACCTGCAGGTGACCGTCGATCGTTATAAAGAACAACGTGCTTGGCCAGATCAAGTGGGAGCAGATGATTCTGGAGGGCAATCCGGAATACGGAGTGGAACTTGAGCCAATTGATTTTGCCATGGTCGCCGAGGCCTGCGGAGCAAGGGGATTCACCCTGGAGCATCCTGAGGATGCTGAACACGTGCTGCGGGAAGCGCTGAATCACAAAGGACCCAGCGTCGTGCAGGCAGTGGTTGATCCCAATGAACCGCCGATGCCGGGAAAAGTCACTACCGAGCAGGCAATTCATTTTGCCAAAGCTCTGATTCGCGGACAAAAAGATGCGGCGAAAATTCTAAAAACGGTGGCGCTCGACGAAGTCCGCGAGGTTGTGTAAACGATGGCGGGCCGAGCGGCGCTCTCAATTCGTCATCCTCGGCGGGATTTTGAGATCGTCAGCAACCACATCCGCGAGGGACGTTTTCAGCGCAGCCTGTCTCTGCTCACCGCCGGAACCAGCATTCTAAGTGGCCTCGAGGTGGCTTACGAACATTATCGCGGCAGCTATAGCCGTCGCGTGATGTACACCCCGGTAATCATGAGCGTGGTGTTGACGGCCGCCGGTGTGGCCGGCTTTTTTAGCAGAAGAGCCGCGCGTACTTTTCTGCGGGCAACGTCCGCAGTCACCCTCGCCGATGCCGGCGTCGGATTTTATTTTCATATTCGCGGCGTCAAGCGAAAGCCGGGCGGCTGGCGTCTTCCCATGACCAACATGATCATGGGACCGCCCATTTTTGCGCCGCTGCTTTTCGGCACCAGTGCTTATCTGGGGCTGATTGCTTCCTATCTGAGGCGGGAAGAATCCTCCCACTCATCAACGGACAGGCGGCGACAAATTCATCGCGCGGCTCTTGCCGGACCCAGAAGGCCGCAGTCTGCTTTCGACTGAGCAGGATATTCGCGAAGGGCGTTTCCAGCGTCAGGTCGCGGTCGTGACCGGAGTCAGCGCGCTGCTCAGCGGCTTCGAGGCCTTTTATTCCCACTACAAGAATAATTTTCGCTTCGCCGCGCAGTGGACGCCGATCATCCTGGCGCCAGCGCTTGCGGCAGCAGCCTTCGCATCGGTGAAGAGTCGCAAAGGTCGCACGAACCGCGCTGCCTGTGCTTTCAGTATTGGCCACCGCCGATGCTGCGGTGGGTTTCTATTACCACGGGCGCGGAGTACTCCGTCGGCCCGGAGGGACGAAGCATCTTCTCTATAACGTGATGTACGGGCCGCCGATTTTTGCTCCGTTGCTTTTTGGCGCGGCCGGAATGCTCGGCCTGCTGGCCAGCTTGCTCAGAAGAAGGCGCGCGATGAAGACAGAAGAATATGTCGATCATCTAATTCGCGCCCGCGCGATGCATCCTCCGGAGGAGCCGATGCCTGCCGCGCCGCCAGCCCGGCTATTATCCTGGCTTCAGCACGCTTTCGCAGAGATCATTCTGGGACGATGCAACCCGTAAGTTGATAATCGACCGGGTCGAAAACCGCCATGAAACTAAATTCTTCTCCGCACAGGAAGTTGAGTTCTGGTATGCAGTATTCAGCCAACTGATTCCGCAGACGGACCGGACTCCCGATCGCCAGATCGACCTCATCGGCCCGCTCGATCATCGTCTTTACGTCAATCAGACGGTGGGTTATCGCTACGAAAATATGCCGCAGGACCGCGTCGCTTACAAATACGGTCTGGAGGCCATAAATAAAGAAGCGCAGCACAGCTTCGGCGAGGATTTCCTGTCGATACCATGGCCGCAGCAGGAGCTGGTGCTGAAAGCGATTCACGACGGCAAGCCTCTGGCCGCGCCGGAGATATGGAAAACGATGTCGGTGCATCGCTTCTGGCAGTTGATCATGGGAGATGCCATCGACGCCTACTACGCGCATCCGTGGGCATGGGATGAAATCGGTTTTGGTGGTCCCGGCATATCCGCGCGCTTATACGCGGCTGGAGCGTGGCGAACCCGAGCCTTGGGAAGTGGAAGAGAAGCGCTACGAGTGGGTTGCTCCCGAGGGCGCGGTGTCAGATGAAGTGGAGTCGGTCGCGCACCAGCATACCGAAGCCCATCAGCACGGCGGTGAGCCATGAAGAGGTACCAGTGAAGCAGCCAATCCTGGGAGCGTTCGAGCCGCCAAGCCGCAATAAGCATATGCTGGGCGCATTGCAGTATGTTCACGTGCCCATGCGAAAGTTTCGTGAGGACGAAGAAGTCGATTACGTGATTGTCGGGGTCGGTTCGGCTGGCGGAGTTCTGCTGCAACGCCTGGCCCGCGCGGGGTTCAATGTGGTCGGCCTGGAGGCCGGTCCCTTCTGGGACACTGAGAGCGATTGGGTGAGCGACGAAGCTGGCTCGCACAAACTTTACTGGGAAGATCCACGCGTAACCGGGGGAACTGATCCGCTGGCTCTCGGCGCCAACAATTGCGGCAAAGGTGTTGGCGGTGGCTCGGTGCACTGGGCGGCATTCACTCCGCGGCTGCATCCCTCAGACTTCAACGTGTACACTCGCGACGGCCTGGGCGCCGACTGGCCAATGTCTTATGAAGAGTTGCTTCCGTATTATGAGCAACTCGAACTGGAAATGCCGGTGGCGGGCCCGGCTTATTATCCGTGGGGCCATCCGCACGGGTATGCCTACGGCCCGCATCCCATGGGCGGAGTCGGAAACGCGCTGATTCGCGGATGTTCGGCGCTTAATATTCCGGTCTCGATCGGCGGCCCGGTCGCAATCCTCTCCGGTTCTCACGGTGACCGGCCGCATTGCATCTACCGAGGATTTTGCATTCAGGGATGCAAGGTTGGCGCCAAGGCGAGCACCCTGGTCACGCATGTTCCTGATGCTTTGAAAAAAGGCGCGGAGATCCGTGACCTCTGCATGGTTTCGCGGATTGAGCTGGGCAAAGAAGGCCGGGTCACCGGCGTGCACTATTTTGATGACGAAGGCCGACTGCACTTTCAGAAAGCAAAAGCGGTGATCGTTTCCGGATATGCCATCGAAACCCCGCGCCTGCTGCTGAATTCCGCCTGCCCCGGTTTCGAAAATGGGCTCGCTAATTCCAGCGGTACCGTGGGTCGCTACCTTATGGCGCAGGCAGGAAATGTAGTTCTCGGGCGTTTCGATGAGCCAGTTCGGATGTATAAGGCGCCGCCGGCACATGCGTTGACGGAAGAATTTTACGAGACCGATCCTCGCCGCGATTTTGTACGCGGCTTCGCAATACAAACTGTCGGACCACTTCCCATCGCATTTGGCAAGCAGATGCTGGCTGCCAAGAAAGCCTGGGGTTGGGGTCTTGCGGCGAGAAATGATGGACTATAACCACTGGGCATCTTTTGGCTTGCTTGGCGAAATTCTGCCCTGGGCTGACAATCGCGTGACCCTCGCCAATGAAGTCGACCGCTTCGGACTTCCCGTGGCACACGTCAGCTTTAATCTTCACGACAATGATAAGAAGCTGATCAAGTTCGCCAAAGAAAAAACCATGGAAGTAATGTCCGCGGCGGGAGCGACTGAGGTGGTGCAGGAAGCCCGCTACGCGCACCTGGTGGGCGCCGCGCGCATGGGATCGGACCCCAAAACTTCAGTGGTGGATAAATTCGGCCGCACCCACGATATTCCAAACCTGTTCATTTGCGATGGCAGCATCATGCCGACTCAAGGGTCGGCTAATCCTGGATTAACCATCCAGTCGCTGGCCGCGCGCACCGCCGATTACCTGATCTCTCAGGGCAGTCGAATTTTTACCTCCAATGAGCGCGACATGACTCCGCCCCCAATTCGTCGTGAACTGGCGCCGCCGGATACCTGGGGAAAAGGTGTTCCGCGGCTCACGTAGATTTCGGGTGTTAGTTGATACCGGAGTCTTGTGCGTTCTGTTAAACAGCAGTCGCGGCGGTTTCCGATACCGGCGAAATCGGTGGGGAAGCCTTCACTTCATCGCTTACCACGCTGAAACTTAGCAGCCGTGACCGGCCGAAAGAGGTCGTAATTGCACAGTCGGTTGCGTCCCGGCCGGTCGCCATCAGTACGCGACCAATGCGTCGAACGTTGTGGCGGGCATCGAAGGTCCACCAGCGATCTCCAAGATAGACTTCGAACCACGCACTGAAGTCCATGGGGCTCGGCGCGACCACCACTCCGATATCACCCAGGTAGCCCGTCGCGTAACGGGCGGGGATATTGAGGGCCCGGCAGAAGGTGATCGCCAGATGCTGAAAGTCCCGGCATACACCCACGCGTTCGGTATATACCCCCAGCGCGGTGCGGATCGGACTCGAGAATTCATATCCGAATGTAACTTTTTGATGGACCCAATTGCAGACCGCTTGGACTTTTGCCCAGCCCGGCGGAGCCTCCCAAAATAGCTCGGCCGCCGTACTGGAAAGCAGATCGACCTCGCAGTAGCGGCTGTTCATGAGATAGGGCAATACCTCGTGCGGCAAGCGTTCGACGGGAAGCTGTGGCGCGTCAAAACCTTCGACATCGGGCAGTCCCGAATCCTGAATCAGGGTCGAATTCTGAAACCGGATCTTGCCCGGAGGCGCGAGCAGCCGGCAGGCGCGGTTGCCGAACGTATCCAGGTAGCTCTCAACCTTGATCAGCGGGTCAGTGCGCAATTCATCCGGCTCGCGCAGGTCTTTCTCGCGCGAAGGGTGGACGTTGAGCAAAGTCGACGATCGGAACTTCTCCAACCGAGTCAAATTGCATGTCGTAGCCCAGGCGAATCAGCATATGGTTACGGGTTCCTCAGGCGACACCTGCCAATTGACGAAAGTGAGATGCAGAAATTAGCACGTGCACAGATTGGTGCACTATGTTTTTTTTGCGGTGAGTAATCGCAAAATCCACGACAGGGGACAGTGTATTATGCGTTAGGTTTACTCCAAAGAGGTGCAAGTGACATATTGTTTGGGGATTGCCACGCGGGAAGGCCTGGTCCTGGCCTCAGATTCGAGGACCAATGCAGGTTTCGACCAAGTCAACGTCTGTCGCAAGATGTTTCGCTTTGAGCAGCCGGGTGAGCGGGTCTTCGTGATTCTGACCAGCGGCAGCCTGTCGATCAGCCAATCCGTCATTACCTTGTTGGGCGATGACTTTGATTCTGGCCGGGGTTTGGCCCAGGCTAACTCACTTTACGACGCCGCCCGCATCGTTGGGGATTGCGTCCGCCGGGTCTCAGACCTCGACCGATCGTCGCTGGAGCGCGATTCCTTCAGCTTTAACGTTCATCTACTTCTGGGCGGCCAGGTGCGGGGCCAGGACCCCAATCTGTATCTGATTTACCCTCAGGGCAACCCGCTGGCTGCAACCGAGGACTCCCTCTATCTTCAGCTGGGCGAGTGCAAATATGGGCGACCGATCCTTGATCGTGGTATTCAGGCCTCGACTTCTCTTGAGGTTGCGGCCAAATATGCTCTGCTTTCGCTTGACGCCACTATGCGCTCTAACGTCACCGTCGGGCCGCCTTTTGATCTTTTGCTATACAAGAAGGATAGCCTTCAAATCACACGGTATCGCAGGGTTTCGGCCGGCGACCGGGACCTGAACCTCATCCATTCCAGTTGGGAACAGTCGCTGCGGCGGGCGGTGGAGCAGTTGCCGGACATCGAATTCCAGGATTTCCAGCCTCCAAGCAACGAAGCTATCCCAGAGCGCGTCAGAGAAGTCGCGCGATCCCTAGGATAGGGCTGACCGCGATTTGCGTGTTTCAATGACGCGAATCGCTTTTCCGATGATCAATCCGCCGGTTGGTGCGCTATTCTGGCGGTATCAAGCGCGCATCGACCATGATTATTGAGACGGATACGTCCGATCCCAGCGGTGCGGAAGCGTTACATCGCTACGAACTGAATGGCGCCTATGACGAGATGTTCAGCGCCGTCGACCACCCGCGCAAGCAATATCGTCCCCTTCATAATTTGCTGCTGAACCTGGGGCCTAATGAATTAAGGCGCAGCAAACATGAGGCCGACCAATCTTTTTTCAATCAAGGAATCACCTTCACGGTGTACGGAAGCGAGAAGGGAACTGAGCGAATCTTCCCGCATGATCTTCTGCCCCGGATTATCACTGCCGCCGAATGGGAGAAAATTGAACGCGGACTGACCCAGCGCATTACTGCGCTGAATCTGTTCCTGAAAGACGTCTACCATGAGGGCAAGATCATTGAAGATGGCGTAGTGCCCGGCAGCATTATCTATACCTGCAAACATTACCGCCGCGAGATGCGAAATGTGAAGGTGCCTCGCGATGTGTACGTCACCGTCGTCGGGACCGATCTGATACGCAATCCCGACGGGAATTTCGTAGTGCTGGAAGACAATTTGCGCGTACCCAGCGGAGTTTCCTACATGTTGACCAGCCGCCGGGTGATGAAGCAGATATTTCCCAACTTGTTCCAGAAATGCCGGGTCAGGCCGATCGAACAATACAGCCAGGTTCTTTTATCGACCCTGCGGTCTCTTGCGCCGGAGGGACGACCGGAGCCAACCGTGGTTTTACTCACACCCGGGGCTTACAATTCCGCCTATTTCGAGCATGCGTATCTGGCCCGCGAAATGGGCATTGAACTGGTCGAGGGCCGCGACCTGGTTGTACACGACAACATCGTCTACATGCGGACCACCTTCGGTTTGCAGCGCGTGGATGTGATCTACCGCCGCATCGACGACGATTATTTAGATCCACTGGTTTTTGAAAGCGGGTCGTCGCTGGGCGCGGTGGGACTTTTCAATGCCTATCGCGCGGGCAATATTGCATTCGCAAATGCCCTCGGAACCGGGGTTGCCGACGACAAAGCCATCTACGCATTCGTGCCTAAGATCATTCGCTATTACCTCGATCAGGATCCGATTCTTGAGGGGGTTGAAACCTTCTTGATGTCCGATCCTGGACAGCGTGACCACGTTTGCCAAAAGCTGGATGAATACGTAGTCAAGGCGGTCGGCGAATCGGGCGGTTATGGAATGCTGATTGGTCCGCACAGCACCGCACAGGAGCGCGACGAATTCAGGCAGAGAATTCGCGCTCAGCCGCGAAACTACATTGCGCAACCGACCATTAATCTTTCCACTGCGCCGTGTTTCGTGGACGGCACCATCGAGCCGCGGCATGTTGACCTGCGTCCATATGTTCTTTACGGGGAAAAAATCACGATTGTGCCGGGCGGCCTGACCCGGGTGGCATTGAGAAAAGGTTCACTGGTGGTGAATTCCTCTCAAGGTGGCGGATCGAAAGACACCTGGGTACTGCAAAACTAATTATGCTTTCACGCGTAGCTGACAGTCTTTACTGGATGAGCCGCTACTTCGAACGCGCGGACAACGCCTCGCGCGTGTTGAAGGCGACCTACGGCCTGATTCTGAACCCGGCGAAATTTTCTACCGAAGAACGCTGGTTCCACGCGGTTTCGTCGCTGGCGCCGGGAGCCTCGAATAATGTCGATCCGCAGCGCGCCTTATTTTTGCTGGTGGCCGCGCGGGAGGGATCATTCTCCATCGTGAAATGCATCAGCGGGGCCCGTGAAAATGCCCGCCAGGTGCGCGAGGAAATCAGCTCGGAGATGTGGGAGCATCTGAACCGTCTCTTCCATGACGTGACGGGATTTGAACTTCAACCTGATGACGACGCCGGCGCCATGCGGGTGGTCACGCAGGTCCGAGAGGGTTCGTACCGGTTCAGCGGAATCACCTCGGCTACGCTGAATCACGATGAAGCATGGCATTTTATTCAGCTGGGAAAATACATCGAGCGCGCCTGCAATCTTTGCGTCCTGCTGGACGCATACTTCGTGATCGGCAAGCATCCCGACGATCTCGACTGGGTCGGCCTGCTCAGCAGTTGCACCGCCTTTGAAGCGTATTGCAAAGCCTGCACCGCGGAACTTAAGCCCGAGCGCATTGCCAATTTCCTGCTGCTCAAACCCGAGTTTCCGTACTCAGTCCGTTATTCTGTCGACCGCATGCACGATGCGCTTGCTGCCATCAGCGAGCTATCACTGAGCCGTCGCACCCAAAACGTAGAGAGATTAATCGGCAGGCTGCAGTCCATGGTGACCTACGTACAGATCGAAGAAATTATCTCCGGATTGCACAAATATCTGGCTGGCATTATCGAGCAGTGTCGCGAACTGCACGCGGCGGTGCATGAGCTTATACATCGATTACCCAATCGAAGTTGCATTTCCCAACTGAATGTTTTACGCCATTCGCCATTTCACGCGTTACCGCTACAGCCGCGCTGTATGGCAGAGCATGATGGAAGTCCGCATGCATCCCCAGGAGCGAGGGCAACCAGCGTTGTTTCGTTTTTCAGCTATCGGTAAATCCCCGCGCCCGGATATTCGGCTACACCGATTCGTATGGCAATCTTGTGCACCACTTCGACTTGCCATCGCGGCATTCCCAACTGACCATCATCTCTGATGCCCTGGTGAATATTGAAGCGCAGCCTCCCATTCCGGATTCTATGCCTTACCGCGCCTGGCAGGAACTGGAAGAGTTAATCGAACGAAAAGATTACTGGGACATGTTGATGCCCAGCCATTTCGCGCGCTCCTCGCCTCAGCTCGAGCAACTGGCGGAGGAGGTCGGCGTCAACGAAAGGAAAAAACGCAGCCCGCTGGCCTTTCTGCAGGACATAAATTCCGGCATCTATCACAGCTTCAGTTATGTGAAAAAGAGCACGGCAGTGAATTCTCCGATTGAAGATGCGCTTCGCTCACGCCAGGGGTATGCCAGGATTTCGCTCACATCATGATTGCGCTGGTCAGAAATGCCCGCATTCCGTGCCGGTACGTCAGTGGATATCTCTACCACGGCGCGGAAAACGGACATCCGGTAGCGGATGGCGCAACCCACGCCTGGGTGGAAGCCCTGCTGCCCGGCCTGGGATGGGTAGGTTTCGATCCCACGATTGACCGGCTGGCAAGCGAGCAGCACATTCGCACCGCTACGGGACGCGATTATGCCGATGTCCCACCCACCATGGGAGTGATGAAAGGCAAGACCGATACGCAATTGCAGGTGCGGGTGCGAGTGACACCGTCGCAAGCCGTTCTCCCGCCGGACGAAGAGTTCGCCGCCGACGAAGAGTGGTCACAATTTCTCGACGAGACTCAGCAATCTGAGCTGGCCGAGGCGCAGCACCAACAACAGCAGCAATAGATCCGTATTTAAAGCCGGTCGCCGGCTCACGTCGAAATTAATGGGAATGCGACTCGGTCGATAAGATTCTTTTCAATGCGCGGATCAGGCACTAACCACATGATCCCGACCAGCGCGTATAAAGCACATGCCCCCAGAGGCCAAGGGAATGACAAGAGGAATCGCAACAATGTAGATCACGACTGAAATTTTGCCCTTGGTGTCACGTCCAATTGATGAAGCCAGAATAGAGTCTTTGCCGTGATGCGCGATGAGCGATTTGGTCAAGATGGTGTAGGCGACAGCAGCGATGAACAAAATCATTCCGTATAGAGCGACTGTC
This sequence comes from uncultured Acidobacteriota bacterium, assembly GCA_963838785.1. Classification (GTDB taxonomy): domain Bacteria; phylum Acidobacteriota; class Terriglobia; order Terriglobales; family Acidobacteriaceae; genus Gp1-AA145. The sequence goes on from CAWISI010000009.1 coordinate 172,373, forward strand.
CATGGCGCGAAGTGGTTCTCTCCCATCCAGTCGGTGGCGAAGGGCGTCAGCGAGAGCCAGAACAACAAGTGCAAATTTGCCCATAAAACGCCGCCGGTGACATGCTGCGTCGCATGTAGAAGATGATGGTGGTTGTTCCAGTAAATGCCCACATAGACGAAGCTCATGACATAGCTTAAAAAGACCGGCAACAGGGGTCGCAAATCGTTCAGGCCGGTGCCGTGCGGAGATTTTATTTCCAGCACCATGATGGTGATGATCACGGCAAGCACGCCGTCACTGAAAGCTTCCATACGGCCTTTGTTCATCCCTAGCTCCTTGCGTGAAGTTTAAGCTGCTGTGCTTGAAGCCGTCTATTCTGCCGGTTTCGTGCGGCAAAAGCGCATACTACAATCGGTGTTCGCTCCAGAAATTCGTTCCGTGAGATTCTTGCCCAATTAAGCAACCATGAACATTCGCGATCACAGCAGGTGGATGGTGTTGCTTATTCTCGTCGCCATGTGCGGAACAACGGTGTGGGCACAAGGGCCGCCTTATCAGACCGACGATCCCGTTCCGGTGGACCTGCATCATTACGAGTTCTACGTTTTTGGCGGGGCTGGACGGAACACCGGTGGAAATGGACTCCACGGGCCCCGCATTCGAATTCAACTGGGGCGCAATACCTCGCGTACAGCTGCATGCGATTCTTCCGTTTGGGGTGGTCGCGCCGCTGAATAATCCAGCGTATGCCCCCAGCGGCGTCGGACCGACGGAATTCGGACTGACCGACATGGAGCTCGGCGCAAAGATCGCATTCATCAAAGAGAGCAAACACATCCCTCAGATCGGCAGCTTCACGATGTTCGAAATCCCCACGGGAAATGCGGACAAGGGCCTGGGCGTCGGAAAGGTTTGGTACAAGCTGCCCATCTGGCTGCAAAAGAACGTGGGCAAATGGACGCTTGATGGCGGCGCCGGCTATCAGGTAGTGCCGGAAACCGGGTTCCGCAATTTTCCTTACACGGGTTGGCTGGTGAAGAAAGAACTCAGTGCGCGGCTCGAACTGGGAGCGGAAGTCTTCGCTCACGGCCGCGAGGGAAGCGCCGCCGCACAGACCGGCTCCTCGACCCTGGTTGACGTTGGCGGTTACTACCATTTTAAGGAACATCCGGGCGAGCAGTTTTTGTTCTGCTATGGCCACTCGGTCGCCGGACAGACCGAGAACTACGCTTACTAGGCATGTACTGGACGTGGGGAAAAGACAAAGGTGTCAAGAAAGACGAAGGAGGGGGCGCGGAATTATTCCCCAATCAATCTGACGCAATACTCCCGCGTGCCATTCGTGGGGGACGTGTGTTGGAATAAATCGGAAGCGACGGGCAATAGATCGTGGAGGGCGAGCTGGTCGAAACGGAGCCGCAATTCCCGGTGATAGAGTAAAGTCTCCGTCATGGTGGACCAGCTATGCAGGAGGACTAATGAGCGACTCAAGCGGTATTGTCGGGTCCGGGTCCAGCACAGGTACATGGTTTCATATAGTCGGCAGAACCATTGGGGCCATTGTTTGTGCCGGCTTTGGCGCCTATTCGATGTGTTGGTGGACAGTGGCCGCCATTTCACGCCGGAGGCCGGCCTGGTTTTTTGCGATCGCGGTTTGTACGGCGGCTCTTCTGTTTTGGTCAATCGCGGAACTTGCCGCTCTCTTTCGCATGCCAAAGGGTGTTGTTGATAAGGGATTACGTAGGCGTTACCGAATTGGTTTCGGCGTCATCCTGGTCACAGAAGTGGCAGCGATAATTTTGGGCGGCCTCATCCTGGCCCACTTCCACAGAGACAATTTGTACCCGCAATGGGTAAACCTGGTGGTAGGAATTCATTTTCTTCCTCTCGGGAAACTTTTCAAATTGCGGATTTACTACGCCGCGGGCGCGGCGATCTCGCTGTTTGCCATCGGGTCACTATTGTTCCCCCCCGGTTACCTGCGGCCTGCAGTAAATGCTGGAGGAACGGGAATTACTCTATGGACCGTTGCGGTGGTTATCCTCATTAAGAATCTCGCGTATCTGCCGAAGAAAACCGCACTTTCGGTTAGCGCGAGCCAATGAATGACGGAGAAGATGTACGCCGCGCTTCGCGCATCTAGTAGTTGCGAAAATTGGAGCCGCACATGAAAAAGACCGTTCCAATGGAATCCGCCTCAGCATCAATCGATCAAAAGATCAAAGAACTTGGCGACTGGCGCGGGAAGACGCTCGCGAAAGTACGCGACATTATTCACCAGGCCGACCCGGAGATAACTGAAGAGTGGAAGTGGGCGAAGGCGACATCGCCGGGGGTACCGGTGTGGTCGCATGGCGGCATGGTTTGCACGGGAGAGACTTACAAGACCTCGGTCAAAATGACATTTGCCAAGGGAGCTGCACTGAACGACGCGGCGCGTCTATTTAACTCCAGCCTTGAAGGGAACGTCAGGCGTGCCATCGACATTCACGAAGGCGAAAAGATCAATGAGGCGGCGCTGAAGGATTTGATTCGCGCGGCAGTGGCGCTCAATCTCAAGGGAAAAGCCGCGGGCTCGCAGGCGCGTTCGAAGACTCCGAGAAGTGCCGCGGAGGGCAAACCGAAGCGCCGGTAAGGATTTGAGCCGGCTGAGCGCACACCGCGCATACGTGATCCTGCGAGGCCGTGGTAGCCTTCTTGCGGAAGTTTAGAGGATTCTGCCCGCATGAATATATTCGAAGCTGGTTTCCGCCGAATTTGCCTTTCCGCAATCTTGCAAGCCTCGTGCATTTGTCTCACCAGCGCGCTGTGGGGACAGAATGCAGCGGGTCCGCAACCAGCGCCTCTGCCTTCGCCGATTGCTAGTCCGGTTGACCAGCCTTACGTGGGCACAATTTCCCTTAGCGTCGATCTGGCGAATGTCAACGATCGCGTGCTCAATGTTCGTGAGCGCGTGCCGGTAAAGCCCGGTGATATGACGTTACTTTATCCCGCATGGCTTCCCGGTACTCACTCGCCGTCGAATCCGGCTGCGGACTTAGCAGGGTTGATCATCAGCGTGGACGGCAACCGCGTCGCCTGGGTCCGCGATCGGCTGAATATGTGGGCGTTCCACGTCAATGTGCCAAAAGGCGCCAGTGCGCTCGAGCTCGCATTTCAATATCTCGCTCCTGTCAAACCGCAGCAGGGACGCATTTCAAACAAGATTGCTGACCTTACCTGGAACAGCGTGCTTCTCTATCCGGCGGGATACTTTGCGCGCGATATTCAATTCTCTCCTGAACTGAAATTGCCCGATGGCTGGAAGTTCGCCAGCGCGCTCGAGGTGCAATCGCAGGAAGGAAATGTAATTCACTTCAAGCAAGTTCCGCTGAATACCCTGGTGGATGCGCCGCTGTACGCAGGTATCAATTACAAGCGTGTGGACCTGTCGAATGGCCCGGACAACCGGGTGTTCCTCGATGTCTTCGCCGACAAGCCGGAGCAACTGGAGATCACGCCGGAAGAACTGCAGGCTCACAAGAACCTTGTGATCCAGGCGCAGAAGGTTTTCCATTCCCGTCATTACGATCATTATGATTTCCTGTTCTCGCTCAGCGACGAAGTTGGCGGCAAGGGTCTGAGCACCATCAGTCGAGCGAAGACGGCACCCGCGGCGATTACTTCACCGATTGGCCGGCCGGAGTTGCCGGGCGAGCTCTTTTGCCGCACGAATATACCCATTCCTGGAACGGAAAATTTCGCCGGCCATATGATCTGTGGACGCCGAACTTTAATGTACCCATGCAAAACGATTTGCTTTGGGTCTACGAGGGTCTGACGGATTATTACGGCAACGTCCTGACGGCGCGCTCCGGTATGCGAACCCTCGAACAGGCGCACGATGAGATCGCAGGTATCGCCGCGAGTTTTGAAGTCAGTGGGGGCCGAAGCTGGCGGTCGCTCGAGGACACGACCAATCAGCCCATCATTTCAGCGCATTTCTCGCAAACCCAGGACTGGCCAAGCTGGCAGCGTTCCTACGATTATTACCCTGAATCCGACCTGGTCTGGCTCGATGCCGACACTAAAATCCGCGAGCTTAGCCATGGGCAAAAATCTCTCGACGATTTTGCCAAGCTGTTTTTTGGAATCAACAATGGCAGTTACATTACGGTGACTTACACTTTCGACGATCTGGTTAAGGCGATGAATAGTGTGCAACCGTTCGACTGGAAAGAATTTTTCCGCGCGCGAGTCTACGAGGTTGCCCCCAAAGTTCCCGAGGAGGGCATTACCCGAGGCGGTTACCGGGTGGTTTACAACGACACCGAATCGGAATGGATGAAGCACATGGACAGATCTCGTCCTATGGGCTTCGATACATCTGTCGGCTTTGCAGTGGCGGTTGGCGCCGAGGATGAAGGGGGAGCTCCGGCCGGCACTATTTCGGGGGTGGTATGGGATGGTCCCGCTTTCAAGGCCGGCATTACCCCAGACATGCGGCTGCAGGCGGTGAACGACCAGGCTTTCAGCATCACGAACCTGCGCGATGCCATCCTGAGCGCCGAGCATAACAACGCTCCCATCAAGCTTTTGCTTAGGCGCAGCAAGGAATTCGTGACCGTATTGCTGGATTATCACGGTGGCCTTCGCTATCCGCATTTAGAGCGGGTCGAGTCCACGCCTGATCTTCTGGATGCGGTGCTTGCGCCAGTAGATTAGCGCCGCGATTCCTCGATCGCACCAGCAACATTCAATACCTGATCTGGAGATTCTATTTATCTGGAATCGAGACCTATCTGGTTCGCATCCATAGCGACCATGAGTTCGCCATGTGACAAGGTCGTGATCCATTCGGGCGGCGGCGCTGTCTCGCAGTGCGAACCAGCAGCAGGGAAGTGGGTGCTGGCTGCGACCATCGTTGGCTCCAGCATGGCATTCATCGATAGCACAATAGTGAATGTGGCCTTGCCTGCGCTTCAGGCCGAGTTTCACGCAACCGTAGTGAATGTTCAGTGGATCGTCGAATCCTACGGTTTATTTCTTGGCGCATTGATCCTGGTGGGTGGATCTCTGGGCGATCGTCTCGGCCGCCGTCTGGTCTTCCTGGTTGGGGTGACGATCTTCGCGCTTGCCTCCGCGGCCTGCGGTTTTGCTTCGAATATAAATATGCTGATCCTCGCCCGAAGTATTCAAGGGGTGGGGGCAGCGCTGCTTGTGCCCGGCAGCCTGGCCATCATCAGCGCGTCGTTTGATGAGAGCACACGCGGGCAGGCGATCGGCACCTGGTCAGGTTTTACGGCAATCACTACCGCCGTGGGCCCGCTGCTTGGAGGTTGGCTGGTGCAGCACGCTTCGTGGCGCTGGGTGTTCTTTATTAATCTTCCGCTCGCCGCCGTCGTGTTGGGCATTTCGCTTTGGCGAGTACCGGAGAGCCGCAGCGCTGATCAAGCCGGCATTGACTGGTGGGGCGCGCTGGTGGTGACGTTTGGGCTCGGCGGTTTGGTCTTCGGATTCATCGAGTCGGTCAATCTGGGTTGGCGAAATCCGATGGTGATCACGACACTGGCCGGTGGATGCGCATGTTTGGTTCTTTTTTTATTTATCGAGACCAGAGTGCAATCACCCATGGCTCCGCTTTCGCTGTTTCTTTCGTCCAGCTTTTGCGGCGCGAATTTGCTCACGCTTTTTCTCTACGCCGCAATCGGGATCTTTTTCTTTCTATTCCCGCTGAATCTGATTCAGGTCCAGAACTATTCTCCGACCGCAACTGGAGCCGCCGTGCTGCCATTGATCCTGCTTATCTTTCTCCTGTCCCGCTGGTCCGGCGGCCTGGTAGCGCGTTACGGAGCGCGGCTTCCATTGGTCGCAGGGCCTGCGATTGTTGCGCTCGGCTTCGCGCTTTTCGCGATACCCTCAGTTGGGGGGAGTTACTGGAGAAGTTTTTTTCCGGCGGTAATGATTCTAGGATTGGGAATGGCGATCACCATCGCCCCGCTCACCACCGTGGTGATGAATTCTGTCGACGAGGAACACGTTGGAGCCGCCTCCGGAATTAACAATGCCGTGGCGCGGGTGGCAGGCGTGCTCGCCATCGCGGTACTAGGAATTGTCATGGTGCAGACGTTTGTTTCGCACCTGGACCGGGACCTGCAACAGCAGGCGCTTCCGGCGGACGTTGTGCGCACAATTCACTCCAATCAAACCAAGCTGGCTGGCCTTCCAATCCCCACCGGCCTCGCTCCGCAAAGCCAAGTCGCGGTAAAGCGATGGGTCGATCAGTCGTTCGTCTTTGGATTCCGGATAGTGATGTTTATTTGTGCCGGCCTTGCGATCATGAGTGCCGCGGTGACCGCGCTCATGGTTAAAGATGGCGGGGCTAGAGCTTAAACCATCGGTTGCGACAACAACTGTATCCTGATGAAAGCAGCAGGGGGAACCGACGCTTAGCCTTTTGCTTGTACAACTTCAGGTACGCTGCGTTCGATGATTGCGTTAAGAATGAGATGAACAGACTCGTACGGCTTTCGTCCCGCGGCCAAATCCACCAAGGTGGCAGGCACCATCTCTCTTATTGTTTCTGGCAATGCCATCCGGCGCGCGTATGCTTCCATTTCCCGTACCGGCACAGTAGCCATTACCGCAAGCTTTCGCGTCTCGCATATTACGATCCACCAAACAAGGAGCCGCTTCAGCACGGGTAGTTTTTTAGTCATGCTACTTGGATGTCAGGCAGCATTAACGCCGGGTTAAATTTCTATTTAATTTTCGGGCAATGGGGAAGGCAGGGAGAGATTCGCGTCAATTTTCATAGCCGCGCCGCCCTGAATCTTTGCAGGCGAGCGAACAATTCGGAGGGAAACCGCCATACGCTGGCGCTCGCCTGATTCACGCACGTGACGTAGTGATTATTCTTGGCGCCATTTCAATAAGGTTTATAGCTCGAAACTACAATCAAACCTCTAGCCCATCTTAAAATTCAAATCTTATTCCGAACTGTATTCTCCGAGGCGTGTATCCCTGCGCGGTTGATGTAATCTGCCCGAAGGTTGAATCGCCGGGAGAGAAGAGTGTATTAGGAGGCGCGAAGCGAGGCGTATTAAAGGTATTGAATACCTCCGCCCGCAGTTGCAAAGTCATGCCTTCACGGGGCGTGAATTCTTTGTACAGATTGGCATCGAAATTGTGAATACCATCCGCTCTCAGCCCTGAGAAATATCTGGGAGCGTTACCCGGGACCTGATCTCCTGGATCGGCGAAACAGGATGCGTTCAATACCGGGAGTTGTGTTACCGCTCCGCGGTTGGCGCCAACTCCAGTCGATCCGCCACACAGCACATTGGGGCGCTGATTGCCATCCTGCAGCCGGTTATTAGCCATGTAGATCGCCAAGGGTTGCCCTGACTGCTCGCTGATTAATGTCGAAAGTGCCCAGCCGCCGATGACTGCATCCAGGCCTCGGTTCATGTTGTTGCCGATCCAGCGATCGCGCCCAACCGGCAGGTCGACTACGACCGCGGCTGCCAGCCGTTGTGGAGTGTCATTGGCGCTAATGCTGTACTCCGCTCTCAGGTTGTCCAACTGTTGGGGATTGCCGTTGTTAAGGGTCCCGACAAAGGCGTTCGCGCCGGTTGAGGAATTGTCGGTAAATTTCGAAATTGTGTAACTGCCTTCAAAGCTGATGTGATGAGTGGTTTGCTTTTGAAAGCGAAGCTGCATCGAGTTGTACCAGGAGTTCGCTACCAGTCGGGGGAGACCTTCGAAGTCACCATCGAACTGCGGGTAGGGGCGAAGCAGATTCACCAGCGGAATTGTGGGGTTGCCATATTGTGAATCGGGCTCATTGAAGATGGCCGGGCCTGCGTTATAGGCGCACTGGGTACCGCTAAATAAGGAACAGAATGGATTTACGACCGGATTCTGCAGGTAATTGCTTACACAGCTATCCTGGTCACAGTTAGGATCCGTCGCATGCTGTTGGGCGGAAGTCTGAGCCAGAAGTTTGGACGAAATAAAGTCACGGTTACGTGTGCTCGAGTATCCGCCAAAGGGCAGGTGTGTGCTGCGGTTCGCGGAGTAATCCACCGCGAGTACGATCTGACTCGGCAACAGATGCTCCAAACCAAGGTTCCACTGGTAAATATCGGCATTCTGCGCTTCGGTCGTTCCCAAGTCGTTACCGTTCGCATAGCCCCACTCGGCTAGTTTTCCATAACTCTGATTTTGGGGGCCAGTTAAACCGTTGGGGAAGGGATTGGATAGCGTAGCTGCGCGGGTGTTGAAGTTATCTGTGGTAAAGAACATGGTGGCGCTTTTACGAAACGCGGTCCCCGGATACTGGAAGTTTGTCGCGATACTCATTCCGTAATAAACGCCGGCGCCGCCGCGGAGCACTGTGTCGTGCCCCAACTGATATGCGAAGCCAAGACGCGGACCCCAGTTGTTGCGGTCGACGGGAACGTTCCTGCTGCCGAACGTACTTGGGAAGAGCGTCGTTCCCACCAAGTTCTTCGTCCCTAACCCCAACGCCTGATTTTGACCTCCTGCCGTCAGATCGATTGACATGCCGCTGTTGCCAGTGAAATCACTAAATTCAACCCGATTGAATCGCTCTGTGTAAGGCGTGCTCCACTCATAGCGCAGGCCCAGGTTCACCGTCAGTTTCGTGCTGACCTTCCAATCATCCTGAAAATAGAACCCTGTCTCTTTGGATTTGTTCGCGACCGCGGGGTAGATGTTGATGACGCTGCTGTTATCGGGATAACCGAACAGGAGGGTGGCGAATGGATTCCCTGTAGGGTTGTTGAGCGCGTCGGTATCGCTGCCGGGGAATGGCGAGGTTACGGTGTCACTGAAGTCGAACAAACCGGTCGGATTGGGCGGCTGGAAAAAATTATTAAAGAAAATTCGCTGTTCTCCCCCAATTTTCAATAGGTGGGAGCCTTTCGAGATCAATAGTTGCGAGGAGTAGCTGTACAGCGTGTGCGCGAAAGTTGTGTCGACACAACACTGGTCGTACAAATTAGTCCAGGGATTCGCCCCTGACATTTGCATCGTAGGCATGCGGTTCACGCCGGAGTTGGCCGCAAGGTACGACGGTAATCCGACGCTGCTCAAGCTGGGATAATTGTCCGTCGAGTTTTCCCAGACTCGATCTACCGCGAAGCGGTTTGTCCATACAATTTTAGGATTCACTGTCCAGGCGTGTTCGAGCGAAACGTTTTGGACGTGCGTGGGCGTCGAAGCGATTCCATCCTGCCACGTGTCGCCATCGCCCAGCACTGTGGGGATGTTGAAATTACTGGACAGGCGGCTATAGCGACCGGACAAGCGCTGAGTGCTGGAAATCTGGTGATCTACCTTGACGTCAAACTGATAGTCGTCGGAGTGCTGAAGCGCAATGGTACGAAAATTGTTGAATTCCCCTGGCAGGTTGGGCTTCGGATACAGATTGATGATCGCCTGTCCGATCGGATCGATCTCGCCTGCCGGAATTACGTTCAGCGTTCCGCCGGGTTGCGATCCTACTTGTGGCCGGACCTGACAATTTGGCTGGCAAATGATGGGATCGTAGATTGGATTTTGCGTCGCTGAAAAATCGCCAGTACGCTCGGCCAGGGTTGGCACGCTGGCAACGATATTTTGAGGTTCGTTGTCGCGGACCTTCTCGATGTCGGCAAAGAAGAATGTTTTGTTCTTGATGATCGGTCCGCCGAGTGAAACTCCGTACTGGTCGCGGGCATGAGAGGGCTTTGGCCCAATCGACGCAGGATTGAAAAAATCTCGCGCATCCGTACCCGCGCGTTGCAGAAAATACCAGCCGCTGCCGTGGAAGTTGTTGGTCCCGCTTTTCAATGCCATGTTGACCACAGTTCCGCCATTGTTTCCGAACTCCGCAGAGAAGCTGTTGTTCTGGATCTTAAATTCCTGGATGACTTCCACCGAGGGTTCGTAGTACACGTTGCTGGTGGCGCCTTCGCCCTGTTCGGGGGCGCTGATGAGGGCGCCATCGATCCGAACTTCCGCGGTTGCATTGCGCTGTCCGTTAGAAACGAAATTAGTGCCGGCGGGATAGTTATCCTGCGTGCCGGATCCGCAACTTCGGTGACGCCTCCCGAAAGAAAAGTCAGGCCGAAGAAATCGCGGCCGGGCAGGGGAATGTCCTTAATGTATTGGCTCGTCACTTCGGTTCCAAGGGTCGGGCTCTCGGTATCGAGCAGGGGTGCGGTTGAGTTCACCTGAACATTGGTGTTGACCGCGCCCGGGGTCATGGTGAAGTTGAGCGTGGTCTCCTGGTCCACCGCCAGAACCACGCCAGTCCTTTCTTCACTTCGAAACCCTTGCGCGTCAGCCTTGATGGCATAGGTCGACGGCCTCAATCCCGACAAAAAATATTCGCCTTTGTCGTTGGTGCGGGTTGCGGTCGAAATGTTCGTGCCCACGTCGGTGATGGTGACTTTGGCATTGCGCAGCACGGCACCGCTCGCATCGGCCACCACTCCGCGCATTTGCGCGCGGTACTTCCCTGGGCCACAAGAAAATTGACCGAAGCTGCGAACACCGTCACGGCCAGAATCCAACGAAACATCTTTGCTTTTCTCATGGCGTCCTCGTTTCTGATTAACTTGTGGCCGCAACCTACGAGTGGATACTTACGTTCTGCACAACCCTTGTAATCACTCCCCCGGGACTGGGCGAATCCGGCATAAGGTTCCAGCGGATTGAGCTGAACAAACCCAGCAGCTGCCCAAATATCACATCGACCGGCGGGCGATATTCATCGCCAACCGCCTCCACGCCGTGGGGAGCAAGATAATCTTCGGCATAGGAATCAAGTGTAACCTCGCTGGCTGCGACTACTATCCTGCGCCGGGCGATTTGTTTTGTTCCGATCTCCCGCAGGAGGTCCCGCTCGTAGGCATTCACGCGTTTGTCGCCGGAAAGGAAACAAACAAATAAGCTTTCGTTGTCCAGCGCGGCCATTGGTCCGTGACGTAATCCCAGGGCCGACTCGGTCATGGTCAGGGTATTGCCCGCGGTCATTTCCAGTACCTTCAGGGCTGATTCTTTGGCGACGGCACGGAGCGGGCCAGAACCGACGAAAAATGCCTTCCGGTATCCCTGCTTTGCCAAAGCCGCGGCGCAATCGGCAGCACGCGGCAACAAACTTTTTCCCGCCGCCATCAGCTTCCGGAGCACAGGTTCGTAGCCTGCAAGGTCTCTTATGTGTGCCAAACATTGGCCGAATATCACCATGTTGGAAAAAGAGCTGGTCATGGCCAATCCGCGGTCGTTGGCCTCGTCGATCATGCATAGCCCGAGCATCTTGGGATTTCCGGCGCTCTCTTTCAGCATCCGTCCATTGGGGTTGCAGGATATGACGAGGTGATGAATGTGGGGATATTTTTCCCGCGCCTTGTCTAGCACCGCCACGCCTTCGGAGCTGTCGCCGGAGCGCGAAAATGAAATCCACAAATATTTTCGCCCGGGGAGGATCAGGCTATCCATCTGCGTGAGCAAGTCGGTGCTGGGCACAGCGAGGACTTCGCACTGCCATTTTTTTCGCAGCAGATGGGTGAGGGCTTGCCCGGTGTAATCGGAAGTGCCCGCGCCCACCAGGTAAACGATCACTTCAGAAGCCGACCCATTAATGCCGGCATCGGAAAGAAAGCTCTGAATCTCCGGACGCCGGCTGCGGAATAATTCCAGCGTCCGCCCCCAGGTGTCCGGCTGTTGGGCAATTTCCATCGGCGTGTGCGCGAGCCCGCGCTTCAGCTTCTCCGCCTCCGGTAATTCCAATAATTGTGAAAGTTCGCTCAAGTTTCGGAACTCCTGTTGGTCGGTGTAACCAGGCTAGCGCTAATGCAGGTGGGATTCACCCTTAACACCATGATTCGCAGCCTGTGCCTCCGAATCCGATGTCCACCAGAACACCGCGCCCTTGTCGATGGCCGGCAGCGTGAATGTGACCTCGCCATTCTGCTCAACAGCCTTAACGCTGGAGACCTCTCCCATAAACGGTAAAAAGAATCCGTGGGCATTACTGCTTCCGGCTACCTGCACTCGCACATCTTTTTGTGGCGTCTGCAAAGGATTGACTCCTCCGCGCAAGCCGGCGAAGTTCGCAAAAAAGATATGCGGCGCGCCATCCACGCGCGCTATGGAGGTTGCAATCGCCGGGGATGCAATCACCTTAACTGAGCCGCCGGGCTTTAACTTATCGAGAAAACTGCTTTCCTCGTCCGGTGTGGTGGCGTTGAAATTGCTCTTTAACTTGGCGGCATAATCTGCTCCCGGGCATTGCGGAAATCGAATGACGTTCTCCGCTTGGGCGGAGGATTGCCCATTGGTTTCGCCGAGTTGGGTTTCGTCATGACCGGTGATTATTAAAGTCCGACCACTGCTCACATATTGCTTGAGCTGAGACTGTTCTTCATCGTTCAGCACCCGCACATCCGGCAGCACCAGCGTTTTGCCTTTGAACTCCGCCAGAGTTCGCGGCGTTACGATCTGAAACTCCAGATGCTTCTGCATCAGCAGAATCAGAATTCCGCGGTAGGAAGCGATGAATTCGTCCGCAAAATAGTTCCGGGTCTCGGGAGAGAAATAAACTCCTATCGGAGAGATTGGCGTCCGCGGCTGGTAGAAAGTATTTTGATGAGCTTTGATCCAGCGAAAAATTTCTTCCGCGTCGCGTAGTCGTTCGATCCCGCCATCGAATGTCCGGGAGCGTCCCAGAAATTCGCACCCGCCATGATTTGCGACATGGCGAGATTCTTCATCGGCTCTGCGAGGGGCAACTTCTTATCGCCGTCCCATGAGTAATTCAAGATCCAGGTCGCCTTGCCCTGCGCGAAAGCGCGAAACGAATGCATGCCCACCTGGTAGTTGAACCAATCCAGCGGGTTCCTCGACGATGCCATGTGGTCGCCTTCGCCAAACTCGTATTCGTGCGCGATCGCATCCACCACCGGATAGAGGCTATAAACATCCGCGCCGACTCGTACCGCCTCCTCTTCAATCCCCGGATAGATTTCCGGAATGGTTTTGATCTCCGGATTTACGGATTTCGCATTGTTGCCGATCTCCGCCATGAAATCGGTGAAGGTTTGAATCCTGAAGTCGACCCACTTGCGAAAATTCGGATCAGAGAAGTCCCCGAGCTTCAGATCCTTCTTCGCATCCAGCCCGGTCTGCTTGCGGAACGCCTGCGACCGTGTAGTCGTCAAAGCTAGCCCAGGTATCCTCCCAGCCGTCGAAGTGCGTCATCCAATAAGGAATGTCGACATAGATGCCGTCGATCCCCGTGCCCGCAATCTGCCGCACGCGCTCCATATAGGTCTTCCGCCACTCCGGCGCGTATGGGCTCACCCACACGTCTTCATCGCCCTTTGCGATCCAGAAGGCGGAGCCGCCGCCGAAAATCGCGGGCTCACCCGTAATCTTCCGCTGCAGCCAGTCAGGATGATCTTTGGCCAGGGTGTGCGGCGATCTGATCGCCGTTCGCGGTAATGCACTCGGTCCCGCGATATAAACGAAGGCATAATTCTTCGCGGCATGGGCTTTCTCGGCACCGCGTGAATCGCCTTCAGTTTTGCCGTGGGATCGAGAAAGCTCTCGTAGCGGCCCGGAATGTCATTGTCGACTTCAATCCCGAATACATCTTCGCGCTCGGCGCTGGCAACGATGGCGGCGCGCATCGCCGCCCTTCAGCCCGTAGGCCCCAATGCGCACATAGTTCGTCCAGTTCTGCTCCACGGAGTCCAGAAGCAAACTGGGCCAAGGTGCAGAACCAGGAGAAACGCCGACCGATCCTCGATATTTTCCGTGCCAGGTCTCACGCAAGGTAGGCCCTAGCCGAGCGAAGGGATCGATAACGGCAGGTTTCGTATCATTGCGTTTAATAACTTTTACTTTCGATAGGGGGCTGTCAAGTATAAAATACCGAGTCGCTAGACTACCTGGTCGGAGTAGACGAAGACCAGGTGCAGAAAACGCGCTTTGTACGAATGCAGATATCCTTGCTCAACGAAGAACGTCGCCGTCAAATTCTCGAGATAGTAAACCACGACGGCCGCGTGCTGGTCGGCGACCTGGCGAAGCAATTCCGTACCTCCCAGGTCACCATTCGTAAAGATCTGGATGTCCTGGAGGCCCAGGGCCAGATCCATCGCAGCCATGGAGGCGCGCTGCCGCCCCAGAGCAGCGTGCTCGAAGATCCGACCTTGCGCGAAAAGGAAAAGCTGCACCGCAAAGAAAAGCTGCAAATCGCCGGCTGCGGCCGCGCGCATGGTGCAAGAAGGCCAGGTGGTGATTCTGGATTCCGGCACTACAACCACCGCGATCGCCCGCGAGCTGCGCGAATTCGAAAGCTCACGATGATTACCAATGCGGTTAATATTGCGGCAGAATTGTCCGGCTCGTCCCTGGAGGTGATTTTGACAGGCGGCAGCTTGAGAAAGAATTCCTTTTCGCTTGTGGGGCCGGTTGCGGAGGAGACCCTGCATCGCCTTAACGCCGACATTCTTTTTCTGGGAGTCGACGGCTTCGATGTGCATTACGGCCTGAGCACGCCGAATCTGCTGGAGGCCAAAGTCAACCGGGCGATGATGGACGTTGCCCGGGTTTCGGTGGCCGTCTGTGACTCCAGCAAGTTCGGCCGGCGCAGTCTTTCTTCGATTGCGCCGGTTTCAGAGATTCAGCATCTCATTTCCGACCGCGGCATCGCAAAGGCCGATCTGGCGGCGCTGAAAAAAATTGGGCTACAAGTCACGCTGGTATAAAACTATCACTTGCTCGGCGCGTATTGTTTCCACCCCGCGAAATTGCTTAAACATTCGCTCCGCGTTCTTGTGATAAATCTTTTCCAGCACCTCATCCGGCAATTCCATACCATAAATCTTCCATCGCCCCTGGCCCGGATATCCCCAGTAGTCAAAAGATTCGTCGCCGGTTTCGAGCCAGCGGAAATTGTTCCGATACATGATTTCGGCCACTTCGTTGTCGGTTCCGAACATTATGCGGTCCTGGTATTTGATAAAGAACTCGCGGGCGCGTTGCGGTTGGCGTCCTAATTCCGCTTCGCGCGCCCCGAATTCCACCATCACATTCGGCAACGTGTCCAGCAGCCGCGAAACATAGTCGAGATTTTCCGGCCAGTTCGCCATGTGCAAGGCGACGAAGGTTGTGTTCGGATGTTTTGCGAACATGCGGTCGCGCTGCGCCAGCAGTTCTTCCTTGGTGGGGAACTGCGGCCCGTAAAAGCTCCAATCCGGATGCTCCGTCAGTTCTTCATAACGTTCATTGGTGTTGTCGATGGGATGGAAAAATGCTTCCGGGTCGCTGGTATGGATCGATACCGGAATCCCCAGCCGACCGCCCTCCTCCCATATAGGGTCGAGGCGAGGATCGTCGATCGCGATCAGCTTTCCGGATTTGTCACGAACGGTCAGCCCCAGATCCTTTAGCTGCTTTAAGCCGCGCGCCCCGCGACGTCACGGAATCATCCAGCTGCGCCACCATCTCCTGGCTGAAGTTAGGATCGTCGATTTTGCTGAAATCGATTTGCGCGAAAACAATGAAACGTCCGGGATAAGGTTTCACCATCTCGTCGATCACGTGCTGCAGCTTATCGCCCCACATTCCGGTCAGAATCACGATCGTCTTCACATTTGTGTCGTCCATGATCTTGACCACCTGTTGCGGCGGCATGTGCTCATCAATCCCCATCGCATCATTCACATGGTTATGCACGTCGATCACGTAATATTTCGCCCGGTCGATGTTATGCACCGGCGCGTGCAACATCTGCGCCGGATGAAAATCTCGAAGCAGCAAAGTTTTTTTCTGCTCGGCTCCGGGCGCGGCGCCATATCCGATCTGCTGCTGGGGTTGAGCTTGTTGGCCTCGCGCCGAATGCGACGGCCCGAGCGCAATCGCCGCCAGCAATAGCGAAAAAATGAATAAGTTGGTTTTCATGGATTTCCTCATCCCGAAATGCGCGATTGACAAGGCACGCAAACGAAAGTAAAAGTAATCGTTCGCAATATAGCGCAAGTGCGCCATCTTCGGCACCACAAACTGGAAATTGTCGCGCATCGCGAAACTAGAGCCAATGACCAAACATCTGACCCTCGCCGTGTTTATTCTGAGCTGCTTTGCGGTTTTCGCCTGTTCAGCCCAAACCACTCCCGCCTCGCTGGAAAACTCAGGCCTGGTGATTTCCGTCAACGGCCGGACCGGCGCTTACACAATCCGTGAAAAGGCCGGCGCAGCACGGCTTACAGCCGGCATTGCCGCCAAGGTCAATGGCCGCTGGCTGCACTCGAGCGACTATCCTGCGCACGAAATCTCAAGCTCCGAAGCAGGCGATCACGGGGCGGGAATAACGGTTACGCACTCGGGCTTGACCGGCCAGCCCGATCTCGCATGTTGGTTGCGCCTTCATTCGAACCCCGATTATGCCGAGATCACCGTGACCGTCCGCAATACAACCGGCCAGTCCGTGGAGGCGCAGGGAATTCGCGCCATCGAAATTCGTGATCCCAAGCTGCTCGAACTCGGCGGTCCGACATCTGCATTGCGGATTCTCTCTGACAGTTTCAGCGAAGATCGCCCGGCGATGTCGATTCACGATTTCGGCGATGACGCCGCCGGGCTTTATCGCGGCGTCGGCAGCCAACTGCTTTATAACCGCGAAAGCCGGCAGAGTCTGTTTGTGGGAGCGCTCGCCTCGGAAAAATGGCTGACCATTCTTCGTCTGCACGCGCCCCAGGCGAAGCTGTCAGGGTACGAAGTGGAATCGGCCGGAACCACCGAGCTGGAAATTGAAAACTCATTGCAAACATCCCCACCCGAAGATCGTGTTGAACTCAGCCTTCCCGTCGGCTCCGGAGCGACTATTTCTTCGGAACCGGTGATGCTCGCGCTGGGCCCGGATTATCATGCTCAACTCGAAGCATATGGCAGGATCATTCGCGACCTGCACCACGCGCGCGTAAGCGCGCCCACTCCCATTGGCTGGTGGAGTTGGACCGCCTACTATTTCGGACTCAATCAGGGTGCAGCCCTCACCAATGCCCAGTTTCTGGCTGAGCAACTGAAACAATTCGGCTATAAGTTCTTCCACATCGATGAAGGTTATCAATACGCGCGCGGGGACTACACCACCGAAAACGCGGCTAATTTCCCCGACGGGATGAAATCTTTTGAAGCCAAGGTGCAGCATCTCGGGCTGACGCCTGGCATCTGGACCGCGCCATTCGAAGTCTCCGAACGATCTTCGATTTATCAGGACCACAAAGACTGGCTGGTGCACAACGCGCAAGACCAGCCGATCCATGCTGGTTTCGTCATAAACAATGAAGAGCACAAGCGGCAACTTGACCCGCTGTACATGCTCGATACCACCAGCCCGGGCGCGCAAAATTATCTTCGCGAGACCTATGGAACATTGGCGCATAAATGGGGCATTCGTTACATCAAGCTCGATTTCATGGATGATTCCGCCATCGAAGGGCGTCACTTCCGGCCCAACACCACCGCCATGGAAGCGCAACGCATTGGACTGCAGGTGATTCGCGAGGCGGTTGGCGAGGATGTGCTGCTCGATAAAGATGGCAGCGTAATGCTGAATCCGGTCGGCCTGGTGGATTGCGGGCGCATATCGCAGGATACCGGTCACACTTTCGACTCCAGCCACGATGCCGGCACCGGCATTGCCGCGCGATATTACATGAACCGCAATTTTTTCGTAAGCGATCCCGACGCCTTTACGGTTTCCCGCCAGACCGTGGATGAGCAAGAGTGGCACGGCGGCAAGCGTCCCCTCAGCCTCGACGAAGCGCGGGTTTCAATCGCACTCTCCGCGGTGTCCGGAGGCATGTTCGAAATTGGCGACGATCTTCCCACGCTATACGCGGGTGCCGAGCGCATGGATCTGGTTGAAAACCGCGACCTGATCAACATGGCTCGGCTCGGCCGCGCGTCCACTCCTGTTGATCTGATGACCTATGCCGCTGAAGACACGATGCCGAGCATCTTTGTGCTACACGAAAGCAAGCGGCAATCAATCGTGACGCTTTTTAACTGGACGGAGAAAGAGCGCCAGCACCAGGTGCAGTTATCAGATTTGGGATTTCAAGGCGGCAGCTTTCAAATTTCAGATATTTTAGGAGACAAGACACCCTTTCAGCAGAGCTCCGGTTCCATTTCGATGACCCTCGCGCCGCGCTCGGTTCGGATGTTCAAGATCATCGACAGCGCGGCGCCCGCGGCCGCGCCCCAAGTGAACGTTCATATACCTGACCAAGTGAGCGTGGGCCAGCCGGCCGAGTTCCTGGCTAACACTGATGCCAACAGCCCGGCGGCGCTTGATTATGGTTGGGACTTCGGCGATGGTGTCCACTCATCGGGACCCGAGGTTCGTCACACCTTCACTCACGCCGGCAATTTCACTATTCATTTGACGGCGGAGGGAATTGAGGGAGTGCGGTTCGAAAAAACTCAGCAAATCTCGGTGACAGGTTCTTTCGATTCCACTTTCAATCCGCAGCGCATCATCCGCCGAAAACAATAGACCGAACTGCGGCCAGCGGCCGGTTTCGCTTCTCGAGTGGAGCGACGGGCGCTCTTGCCCATCGCGCCAGACAGAGGCAGAGACGAGCAGGAGGTTAGTCATCCGCGTTTGCGGTGACCTCAGGCGAAGCTGCGTGAATCTCCTGATCTTTATATTGCAGCTGGTAGAGCTTGTAGTAAATCCCGCGTTCGGCGAGCAGTTCCTGGTGGGTTCCCATTTCGCGCAACTGCGCCTTGTGCATCACGATGATCTTGTCGGCCCGTTGTACCGTCGAAAGGCGGTGCGCAATGATGATCGATGTGCGGCCCTCGACCATTTTGTTCAGCGCATCGCGCACCTTGAATTCGGTCTCGGTGTCGACGCTCGAAGTGGCTTCATCCAGGATCAGAATCTTTGGCGAATGGGCGAGCGCCCGGGCAAACGAGATCAGCTGCTTTTGCCCGGTGGAAAGCGTAGTCCCGCGCTCGCGAACTTCTTCTTTGTAAGAATTGGGCAGCATGCGAATGAAGTCCGCCAGGTTCACATCTTCCGCCGCCTGCCGCACCTGCTCATCGCTGATCCAATCCGTTCCCAGCCGGATATTTCCCTCGACCGTGCCGGTAAACAAAAATGGATCCTGCAGCACCACGCCAAACCTGCGCCGCAAATCGGGCAACGGCATTTCCTTGATGTCCACGCCATCGATCCTGATCGCCCCACGTTGCACGTCATAAAAGCGTAGCAGCAGGGAAATGATGGTGGTCTTTCCGGCCCCGGTGTGCCCGACGATTGCAACGGTCTGGCCAGGCTCGATGGTGAAGCTAACATCTCGCAGCACCCAATCCATCGCCCGCGGCTGTCCATTCATGTCTGGATCCGACGGCGCAGCCCTGTACGCAAACCAGACCCGATCAAACTCAATCCGTCCCGGGCCATCCGGAATTTTCGTGACCGCCGCTTCAGTGATCTCAGCTGGAGTATCCAGCAACTTAAATACCCGCTCCGAAGCTGCCATCGCCGACTGCAGAATGTTGTATTTTTCGCTCAGATCCTGAATCGGCCGGAAGAAGCGCTGCGCGTACTGAATAAATGCCGCCAGGACGCCGATGGTGGTGACGTTTTGGACCAGGTGAAAGCCCACGGACTTCCAGCTGAAGCTCACCTGCAGGCCGGTAACCTTCCACCCGCGAATCACATCGCCGCCGCCGAACCAGATAACCAGCGCAATCGCAATCGACGACAGAATTTCGACCACCGGGTAATAAACCGCGTGCGCCAAGATCGCGTCTTTGTAAGCGTCCATGTGCTGCGCGTTCACGTCAGAGAAAGTTTTGTAGGCCTTCTTCTCGCGATTGAACAGCTGCAGCACTACCATGCCGCTGACGTGTTCCTGCAGGTGGGCATTGATGCGCGCAATCGCCACTCGAATTCGGCGATACGAATCGCGCACGCGATCGCGAAAAAGCTTCGTCGCATAGGCGATAAAGGGAAGCACCGCAAAGGTGATCAGCGCCAGCTTCCAGTTCACTGAGAGCATGATGGCGAGAATTCCGGCCAAGACAAAAATGTCTTCAAAAATCGACACCACCCCGGAGGTGAACATATCGTTCAGGGCGTCGACGTCGGTGGTCACCCGCGTGACCAGCCGCCCCACTGGATTTTTGTCGTAAAAGCCGATGTGCATGCGCTGCAGATGGCGGAAGATTTCGCTGCGCAGGTCGTACATCACCATTTGACCTGCCCACTGCATGAAGTAAGTCTGCAGGTATTCGAGGAGGAAACTGAAGATGGTCAGGCCAACGTAAATTCCGGCGATCTCAGCGATGCCGGTCAGCGGCTGCGGACTCAACCAATTGGTAAGCCAGGCAGGTTTCTCGTGTACCGGAGCGAGGTAGCGGTCGATCGCGACCATGGTCAGGAACGGCCCGAATACGTCGGCGATGGCCTTGAACACAATCGCAACCAGGGCGATCGTCACCTTAAAACGATAAGCCCGCATATAGCGCAGCAGCCGCTTCATCAGCCGGCTGTCATAGGCTTTGCCGAGGACCTCTTCTTCGTGGGCGGACGCCATTCACACCATTCTAAATTGTCCGCGAAAAAGAAACCGCGCGGAATGCCGCGGAAGAGATAGTCAGGGCTTTTTCGGAACTGCGTCCGGAGCGAACAAATCGGAGAGATCTGTCGCTTTGGCGGCGTCTCCCAGAAGTGGAGCGACGTGAAACACTTCCTGCCAGGTGCGTAAATCGGAGGAATGGGTGTAGTTCACGGTGCCGGCATAGGGGATGCCGTTCACATTGGGGTGGGCGAGTGGGGAAATAATGATTTCGGGGATGGTGTGGTTGAAGTCATCGGCATTATCTCCAGGATCGCCGTCCGGTTCCGACTCGTCAAACCAGATAATGATCACGCCATTGTCTTTATAGGCGTCGGACGCCATGATCATCGGAATGATCTGGCGAAAAAATTCATCGCCCTGCCGGATCATGGCCGCGTCGCCCGTCATACCCTTAAAACCCGCGCTCAACATGGTATGCATGTCGTTGTACATATCGGGCGTGATCCAGTTGTAATCGGCAACCTTATGGTTGGCCAGGTCCGTCTTCAGTTGCTGCAGGGGCGCGTAGTGCGAGGCCAGACGATTCGCCGGGCTCGATTCGTTTCCTCCGTTGGTATCGGTAAAGAACACCATCGGGTTATGTTTCGCGGCGTAATTGAATTGATTTGATCGGTTGTAGGCGTTGATGTTTCCGCTGACAAACATTCCAGAAAAGCTGCTCAGCGGGACCGTCCACTTTTCTGGCGGCAATGGAACATTAATGAGTTGTCTATTTTTGGAGGTCAGATCTATATCTTCCTGATACGACCGCCAGCTCTTGCCAGCCTTAGTTAACAAGGTGCTCAGGTGTTCTGTCGTGTTCTGATTTGTGCCACCGACCACAGAGTAAGGATCATTGTCATTGCGCACCCCGAAATTGGTGCCCGCTTCTGACCAGATGTAGCTGGGCTCAGATGGATGTATATGGGGGTTGTTTCCCCGCGGCGTGGCCAGAACATTGTGGTAAGCCGTAGCATAGGCGACCTGCTGGCTTATCTTGACTTCGGCACCGTCCACCGTGGCAGTTGCGGTCCCATCTACCAGGCTGTTGATAAACGGCGCATTGGGATTTTTATAAATCTGCTGAATACCGCCAGTAAACTTGTTGGCTGGTTGCGTCCAGTTGTGATTTTCCATTCCGATTACGAAAACGGTTTTGATTTGCTGGGCGCTTGCCTTTAAACTGCCCGCCAACCAACACAACGCGAATACGATTAAAAGATGAGAACATCTGGTCCGTAACATTGATTCTCCTCTGATTCTCCGATGCAGGTCTGCTTCGAATAAATCATGATTACAAGCAAGGATATTCCGTTCACTCGGTGCTCTTCAATGTGCGCGCCTTGAAGGCATAGATCACCGCCAGAAGAGGAGCCGCTACCACCACCCCCCAGAACGGCCAAACAATTCCCAATATAATCGGTGTCACTATGGATGCCCACACCGGGACCTTCGCGGTGCGTCGCATGATGAAGGGCTGCAAAAGAAATCCATCGACGACTGCGATGAGGGCATAAAGCGCGAGCACCTCGGCGGGATGTTGCCAGTCGCGAAACGCCACCGTGGCGCTGAACAGCGGTCCGAGCAGACTCAACACCGGCCCTAAATGCGGGATGATTTGCAGCAACGCGGCCAGGATCGCCCAAAGAGGAAAAAGCGGTACGTGCAGATAATAGAGGCCGATCAGCCATAACGCACCAACCAACAGCGAATCCTGAATTTGCGCGATCGCCCAGTTCTTCAGCGCGCCGCCCGCAGTCCGCAGATGATCGTCGATGGCCATGAGCGTTGCTTCCAATCCGCGAAAGGACGCTCGCGAAAGAACTAAACCGTCCAGCGCAGCAGTGTTGCCCCCACAGTAAAACCAGCGCCCACCGAAGCCAGAAGCACCAGATCGCCTTTCTTCAGACGCCCTTCTTCGCGCGCGGTTTGCATCGCCAGCGGTATGGTCCCCGCAGTGGTATTTCCGTAGCGATCAATGTTGATGATCACACTTTCGGGCCTCAGGCCGAGCCGTTCGCCAGTGGCATTGATGATGCGCTGGTTCGCCTGGTGGGGAATGAAGCAATCAATGTCGACAGCCTTTACTCCGTTTCGTTTGAGCAGAGTCTCACAGACGTCTGCCATTTTGCGTACCGCAAACTTGAACACCGCCTGCCCGTCCTGGTGTACGAAGTGCATTTTCTTGTCGACGGTTTCGTGGGTCGCGGGATGTAAGCTGCCTCCTCCCGGCATATATAAGGAACAGGCCCCCGAGCCATCCACTTCATGCAAAAAGTCGATGATGCCGGAGTCATCCTCAGAACCCTCCAGCAATACGGCTCCAGCGCCGTCGCCAAACAGAATGCAGGTCGCCCGGTCGGTGTAATCCAGGATCGACGTCATTACATCCGCGCCGATCACCAGCACTTTCTTGTGAGCTCCGGTCTGAATGAACTGAGCGCCGGTCTGCAGCGCATACAGAAAAGCCGAGCAGGCCGCCGAGAGATCGAAACCCCAAGCTCCATGTGCCCCAAGCTTGTGTTGCACCAGACATGCGGTCGAAGGGAAGAGCATGTCCGGGGTCACCGTCGCAACCACGATAGCTTCAATCTGGCTGGCGTCGATGCCGCGCTCCGCCAGCGCTATCTTTGCTGCCTCGGTCGCCAAATCGCTGGTGGCCACACCTTTATCCACTACGTGGCGCTCGCGAATACCGGTCCGGCTGGTGATCCATTCATTCGAGGTTTCGACAATCTTTTCGAAGTCGGTATTGGTCATCACCCGGGGAGGAACATAGGTTCCTAGGGCGGTGATTTTGGCACGCCGCGTCTGGTTCACTCTTTCGTCTCCGTTATGGAATGCGAAACGTTATTGTACGCACCGCAAACAGAATCTCCAATTTTGTACGGTCCTGGATCGAACGCTGGCTTTGAATCGAATTACCTTGGTCACACGCTTCAAATCCAAGGCGGGCCTATTTCTCGGAAACGGAACTATGATCTGTGGGCGAGGACATAGGCAACAATGAAAGAACTTCGAATCGTTGTTTCGCTGATCACCAAGGACAACGATTTCCAGATGGAACAAGCCATCGCGGCTGAAGAGGCCGCCCGAAAATTGGGCATAGGCCTCGAAGTTCTCTATGCCGATGGCGATAGCATTCAGCAGAGCCAGCAGATTCTCAAATTCGTGCAGTCCGATGCAGACGAGCGCCCGGACGGAATTATCCTTGAACCGGTGGGCGCGACCGCGTTGCCGCAAGTTGCACGGGCGGCAGCCGCATCCGGCATTGCCTGGGTGGTACTCAACCGCGAACTCGCTTATATCAGCGACCTGCGCGCAAACTTCTCTGTGCCTATTTTTACGGTTGCTTCTGACCATCTGGAGATTGGACGGATTCAGGCGAAACAATTGGCTACGCTTCTGCCTAATGGTGGCTCGGTGCTTTATATCCAGGGTCCGTCGGAATCAGACGCCGGCAAATTGCGCACCCACGGCCTGAATCAAAACAAAGCACCTGGAATTCATCTGAAGATGATGAAGGCGAATTGGACCGAGGCTGGCGCGTACGACGCCGTTACCGCATGGCTCCGACTGAGCACATCACAACAGGCACATATTGACGTGATTGCTGCCCAGAACGACGCCATGGCCGCTGGCGCAAAAAAGGCTTTTCAGCGGTTTTCTTCCGAGGGAAAAGGGAGGGACCGCTGGATCGAAGTCCCCTTCATTGGCGTGGACGGAGTACCCGCGACTGGGCAATCATGGGTCAGAAACGGAATGCTCACCGCTACCGTGATTGCACCTCCGCTGGCAGGCATCGGGTTAGAAATGCTCGCCCGCGCCATACATACCGGAACAACACCGCCGGAGTTCACTTTGATCCCGCCCGAGTCATTTCCAACCTTGGACTCTCTGGTCACCAAAGCGAAGCAGATGCAATTATCGAAGAGCGCCAAATCAGCAGTTTAATTCTTAGCCAGGCACCGGCGACCCACTGCACACGCAAGAGCCCGTTACCGTTGCTTCCTTCCGGACCTGGCGGGATTGGCGGGAAAACGTCGCGCGGGGCCGATGCCTGACCAATTCAATTCTAGCAAAGGCTTCGCATTTCACCGCCTCGCACTCTTCAGTACCCTTTACCTTCGGTGCAAATTCCGCAACAATTAAGCAAATACGTCCATGGTCCCCATAAGCGAAGAGATCACGTTAGACAGCGCCATCCGCCGCTACTTTGATGTGGTGCTCTATCTTCTGATCTTCACTGGCTTCGGCACTCTGGCCTCAACCGGACGTCTGGACGTTGCCACGGTTATAGTCGTCAGTTCGGCCCTGCTTTATCGGGGATATATTCTTGCCCGGCGCCGTCAGACTCTGCTTTCCGAATATTGGACCAATATCCTCACTATTGCGTGCGTCGGTTTCTATATCGCCGACGATTTTCTGATTTCGCGCGCGTTTCTCGGCGCAACCGTGCACCTGCTTTTGTTCGTCATGCTGGTGCGGTTGTTTTCCGCGCAAAAGGACCGCGATCACTACTTCCTGGCGGTGCTTTCTTTCCTGATGGTGCTGGCCGCTGCCGTGCTTACGGTCGATAGCACTTTTTTATTTGCGCTTGCCGGATTTGTTCTGCTTGCGGTCGCGGCGTTCATCCTGATGGAAATGATGCACTCTTTAAAGCGCTCGCCGGTGCTGGCGCACGATCCCCGTCTGCACAGCGCTCATCGAAAGCTTTCGTTTGCCATCCTGACGGTCGCGCCGGTTTTGCTGGTTTTGATTTTTGTGTCAGGCACCGGCATTTTCTTCCTGCTGCCTCGAGTTTCCGCAGGATTCATGAACCGGGAAACTGGCGCGAGCGATATCACCACCGGATTCTCAGATGCGGTCGAACTCGGACGTATTGGGCAAATTCAGCAATCCAAAACACTCGTCATGCATGTCGCCATCGACGGCGATTCCTTTGGCGCATTCGCTCCCAAGTTGCGCGGTGTCGCGCTCAACCATTTCGACGGGCACACCTGGTCGAATACCACTAACGGGGAAACTTTACTGCGGGGCGCGGATGGCCACTTTAACCTCGATTCCGGCAGCACTCAGCTGGCGACCGCCCGAGGGCGCAGTATTCATTACCGCGTGACCATGGAACCATTCGTGAGCGAAGTGTTTTTCCTGCTCGCCACTCCGCAATCTCTCGAAGGGAATTACCGCTCGGTGTACGAAGATCCCGATGGTTCGGTTTTCAATAGGGACAACGACCATCCGGTGACGCGTTATGAAGCGGATTCCATAATTCCAACTCCCGCAGCCCCTCGCGTGCATCCCGGCGAGCAAAGCTATGATGAGATTTCCTCTGTCTACTTGCAGGTCCCGGCACTTGATGCGCGCATAAGCCCTTTGACTGACAAGATCGTCGCCAACGCTAAATCCCCCTACGAGCGGGCGACCGCCATCGAAACCTATCTTCGAACTCACTACGGCTACACTTTGCAACTCTCGCCCACTAGACCTGCGGACCCGATCGCCGACTTTCTTTTCATACGCCGCCGCGGGCATTGCGAATATTTCGCCTCCTCGATGGCGATCATGCTTCGGCTCATCGGAATTCCTTCCCGCGTGGTCAATGGCTTTGCCGGTGGAGAGTTCAACGACATCACGTCGCAATACGTAATTCGTGCCAGCGATGCCCACTCCTGGGTTGAGGCTTACATCCCCGGAGAAGGCTGGCTGGCTTTCGATCCAACCCCCGGCGGTAGCGTGCAAGCCCACTCGGAGTGGAACCGGGTGATGCTCTACATGGATGCTATGTCTTCGTTCTGGCGCGAGTGGGTTGTGAATTACGACCTGGCCCATCAGCTCCGCCTCACTGAGGACGCGACCCATGGCAGTCGCGCCGTGGTCGGGCACGCGCAATCATGGGGCCGCGGAAAATACCAGAAACTTTTGGCTTGGGCGCGGCGCATACAAGGGCAGGCCGGTGCTTCCAGCATAAAGTGGGGAGTGCGGATAATCGCAGCCGTGGCATTACTTCTGTTGATCATCAGCCTTCCGCGGTTACTTATGCTGGGCAACAAAATTCGCCTGGCTCGAAGCCCCCGCCAGGCGCCTCAGCTCGCGGCCAGCATCTGGTACGAACGGATGCTTCACCAGACAGCCAAACGCGGATGGAAGAAATCTCCGGCGCAGACGCCGGAAGAATTCGCCGCGATCATCGGCGACGAACAAATTCAGCACCATGTCTCAGACTTCACTGAACACTATGAACGCGCCCGCTTCGGCAACTCCGCCGAGGACGCCTCGCAGCTTCCCAGCCTCTACGAAGAAATCAAATCCGCAAAATAAGTTTGCCATTGCTCATGTGAGAAGACCCCTTAGCGTGCCCCTGCGCGAGTCGAAGAAATCTCTGAAGTTAATATGCAAAAAAATCTAGTTACAATAAAAGCCTCGGCCTTACTCGAATGCTGATGGCTGACATCTGATAGATATGAAAATCGGGGTTCTTGCCCTGCAAGGTGATTTCGACGCGCATCGCAAACGGCTGGAAGAGCTGGGAGCCGAAGTTGTGCTCGTCAAAAAACCCAGCCAATTCGACCAGATCGACGGCCTAGTGATTCCTGGCGGCGAATCCAGTGCATTCCTCAAACTCCTTGGCGAAGGCGGGTTGGCCCATCTCAAAGAGTTCGTGGGTCTGAAGCCGACCTTCGGCACCTGCGCCGGCGCCATTCTCCTGGCCAAAGAGATTGAAAATCCGCGCCAGACCGGTCTCGGCGCGCTGGATATCGGCATTCGCCGCAATGCCTACGGCCGCCAGATCGAAAGCTCTATCCGCCAGGGCGTCTTCTGTGGGTCACCGATTGAAATGGTGTTCATTCGCGCTCCCAAAATCGAGCGCCTGGGCCCGCAGGTTGAAGTGCTTGCGACCCAGGGCAATGACGCCGTCGTAGTGCGTCAGGGCAAAACTATGGCCGCAACCTTCCATCCCGAACTGACTGACGATTCGCGGATCCACCGCGCCTTCCTTGATCTGGTACAAAACGGAAGCACCACTTAAGCGCGAAAGCGTCCTACCAGCAATAACGGAAAATACGCATTTGGCTCTCCCTTTCGTCACTTGTGAGAGCTCCCCAGCCGCTGCACAATGCCCGAAACCGGAGGTCTTTATGATGAAACTCGTTCGCACCGCGCTGGCACTGGTTTGCGCCGTATTACTACTGAGCGCCATCACCACGGCGCAGGCCAAGACGAAAGCAAAGCCCGACCAAAAGACGGCGACCGCGGCGTCTAATCAGCAGCACCACAGCAAGCTTTCCAAGGCCGCCTTCTGGCATCAGGACAGGAATGCCGTTAAAAACGCGAAACCCGCCAAGAACGTGAAGCCGGCGAAGGCTACGAAATCCACATCCAACAAAACCGCTTCGAAAACCGCCCAGGCAATGTCTCCGAAAACCGCGAAGGTAAAACCTGTTTCTTCGAAGACGAGCGGAGCAAAGAAAGCTCAGCCGGCGGTAAGCAAGACGAAGGCTTCGTCGAAGAAGCCAACCTCGGCAAGTAAGAAGACTCCGGCGAAAGCTTAGTTATTCGTTTGGGGAGGTTGAACTCGGGAGCCGTTCGCCATCTGCAGAGTTCGATTTACTTTCTTCTGAAGAGCGGCGACAGGCGCTCCTGCAGGCCCTCGATCGCGCTAAACAACTCCGACAGACCCGGGGTCCCCAGATCCAGCTCTAACGACTCCAGGTCCAGCATCAGGTCCCTGGTTATCTGCGTCGCCCGGCGGACCCGCTCCTGCGAAAGTATTCCCAATACGCTATAGGGGTCACGGTGCTGTTCTTTAAGCTCGGCCCATTGTTCTACCGCCCAGGCAGTTTGCCGGATGTTATCGACCGAGGTGCGAAATTCGCCAAGCACGCGAGGCGAAAAATCGCCGGACAGAACTAACTGTTGCAACTCGTGCAGCTCTTGCGTTGCCGCTTTCAGCCGTTCAGAAAGGGACTGCATACTTCACTCTCTTTTACTTCCATACCAGTCGCCCCCAACCGGTATTTACCGCAATAGCATAGCTCAGGAAGGATAGAAAACTGCAAGTAAATCGCATGGCCGGCGAAGCGACGACAAACCAAGCGCCTATACAGATGACCTTAGGCCTAGACCGCACCCCCATGTTCGCCCTAGTCCTTACGGAACTGTCTCTCTCAGTGTGCCGTGGTTACACTTGTGCAGTCCCCCCGAAATACAGAACCGCAAAAAGAGAAAGAGGCCCAGTCTGCAAATGCATCTGCAATGGTTCAGTCAGCATAGCTTCATCTTTAACCTGATTGTGGCTTACATCCCACTGGTTGCGACTGTTACCACTACGATGCTCAGCATTGTTCTTGCCCGTGCCACTCTGCGTTACGCCGAAGCCAGTGACAAAAGCCTGGCACTTGCGCGCGAGGAATTCGAACGCCAGTGGTCGCCGGAACTTCACATCAAGCTGGATAAGACCGGCTCGCGGCAGGCCCGAATTGTCGTCACCAATCTGGCGAAAATTTCCGTGCTCTTGCAGATGGTGCAATTACGCCGCCTCGCCATGGGCGTCCCCTCATTGCGCACCGTCTTGAATGAGCCGCTGGTTGGCGGCACCACCTGGAACCACGATCTTGAAAAAAATCTTTTCAGCTGCACCGGCGACGACTATCAGGGACAGATCGCCGCTTCCATGACTTTCTACGCCTCCGGCCGCCTCTTCCGCACCGACTGGTTCCGCTTTCAGATCCAGGTCAGTCACGGTGAAATTCTGCGCCTCGAACCCGTGAATATTGCCGCGCGACGCGTTCGCATGCTCGATGGAGCGGGTGAAACCGCCGAAGAGTTAGCCCAGGACGTAGTCAAAGCCAGCGCCGCTCACGCCTGAAAATTGCGGTTCCTGTAAGACCACTGTGGGTGCAGTCGCCTATTCTCGGCGCCTTGCCTGAGTTGCTAAGATTACTCGTGGGCACGCTCATTAAAGGCGATCGGAACGCACGCGAACTCTTGACTGAAATTCTTGATAAGACCCGCTGGTGGAGCACACTAGAGCTGATTGTAGATTTCCTTCGTTCTAAGCGAGTCGTCAAAGTTCGTATCGAGTTCGGTTTTGTTTTGAATCGAGACCTCGAAGGGAAGCCCCAAGGGCTGAGCCAAACCATTCAGCTCGTTGATTTGGACGCTGTGGTTAGGAAGGGCTTCGAGGAAGAAACCATCGAGTGGGCTCGTGCCTCAGATTTTTGTTTCTACCCCCTCGGAGTCGACCTGGCTTTCATGCTCTGTAACGATGCCGATCTCCATTTCGCCTCGACTGACTCATCGCTGCTCATGGAATTGGGGCACACGCTTTACTCGAGCGGAATCAAGGTTTACGAATGTGGGAAAATGATCAGTTTTCTGTGAGTGACACCCCTGTGCTGGCCCATCTGAGAGTTACTGAGAAGGTGCCGCGTTGATATCCACGCTGTAATTCGCCACTCGGAAATAAGCTGAGTTCCGATTCCGCCCCACGCGTACGACAACCTGATTCAGATGTCGGCTATGCACCGATCGATCGACTGAACAGATGCGGGGAACTTCATACCCGGCGCCAGCCAGGGTTCCAACCAGCACGACAAACGCCGCCAGCTTTGTGCCAATTCCATAACTCTCTTCAACGACTGCCGTCTGGGCAAACATGTCGCCGATTCGCTGTCGAATCCCCGAGCACGCCGCCACGAAAATTCCTACAAAATAAAATCCCAGACCATCCACTAAGCGCAGCGCATTGCGGACCGCGCACGAAGAAAAAATCCCGCGCCCCGAGCTCCCGACAACCCGAATTCCCACCAGAGCTTTACCCAGAGTGGCGCCGCATCCCGCCTCAAGCAGCCAGCAGTAAAGAAAGAGGATGGTTGAGTTCAGCATCAGCGCTACCAGCACGGCGGCGGTAGTCAGTTGCAATTCCGTTCCTTCTACCGAGCCCCAACGCATGAACGCCCATGCGTCTACCATGGCGAACAATCCAGAGAGCAGGGCAGAGTCGAGCACAAATGCAATGAAACGGTCGCCCAGGCTGGCAAAGCGATAATCGTCCGAAACCGCATTTCTGGCGGGCCTGGGGGATTGGGGCTCAGCCGCCGAAGCAGGCTCAACTATGCCCGATTCCTCCAGCAAATGCTGGCCGGCAGGAATGTCCTCGCCGCAGCGGTCACACTGCGCCGCGTAAGGGCTTAGTTGGCTCTGGCAATTAGGACACTGCATAGTTGAACCATCAAAATACTGGTTCACCAAGCATATGCCTCTACCCATCGGGCTTATCATCACTGAAGGTCAGCGTCAGGTAGACAGTGGCCGACCGGGTAAGTGATAGGTTTCATTTAACTAACACGACCTGGTGCGCATGGAATTTTGTCAGGGCAGGAACAACCAACATTTGTCGTGCAATTTGCGCCGTGACGTCGTCCCCATTGCACCACTTAAAAACCATTACTAAAATCCTTCCCTTCAAAGAAGACATAATGTTACCCGTTACGCAGAACTGATATTTGAACCGTGGAGAGCAGTATGCTCACTGAACCTCAGGTCAAACAATTCGCCGTCGAGTGGTTGCGCGCATGGAACTCGCACGATCTTGAGGCGATTCTGTCTCACTATGCACCCGAGATAGTCTTGACTTCACCGGCTGCGGCGAAGCTTTTGAACGATCGCTCGGGATCAGTCGCAGGAGAATCGGCATTGCGCAACTACTTCAAGCGAGGACTTGAAGCTTACCCCGATCTCACTTTTGAGCTATTGGACGTTATGTGGGGGATTTCTAGCGTCGTGCTTTACTACAGGAATCAGAATGGCACGACCTCGGCTGAGTTTATGGAACTCAATTCGAATTTAAAGGTCACCACGGTCGTGGCAAATTACAGTGCTCACGGGCGGGGCTGAATAGACTTCTTTTCCTAAAACAACGACACCGCAGCCCAGTCCCTAAGAGGACGGTATTTGAATACTCCAGGATCCTGTTCCAGGACTCTCCCACATTTATTTTTTGCAGCCCCTTGACATCCCGGTCGCGTAACTGTAAGGTTACACATTATGCGTCACCGTACGGTTACATATTCTCGGGATAGCGCATTCAACGCTCTCGCCGACCCCACCCGCCGCGCGGTGCTTGACTTGCTGCGGGCAGGGACGCGTCCTGCCGGCGAGATTGCCCGCGCCTTTCCCATCTCGCGGCCAGCTATTTCCAAGCACCTTAAAATTTTGCGCCGCGCTCATCTGGTCGATGAGCACCGTGAAGGCCGGCACCGCTTTTATCAGCTCAACCCCGAACCGCTGAAAACCGTCGATCAGTGGCTCGATGAGTATCGCCGCTTCTGGACTGCGAACCTGGAAAGCCTGAAGTCATTTGTCGAATCCGAATACGAAAAAGAAATGACCGCTGCTCAAAACCCGACACCCAAAACTCACTCAAGGAGAAAAGACTGATGAAACGCACTGCCTTAGCGGTCTCGATGTTCACACTGCTCGCTGCCATGGCAGCCTTCGCTCAATCCAGCGGACAGAAATCCTTCGCCACCATGAAGTCGCTTGCCGGCAACTGGGAAGGGAAGGACAGCATGGGCGGCGCGGTGGAAGTTTCCAATCGCGTAACTGCCGGCGGCTCGGCCGTGATGAGCGAGATTAAAACCAACATGCAGGGCAAAAGCGAAGACATGATCTCCATGATCAACATGGACGGCGATCGCCTGTTGCTGACTCACTATTGCTCGGCTGGAAATCAGCCGCGCATGCAGGCTTCTCTCTCGCCTGACGGCAAAAGCATAACCTTTACTTTCGTCGATGCCACCAATCTCGCGAGTCCCGACGCGCCGCACATGAAAAGCGTGACCTTTAATTTCATCGACGAAAATCATCACACCGAAGAATGGCACTTCACGGTGCCGGGAAAAGAAATGGTCGAGCGCTTTGACTTGCAAAGAAAAGGCTAGGAGCTGATGTCGCGGCGGAGAAGAAATGGATGAAAGCTCGATGCCAGCAACTTACCACGATGCAACGTTTGAAGAAATAATCTCGATTCTTAAGGAGAAATCGATGTCAAATCCATTCTGTCATGTTGAACTCAACACAAACGACGTTAAGAAAGCCAAAGATTTTTACGGCAAACTGTTCGACTGGAAGCTCGAAGACATAGACTCGCCCGGCGGAGGGTACACCATCATCGGGGTCGGAGAGGGAACTGGCGGTGGCATGATGAAGAACCCGGTCCCTGGCGCGCCGTCGTTCTGGCTCTCTTATGTCCTGGTTGATGACATCGAGGCCGCCACTAAGAAAGCCAAATCGCTCGGCGCACAAGTAATGAAAGACGTCATGAAAGTGGGCGACTTCGGCTGGATGAGTATCATTACTGATCCGACGGGCGCGCCTTTGGGGCTTTGGAAAGCAAACCAGAAATAAGTAGCGGAACCCGTGTGGGGCGGGCGCCCTCGCCCGCCCGCTCAGAACTTGTTCGAAAGGTCGAATACCATGGCAACAACCGGCATCACTTCCACGTCGCGAATCGCTCCCGACAACGATGTCGTCACTCTAGAACTTTTCATCGCCGCGCCCCGCGAACGCATCTTCCAGGCGCTAACCGATCCCGCGCAAGCGTCAAAATGGTGGGGCCGCAAAGACCATTACCATTTCACCCGTTTCAACATGGACGTTCGCCCCGGCGGCAAATGGTCCACGACCGGCAGCTCGCCGAAGATGGGCGACATAAACGTCCATGGCGAATTTATTGAAGTCGATCCGCCGGCGCGCCTCGCTTACACCTGGCAATCCAGCTGGATGGATGTTCTCACCAAAGTTTTGTGGGAGCTCGATTCGCAAAGCGGCGGCACGCTGGTGAAACTCACGCATAGCGGATTCGGCGGCAATGTCGATCAAGCCAAAGGCCACAGCTTCGGCTGGACGCTGGTCTTCGCATGGCTGCAAGCCTTCGCCGAACGAGGCGAGACGGGTGACATGAGGAGCTAGATATGGCCACCGCAACTCTCACTCAAAATACCGACGCGGTCCTGGCGGACATTTTCATCGCGGCTCCGCCGGCCCGCGTCTTCGAAGCCATCACCGATCTCAAGCAACGCGCGCAATGGTGGGGAAAGAAAGGCCTGTTCCATGTAACTG
This sequence comes from uncultured Acidobacteriota bacterium, assembly GCA_963838785.1. Classification (GTDB taxonomy): domain Bacteria; phylum Acidobacteriota; class Terriglobia; order Terriglobales; family Acidobacteriaceae; genus Gp1-AA145. The sequence goes on from CAWISI010000009.1 coordinate 206,116, forward strand.
ACTCGTACTCCGATCTTCGCCAGGGCGGAAAATGGTACGAGGTTGGATCCACTGACGACGGCCGCCCTTTTCGCCTCGAGGGCGAGTATCTCGAAATCGATCCGCCGCGGCTGCTGGTGCACACGCGCGTCGCTGATTTCGTCGGCCCTTTCACTACCGTCGTGCGCTGGGAACTCGAGCCCCGCGAAGTGCATGGCTTGCACGCCAGCGGGCCGCATAAAGTGGGCACCGGTACGCTGGTTCGCGTGCGCCACTCTGGCTTTACCGGCCACATCGATCAGGCCCACAGTCACCAAGCCGGCTGGAGCGCGTCGATGCTCTGGCTAAAAGCATTTATCGAAACCGGCGAAACTTTTGAAATGAGGAAATGAATGGCCACTACGAGCGTCACTCCTGACAATGATGTCGTCACCGCCGAAATTTTCATTGCCGCTCCGCCGGCGCGCGTCTTTGAAGCTATTACCGATCCCACGCAGACGGCAAAATGGTGGGGACAAAAAAATCTTTACCACTTGACCGACGCACAGGGCGATGTTCGCCCAGGCGGGAAATGGTTCAGCGAAGGCGTCGGCAACGACGGCAAGAAATTTCGCGTCGAAGGCGAGTATCTCGAAATCGATCCGCCGCGCCTGATGGTGCAAACCTGGAATCCGAGCTACGGTGATATTCACACGGTCGTGCGCTGGGAGCTAGAACCGCGCGATGTTCACGGCCTGCAGCATCAAGGCCCTGGACGCGTCGGGACCGGCACGGTGGTGAAGATTCGCCACTCGGGATTCGCCGGCAACATAGCAGCCGCGCAAGGCCACGGCCAAGGCTGGATACGAGTTCTCGGCTGGATGCAGGCCTTCGTAGAAAAAGGCGAGACCGTAGAGACTCGCCCGTAAGATTATTTGCCAAATCGACTCTCGCAATTTCACAACGAGCGTCATCCCTCTCCCGTCCTCTTAGGACGGGAGAGGGACCTTACGATGCTGCGCACCAGCATGATCGTGTGGACGGAACGCCAATGCTGCATTAAGCGCATCGTACGATCCCTCTCGAACGCGCAAGCGCGTGCGTTCGGGGATGACATCAAGCCTCACGCCGTCTTCCACGCGCGATTCGCCGGACGCGTCACATAAGACACATAAAGCACCACCAGCAAAATCCCCGGAACCATTGCCTCGCCTTTTTGTCCAACTGAGTAGTGCGCGACGACCGCGCAGATCCACGCATAGGTAAATCCCGCGTAAGCCCACTCTTTCAATTTCACAAATCCGGGAACTAGCAGCGCGATCGCGCCCAACGGTTTCACAATCCCCAAAATAATTCGCAACTGTTGCGGCTACCCCACCCGCGCAAATCCCTCGACCACCTGCGGTCCGCCTGACAAGTAAGTAAAGGCCGCGAAACACATGCGCGCCGCAATCACTCCCGTGCTCGCCCAGTAAGCTACTTTACGTGCCATGGTTGTGCTCTCCTCGATAACTTAGAGTGAGCAGCCGATGATTTCGGTGCGTTAAATAAGTTTGTCGCTCGCGTTACTCGCGGTCGAGTTTGTCGGCGGGAACGGCGCGGCTGAAAGTCGCGTCCTCCGGTTTACGGATGGTCAAGGTTAGTTTATTGCCCAAATAAGCTCTCCAAATCCCGGGCGCCATGTACGACTCTGAGGATCAAAAGTTCTGAGCCCAGCACTTGATAAAAGATGAGATGTTTGGGAAATCCCGGAATAAGAACCCGCCTGACGTTGCCGAGTTCTGAATGTTGAAATTTGCTGATCGAGCCCGCGCCAGGATGGTCGATGATGCGCAGCACTGCAGATGTGACCGCACGATCCCATCGCCGTGCCAACTCCGAGCCTGATTGCTCCTGATACCAGTCGGCTTGCTCAACGATGTCGGCAGCTGCGGCCTCGCTGACCACCAGCCGTGGCTTCTTCACTTTCGCCGTGCCCGCTCACGTAAGACCTGTACGAGGCCTCTTTTGCGAATTTCTGCTACCGGAAGTTCGATCTTGGCTCCTCTGGCTGCCGCCAACAAGTCATCCTGCAAGTCGCCAAGGCGGCGCGCTTTGTCCTGTCTTATCAGTTCGCGGACGTATTCACTCGGAGTGCCCCAATCGCCGGAGGCGACCTGGCCTTCCACGTATTCCTTCAGCGCCTCAGGAAGGGAGATGTTCAAAGATGTCATTGGCATGCCTTCATATTATGACAGCTTATGACGTTATAAGATCGCATAAGCGCTCTACGCCGATAACTCATGGGTAACCGTTGGCTGTCGGCTCTGGCTAAGAGCTAACAGCTAGAGCCAAGCTGTGCAAAATTCTTGTCAAGCCCCCATTTCACCTCAATTCCGGCTAATCACCTGATTCAATTCCAGAAATGAACTTCGAAAACATGGCACAACCACCCCTTCCGATTTGCTATTCTGGAATTGGTAGGTAATAAAAAAGCGGCCTCGCAGCTGCGCTTTTTGTTTTGGGCAAAATCCATTGGACCACTCAACTGAAATACCCGTAGTGTCTCCGTTCGCTTCGGCGGCCAAGTTTCCCGATAGAAATCCGGTGAAGAGAGGATTGGTCTCGACTCCGGAACAATGGCCGTGGACTAGTTTTCGCTGGTATTTGTCCGCCGAACCAAGCCGCGTCCGGATCAATGACACGGACATCCTAGTCTTCAAAGGCAGCGCGGCTGCGGTGTGATTACGTTCCCACTTCTCGCCTCAGAAGCGGGATAACTATGGGCAAAAATCCGATGACCGACCAAATGGGCTCTCCAAATCCGCGGGCACCCCAGGACGGCCGAGGCGGCGATCCCCACATGTGTAACTGGGGTTCGCAATAGGCAGGGCGCTGCTGTTCTGCTAATATCCTCGGGCCCGAGGAGGTCTTTCAGGAACCGCGAATGAATATAAGCCGCCGTGAGGTATTGAAGGGGATTTCGGTATCCGCCACTGCCGCCACTTTGGTTCCGACTTCTACTTTAGCTTCCGTCGCCGCTACCAAGGCCATGCCGTGGCCTCGGCCGATTGGCAGCCCGGTGATCGAGAGCCTACGGCCGGTCATAGAGAATTCGCGCGACGTCCACACGCATTACGACAAGATCGTTGAGGTCGCCGGTTGGATGGCATACGAAGAATTGCCGATGCCGAATCTGACCGTGCCTTATGGACTGCAGAAGACGCCTGACGTTGCCATGGATTTCGTGATGGTGGGGAACACAATTGACACCGCGTTCACCGACTTTAAGACGCACGTCAAGTTTCAGATTGATTACAACGGAGAACATCTTTCCGATTCCGACGCAATGTTTGGTTGCATAAAGCGGGCGATGGATAATGGCACGCCGATACTTGACGGCAAATTTCTCGCCAGGCTGACGCGCGCGGACATGGAAAAGATATTCGCCGGGAACATCGAAATGCCGATGCTCGACGACAAAATGGAGCTGCTGCGTCAGGCCGGCGGCATTCTAGCCGCGAAATATAACGGCCGCTATTACAATTTTATTCGGTCGTGTTCGCCGCGCCTTTACGACAATGGCAACGGCCTGGTAGAGCGACTGGCGTCAGAGTTTCCGCGCTATAACGACGTCAGTCAATACGACGGGCACGAGATAAAATTTTATAAATTGACCCAGCTTGGCTTTTGGCAGATCTATTCAGGGCTGAAACCTGGAGATGTCTTTCACATAGAAGATATTCAGAAGATGACCGCGTTTGCGGACTACATTGTTCCGGTCGCGTTGCGGCTGATGGGAATGACCAGCTATTCAAGCCAGCTGGAACACGCGATCGACACTTATCAAATGGTCCCGCGCGACAGCACCCAGGAGATCGAAATCCGGGCTCATTGTCTTTATGCGACCGCATTACTGACCGATGAGATTAACAAGCTGCGGCCAGCCGACAGCCAGATCATTATTCCTCAAATCGATGCGCGGTTGTGGACGCATTATCACACCACAACCTGGCCGCATCATCTGACGCGCACGATCATGTACTGAACGTGCGTCTCATCTCGTGCAGGGACTATTCGTTTAGGAGTGCTTCGGTTAGTTCACCGTCAGGGTGAGCACGCTGCTGGTGCCTCCGCTGGAGCAACCGACATCACTGCTATTTCCACTTGGAGTCACAACTTTCACCGACACTTTTCCTGGGCCGGAAATCACGCCGCTGGTCAGCATCAGTTGTAACTGCTGGCCGCTGGTTGCGGTTGCGGCCAAGGTTTTGCTGTTGATCACAATTTCAGATGCGGGAACGAAATCGCTGCCAGTTATGGTGAGTTTCACGCCTTGTTGCACTTCAGCGTAGGTAACGGTGCTGGGAGAAAGCGACGCAACCACAGGAGCAGGCCGGGCGCTGCCGCAAAATGGGTTCAGGGTATTGTTACAGCCGGCAAGAAGAGTAAGCGGAGCAAGAGCGACAAGCCACAGACGTGACAGCATGGGAGTACTCCTTAATGAGGATCAACTTGCATCGATCTGAGTTGCAGAACCCCGGTGGGGAGAATTAGTTTCGCGCCGCGAATAAAAGAGTTCTTTGGCGAATGTTGGGGCAGGCATGGAGAGACGTCGTTGGTCGTATCGTCGTTGGTCGTTGGCCGGGAACGTCCCAACGGTTTGGTGCAGCTGCTGGCGGATGTCCCGGGCGGAAGACCGACGGCGGAGAACCGAAGGCCGAGGGCGGCTTGCGCAGCGTTATACTGTCTGTGATGCCCGCGGCTTCCCACCAGGAGAAGACCTTTTACCTCGAAACCTTCGGCTGCCAGATGAATGCCCACGACTCGGAAAAGGTCGTCGGCACGCTGGTCTCGCAGGGATATCGCCAGGTCCCGACCGTCGAAGAGGCCGGGCTGGTGCTTTACAACACCTGCTCGATCCGCGATAAGGCCGAGCAGAAAGTTTTTCATCGGCTGGCCGATTACAAAAAACTCGAAGCGCAAGGCAAGAAATTTGGCGTGCTCGGCTGCGTGGCGCAACAGGAAGGCGAAAAGATTTTTGAGAAAGCGCCACATGTTTCGCTGGTGTGCGGATCGGCGTCGTATCGCAAATTGCCGGAGATGCTGCTGCAGATTGAAAATGCGCCGCGGCAGACAGGGAAGTTCGACGTCACTAAACGTCTGCGCGTGACCGGGCTCGACGATCGCGAAACCGACGAGTGCTTTGAGACTGAGTTCACCGCGCGCACCAATCCGCATCGCGGCTACATCACCATTATTGAAGGCTGCGACAAGTTCTGTTCCTATTGCGTGGTGCCGTTTACCCGCGGAAAAGAACGCAGCCGGACTTCGGATTCGGTGCTTGCCGAAGCCCGCCAGATGGCGGATCTCGGCTACTACGGAAATTCAGTTGCTCGGGCAGAACGTGAATTCCTATAAAGATTCGGCAGGGAAGCGGAGCTTCGCGGAATTGCTGGCGGCGGTTGGCGAAGTTCGCGGAATTCGGCGTGTGCGTTTTACCACCTCGCACCCGCGCGACTTCGGCAAAGACATTATCGACGCGATCGATGCCGTGCCTACGCTGTGCGATCACGTGCATTTGCCGGTGCAGAGCGGATCGACTCGGGTGCTCGACGCCATGCAGCGGCTTTATACCCGCGAGCAATATCTGGAGCGGATTTCATGGATGAAGGCGGCGCGGCGGGAGATCAGCATCACCAGTGACACGATTGTCGGCTTTCCCGGGCGAGACCGAGGAAGACTTCCAACAGACGCTGTCGTTGTTGGATGAAGTGGAGTACGACGCGGTATTTGCGTTCAAGTATTCGCCGCGTCCGAATACGCCGTCCATAAAGATGGAGGATGCGATTCCGGACGAAGAGAAATCGCGGCGGCTGGCGGTAATGTTGGAGAAGCAGCGCGCGATCCAGAAGCGGCGAAATCAAAAGCATCTTGGCGAAAAAATTGAAGTAATGGTTGAAGGGAAGAACGAGGCCCGCAATCAGTGGCTGGGGCGGACATCGCAGAACAAGACGCTGAACTTTGTTGGCGCCCGAGGGCCGGAGTTTCGAGCCCGGCAGCTACGTACCAGTGCGTGTAACCACCGCCTTGCCGAACAGCCTGGTCGGTGAGATGGTGTGGAAGAAGCAGGTTCACGATGTAAGCAAGGCTTCGTCGATGTACCATGAAAGAGCGGCGCTTTAGTGGTTGCTCGGAACTGCGGGCTTTAGCCCCCGAGACGTTGAGGAGCTCCAATGGAAGTAGAAATGAAAATTCGCGGCTTGCTGATGGACCCGGTTACCAATACTCCCATTGTGATTCTGCGCGACTCCGGCAGCGAAACCGTGCTGCCCATCTGGGTAGGAGTTTACGAGGCCAACGCCATCGCCCTCGAGATCGAAAAAGTAAGCACCCCGCGCCCCATGACCCATGACCTGATCAAGAACGTCCTCGCCGGCCTGGACGCGCGCGTGCACAAAGTCGTAGTCACCGAATTAAAAGAAGACACTTTTTACGCCGTAATCTGGATGGAACGCGACGGCAAAATCATCAGCGTCGACTCGCGTCCTTCGGACGCGCTCGCCCTCGCGCTGCGCGTCGATTGCCCCATCTTCGTGGAAGAAGAAGTCCTGAAAACCTCCAAGAAGGCCGCCGCTACCCCCGAAAGCACCAGCGAAGAACTCCGCAAATGGCTCGAAGGTTTGAACGACGAAGACCTCGGCCATTATCGAATGTGAGAGACAAGAACTTGACCAGGCCATGAATAGTGCCCAACTGCCAACAGTGCCGAACCGCAAATAATTGACATGGCGGGGCCGGGCAGATGAGATCGATCGATCTGACTTTACATAATACTTGTTATCGGACGTTGCATGGCTGGAGAGGCCTTGGGTCTGGACCCCAGTCAATCCCGCAGATTCCTTAGCAAATCCTCTACTGAAAATGGCTTGCCGCACGGATCGCCGCGCTCAGCAAGTGGCGTGGATCAGGATCGAAGGAAAACGAGTATCCGAATGGCCAAATAGTTTGGCGGCGAAGCTCCGGAGCTCGGGCTCAATCGAGGCGCGGGTGGCTTTATCGTTGGGAGATAAGAGCCGGTCGTTGATTATCAGTTGGAGATCTGGCCGTTAAAGCTCAGCTTTCGTTCAGCTCGTGCATCTGCTTCCAGCGTTGGGCGGCGACCAGGGCTGCGCGCGTGGCCTGAATCAGGCGGTCGAGGTTCGTGCCAGCGAGCGGTGCTTTGCGGTTGTAGCGAAGGCCCAGGACGCCGTCGGTCTGATCCAGGCTGTAGTCGGCTTCGTGGCCGATGAGCATCAGGCCCGGGGCCGTGGTGGACATGGCGATAGTCGGCGACGTCGATAAGCAGTTCATCGAAAATTTGGTCCTGGATCCAGCTGTGGAAGACTGGGATGACAGGCGCGAGATCGGCGTTCGCATTGTTCAAGTAAAGCTTTATGTTTATGTGCTGCAGCTCGATTGCGGTTTCTTCTTCGAGTATGGATCGCAAGATTGTCGCTCCTTCGTCGGGGTCAGTCAAAGCATCCGTCATATCGGCACGACTCAAGTCGTGCCCTTCCGCGTTCGTGGCTCGATGCATAAATGCTTCACACTGCCACCGGCTTTCCCAGACGGTTGTTGCAGCTGTGGGCGGCGTCGATGAAAAGTTGCGCTTCGTCGATCAAGTAACGGCTGGATTCTTCGGTGTAAGGCTGCCCGGATTTTTCGTGTGCGGAGAACAGATAGCCGGCGAATTTGCCGCCCGCAAATGGATCGAAAAACAGTTTGGTGTCGTAATAGCGATGGCGGAATTCGGCGACGATTTGATCGGGATCGTTGCCGACATTCTGGATTCTCGACCTGAACCAGCGCCTTGGCCGCGGTCAGCATGGAGCGATACGCGGCTGTGCCGGCCTGTGCCGCGTCGCCTTTCTCGAAAGCCAGTTGGGCTTCGAACAATTCCCTTTCGGCCGCTGCCAAGCCAAATTCGACCAACGAAACCACTTCGCCGGCGCATTCGCCGTCGCCCATATCGCCGAGCGTGTACTCGCGAACGTCGCCCCAATCACTGAAAAAAGAACGGTCGCCGGCGGGCGGACGAGTCAGGTCATCGAGCATATTCTTCAGCTCCGCTTTGCCGGTGCGCTTCACAAAGTCTTTGAAGACTTCGCCGGTCTGACGATCAGCCAGGTAACGCTCGGTCAGGCGACTGACAACTTTCGGAATATTCTTCGAGGGCACGGCGACGACGGGCAGCCCGTAGGAACCGGCGTTCTGCTCCCATTGGCCGCCGAGCACGACCTGGAAGTGCGGCACGGCATGGCCAGCGATCTTGCGGCTCACGCCGTAGAAACCGAGATCGGCCACGTGATGCTGGCCGCAACTGTTGAAGCAGCCGCTGATCTTGATGTGAAGTTTCTGCACGGCTTCATCTGACTGAAAGTTTTTCTCTTCGACCTGTCTGCGCAGTTCGGCGGCGAGACCGCGCGAGGATGAGATCCCGAGCTTGCAGGTGTCGGTTCCTGGGCAGGAAGTGATATCCACCAGCGCGCCGGCGCCGACATTGGCCAAGCCCGCGGCATTGAGTGCCTTGTAGAGTTCCGGCAGATCGGCTTTGCTGACCCAGCGAATGGCGAAGTTCTGCTCGACGGTGGTGCGAATGGTTTCCTTGGTGAAGCGGCGAATGATGTCCGCCAGCGCGCGCAATTGGTTGGCCGTAATGTCGCCCAGCGGCAAGGCGACGTTGACCGTCACGTAATCGGGCTGGCGCTGCGGCCGAATATTAAACTTCAACCAACGCTTGAAGTTTTCGGAATCGCCATTCAAGTTGCCGATGGTGACCAGCTGCGAGAGATCCCGCTGTTCTCAGGCGGAGGAAGCTTTCAGCGGCGCCTCCTGAAATTCCGCACGCGCTTGCTCGATGTATTCGGTCCAGCGGGGATCGAATGGCAGTATCTTGCGTTCTTCGAGCACCAGCTCGCGAAATTTCTCGATGCCCAAATCCTGAATCAAGAAATTTAATGCGGGCGCGATTGCGGTTTTTCTTTTCGCCGAGGCGTGCGAAACACTCGGGCGATGGCCTGAGTCAGCGGCAGCAGCTCTTCCGGCGGAACGAATGAGTCGAGCAGCTTGGCGTGATAGGGCACCGCGCCGAGGCCTCCGCCAACGTACATTTCGAAACCGAGCTCTTCCCTTCCCGTAGATTCGTTGACGCGGGTTTTCGCGATCAGGCCGAGATCGTGCAGGCTGGTCAGGCCGCAGGCATGCTGGGCGCATCCGCTGAATGCGGGTTTGAATTTACGGCCGAAATTCTGGCAGTCGGGATGGCCGAGCAGAAAACGCGACAGCGCGCGCGCGTAAGGCGTGACGTCAAAACTTTCGTCGGTGCAAACACCGGCATATGGGCAAGCGGTGACGTTGCGCACGGAATTTCCGCAAGCCTCGCGGGTGGTGATATTGGCGGCGGCGAGACGGCGCATCAGGCTGGGCGTGTCATCGATGTGGATGTAATGCAGCTGGAAGTCCTGGCGAGTGGTGACGTGGGCGATGCCGTCGGAATATTCCTCGGCGAGCTCGGCCATGGTTTCGAGCTGCGATGCGTTCAAGCCGCCGGCGGGAATTTTTATGCGCTGCATGCCGGGCGCGTCCCACATGGTATTCGGGCCTTTGGTCAGATCGCCGGAAGGAAAATTTAGCTTCTGGATTTTTTGTCCGTCGTTGCGCTGGCCGTTGTCGTAGCGCTGGCCGTAGGCCCCGCGGCGCAGGCGGGTTTCGGCAAAGAGGCGCTCTTCCAGCTTGCCCTGTTTGCGCAGGGTAATTTCGGTTTCGAAGATGTCGATCTCGCGAGCGAGATCTTCGGGCATTTTGCCTTCGAGTTTTTCTTTCCACAGCGAGTTTGAGGATTTCATGGACCCAGCCTTTAGCTCTGTAGCTCTTAGCTTTTAGCCAAAACTCGCTTCGCGTTGCAGTTGAAGCTAAAAGCTAATGGCTAGGAGCTAAATGCTCCTGAAATACAAAACCCACCAACCAGTGCTTCTGGCGGTGGGTGTGAGCTTATAAAATATTATTGCTGATTAGCTCGATTGCACCCCGTCCCCAGAAGAGACACGACAGCTACAACAACAGCACATGGCCATCTTCTGGATGCAGGTATTGAACATTGCCTAAATAGTATCCCCTGTTTGGCGGGAAAAGCGCAACTCAAATAAGTGATGCGAGGGTTTGGAAAAACAAATGCGGCCTAAGATCCCTCTTAGGTCAGATACTTCTGCAGCGGCTCCCAGTAGTGCTCTTTCCAGCCATCCGCAAGGTGTTTGGCGAGGCCGACGGGAAAGCCGGTATGGTCGAACACCAGCCTGGTTCCCGACCCCTGCTGCGTTGAGTTCGAATTTAACGATTGAGTAAACACCGGGGTCCCAGTCCACTACGCGCCAAGCCTGAACGATTCTCTGGTTGGGAACGAATTCCACGTGGCGTCCGATGATGTGGCCGCGAAACAGAGTGAATGGGCCGCCGAGCTCGCGGCTGATTTCGGTGGGCGAGTTTCCCAGGTTTGCGGTTTGCATGCTGGGAATCAGGCGCGTCATTTCGTCGAATTGTTTGGTGTCGAGGAGGACGTGCGTAGATCCTTTTTGGCGAGCGACAGAGAAATTCACTTCCTGATGGATGGCGTCGGCGGTGTGTGAAATTTCGTCTGGTCCTGTTGTTGTGGAGCGGCGAGGGCTATGCCTGAGAGACCGATGCCCGAAGCGATTTGCAGTGAGAATTGACGGCGAGTGAAGGTCATGGATTTGTTCCTGATTTTTGTATGCGGCAGGATAACGCAAAAACGGCATGGCCGTGTCATGGAGTGAAATGCGAAGTCAAAAGCCCATACTGCAGACGACAGGAAGTCCCACTTTCGCAAGAGCGCGAAAGATGGGCACCCTTCGGTCTCTCCGGGCGGTTAGAGCAAGACGATTTTCGGATGGAAGAGGTGCCGGCGACGCGGGTGCAGATGGCGATCAAATCGCGTCTGGCCGGAGAAGACTTTTACTTCGCGGGCGCGGGAGAGTTCGGGAAGATTCACCGGACGCCCGTGGCGAATGCGGGAGAGCATTTCGTCGGTCGCGGTGACGGCGGGAAGCGAGGGCAAGAGTTTGCGGGGATGGATCAGAAGAGATCGGCAAGGGATTCGGAACACCTCGTGCTCTTCTTTTCTATTACTGGCGTTTGAATTTGTTCCCTCATCTTCTGCTGGCTGATGGTTTGCGCGTTCACGTTCATTCAGCGTTGTGGGCGGCTTGCTCGAGTTCTGCGAGCGGGTGAGCGTCTGCGAGCGAAAACTCCGCGACGGCGGTCCGGCGCAGCGACTGCAAATGGGCGCCGCAGCCGGCAAGCTGTCCCATGTCGTGAGCGACGGAGCGCATGTAAGTGCCGGAGGCTACGCGGGCTCGAAAACTTGCGCAGCAGCCTTCCATCGAAAGAATTTCAAATTCCTTGATTTCAACCTGCACTGGCTTTGAGCGCGACCTCTTGCTTCTTGCGGGCGAGTTTGTAGGCGGGAACGCCGCCGACTTTTTTCGCGGAATATGGCGGCGGCATCTGCTCGATGATGCCGGTGAATTTCGTGGCCAGTTGGCGCACTTGTTCCAGTGTGAGGGATGGCTGTTGCTGGAGCGCCCGCAGGTTCACCTTCGGCATCATAAGTGTCGGTCGCGAAGCCGAAGCGGATCACGCCTTCGTAGCTCTTCTCCGATTTCAGATAAAACTGAGCCAGGCGAGTCATGTTGCCGAGCACCAGCGGCAAAACGCCGGTGGCCATAGGATCAAGCGTGCCCAGGTGTCCGACGGAGCGCTCGTGCAGGATGCGGCGCACGCGAGCCACAACGTCATGCGAGGTGAAACCCGAGGGCTTGTCGATGATGAGAACGGCATTCATAGGAATTTAATCATTGAATCATTTCGTGATTTAATCATTGTAGAATCTCAAGACCTGACAGCTATGATGTGGTGGTTGATGATTCAGCGACTCAATGATTCAATAACACATTTCCTAATCCTCTATGTTTCCGATTCGCGACGACCAGCCCCGATACAGCACGCCGTTCGTGAACTATTTCATCATCGCGTCTGAATACGGTCGTGTTTCTGTTTGAACTCTCGGTGCAGATGCAGGGACGGCGGCGCTGGATGCGCTGGTATTTCAGAATTTTGGTCTGATGCCGCATGCATTTCGACACGCGCGCTGGCGGGGTCTGCCCATTATCCGCTACCGGCAACTGCTTTTGACGATTTTGACCTCGATGTTCCTGCACGGCGGCTGGCTGCACATCATTTTCAATATGTGGTTTCTGTGGATCTTCGGCGACAACATCGAAGACTATCTGGGGCATTTCACATATCTGATTTTTTATCTTTTGTGCGGGACGGCTGCGGCGCTGACGCAGATTGCGCTGGCCCCAATTCGACGATTCCGACCATTGGCGCCAGTGGAGCGATTGCCGGAGTGATGGGCGCGTACGTTCTACTTTATCCGCGAGCGAAGGTGCTGACCCTGGTGGTGCTGATTGTGTTCTTCACCTTCTGGTGGATACCGGCGTGGGTTTTTCTGGGCTACTGGTTTCTCTGCAATTTTTTTTCGCCGAGCATTACGGTGCATCAGGCTTCGGGGGGAGTGGCGTTTGGCGCGCACGTCGGCGGATTTTTGACGGGATTGATTTTGATCAAAGTATTTCCGCGGAGGACGCGCGTACGATATCGAGGTATCGGCTGCCTCGGTAACTGGTTGAGTTCCACGGCTTCCCTTCCTTGCAAACCTTCGCGACCTCTATAATGAAGTTGTGACTTCATCTGCAAAACAATTGGCGTCGGCTGACTTTCCTACCCGCTGGGGAAATTTCGTATTTATGGATTTCGGCTTAATCCTGTGGCGAAGGAAAACCGGAGGAGGCCGTGGCGCTGGTGATGGGCGACGTGCATGCGTCGCCGCCGCTGGTGCGGATTCATTCGCAATGCCTGACCGGCGACGTATTTGGTTCGCTGCGATGCGATTGCCGGCAGCAGCTGGAGATGGCGCTGGGCATGATCGCGGAAGAAGGCGTGGGCATTCTGATTTATGAACAGCAGGAAGGGCGCGGCATTGGGTTGATGCCGAAGCTGCAGGCGTATGAGCTGCAGGACTCGGGCCTGGATACAGTCGAGGCCAACGAAAAGCTTGGATTCAAGGCGGACCATCGGGAGTTCGCGCTGCCGGCGGAGATGCTGAAGGCGCTGGGGGTGAAGCGAGTGCGGCTGCTTTCGAATAATCCGGAGAAAGTGGCGGCGCTTGAGCGGGCCGGGATTGAGGTTGTCGAGCGCGTGCCCTGCGAAGTGGAGCCCAGCGAACATGCGGAAGAATATCTGCGGACGAAGAAGGAAAAGATGGGGCATTTGTTTACGGAATAGGGTCGTGCTGCTGCAGTCGAAAAGCTTTTAACCGCAGAGATCGCTGAGAACGGCCGCGGAGATCGCAGAGGAACAGAGTTAAGGCGGCGTGGACGCTGCGCTACGAATTTAGCCGGGGGGACGCCAGGCACCATCACAATCAGCTGGGTGATTTAAGCTTTTCTCGTGGACAATAAATCCATCGCTGGAATTTTGTACGAAACTGCTGACCTGCTGGAAGTTGACGGGCAGGATTCGTTTCGCATCCGGTCGTACCGCAACGCGGCCGAGGCGATTGAAGGACTGCCGCAGCAAATCACCGACTTAATTGAAGATCCCAAGCAGGTGCTGGCGGTTCCCGGCATCGGCAAAGGCATGCTCAATAACTTGAAAGAGATGCTGCACGAGGGGAAGCTTTCGCTGCATGCGGAGATGCTGAAGAAATATCGTCCGTCGATGCTGGAGTTGCTCAGGGTGCAGGGGTTGGGGCCGAAGACGGTGGCGCTGATCTGGAGCGCTTACCAGGTCTGCGATCTGGAGGGCGTGGAGAAACTGGCGCGCGAGGGAAAGATCCGCGAGCTGCCGCGGATGGGCGAGAAGCACGAGCAGAAAATATTGAAGGCGATCGAAGATTACCGGCGCATCGCGGGACGGTTTCTGCTGAACGTTGGCGAGGTGCAGGCGGAGAAAATCATGGAGCATCTTGCGGAATTATCCGGGGGTGGAGAAAGCGACTCCGGCGGGTTCGCTGCGGCGGGGGCGTGAGACGGTGGGCGATCTCGACATTCTGGTGACTGGGCCTGCATGTTGCGATGACGCCGAGCGGGAGAAACTGATCGAACACATCATCAAGTTGCCGGGGCTGATGGAGATCATTGCGCGCGGCGAAAACAAGGTGAGTTTTCGTTTGCGTGGCGGGATGCAGGTGGATGTGCGATTTCTGCCGCCAGAGTCGTTTGGGGCGGCGATGCAGTACTTCACGGGATCGAAGGGACACAATGTTGCGCTGCGGCAACGGGCGCTGAAGATGGGTTACACATTGAACGAATACAGTCTGGCGAAGCTGGATGATCAGCAGGTGGTGGCGGGGAAATAGCGAAGAAGAGATTTATGCGGCGCTGAAACTGGATTACATCCCGCCGGAGATGCGGGAGAACTGCGGGGAGATCGATGCGGCGGAGAAACATGCGCTGCCGAAGTTGATCGTGCAGGAAGATCTGCAGGGCGATGTGCACATGCACACCATCGAAACCGACGGGCGAAACACGATCACGCGAGATGGCCGAGGCGGCGCGGGAACGCGGCTACAAATACATGGCCATCACCGATCATTCCAAGAACCTGGCGTTCGCCAACGGACTTGACGATGCGCGCGCGGTTGAGCACATCAAGCGGATTCGGGCGACCAATGACACGATCGAAGGCATAAAGATTTTTGCCGGAATCGAGGTCGATATTCTGGCCGACGGATCGCTGGACCTTTCTGATTCGGTGCTGGAGCAGATGGATGTGGTGATTGCCAGCGTGCATTCGCACTTCAATCAATCGGCGGAGGAAATGACGGCGCGGTTACTCAAGGCGATTGAGAACCCGAACGTCTCGATCATCGGGCATCCGACGGGACGGATTCTGTTGCGGCGGGATGCATATCCTTATGACATGGATGCAGTGCTCGAGGCTGCGGCACGGCATAAAGTTGCGATGGAATTGAATGCTTACCCTGACCGGCTTGATCTTTCGGACCGGCACTTGCGAATGGCGAAGCAACGCGGGGTCAAGATCGTGATCAATACTGACTCGCATCACACCACGCACATGGAGAAGATACGATACGGAGTGCTGCAGGCGCGGCGAGCCTGGCTGACGTCGGGGGATGTGTTGAACACGTTGCCGGTGGAGAGATTTGCTTCAGCTATGAAGCATGATGGCCGGCGTGACCGCTGCTTCGCGTCGACTTCATGATTTCGTGGTTCCCACCCTACGAAAACCGCGTAGGGTGGGGCACCCTCGTCGTGGTGACTCTGGGAGCCAGTAGCTTCCCTACCAAAGTCAAAGACGGCGGACAAGGTGTCCGCCCCACACTCCCCACAGTGCCCCACACGGGCATGGACACGGCGAGTACAATTCCCTGAGCAGGAGGAGACCCCATGTCGAGTCCAATCAACCCTACGCCTCCATCAGGTCCTGAAACAGTCCTCAGTCTCCGGTCAGCAAACTCAAACCCAGTGGCAATCGCAAACGCCGCAAAACGAAGCTGAGCCAGTTCAACCGGGCCCATCTACAAAGTTCGACATCAGCGAGGAATACGGCACGGCGCGGAAAAATCTGCCCCCTGCGGGAGTGCTCGCGATCTGCCTGGTGGCGGTCATGGTAATCGTACTGTCTTTGCGCTTACGAATCGCGCCCACCCGCTGTCATCCGGATCAATCGACGACGTAGTGTCAGTGGCCGTGCCGCAGCAGGACATGGTGATGGTGGCGATCAATATCACTCTGCATAACAATGCCGACAAGCCATCATGGATTCATACCATCAAAGCCACACTCGATACGGGGAAAGACAAATTCGATGACGACGCCTCACCCAGCCGTGGACGCCCAACGATACTTCAAGGCATTCCCGGACCTCAAGGCGCACGCCACTGGCTTTTTTAATGCCGGAACAGCGGTTGGATCGCTAAGAGCAAGACGGTGGGAACATTCGTGGTAAGTTTCCCGGTTTCAGCAGAAGCATTTTCGGCCCGCAAATCGCTGACCGTAACCGTAGCGCCCTATGATGAAGTCCCTCTGGTAATCAAAAAATAATCACTCGCGCTTCTGAATAAATTTGCGACGCGCAAGATGAGTGTGGGCGGTCGGGATTTAAGTCATCGTATTTCAACAAACTGATTGAGCCATCCACTTCGAGTACGCCCAGCGCCACATCGTGACAAGTGGTAATGCCATGTTCCCGCATCGCCCTCTCCAGTTCATCCATGCTCACGTGTTCTTTCGCCATATGCGAGAGGATGATTTGACCATCGTGGACGAGAAGGCTGGGC
The DNA here is from genome assembly GCA_963838785.1 of uncultured Acidobacteriota bacterium. Classification (GTDB taxonomy): domain Bacteria; phylum Acidobacteriota; class Terriglobia; order Terriglobales; family Acidobacteriaceae; genus Gp1-AA145. The sequence goes on from CAWISI010000009.1 coordinate 222,476, forward strand.
TGACCTTGAACAAACTTGCGGAAGCGGCGATTGGCGCCGGAGAATTCGGCAATGAGGTAATTCATCAGCAGAAGGGTAATGGCCGCAACAATACCACCGATGAGCGACGTGTCGGAGCCGGTCATGGCGTTCTGCACCGAGTTGCTGATAAGAAGCAGCAGCGTCAAGTCGAAGGGCGTCATCTGACCGACCTCGCGTTTGCCGCTGAGGCGGACGCCGATCAGCACGACCAGATAGATGGCCATGGTGCGAAGCACGATTCCGCCGAGAAGAGTTGCGTGTTGCGGGAAGCATTTGTGGCTATCGCCTGCGGCGCCAGGGAAATAAAGTACCATTACCGGCGAGCATCGTCCATGATTGACTGGCGACAAGTTGCTGCAGCTCTCTGCCTGCCGCTATGCTCATATGACTTATGAGTTCTTCTTCGATCGACATACTGGCCATCGCCGCGCATCGCGATGACGTAGAACAAACCTGCGGCGGAACGCTGCTCAAGATGGCGGAGCGCGGACATCGGACGGGAATTCTCGATCTGACGCGCGGGGAGATGGGAACTCGAGGCAGCGCGCAAGAGCGGGCCCAGGAGGCGGCGGAGGCGGCGCGAATATTGAAAGTGTCGTGGCGAGATGCGCTGGATATTCCTGACGGCCGGGTGGAGAACACCTGGGAGAACCGGCTGAAGGTTGCGCGGGTGATCCGGGAAACCACGGCCACGGGTGGTGATACTTCCCTACTGGGAGGGACGGCACCCCGACCATTACACGGCTTCGAAGTTGGGATATGAAGCGTGCTTTCTGGCCGGCCTGGCGAAATTAGCCATCAGCCATCAGCCATCAGGTGTCAGCTCGGAAACCGCAGACGCAAACGCCGGCGCGGCGCCCCCGCCCCACAGACCGTTCAAGATTATTTATGCGACGTTGTATCACGACATTCGGCCGACGTTTGTAGTCGACATCAGCGAACAATTTGAGGCGCGTTTTGAGTCGCTGATGGCTTATAAATCGCAGTTCAGCGATCAGGCAGCCGGAAAAGATATCTTCCCTGCCCGCGCAGAAATCAGGGCGCGGGTTGAAGCCATGGCCCGGTTCTACGGGATGATGGCAGGCGTCACTTATGGTGAGCCATTTCTGCAAAAAGAAGTGGGGTTGGTGGATGACGTCACGGCGATTCCGGTGAAGTCGATCTAGGCCAGCTTGTGGCCCGTGATATGATGGTATTACCTAATTTACGAAGGTAATACCTATGGCGTATCAGAGCAGAATTACCAGCAAAGGGCAGGTCACGGTTCCGGTGGAGATCCGCCGCAAATTAGGGCTTGCGTCGAGGCGACCGCGTGGAGTTCCGAGAGCACGGAACCGAGGCGGTGATTACGCGTGCGATGGAACCCAACAGTCCATTCGACAAATACGTCGGCATACTTCGCGGCAAACAAAAGCCAAGGATGACTTCGAAGGAGTGGATGGCGAAGTTGCGCGATGACTCTGAAACGGAGCGCAAGCGCTGAAGACTGCAATCGACACGAACGTCCTTTCTGCGCTACTTTCCGGCGAGGCTGCCTCAGCAGAATGCAAGAACCAGTTAGATCATTCGCGGTCGCGGGGTAAGCTCGTCATCTGTGCTCCGGTTTATGTCGAGCTGTGCGCATATCCGGGTGCGGCGAAGAGTTTTGTACTCGAGTTCTTAAATGAGACAGGCATCCTAATCGATTTCCAAATAACTGAAGCGGTGTGGCACGAAATTGCGGTGAGATTCGGCAATTACACGCGGCGACGGCGCAAATCCGGAGGCGAAAAGCCCAAACGACTGCTGGCGGATTTCATCGTAGGCGCTCATGCGCTGGTTATGGCAGATCGATTTTTGACGTTGGACGAGGACCGATACACAAGAGATTTTCCAGAATTGAATCTGGTTTGGCATGAGTTCTAGAACTTCACGGCAACTGCCAATCCATCACGAATGGGCAGGATGGTCGTGTACAGCTCTTTCGAGCTGTACAGCAGGCGATTGAATTCGAGGATCGATTTCGTGGATGCATTCTGACGGGTTGGTTTCTGCGACTTTGCCACTCCATAAAACATTGTCGGCGACCAGCAGGCCGCCTTTTCGTAAACGTGGCACGACCATGCGCAGCGCGCGCGGATAGTCTTCTTTGTCGACATCGCAAAAAATGATGTCGAACTGCTGGGTCTGTTCCGAGAGAAGTTCGAGGGCGTCGCCAACTTTAATAGTGATGCGGTTGGCAACCCCGGCGCGATCGAAATATCCGCGGGCTTCGTCGGCGTTTTTACGATCACCGTCGGTGTAGATGACGCGGCCGCCGTCGCCGACCGCGCGGGCCCACCAGATGGTCGAATACCCAATGGCGGATCCCATCTCGAAAATATTTTTCGCGCCGGAGATCATCGCCAGTTGATGCAGGACGCGCCCAACCGCGGGACCGACGATCGGAATGTTGCGCTTGGCCGCCTGGTTTTCCATCTCCGCGAGTACTTCATCGCGCGGCGGCAGCATTGAGTAAAGATAATTCTCCACTGGCTCGGAGGTGATGCCTTGCATCATCCAGCCTGGCTTGTCAGAAGTTGTGGGCATAATTGCCTCTCGTCTTAGGTGATGGTTTCGCCGGGTTTCATTTCTACGATTTTGACGCCGTGCACCAGCTTACTAAGATCGCTCGGGCGCCCGGTCAGCACAGGAAAGGTGGCGAAGTGCATGGGGATTACGGCGTTCGGCTTCAGTAGATTGCAGGCGTATGCGGCCTCGCGCGGGCCCATGGTGTAGTGATCGCCGATGGGAAGCATGGCGATGTCGGGCGAATAAAGTTCGCGGATGATCGCCATGTCTCCGAAGACGTTGGTGTCGCCGGCGTGATAAATCTTCGTGCCGTTCTCAAACTCAACGACGTAGCCGCAGGCCTCGCCACCATAAACGTAATCGTCGCCATCCTGAATTCCGCAGGAATGGTCGGCGTGGACCATGGTGACTTTAATGTCGTCGACTTGCTGGGTTCCGCCTTTATTCATCTCAGCAAGTTGCTTTACGCCTTTCTTTTTGAGCCAGCCACACAGCTCAGGAATACCGACAACTTTCGGATTGTGCTTTTTGGCGATTTCGACCGCGTCGCCGATGTGGTCGCCATGTCCGTGAGTGCAGAGCAGGATGTCGACTGCTTTGACATCTTTTTCTTTCTCGGGACATGCCGGATTACCCATGACCCAGGGATCGATGATGATGGTCTTGCCTTTTGGAGTTTGAATGCGGAAGGTGGCGTGTCCGAGCCAGGTGAGTCTTGATACCGTTCAATTTCATGCGGCCGTTCTCTTTCGAAAAAAGATGAGTAAACATTCTAGCGGGTGCAGCTGAGCGGGTTCAATCTGTGGGTTATTGAGATTGGATCGAGCGCCCGCAAAAAGCTAACCCTGGAGAGACACAAGAGAATCTCGCGCACCGCCTGATGGCGTCTTTGACTATTAGCGGCGATGGCGGAGTAATATGTTGGTTCCATGAACGAACCTAAAGTCTTACTTTCGCGCGAGAAGATAGCCGAGCGGGTGGCGCAGATGGCGGCGCAGATCACGCACGACGCGATGGGTCAGCCGGTAATTTTTGTCGGAGTGTTGAAGGGTGCGGCAATTTTCCTGAGCGATCTGGTGCGGCAGGTGCAGGTGGATGCGACCTTCGAATTTATTGCCGTCTCGACCTATGGCAACCGGCCTACTCCGACGCAGGAACTAAGGCATGCGTGGGACTCGACCGGCGAAGTGAGACTGACCAAGGACGTGGACCAGTCGCTTGCGCGGGAAAAATGTGATTCTGGTCGAAGATATTCTGGACACTGGATTAACGCTGACCTTCCTGAAACGGCTGCTGCAAGGGCATCAACCGAAGAGTTTTCGGGTGGCGGTCTTGCTCGATAAACCCTCGCGACGCAAGATGCCAGTGCATGCGGATTACACCGGCTTCGAAATCCCGGATGAATTTGTGGTCGGCTACGGGCTCGATTATGCCGAGCGATACCGCAATCTTCCGGATATTTGCGTGCTGCCCAACAGCGCGCCAGGCGGCGAAACGTAGACGCCGTATTCCACAGCGCGGTGTGCCGAACATAAATAGCGCGACGCAGCTCTGGCTGCTATGATTGAAGCAGTGGAAATGGGCGCCGTTCAAACTGAAATACCATCACGAATCGATCCTCTGCTGCTGGAAGTGGCGGATGTGGTCAACACCACGCTCGATCTCGATACCACGCTTGCGGCGGGTGGCGGAACTCGTCCGCAAGGTCATCGATTACGAGATTTTCGGCATTCTGCTGCTGAATGAAAAGACGCAGGAGCTTTATTTCCGCTTCAGCGTCGGGCATTCAAAAGAGATCGCGGAGCGCATTCGGGTGAAGGTGGGCGAGGGCGTGACTGGCGTCGCCGCGCAGCGCGCGGAAGCGGTGCTGGTGGGCGATGTTGCGAGTGATCCGCGATATATTTCGGCGGTGCCAAATGTGCGTTCAGAGCTGGCGGTGCCGCTGATCGTGAAGAACCGGGTGATTGGCGTCATAGATATTGAATCGCCGCAACCCGACCACTTCACGGAAGAACATAAGCGCCTGCTGACGCTGATTGCGTCGCGCATGGCGGTGGGTATCGAGAACGCGCGACTCTACACCCGCATGACGCGGCAAACTAAAACCTTGCTGCTGCTGAACGAGATTGCGCGCGAGCTGACGTCGATTCTCAATCTGGACGAACTGCTGAAGCGCGTCGGCGAACTGCTGAGCCAGCTGATCGACTTCCAGATGTTCAGCATTCTGCTGATCGATGATGCGGGAGAGAAGCTGCAGCATCGCTTCTCGCTGCGGTTCCAGGAAAATATTCAGCTCAAGAATGACATTCCGATCGGCAAAGGGATTGTGGGAGCGGCTGCCGAAGAGCAGCGCGCGATCCTGGTGGCGGACGTAAAAAAGGATGCGCGGTACATCGAATCCAATCCGGAGACACGATCGGAACTGGCAGCGCCGTTGATTTACAAAGACAAAGTGATCGGAGTGCTCGATCTGGAGCACACCCGGAAAAACTTCTTTACCGAAGATCATCAGCGGACGATCACTACGCTGGCGGCGCAGATTGCGATTGCTATCGAGAATGCGCGGCTGTACGAACAGATTGCGCGCCAGGAAGGCCGGCTGGAGCGCGATCTCGCAATGGCGCGAGAGTTGCAAATGCGGCTGCTGCCACAGACTCTGCCGCAACTGGCACACCTGGAGATTGCGGCGAAGTTTTCTCCGGCGCGGACGATCGGCGGAGATCTGTATGACTTTCTGAGTTACTCGCAATCGCGGCTGGGTTTAGTGATTGGCGACGTTAGCGGCAAAGGAGCGCCGGCGGCAATTTATGCCGGAGTGGTGGCGGGGATTTTGCGATCGCATGCGCCTATGGAACCGGCGCCGGCGGAGATGCTTACCGCGGTGAATTATTCGCTGGTGGAGCGCCGGATTGATGCTCAATTTGTGTCGTTGATTTATGGCATCTGGGATGACGCCAGCCTGACGTTGCAAGTGGCGAACTCGGGACTTCCGCGACCGGTTTATTGCCACAAGGGCAAGACGCAGCTGATTGAGGCCACCGGTCTGCCGCTGGGTCTGTTCGAAGATGCCGAATACGACGAGTTCGTTTTTCAGGCCGAGCCGGACGACATTTTTGTTTTCTTCAGCGATGGAATTCTCGACGCGACCAATAGCAAGGGTGAACTGTTTGGCCGGACGCGACTGGAGAAGATCATTGCCGAATGCTCGTCGCAATCGGCGGAATCGATCGTGAAATCTATCTTTAAAGCTGCGGCGGACCATGCGTCCGGGGTGGAAACCTTCGACGATCAGACCGTGGTCGCGATAAAAGTGAAGGGGAGTACGCCACCGCGCACGTGAAACACTACCTTTGAGCGGCCTCCAGGATTTATTTACAGCTCGCAGAAGGCTTCCCTGCCGCGAGTTTCGCGGACCAGTTCTAAGGCCAATAAAATCATCCGGCAGCTGAATTGCGAGCAGGTTCCCCTGAGTCAGAGCTGGCTGAGCGTTTTGGAACACCGCTTTACATTTACTCCACTGCGAGCATTCACCAGCGGGTTCGCGCTTTCGCGCAGGCATTTGGCGGAGTTTCGCATATCTGCTACTCGGTAAAAGCAAATTCCAATCTGAGCATTCTGCGAATGCTGGCGCGACTGGGTTGCGGCTTTGACGTGGTCTCAGGGGGAGAACTGGAGCGGGTGTTGCGAGCCGATGAAAGCGACAGCCAAAAGAGTTGTGTTTTCCGGCGTGGGAAAGACTGCAGCCAGAAATTGAAGCCGCGCTCAAGGCCGGCATTCTGCTGTTCAATCTGGAGAGTCCGGCGGAACTGGAGGTGGTCGCGGCGGTCGCGGAGAAACTGAAACGCACTGCGCGAATTGCGTGGCGAGTGAATCCGGATGTTCCGGCGGAGACGCATCCTTATATTTCGACCGGACTGCAGAAGCACAAGTTCGGAGTGCCGATTGGTGAGGCTCGGGAGCTGTATGCAGCAGCGGCGCGTTCGAAGTATCTAAAGGTCGCCGGAGTCAGTGTGCACATCGGGTCGCAGATCACGCAATTTGCGCCGTTTCAGGGCGACCATGGAACGCGTGGCGGACCTGGTGCGCCAGCTGCATGGTGATGGGCACAGGATTCAGTACGTCGACGCAGGCGGCGGGCTCGGGATCAACTACGACGGTCCGCAGGATTTTAAAGCCGTGATCGCGGAATATGCTGGCGCGATCGTGCGACCGTTGCGCGAATTGAAAGTTAAAGTGTTACTTGAGCCTGGGCGTTCGATCATTGGACCAGCCGGAGCCCTGCTCACAACCGTGCTGTATCGCAAAAAAAATGGCGGCAAGAAGTTTGTGGTGGTCGATGCGGCGATGAATGACTTGATTCGGCCCGCGCTGTACCAGGCGGAGCACCAAATCATTCCGACCGAACATCGAGCAGTCGCCGCCGAAATCGTCGATATTGTCGGGCCAGTGTGTGAGTCGGGAGACTTTTTTGCGCACGATCGCACCCTGCCGACCGTTGCTGCGGGAGATGTTCTGGCAATCCTGGATGCTGGAGCTTATGGAATGGCGCTGGCGTCAAATTACAACACGCGTCCGCGGCCTGCGGAAGTGATGGTCGACGGGAAGTCGCAAAGCTGATCCGGCGACGCGAGACCGTGGGTGACCAATTAGGCCTGAAATATTCGGAAAGGCTTGACTTGCGGCTCTGATTTCAAATTGATTCCAGGTCAGTGTCGAACCGACCGGCGCCAGGGTACCATCCGACCATTTGGCAACCACGACCATGAAAATGGTGACTCGCTCTTCAGGATCATTGGAGGCCAGAATTGGCGAGCCCGGCAGGTTGGCGCCCCAGCTTTTCGCCGAGTCGCCGGAGACCAAAAACATCAAGTGTGGGTGCCAGCTCTTACCGCGATCGTTCAAGTACTGCTGCTTGGATTGCATGTAGCACATCGCTCCCGGCTGCAGTTCCGGCAGTTCTTTTTTATCCAGTGCCGATGCGGTCGCCTCGACGATTTCTCGCTTCGATTTTCCTGCCAGCACTAATTTGGTCTTCATCAGGTAGATGGGCACGAAGCTGGTTGCAGCTGCCGGGTTAAAGCAAATGGGGGCGCGCACTTTCGGATTCCAGAACTCGGGCTCATCGGTGGCAGCGCCCCATGAGCGTTCCACAATGCAGAGAAACCCATTTGTGCCCTTCACTGCGGTGGTGTATCCCTGCGGCCCCAGAACCATCACTTCGGCGGCGTCCGAAACAGATGTCGGGGCGGCAGTGCGAGCCAGCGCGATTTCAGAATTTTGATCGGGCATCAGATATTGATCGAGAGAAGCCATTGCGGGATAGGCAGAGCTTCTCGACTTGTGCCTGACTGCTGGCACCAGTAAGACAGCTGGCGCCAGGGAAACTAAAGCTAGAAACTTGAGCCTCTTCGTCTGCATGACTTTGGATACGGCTCTCCCGTCTTGAGCCAATTAGATCATAGAACGATTGGCTGCCTGCAGGGCACGACGAAGTGGATCATGCTCCAAGTACCGCCCGGTTTTGACGTCTCAGATTTTAAACAAAGTGCCTAATGCACGGTTGGCGGCTGTTGTTGCCACCATTTCTCGTCCGGTTCTTCCCACTGGTTCGGATGGGCGTGACGCCGGATTTTGAGGAGATCCGGTAACCCAACCTTAAGCGACGGCAAAATCGTCCGGATGACCCAGGCGCAACGCACTAATTCCTCGTCGACGATTTGCTCGCGAATTTTCGGGTCGAGGTATCGGCGGTTCATGGTCACCGTCAGGCTGTTATTCAGGTGATGCGAGACGGCGCGGATTACGTGGCTCTCTGCCTCTTCGCGAACTTCATTGATCTGCCAAAACAATGCTCCCACAATTCCGATCAAAACCACCATAAGGTAGCGCATCCACTCGATGCTCAAACTGGAGGCTAAGCCCGCAGTGATTCCAGTACAAAACGCGAGGATGAGAATTCTGCGATGAGGCGGCATGAGGTGGCATCCTATTGTGAGACATACAACTTGGTCAAGAATGAAAAGGGCATTATTTGACGTCGAACTGTGGATATTTTTCCACATTTCTCCAGCACGAAAGGACGGCGGCGGGGCAAATAGGATAAGCTTTATTTAAGGAATCAGAACCGGTTTGGGGGTGATGACAGTTGGCAGAAGTTCGACTTCAAGAAGGCGAGTCTTTGGAGAATGCGCTTCGCCGTTTTAAGCGAAAAGTGCAGACCGAAGACATTATTAAGGACGTGAAGCGTCACTCCTTTTACCTGAAGCCGGGTGAAAAGCGCCGGGTCAAACAGGCGTTGGCCCGAAAGCGTGCCCGGAAGAAGATTCGCAAAGACTCAGAATAGTAGCCGGTGGCGATTTGTTGATACGGGCGGGGTACGAACCCCGCCCGTCCCTCCATAAACTAAGACGCGAAGTCTTCTAGCGTTGCCCCCACTTTAACTTGCTGCTTAGCACATCAAAGAAGGTGCCGCGAGTGTGCAGCAGTTTCACCTGATATTCCGACTTGCGACAATAAATGTGATCGCCGTCATAGACCGGCATTCCGGCCTGGCCGTCGATACTCAAGTAAGCTTCGTCTTCGCCGGTCATAACTACAATTTCAATTTGCGAAGTATCGCGCACCACTAAAGGGCGGTGAGTGAGCGAGTGGGCTGAGACTGGGGTGATCACGAAGCTGTCGACATCGGGCATAAGAATCGGGCCCCCGGCGGCGAGCGAATATGCGGTGGAACCGGTGGGGCTGGAAACGATCAGGCTGTCGGCCTGGTAACGCGAAACGAACACCTGGTCGATGTAAACGTCACAATGGTTCAGGCGCGCGATAGTTCCCTTCCCGACCACGACGTCATTCAGCGCCTCGTAACTGGCAACCATCTCGCGGCCGCGGCTCACTTCACAGTGGACCATGGAGCGGATATCGAGACCGCAAGAACCTTTAATGATGCTTTCCAGCGTTGGATAAAGCTCGTCAAGCGGGATTTCGGTTAGAAATCCGAGTGCGCCCAAATTGACGCCAACAATAGGAATTCCGGCAGAAGCAACTGCGCGCGCGGCGGAAAGCAGAGTACCGTCTCCGCCGAGCACGATCACGAACTCGAGCTGGCGCGACGCCATGTCAACCCGGGAGAGGGTTTCAGCACCTGCCGCAAAGCGGGCAGTTTCGGGATCGACGACGTAAGAGTATCCATGGCCGGTTAGCCATTCCTTTAGTCCTGGCACGATCTGGGCTACTTCCGGTTTATTTGGTTTGGAAACAATACCGACGGCTTTGGCAGACGAAGTTTTGCTGGTCATCTTGAAAGTGAAATTGTATCGAAATAGAAGGATGGACGGGGATTTGGCTCAAAACCTGGCATACAAAAGGAATTCGCGGTTGCCTTCGGCGCCGAGGATGGGAGAATCGATGACCTCAATGGAGCTCGACCCTAGCGCCTCAACGGCGGTGCGAATTTTTTCGACTGCACGCTGCTGCGCCGCTGCATCACGGACAATTCCGCCTTTGCCCACGAGGTCGCGACCGACTTCGAATTGGGGCTTCACGAGAACAATCAGGTCTCGGCCCGCGCGAGACGACGCATCCTCAGGAAATGCAGCAGAGATGACGGCAGGTAAAACGAGGGTGGCGGAAATAAATGAGACGTCCATTGCGATGAGGTCAACTTCTTCACCGAGTTTCTCGCGGGTGAGGTAACGCGCGTTGGTCTTCTCCAGCAGGCGGACACGAGGGTCCTGGCGAAGTTGGAATGCGATCTGCCCCTGGCCGGTATCAATAGCGATCACGCGGGCGGCGCCGTTCTGCAGAAGGCAATCGGTGAAGCCACCAGTGGAGGCACCGATGTCGGCGCAGATTCGGCCTTGCACGGCGATATTCCAATGCTGCAGGGCACGTTCAA